>NZ_JBTTIH010000001.1:6042500-6046851 GCF_054719535.1 Mesorhizobium sp. W050 | reverse complement strand
TCGATTTCTCGTGGAGATATCCACGGGGCGGAATTTCGTGAGCTGGCTTGACTGAAATTGTGAGTGGCGTTCCGCCGCGGTTCACTCTTCCAACAAGCCCCCACCCCTCGACGGCAGATGCGTACCATCGGCCTGAGAATCGCCTCCTGGCGAGTGTCGATCCCCACGCCAGCCTGAGCAGTGCTTCAGAGCCGGCCTTCCAGCAATTCCGCCGTGATGTTCCGGCCCGCGAAAAAGACACCCAGGATCACGACCCGATCGGCATCGACTGCGAAAGCAATGCTGAGGGCACGCCGGTAGCCGATAACCCGCGGACCAGGCATGATCTCGACCCGCTCTGTGCCGCACTGTGGAAAAGTGGACACGCTCAGGAAATGGTCGCGATGCCGAGAACGAAATTCCAAGCGATCGCCGGCGACGCACGGGTCGGCTATGTCGTCATAGAGCTGGTCGAGTTCAGTTTCCGCCTTGGGGTGGAAGACAATGCGGTACTCCATTGCCTATTTGGCTTTCGCCTGCTTCGCGTGATGACGCGCCTCGAGCCGCGAAAAAACTGTCTCGACAGGGATGCCCTTAGTTTAGCCGGATCCTGCCGGAGCTCGGTCAGGCGCGCCGGAACCTCCTCTCGCAGCCATCTTTCCCGCTCCGCCTCGAAATCCTCGAGCATACGCAGGCCGGCGCGAACAACCTCACTGGCATTGTTGTAGCGGCCTGATTCGAGCTGCTTCCTGGTAAAGCTCTCATAGTGGTCGTTCAGAGCGTAGTCGGGCACGGCAACCTCCTGGAAGATTATGGCGCCGATCAAAGCCCGGTAACAATAGATAGCAATGATTGGAAGCGCACGATCACGGTTCGTTTTCAAAGATCTGATGGCGAGAGAATGGTTCGTCGCCTGGTTTTGCAGGATCCAAAGCGTCCGGTCACCATCGCGCCGGCGCGTGGCGGTTGCCGCGCTGACAGAGCCGGGAGCCAACCGGCTTCGCGTGGGCAAAGGTGCCGAATACAAAAAGGCCTGCGAGCTGCGGGCGGTTGGGGGTCATGATTTGGCTTTTCTGTCCCACGGCGTCGGCTTCGCCTGCTTCCGACCCCTGGTGCAGGTTAAAATCGCCATCGAGCACGGTCCGAACGCAAAAAGCCCGCGTGAAGCGGGCTTTTTTTGTTGGTTGCGGGGACAGGATTTGAACCTGTGACCTTCAGGTTATGAGCCTGACGAGCTACCGGGCTGCTCCACCCCGCGTCACCTCCAGGGCAAGCTCTTGCTTGCTCCGGACTCTCCAGGGCAAGCTCTTGCTTGCTCCGGACTCTCCAGGGCAAGCTCTTGCTTGCTCCGGACTCTCCAGGGCAAGCTCTTGCTTGCTCCGGATCTGAAGCAAGCGTTTGCTTGCTTATCTGGACGTAAGCCTATGAACAGGATGGCTTACAGATAGGTATATGGCTGACCAAATGAAAGGGCCGCTTGCGCGGCCCGTGATCCCTTGGCGGGCCTTTTCGTAGAGAGAAGATTTCAGTTTCATCCGGTTTGCGGATGAGAGTTCAACGTGCGTTTTGCAGACCTGGCAGCGACCTACTCTCCCGCGTCTTGAGACGAAGTACCATCAGCGCTGGAGCGTTTCACGGCCGAGTTCGGAATGGGATCGGGTGCAGCCGCTCCGCCATAACCACCAGGTCGGCAAAACGCACGTTATATCGAGAAGCTGTTTTTTCGTGCCAAGGCGACGTTTGTGTTTTGCTTTCGGGCGCAAGCCCGCAAGCGCGACTGCGCGTCGCCGGTTTTCCGGCGCCCTCGCGGAGCATAGGCCCGTAAGGGCCGCTCATGCGTGAGCGCTGGTCAGATCATCGTGTTCACGATGAGCATAAGGAATGAGAACGATCAAGCCGATCGAACTATTAGTACCGGTAAGCTTCAAGCGTTGCCGCTCTTCCACACCCGGCCTATCAACGTGGTCGTCTTCCACGGTTCTCAGGGAATACTCGTTTTAAGGTGGGTTTCCCGCTTAGATGCCTTCAGCGGTTATCCCGTCCGGATATAGCTACCCTGCTATGCGGCTGGCGCCACAACAGGTCCACCAGAGATCCGTCCATCCCGGTCCTCTCGTACTAGGGACAGATCCTTTCAATATTCCTACACCCACGGCAGATAGGGACCGAACTGTCTCACGACGTTCTGAACCCAACTCACGTACCGCTTTAAATGGCGAACAGCCATACCCTTGGGACCTGCTCCAGCCCCAGGATGCGATGAGTCGACATCGAGGTGCCAAACAACCCCGTCGATATGGACTCTTGGGGGTCATCAGCCTGTTATCCCCGGCGTACCTTTTATCCGTTGAGCGATGGCCCTTCCACGCGGGACCACCGGATCACTATGACCGACTTTCGTCTCTGCTCGACTTGTCAGTCTCGCAGTCAGGCAGGCTTATGCCATTGCACTCAGCGAACGATTTCCGACCGTTCTGAGCCCACCATCGCGCGCCTCCGTTACTCTTTAGGAGGCGACCGCCCCAGTCAAACTACCCACCATACATTGTCCCGGACCCGGATAACGGGCCGCGGTTAGACATCCATAGTAATAAGGGTGGTATTTCAAGGGTGGCTCCACCTGAGCTGGCGCCCAGGTTTCAAAGCCTACCACCTATCCTACACATGCCACTACGAATGCCAATGTAAAGCTATAGTAAAGGTGCACGGGGTCTTTCCGTCTAACCGCAGGAACCCCGCATCTTCACGGGGAATTCAATTTCACTGAGTCTATGCTGGAGACAGCGGGGAAGTCGTTACGCCATTCGTGCAGGTCGGAACTTACCCGACAAGGAATTTCGCTACCTTAGGACCGTTATAGTTACGGCCGCCGTTTACTGGGGCTTCGATTCAGAGCTTGCACCCCTCCTCTTAACCTTCCAGCACCGGGCAGGCGTCAGACCCTATACGTCGTCTTGCGACTTCGCAGAGCCCTGTGTTTTTGATAAACAGTCGCTACCCCCTGGTCTGTGCCACCCTCCTCTACTTGCGTAGAAAAGGGTCACGCTTCTTCCGAAGTTACGCGTGCAATTTGCCGAGTTCCTTCAGCATAGTTCTCTCAAGCGCCTTGGTATACTCTACCTGACCACCAGTGTCGGTTTCGGGTACGGTTTATAAGGAGGAGCTATTTCCTGGAACCGCTCCGCTGCCCGTTCAATCCGATAAGATTGGACAACTTGCGCGATCCGTCACTACCTCCAAGCCCACGAATATTAACGTGGTTCCCATCGACTACGCGTTTCCGCCTCGTCTTAGGGGCCGGCTAACCCTGCTCAGATTAGCTTTAAGCAGGAACCCTTGGTCTTTCGGCGGGGGAGTCTCTCACTCCCCTTACGTTACTCATGTCAGCATTCGCACTTCTGATACCTCCACCACCCCTCACGGGTATGGCTTCGTCAGCTTACAGAACGCTCCGCTACCGCTTGGCCCTTGCGGACCAAACCCTAAGCTTCGGTGTATGGCTTTAGCCCCGTTACATTTTCGGCGCAAAGACCCTTATTTAGACCAGTGAGCTGTTACGCTTTCTTTAAATGATGGCTGCTTCTAAGCCAACATCCTGGTTGTTTTGGGATCCTCACATCCTTTCCCACTTAGCCATAACTTGGGGACCTTAGCTGTAGGTCAGGGTTGTTTCCCTTTTCACGACGGACGTTAGCACCCGCCGTGTGTCTGCCGACTAGTACTCCCAGGTATTCGGAGTTTGGTTAGGTTTGGTAATCCGGTGAGGACCCCTAGCCCATCCAGTGCTCTACCCCCTGGGGTATTCGGTCGACGCTCTACCTAAATAGATTTCGCGGAGAACCAGCTATTTCCGAGTTTGATTGGCCTTTCACCCCTAGCCACAAGTCATCCCGAACTATTGCAACAGTTATGGGTTCGGTCCTCCAGTAAGTGTTACCTTACCTTCAACCTGCTCATGGCTAGATCACTCGGTTTCGGGTCTAATGCGACGAACTGAACGCCCTGTTCAGACTCGCTTTCGCTGCGCCTACACCTAGCGGTTTAAGCTTGCTCGTCACACTAAGTCGCTGACCCATTATACAAAAGGTACGTGGTGACCCTTACGGGCTCCCACTGTTTGTAGGCAATCGGTTTCAGGTACTCTTTCACTCCCCTTGTCGGGGTGCTTTTCACCTTTCCCTCACGGTACTAGTTCGCTATCGGTCATGCACGAGTACTTAGGCTTGGAAGGTGGTCCTCCCAATTTCAGACAGGATTTCACGTGTCCCGCCTTACTCGAGGACGATTGATTGCATTACGCGTACGGGGCTGTCACCCACTATGGCCCTACTTTCCAGAAGGTTCCGCTTGTCTCTCAATCGCCACTGGCCTG
>NZ_JBTTIH010000001.1:4802500-6037500 GCF_054719535.1 Mesorhizobium sp. W050 | reverse complement strand
GATGGTTCGAGCGCCGAGCAGTTCCTGCTGCGCAATCCCCTGCCCGCCGGGAAATTCCGCTCCGGCTTCGGCGCCCGCCGGCATCCGATCCTCGGTTATGTCCGCATGCATACCGGCGTCGACTGGGCGGCGCCGATCGGAACGCCGATCATCGCCGCCGGCAACGGCACCATCGAAAAGGCCGGCTGGGCCGGCGGCTACGGCAAACAGATCATCATCCGCCATGCCAATGGCTACGAGACCTCCTACAATCACCAGAGCGCCTTTGCCAAAGGCATCGAACCGGGCGTTCATGTCCGCCAGGGCCAGACCATCGGCTTCCTCGGTCAGACCGGCCTCTCCACCGGTCCGCATCTTCACTACGAGCTGATCGTCAACGGCACCAAGGTCGACCCGATGCGCGTGCGCCTGCCGGTCGGCAAGGTGCTGAAGGGCGACGACCTGGTCGCTTTCCAGCGCGAGCGCGAGCGCATCGATGAACTGCTCAAGCAGGAAGACAGCAATCCGCTGAAGGTCGCGAGCGCCAAGATCGAAGGCTAATGCATGTCGCCCAGAAGTGTGCCGCGGCTCTGGGACAAGGACATGCGTCAAAACAAAGACTAAAGCGCGTCGTATGAATCCGTTTCAGCGCGACGCGCTTTAAGCCGTCACACTCGACGCCGGCGAATCATAATCGCCCCATCAGAGCATTCCGAATCGGGTCGGCTCCGAATCAGGTCGACTGCTCCTCTTCGGCTCGTGACCAAGGCAGCTTTTGCCCCGAAACGGTGGCCCAGGCGATAACAGCGGCAAGGAGGCAAAGCACGGCCGTCACTGTCGACACGGCCGCGAACGCCGCATCGCTGGCGGCGAGCCGTGTTGCATCAAGGTCTGGCGCCAGGCCGGCCAATGCCGGTTCGCCGAATCCCGGGATGCCCGGCCTGACGCTGGTATCGAGCATCGTCGAATAGACCCAGGCCGCGAGCGAGCCCATCGCCGCCACAGCAATCAGCCCGCCAATGCGCGAAACTGCATTGTTGATGCCGGAAGCGGCGCCGGTATCCTTGTCCTCAACCGCGGTCATGACCGCCGTCGACAGCGGCGACACAACCAGCGCCATGCCGAGCCCCATCACCGCCATCATCGGAAAGATACCGGTCCAGAAATTGTGCATGCCGGCATGAGTGAGCAAAGCCAGCCCGGCAAAGGCGATGGCGACCACCAGGCAGCCGCTGGCGATCGGAAAACGCGGACCGATGCGATCCGACCACTGGCCGACGAGACCCGACAGCAGCGCGATCGACGCCGACAACGGCAGGAAGATGAAACCGACCTCTTTGGTGCTCAGCCCCCATCCGGCGATCAACAGCATCGGCAGGTAGAACAGATTGGCCGACAACGCGAAATACAGGAAGAAGGTGGCGAGGTTGGCGCCGGCGAAGGCGCCGATCCGAAACAGCTTAAGATCGATCATCGGCTCGCGCTGCCGAAGCTCGAAGACGATGAAGATGATAAGCAGCACGGCGCCTGCGGCGATGCTCGGCCCCGACATCAGCCCGCTGCCTTCGGCGCTCATCGAGGTCAGTCCGTAGGCAAGCGCCCCGAAGGCAAGCGTGGCGAGAGCGGCGCCGCCGAGATCGAGGCTTCGCTTCTCCGTCGGCGCGTCGGCGGGAATCTTGGCCAGCAGGAGATAGATCGAGATCAGCCCGAGCGGCAGGTTGACGGCGAAGATCGCCCGCCAGATACCGCCGCCAAAGGCCGACAGGACGAAGCCACCGAGCACTGGACCGAGCGCCGTCGTCAGCGCCGAGGCGGCGGCCCAGATGCCGATCGCCCGGCCGCGCTCCTTCTTCGGATAGGCCTTGGCGATGATGGCGAGGCTGCCCGGCACCATGATCGCTGCACCAAGGCCCTGAATGGCGCGAAAGGCGATGAGCACCAGCGCATTCGGCGCCACCGCGCAGGCCAGCGAAGCGACGATGAACAACGCAATGCCGGCAACGAAGGCGCGCCTGAGGCCAAACCGGTCGCCGGCGGCGCCGCCGGCCAGAATCAGCGCCGACAGCGTCAGCGCATAGGCGTTGGAAATCCACTGGACCTCGGCCAGGCTGGCGCCGAGGTCGACGCGCATTGCCGGCATGGCAATGGCCAGGATCGACCCGTCGATGAAGCCGAGCGCTGACGCAAGGATCGCCGCAACCAGCACGAACTTGCGCTGCGACTGCGGGCAAAATGTACCGTTGGAAAGAGACCTGGTCAGGGGAACGGCTGCGGCTTCGCTCGGAGACTTCATGAGCGTCTGCTTAGACTTGTTGCGGGCCGGCAACAACCAGCCAGCGCCCTGCGCTCATGAATCCAGCTTTGGATATCGGTCTGCCTTATGGGCAGGCCGACATCACTGCGCTGGAGCGCTCACTTGCTCCGCAACATCATCGGCCGAGGGACCGCCGACGAACTCGACGGTGACGCCCGGCGACACCAGCTTGGCCAGTTCACGCGCATCCCAGTTGGTCAGGCGCACGCAGCCATGGCTTTCGGTCTTGCCGATCTTGGAGGGATCGGGCGTGCCGTGAATGCCATAGGTCGGCTTGTCCAGCGCAATCCACACCGAGCCGACCGGGCCGTTCGGACCCGGCGGGATGGTCAGGATCTTGTCGTTCTGGCCCTGCTTGAAATTGATGCTGGGGTTGTAGGTGTAGTTAGGATCGAGCGCGACGCGCGACACCGTATGGGTGCCGGTCGGCGAGGGCGTGTCGGCTGAACCGATGGTGGCCGGATAGGCCGCGACCAGCTTGCCACCGGCGTCATAGGCGAACACCTGCTTCTTGTCCTTGTCGGCGACGATGCGGGCAACCGGCGTCGCCACCAGCCTGCCGAAATTCGCGACCTTGATGATGGTGCCGGGACGGCTGAAGTCGGCCTCGGGATTGAGCCCCTTCAGGTAGTTCTCGTCCATGTGGAAGCGTTCGGCCAAGGCTTCGGTGACGGAGGTGTAAGCCATGCGGTCGAGCTGTGCCTTCTGGCTGTAATCTTCCGGTATCGAGGCGACGTAAGGGCCGGCCGCGTCTTCGGGCGTGATCGTATAATTGGCGAAAGCATCGCCACCGGTTTGCGCCAGCGCAGCCTGGATGCCGACGGCGTCGGTCGAGCGCAGATTGCTGCCGGTGATCTGGTTGTAGGCGGCAAGCGCCTTGTCGACATTGGAGCCGAAGCGCCCGTCGACGACGCCGGGTGAAGCGCCGGCGCGGTCAAGCAGCACCTGCAAGGCGGCTACATCCTGGCGTGCGCCGAGTGAAAGCGAGGGATCGACCACGGTCTTGCCACCGGCTTTCGGCGGCAGCGCGGCCTGGCCGGCGGGCGCCGCCGGTTCGGCGGGATCGATAGAGGCTTCGTTCAGCGGCTGGCGCTTGACGGGCCGCGGTTCAGCGGATTTCGGCGCTTCCGGATAGGTGTCTCTGTCATTGGCATCATCCTGCGGAGCGGCCCCCAGGAATCTGTCGCTTTCAGGATCGTATTCATCAATCGGCGGGCCGGGGATTCGTCCCTGATCGTCCAGTTGCCTGCGGCGGAAACGCGCCATGTCTTCGGGATCGTCGAGATAGTAGCGGTCGTCGTCTTCGACCGGTGCGCGTCCAAGCTCACGTGCCCGCATTTCCCGGCGCAGCGCGCGGCGGTCGAGCCTGGTCTGCGGCGGCTGGATGGCGATGACCTTGCCGGTCTCGGCATCGACGATGACGCGGTTGCCCCTGGCGTCGTAATAGATGTCGAGATTGCCGTCCTGGGCAAGCACAATGCCGCCGCTATCGGCGGCGCGGACCGCCGGCAGTGCGTTGTCCATAGTCGGCGATGCCATGGCGCTGGACGTGAGCAGCCCGGCGGCGAGCACCGAAAAGGCAAGGATCGTGCGGAACATGGTGGTCAAACTCTCCGTTACTTACAGCGCCGCGCGTCCGTTTGGACGCGCAAAGGACGCTGTAACACTTCATGTCTGCGCATGATCCTTTCCGAAAATCGAATTTCGATTTTCGGGGTCATGCGTAATTTCCGCCGCCCGGCAGTGTTCCCACCAGAACGTTCTCGCCACCGTTTGGATGCGCAAGGAACGCCCTGGTCGTCAAAAGCCTGCAGGCAAACCCCTTCGCCAGCAAACCACAACATAAGCTTTCCAACATGAACCGGGCATGAAGATGGCGGATTACTGGTTGCTACAGGCCCAATTCCTTGCGCGTCTGCTTCGTCAGCTTGAGGACGACGAGGCGGTGGCTTTCGCCGAGATAGTCCTTCAGCGCATCATCATCCATGCTCTGGCTTGTCTGACGCTGGATCCATTTCATGCCGCGCGAGGCGAGATAGGGCGCCGGCCGGCAGCCGGGCTGATCCTTCAGCACGTCGAAAGCCATTTCAGAGCATTTAAAGGTGACGAAGACGCCACCCTCCCGGTCATGGCCGGCGATGGTGAAGACCTTGCCACCGACTTTCCAGACATCGGCGCCGCCCCACTGCACGACGTGCGTCGTCTGCGGCAGCGAGGCGCAGAAGCTGTTGTAGTCGTCCAGCGTCATCTGCACCCTGTCAAAGGATTGTTGTTTCACAAGAAAATGCCGCGCGTCCGGTCGGACGCGCGGCGTTGGATCAGGCTGCCGCGTCGGTCGGCACCACAGTGGGCCTGGACCGAAAATTCAACCGGTCGGAGCCGGCGGTGACCTTGACGGTCGAGCCGTCGAGGATCTCGCCAAGCAGGATTTTTTCCGCCAGCGGATCTTGCAGGTCCTTCTGCATCACCCGCTTCAGCGGCCGAGCGCCATAGGCCGGGTCGTAGCCCTTCGCCGCCAGCCAGTCGATCGATTCCTGGTCGAGCGACAGTGTGATCTTGCGGTCGACGAGCAGATTTTCCAGCCGCTTGAGCTGGATCTCGACGATGCGACCCATATCCTGCCGGCGCAGCCGGTGGAACAGGATCACCTCGTCGACGCGGTTGAGGAACTCCGGCCTGAACGAGGCTCTCACCACGCTCATAACCTCGCCGCGCACGGCATCGACATCCTGCTCTTCGCCGAGATTGACCAGATATTCGGCGCCGAGGTTCGACGTCATGACGATCAGCGTGTTGCGGAAGTCGACCGTGCGGCCCTGCCCGTCGGTCAGCCGCCCGTCGTCGAGCACCTGCAACAGCACGTTGAAGACATCCGGATGCGCCTTCTCGATCTCGTCGAACAGCACGACCTGATAGGGCCGGCGCCGCACCGCTTCGGTCAGCGCGCCGCCTTCCTCATAGCCGACATAGCCGGGAGGCGCGCCAATCAGCCGGGCGACCGAGTGCTTCTCCATGTATTCCGACATATCGATTCGCACCATGGCGCTCTCGTCGTCGAACAGGAAATTGGCCAGCGCCTTGGTCAGTTCGGTCTTGCCGACGCCGGTCGGTCCGAGGAACATGAACGAGCCGATCGGCCGGTTCGGATCCTGCAGCCCGGCCCGGGCACGACGCACGGCCTTGGACACCGCCTGTACCGCTTCGCCCTGGCCGACGACTCGCTTGCCGATCTCGTCTTCCATGCGCAGCAGCTTGTCGCGCTCGCCCTGCAGCATCTTGTCGACCGGAATGCCGGTCCAGCGCGACACGATATGGGCGACGTGGTCGGGCGTGACCACCTCTTCGACCATGCCGGCCTTGCCGTCCTGGGCTTCGGCTTCCTTCAGCTTCTTTTCCAGTTCCGGGATCTTGCCATAGGCAAGCTCGCCGGCGCGCTGGAATTCACCCTTGCGCTGGGCAATGGCGAGGTCGTTGCGGGCCGCGTCGAGCTGCTTCTTGAGGTCAGCGGCGAGGCCAAGCTTCTGCTTCTCCGACTGCCATTTGGCGGTGATCTCGGTCGATTCCTCCTCGAGGCCGACGAGTTCCTTTTCGAGACGCGCGAGCCGGTCCTTTGACGCCTCGTCCTTCTCGACCTTCAGTGCCTCGCGCTCGATCTTGAGCTGCATGATGCGGCGATCGATTTCGTCCAGCGCCTCGGGCTTGGAATCGACCTGCATCCTCAGCCGCGACGCGGCTTCGTCGACAAGGTCGATCGCCTTGTCCGGCAGGAAACGGTCGGCGATGTAGCGGTTGGACAAGGTCGCCGCCGCGACCAGCGCCGAATCCGAGATGCGCACCTTGTGGTGCTGCTCGTACTTCTCCTTCAGGCCACGCAGGATCGACACGGTATCTTCCACCGACGGCTCGTTGACGAAGACCGGCTGGAACCGGCGGGCAAGGGCCGCGTCCTTCTCGACATGCTTCCTGTATTCATCGAGCGTGGTCGCGCCGACGCAGTGCAGTTCGCCGCGCGCCAGCGCCGGCTTCAACAGGTTCGAAGCGTCCATGGCGCCATCGGCCTTGCCGGCGCCGACCAGCGTGTGCATCTCGTCGATGAACAGGATGATGCCGCCGGCCGCCGAGGTGACTTCGTTGAGCACGGCCTTCAGCCGCTCCTCGAACTCGCCGCGATATTTGGCGCCGGCAATCAGCGCGCCCATGTCGAGCGCCATCAACTGCTTGTCCTTCAGCGATTCCGGCACGTCGCCATTGACGATGCGCAGCGCCAGGCCTTCGGCGATCGCCGTCTTGCCGACGCCCGGCTCGCCGATCAGCACCGGGTTGTTCTTGGTACGCCGCGACAGCACCTGGATGGTGCGGCGGATCTCATCGTCACGGCCAATCACAGGGTCGAGCTTGCCGGCGCGGGCATCGGCGGTGAGGTCGCGCGCGTATTTCTTCAGCGCGTCATAGCCCTGCTCGGCGCTCGCCGAATCGGCGGTACGGCCCTTGCGGACGTCGTTGATCACCTGGTTCAGCGCCTGCGCTGTGACGCCGGCCTTGGACAGGATATCGGCCGTCTTGGCCGACTTCTCCATCGCCAACGCCTGCAGCAGTCGCTCGACCGTGACAAAACTGTCGCCGGCTTTCTTGGCCAATTCCTCGGCGGTCGAAAACACCTTGGCCAGCGGCTGCGCCAGATAAAGCTGGCCGTTGCCGCCTTCCACCTTGGGCATGGCCTCAAGGGCGGTCTCGACGCCGAGCTTGACGTCGCGCACGTTGCCGCCGGCGCGCTCTATCAGCGAGGCGGCCAGCCCCTCATCGTCATCGACGAGGACCTTCAGCATATGTTCGGGAGTGAATTGCTGGTGATTGCGCGAGAGCGCCATGGTCTGGGCGGACTGAATGAATCCGCGGACGCGCTCGGAGTATTTCTCGAGGTTCATATCTGTCTCCTTCCATCACCGGCCCGCTTTGCGGCACCGGATCAGATTGCGGTGACGGACCCGCTCATCCGAGCCGGGTCCAGTTCACGCCAGATATGGGGCGCAAGCCATTGCCGCTCAAGACGTCCGGCTGATGATATTGCATGGCCGAGCAAACGAAAACGGCGGAGATTTCTCTCCGCCGTTTCACCGACTTATGTCTTGTGGGTCAGTTGTTGGCGTCGACGGCGAACGGGTCGCCGGCCGGGCTTTCGGCCGGCGCCGCATCCACCACGTCAATAGCGGCAGCGGTCTCGCCGGCGCCATCCACCACCTGGCCACCACCAGACTGTTCGTCACCGACCTGATCGGCATTGTTGCGCGGGCGGCGCGGACGCCGCGGGCGACGGGCAGCGCCGCTCTCGGCGGCTGCCTCATTGAGTTCGGCCCGGGCGGCAAGAGCCGCCGGCGACAGGTTTTCGTACAGCGGCGCCCGCTCGGAGAAACCGCTCTCGGCTTCGGGCTCAACCGCGGAAACGGTTTCCGCCTGTGCCGGGGTTTCGGTGAAGCGCTGCTGGTCGCCGCGCTGGCCGTTCTGCTCGCCACGCTGGTCGTTCTGGCCATAGCCGCCATTGGGGCGGCGGTCACGGTTGCGGCCATTGTTGTCGCGGCCGTTGTTGTTGCGGCCATTATTGTCACGGCCACTGTTGTTCTCGCGGCCGTTTTCCTGGCCGTATGCGAGTTCGGCCGGCGTGCCCTCAATCGTCGGCTGCGGACCGTTGCCGTGGTTCGCCATCGGCGCTTGAGTCTCGCCGCCATTGCCGCTGCCGGCATTGTCAAAATCGTCGCGATCTTCATCGTCGTCGAATTCGTCGCGGTTCTGCGGGGCATTCTGGATCGGCATCTGCGCCTGTGCGGCGGCAATGATGCGGTTGTAGTGCTCGGCGTGCTGGAGGTAATTTTCCGCCATAACCCGGTCGCCGGAGCTTTGCGCATCACGGGCCAGAATGGCGTATTTTTCGGCGATCTGCTGAGCCGATCCACGGATTTTCACGTCCGGGCCGTTGCTCTCGTAGTTGCGCGTCAGGGGATTTGGGCCCTTGCGGTTGTTGTTGTTGTTATTGTTGTTGCCACCGCCGCCGCCATTGTTGTTGCGACCGCGCATGCGCCTGTTCTGCTGTTGTGGCCTCATAAGACTCTCTTCATCTTGAAATTTTCGAAAAACGTTTCACGAACGGAGGCGCTCATGGAGCCAGCCGTTTCGTTTCTTCACCGGCGTTCGCCCGCATCAATTGCGTTGGCGCCACGTGTCATCCTGTTCCGGTTACATCACTTGCCGGACGATTCCCGCACGAAGCTTGGGCGTCGTTTGCGCAAGAAGGCAGCTATTTCCAAGGAAAACCGAATCGCTAAGAGCACTGCCTGCTTCGTCTCATCCGGTTAGGGCGGACCCTAGCCGCATTCCCCGGCATTGCCAAGCGCTTTTTTGCACTGCGTCAAGGCTTTCCCTGTTCAAACATAAGAACCCTGTCGTTTCCGCCAAGATCGACAAATGCCCCGGCCAGCCTGTAGCCGGCTGCCGCGAATATGTCTTTGACCTCATTGCGCTGCGTGTGGCCGATCTCGACCGCTATCTTGCCTTCTGCTTCCAGAAACTTTGCCGCCTCGGCGGCGATGATCCTGTAAGGGCCAAGACCGTCCACACCGCCATCAAGGGCTCTGTGTGGATCGAAATCGCGGACCTCGTCCTGCAGATTTCCAATGTCTCCAGACGGTATATAGGGAGGGTTTGCGGCAATTACATGGTATCGGCCCGAAACTTTTTCGAACCAGTCGGACTGCAGCCCCACGAACCGGCCGGCGAGTCCGAGTTGCTCGGCATTGCGTATCGCGGTTGCCAGCGCGTCTTGTGAAACATCGACCCCGGTGGCGGTCGCGGCCGGAACCGCGCTGAGCAGCGCCAGCGCAATCGCGCCGGTACCGGTGCCGAGATCGAGGATACGGCATAGCCCTAGCCTTTCGGCCGTCGCGCCGGCAAAAGGGAGGATCGCCTCGACCAGCGTTTCGGTGTCCGGCCGCGGCTCCAGCGTTTCCGGCGACAGCGACAGCCGCAGGCCGTAAAACTCGCGAAACCCGAGGATGCGGTGCACCGGTTCGCCGGCCATGCGGCGCTGCAGAGCAGCGCCGATTGCGGCAACCGCACCCGCATCGACCGTCCGTTGCGGGTCGGCGATCGCCTGCGTACGGTCCGTGCCGGAAAAATGTTCGACGATCAGCCTGGCATCCAGCGCCGAGTCGGAAAGGCCGGCCGCGGCAAGCCGCTCCCGCGCCACCCGCAACAACGGCCCGAGCGCGCCGGGCAACATGTCAGCCATCGAGGCCAATATCGGCGAGCAGCTTCGACTGATGGTCGGCAATCAGCGCATTGATGACCTCATCGAGCTCGCCCATCATCACCCGGTCGAGCTTGTAGAGCGTCAGGTTGATACGATGGTCGGTAAGGCGGCCCTGCGGGAAATTGTAGGTGCGGATGCGCTCCGAACGGTCGCCCGAACCAACCTGCGATTTGCGTGACTCCGAGCGCTCCTCGTCCGCCTTGCTGCGCTCGAGGTCGTAAAGCCGCGCACGCAGAATCTGCATGGCTTTCGCCCGGTTCTGATGCTGCGACTTCTCCGCCTGCACCACCATGATACCGGTCGGCAAATGGGTGATGCGCACGGCCGAATCGGTGGTGTTGACGTGCTGGCCACCCGAACCCGAGGCGCGCATCGTGTCGATGCGGATGTCTTCGGCGCGGACGTCGATGTCGACCTCTTCGGCTTCCGGCAGAACGGCCACCGTCGCCGCCGAGGTGTGGATGCGCCCGCTGGCCTCGGTCGCCGGCACGCGCTGCACGCGGTGCACGCCGGATTCGAATTTCAGATGGGCAAAGACGCCCCTACCGGAAATGGTGGCGATGATTTCCTTGAAGCCGCCGGCATCGCCGTCGCTGGCCGACACCGTCTCGAAGCGCCAGCCGCGTTCGGCGGCATAGCGCTCATACATGCGAAACAGGTCGCCAGCGAACAATGCCGCCTCATCGCCGCCGGTGCCGGCGCGGATTTCAAGGATGGCGTTCTTGTCGTCGGCCGCGTCCTTGGGCAACAGCAGGATCTGGATGTCCTTCTGCAGCTCTTCGATTCGCGCTTCGACGCCCGGCAAATCTGCCTCCGCCAGGGCCCGCATCTCTGCGTCGGTGCCCTTGTCGGCAAGCATCGCCTCGAGGTCGGCTTGCTCGCGCTCGACTGAGCGCAGTTCCCTGACCTTGGCCACCATGTCCTGCAGCTCGGCATATTCGGAAGCCATCTTCACATAGGCATCGGCCGCCGGGCCGGCCGACATCTGCGCTTCGAGCATCTCGAAACGCTTGACGACCTGATCCATACGCTCGCGGGGAAGATTGACCATGGCTAATGCTATAGCGGGATGGAGCGGTCGTCGGCGAAGGCCTGCAGCAGCGCCCGCATCGGCAGCCCTTGAGCTGGCGCCATCAGATTGTCGGCAAAGAAAGCCTCCAATTCCTCCAGTGGCAGTTCGGTCAACATCGCCTTGACCGGGCCGATCGAGGCTGGAGACATCGAGATCGAGCGGTAGCCGAGGCCGATCAGCGCCATGGCGGAAATGGGTTTTCCGGCAAGCTCGCCGCACAGCGTCACCGGCGTGTGGTTGCGAACCCCGGCGTCGGCGATCTGCTTCAGAACCCGCAGGAACGGCGTCGACAGCGTGTCGAAGCGGTCGGAGAGCTGCGTGTTCCCCCGATCGACCGCCATGACGAACTGGAACAGGTCGTTGGAGCCGACCGAGACGAAATCGACCGCCTTCATCAACTCGTCGAGCTGGAACAGCAGCGACGGCACTTCCAGCATGGCGCCCACCTTGAGGCTGGTCGGCAGATGGTGGGCAAAGCGGGAGAGATGTCGCACTTCGCGGTCGATGATCTCGCGCGCCTGGGCGATTTCGCCGAGCTCGGTCACCATCGGCAGCATCAGCTTCAGTTCGCGCCCGCCGCAGGCCTTCAGCAGAGCGCGGATCTGGGTCCTGAGCAGACCCGGCCGGTCGAGCGTCAGCCGGATCGCGCGCCAGCCGAGCGCAGGGTTTTCTTCCTGGACAGCGCCCTTGAAGTAGGGCAGCACCTTGTCGCCGCCGATGTCGATGGTGCGGAAGGTGACCGGCTTGCCACGCGCCGCGTCCAGCACGTCGCGGTAGAGCCGCTCCTGCGCCTCGGCGCGCGGGAAGGTCGAGGCGACCATGAACTGCAATTCGGTGCGGAACAGGCCGATGCCGGCCGCACCCGCCTCGGCCAGCTGCGGCAGGTCGACGGCCAGGCCCGCATTCATCAGCAGGTCGACCTGGACGCCGTCCTTGGTCACCGACGGCTTCTTGCGCAGTTCCCGGTAGACTTCCTGCCGGCGCGCCCGGAAGCGCACTTTTTCGGCATAGGCAGCTTCGAGGTCGGGCTGCGGCCGCAGATGGATGGTGCCTTCCTCGCCGTCGACGATGATGGCATCGCCGTTTTCCGCCATGGAAACGGCGCCCTTCATCTGGCCGGCGACCGGAATGCCCATGGCGCGCGCTACGATGACGACATGGCTGGTGGCAGCGCCGTCTTCCAGCACCACGCCGCGCAGCTTGTCCCTGGGATAATCAAGCAGTTCGGCCGCGCCCATCGAGCGCGCGACCAGGATGGCATCCTTCGGCAGTGACGCCGCGACGTCGTCAGGCCCGCGCCCCATCAGCTGGCGCAGCAGCCGGTTGGCGAGATCGTCGAAGTCGCTCATCCTCTCGCGCAAATAAGGATCGGTCATGTGCAGCATGCGGGCGCGCATGTCGCTCTGCACCTTTTCCACCGCCGCTTCCGCCGTCAGGCCGTTGCGGATCGCCTCTTCCAGCCGGCGCACCCAGCCGCGGTCGTTGGCAAACATGCGATACGCCTCGAGCACCTCGCGATGTTCTCCCTCGAAGGCGACATCGCGCCGCTCCAGCATGTCGTCGATGGAAAGCCTGAGCGAACCGAGCGACGTCTCCAGCCGGCGCACCTCTTCCTCACTGTCCTCGTTGAACAGATTGGTGACGACGATGCGTGGCTCATGCAGCACGACATGGCCGAGGCCGACACCCTCGTTGAAGGACAGGCCGGTAAAGCTGACGGGACGGCGCAGGTCGAGTTCGAGGCCGGGCCGGGTCAGGCGCGCGAGATCGCCGGTGGCGATCATCTCGGCGATCACCATGGCGGTCGTTTCCAGCGCCTCGACCTCGTCGTCGCGGTAGTGGCGCATGGTCTTGTTCTGCACCACCAGCACGCCGAGCGTGCGCCCTGCCCTTAGTACCGGCACGCCGAGGAAGGAATTGTAGATCTCTTCGCCGGTCTCCGGCAGGTAGGCGAAGGCCGGATGTTCCTGCGCATTGGAGAGGTTGAGCGGCCGCGCGCTGGCGGCAATGGTGCCGACGAGGCCCTGCCCCAGCCGCAGCTGCGCCAAATGGACGGCGTTCGGGTTCAGACCTTCGGTGGCATAGAGTTCGAGCACCGAATCGGCGCGCAGCACATAGAGCGAGCAGACCTCGGCGACCATGTTGGAGGCGATGTCGCGCACGATCCGGTCGAGCCGCTCCTGCGGCTCCAGCGGCTCCTGCATGAGCTCGCGCAGCCGTTTCAGCAGAACGCGCGGGCCACTGGCCGTATCACGCATCGCGGCTTCTTCTCCAATGGGCATTTTGCCCGCCGCAGTTTCCACTGCCACCGGCGCACACGCAACAACTCAAATCGCTCTCGCTACTGCTTATCCAGACCGTACACGGAATGCAAAGTGCGAACCGCGAGTTCCGTGTAGGGACCGTCGATCAGTATCGAAATCTTGATCTCGGAGGTGGTGATGGCGCGGATGTTGATCGCCTTGTCGGCCAGCGCCTTGAAAGCGGTGGCGGCCACACCGGCATGGCTGCGCATGCCGATGCCGATGACCGAAACCTTCGACATGCCGGCTTCCGACTGCACCACGTCATAGCCGATCGAAGCCTTCAGACGCTCCAGCACGGCCAGCGCCTTGTCCACGTCGCCGGAGGGCACGGTGAAGGTCATGTCGGTGAACTTGCCGTCCTCTGAGATGTTCTGGACGATCATGTCGACATTGATGTTGGCCTCGGCCAGCGGGCCGAAAATGCCGGCGGCAACGCCCGGGCGGTCGCCGACGCGGCGCAGAGAAATCTGCGCTTCGTCCTTGGCGTAGGCAATTCCGGTGACGACCTGCTGTTCCACGATCTCTTCCTCGTCGCAAATGAGCGTTCCCGGAGGATTGAGCAAATCCCCCATTCCGGGCGCATCGGGATCGTCGAAGGACGACCGCACGAACGTACGCACCCTGTGCACCATGGCAAGCTCGACCGAGCGCACCTGCAAGACCTTGGCGCCGAGCGAGGCCATTTCGAGCATTTCCTCGAACGAAATCTTGTTGAGCCGCCGCGCCTTCGGCTCGATGCGCGGATCGGTGGTGTAGACGCCGTCGACATCGGTGTAGATGTCGCAGCGGTCGGCCTTGACCGCCGCGGCAATGGCCACCGCGCTTGTGTCGGAGCCGCCGCGGCCGAGCGTGGCGATGCGGTTGTCCGGGCCGATGCCCTGGAAGCCGGCGACGACAGCCACCTGGCCCTCGCCGAAGCGCTTGATCAGGAACGCGCCGTCAATGTCGAGGATGCGCGCCGCGCCATGCGCGTTGTCGGTCTTGATCGGGATCTGCCAGCCCTGCCAGGAGCGGGCATGGACGCCCATATTCTGCAGTGTGATCGCCAGCAGGCCGGCAGTCACCTGCTCGCCCGAGGCGACCACGGCGTCATACTCGCGCGCGTCGTGCATGGGCGAGGCTTCGCGCGTCCAGCCAACCAGTTCATTGGTCTTGCCCGCCATCGCCGAAACCACGACAGCGACCTCATGGCCGGCGTCGACCTCGCGTTTGACGTGACGCGCCACATTGCGGATGCGGGCGATGTCGGCGACGGAGGTTCCGCCGAATTTCATCACGATGCGCGCCATGGAAGCGAAATGCCTTTGACTGAAGCCGGCCCAGGACCGAAAGGGGAAGTAAGCGCTCGACAGAAGCCGGCCGCTGAATGCGCGCCTCCTTAGCCAAATGATCACGGTTTCGCAAGGCTGGCGGCGGATGCCGGCTTCAGGATCGAGGCATATTGCGTTCGGCCCCGCCGCCGCTTACCAAATGCTGCCCGCGGGAAACTCCTTTTGGTCCGGCATATCGAATGATTGTTCGCCTTCGACGCGCCATGCGGTGGCAATCGCTGCCGCTGTTCATCGGCTTCGCCGTGCTGGCGTTGATCGTCGGCACACGCGCCGTGCTGGTCGAGACCCAGAGAGCCAATCGTGAGGCCGCGCGCGAGGCGGTCGAGTATCAGGAATTGCTTTCCGGTTTGCTTGCGATGGCTCAGGAGGCCGAGACCAGCCAGCGCGGCTATCTCCTGACCGGCGAGAAATCCTACCTCCAGCCTTATCGGCAGGCGGTCGACGCCATTCCGGGCCAGCTTGCCCGCATCGACGGCATGACCGCCCCGGACGACGAACTCGTACAGCAGATCAACCACGTCAAGGACGCGCTTTCACAAAACCAGGCCGAATTGGCTGAGACGATTGCACTCTACGATCGCGGCGATGCGGCAAAAGCTCTGGAACTGGTCCGCAGCGGCCAGGGCAAGGCCGCCATGGACCAGATCCGGGCCAGCATGGACACGATCCGGCGCATTGGCGGCGCAGCCATCGCGGCGCGCGACGCCCACACCGACCGGGTCGAAAACTGGCTGCGCATCGGCTCGATAGCGGCGCTGCTGGCGATCTTCCTGCTTGGCGCCTACACGGTTCGCCTTTCGCGCCGCCGGTTCCGCGCAGTGGCGATCGCCCAGGAAGAGCTGATGCGCAAGAACATCGAGCTCGGCAACGAAATCCAGACGCGTGAAAAGGCCGAATCGCAGATCCGCCAGATGCAGAAGATGGAGGCTGTGGGCCAGCTGACCGGCGGTATCGCCCACGATTTCAACAACATGCTGGCGGTGATCATCAGCGCCATGAACCTTGCCCAGCGCAAGCTGGCGCGGGGCGAGCACGACATCATGAAATTCATCGAAGCGGCGACCGATGCGGCGACCCGGGCCGCAAACTTGACGTCACGGCTGCTTGCCTTCTCGCGCCAGCAGCCGCTCGCGCCTCAGGTTGTAGACGCCAATCGTCTGGTCACCGGCATGTCGGACCTGCTTCGGCGGGCGCTCGGCGAAACCATCCGCATAGAAACCGTGCTGGCTGGCGGCCTGTGGAAGACCCATGCCGATCCGAGCCAGCTCGAAAATGCCATTCTCAACCTGGCGGTCAATGCGCGCGACGCCATGGGCGAGGACGGCAAGATGACCATCGAGACCGCCAACAGCCACCTCGACGAGGGCTACGCCGCCACCCATGCCGAGGTCAAAGCCGGCCAGTATGTGATGATCGCGGTCAGCGACACCGGCCCCGGCATGCCGGCGGACGTCATGGAGCGGGCTTTCGAGCCATTTTTCACCACCAAGCCGGTCGACAAGGGCACCGGCCTCGGGCTGAGCCAAGTGTTCGGCTTCGTCAAACAGTCCGGCGGACACGTCAAGATCTACTCGGAACCCGGCCAAGGCACCACGATCAGGATCTACCTGCCGCGCTTCTTCGGCCCGGAAGAGGCCGCCATATCTTCGGAACGAGCCGGAAATCCTGCCGTGCCGGTCACCGAAACCATCCTTGTCGTGGAGGACGATCCACGCGTGCGGGCTTCCACCACGGATGCCATGCGCGAACTCGGCTACACCGTCATTCATGCCGCAAGCGGCCAGGAAGCGCTGGAAAAGCTGGGCGACAACCCTGGTGTGGCGCTCATGTTCACCGATATCGTCATGCCGGTGATGAATGGGCGCAAGCTCGCCGAGGAGGCGCTGGCGCGCATGCCGAAGCTGAAGGTGATCTTCACCACCGGCTTCACCAGGAACGCCGTCGTCCACAATGGCGTGCTCGACCATGACGTGCATTTCCTGGCCAAGCCCTTCACCATCGAGCAGCTGGCGGCGAAATTGCGCGACGTGCTGGACGCAAGATGACCGAGACCCTGGAAATCGTCACCTTTCGCCTCAAGCCTGGAGCGGAAGCGGCCTTTGCCGCCGCCAACAACCTGGTCGCCGACTGGCTGGCGCGGCAACCTGGTTTCGTAAACCGCTGCCTGGCGCGGCGGGACGATGGCGGATGGGTCGATGTGGTGCGCTGGCGAAGTCGCGAGCAGGCTCTCGCCGCCGCGGGCCGCATCATGGCCGAGATCGGCGATTGCGAAGCGATGCGGGCCATCGATCCCGCAAGTGTTGCGATGGAACATTCGGCAATTGTGATCTCGAGGCCATAGGTCGACTAGCCAGCAGTCGCAAAAACCGTCCTTGACTTTCTTGCCCCGGCACCCGACTTCCTAGCGTCCGAGGAGACCCGCCCCATGCCAGAGGCCCGACGATCGACAATCGATGCCGGAGAAGTGGAACGCTTTTCCGCGCTTGCCGCCGAATGGTGGAACCCGAACGGCAAATTCCGTCCGCTGCACAAATTCAACCCGGTCCGGCTTGCCTATATCCGGGACCAGGTGGCGGCGCGCTTTGGCCGCGATCCGCGGGCGGCGCGGCCGTTCGAAGGCCTGCGTTTCCTCGATATCGGCTGCGGCGGTGGGTTATTGTGCGAGCCGATGGCAAGGCTTGGCGCCGAAGTGGTCGGCGCCGACGCCTCGGCAACCAACATCGAGGTGGCGAAGCTGCACGCGGCCGAAGGCGGCGTGACGGTGGATTATCGCGCTACGACCGCTGAGGATTTGGCCGATTCCGGCGAGAAATTCGACGTCGTCCTCAACATGGAAGTTGTCGAGCATGTTGCCGATGTCGACCTGTTCATCGGCAAGTGCGGCGAGATGGTCAAGCCCGGCGGCATCATGTTCGTGGCTACCATCAACCGCACGCTGAAGGCACTGGGCCTGGCCATCATCGGCGCCGAATATGTGCTGCGGTGGCTGCCGCGCGGCACCCACCAGTTCGGCAAGCTGGTGCGGCCCGAAGAGCTTGAAAAGGCGCTCGGCAGCGCCGCCATGACCATCATCGACCGTACCGGCGTGACCTACAATCCTCTCGCCGACCGCTGGGCACGCTCCAAGGACATGGACGTCAACTATATGGTGCTGGCGGAAAAACGATCGGTCTGAACGAAGGGGCGGCCGTGGACACTATGAGGGCCCGAGAGCTGGCGCTCGATCTGCCCGAAACGGTCGAGCAATCGCATTTCGGCAAGGCTGACTTCCGCGTCCGCAACCGTATCTTCGTCTCGCTGCCCGAAGCCGACCGTGCTGTCGTCAAGCTCGACCGCGACCAGCAAGAGATGATGGCCGCGGCTGAGCCATCGGTTTTCAGGCCCGTGACAGGCGGCTGGGGCCAAAAGGGATGGACGTCGATCATGCTCGAAGCCTGCGACGAACAGACATTCCGCAGCGCAGTTCGGACGGCCTGGCGAAACGTCGCCCCGCCGGCGCTACGGAAGCGCCTCGACGCGAGCCAAATTTGAGCTTGAGCAGTTCGAGCAAAGTGTGAAGCGGTTTTCCCGGGAAAAGCGCATAGCGCTTTGCCTAGGGAATTGCGTAAACCAAAGACCCTATGCCTTCTGGCTCTGCGCCTTGGTGGTGATGATCACGCCGATGGTGATGATCACCGCGCCGGCCCAAGTCAGCAACTGGTAGTGCTCGCCGAGGAAGATGGTTCCGGCAAACAGGCCGACGGCCGCCGCCACATAGCCGATCTGGCTGAGATAGACCGGACCGCCCACGGCCTGCAGCCGGAAGAAGAAGGCAAACATCGCCGAGGCCGAAGCGACTTGCGCCACGACAACCAGCGGCACGGCCCTGAGCGGGGCGAAAGCGCCGACGCCGAACAGCGCGAGAATGCCGATCAGCAGCAGCGTCGCCGAGGCCAGGTGGCTGCCGACGGCCAGTTCGATCGGACCGGTGCCTTCGGGCCAGTCGACGGTGCGATAGATATTGCCGGCGGCAAGGCTGACCGGGATCAAAAGTCCGACCAGCACCCAGTAGACATCGGCCGGCTGGCCGGCCTCGCCGCGCGTCACCGCCACCATGACGGCGCCGATGAAGCCGACGGCGATACCAATACTGCCGAGCGTATTTGGCCGTCGAACGCCGAGCAGGATCGAAAACACCAGTGTGATGACCGGCGACAGCGTGAACATGATGCCGGTATAGCCGGCGCCGAGATGCGGGATAGCCGAAAACATCAGCAGATTGGGCACGGCGTAGGACACGGCGGCGGTGATGAAGAAATAGCGCAGTCTGTGCGAGGTGAGCCGCATGCGCTCGCCGTTCGCGAGCAACGCGCACAGCAGCACGCCCCCGGCGCCGAACGAGATGACGAAGGCCCAGACCATGGCCGGAACGCCGGCAGCCGTCGCCAGCTTGCCGAACGGCAGGGTCAGGCCGAGCAGGCCGCCGGTGACGACCAGCAGGCCAAGCGCCGATTCCCAGAGAAATTTCATCGGATGGTCCCGTCACTCACTTGCGGCACTGGGTCGAAACTGTATCTTGAGGTAGCATACCACAAAGATTCTTAACGTCAAGATACTTAGCGGTGAGACAAATGGATCGCGCGGCAAAGGCGGTGGAGCAATGGAAGCGGGAACGGCCGGACCTGGAGGTGTCGCCAATGCTGGTGCTTGGGCGGCTGAACGAAGCCTCGTCGCTAATCGCCCGCGAGCGCCTCGCCCCGCTGTTTGCCCGTTTCGGACTGCAGGCCGGCGAATTCGATGTGCTGGCGACGCTGCGCCGCTCCGGCCAGCCCTACGCGCTGACACCGACCGCTCTATACGAGGCGACGATGGTGACCTCTGGGGCCATGACCAACCGGCTCGACCGGCTTGAGAAGGCCGGACTGATCCTGCGCGGCCCGCACCCCAACGACCGGCGTGGCATTGTCGTGCAACTGACCGAAAAAGGTCTGGCCTTGATCGATGAGGCCGTGACCGCCCACGTCGCCAACGAGCATGAAATCCTTGCCGGGCTCACCGGCACGGAGCGGGGAGCACTGGCTCAGTTGCTTGGCAAATTGATCGATAGCGCCAGCTGATCGCTCAGTTGCGCTCCTCTGGAAAACTCGGGATCGGCATGAAATCGATGCCATCCTCGGCCAAGCTCTTGGCTTCGTCCAACGTCGCCTCGCCATAGATGCCGCGCGCATCGCTCTCGCCGAAATGGATCTTGCGCGCTTCTTCGGCAAACTTGTCGCCGACATAGTCGGCATTCTCGCGCACCTTCTCGGCCATCGCCTTCAGCTGCGCCAGCGCCTGCTTCTGGGTTTCGCCCATGGCCAGCGCAATTGTTTCCTGCTTCCGCGCTGTGGAGACGGCTGGCGCCATCAGCGCCTTTTGCACCTTGTGCGAGCCGCAGCTCGGGCAATCGACGAAGCCGCGCTTCTTCTGCGTGTCGAAATCGTCATTGCTGCGAAACCAGCCCTCGAATTCGTGCTCGTGCTCGCAGATCAGGGCAAAGCGGATCACGAAGCCGCGCCCCTGAGCCGCGGCGCTTCCACTGCGCCGGCATTGACGGCAAAATCACGCGCGTTCTTGAGATTGGGGATTTTCTTACGCGCGGCCGACGACTGCGCCGTGTCGATCTCGGCGATGATCACCTCCGGATCGTCATGGTCGGCCTCGGCGAGAATTCGACCCCATGGGTCGACGATCAGCGAATGGCCATAGGTTTCGCGGCCATCCTCATGCAGGCCACCTTGTGCTGCAGCAACCACATAGGCGCCGTTCTCGATGGCACGGGCTCGCAGCAGCACATGCCAGTGCGCCTCGCCGGTCTGGCGGGTGAAGGCGGCAGGCACCGACAAGAGGTCGGCGCCGGCCATCGCCTCGGCGCGGAACAGCTGTGGAAAGCGTAGATCGTAGCAGACGGCAAAGCCGAGACTAGCGCCGTCGATCTCGGTGACGACGGCCTCGGTGCCCGGCTCATAGGCGGCGGATTCGCGCCAGCTCTCGCCATTGTCGAGGTCGACATCGAACATGTGGATCTTGTCGTAGGTGGCAAGGGTGGCGCCGTCCGGCCCAAACAGCAGCGCCCGGTTGGCGAGCTTGCCGTCGGTGCGCAGGATGGCGGTCGAGCCGATGTGCAGGAAGACGCCGAGTTCGCTGGCGAGCTTGCGCGCGGCCGCCACGACGATGTCCTTGTCTTCCAAGGTGAAGGAAGCAGCCCTGGCTTCCTTGTCGCGGATCAGCGCACCGGTCATTTCCGGGGTCTGGATGTAGGTTGCACCGAGGCCTGCCGCTTCGCGCACCAGCCGTTCGAGATCGACCGCGTTGCGCTCGGGGCTCTCGCCCGAACGCATCTGGATCGCCGCCGCCTTGAAAATACCCATCGTCACGTCCTCTTTGAGCAATTCCAGGAAAAGTATGTAACGGTTTTCCGTCCGGAATTGCGTAAAAACAAAGACATAGAGCGGCGCTACGAACCGCTCTTTGTCGTCGAGCCGTTGGCAAGCAGCCTATCCAGCTGCCCCCGTGCCTCCAACTCGTGGAGGTCGTCGGAGCCGCCGACATGCGTGTCGCCAATGAAAATCTGCGGAAAGGTCGAGCGGCCATGCGCCCGCGAAATCATTTCCTGGCGCAATTCCGGCGAAAACGAAGCGTCATGCTCGGTGTAGGCGACGCCCTTGCGGTCGAGCAGCCGCTTGGCCGCCGCGCAATAGCCGCACATCATACGGGTGTAAATCGTCACATCGAGCATCGGTCCGTGCCTTTCCTCGACCTTATATAGTCGCGGACTCGTCGGCCCGAAAGTCCCCCGGCAGGACACGCGCGAAGGTCAGCACATCGACCGCTCCGGCGCCGCCCTTCTTCAGCGCCCTGGCGACCGAGCGCACGGTGGCGCCGGTGGTGTAGACATCGTCGACCAGAAGCACGCGGCGCCCAGTGATCTCGATTTCGGCTTCCGCAGGCACACGGAAGGCGGCGCGGACATTGGCCTCGCGCTCCTGCCGCTCCAGCCCGACCTGCTGGCGCGTGAGCTTGACGCGCCGGACCGCCGAGGGCGAGAAAGGCAGCCCGCTAAGCTGCGCAACCGCCCTTGCCAACTCCGCCGACTGGTTGAACTGCCGGCGAAAGAAGCGCCGCCAGTGCAGCGGCACCGGTACGACGACATCGGCGTCTGCAATTAGCTCAGCGCCGGCGCGCAGCATCCAGCGCGCCATCCACGGCGCCAGATCGGTGCGATCCTGGTATTTCAGACCTTGCACCATCTGGCGGGCGACACCTGAATAGGCCACGGCCGCCCGCGCCCGCTCGAACGGCGGCGGATCGGCGATCGCCTCGGCCGACAGGAATCCCTCGCCCATATCGTGCGTGAATGGCGTGCCCATCACCGCGCACCATGGCCGCTCCAGCAGCCTGAGTTTCGGCCAGCAGGCACCGCACAAAACGCCGGGTTGCGAGACGTGCCTGCGACAGCCGGCACAGACCGGCGGGAACAGCATCCGCGCCGGCCAGTCCAACATGGCCAGTTTCAACATGGTTTGAGCGAGGCTCTTGATCTCCATCACCGGATCGGCCACGTGGTTTTGTCGTCCGCGCCAGGATATCACTAGACGGACAAACAGGGATGTCTACCGTTGCAGCCGATCATCGATACTGAACTTTGGCTGGTGCGCAAGCGCAGGGCGCTGGCCCACCCCGTAGCCGGCGCGGATTTTCTGATGCGGCGGGCGGCGGAAGACCTTGCCGACCGGCTCGGCGCGGTCGAGCGGAAATTCGGCAAGGCCGCGGTGCTGTTTTGCCAGACGCCGGACGCAACGGACGTGGTCGCTGCAAGCGGCAAGGCAGCGGAGATCGTGCGCGTCGAGGCAGATCCAGCGTTTCTGGACGGCCGGCCAGGGCTGATAGCACCGCTGGAAACAGTGCCGTTCCAGCCGGAAAGCCTCGACCTCGTCGTTTCACTTCTGTCGTTGCAGGCGATGAACGACATTCCCGGCATGCTGGTGCAGATCCGCCGCGCTCTGCGGCCCGACGGGCTTTTCCTCGGCGCCTTTGCCGGCGCCGGCACTCTTTCCGAATTGCGCGAAAGCCTGCTCGCCGCCGAGACCGAACTCTATGGCGGCGCCAGCCCGCGTGTCATCCCCTTCACCGATGTTCGCGACGCCGGCGCACTGCTGCAGCGCGCCGGACTGGCGCTGCCGGTGGCCGACGTCGAAACGGTGACCGTCCGCTACGATACCCTCTTCGACCTCATTGCCGATCTCAGGGCGATGGGCGAAACCAGCGCGCTGACTGATCGCAGCCGGCGACCGGGAGCGCGAAAGCTTTTTACCCGTGCCGCCGAAATCTATGCCGAACGCTTTTCGGACGCTGATGGCCGCATCAGGGCAAGCTTTTCCATCGTCTGGATGTCGGGCTGGGCGCCCGATGCCTCGCAGCAAAAGCCCTTGAAACCGGGTTCGGCGAAGGTCTCGCTGAAGACGATACTGGAAAACCCCGGCGGGCGGTGACGGCGCTCCGGATCAGTGCTCGGCGAAGGCGTTTGCGAGCCTGCTGTTGTTGTCGCTGAACAGAAACTGGATCGCATTGCTGGCCTTGCCGACACCCCCGACGATGGCAAGCGACAGCACCGCAACGATCAGGCCATATTCAATGGCCGTGGCGCCTGTTTCGTCCTGCAAAAATCGGCGCAGCAATGGCTTCATGATCGTCGATCCCTCTCATCCCCGACCATATCGCCCACCTGTTAAGAAAGGTTAACGGCACAAGCTTAACAGGCTGTGAAATGGGCCTGCGTTGAGGAAGTTCTCAAGCTGGTGTCGACCTTGTTGGTCAGCAGTCGCCGCTCCGTTGGCCGTCGGCGCGGATGATGCAGACTGAGCTCGGTGAGGGCTGCAGCACGCTTCTGCGCAGCGTATAGGTGGCCCGCGAGCCGATCGAACCCGTGCTCATCGGGTCGAGACCGCCTGCAAGAGCATCGCGGCTGGATGATCGCGTCTGGTTGTCCAGCACGGGGACCGCGATCAGCGCCAGCGCCACTGCGGCCGAGCCGAACAACAGCGTGACGCGCAATAAGCCGACGCCGGCGGCGCGAAAGCTGCGATCTGGCCGGATCGAGTCCCATTCCCTGTCGAGGCTCATGCAATCGCTCCCCGCGAACCCGCTTTGCCGCAATTTTTCACGACGAGATAAATCTTCCATTAACGCTGGCTAGATCAGACCGCGAAATGGCTTTGTATCACAACAGGTCGATGAGGAACTGGATCAGCGGCGCGTCGGCCGGCGGCATGGGATAGTCGCGCATCTGCTTTGGCCGCACCCATTTCAACGCCTGCCCTTCCCTGGGCTGCGCGATGCCGCGGAAGCGGCGGCAGACGAACAGGGGCATCAGGAGATGGAAATCATCATAGGAATGGCTGGCGAAGGTGAGCGGCGCCAGGCAAGGAATGTCAGTCTCGATGCCGATTTCTTCCTGCAGTTCGCGGATCAGGCATTGTTCCGGCGTCTCGCCTGGCTCTACCTTGCCGCCGGGAAATTCCCACAGGCCGGCAAGCTGTTTGCCCTCGGGCCGCTGCGCCAGAAGCACCCGCCCATCGGTATCGACCAGCGCGCACGCGGCGACCAGCAGCAGGCGTTTGCCGGTGATCTCGCTCATGCGCCCGGCGGCCGGCGATAGTGGTAGCGATAGACTTCGTCGAAGCCCAGCGAGCGATAGAGCGCCAGCGCCGGCGCATTGCCGGCCTCGACCTGCAGCCAGGCTTCGCGAGCGCCACGCAGCCTCGCCCACTTCAGCGCCGACAGGATCAGGTTGCGGCCATGGCCCTGATTGCGCGCCGACTTGGCGGTGGCGATCTCGAACAGACCGGCAAGATCGCCGTCATGGACGCAGATCAGCACCGCCAGAGGGTCGGCCCCTTCCTCCAGCGCAAACAGCCCGACTTCGGGTTGGATAGCGCCGATGATTTCCGAAAGACCGGGCCGCAGCGATGCATCCGAGCCGCTGACCTTGAGCGACGCGCCGAGAAAGCGGCTGATATCCTTCAGCGGAATCTGGTCCATGGCCGGCGCCAGTTGCGCGTCCGCCAGCGGCAGCCGCATCACCAGGGATTCGTCGAATGTGCTCCAGCCCTCATTGTCGAGATGCTTGGCCAGGTCCGGCCCCGACAGCGGCGAGATGCGGAAGGTCAGCGGCCTGCCATAGGCGTCGAAGCGCCGGCTGGCGCGGCCGATGCGCTCGGCAATGTGCTGGGTGTCGCCGGGATCGAGCGGGTTGACCGAGTTCAGCCGCTTGGCCGGATGGCCGGCTGTCAGCCGCACCACCCAGGTGCCGTCATAATGCACGGCCGCCGCCGGCCAGGCGCGAAAACCCGCCGCCTCGTAGCGGCGCACGATGGCCAGCATGCTTGCCGGATGCCTGGAAGCCAACTCCATCAGCTCCGGTAATCGCCATTGATGGCGACATATTCCTTGGTGAGGTCGCAGGTCCACACCGTCGCCTTGCCGCGGCCGATACCGATATCGGCGCGGATGCGAATGTCGTCGCGCTTCATATAGGCCGAGGTCGCTTCCTCGGAGTAGCCCGGGTCGCGTTCGCCCTCATGCGCCAGACGGTTGTCGCCGAACCAGATCGACAGCCGGTCGCGATCGGCCGGCTCGCCGGCCTTGCCGACGGCCATGACGACGCGGCCCCAATTGGCGTCCTCGCCGGCAACCGCCGTCTTGACCAGCGGCGAATTGGCGATGGACAGCGCGATGCGCTTGGCCGAGCGCGCCGATTTGGCGCCGGTAACGGTGACTTCGACCTGCTTGCGGGCGCCCTCGCCGTCGCGCACCACCTGCAGCGCCAGCGATTTGAGCACCTTGCCCAGCGCCCGGCGGAACGCGCCGAGACGCGCATCCTTGGGATCGCTGATGGCGGGCGCGCCGCGCTTGGCAGCGGCTCCGGTGGCGAACAACAGCAGCGTGTCGCTGGTCGAGGTGTCGCTGTCGACGGTGACGGCGTTGAAGGTCTTGGCGGTGCCGCGCGACAACAAGTCCTGCAGCACGGGGGCGGCGATCGGCGCATCGGTGGCGATGAAGGACAGCATAGTCGCCATATCGGGCGCGATCATGCCGGCGCCCTTGGAGATTCCATTGATGATGACGTCGGTGTCGCCGAGCTTGACCGTCGCTGTCGCCACTTTCGGATAGGTGTCGGTTGTCATGATGGCCTTTGCCGCCTCGGTCCACAGATCCGGCTTGCCGTCCTTGACCAGTCCGGCCAGCAAATGGCTGAATTTGGTGGTGTCGAGCGGCTCGCCGATTACCCCGGTAGAAGCGAGGAACACTTCGCCTGGCGTGCAGCCTGCGGCCTTGGCCGCGGCCTCGCCGGTCAGTTGGGTGGAGGCGCGGCCCTTCTTGCCGGTGAACGCGTTGGCGTTGCCGGAATTGACCACCAGCACTCGCGCCTTGCCGGCGCCAAGGTTCTCGCGGCAGAAGTCGACCGGCGCCGAGGGGCATTTCGACTTCGTGAACACGCCGGCAACCGCTGTGCCGGCATCGAAGACCATGGCCAAGAGGTCGGCACGGTTCTTGTACTTGATCCCGGCCTCTGCGGTGGCGATGCGCACGCCCTCAATGGCAGGCATTTTGGGATATTTCTTCGGCGCGAGCGGCGAAATCGTTGCGGACATTGGGGACCTCGGGCGACGGAAAAACGCTAGGCGAAGGCCGGTTTGCCCGATAGCACGGCCCGGCGCAAGGGCGTTTTCTTGGCCGCCGCTGTCGGCAAGCCACCAGGGATTAAGCTTGCATTTCAAATCCGTTGGCGTCACCGGGGCCTCTGGCGTTATGATATCGGCCATGGACAGGCTGGTGATCTTGGCGGTGGCGTTTATGGGGCTTTTGCTCCTGAGCGCCGATGCGCAGCCGGAACGGCGCGTGGCGCTGGTCATCGGCAATGGCACCTATGCCGAAGCCGGCACGCTCACCAATCCGGTCAACGATGCCCTCGATATTGCCGGCAAGCTGCGCTCGATCGGCTTCGACGTCATCGAGGGCAACGATCTCGGCAAGCGCGAACTCGAGCGCAGGATCGGCGAATTTTCCGATGCGCTGGAAGGCGCCGGGGTCGGGCTGTTCTATTATGCCGGCCACGGCCTGCAGGTCGAAGGGCGCAACTACATCGTCCCGGTCGACGCCCGGCTCGACATGCCGGTCAAGCTGCAGCTCGAAGCCGTGCCGATCGACGAAGTCCTCGACATCATGGAGCAGCAGACCAAGGTCAGCCTGGTGTTCCTCGATGCCTGCCGCAACAATCCCTTTGCCCGCAGCCTGAGCCGCACCGCCACCACGCGCTCGGCAACGGCGCTTGCCGGTCTGGCCCAGTTCGATTCGACGCGTGGCTCCTTCATCGCCTTCTCGACGGCGCCGGGCGCTGTCGCCATGGACGGCACCGGGCGCAATTCGCCGTTCGCCGCCGCCCTGCTGCGACACATGGCCGAGCCCGGCCAGAGCATCAACGACATGATGATCGCGGTGCGCCGCGACGTGGTCTCCGAAACGCGCGAGGGACAGCGCCCATGGGAACAGGGTTCGCTGCTCGAACGGTTTGAGTTTGTGCCCGGCGGCGAAACGGTTGCACAGCCGAAGCCCGCCGTCCCCCCGGCGCCCGAAACAACGGTTGCGGCACTCGAACGGTCTGTAGGCGACGACAAGACCGCAATCGAGAAATTCCTGCGCGACGACTATCTTGCGCCCGATGCCGCGGCGATCGGCGAGACCGTCAAGCGGCTCTATGCGCCTTCCGCCACCATCTTCGGCACGCGCTATGACAGCGACGCCGTCGTCAAGCTCAAGACGGACTGGTTCGCGCAATTTGCATCCTGGTCGTTCAGTCTCGAGCCCGGCAGCCTCAATGTGACGCCGCAGGGCGAGAACCGCGCCGAAGCCGTGTTCGCGATGAGCTACGACTATATGTCGAAAGACAAATCGGCGGCGCGCATGACCGGCAAGGCACGAGTCGCGCTTGGGCTGGTGAAGAGCGACGGCCAGTGGCGGATCGACTCGGAAACCTCGCAAGTGATGAACTGAAAATCCCCGCGAAGGGCGAATGTGAGACCCGCTTCTACAAGCGCTGGAAACGGGCCGTTTCGTTTGCCTGCCAGCTCACCTATATTGTCGGCGAGATTGTTGGCCAGGATTGCCGGCGAGATTGTTGGCGAGGACAGACATGGGCGAGGATCCGGCGCGCAGATCGATCGGGGCGCGGCGCAACCCAGACAGCGCCGAGGCCATTCTCGAGGCCGCGGAGGCGGTGCTGGTCGAGGCCGGCTATGCCGGCTTCTCCATAGAGGCCGTGGCGCGGCGGGCGCGCGCCGGCAAACCCACGATCTATCGCTGGTGGCCGAGCAAGGCGGCCCTGCTGTTAGAGGTCTACAAGCGGCAAAAGCGTGTCGACGTCCCCGATACCGGCAGTCTCGAAGACGACCTCGTCGGTTTCCTGAGGAACCTCTTCGCGCATTGGCGCGACACATCCTCGGGCAGCGTATTCCGCTCGCTGATCGCCGAGGCCCAGTCGGACGAAGCGGCGGCCGCGGCCCTGACTGGCTATGCCGATGGGCGCGTGTCCCACACCGCTCGGATCATCGAGCGCGCCAAGGCGCGCGGCGAGGTTGCGGCCGATGTCGACGCAGCGCTGGTCGCCGACCTCATCGCTTCCTATGCCTGGAAACACCTTTTGACCAACCGGCTGGACGAAGATGAGGCGACAATCCGTGCCACTGTCCGCTATGTGATGTCAGGCATCTCCCGCAATTGAAAAGGGCGCCGAACGGCGCCCTTTGCATGTTTTTTCGGTGCCGGCCTTACTTGCCGGCTTCCATCGTGTCGACGGCCTTCTTCAGATTGGCGTCGGGGATTTCGACCTTGGCGGCGCCGCGCAGCTGCTTGACCAGTGCGAAATACTTGTCGCGGATCACCGCCTGCTTGGCCTGGTCCTTGACGTCGTCGAAGGCCGGCGGCTGTTTGGTGCGCTTGTCCTCGAGCTTGATGACATGCCAGCCGAATTGCGTTTGCACCGGCTCCTTGGTGTATTTGCCGATTTCGAGCGCAACTGCCGCCTTGTCGAATTCCGGCACCATCTGCCCCGGGCCGAACCAGCCGAGATCACCGCCATTGGTCTTGCCCGAGGGATCGCTGGTATGCTCGTTGGCGAGCTTCTGGAAGTCTGCACCGCCATCGAGCTGCTTGATGATCGCCTCGGCCTCTTCCTTCGTCTTCACGAGGATGTGACGGGCATGAATCTCATTGACCGGCGGCGTGCTGGCGATTTCCTGGTCGTAGCGGGCGCGCACCTCGGCATCGGTAACCTTGTCGACGACGCCCTTCTCGACCATCTCGCCATGCAGCGCGCGCTGCTGCAGGAACGCCATGCGGCGCTGGAATTCGGGATCCTTGTCGAGCCCGGTAGCGACCGCCTGGGCGGCCATGACGCGGATTTCGATGGCCGCCGAAAGGGCGGCGGCGCGGCGCTGCTCGGGTGGCAACTGCGAGAACTGCTGCGACAGCTCGCCCTCGGCAAGCCCAAGGTCCGCCTCGGTCAGCTTCTGGCCATTGACGGTAGCGATGACGGCGTTCGGATCGACGGGGGCTGCCGCCGGTGCTGCTGCGGCATCGGCCGGGGCGGGAGCGGCTTCCTGGGCCATCAGCGGAGACAGCGACAGGGCCGACAGGCCGAAAGCCAAGCCAAGGCTGGCGAGCGACGCACGGCGAAACAGTAAGGACATCAAGATTAACTCCAAGGGGGGATTGGTAGGGCTTGCAGATCAGCCGGATTGTGGCGGAATTTGGCGCTGCCCATAGGGCTAACGCGGCGTTGACATCAGTTGAGCCCCCTCTTATCTGTCCAACGACTTTGCGTCCAGAACCGTTTTCCGGGCGCTTTTTGTGTTTGTCCGCGTTTCACGCGGAATTGATGGGGCCGGCCGGCGCTCATCTCAAAATTGAGAATTCTATCGAAAGGACCATCGGATGGTCAGTCTCGGCGGTCTCGCCCGTAAGGTTTTCGGTTCCTCCAACGATCGTCGCGTAAAATCGACCCGGCCGCGTGTCGAGGCGATCAACGCCATGGAAAACGAGATGCGGGCGCTGTCCGACGCCGAGCTTCAGGCCCGCACGGAAAAATTCCGCCAGGATATCGCCAACGGCGCTACGCTTGATGACCTGCTGGTGCCGGCCTTCGCCACCGTCCGCGAGGCATCCCGCCGCGTGCTCGGCATGCGCCCCTTCGATGTGCAGCTGATCGGCGGCATGGTGCTGCACAATGGCGGCATCGCCGAAATGCGCACGGGCGAGGGCAAGACCCTGGTCGCCACCCTGCCCGTTTATCTCAACGCGCTTGCCGGCAAGGGCGTCCATGTCGTCACCGTCAACGACTATCTCGCCACCCGCGACTCCGAATGGATGGGCCGCGTCTACAAATTCCTCGGCCTTTCGGTCGGCGTCATCGTCCATGGCCTGTCCGACGAGGAACGCCGCGTCGCCTATGCGTCCGACGTTACCTATGCCACCAACAACGAGCTCGGCTTCGACTATCTGCGCGACAACATGAAGTATGAGCGCGCGCAGATGGTGCAGCGCGGCCACAATTACGCGATCGTCGACGAAGTCGATTCCATCCTGGTCGACGAGGCGCGCACGCCGCTGATCATTTCCGGTCCGCTCGAGGACCGTTCGGAAATGTACAACACCATCGACGCCTTCATGCTGCAGCTCGGCCCGGCCGACTACGAGATCGACGAGAAGCAGAAGACCTCGATCTTCACCGAGGAAGGCACCGAGAAGCTGGAAAACCTGCTGCGCGCGGCCGGCCTGCTCAAGGGCGAGTCGCTCTATGACGTCGAGAACGTCGCCATCGTCCACCACGTCAACAACGCGCTGAAGGCGCACCGGCTGTTCCAGAAGGACAAGGACTACATCGTCCGCAACGACGAGATCGTCATCATCGACGAATTCACCGGCCGCATGATGCCGGGACGCCGCTATTCGGAAGGCCTGCACCAGGCGCTCGAAGCCAAGGAGCATGTGGCGATCCAGCCGGAAAACCAGACGCTGGCCTCCGTCACCTTCCAGAACTATTTCCGCCTCTACAAGAAGCTGTCCGGCATGACCGGCACGGCGCTGACCGAGGCCGAGGAGTTCGGCAACATTTACGGCCTCGAAGTCACCGAGATCCCGACCAATCTGCCGGTCATCCGCAAGGACGAGGACGACGAGGTCTACCGGACGGTCGAGGAGAAGTACAAGGCGATCGTCAAGGAGATCAAGGAAGCGCGCGCCAAGGGCCAGCCGACGCTGGTCGGCACCACCTCCATTGAAAAATCCGAGCAACTGGCCGAGCGCCTGCGCAAGGAAGGGTTCAAGGATTTCGAAGTGCTGAACGCCCGCCATCACGAGCGCGAAGCGGCCATCGTCGCCCAGGCCGGCAAGCCCGGCGCCATCACCATCGCCACCAACATGGCGGGACGCGGCACCGACATCAAGCTCGGCGGCAACGCCGAGATGCGCATCGAGGACGAACTGGGCGACATGCCTGCTGGTCCCGAGCGCGAGGCGCGCGAAAAGGAAATCATTGCCGATGTCGAGCGCCTGAAGGAAAAGGCGCTGGCCGCCGGCGGCCTCTACGTGCTGGCCACCGAGCGCCATGAATCGCGCCGCATCGACAACCAGCTCCGCGGCCGCTCCGGCCGCCAGGGCGACCCCGGCCGTTCGAAATTCTTCCTGTCGCTGCAGGACGATCTGATGCGCATCTTCGGCTCCGAGCGCATGGACGGCATGCTGCAGAAGCTTGGCCTCAAGGAAGACGAGGCCATCATCCATCCGTGGATCAACAAGGCGCTGGAAAAGGCGCAGAAGAAGGTCGAAGCGCGCAACTTCGACATCCGCAAGAACCTGTTGAAATACGACGACGTCTCGAACGACCAGCGCAAGGTGGTGTTCGAGCAGCGCATCGAATTGATGGACGGCGAAGGCCTGTCCGAGACGATCGCCGAGATGCGCGAAGGCGTCATCGAGGAGATCGTCACCAAGAACATCCCCGAAAACGCCTATGCCGAGCAGTGGAACGTCGCCGGCCTCAAGGCCGAGGTCGCCGAATTCCTCAATCTCGACCTGCCGGTCGAGGACTGGGTCAAGGAAGAAGGCATTGCCGAGGACGACATCCGCGAGCGCCTGACCAAGGCCGCCGACGCCGCCGCCAAGGAGCGCGCCGAGCGCTTCGGCCCAGACGTGATGAGCTATGTCGAACGCTCGGTGGTGTTGCAGACGCTCGATCATCTGTGGCGCGAGCACATCGTCAACCTCGACCATCTGCGTTCGGTCGTCGGCTTCCGCGGCTACGCCCAGCGCGACCCGCTGCAGGAATACAAGAGCGAGGCGTTCGAGCTGTTCCAGGCGCTGCTCGGCAATCTGCGCCAGGCCGTCACCGCGCAATTGATGCGCGTCGAACTGGTCCGCCAGGCCGCCGAAGCACCGCCGCCCGAAGCGCCTGAAATGTTCGGCAGCCACATTGACGGCACCACGGGCGAGGACGATTTCGAGGGCGGCGAGACCGCACTTCTGGTCCGCCAGGAGAGCAACGCCATCGTCGCTCCCGAAGACCGCGATCCGAACAACCAGGCGACCTGGGGCAAGATCGGCCGCAACGAAGCCTGCCCCTGCGGCTCCGGCAAGAAATACAAGCACTGCCATGGCGCGTTTGCCTGATTTCGAAGGCTAGGTCGGCGGGACAGCACCCCCCTCTGGCGTGCCGGCCATCTCCCCCTCAAGGGGGAGATCAGCAGCTTCGGCGCCGTAACTTCTTTCAATTTCGACAATTGGCGAAAGCTACAGCGACAGCCAATCTCCCCCCTTGAGGGGCAGATGTCCGGCAGGACAGAGGGGGGTGCGAAGGATCGCGACCTCTCGGTCCAACCCTCGTCAAAACCTCACAACAACCCCGAATCGCGCGCGGTCGCTGTCGCCTCGCCGCGCGACACCGCATCCAGCTTGCCCAGCACCGCCGAGACATGGTGATCGACCGTCTTTGGCGAAATCGTCAATTGCTCGGCGATCCGCTTGTTGGAGAGGCCGCGTTCGATCAGCTGCAGCACCTGCATCTGGCGCAAGGTGAGGCCGGCGAGGTTGGCGCGCGTCGAGCGGCGCGGGCCGCGGGCGATGCCGCCAACGCCGTTCTTGCGCATGATATCGCGCAGGCGCTGGGCTGCCGGCCTTGCCCCCAGGCCGTCGAAAATATCCAATGCCAGCCGCTGCCCCTCGTCGTCGCCGAGGATGAGCGCCAGTCCGCGCTCGTATGGCGCATTCAATTCGGCCCAGAGTGCCGAAGCCGAACGCCAGTCGCCGGTTAGAAGCAGCCGGTATGGTGTCGCCATGTCGGCGGTGTCGCCGGCCGGCATACCGGGAGAGAGCAATGTTCGCCACAGCGCCAGCTCCCCGACATGGGCACGCGAGCGCACCGGCGTTTCGGCGCGGGTGATCAGCGCCAGCGCCTCTTGCCTGTCGGCCAGGCCCAGCCATGCCTGCTCCGCCATCAGCGCCGCGTAAGAGCTCAGCATCTGCAGGTCGCCGCCGCTTCCGACCAGGCGCGCCATTTCGGCGAACAGCGGCTCGGCCGAGGGATCGCCGCGCCTCAGGCGCAGTTTCGCCAGTGCCAGCAGCGCCGGAAACCGGCCCACGGTGGTTGTCCGATCATTATCGATGACATCGCTTGCCGTCGCGGCGGCCTCATCCCATTGGCCCTGACGCAGTTGCACATCGGCCAGCATGCCCCTGAGATAGTCGCGCCAGGTGCCGAGGTCGTTCTCGGTGCAATAGTGGATGCCGCTCTCGAGCACCGGACGTGCCGCGTCGTAGCTCATCTGGGTGATCTCGAAACAGGCGCGGTTGGTGAAGGCGCGCGCGGCATGTTCCTGGAAATTGCCCTGGAGCGCAATTTCAAGGCTTTGGTCGAGGCGCAGGCGTCCGGCATCCGGATTGAGCCACTGCTCGACGCAGCCGACATTGTTGAGGGCATGCGAGGCGATGTCGGGACGGTTCATCCGCGCAGCCAGCGCCGCTGCCTTCTCGCCATAGAACAGCGTGTCCTCCACCCTCTCCGACAGCATCGCCAGATGCGAAAGGTTCGAATAGGCCATGGCGAGTTCGGGACCGGCGGGAGCCGCTTCCAGCATCGCCACAGCCTCGGCGCCGAAGGCGGCCGCCGCCTCGCGGTCATCGCCCATTTCGCTCAGCCGGGAGAGCCATCTCAGGCTGTCGCCCTCCTTCAGCCTGTTGCCGTCTGCCTGATGCAACCGGCGCGCCTGTCCCTGCGCTGCAAGCGCATCATCGATCTTGCCGATGAGATGGCACTCGAAGGCATGACTTTCGTAGAGCGCGGCGCGCTCGATCACCGGCAGGCTGTCGGCCTGCTGCAGGGCGATCTCGTAATAGCCGGCGGCATCGCGATGGGCGCCGACGCGCGACGCCTCGCGCGCGGCGATTGGCGCAAGTTCGCGCACCGCCGCCAGATTATGCGCCTCGACCGCATGATGCACCAGGCGGCCTGTGGAGACGTCGCCATTTTCGAGCAGTGCCGCCAGCGCACGCTGGTTGAATTGCCGCCTGTGCGACGTCGTCAGCATCATCTCGATGGCGCGCCGCGCGATGTCGTGCCGGAAGGCGTAGCCGTCGCCCAGATCGTCGAGCAGGCCGTTGGCGACACACTCGGCCAGCTGGCCGGCGCTGGCGACGCCGCACAGGCCCTGCAGAGCCCAGACGTCGGCGCGGCGCGGAAACACCGACACCGCGTCGAGCATTGCGCGGGCGCCTGGCGACAGCCGTTCAGCCCGCGCCAACACGGCGTCGCGCACGCTTGCCGGCAGCGCCGTTTCGTTTTCCGCCGACAGCAATTCGGTAACGAAGAAGGCATTGCCGGCGGTCGCCCGGTAGATGGCGTCGCCGTCGCGTCCGGCCGCATCGGCGAGCGACAGCACGGCCGCCTCGCTGAGCAGCGGCACGTCCATGCGCGCCACGCTGCCGGCCGGGATTTCGCCCAGGGCGCGGCGCACGCGCATCTGTCCTTCGCTGCGGTCGGTGCGCGCCGTGAGCAACAGCAGGATGTGGGTGTTGGCGATACGCCGGCCGAGGAAGCGCACGAAATCGAGTGTCGCATCGTCGGCCCAGTGCAGGTCTTCGATCACCAGCAGGCTCGGTCCCTTGGCCGCAAAAGCGTCGAGCGCATCGGAAAACAGCGGCAGTCTCTGCCCATGCCGGGCATCGATGGCGCGCGGCAGCGCCCATTGCGCCTCACGGGCCAGATCGTAGAGCGGCCCCAGCGGATCTGGGATCGACAGGTCCTCGCAAGCGCTGCGCAACATTGCCGCGCTTTGCCCGACACGGGCCGCGAATGCCTCAACAAGCGCCGTCTTGCCGGCGCCGGCCTCCCCGGCCAGCACGGCGATGCGGCCATGGCCGCGTATTGCATCGCCAAGCAGTGTCTCCAGCTGCTGAAGCTGCATCTGCCGTTCCAGAAGCATCATTGTCATCGTCTCACAGGATCGGAGTTTTCCCACCATGGCGGGCCGCTCACGATTAGCCCGTGAAGAAAGCGCCGCAATGTGACTTTGCACACATTGCCGTGCCTCTTTCCACAAAGAACGACGCCAATATAGGGAATCGTCCCGCCAAATATGGGGAATCGTTCCGATGCGCGGGCCGGGCCGGCGTGGTCAACGTCCAGCAGCGCTCCGATCGAGCGTGAACCAATGGAAAAGGAAACCTTCCATGCCTCGCTACCTGATTGAACGCACATTTCCGGACGGCCTCAACATTCCGATGACCGACATCGGCGCCAGCGCGGTGGGCGGCGTCGTCATGCGCAATGCCGAAAAGGGCGTCACCTGGATCCAGTCCTTCGTCACGCCCGACAAGAAGCACAGCTTCTGCATCTACGACGCGCCGACGCCCGAAGCGATCCGCAGCACCGCTCAGAAAAACTCGCTGCCGGTCGACAAGATCACGGAGGTGCGGGTTCTTGACCCTTACTTTTACCTCTGATCCTGCGTTCGGTCGCCACGATGATGAGCATCAAACTGTCCTTCGCGGCCATGGCGAACTGCCTGATGGCCTGCCGCTCGGTGGAATCGGGCCTGTCCTGGGAAAGACCGGCCGGCCAACCTCCGTGCTCGGCCGTCTATGGCGGTTCGCGTCGAAGCTGCCTGCGTATCTGTCTGAAAGGCGGCGCCTGCCGCCGGAAGGCGACTATCTGAGGCGCGACATCGGGCTCTCGGAGCGAGAGATCCCGCATGAGTATTGGCAATACTATTTTTGGGATCGTTGATTTTGCACGGTTTTTAAGGGCTGCGGCCAAAGCCCGGCAACGGAAGCCGCATCGCATGAACCGGGACGGACAAACCAAATCCTAAACCAACGCCGCAGCGTTTCGGGCAGCCTGATCGGCCGCCGTCGCCTCGAGCGTCAACAAACGAACGGAAGACCATGACCATAATTCTTTGGACGACACGCTTCGCGGCCTTCGCCGCCATCTCGATCGCGGCGGGTGCGGCGCAGGCACACGACGCCAACCCGCTGGCCGAAAAGGTGCGCGCCGCCAACAGCCGCTTCGAAAATGTGGCAACCGCCACTGCCGAAGGCTATGCCCCCATCCCTTGCGCCAGCGGCATCACCGGCGGCGCCATGGGCATCCACTATGTCAACGGCGCCTATCTCAAGGACGATGCCGTCGATGTGGCCAAGCCCGAAGCGGTGATGTACGAGCCGACGGCCGACGGCAGCCTGAAGCTGATAGCGGTCGAATACATCACCTCGAAGGGCCCGGCCTCGCTCGAAGGCCAGCTGTTCAACTTCAACAGCGCCCCCAACCGCTACGGCCTCGGCCCGTTCTACGAATTGCATGTCTGGGCCTGGAAACAGAACCCGACCGGCGCTTTCGCCGACATGAATCCGAACGTGTCCTGCGACGCGATGAAGGGGATGTGATCTTCCCCATGTGACACCTCTGGCATCGGACACCCGGTGCCTGGCCATCCCCCTTGGCGGGGGAGGGGCGAGCGAAACGCCGACCGGCTCCCCAGTCTTCCCCGGCGTTCGCTCGCCTTCTACTATGCCCCGGTATACGATGACGCACCTTGCACACGCGGCCGTCCTTGCCCCTCGGCGCACCCGCACCTGCCCACCCTTTCTTAAGGTGTTTCGGATACATCGAAAGCTTGAAAAGAGGCGGAAAACGGAGAGACATCGGGGTGCGGTTTTCCGCGGCGACGACGGCCGGGCGGTTCTTGCCGCAGCGCTTGGCGCTGCGCATGGGGCCGCTGCTTGGCCGGATCGATGCGGTGCTGTTCACCGCCGACGAGCGCGGCGAAGCCGGGCGCATGTCGCTGATCGCCTTTGCCATCCGCATCGTCAGCGCCGTCATCGCCTTCATCAGCCAGGTGCTGATGGCGCGCTGGATGGGCTCGTTCGAATACGGAATCTTCGTCCTCGTCTGGGTGACGATGGTCATCGTCGGCAACCTCGCCTGCCTCGGCTTCCACACTTCGGTGATCCGCTTCATCCCCGAATACCGCGAACGCAACATGCTCGCCGAACTGCGCGGCATCGTGGTCGCCAGCCGCCTGTTCGTGCTGATTGCCTCGACCGCGATCGCCGGGCTTGGCGCACTGGGCGTCTGGCTGTGCGCGAACTGGATCGAGAGCTACTATGTAATGCCCTTCATCCTCGGCCTGTTCTGCCTGCCGATGATCGCCATGGGCGATCTGCTGCAAGGCCAGTCACGCGCCAATTCCTGGGCGTTGTTTGCGTTGTCGCCGACCTATCTGGTGCGGCCGGTGCTGATCCTGGCGCTGATGGCGCTGATGCTGGCAATGGGCTATGCGCCCGACGCCAGGACAGCGATCTTCGCCTCGATCGCCGCCACCTACGCCACCACGCTCGGCCAGCTCATCGGCGTGACCACGCGCATGGGCAGGAATATCCCGTCCGGGCCGATGAAGGTGCATTTCGCCGAGTGGTTCATCGTCTCGCTGCCGATCTTCCTGGTCGAGAGCTTCTTCTTCCTGCTCACCAACGCCGATGTGCTGATGGTCGGCGCCTATCTTCAGCCCAACGACGTCGCCGTCTATTTCGCCACCGTCAAGACGCTGGCGCTGGTGCATTTCGTCTATTTCTCCGTCAAGGCCGGCGTTGCCCAGCGCTATGCGCAGTTCACCCATGGCGAACCGGAAAAGCTCGCCGCCTTCGCCCGCGAGACCGTGTCATGGACGTTCTGGCCGTCGCTGCTGATGGCGCTGCTGGTGCTGGCGCTCGGCGAACCGATGCTGGTTCTGTTCGGCCCGGAATTCACCGCCGGCTATCCGCTGTTGTTCCTGCTGGTGTTCGGCGTCGTGGCGCGCGCCGCCGTCGGCCCGTGCGAAAGCCTTCTGACGATGAGCGGCAACCAGAACATCTGCGCCGCCGTCTATGCCATGACGCTGGCCTTCAACATCGGTCTCAACGTGGTGCTGATCCCGTTCTTCGGCCTGTGGGGCGCGGCGATCGCCACCAGCCTCGCCATGGTCTTCGAGGCCAGCGCCCTGTCCTTCACCGTCTGGCGCAAGCTCGGCATCGTCATGCTGATCTTCGTGCCCGCTGCCGAGGGAGCCGCCTGATGGCCGCCATCCCGCTGATCGAGGAAACCAGCGGCGGTCCGGCCGGCGCCATGGTGTCCGGCCTTGCCGGCCTGGCGCGCGACGCCGATCCGGCGCATCTCGAGATCCTCGCCAACAACCGGCCGCTGCGCAAGCTGGCGATCTATCCGGCTTCGGCCGGCTTCGAACTGGTCGAGGAACTCGACTATCTGTGCACCCGCACGATCGAGCCCAACGTCTTCTTCAACCCGCGCTTTCTGGCGCCGGCCATGCCCCGGCTGGAAGATCGCGAGGTCAAGCTGGCGGTGATCCGCGACGGCGACGAATACCGCAACCGGCTGCGCCTGCTGGTGCCGTTCTCGGTCGAAAGGCCGGCCGTGCCGCTCGGCGTTCCGGTGATGCGCACCTGGTCGAGCCCGTTCGGCCCGATCGGCACACCGCTGGTCGACCATGACGACCCGATCGGCGTCGTCGAGGATTTCTTCGGCATGCTATCGCGGCCGCATCTCAAGCTGCCGAAGGTCTTCGTGCTGCCCGACATGCGGCTCGACGGCCCGTTGGCCAGCGTGCTTGCCACCGTTGCCGAGACGCGCGGCCTGACAATGGTCACCACCGGCAAGGCGGACCGGCCGGTGCTCGAAAGCACGCTCGACGGCGAGGCCTATCTGAAAGCATCGCTGCGCGCGCACCACTACCGCGAATTCCGCCGCCTGAAGCGGCGCCTAGGGGATCTCGGCAGGCTGGAACATGTCGTGGCGCGGGGACCGGACGAAATCCGCCACGCCATCGAAAGTTTCCTGACGCTGGAGGCGGCCGGCTGGAAGGGCCGCGAGCGCACCGCCATGGCCATCGACCGCTACCGCGCCGCCTTTGCCCGCGAAGCCGTGCACCGGCTGGCCGAGCACGACATGTGCCGCATCCATTCGCTGACGCTGGACGGCCGCACGATCGCCTGCCTGGTCGTCTTCGTCGAGGCCGGCGTCGCCTACACCTGGAAGACCGCCTATGACGAGACGCTGGCGACCTATTCGCCGGGCACGCTGCTGATGATCGAGGTGACCAGGCAGCATCTCGACGACCCCAACATCATGATGACCGATTCCTGCGCCGTGCCCGACCACCCGGTGATGAGCCGGCTGTGGAGCGAGCGCAAGCCGATGGGCTCGCTGGTCATCGGGCTGACGCCGGACGCCGACCGCCTCGTCCGCCAGGCCGCCTCGCAGCTGCATCTCTACCGCGAGACCCGCAACATGGCCCGCCTGCTGCGCAACCGCGTGAAGAGTTTGCTGGGACGGCGATAGCCACTGGATCAACGGCAAGACACCAGCTATGGGTCGCGCGGCAATTTCGGCCGGCCTTCACGACAAGCCATCCTGATGATCAGAACCTTTTTGCGTCACGCCGGTCCCCGTGCGGCCTTTTCGCTGCTTGCACTGCTGCCTGTCCGCGCCTGGGCCGATAGCTGTCCCGAGGATTGCAGCGAGCCCGCGCCGTCCATCAACATCTACAGCCACACGGCCGCCGGCCATCTCAGCCCGGCCACGCTGGGTGCACTGCCGCGCGTCTATGTGCCGAACCGCTCCTCCAACAGCGTCACGGTAATCGACACCATGACGCTCAAGGAAGTCGACAGGTTCCCGGTCGGCAGCAAACCGCAGCACGTCGTGCCGTCCTGGGACCTGAAGACGCTCTGGGTCGCCAACAATGGCACCGGCAAGAACGGCAGCCTGACGCCGATCGACCCGATGACCGGCAAGCCCGGCCCGCAGATCGCCGTGGACGATCCCTACAATTTGTATTTCATGCCGGGCGCGGCCATCGTCGTCGACGAAGCCCTGGAGCGGCTCGATTTCCGCGATCCTCACACCATGGCGCTAATGTCGAGCCTGCCGACGCCCACTTGCCCCGGCATCAACCACGCCGAATTCTCGGTCGACGGGGCCTACGCGATCTTCACCTGCGAATACGGCAATGGCGGATTGGCAAAGATCGACCTGAAGAACCAGAAGGTGCTTGGCCATCTCGACTTCTCGAAAATGGGCATGCCGCAGGACATCCGCCTCTCGCCCGACGGCAAGGTTTTTTACGTCGCCGACATGATGAATGACGGCGTGTTCCTCGTCGATGGCGACAGTTTCAAGGAAATCGGCTTCATCCCGGCCGGCATCGGCGCCCATGGCTTCGTCGTCAGCCGCGACGGCAAGCGGCTCTATGTCTCGAACCGGGGCTCGCACAAGATGGAGCAGGGCCAGGCAAAGGGACCGGGCAGCGTGACGGTGATCGACTTCGCCAACCGCGCGGTCGTCACGCAATGGCCGATCCCCGGCGGCGGCAGCCCCGACATGGGCAACGTCAGCGCCGACGGCAAACAACTATGGCTGTCCGGCCGCTTCGACAGTGCCGCCTACATGATCGACACGACATCAGGCGCGGTGACCAAGTTTCGGGTTGGCTCAGAGCCGCACGGCCTGACGGTGTGGCCACAGCCGGGGCGGTATTCGCAAGGGCATACGGGGAATATGCGCTAAGTCCGTGTTCGAGGCGCGGCTCGAACGCAAAAGGTCGCAAGGGCAACCGCCCATCGGCCGGGACCCGGAACGAGCAGGGGCTTTCCTTGGAAACCGCGAAGCTGTAGCTCCACACACTGGTTTCGGATACTGCCAGAAGATGAACCTTCGCCGCATCGTCCTCATCGTCGCGCTTCTCAATCTTGCCTATTTCGGGATCGAGTTCGCTGTGGCGCTCGCCATTGGATCAGTGTCCCTGTTCGCCGACAGCATCGACTTTCTTGAAGATGCTTCCGTGAACCTCCTTATCCTGCTCGCACTTGGGTGGTCTGTGCGCTCCCGTGCGCGGGTGGGGATGGCATTGGCGCTCATCCTTCTCATGCCGGGTCTGGCAACGCTCTGGACGGCTTGGGAGAAGTTCAACGTGCCGGTGCCGCCGCAGCCCATCGCCTTGACCTTGGCGGGACTTGGCGCTCTCGCCGTCAACCTGTCCTGTGCCTACATGCTGGCCGCGCACCGGCATCGTGGCGGCAGCCTCACAAAGGCGGCCTTCCTGTCGGCCCGCAACGACGCCTTGGCCAACATCGCCATTATTGCCGCAGGGTTGGTCACGGCCTTGCTCTGGCATTCCGCGTGGCCCGATTTGGCGGTGGGATTGGGGATCGCGGTCATGAACGCCGACGCGGCCCGCGAAGTGTGGGAAGCTGCCCGTGAAGAACACCGTGCGGCGGCCTGAGAGCACGTAGAGCGGGGCTACCGGCCGCCGCTGATTGGCGCTATCGCTGTCATCCTCAGCAGCCGCGGTTGGCTCTGTGTTCGAGGCACTGTTCGAACCCGGAGGTTTCGCAAGGGCGACCGCCCGTCGGCCGGTCAGGCCGCCCCATCGGAGCCCATGAGCGAAGCGAACTGGCGTGAGATCAAAAATGGTGCCCCTAGCCGGAATCGAACCAGCACTCCTTGCGGAACTCGATTTTGAGTCGAGCGCGTCTACCAATTCCGCCATAGGGGCTCAGGCCCAAAGGCCTGGATGGGCGCGGACTATACGGTTGGAGGCCTGTTCGTCAACTGGCCAAATGCGCCGCCGTGCCCTGCTTGCGGCAAAAGCCCGCCTTTCTGTTTCGTGACGCTCCTGCCATTGTGCGGCGCGGAAAATCTTTCTAGACAGACGCGCATCAAAGCGCGTTGCGTGTGGCAACCTGCATCCAGGAGAGCCGATGCTTCGCGGACTTTACGACTGGACCTTGTCGCTGGCGGCCCGCAAATCCGCCGAATGGTGGCTGGCCTTCATCGCTTTCGTCGAAAGCTCGGTGTTTTTCATACCTGCCGACGTCTTGTACCTGCCCATGGCTTTGGCGCGGCCCGAACGCGCCTATCGCTACGCGCTGACCGCCACTGTCGCGTCGGTGCTGGGCGGCATTGCCGGCTGGCTGATCGGTTACTATGCCTACGACACGATAGCACGGCCGATGCTGGAGCACTTTGGCGGCCTTGACGCGTTCGAGAGGTGGCAGTCGGCCGGCACCGGGCTGATGCTGGTGCTGCTCGTCACATCGGGTGCCGCCCACCTGCCGCCGATCAAGGTGGTCACCATTCTGGCAGGCGCCCTCCACGTCAATCTTTTCGTCTTCATCGTCTCCGCCATCCTGGCGCGTGGCGCTCGTTTCCTGCTTCTTGCCTGGCTGCTGCGCCGCTATGGCGAAGAGATCAAGGAATTCATCGAGAAGCGTTTGGGATTGATCGTCGGCGCCGGCGCCGCTGCCCTGATTTTGCTCTATATCGTCGTCAAATACGCCTTCTGACCGTCCAAGGCGGGCGGTGGGTCAGGACTATGCCGGCGGACGGCGAATTCAACGGACGAAACATGACAGCCACGATGACAGCCGATACCGGACGCCAGCGGACGCGCACCGCTTTGTTTCTCGCCGTCGCCATGGCCGCCACGGTCGGCTCCGCGCTCGCCTTCCAGCACATAGGCGGCTACATCCCCTGCCATCTGTGCCTGGAGCAGCGCACGCCCTATTATATCGGCGCCCCGCTGATGCTGCTGGCGGTGATTGCCTCGATGCTTAGCGCGCCCGCATGGCTGACGCGCGGCCTGCTTGCCGTCGGCGGCCTGCTGATGCTCTATGGCCTCTATCTCGGCGTCTATCATTCGGGCGTCGAATGGGCCTGGTGGCAGGGCCCGGCCGATTGCACGGCCGGCGCCGGCCCGGTCGACACCGGCGGCAAGGGCGTGCTCGACGCGCTCGACAAATTCGTGCCGCCATCCTGCGATAAGGCAGCCCTTCGTATCCTCGGCCTGTCGCTGGCCGGGTGGAACGCCATCGCCAGCTTCATCCTCGCCGCCGTCGCCTTTCGCGGGGCAATGGCGCGCGATTGAGCTAATTCGATCGAGCGCCACGACGCAGAGTTCGAGCAAAAATTCTGCAGACTGGTTCGCGTGGCGCGGCTTTCGACGTCCGAGCCAGGTCGACCCCCACTCCGTCTCGGCTTCGCCGAACCACCTCTCCCCCGATCGACGGGGTAGAGGAAAGGCGCGAGCCTATTACAGCCGGCGCTACTCTACAGCCAGCGCTCCTCCAGCGGGGCTCCCTTCCTCTCCCTCCGGAGGGGGGAGAGGTGGCGCTGCGAAGCAGCGACGGAGTGGGGGAAGCCGGTCCTTAAAGGCGATGCCGCCGATAAGTGAGCGCAGCCGAGCTGTTCCGATATGGTCTGGCAGGCGTGTGAGCATCGGAAGCGCAAAATCGCTTCAGGCGGCCAGCCTTGCGAATTCTCGAACGATCCCTACGGTTCGAGTTCCACATCCCAGTAGAGATAATCCATCCAGCTTTCATGCAGATGGTTGGGCGGGAACAGCCGGCCATTGTTGTGCAGGTCGTGCACGGTCGGCTGGTAGGGCTTCTGCAACGGCCACATCTTGGCGTGCGCCGGCATCATGCCGCCCTTCCTCAGATTGCAGGGTGAACAGGCGGCCACGACATTCTCCCACGTCGTCGCCCCGCCGCGATGGCGCGGGATGACGTGGTCAAAGGTCAGATCCTCGGGCGTGCCGCAATACTGGCACTGGAAGCGGTCGCGCAGGAACACGTTGAAGCGGGTGAATGCCGGGTGCCTCGACGGCTTCACATAGGCCTTCAGGCTGACGACGCTGGGCAGCTTCATCGAAAAGGTCGGCGAAGACACCGCATGCTCGTATTCGGCGACGATGTTGACCCGGTCGAGGAACACCGCCTTGATGGCATCCTGCCAGGACCAGAGCGACAAGGGGTAATAGCTGAGCGGACGGTAATCCGCATTCAGCACCAGCGCAGGAAGCCCATCCGGAGATACGGCAACCGTCACCTTGTTGACCTCCTCGTTTTAAAACCGATCGGCGTGGATACTGTAAGCCCGACATGACAGGGATGTGAAGCGGATTGTCATCAGCCAAACGCGGCAAAAATGCAGGGTTTTCATGCTTTTTTGCGGTTTCAGGCCGGAGGTGCCGCGTCCCGGCCCCTGGTTTCGCGATAATAGGACCAGAAAAGCCGCGATGCGACACCTCGCCACGGGCTCCATGATTCGGCCAGGGCGATCAGCGTTTTCTCCGGCGGACGCGGCTCGATACCGAGCGCGTGGCCGACCGCGCTCTGCAGCGCGACGTCGCGCGCGGGGAAAATATCGGGGTGGCCGGCGGCAAACAGGAGATAGACTTCCGCCGTCCACGGGCCGATGCCCGGCACCGCGATCATAGCCGCGATCGCCTCTTCGGCGTCGAGCAAACAGAGGTGATGCAGGTCGAGCCCCTCAACCACGGCCTGCGCAACCGCGATCAGACCGCGCTGCTTCGGCCGCGACAGCCCGGCCTCGCGAAACATGTCCTCGCCGGCGGCAAGGATCGCCTGCGGCGTTAGCGGATCGACCAGTTTCATCAGCCGGCCGAAAATCGCATCGGCGCTCGCACGGGATACTTGTTGCGAAACGATAATGGAGGCCAGGCTTCGAAAACCGGGTTCCGACAGCCGCAGCGGCACCTCGCCAGCCATGCCGCAAACCTTTTCCAGGCGCGGATCGATTGCGCAAAGCGCATCCAACCCGCGCGCAATATCGTCCAGTGTCGCGATGCGTTGCATGTTTTCTTGTTCCTGAACCGACCGCACGGTAGCAATTGGCAAAACCGCTGCACAACCCGATTGCCGCTTGTGAGATGACGCTCCTGACATTCCGCTTCGCGCCGAGCCCGAATGGCGAACTGCATCTCGGCCATGCCTATTCGGCACTGCTCAACCAGCAACTGGCGCGTGCGGCCGGCGGCCGCCTGCTGCTGCGCATCGAGGACATCGACACGATCCGCTGCACGCCTGAATTCGAGGCCGGCATCTTTCGCGACCTCGAATGGTTAGGTCTCGAATGGGAACAGCCGGTGCGGCGCCAGGCCGAGCATTTCTCCGACTATCAGGCCGTGCTCGACCGGCTGGTCCGCGAAGAACTCGTCTACCCTGCCTTCATGAGCCGTGGCGAGATCAGGGCCTTCATCGCCGACAGCGAAAAGCGCGGCCGCGGCTGGCCGCGCGACCCGGACGGCGTGCCGCTTTATCCCGCCGCCGACAAGGCGCTGCCGGTCAGCGAACGCAACCGCCGCATCGCCGAAAATGCGCCCTTCGCCTGGCGCCTCGACATCGATGCAGCGCTGGCGCGCGTCGGCACGGATTTGTCCTGGCGCGAATTCACCAACGAGACGCTTTCGGCGACGCAGCGAGTCGAGGCGCGTCCGCAGGACTGGGGCGACGTCATTCTGGCGCGCCGCGACATCCCGACCAGCTATCACCTGGCCGTCGTCGTCGACGACGCTCTGCAAGGCGTCAGCCATGTCGTGCGTGGCCGCGACCTTTATTCCGCGACCGGCATCCAGCGCCTGCTGCAGGAACTGCTCGGCCTCGGCCAGCCGCAGTATTTCCACCACCGTCTCATACTCGGACCGGATGGGCGCAAACTGTCGAAGAGTTTTGCTGATACCGGCCTTGCCGCGCTGAGGCCGGCAGGCATGTCGCCGGACGATGTCAGGCGGCTGGTCGGGCTCTGACTAAAGCCGGGCCAGCCCCGCCTTGAGCAGCGCCAACGCGCCTATAAACGCGAAGGCGCCGCCCAGTCCCCAGGCAACCGCGAGCTTCAGATCTCTCAGGACGATGCCATGTTCGTTCGCGGCCATGACCGCGGCGAAAAAGCCGAGCGTGAACAGCAATGTGTTGCCGGTCGACCCAAAACCGTCCTCCTGCATGATGGCGTCGAGCGCTGAACCGAAGAAGAAGCCGAACACGGCCACACTGGCCACCGTCATCAAAAGCCAGCTTGTGTCGAGATGCAACAGCATGCGCGCTCCCTGTCGAAGCCAAAACGCCATGTAGCCGGGTCCATCGACAGAAGTCGATTGCCCTGACGCCGCCCTTTGAATTCGGCCACCTCCTACATCAGGATGAGCTTATGTACCAATTGTTTCGCTTTGCTTGCCGGATTGAACCGCATTAGAGCAATTGCCGTATTTGTCTCTTCACCGAATCGGACCTCTCCACCGGAAACGGCTTCCCCGAAAATGCACAGTCTCAAGCGGTTCATCCCCGCCTCGTTTGTCGTCCTGTGGGCGACAGGTTTCATCGGCGCGCGCTACGCCATGCCCTGGGCCGAGCCCTTCACCTTTCTGGCGGCCCGCTTTGTCATCGCCGCCTTGCTGCTCGCCGGCCTGATGCTCGTGCTTGGCTCGAAGCGAGCCACAAGGGCAGAAGCGCTTCACGCCACGGTCTCCGGCATCCTCATGCATGGCATCTATCTCGGCGCGGTGTTCTGGGCGATCCACAGGGGCATGCCCGCCGGGCTTTCGGCGCTGATCGTCGGCCTGCAGCCACTGATCACGGCCGTGCTTGCCGGCCGGTTCCTCGGCGAGGCCATCCTGCCGCGCCACTGGGCCGGCCTTGCCGTCGGCCTTGTGGGGGTGATCATCGTGCTGTGGCCAAAGCTCGGCGCTCTCGGCGGCGGCGTTACGCCCGAAACGCTGGCGGCGTCGCTGGTCTCGGTGCTGGGCATGAGCGCCGGGACCATCTGGCAGAAGCGCTATGCCTCGGGTGGCGACCTGGTGGCGGCGACGATGTGGCAATATATCGGCGGCGGCTCGCTGATGATCCTGGCTTCGCTGGCCCTTGAGACCCACACGGTGATCATCAACGGCGAACTGATCTTCGCCATGGCCTGGCTGGTCCTGGTGCTGTCGATCGGCGCCATCTTCTTGCTGATGGTGATGATCCGCGACGGCGAGATGTCGAAGGTCGCGTCGCTGTTCTACCTGGTGCCGGCCGTCACCGCTGTCATCGCCTGGGCGCTGTTCGGCGAACGGCTCAGCCTCGTGCAGATCGTCGGCATGGCAATCGCGACGCTCGGCGTCGGGCTGGCCACGGCTCGGCCAGCCAAAACCTAGCTGCCGACACGCGCGCGCGCTTCGAGAAAGCGGCTGATCGCTGCATTGAGTTCGCCGCCGAGGATGAAGATCGCCGACAGCATATAGAGGAAAACCACGGCGATCATGATCGAGGCGAGGCCGGCATAGGTCGTCACATAGGACGAGAAATGGTCGAGGTAGGTCGCGAACATCGTCGAGCCGACAAGCCACGCAGCCAGAGTGAAGATGATGCCAGGCACCAGCGAGACAAAGCGGCGCTTGCCCGCCGGCAGCCAATAGTGGACGGCAAACAAGCCACCAATGATGACGGTTGAGGCGATGACGTAACGCCACAGCGTGATCGTGCCCGTATAGGGTTTGATCCACTCGAAATGAGCTTCCGCCAGCCGCGCCAGCAAGGGCGCAAAGACCAGGAGCACGCTGATCGCCAGGAAACCGGCCGTCGCGATCAGCACGAAGAAAATGCTCTGCACCCGGCGGTAGATGATGCCGCGCGTTTCGGCGACGCGGTAGGCGCGGTTGAGCGAGGTGCGCAGCGCCTCGATGCCGTTGGAGGCGAAATAGGCCGCCAGCAGCACGCCGTATGTCAAAAGATCGGTGCGCCGCACGGTCAGCACGTTGAGCACTTCGCGCGCGATAGGCTTCGCGATCTGTTCGGGCCAGGTGTCGAAGACCAGGTGCACGGCAGTATCGGCGAACGCCTGCGCGCCGAGGAAGCTCGCCAGCGTGGTGGCGAAGATCAGGAACGGGAACAGCGCCATCAGCGAAGTGATCGCCAGATGGCTGGCCATGGCCCAGCCGTCATCGGTGTTGAAATGGCCAAGCGCGTCATAGAGCACGCGGCGCAGCACGACGATATTCCGCATCAAGAGCCGCGTTCCCTTCGATTGTCTCGACGCCGCGAATATGGGAAGGGATTGTGGCAAATGGCAACCCTTGCTCAAACCACGACGCCGCCTGCCAAAGAGTTGCGCACCATCATCGTCACCGGCGCCTCGTCCGGGATAGGCGCCCACTGCGCCCGTGCGCTGAAGGCGGATGGCTGGCGGGTGCTTGCAACGGCGCGCAAGCCTGAAGACATAGCCTCACTCGAAGCAGACGGCATCGAGGCGTTTTACCTCGATTACCGTGAGCCGGACTCTATCGAAGCCCTTGTGGGCTCGGTGCTGGAGCGGACAGGCGGACGCCTCGACGCCCTGTTCAACAACGGCGCCCATGCACAGCCCGGCGCCGTGGAAGACCTGCCGGTTGCGGCATTGCGCGAGCAGTTCGAGGCCAATTTCTTCGGCTGGCACGACCTCACCCGACGCATCGTACCGGTAATGCGTCGCCAGGGACATGGCCGCCTCGTTCATTGTTCCTCGATCCTTGGGCTAGCGCCGGTGCCTTTTCGCGGCGCCTACTCAGCCTCCAAGCACGCGCTCGAAGGCCTGATGCTGTGCATGCAGCAGGAACTCAGGGGCAGCGGCATCCATGTCTCGCTGATCGAACCGGGGCCGGTGACCTCGAAAATCGCCAGCAACGGGCTGTTCTGGTTCCTGAAAAACATCGACCACGAGAATTCCGTCCACCACCTCGCCTATGCCACGCAGCTGGCGCGGCTTCGGGCCGGCGGCAGCTCATCACGGCTGAAAAAAGGGCCGGAGGTGGTCTATGCGGCCTTGCGCCATGCACTTCTGTCGCGGCGCCCGCGCCCGCACTATGTGGTAACAGTGCCGGCCAGGATCGGCGTGATGCTCAAGCGCATCCTGCCGGCATCGATGCTCTACCGCGTTCTGGCCAGACGCGCCTGACCGCAACAGAACTGGGAACAGATCATGGCAACCGTCATCAAAGTCCTCCTCGTCCTCGTCATGGTCGCCGTGGTGATCGTGCTTGTCCGCGGCCTCATCAACATGATGCGCGGCGGCTCCGGTGTGAGCTCGAACAAGCTGATGCAGGCGCGCGTGCTGTTGCAGGCGCTGGCGTTGGCACTGATCCTGCTGGTGGTGTACTTCACCCGCAAGTGACGGCCGTTCGGGAGGCGACGTGGTCAAGCTCAACAAGATCTACACCCGCACCGGCGATGACGGCACCACTGGCCTCGGCACCGGTGAACGCAGGCTGAAATCCGACCTGCGCGTCGATGCCTACGGCACCGTCGATGAAGCCAATGCCTGCATCGGCATCGCCCGCCTGCACACAGCGGCAAGTTATCCCGCCATCGACGCCATGCTGTCCCGCATCCAGAACGATTTGTTCGACCTCGGCGCCGATCTCGCCGTGCCCGACGACGGCAAGCCGCTTGGCTACGAACCGCTGCGCATCATCGCCTCGCAGACCGACCGCGTCGAAAAGGATATCGACCTTCTCAACAAGGATCTGCAGCCGCTCAAATCCTTCGTGCTCAATGGCGGCACGCCGGCGGCGGCAGCACTTCATCTTGCCCGCACCGTGGCGCGACGGGCCGAGCGGATCATGGTGGCACTGGCGCAGGACCCGGCCGAACATGTCAATCGCGAGGGGCTGAAATACATAAACCGCGTCTCGGACTTTCTGTTCGTCGCCGCTCGTGCGGTCAATGACAACGGAAATGCCGACGTGTTATGGGTGCCCGGCAAGAACCGCTGAATTTTCGAAGGCGGGAAAGGGCTTGGGGCATGTTCATCCCGCTTTACGACTCCAACAGGTTGCGCCACATCCGGCTGCAATATGTGACGATCGGCCTGATCGCGGCCAACGTGTTGGTCTTTCTCATCACCACGATCGGCGGCGAAAATTTCAACAACGCCGCCGTGCTCGGCCTCGGCTTCATCCCTTCGGTTGTCCACGACACGGCAGAACTCTCGCCCCAATTCGTCGTCATTCCGGAGAGCCTGAGTTACCTCACCTATGCCTTCCTGCATGCCGATATCTTTCATCTCGGCGGCAACATGCTGTTCCTGTGGGTGTTCGGCGATAATGTCGAGGACGCACTCGGCCACATCCGCTACCTTATCTTCTACCTGCTTTGCGCCATCGCCGGCGCCTTCTTCCAAGGGCTCGTCGCCTGGAGTTCGGAGGTGCCGCTGATCGGCGCCTCCGGCGCCATTGCCGGCGTCGTCGCCGCCTATCTGGTCCTCTACCCCCGGGTGAAAGTGTGGGTGCTGGTCTTTGCCCGCATTCCGCTGCGTATCCCGGCCTTCATCCCGCTGATCCTGTGGATCGGCTTCCAAGTGGTGATGTTTGCCGCCGGCGGCGAAAACCAGATATCCTGGGCCTGCCATATTGGCGGCATCATTGCCGGTGGCGTGCTGGTGCTCATCATGCGCAGCCGCGGCGTGCCGCTGCTCGCCGGTGACGACGGCGAGCCGGAACCCGCCGATCAGCCAGCCGCTTCTACTGGGCCGGCGCCAGCCGGTCCCGCTCCCGTGCAACCTGAGACGCGTTGGGGCCGGGGTGGCGCTTCCGGTCACAACTGAACCGATTTGAGCGGTTTGGCCGCTGCCGTGGCATATTGACGTGTTGCGTCTCCACAACTACGGAGAGCGCCACCGCTAGGCGGCAGAAGACAAGAATTCCGTCCGGCCAGAATTCCGTTTGGCCGCAATTCAGTCAGGAATGTCGGCTTTCGACAACTCTGCGGAGGCGCACGCTGCTATAGCGCGCCCGGATATCTCAGGAGAGGTGACAGGCAAATGAAGATCCTTGTGCCCGTGAAGCGGGTTGTGGATGCGAACGTCAAGGTTCGCGTCAAGGCTGATGGTTCGGCGGTTGAACTCGCCAACGTCAAGATGGCGATGAACCCGTTCGACGAGATCGCGGTGGAAGAGGCGCTCCGGCTGAAGGAAGCCGGCAAGGCCGAAGAGATCATCGTCGTGTCGATCGGCCCGCAGCAGGCGCAGGAAACGCTCCGCACCGCGCTCGCCATGGGCGCCGACCGCGCCATCCTGGTCAAGACAGACGAACAGACCGAGCCGCTCGGCGTCGCCAAGGTGCTGAAGGGCGTCGTCGACGCCGAGCAGCCCGGTCTCGTGATCCTGGGCAAGCAGGCGATCGATGATGACTCGAACCAGACCGGCCAGATGCTGGCCGCCCTGCTCGGCTGGGCACAGGGCACTTTCGCCTCCAAGGTCGTGATCGACGGCGACAAGGCCAAGGTGACGCGCGAAGTCGACGGCGGCCTGCAGACGGTAGAGCTGAAAATGCCGGCGATCATCACCGCCGACCTTCGTCTCAACCAGCCGCGCTATGCCTCGCTGCCCAACATCATGAAGGCCAAGAAGAAGCCGCTCGACGAAAAGAGCCCGGCCGATTACGGCGCCGACGTCAAGCCGCGCCTGAAGGTGCTCAAGACCGAGGAGCCCAGCGGCCGCAAGGCGGGCGTGAAGGTCAAGAGCGTCGCCGAACTGGTCGACAAGCTGAAGAACGAAGCCGGCGTGCTCTGAGACTGGAAGGAACAGATAAAATGACCATTCTCCTCATCGCAGAACACGACAACGCAACTCTTTCCGACCAGACCGCCAAGGCGCTCTCGGCGGCGCTGCAGATCGGTTCGGACGTGCATGTGCTGGTCGCCGGCAAAGGCGCCAAGGGCGCGGCCGACGCCGCCGCCAAGCTCGAGGGCGTGAGCAAGGTGCTGCTGGCCGAGGCCGACGAACTGGCCGAGCGCCTCGCCGAACCGCTCGCCGCACTCGTTGTCTCGCTGGCCGGCGCCTACGACACCATAATCGCGCCGGCGACCTCGTCGGGCAAGAATGTCGCGCCGCGCGTGGCGGCCCTGCTCGATGTCGCGCAAGTCTCCGAGATCATCGAAGTGGTTTCACCAGACACGTTCAAACGGCCGATCTATGCCGGCAACGCCATCCAGACGGTGCAGTCGAGCGACGCCAAGAAGGTCATCACCGTGCGCACCGCCTCCTTCCAGGCTGCCCCCGAGGGCGGCTCGGCAGCTGTCGAGACGGTCAAGGCCGCGTCCAATCCGGGCCTGTCCACCTTCGTCGAGAACAGGCTGTCGGAAACCGACCGTCCGGAACTGACCTCGGCCAAGATCATCATTTCGGGCGGCCGCGCGCTCGGCTCCTCGGAAAAGTTCCAGGAAGTCATTCTGCCGGTCGCCGACAAGCTCGGTGCAGCCGTCGGCGCCTCGCGCGCTGCCGTCGACGCCGGCTACGCCCCGAATGACTGGCAGGTCGGCCAAACCGGCAAGGTCGTGGCGCCGGACCTCTATATTGCCGTCGGCATTTCCGGCGCCATCCAGCACCTTGCCGGCATGAAGGATTCGAAGGTCATCGTCGCCATCAACAAGGACGAGGAGGCGCCGATCTTCCAGGTTGCCGATTATGGCCTCGTCGGCGACCTGTTCGTCATCCTGCCGGAACTGCAAAAGGCGCTTTGACGCTCTCTGCCAAAGCGTATTAAATTGTGAAAGGGTGGGGTAGACGAAGCTACCCCACCCTTTTAGTTTGCACTGCACAAAAAGCAGGCCGCAAAGGCCTTTTCGACGGGATCGCTGCAAATGGCCAAGATCGAGACGATCGGCATCATCGGCGCCGGCCAGATGGGCGGCGGCATCGCGCATGTATCAGCACTTTCGGGTTTCAAGGTGCTGATCTACGACGTCTCGCCCGACCGTATCGAGAAGGGCATTGCCACGGTCAGCGGCAACATGGCCCGTCAGGTCGGCTCCGGCAAGCTTGAGGAAAAGCTGCGTAACGAAGCGATGGCGCGCATTTCCGCAGCCCCCACCATGGCTGATCTCGCCGGTGCCGATCTGGTTATCGAGGCGGCGACCGAGGACGAGACGGTCAAGCGCAAGATTTACGCGCAGCTCTGTCCCCAGCTCAACCCGGAAGCCATTCTGGCGACCAACACCTCGTCGATTTCGATCACCCGGCTTGCGGCGCAGACCGACCGTCCCGAGCGTTTCATCGGCATACATTTCATGAACCCCGTGCCGCTGATGAAGCTGGTCGAACTGGTGCGCGGCATCGCTACCGAGGATCAGACCTTCGAGGCGGCCAAGGCCTATGTGAAACAGCTCGACAAGACGATCACCGTCTCTGAAGATTTTCCGGCCTTCATCGTCAACCGCATTCTATTGCCGATGATCAACGAGGCGATCTACACGCTCTATGAGGGGGTCGGCTCGGTCGATGCCATCGACACCGCCATGCGGCTCGGCGCCAACCATCCGATGGGACCGCTGCAGCTCGCCGATTTCATCGGCCTCGACACCTGCCTGTCGATCATGCAGGTGCTGCATGACGGCCTGTCGGATTCGAAATATCGCCCCTGCCCGCTGCTGGTGAAATATGTCGAGGCCGGCTGGCTCGGCCGCAAGACCGGGCGCGGCTTCTACGATTATCGCGGCGAGCATCCGGTTCCGACGCGCTAACCACCAGACCGAAAGTTCCGTGCTACCTCAGGACGCCGCTGCAAGCGGCGGCTCTGCTTGGCCTCTTGACCCGGTATCGTCAGGCGCCACGGAAACACAGCCGCGGCCGGCGGCCTTGGCCGCATAGCAGGCAGCATCGGCCCGGGCGATGATCTCGTCGACTTCACCGCTGTTGCTGTGGATCGGCGCCAGCCCGATGCTGGCATCGATCGCATGCGGCTGGCCGTCCCAGCTGAACTGCAGGCCGCGGATGGCGTCGATGACCGAGCGTGCGGCAATCCTGGCGCCGGCGCTCGACCCGGCTTTCAGGATGACCGCGAATTCGTCACCGCCGAGGCGGGCCACGATATCCTCCGGCCCAAGCGCACCGCGAATGGCCTCGGCAACCCGCTTCAGCAAGGCGTCGCCGGCGGCGTGCCCGCCAGTGTCGTTGACCAGCTTGAAATGGTCTAGATCGATGAACATGAAATGATGCTCGCCCGCCGGCCTGGCCGTGCCGGCCTTGCGGCTCCGGTCGACCAGTTCCTCCATGGTGCGGATAAAGCTCGAACGGTTGGCAAGGCCGGTCAGCGCATCATGCGCGGCGGCATAGGCGAGTTGGCGCTGCAAGGCGCGCGCATCTGTGAAGTCCTGGAAGACGATGACCAGGCCGCAGAACTCCTGGCGGTCGTTCATGATCGGCGACACCACCTGGCGGATGCTGCAGCGCGTGTCGTCGCGACGGATGAGGACGGCGCGACTGTTCTGGTCGGCAGGGCTGGCGCTGCCGAGCGCCGGCCGCGTCATGCCGATCCTTTGCCCGGTTTCTTCGTCCACCGCCCAGTAGACATGGCCAAGCGTCTTGCCGAGCGCCTCCGCGCCAACAACGCCGGTGAGCTTTTCGGCGACCGGGTTCATGAAGGTGATGCGGTTGGCGGCATCGGTGCAGATGACGGCGTCGCCGATCGACTGCAGCGTCACCCTCAGCCGCTCCTTCTCGTCGGCCAGCATTGCCGCCGATACGATGAGGCTTTCCTCGGTTTGCTTGCGCTGGGTGATGTCGGTCAGGCTGCCGATGGCCCTGACCAGCCGTCCGTCCTTGTCGCGTTCGAGCGTCTTGCCGCGGTCGAGGATCCAGACCCAGTGGCCATCCTTGTGGCGCATCCGGAACTCGGCTTCGAAGAACGGTGTCCTGCCCTCCAGATGGGCACGATCGGCTTCGGCGACGTTTTCGCGATCGTCGGGGTGGATCATCGCCAGCCAGCGGTCGGGGTCGCCGTCCAGTTCGCCATCGGCATAGCCCAGCATCTTCACCCAGGTGGCGGAGTAGGTGGTGCCGCCCTTCCGCATATCAAGATCCCAGACGCCTTGTCCGGCGCTGGCCAAGGCAAAATTCCAGCGCGTTTCGGCTTCGGCTATGCGCGCCTCGGATTGCTTGCGCGCATCGATATCCTCGATCTGGGAGACCAGGTAGAGCGGGCTCCCGCTCTTCTCGTCGCGAATGACGGAACCGGCAAGATGGGCCCATACCGGCGTGCCGTCCTTCCTGAGGTAGCGCTTTTCGAAGTGGAAGGCGTTGACGGTGCCCGCCCGCATGCCTTCCATCGTCTCACGGCCGATCTGCACATCGTCGGGATGGGTGATCTGGAAGAAGGTCAGCGCCTCGATCTCCTGCTTGCTATAGCCGAGCATGGCGGCGAAGGCCGGGTTGGTTTCATGGATGCGGCCGTCGAGGCCGACAATGGCGATGCCGATCGCCGAATCCTCCATGGCGCGGCGGAAACGCTGCTCGCTTTCGGCGATCTGCCGGCGGTCGTCCAGTATCCGGTAAATGAACAGGGCGGCGAGAATCAGCGCAACGGCGGCGACCGGCACCGATATCTGCAGGCAGAGTTTCAGCACTTCGGCGCTGACATCGAGCCGCGACAGCAGGAGCGCGACCACGGCAGCGCAAAGCCCTCCGGCCGCAAGCACCAAAGCCACGTGACTGTCAGCCCGCAGGCTTTTTCGCTCTCGTCGCATCACTGTGCATGCCACCCCATGCGCAACACATTTCTGCAAAAAACACTGGATGATCGATTTTAAGGAAAGGTTGCGCCGGAGCCACCGGCAACACGGTGAACCCGCAAACAATTGCCGGCATGATTAAGGATCGGTGATTATTGGGCGATCTTGAACCGCCCGGTCACCAGCGCACGAAGAACCGTCCCCCGAGCGCGCCCAGACCGGCGAGGACGGCGATGGCGAGCGTGTACCAGGTGGCGACGAAAAGCGGCGAATCGTCGAAGCAGTGCGCGGCGTAGAAGGTTGCCGCCAGGCCGCCGGCGAGCAGTCCCGCGACCGCCCCGGCCAACACCGGCCGCGTCGGCGCGCCATAGCGCAGCATCCACAGGAAGACGGCAAGCGGGCCGATTCCGATCAGCGGGATGAAGCCCATGCAGATCATCATGTTGGAGCCGACCATGCGCGTGCTCCACATCGGCTCCGGCACCATGAACAGTTCGAGAGCCACCGCCACGGCCACCAGCAGCGGCGCCGCCAGCATCCAGGCCGCGGCTCTTGCCGTCGAAGCGCCCGGCGTCGACAACGCCCGGACCAGGCCAAAGGCGGTGACGGCGAGCACGATGGTGAACACGAACTTCGCCAGGAACCGCATCGTGTGCATGGCGGTCATGATGTCGGGACGCGGGCCGATGGTGAGAAAGAAGACCAGAGCCGCGATCACCGCCGCGGCTGCCGCCGCCATCAACCAGGCCGAGCGCAGCGGCATCGCCTTGCTGCTTGTGTCGGCGTCGAGTGCCTTGATGAGATCCTCCGTCCTCATGTCACTGCCGCCCGAAGCGCCCCTGCCCAAATCGCTTGGCGATCGCGGCAAGCCCGCGATGCAGCGACACCCGCACCGCCGTCTCGCTGACGCCGAGCCTGGCCGCCGTCTCGCCGATGGAGCGGCCGTCGACCGAGATCGAAGAAACGACGGAACGCTGCGCAGCCGGCAGTCCGTCCAGCGCCCGGTTGATGTCGCGTTCGCTGACGGTCTCGGTTTCCGGCTCGGCAAAGGTCTCGGCGATCTCGTCGATCTCGATTTCGATGCGCCGTCCGCGCCGCCGGAAAGCATCGATCAGCTTGAAGCGGGCTATCGCATAGATCCATGGCAACACCGGCGCGTCCTGGCGCCAGGTATGCCGTTTCACATGAATGGCCAGCAAGGTTTCCTGCACGACATCCTCGGGATCGACCCCGCCCTGTACGATCTTGCGCCTCGCAAAGCCGCGAACCAGCGCGGCGATCCGGTGCAAAAAGTCGGCGTAGGCCCTTTCATCTCCCGCGATCGCGGCCCGCATCAGCCGGGAAAGCTCGGCCTCATCCTTGCCGCTCACAAGAGTTCACTCCCCGATCTTCGCGCCTCGGCACCGATTTGTTACGTGTCCGGCGAAATGATGTCCAAGCCAAAGTGCCGCAAAATCACGAAAGTTTGCGGGAGCGGCGACCGATTGAAGCAGCCGAGCAATGTTGACTACTGCTGTCAGGTATCGATAGGTGCAGCCTGCGAAACCAGAACCACCGAGATTGAGGATGACGCCATGAGATACACGCTCTCCACCCTAGCGGGGGCCACAGCGCTGGCCGTGAGCATGATCGCCGGGCCGGCGATGGCCGCGGATGCCGGGATCATCGTCTACAACGCCCAGCATGAGAGCCTGGCCAAGGAATGGGTCGAAGGTTTCACCAAGGAAACCGGCATCAAGGTCACGCTGCGCAATGGCGGCGACAGCGATTTCTCCAACCAGATCGTCGCCGAGGGCGCTTCTTCGCCGGCCGACGTGTTCCTGACCGAGAACTCGCCGGCCATGACTCTGGTCGAAGCGGCGGGCCTTTTCGCGCCGGTCGACGCCGACACGCTGGCGCAAGTCCCGGCCGAATTCCAGCCGAGCACCGGCAAATGGGTGGGTGTCGCGGCGCGCAGCACCGTCTTTGCCTACAACAAGACCAAGCTCACGGCCGAAAAGCTGCCCAAATCGATGCTCGATCTCGCCGATCCCGCCTGGAAAGGCCGCTGGGCAGCCTCGCCTTCCGGCGCCGATTTTCAGGCCATCGTCAGCGCGCTGCTCGAGCTCAAGGGCGAAGCCGCAACCGCCGACTGGCTGAAGGCCATGAAGGAGAATTTCACCGCCTACAAGGGCAACGGCACGGTGATGAAGGCGGTCAATGCCGGCGAGATCGAAGGCGGAATCATCTACCACTATTACTATTTCGGCGATCAGGCAAAGACCGGCGAAAACAGCAAGAACGTCGAACTGCATTATTTCAAGAACCAGGATCCCGGCGCTTTCGTCTCGATCTCCGGCGGCGGCGTGCTCGCCTCGAGCAACCACCCGAAGGAAGCCCAGGCGTTCCTCAAATGGGTGACCGGCAAAGGCGGCCAGGACGTGCTGAAGACCGGCACGTCCTTCGAATACGCTATCGGCAAGGACGCGCAGTCCAATCCCAAGCTGGTGCCGCTGGCCGACCTGCAGGCGCCGAAGGTCGATCCGGCGACACTGAACTCCAAAAAGGTGACCGACCTGATGACGGCAGCCGGCTTGCTTTAGTCCGCGTTCGTCCTAAAAGGGCAACGTTTGCGCTCCTGCGAGGCTTTCCGCAGGAGCGCTCTGTTTTCGGGATGGCTTCGTCCATGACGACATATTGCGTTTCCGGCCGCGCCTGCGGCGCCCCCGCCCCGGCGGCAGTGGCGCGGTCGAGCTGATGCAAACTGCCGTCGATCTCGCACGTTCAGGCCAGACAGTCGGGCGGTCCCGCCGGAAGCCCATGTCCTGGATCGCGCTTGCCGCCATAATTGTCTCGCTGCTGTCGCTGCTGCCGCTGGCGTTCATCATCTGGATCGGTGTGCAGATCGGCTGGGACACTGCTTCGGCCCTGGTCTTCCGGCCGCGCGTCGGCGAACTTCTGGTCAACACCGTGCTTCTGGTGGCGCTCACCGTGCCGATCGCCACCGTGCTGTCGGTGACGCTGGCATGGCTGACCGAGCGCAGCGACCTGCCCGGCGCCCGCCTGTGGGCTTGGCTGTCGGTGGCGCCGCTCGCCATCCCCGCCTTCGTGCATTCCTACGCCTGGATCACCATGGTGCCGACCTTGCACGGCCTGTGGGCCGGCGTGCTGGTCTCGGTTCTCGCCTATTTCCCGTTCCTCTATCTGCCGCTGGCGGCGGCTCTGCGCCGGCTCGATCCTGCTTTGGAGGACGCAGCCGCAGCACTCGGCCTTGGACCATGGCGGGTGTTTTGGCGTGTCGTGCTGCCGCAGCTGAGACTGGCCATTTGCGGCGGCGCGCTGCTGGTCGGCCTGCATCTGCTGGCCGAATACGGCCTCTACGTCTTCATCCGCTTCGACACTTTCACCACGGCGATCGTCGACCAGTTCCAGTCGACCTTCAACGGTCCCGCCGCCAACATGCTGGCCGGCGTCCTGGTGACTTGCTGCTTCGTGCTGCTCGCGCTGGAGGTGCTGGTGCGCGGCGAGGAACGCTATGCCCGCGTAGGCTCGGGTGCCGCGCGCCGCCAGCAGCGCACCAGGCTCGGTCGCGCCACCCTGCCCTGCCTGGCTCTGCCTGCCATCGCCACGCTTCTCGCCATCGGCGTGCCCTTCGTCACCATCGGCCGCTGGCTGGTCGCCGGCGGCGCCGATGTCTGGCGTTTGGACGAGATCGGCCTGGCGCTTGGCCAGACACTGTTCCTGGCGCTGGCCGGCGCCTTGCTTGCGACCATCGCCGCCATGCCGATGGCCTGGATCTCGATCCGCGCGCCGGGACCGCTGCAGCGGCTGCTCGAAGGCTGCAACTACATTGTCGGTTCGCTGCCCGGCGTGGTCATCGCGCTGGCCTTGGTCACCATTACCGTGCGCATCGCCATGCCGCTCTACCAGACGCTGTTCACAATCCTGGTCGCCTATGCCCTGATGTTCCTGCCGCGCGCCTTGATCAGCCTCAGAGCCTCGATCGCACAGGCGCCGGTCGAGCTCGAACGCGCCGCCGCCAGCCTTGGCCGGCCGCCGCTGAAGGCGCTTTGGTCGACAACGATTCGCCTGTCGGCGCCGGGGGCTGCGGCCGGCATGGCGCTGGTCGCGCTCGGCATCATGAACGAGCTGACCGCCACCCAGATGCTGGCGCCCAACGGCACGCGCACGCTGGCCATGGCGTTCTGGTCCTATAGCGGCGAGATCGACTATGCCTCCGCCGCCCCTTACGCCTTCATCATGGTGGCGATGTCGCTGCCGCTGACTTGGCTGCTCTATGTCCAGTCGAAACGGATGGCCGGGCGATGAGCTTTCTCGAAATCAGTGGCCTCACCAAGCACTACGGCCCGGTCGCAGCCCTTGCCGGCATCGAGCTCAGCGCCGCAAGCGGCAGTCGCACCGCGATCGTCGGCCCGTCCGGCTGCGGCAAGACGACGTTGCTGCGGCTGATCGCCGGCTTCGAGGCGCCCGACCAGGGCCGCGTCGTGCTCGACGGCGAGGTGCTGGCCAATGGCGGCCATGCGGTGCCGGCGCACCGCCGCGGCATCGGCCTGGTGGCGCAGGACGGCGCCCTGTTCCCGCATCTCAGCATCGGCGACAATATCGGCTTTGGCATGGCCCGCGGCGAGGACCAGCGCGCCGAGCGCATCGCCGAGCTCGCCTATACCGTCGGGCTGGACAAGGCGATCCTCAAGCGCCGCCCGCACCAGCTCTCCGGCGGCCAGCAGCAGCGCGTGGCGCTGGCCCGCGCCATGGCGATGAAGCCCAGGCTGATGTTGCTCGACGAACCGTTCTCGGCGCTCGACACCGGTCTGCGCGCCTCGATGCGCAAGGCCGTCGCCGAACTACTCGAAGCCGCCGGCATCACCACCATCCTGGTCACCCACGACCAGGCCGAGGCGCTGTCCTTCGCCAGCCAGGTGGCGGTCATGCGCGACGGAAAGTTCTCTCAGATCGGCACACCGCGAGAACTCTATCTGCAGCCGAAAGACCGCATGGTTGCCGAGTTTCTTGGCGACGCCATCATCTTGCCGGCAAAGATTTCAGGCGGCTTCGCCACCTCCTCGCTTGGTCGCATAGCCGTCGACTCGAAGGAGCGGCGCGACATCGCCCGCATCATGCTGCGACCGGAGCAGGTGCAGGTAAAGCGCACGTCGCGCGAAGGCATGTCGGGTCCTGCGGGCACGATATTCGCCGAGGTGACGGACTCGGAATTCGCAGGCTCGATGTGCACCATTGCCGTGCGGCTGTTGAACAACCCCGATCCGCCGGACGCCGCGGCGATCGGCAGCACACCGCTGACCTTACGCAAGCCGGGAATCGACGCACCTGCCGTCGGCGAGATCGTGCGTCTGACAGTTTCCGGCAAGGCGCATGTCTTCGCCTGAACTGCCGATGCGTCGGATTGGCGCGAGCGGCTGCGTCAATCGACTCGTTTCCCAGCATTGTCGAACCAATGCAGCTTCTCGGCCCTGGCCACGACGCGCAGTTGATCGCCGGGTTTGGCCGTGGCGCGGCCGGCCACACGCACGACGATGCGGTTGCCGCCGGCGGCACAGTGAAGAAAGCTTTCGGCTCCCACAGGTTCGACCGCCTCGACCGCCGCAGGCAGAATAAGCGCGCCGGATGATGCCTCGGCACTGAAGGTGACGTCGGCATCCTCAGGGCGGAAGCCAAGCGTGGCGGCGTTCGTAGGCGCGAAGTCAACCGTCTTGCCGTCGGTCAGCGCCGGACCAGCCGGTCCTTGCGAAAGAGGCAGAAGGTTCATCGGCGGCGCTCCGATGAAGGAGGCGACGAAGGTCGATGCCGGCTTCTCGTAGATGTCGAGCGGCGCGCCCGTCTGCTCGACCAACCCGCCATTCATGACGACGAGAATATCGGCCAGCGTCATCGCCTCAAGCTGGTCGTGGGTGACGTAGACCGAGGTGACACCGAGCGAGCGCTGCAAATTCTTGATTTCGACCCGCATCTGGCCGCGCAGTTTGGCGTCGAGGTTGGAAAGCGGTTCGTCGAACAGGAAGACTTTTGGATTGCGCACGATTGCGCGACCCATGGCCACGCGCTGGCGCTGGCCGCCGGAAAGCTCGCGCGGGCGCCGGTCGAGCAGCGCCGTGAGCTCCAGCACCTTGGCGGTCGAGCGAACCCTGCTGTCGATCTCGTCCTTGGGAGTACCCCGGTTGCGCAACCCGTAGGCCATGTTGTCGTAGACCTTCATATGTGGATAGAGCGCATAGTTCTGGAACACCATGGCGATGTCGCGCTCGGTCGGACCGATCGTGTTGACGATCTTGCCGTCGATGGCGACGGTGCCGGAAGAAATGGTCTCAAGCCCGGCGATCATCCGCAGCAGCGTGGACTTGCCGCAGCCGGACGGCCCAACCAGCACGCAAAGCTCCTTGTCGGGTATGGCGATCGAGACACCCCTCACCGCCTCGACGCCGCCGGGATAGACTTTCTTCACATCCTTCAGATCGATGGTCGCCATCAGCTTCTCACTTTTCGGTATCGACCAGTCCGCGCACGAACCAGCGTTGCATCAGCACCACGATCAGGATCGGCGGCAGTATGGCCATCATCGCGGTGACCATGACCAGATGCCATTGGGTATCGGCATCGGCGAAGGAGACCATCTTTCTGAGTGCGATGACGATGGTGTTCATGTCATTGCTGTTGGTGACGAGCAGCGGCCACAGGTACTGCGTCCAGCCATAAATGAAGAGGATGACGAACAGCGCCGCGATGTTGGTGCGCGACAGCGGCAGCAGGATGTCGAAAAAGAAGCGCCATGGTCCGGCGCCGTCGACACGCGCCGCTTCCACCAACTCACCTGGGATGGTCATGAAGAACTGGCGAAACAGAAGCGTGGCGGTGGCCGAGGCGATCAGCGGAATGATCAGGCCGGCATAGGTGTCGATCATGCCGAGATCGACCATCACCTTGTAGGTCGGCAGGATGCGCACCTCGACGGGAAGCATCAGCGTGATGAAGATCAGCCAGAAGAAGACCATCCGAAGCGGAAAACGGAAGAACACGATCGCATAGGCCGAAAGGATCGAGATGAAAATCTTCCCCACCGCGATGCCGAGCGCCATGATCGTGGTGTTGAGCAGCAATCGGCCGACACTGACGCCGCCGATGCGGCCGACACCGCCGAACAGCGCCTCGCTGTAATTGTTCCAGACCTGGTCGCCGGGCAAAAGAGGCAATGGCGGCTTGAGGATGGTCTGCAGCGTCTGCGTGGAGGCAACGAAGGTGTAGTAGATCGGGAAAGCGACGATCAGGATGCCCAGGATGAGCACGGCGTGGGCGATGAGGGCGCGAAGCGGGGACTGACCAATCATCGCTCGCGCTCAACCGTAGTGGACTTTGCGTTCCACATAGCGGAACTGGATGGCCGTGAGTGAGATGACGATGACCATCAGGATGACCGACTGCGCGGCCGAATCGCCGAGGATCAAATTGACGAAACCGTCATTGTAGACCTTGTAGACCAGCGTCTCGGTGGCCTTGCCTGGCCCGCCGCCGGTGACGGCATGAACGATACCGAAAGTGTCGAACAGCGCATAGACAGTGTTGACGACCAGCAGGAAGAAGGTCGTCGGTGCGAGCAGCGGGAAGACGATGGTCCAGAAGCGCTTCGTCTCCCCGGCGCCGTCCATGGCCGCCGCCTCTATCAACGTCTTCGGCACCGCCTGCAGCCCGGCGACGAAGAACAGGAAATTGTAGCTGATCTGCTTCCAGGCAGCCGCAGATACCAGCAGGATCATGGCTTGGTTTCCGTTAAGCAAGGGATCCCAGGCGATGCCGAGACCTCTCAAGGCGTAGGCCAGCGAACCGATCGAGGGGTTGAACAGAAACAGCCACAACATGCCGGCAATCGCCGGCGCCACCGCATACGGCCAGATCAGCAGCGTGCGATAAAGGCCTTTGCCGCGCACCACCTTCTCGGCCATGACGGCAAGCAACAGGGCCACACCCATGGCGACCATCGCGGTCGCCAGAGAGAACACCAGCGTAACTTTGATCGAGTTGAGGTAGGCCGGGTCGGCCAGCACCTTGCGAAAATTGGCGAGCCCGACGAACTTGCTCTTCAGCCCGAACGGGTCTTCCCTAAGCATCGACTGGTAGAGCGCCTGCCCGGTCGGCCAGTAGAAAAAGATCAGCGTAATGGCGAGTTGCGGCGCCACCAGCAGGTAAGGCAGGGTCTTGTTGGGAAAGACGACGCGTGGAGACAGGGTGATTCCCTCACTATTCAGGAAATCGTCCACGCGGGTCCGCGTGGACGAGGTTCAACTGACAATCGCTTCAGTTTCCGATCGCTTCCTGAATCGCCTTGTTGCCGCGTGCGACCGCGTTGTCGAGCGCCTGCTGCGCAGTCTGCTGGCCGGCCAGCATCTTCTCGAACTCCTCATTCTCGATGTCGCGCACCTGCGGCAGGTTGACGAGGCGCACGCCCTTCGAGTTCTCGGTCGGCGCCTTGCCCAGCATCTGCAGGATCGGCGTCTCACGGCCCGGGTTCTTGTCATAGAAGCCGGACTTCTTGGTCGCCTCATAGGCAGCGAGCGTCACCGGCAGATAACCCGACTTCTGATGCAGATACTCCTGCACTTCGGTCTTGGACAGGTAGGAGAAGAACGCCGCGACGCCCTTGTATTCCTCGTCCGATTTGTTGCCGAACACCCACAGGCTGGCGCCGCCCGGCGTGGTGTTCTGGGGCGCGCCCTTGGCGTCACTATCATAGGGAAGCTGGCCGATGCCGTAGTTCATGCCCGACTTGACGATGTCACCGAGACCCCCCGACGATTCGGTGAAGATGCCGCATTCTCCGGCAAGAAAGATCTGCTTGGCTTCGGATGTACGGCCGCCATATTTGAAGGTGCCGTCCTTGGCCAGGTCGGCGAGCGCCTGGAAATGATTGACGAAGATCGGCGCATTGATCTTGAGCTCGACGTCGGTTCCGGCAAGTCCGTTCTGGTTGGTGCCATAGGAAACGTCATTCCAGGCAGCGAAGGCCTCAAGGTGGATCCAGGTCAACCAGGTCGAGGTATAGCCGCAGGAAGCGGCGCCGCTCGCCTTGATCTTCTTGGCGGCTTCCCACACCTCGTTCCAGGTCTTTGGCGGATTGTTCACATCAAGCCCGGCCTTCTGGAAGATATCCTTGTTGTAGTAGAGGATGGGCGACGAGGAATTATAGGGGAAGGACAGCATGGTCCCGTCCGGCTTCGAATAGTAGCCGACGATGCCGGGCAAATACTGGCTCTTGTCGAAGGTCACGCCGGCGCTGGTCAGCACATCGGCCACCGGCTTGATCGCACCTTCGGCGGCCATCATGACGCCGGTACCCACGTCGAACACCTGGATGATGTCGGGCGCTTGCCCCGCACGAAAGGCAGCGATGCCGGCATTCAGCGTTTCGGGATAGGTGCCCTTGAAAACAGGGAGAATTTCATAGTCGCTCTGGCTGGCATTGAAATCCTTGGCGATCTTGTCGACCACCTCGGCATTGGCGCCGGTCATTGCATGCCACCAACTGATCTGGGTGGCGGTGAAGGCGGAGGTGGTGGAAAGCAGGGTCAAGGTGGCGGCAACACCGGCCGCAAAGCCGAACAACTTCATGTTTCATCTCCCGTTTGTCATTGGCGAAAGGGGCGCTCCCGCGAACGCAATATGTGTCGCTGATGACAATCGGACAACGGATTTGTTGCTGTTTCGTGAATTTCATACCCGGCTAACTTCGCGCCCCCTCGCTCTGCAACGAGGACAGAGAGAAATGCCAAGCCGGCTCAGCGATACATGGGCGCGGTGGGCCTGCGACGATCGCCGACCGCCGGCGATGCATGAAGGGCCCCCGTGACAGCGCCACGCACCTGTACCATGCGGCCGCCATACCGGCGCTCGGCCAGATCGAGATCGGTAGAGCGGCATCGCGCCAAGCGCTGCTGTGACCCTGTCTGGAATGAGACAGGATCGCCGCAAGGTACAACCCGAAAAACCCGCTGTAGTTGTAGTTCGCATAACCGATTCTTCGTCAAGCGCGACATACTAATCAAGTGGACGGCTTGATTGCTGTGGGAGAGCAGGTGGGGCGAGATGCTGACGGTCTATAATTGTATCGTGCATGAGCACGATCTGAGACTGGTCGCACTGGCAGCGCTCATTTGCGGTATTTCTTCCTTCTCGGCGGTCAACCTGCTTCGCCATGTCGACCGCTCGAGCGAGCGCAACCGCTATACCTGGCTGATGATAGCAGCCACTTCCACCGGCTTCGGCATCTGGGCGACGCATTTCATCGCAATGCTTGCCTTTTCTCCCGGAATCCCCAACGCCTACAATGCGGAAATGTCGGCGCTTTCGCTCGCCGGTTCCGTCGCCCTGACCGCCGCGGGCATGTGGATCGCCACCTTGCGCCGGGGCATCGACTACCCTCTGGTCGGCGGCGCGGTCCTCGGCGCTGGTATCGCCGCCATGCACTATATCGGCATGGCCGCCTTCGAGGTCGAAGGGCGCATCGTCTGGAACCCGCTGCTGGTCGGCGTCTCGGTGCTGACAGGCGTCACCCTCGCCGCGCTGGCGCTGCTGGTCGTGTTGCGACGGCCGTCCATGCAGGCCACAATCGCCGCCGCCATCCTGTTGACGCTGGCGATCTGCAGCCTGCACTTCATCGCCATGGGCGCGGTGTCGATCTTCCCGGACTCCTCCATCCAGATATCGCAGTTCACGGTTGAACCGGTGTCGCAGGCCTTCGCCGCCGCTGCAGTCAGCATGGCTATCCTGGTGCTTTCAGCCGCAGCATTGTGGATCGACCTGCGTTTCCGGCGTCACAAGCTCGAGGCAGAGCGCATGCACGGCCTCGCCAACGCCGCCGTCGAGGGGCTGATCGTCTGCGACGGCGCCCGCATCGTCAGCGCCAATGACAGCATCGCCGCGCTAACCGGCATGGCGCCGGAAGTGCTGAACGCGATGCTGCTTGGCGATCTCTTCGGCGAACGCACCGCGGCCGGCATGTCCGACTGCAGCGGACAGGCACAGGAAGCGGAGCTCAGAGCCCATGACGGCGCCACCATCCCCGTCGAACTTATCGCCAGGAGCATCGACTATTGCGGCAAGCGGCACAGCGTGGTCGCCGTGCGCGACATCCGCGAACGCCGGAAGGCCGAGCAGGAGATACTGCGCCTCGCCCATTTCGACCCGCTGACCGGGCTCCCCAACCGCCGCAGTTTCTCCGGCCGGCTCGAGGCCGAAATTGCCGCAATGGACCGCGGCGGCAAGGGCGGGCATCTTGCGCTGCTGCTGCTAGACCTCGACCGCTTCAAGGAAGTGAACGACCTGTTCGGGCACGGCGCCGGCGATGCCATGCTGCAGAAGGTGGCGCTATGCGCCTCCGCCGTGCTCCGCCACGGACAGATGCTGGCGCGTCTCGGCGGCGACGAGTTCGCCATCATCGCTCCGAACCTTCCCGATCCGCAGGCGGCCGGCCGCATCGCCGAGGCGGTGCTGGCGGCCATGCGCGAGGAAAACCGGCTGTCGGTCGGTGGCGGGCTGGTGTCGGCCAGCATCGGCATTGCACTTTATCCGCTCGACGCCGATGAGCCGACACTCCTGGTCAGCCACGCCGACACCGCGCTCTACCGCGCCAAGGCCGAGGGCAAGGACACCTACCGTTACTTCGAGGCCTCGATGGGCGCCGAGGCGCGAGACCGGCGCGTGATGGAGCACGAACTGCGCCAGGCCATGGCGCGCGATGAGTTTCGCCTCGTCTACCAGCCACAAAAGGAGATCAGCAGCGGGCGGATGGTCGGGTTCGAAGCGCTGATCCGCTGGCGCCATCCGCAGCGCGGCGACGTGTCGCCGGCGACCTTCATCCCGGTGGCCGAAGACAGCGGCGTCATCATCCAGATCGGCGAATGGGTGCTGGCGACGGCCTGCGCCGAGGCTGCGCGCTGGAAGAACCCTCTCACCGTCGCGGTCAATGTCTCGGCGGTGCAGCTCCACAATCCGAATTTCAGCCGCAAGGTGCATGAAGTCCTGCTCGGCTCCGGCCTGACGCCCGGCAGGCTCGAACTCGAGATCACCGAAACGGCGCTGGTCAAGGACATGCCGCGCGCGCTGGCGACCTTGCGCCAGGTGAAGGCGCTTGGCGTGCGTGTGGCGATGGACGATTTCGGAACCGGCTACTCCTCGCTGTCCAATCTCCGCGCCTTCCCCTTCGACAAGATCAAGATCGACGGCTCATTCATCAAATCAGTCGACAGCAACGGCCAGGTGGCAGCCATCGTGCGCGCCGTTCTGGGGCTTGGCCGCGGTCTCGGCCTGCCGGTTTTGGCCGAGGGCGTCGAGACGCTGGGCGAGCTGAAATTCCTCGACGCCGAGGCCTGCGAGATCGGCCAGGGCTACTATCTAGGCCGGCCGAGCCCGATCGAGGCGTTCAGCGAACTGACCGGCGTCGCGGCGCCGGCGGCACAAGAGGACGCCAGCGTCAAACAACGCGGCGGCAGCATCTTGATGCTGCCGCCGGCGGCGGCCCTGCGCTCATCCTAAGGGGCGAGTGCGGCCTCGACCAGGCGCTTGGCATCCGGTCCCGACCATTCCGCCGGTCCGTTCATATGCGCGACCAGGCAGCCTTCGCCATCGATCAGCATGGTGACGGGGAGGCCTAGCGCCAAGCCGCGCGTCTTGACGTCGTTGAACAGCGCCAGCGTCGAATCGCGGTAGTAGCCGAGCGACCCGATGCCGATATCGGCGAGGAACTTCTTCGGCTTCACATCGTCGCCGGCATCGACATTGACCGCGACCACTTCGAAGGCATCGCTGCCCTTTTCCTTCTGCAGCGTATCGAGCGCCGGCATTTCGGCGCGGCAGGGCGCGCACCACGTCGCCCACAAGTTGAGCAGCACGGTCTTGCCGACATGATCGGCGATCGTCATCGGCTTGCCGTCTGGGCCGTTGAAGGCGAGGCTTTTCAGCGATTGCGGCGGATCGGCGGGCAGCAATGCCGCCACCTGGCCGGTGGCTGCGGCGGCAACCTTTTTGGCGCGGTCGCTCTTGGCGGCGCAGGCGACATCGTCCTTGCTGTTGCCCGCGCCGGCCGCAGGTGCGCTGCCGGTGGCTGCGTTGTTGCCAGACCCGCTCTCGCTGACATATACCGCGACCGCGCCGGCCAGCACGCCCGCCACCAAAGCGGCGAGGATCAGGCGCGGGGCCGGGAAGTATCTGTTACCGTCTGCCATTTTCTAAGACTGCTCCGGAGCACGGGTTATAGCGATGAGCGACAAGAAGGCCAGCAACCAGATGTGGGGCGGACGTTTTGCCTCGGGTCCGGCCTCGATCATGGAAGCGATCAACGCGTCGATCTCGTTCGACCGCAAACTTTATGCGCAAGACATAAGAGGTTCGGTCGCCCACAGCGAGATGTTGGCTGAAACGGGCATTATTTCGGCGGCCGATCAAGAAAAGATCGCTCACGGGCTGAACACGATCCTGAAAGAGATCGAGGCCGGCACGTTCGAGTTCTCGACCCGGCTGGAAGACATTCACATGAACATCGAGGCCCGCCTCGCCGATCTGATCGGCCCGGCCGCCGGCCGCCTGCACACGGCGCGGTCACGCAACGACCAGGTGGCGGTGGATCTCCGGCTCTGGGTCAAGGACGAGTGCTTTCGCGTCGCCGAGGCGCTGAAGGGGCTGATCTCAGCCTTGCTCGACCGCGCCGAGGAGCATGCGGCGACCGTGATGCCCGGCTTCACCCACATGCAGGCGGCGCAGCCGGTGACCTTCGGCCACCATTGCATGGCCTATGTCGAGATGTTTTCGCGCGACCTGTCGCGCGTCCGCGACGCCATCGAGCGGATGGATGAAAGCCCGCTCGGCGCGGCAGCGCTTGCCGGCACCAGTTTTCCGATAGATCGCCACAAGACCGCCAAGGCGCTCGGCTTCCGCGAGCCGATGCGCAATTCCCTGGACAGCGTCTCCGACCGCGATTTCGCGCTGGAGTTTTTGAGCCTGGCGGCGATCTGCGCCACGCATCTATCGCGGCTCGCCGAAGAAATCATCATCTGGTCGACGCCGCAATTCGGCTTCGTAAGGCTGTCGGACAGTTTCTCCACCGGCTCCTCAATCATGCCGCAGAAGAAGAACCCGGACGCCGCCGAACTGGTGCGCGGGAAGACCGGCCGCGTCACCGGTCATCTCGTCGGGCTGCTGACGGTGATGAAGGGCATGCCGCTGACCTACGGCAAGGACATGCAGGAAGACAAGGAATCCGTCTTCGACGCCGCCGAAACACTCGATTTGATGCTGGCTGCGATGACCGGCATGGTGCGCGACATGACGGTCAATGCCGCCGCCATGAAAAAAGCCGCCGGCTCGGGCCACGCGACCGCGACCGACCTCGCCGACTGGCTGGTGCGCACGCTGGGCCTGCCCTTCCGTGAGGCACACCATGTCACCGGCGGCGCGGTGGCGTTGGCCGAAGAGAAGAAGGTGAGCCTTGAAAAGCTGTCGCTGGAGGATCTGCAGTCGATCAACCCCGGCATCACGGCAGACATCTTCTCGGTTCTGGCGGTGCAGAATTCGGTGAAGAGCCGCACCAGTTTCGGCGGCACCGCGCCATCGGAGGTCAGGAAGCAGATCCGCAGCTGGAAAAAGCGCATCGCCAAGGCATGATGCCGGGGTGCAATGCGCCTAAAACTCGGTTAAAAGCGCAGCACATAAAGTTTCGGACGGATGGATCGATGACCGCAAGCAGGATTTTGGTGACGCTGACGCTGCTGACGGCGATGGCTGCCGTGACCGCTTGCGGCCGTAAGGCTGGTCTCGACACGCCCTATGAAGCGGCCGTCCAGGCCCGCAAGGACGCCGAGCGCGCCAAACAGCCGGTGCCGCCGGAGCCGGAAAAACCGGTCGTGGACAAGAAATTCATCCTCGACCCGCTGATCTAGGGCCGATGAGACCGGCTTGGTCTTTCTGACCAGGTCTCGTGCTAACCAGGTCTCGTGCTCCAACTTCCGGAAACACTCTCGTGAACCATTTCGACTACCGCGACGGCGTGCTCCATGCCGAGGACGTGGCGATACCAGACATCGCCGCAAGCGTCGGCACGCCGTTCTATTGTTATTCGACGGCAACCTTGACCAGACACTACCGGGTGTTCGCCGGGGCCTTTGCCGGTCTCGACACGCTGGTCTGTTACGCCTTGAAGGCGAATTCCAACCAGGCGGTGCTGCGGACGCTGGCAAAGCTCGGCGCCGGCGCCGATACCGTCTCGGAAGGCGAAATGCGCCGCGCGCTCGCCGCCGGCATCCCGGCCAGCAAGATCGTATTCTCGGGCGTCGGCAAGACCGCGCGCGAAATGGATTTTGCGCTCGAGGCCGGCATTCTCTGCTTCAATGTCGAATCCGAGCCGGAGCTGGAGTTGCTGTCGGCCCGCGCCACCGCGCTCGGCAAGGTGGCGCCGGTCTCGCTGCGCATCAACCCGGATGTCGACGCCAGGACGCACAGGAAGATCTCCACCGGCAAGGCCGAGAACAAGTTCGGCATTCCCTGGCAACGGGCGCGCCAGGTCTATGCCCGCGCGGCCGGGCTGCCGGGCACCAAGCCCATCGGCATCGATACCCATATCGGCAGCCAGATCATCGAGTTGCAGCCCTTTGACGATGCTTTCGCGCTTCTGGCGGAACTGGTCGGCGCGCTACGCGCCGATGGCCACGCCGTCGAGCATGTCGATCTCGGCGGCGGCCTCGGCATCCCCTACCGCACCGACAACAGCCCGCCGCCTCTGCCCGATGCCTATGCCGAGATCGTCAGGAAGCATCTGACAAAGCTTGGAGTGAAGGTGATGTTCGAGCCGGGCCGGCTGATCGTTGGCAATGCCGGCATCCTGGTCTCGGAAGTGATCTTCGTGAAGGAAGGCGACGCCAAGAACTTCCTCGTCGTCGACGCCGCCATGAACGATCTGATCCGGCCGACGCTCTACGATGCCTTCCACGACATCAAGCCGGTGGTGCAGCCGCCGGCCGACACGCCGCGCATGGGGGTCGACGTCGTCGGCCCGGTCTGCGAGACCGGCGACTATCTCGGCCTCGACCGTGACCTGCCCCGGCTCAAGTCTGGCGACCTCATTGCCGTCACCACCGCCGGCGCCTATGGCGCGGTGCAATCCGGCACCTACAACACCCGCCTACTTGTGCCTGAGGTTCTGGTCGACGGCGACCGTTTCCATGTCGTACGCCGGCGCCAGACCTATGACGAGCTTATCGGCCTGGATTCGGTGCCCGACTGGCTTGCATAGGAGCCGCCACGGCGGCTGCGCTACAGCCGGTTTTGGATGAGCATCCTTGTGTCGGCGATCCTGTCCTCGTCGCGGCGGTAGAACGTCCATTGCTTGATGCGCTTGGGCCGCAGCAGGCCGGCCTGGGTAAGCACGCGCATATGTTCGGAGAGCGTCGCCTGCGTAATGCCGAGCTTCTCCGCGATCAGCAGCGCGCAAACGCCGTCCTCGACCAGATCGCCGTCTGCCTGGGCCGGGAAATGCGCCTGCGGATCCTTCAGCCAGTCGAGGATCTGCAGCCTGCGTTCATTGGCGATCGCCTTGAAGACATCAACCTCTTGCATTTAGCCATTTTGCCAAGTTACTAATTGCTGTCAATCCCAAGGAGATGGTCATGACGAACGGCAACACCGTCACGCGCGAACGCATTGCCGCGATGGAACCACGCATCCGCCGCTATATCAGGCACACGCCGGTGCTCCGCGTCGACATGGCCGATTTCGACCGGCCGCCGCTGGCGGTCGACCTCAAGCTCGAATGCCTGCAGCATTCCGGTTCGTTCAAGGCGCGCGGCGCCTTCACCAATCTGCTCGAACGGCCGGTGCCTGCGGCCGGCGTGGTTGCGGCTTCGGGCGGCAATCATGGCGCCGCGGTCGCCTATGCCGCCATGCGGCTTGGCCACAAGGCGACGATCTTCGTTCCCGAAGTCAGCCCACCGGCCAAGCTGCAGCGCATCCGCGGCTACGGCGCCGAACTGATGGTCGGCGGCGCCCGCTATGCCGAGGCGCTGGCCGCCAGCGAGGCTTTTGCCGAAAAGACCGGCGCGCTGCAGATCCATGCCTTCAACCAGGAGGAAACATTGGTCGGCCAGGGCACGCTCGGCCTCGAAATCGAAACCGATCTGCCAGACATCGACACGCTGCTGGTCGCTGTCGGCGGCGGCGGCCTGATCGGCGGCATCGCCGCCTGGTTTGCCGGCCGCATCAGGATCATCGCCATAGAGCCCGAAGGCGCGCCGACGCTGCATCGCGCCTTCGAAGCCGGCCACCCCGTCGATGCGCCGGCCGAAGGCGTCGCCGCCGATTCGCTGGCGCCCAAACGCGTCGGCGAGATGATGTTCCCGATCGCCGAGGCCTTCGTCGAACGCTCCATCCTGGTCACCGACGACGCCATCATCGCCGCGCAAAAGGCGCTGTGGGAGCGGGTGCGGATCATCCCCGAGCCGGGCGGCGCAGCGGCCTTCGCAGCGCTGCTGTCCGGCCGCTACACGCCGGCGCCGGGCGAGCGGATCGCCGTCCTTGTCTGCGGCTCGAATACCGATCCGGCGAAATTCTAAACCTTGCTTCGACTGAAGTGGGACGCAAACCCGCCAAAGCTTTTCAAGTTTTCCGGAACCGCCTCGCCTTTGCCGTGTTTGCTGGTAAACTTCTGCTTGTTGAGTCCGGGCTATCCCGCCCGGGCAGGAAGGGCCGATGACGGAACGCCCCATTTCCAGTGGCGATCGCAGCCTGGCTGGGCGGCTTGCCCTGAGCCGGCTGGCGACACGGGTCTCGATGACCGTCGAGCGCGGCTGGCCGCTGCTTCTGCCGCTGCTCATTGTCGCCAGCCTGTTTCTCAGCCTCTCCTGGCTCGGCCTTTTCCCCCGGCTGCCGGACATTGCGCGTATTATCCTGGTCACGGCGTTCGGTATTGCCACGCTGGCGGCGCTCTATCCGCTGCGTTTCTTCAAGCTTCCATCCGCCGCTGAAATCGACCGCCGTATCGAGGCCGCCAACCAGTTGCAGCACAGCCCGGTGCTGGTGCAGACCGACCGTCCCAGCGGCAAGGAAAGCATCTTTTCCCAGGCGTTGTGGCGCGAACACCAAAAGCGCATGGCCGACAAGCTCGGCAGCCTTGGCGCCGACCTGCCGCGCACGCGCGTGCCGGAGCGCGATCCGTGGGCATTGCGTGCCGTGGCGGCGCTGCTGTTGGTCACCGCTTTTGCCTTCTCCTTCGGGCCGTCCGGCGGCAGGCTGTCCGATGGTTTCAGTGCCCATGCGGCGCGCGACATCGTACCGCCCCGCATCGATGCCTGGGTGACCCCGCCGGCCTATACCGGCAAGCCGCCCATCTTCTTGACCGCGCCAGTCATCGATGGCAACGCCAAGCAGGCGGTTGCCACCTTCACCGTGCCGCAAGGCAGCGACGTCTCGCTGCGCGTGACCGGCGGCTCCGGCGAGGAAACGCTAAGCTTTGCCGACAAGGGCGGCAATGCTCGCGCCATCGACCCGTCGGGACCACAGGTGGCGGCCGTCAAGGCAGCGGCGGTCAACCCGGCGACCCCCAAGCTGCGCCAGTTCACCGGCAAGCTGACCGCCGACGGCACGCTGACGCTGAAGTCGGGCGAAGCCGATCTCGGTCGCTGGGCCTTCGCGGTGATCCCCGACAAGCCGCCGACGATCCGCTTCGTCGGCGAGCCCAAGCGCGCCGTCAACGGCGCCTTCGAGCTCAACTACCAGATCGACGACGACTATGGCGCGGCCACCGCAAAGGCGGTTTTCGCGCTGGCCGACCCGGCGGCGCCCGATGCGCATCCGCTCTACGGTCCGCCTGACCTGCCGCTGGCGCTGCCGCGCCGCGGCGGCAAGGCGAACGCCGCCAAGACCACCAAGGACCTCACCGAGCACGTCTGGGCCGGCGCCAGCATCAAGCTGTCGCTTGTCGCCACCGACGATGCCGGACACACCGCGACCAGCGAAACCAAGACTATTGTGATGCCGGAGCGGCCCTTCGCCAACCCGCTGGCGCGGGCGGTGGTCGAGCAGCGCCGCCTGCTGGCGCTCGACGCCAATGCCAAGCCGCGCGTGCTCGACCTGATGGACGCCATCACCCTGCGGCCCGAGGACACGTTCGACAACATGTCGCATTACCTCGCCATCATGAGCGCCCGCAGCCGGCTGAAGATGTCGGACAGCGACGATCAGTTGCGCAACGAGATTGCCTATCTCTGGGAAATCGCGCTCGGCATCGAGGAAGGCAATCTCTCGTCCGCCGAAAAGCGGCTCCGCCAGGCCCAGCAGGCGCTGCAGGACGCCATCAAGCGCGGCGCCAGCGACGACGAGATCGAAAAGGCGATGAAGGAACTGCGCGAGGCGATGAACGAATTCCTGCAGGAATTCGCCGAGCGCGCCAAGCAGAACCCGAACGCGCCGCAGATGCAGCAGAACGGACGCGAGCTGCGCCAGAGCGATATCGACCGCATGATGGACCAGATCGAGAACCTGGCGAAGTCGGGCGACCGCGACAAGGCGCAGGAGCTGCTGTCGCAGCTGGAAAACATGATGAACAACCTGCAGGCCGGCCGTCAGCAGCAGGGCGGCGAGCAGGACAGCGAGATGCGCCAGCAGATGGACAAGCTGGGCGAGATCATGCGCCGCCAGCAGGAGATGATGAACGACACTTATCGCATGGACCAGATGCAGCGCGGAGATAATCAGCAGCCCGGCGAAGGCAATGGCGACGATCCGGACCAGCCGGGCGTCGGCAAGGATCGCGATCCTCTCGCCCGGCCGAAGTCGATGACACCGCAGGAATTCGCCGATGCGATGAAGCAGCTGCAGGAAGGCCAGGGCCAGTTGCAGAGCGAACTCGACAAGCTGAAGAAGGGCCTGGAAGGCATGGGCATGCAGCCCAATGAGGGGTTTGGCGACGCTGGCAAATCCATGGGCAACGCCGAAAAGTCGCTTGGCGAAGGCGAAGGCGACCAGGCAGTCGGCCACCAGGGTCGCGCGCTGGAAGCGCTGCGCAAGGGCGCCAAGGAGATGATGAAGCAGCTGCAGGCGATGCAGGGCGACCAGGGCGGCAGCCAGGAAGGTGGCCGCCAACAGGACGCCGGCCGCGATCCGCTGGGCCGGCCGCGCGCCAGCCGCGGACCCGATTTCGGCGATTCGGTGAAGGTGCCCGACGAGATCGACGTGCAGCGCGCCCGCCAGATTCTCGAAGCGATTCGCAAGCGGCTCGGCAACGCGCTCAGCCCCGACATCGAGCGCAGCTACCTCGAGCGGCTGCTGGAGCTGAAGTAGCCTCCAAGGCAACATCCGTCGAACTGAATGGTATCAGCGCCATGCCGAAACTCGGTGCCGTCACGCCCATCCTGCGCATCTTCGACATCGCCAAGGCACGCGAATTCTATGTCGACTTTCTCGGCTTCAAGGTCGAGTTCGAGCACCGCTTCGACGACAATGCGCCGCTCTACATGGGTGTAATCCGCGACGGCTGTGTCCTGCATCTGAGCGAACATCATGGCGACGGCGCGCCGGGTATAGCCATGCGCATCAAGGTCGAGGACATCGCGGCATTGCACCGCGAACTGATCGGCAAGAGATACCGCTACGCCCGGCCGGGCCTCGAAACCACGTCGTGGCAGACCCGTGAAGTGTCGGTCGGCGACCCCTTCGGCAATCGGCTGCATTTCTACGAGGATGCAACAGACTAAGCCGGCCGGTTGACGAACGCCTCGCGGATCGCCTCCTGCATGCCGTCGATAGCCTCGCCTGAGGCATTTGGGCTGCGGTGCATCACCACATTCGAGGAATCGATATGGCCGAACCCGTCAGCGGCGGTGAGTTCACGACAGCCATCCGGAATATTGCTGTGCGAGATCGGCGCGATCGCCAGGCCGGAGGTGACGGCGAGCTTCAGGCCGCCGGTGGTGTCGCTGGTATAGGCGACACGGTAGGCCAGCCCACGCTGCTCCAGCGATTTGATGGCGAAGTCCTTGCACCAGCCGGCTCTGTTGTAGAGCGCGATCGGCACCGGCCGCTCCTCATGCATGTGATGCAGGCTCGATGTCACCCACACTGTCGGATCGTGCATCAGCACCTCGCCGCCGGAAGGATCCTGCCATTCGAACACCACGGCGAGGTCGAGTTCACCGGCGGCTAGCGCCGCCAGCTGGGCGCCGGAATGTGCATAGCGCACGGTGACCTCGACCTTGGTGTGACGCTTCGAGAAGGCGCCGAGCGCGCGCGACAGGATGGCGTGACCATATTCCTCGGGAATGCCGATGCGCACCGGCCCGCCAAGCGGTGCCGCCGCCATCGACGCCGCCGTCTCGTCGAGCAGCGAGACGATGCGGCGGGCATTGACGATCAGCTCGCCGCCACGGCGCGTCAGTGCCACGCCGCGCGAGCCGCGTTCGAACAGCCTGTCGCCGACCAGCTCCTCGAGCTTCTTCATCTGCATCGACACCGCCGACTGGGTGCGCCCGGCCTGCTCCGCCGCCCGGGTGAAATTGCCCGCTTCGGCAATGGCGACGAAGGTGCGCAGGAGATCGCTGTCGAGGGTTGGCCGCATCGAATCCGTCATAAGCAAATTTGATCGCTGGTATCATTCCAATTCGTTTGCAACATGTCAAACGCCGCAGCATAGTCCGCTCGCCCATTGGATATGCCGCCGCGAAATCGGCTGCGGACCAATCAAAGAGTCCTCACTCATACCCGCTGCCCGAAACGGTGGCGGGTTCTTTTTACCCCATGGCCGGGCGGCTGCGGGCAGTTAAGGCAAGGGCCGGCAGAACAACATGCGCAACCGGATCGTTCTCGGCATCATCAGCCTGTGCCTTGGCGTGCTGGTGTTCTCGCTCCAGGACCCGCTGGTCAAGGCGGTGTCGGCCGGCTATCCCGTGACCGAGGTGATGTGGATCCGCTCGATCGTCGCTTTGCCGATCCTGATCTTTCTCGTTCGCGCCGACGTCGGCCTGCGGGCCATCGCCTCGAAGCGGTTCGGCCTGCTGACGATACGCGCCTTCATCCAGTTCTCCTCCTATACGGTCTACTATCTGGCCATCGCTGCCTTGCCGCTCGCCGACGCGGTGGCGCTCTATTTCATGGCGCCCCTGTTCATCATGGCGATGGCCGGGCCCTATCTCGGCGAGCGGGTATCCTGGCAGGCTCTCGCCACCGTGCTGATCGGCATGCTGGGCGTGGTCGTGATGCTGCGCCCGGGCGCCGGCCTGTTCGACTGGGCGGCGCTGCTTTCGTTGGGCTCGGCTTTGCTCTACGGCTTTTCACAGCTGATGGCGCGCAAGATCGGCGACACCGAATCCTCCACCGTCATGGCCTTCTACCAGAACGGCGCCTATCTGGTCGGCGCCGCTGCGGTTGCCGGCACATTCTGGCTTGCCGGCATAACCCATGCTGTCCACCCCAGCCTCGAATTCCTGGTGCGGCCGTGGGTCTGGCCGACGACCCCGGATTTCCTCAAGATGGCGGCCTGCGGCTTCGTCGCTTCGGCCGGCATGATTCTGCTGTCGCAGGCCTACAGGCTGGCGCCCGCCAACCGCGTCGCCACCTTCGAATACACCGGCATCATCTGGTCGCCGCTGTGGGGCTTCCTGTTCTTCGACGAGGTGCCGCGCTCGACCACTGCCATCGGTGCGGCGCTGATCATCGGCGCCGGTCTGCTGGCGCTCAACACCGAACGGCGCCGGAGCGCTGCGCCTGTCCTCGCCGCGTCTCAGGATGTCGCCTGAAGCGTGTCAGGCGAAGCAGGCGAGCGCCTGGTCGACCCGCGAGCGGATTTCGGCCAGTGTGAAAGGCTTTTGCACGACGTCGATAATGACGCCGTTCAATTCCTCGGCGCGCTCGCGCTGGTCGGCATAGCCGGTCATCAGCAGGATCTTCATGTCAGGGAAAAGCCTGGCTGCGGCGATCGCCATCTCGATGCCGTCCATTTCCGGCATGCGGATATCGGAGACGACGAGGTCGTAACCGCCGCCTGCAGCACTGACCATCGCCAGCCCCTGCGCGCCGTCGGCGGCGATATCGATCGAGTGCCCGGCGCGTTCGAGCGCGCGGGCGGCGAGGGTGCGGACGGACTCATCGTCCTCGACGATCAGAAGCTTTGCCATGGGCCGGAATTTGGCGGGCAAAAGTTGACTTTTTCTGAAAATTTGAAGCGTCGGGGGCCTTTTCTCAGGCATCGCCTTTGACGACACCGACAAACGGCAGTTCGCGAAAAGCGTGAGCGACGTCCATGCCGTAGCCGACGACGAAGTAATCGGGACAGTCGAAGCCGACATAGTCGGCGTTCAGCTCGGTCTGGCGGCGCATGCGCTTGTCCAACAGCACCGCGATGGCGCAGCTTTTGGCGCCGCGCGACAGCATCAGGTTGCGGGTGAAGGACAGCGTCTTGCCCGACTCCAGGATATCGTCGATCAGCAGCACGTCGCGGCCGGCGACCTCATTGTCGATGTCGCGCAGCACCCTCACCTCGCCGCTAGTGGTGCCGGCGCCATAGCTGGAAATGAAGATGAACTCGACCTCCGGCGACAGCCCGACATCGTGCATGGCGCGGATCAAATCGGCGGCGAAGATGAACGAGCCCTTCAGCACCGAAATCACCAGCAGGTCGTGATAGTCGTGCTCGGCGATCTCCTTGGCGAGTTCGAGATTGCGCCGCGCGATCGCGGACGCCGAAAACAGGACCTCGATGTCCTTGCCGCGCACAACTGGCATCAACGACCTTTCCAGAGAAACCGACTAGCCGGCGAAGGTGACCGCCACGGCCTTGACGCCGTTTCTAGGCACATCGAGGCGGCTGGAAAAGCCGAATCTTTCGCCGGGCGCCAGAGAACGGTTGGATGTCCCCAGAGTATAGCGGGTGATGCGGCTGTCATTGCCGGTGACACGTATCTCCAGCGAAGGCAATTGTCCCGCCTTCAAACCGTCATTGACGGCCTCGCCGTCCACGAACAGCACCGGGGTGGGTCCCGAGGCGTCGACACGCGACGTGACGCCGGCAATGCTGAGTACGGCGCCCTCCGGCTGTTCGACTGACCAGAACGGCGTCTGGCGCACCAGCGCGTGGCCACCCGAGACCCAGAAGGCGGCAAGCGCCGCACCGATGCCGGCAATCCAGAAGATCGGCCCGCCACGCGATGCCGGCCGCCCGGCTGACGCATCTGATTTGCGCAGCATCTCCATGCCTTCCATCGACGGCGTCGCGATGTCGCGCGCCGGCGTCGGCATGGCTTCTACCCTTGGGATCGGCTGCGGCAGCACCTCATAATCCGCATCGACAATGTCGGTCGCCACAGGACGCGATTCCGGTGCGACACTTGTCCCGGTCATGATTTCGCCGGAAACCGGGCGCGCGGTTCGTTGCTCAGCCATCATGGCCCCGCTGTTGCCTGTTCGTTTCTTTTGCGTAAATGGAAATGGTTAACGCTTCCCACCGGAACCCTTGTGACGCACTCAAGAACAGCGAAAATTAACCGACGGTTAACCATGGCGGCCGATGGTCGTCGGACAGAAAGGGCTGGCACGCCGCCGCCCTCAGGTCGTCGCACGTGATCCGCTTCGAAAATGTCGGCCTCCGCTATGGCATGGGTCCGGAAATCCTCCGCGACATCTCCCTGCACATTCCGGAGAGCTCCTTCCAGTTCCTGAGCGGGCCCTCCGGCGCCGGCAAGACGACGCTGCTGCGCCTTCTGTTCATGTCGCTGAAGCCGACACGCGGGCTGATCACCATCTTCGGCAAGGACCGCTCGCGCATCTCGCGCGCTGAACTGCCGCATCTCAGGCGCCGCATCGGCGTGGTGTTCCAGGATTTCCGCCTGCTCGACCACATGACCACCTATGAGAATGTCGCTCTGCCGCTGCGCGTGCGCGGCCGCGAGGAAGCGAGCTACCGCACCGACGTCACCGAACTTTTGAAATGGGTTGGCCTGGGCGAGCGCATGCATGTGCTGCCGCCGGTCCTTTCGGGTGGCGAAAAGCAGCGCGCGGCAATCGCCCGGGCCTTGATCGAACAGCCCGAAATCCTGCTTGCCGACGAGCCGACCGGCAATGTCGACCCGCCACTGGCACGCCGGCTGCTCAGGCTGTTCATCGAGCTCAACCGGCTCGGCACCGCGGTGGTGATCGCCACTCACGATCTCGGCCTGATGGAACAGGTCGACGCGCGCCGCATGATCCTGGCCGGCGGAAGGCTGGATATTTATGACTGAAGTATCGGCCGAACAGCTGCATGAAGACGCCGCCGAACCGGCGACGACGACGCAGCGTGTCCAGCGCCGCATGGCGCCGATCGTGCCGGCGCAGAATATTGCCGGCCGCGCCTTGGTGCTGGTGATCGCCATCATGACCTTCCTGTCCTGCCTGACTTTCGGCGCCGTCACGCTGGTGCGCGACACTGCCTCGGTCTGGGAAAACCAGATCTCGCGCGAGGCGACGATTCAGATCAAACCGGTCGACGGCCTCGACATGGAGGCAGCCCTTGCCCAGGCCTCGCAGATCGTCGGCGAATTCCCCGGCGTGAAGGAAACCCGGATCATCGATCGCGACGCCACCGCGCGTCTGTTGGAGCCATGGCTGGGCTCGGGCCTGAATATCGACGAATTGCCGGTGCCGCGCCTGATCATCGTCACCATCGACGAGACCAGTCCGCCCGACTTTAGCGCCATCCGTGCGGCGCTCACGCCCAAGCTGCCGAGTGCTTCGCTCGACGATCACCGTACATGGGTCGACCGGCTGGTCGCCATGGCCCGCACCACGGTCACCATCGGCATCGCCGTGCTGGTCCTGATGCTGTCGGCGACGGTGCTGACCGTAGTGTTTGCGACGCGCGGCGCCATGGCCGGTAACGGCCATATCATCGAAGTGCTGCATTTCGTCGGCGCCGAGGCGCGCTTCATCGCGCGCGAATTCCGCTGGCATTTCCTGGTCACCGGCATGAAGGGCGCGGCCGCCGGCGGCGCAGCCGCGATCCTGGTTTTCATCGTCTTTTCTTGGTGGTCATCGCGCAACATGGCAACGCCGCAGGCCGACCAGGCCACCGCTTTGTTCGGCAATTTCGCCATCGGATCGGCAGGCTATCTCGGCGTCGGCCTGATGGTGCTGGTGATCGGCGGACTGACGGCGGCGACCTCGCACGCCACCGTCGTCGCCTATCTCAGCGACATCGATGTCCGCCAGCCGGATGCGGGGTGACCCGTGAGGGCAGAAGCGAAAACAGTTCGGGGGCAAGGACAGGAATGGAAGGGATCACGGATCGAAAACCGACGTAACGCAATGTGCGCTTTTTTCCTTACCAAAAAGGCATTTCAGGATTAACCATAGGATGATGAACGCGCGGGAGTCGACCGGAACGGCTGGACAGATGCCAGTGGTGCGTTCGCGTGTGCGCACCGGGCTGGGCCGTTTGCGCACCGCCCTGCGTCTCGCCTCCCTCTGTCTACTGCTGCTTGTGGCCCTGTTTGCCGGTGGCTTCGGCTGGTTCGCCAGCAAGGTCAGCCACATGACGACCCCGACCAACCCGGCCAAGGCCGATGCGATCATCGTCTTGACCGGCGGTCAGGCCCGCCTCGACGCAGCACTCGATCTGCTTGCCTCCGGCAAGGGCGAGCGGCTGCTGATCTCAGGCGTGCATCCCTCTGCCAGCCGCCGCCAATTGCAGGCTGCTACCGGCGGCGACAAGGCGCTGTTTTCCTGCTGTGTCGACATCGACCGCGCCGCGCTCGACACGATCGGCAATGCCGAGGAAAGCGCTAAATGGGTGGAGAGCCACGCCTATGGCAGCGTCATCCTCGTCACCAACAATTACCACATGCCGCGCAGCCTGCTCGAGATGGGCCGCCTGCTGCATGGCGCCAGGCTTGAACCCTATCCGGTGGTCAACACCAATCTGGACAATGGCGACTGGCTGACCAAGCCGGAAGCACTACGCGTGCTTCTGACCGAATACAGCAAATACCTGCTGGCGCTTGCGCGCGGCGTCGTCCCGGTCCGCCAGACTGCCGACAGCGTCGCACTGGCCGAGGTTTCGACCGCCAAGGACTAAAGCAATTCCAGGAAAAGTGTGTAGCGGTTTTCCCGGGAAAAGCACGTACGCTTTCCCTTGGGAATTGCGTCCAGACAGACGACTCTGACGGCGCTCGATTACCCCTTGGCCGTGCCGTCTTCCGCGCCACGCAGCCGCGCAATCTCCTGTTCGAGGCTTTCAATCCGCTTGTCGCGTTCGGCGAGTGCGGCCGCGACATCGGCGGCCTCGAATCGCTGCGGAATGTGTTGCGGGCAATTGGCATCCCAGGCCGAGACGGTGAACAAGATGACCTGCTCGGGGCGCGCCTTGTGGTCCTGCGGCATCAGCCTTGCCAGAAGCTCGGCATCGTCCTCGACGACGCGCGCCGTGCCCCAGATCTTGACGCGCTGGCGATGCGCATAGTCGATCAGGAACAGGAATGCCTGGTTGTTGTCGGCGAGATTCCCCTGCGTGATGAACTGCCTGTTCCCGGAGAAATCGGCAAAGCCGATGGTCTTCTCGTCCAGCACCTTGAGGAAGCCGGCTGGCCCGCCGCGATGCTGGATATAGGGCTGACCCTCGCCATTTGCCGTCGACAGGAAGACGCTGGTCTGCGCCGCGATGAGGTCGGCGAGGTCGGGCGTCATATGGGCGCGCCATCCGCCGCGCTCCTCGGCGCTGGCATAGCCCTTGCGTGAACCTTTGCGGGTCTGGATCGCCTTGACCGTCGGCGTGAAGGCGACATCGCTGGTGAAAGTATGAGCATTCATGGAAGCCTCCGCGAGGCCGAAACACGGCCATTGTACGCGGAGATGTAAGTCCTTTCATGTTTTGGATGTAGATGGCATAATTGTAAGCTATCCTTCCAATTTCCGGAAGAAGCTATGGATCGGCTCGAAGCCATGTCGCTGTTCGTCGTCGCGGTAGAAGCGGGCAGCCTTTCCGCTGCCGGCCGCCATTTCGGCATTCCACTAGCAACAGTCAGCCGCAAGGTTTCCGACCTCGAGAAGCACCTTCAGGCGCGCCTGCTGAACCGTTCGACCCGGCAGCTCACGTTGACCGATGCCGGCCAGGCTTATCTCGCCGCCTGCCGCCGCATCCTCGGCGAGGTCGGCGAAGCCGAACGCACCGCCGCCGGCGAATACAGCACGCCGACCGGCGATCTGTTCATCACCGCGCCAGTCGTCTTTGGTCGCCTGCACGTGCTGCCTGTCGTCACCGAGTTCCTAGCGGCCTATCCTCAAGTCAAGATCCGCCTGACGCTGGCCGACCGGATAACCCAACTGGCGGAGGAACATCTCGATCTCGCCATCCGCATCAGCGAGCTTGCGCCTTCGAGCCTGGCCGCCATCCGCGTGGGCGCGATCCGTCGCGTCGTGTGCGCCAGCCCCGCCTATATCGCCGCGCATGGCATGCCGCGGACGCCGGACGATCTGGCCGCGCATGAATGCATCAGTTTCGAGGGGGCTTCCGCTCTCGCCAGTTGGAGCTTTGCCGGCAACAAGGGCGAACTGATCGTGCCGATCCGCTCACGGCTGCGCGTCAACACGGCGGAAGCTGCAATCGATGCCGCGATTGCAGGCGCCGGGATGACGCGGGTGCTCTCCTACCAGATCGCGGACGCAGTACGTTCCGGCGTGCTCGTCCCGGTCTTGCGGCCCTTCGAGCCGCAGCCATGGCCGGTGAGCCTCGTCCATGCCGGCCAAGGCCTGCTGGCGGTGAAACTCAGGGCGTTCCTCGATTTCGCCGCTCCGCGGCTGAAGCAGCGGCTATTGCAGGCGACGTGGTGAGTTGAGACTGGCTTGAGTCAGTGGCGAGCCGGCCTATGTCAGGCCATTGCGGCGTTTCCTTTTTGCCCGCGCTTGGTGTAACCAACGCACACCTCCTCAACGGGCCCTTCCCCGCATGCTCTATATCCGCTCGCTGGCGTTCAACTTCGTCTTCTATGTCAATCTGATCGTCCAGATGGTCCTCTGGACCCCTTACTACTTCCTCTCGCCACGCCATCGCGCCTGGTTCGTGCCGAAATTCTGGTCGCGCACCAGCCTGTGGCTCTACGACAAGATCGCCGGCACCAGGAGCGACATCACCGGCGTCGAGAACCTGCCGGAGGGCTCTTTCATCCTGGCGCCGAAACACCAGTCGTTTTGGGACGCGATCGCTTTCTTTCCCTTCCTCCACGATCCGCTTTATATCCTGAAGCGCGAGCTGACCTGGATCCCCTTCTTCGGCTGGTACATCCTGAAGATGCGGATGATCCCGGTTCACCGCGGCAGCCGCTCCAAGGCGTTGAAGCAGGTCGTTGCATCGACAAAGCAGGAGATGGGGCGCAATCCGCGCCAGCTGATTATCTACCCCGAAGGCACGCGCCGAGCGCCAGGCGACGAGCCGGCTTACAAATACGGCATTGTCGAGCTCTATACGCAGCTTGGCGTCCCGGTGGTACCGGTCGCCCATGTCGCCGGCCTCTATTGGCCTCGCCGCAAATTTTTGCGCTTTCCCGGCACCATCAAGGCCCGCTTCCTGCCGCCGATCCCGCCCGGGCTCGGCAAGGACGAATTCATGGACCGGCTGATCGGCGATACGGAAGCCGCCTGCGACCAGCTGCTGATCGAGGCATCGCAGGCTCCTAACCCGCCGCAAATGCCGCCGACGGCGGTCAAGCGGCTGGCCGAACTCGCCGCGGCCGCCAAAGCAATTCCAGGAAAAGTGTGAGCGGTTTTTTCCGTCCTGAATCGCGCCAAAACAAAAAAGACCAAAGCTTGATCTCTTCTGCGGGCCGGCTCAAGGCCACGCCGCCAGCGCCGTGGTCAGCACCAGCGTCGCCGCGAAGGCCAGATTGATGATCCGCGACGTCAGCGGCTGGCGCAGGGTGCGGGCGAAGGCCGCGCCGGCCAGCAGCCACAGCACATGGATGGCTACGATCATCAGGGTGAGAACCGCCAGCCTGGCCGGGATGCCGAGAGCTGCGGTCGCGGAGCCAGCAAGGACCGCAGCAATCGCCAGATAGGCTTTCGGGTTGGCAACGGCGAGCAGGAAGCCGCCGAGGAAGGTCGGCAGAACCGCGCTGCTGTCACGCGCGGCCAGCGGCGGCGCTGTCGCTATTCTGTAGGCGAGGTAGAGAATATAGGCGGCTGAAGCGACCGCCAGCACTGGCGCTACGCCCGGCATCGAGGTGAGGATAGCCTTGATGCCGGTGGCCACGACCAGCAGCACCGCGACCGTGCCTAAAATGATCCCCGATGTGTAGTGAAGCGAATTGCGCAGGCCGAAGGCGGCCCCTATCGCCGTGACGCTGATCGTCGCCGGGCCAGGACTGCCCATGACGACGGTTGCCGCCAGCACCAGCGCCAGCAATTGCTGCCAGGGCTGCGCCTGCGAAAGAATGTCTGCGGCCATGCTGCCTCTTCTCCACAATAATGGAGAACAGTGTGGCAAGGCGGACAGCCGTCGTCTTGAACGATCGTGCCGAACCTGCGCGGCTAGGCGCTGGCCTTGTCCAGCGCCACGAGATCCTCCGCGCTGAGCTTCAGCGATGCGGCGCGCACCAGGCTGTCGACCTGGTCCAGCGTCGTGGCGCTGGCGATCGGCGCAGTGATGCCGGGCTGCGCCATCACCCATGCGAGTGCTACTTCCGCCTGCTTGGCCGAATGGCGCGCCGCCACAGTGTCGAGTGCGGCCAGAATGCGCATGCCGCGCGCATTGAGATAAGCCTTCACGCCGCCGCCGCGTTCACTTTTGCCGAGATCGGCCTCGCTACGGTATTTGCCGCTCAAAAACCCCTTGGCGAGACTGAAATAGGTGATGACGCCGATATCCTCGGCCACGCACACATCATGCAGCGGCCCGTCGAAGGATGAGCGATCGTAGAGATTGTATTCCGGCTGCAGCACGCTGTAGCGCGGCAGCCCGCGCAGGCTGGCAACATCGAGCGCGGCGCGCAGCTGGCCGGCGTCGAGATTCGAGGCGCCGATATGGCGGACCTTGCCGGCAGCGAGCAGCTTCTGGTAGGCGCCGAGCGTCTCTTCATAAGGCGTGGTCGGGTCCGGCCAGTGCGACAAATAGAGGTCGATGACATCGGTCTGCAGTCGCTTGAGCGACGCCTCGACTGCCCTTTCGATATGGGCAGCGGACAGATCCTTCTTGCCTTGTCCCATATCCGAGCCGACTTTGGTGATGACGATGATCTTGTCACGGTTGCCGCGGCTTTTCATCCATTTGCCGATGATGGTCTCGGACTCGCCGCCCGCGTGGCCGGGCACCCAGCGCGAATAGGCATCGGCCGTATCGATAGCGTTGAGGCCGGCGCCGCCGAACCGGTCGAGCAGGTCGAAGGAGGTCTTCTCGTCCGCGGTCCAGCCGAAGACATTGCCGCCCAGGACCAGCGGCGCGATGGAAAGGTCGGTTTGACCGAGACGGCGTTTTTGCAAGACGGGGCTCCGTGGGCTGGCGGCGGGCGACCCGAATGCTTCGGGCCGCAGCTAAGCTAGGTCTCGCCGCGCCGAGGTCAAAGGCCTCAGCCAATTTTCCAGCGGGCCAGCGCTTCACAAAGGCGCGAGCGCTTCGCCTGCAGGCTCGCCGTGGTCCACTGGCTCACGAGGCGATCCGCTTCGCCACCTCTTCCAGCCAGTGGTCGCTGATACCCAGCGCCGCGAGATGCTGCAGCGTGTTGAGCACATAGTCCTCGTTGTTTCCGGACTGGCCGACGGCGCCACGGATAACACCTGCCGCATGCGCGGGGTCGAGCCCGCCGGCATACTGCTCATGCTGGCGGTCGACGATATAGGCAACCGCTTTCACTCTCTCTCCCGCGGCCGCCCCATTCCCGTCGAGGCTGATATCGAGCACACGCTCGAGGTAGACGCTGGTCACCAATTCGCGCTCGCGCAGATAGGTCAGCACCTCATCGCGCAGCTCGCCGGGCACGCGAAAGGCCAGCCCGATGCAGGAGCCGCCACGGTCGAGGCCTAGCACCAGGCCCGGCCGCTGGCGCGTGCCGCGATGCACGAAGGAATAGACGCAGAGCGACCGGCGGTAGCCGTAAAGCCGCGCGCGCCGTGTCTCGACATGGGCGAATCCCGGTCGCCAGATCAGCGAGCCGTAGCCAAAAACCCAAAAATCGCCCATATCGCCAAGCCTGATTGTACGAGAGTGACGCCGCCGCATCGGAATCGGTGCTCTTCTGTTCTTTTTGCTTTTGCGTAAGCCACAGTCCACCCGCAACACGCCCGCGTTAATGAAAGCCGCAGCATGACGTCAAGTGACGAGCGTCCGTCGAAGTTTCGCCGCCGGCTGATGTGGCTCGCTGCCTTGCTCGTTATGCTGTTCGGCGTCTACAGCGCAGTCTGGTTCTATGTCGCCGGTCGCGTCAGCAGCGAAGCCGACAAGGCGGTGGCCTCGCTCAAGGACAAAGGCATCGAGGCCGGCTGCGCCAACCTCACCGTCAGCGGCTACCCCCTGAGTTTTGCCATCTCCTGTGACAATCTGGCTTACGAGGACGACGCCAGGAACGTTGCCGCCTCGGCAGGCAGCTTCAACTTCGTTGCAGAGCTCATCCGGCCTTTGTCGCCTGCCGCCGAGTTGCGTGGGCCGCTGCGCACCTCGGTGCCGGGGATGGCGCCGCTATGGATCGACTGGGACAATCTGCAGGCCAATGCCAAGCTCTTCTGGCCCCTGCCCCGGAGCATTTCGCTGCAGGCGGAGAGCTTGTCCGGCCAGACGGATCCGGCCGACGACACTGATCCGGTTTCACTGTTCAGCGCCGGAACCGCGGCGGGCGAGTTGCGGCCCGACGGCCAGGACATCGGCTACGTCGGCAGCTTCACCGATCTTGAGATCGACGCCGACGCGATCGGCGGGCGCGTGCTGCCGCCGCTCGACGGCAGCGGCGACGCGACGCTGAAGAACGGCGTCGCGCTGATGAAGACGCAGGCCAGGAGCCTGCGCGGCCAGGCGGCCGACATCCACAAGCTCGATCTGTCGTCGGGAACCGCGCGCATCACCGTCTCCGGCCCGGTGTCGGTCGACGCCAACGGCCTGGTCAATGCCGACCTGACGATCAAGCTGCAGGATCCCAAAGCCGTGGCGGCAATCCTCGCCACCGCAATCCCCGAGCAGAAGAGCCAGATCGAGCAAGGCTTTGCCGGTCTGGCGCTGCTCGGCAACGAACCGTCGATGCCGCTCAAGGTGGTGAAGGGCAAGGTCTCGCTCGGCTTCATTCCGCTGGGCAAGATCAAGCCGCTCGATTAGAGCAATTCCAAGAAAAGTGTGAGCGGTTTTCCGTCCGGAATTCCGTTAAAACAAAGAGATAGAGCATGATCGCAAAGAGCGGGAACGGCTTTTGGGGAGAGATCATGCTCGAGCAAGCCGACGCATGAACCGACCGGTGAAACTGCTGAGCGTTGGCGCGCTGACGCTGGATACCATCCTGCGCGTCGAAACCCTGCCCACGCATCAGGGCAAGTTCATCGCCTCGGACGGCATCCAGATCGCCTCGGGCATGGCGACAAGTGCTGCCTGCGCCGCCCGCCGTCTCGGCGCCGAGGTGTTCCTGTGGGCAAGTGCAGGTGACGATGCCGTCGGCGACCAATTGCTGGCCGGCATCGAGGCCGAGGGCGTCGATTGCGGCTTTGTCCGCCGCGTCGAAGGCGCCCGCTCGGCGCTGGCCGCGATCCTGGTCGACGCTCATGGCGAGCGCATCATCGTGCCCTTCTACGACCCAAAGGCGCAGGCCGACCCCGAGGCGGTGCCTGTCGCCGATCTTTCCGGCTTCGATGCCGTGCTGGTCGATGTGCGCTGGCCGGGCGCCGCCGCTCTTGCCTTGACCGCCGCGCGCGACGCCGGTTGCCCGGCAATCCTCGACGCCGACACGGCGCCGCTGGAGGTGCTGGAGCATCTGTTGCCGCTGGCGTCGCACATCGTCGCTTCGGAGACGGCTGCACGCATTGTCTGCGGCCACGCGCTGGATCCCGAAACCGCCTGCGCCGACCTCGCCAGCCGCACAGACGCCTTCGTGGCGGTGACCGGCGGCGCCTCGGGAAGCTGGTGGCATGACCGGTCCGCCGGATGCGTGCGCCACATCGCGGCGCCGAAGGTCAAGGCGGTCGACACGCTGGCCGCCGGCGACGTTTTCCACGGCGCCTTTGCCGTTGGACTTGCTGAGGCCATGTCGGTCGAGCACGCGTTGCGCTTTGCCAGCGCGGCGGCCGCGCTCAAATGCCAGCGCTTCGGCGGCCGGCTGGGCGCGCCGGACCGGGCCGAGACAATGGCCATGGTCGCGGCGACCTGGCCCGTCTGAAACAGATTTAACTTTTCACCGGGTGCTCGACCGCCTGCCGGCCGAAATCCGGCACGTCGATATCCTGGCCGGCCTCGATGATCGAACGGCGAACGGCCCGGGTGCGGGTGAACAGGTCGAACAGCTTGTCGCCGTCGCCCCAGCGGATCGCCCGCTGCAGCGAGGCGAGGTCCTCCGAAAAGCGCGCCAGCATTTCCAGGATGGCATCCTTGTTGTGCAGGCACACGTCGCGCCACATGGTCGGGTCGGAGGCGGCCAGACGGGTGAAGTCGCGGAAACCGGAAGCCGAATATTTGATCACTTCCGACTTGGTCACCGATTCCAGATCGTCGGCCGTGCCGACGATGTTGTAGGCAATGATGTGCGGAAGATGCGAAACGATGGCCAGCGTCATGTCATGATGCTGCGGGTCCATCGAGTCGATGTTGGAGCCGCAGCGCCGCCAGAATTCCGACAGCTTTTCCAGCGCGGCCGGATCGGTTCCCGGCAGCGGCGTGAAGATGCACCAGCGGTTTTCGAACAGGTCGGCGAAACCCGCATCCGGGCCCGATTTCTCCGTACCTGCCAGCGGGTGCCCCGGAATAAAGTGCACGCCGTCCGGTACATAGGGCTGCATTTGCGCAATGACGGAGGCCTTGGTCGAACCGACATCGGTGAGGATGGCGCCCTTTTTCAGCCCCGGCGCGATCTCTTGCGCCACCTCGCCCGACGATCCCACAGGCACCGAGACGATGATCAGGTCGGCGTCGCGGACCGCTTCCCTGGCGCCGGTGGTGTAGCTCTCGCCAAGACCGAGCTCCTTCGCCCGCGCCAGCGTGGCCGGGCTGCGCGTCGCGATGGCGACATGGCGGGCCAGGCCCTCGCGGCGGATAACGCGGGCCAGCGACGAGCCGATCAGGCCGATGCCGACCAGCGCGATCTTTTCAAACATCGGTGATGTCATTGTTTCAGCTTTTCAGGAACGTCGTGAGGGCGTCGATAACGCCGCGATTGGCTTCTTCGGTGCCGACGCTCATGCGCAGCGCATTGGGAAAGCCATAGCCGGTAACGCGCCGCAATATATAGCCGCCCTGGGTGAGGTAGTCGTCCGCCGCCTCAGCCGAATGCTTCTTGTCGTCGGGAAAGTGGATGAGGACGAAATTGCCGACGCTGGGCGTCACCCTGAGCCCAAGCTTCGTCAGCTCTTCATTCAGCCAGGTAAGCCAGGTCTCGTTGTGCAACGAACTGCGCTCGACATGGGCGCGGTCGCGGATGGCGGCAATGCCGGCCTCGATCGCTGTTGCGTTAACGTTGAAAGGGCCGCGGATACGGTTGATGGCATCGACGATGTGCAGTGGGCCATACATCCAGCCGATGCGCGCGCCGCCAAGGCCGAGCTTGGAGAAGGTGCGGGTCATGACCACATTCTGTGCGCTGCCCGCCAGCTCGATGCCGGCCTCGTAGTCATTGCGCCTGACATATTCGGCATAGGCCGCGTCGAGCACCAGAAGCACGTTGCCCGGGAGCGTGGAATGCAGGCGGCGGACCTCCTGGAACGGCAGATAGGTGCCGGTCGGATTGTTGGGATTGGCGAGGAAGATGATTTTGGTCCGCGGCGTCACCGCGGCCAGGATCGCGTCGACGTCGGCGCGCTCCTCGGTTTCCTTCACAGCAACCGGCTTGGCCCCCGCCGACTGAATGTAGATCTTGTAGACCATGAAGGCATGTTCGGTAAAAATCGCCTCATCGCCTGGCGCCAGATAGGTCTGCGCCAGCAGGCCCAAAATCTCGTCGGAACCGTTGGAGCAGATGATGTTTGCCGGGTTGAGGCCATGCACCTCGGCGATCGCCTCGCGCAGCCGGCGGGCGGTGCCGTCGGGATAGACATCGAGCTTGCCAGCCACTTCGCGCGCGGCCTCGATCGCCTTCGGCGACGGGCCGAGCGGGTTCTCGTTCGACGACAATTTATGGACCTTGGCGACGCCGGCCGGTGCCGTGCTCTTGCCCGGCACATAGGCGTCGATGTCCATAATGCCCGCGCGGGGCGTCGGCCGTGCCTTGTCCGCTGTCTTGTCCATGTCGCAAATCCATCGAGAATGCCTCCGTCCGGAGGCCGCAGCGGAAATACAAGCCGTAGCCGCGAATGTCGAGAGGCGGGCAATAGCTGGCCGTTGACGCCGGGCCGCACGAGTTCTAGAAGAACGCAACAGTTCCGTGGTGATTTGGCCGGTCGGCTTGCAGCCACGTTAAACAACTCGCTAAAGGGCCGTTTGCGTGACGTAACCGGCTTTGCGATCGCACTGCCGGTTTTTTATTGCCTGACGGCGGGCAAGGAGAGTCACATGGCCGCGCTCCGCGCTACAAAAACCAACAACGAGGCCGACAACCCGTCGAGCCCTGTGTTGCGTTTTGGCCCTGACAAGCCGCTGAAGCTCGACGCCGGCACGCTTTTGTCGCCGTTCCAGATCGCCTACCAGACATATGGCGCCCTCAACGATGCCCGCACCAACGCCATCCTGGTCTGCCACGCGCTGACCGGCGACCAGCATGTCGCCAGCACCAATCCGGTGACCGGCAAGCCCGGCTGGTGGGAAGTGCTGATCGGTCCCGGCAAGATCATCGACACCAACCGCTTCTTCGTCATTTGCTCCAACGTCATCGGCGGCTGCCTCGGCTCCACGGGTCCGGCCTCGACCAATCCCGCCACCGGCAAGCCCTACGGCCTCGACCTGCCAATCATCACCATCCGCGACATGGTGCGGGCGCAACTGATGCTGGTCGACCATTTCGGCATCGAAAAGCTGTTTTGCGTGCTCGGCGGCTCGATGGGCGGCATGCAGGTGCTGGAATGGGCATCGTGCTATTCCGAGCGCGTCTTCTCGGCCCTGCCGATCGCCACAGGCGCACGCCATTCCTCGCAGAACATCGCCTTCCACGAGGTCGGCCGGCAGGCCGTCATGGCCGATCCGGACTGGCATGGCGGCAAATATTTCGAGCACGGCAAGCGCCCGGAAAAGGGGCTCGCCGTGGCGCGCATGGCCGCCCACATCACCTATCTGTCGGAAGCCGCCCTGCATCGGAAATTCGGCCGCAATCTGCAGGACCGCGAAGCGCTGACCTTCGGTTTCGACGCAGATTTCCAGATCGAAAGCTATCTGCGCCACCAGGGCATGACATTCGTCGACCGCTTCGACGCCAACTCCTACCTCTACATGACCCGTTCGATGGATTATTTCGACCTCGCCGCCGACCATGGCGGCCGGTTGGCAGATGCCTTTGCCGGGACCAAGACCCGCTTCTGCCTGGTGTCCTTCACCTCGGACTGGCTGTTCCCGACCGAGGAGAGCCGCTCGATCGTGCATGCGCTCAACGCCGCCGGCGCCTCCGTCTCCTTCGTCGAGATCGACACCGACCGCGGCCATGATGCCTTCCTGCTCGATGAACCCGAACTGTTTGCCGCCATCAAGGGCTTCATCGGCTCGGCGGCCCGCGCAAGGGGGCTCGCCTCATGAGCGTCAATGGCAGCCAGCGCGTCGACCTCGAAGTCGTGGCCAACCTGATACCGCCGCAGTCGCGGGTGCTCGATGTCGGCTCCGGCGACGGCCTGCTGCTCGAACTCCTGCAGGAGACCAAGCAGGTCGACGGCCGCGGGCTGGAGCTGTCACAGCGCGGCGTCAATGAATGCGTGGCGCGCGGTCTCTCGGTCATCCAGGGCGATGCCGATACCGACCTCGAATTCTATCCAGACAAGGGTTTTGACTTCGTCGTCCTGTCTCAGACGCTGCAGGCGACCCGCAACCCGAAGCTGGTGCTCGACGAGCTGCTGCGAATCGGCAACCGCGCCATCGTCTCCTTCCCCAATTTCGGCCACTGGCGGGTGCGGCTGTCGCTGTTCGTCAATGGCCGGATGCCGGTGACCGCGGACCTGCCCTATTCCTGGTACGACACGCCCAACATCCATTTCTGCACCATCCGCGACTTCGTCAATCTGGTCGAGGAACTCGGCGCTTCGGTCGAGAAAGCCACCGCGCTCGACGGCAACGGCCAGAAGATCGGACTGTCGATGCCATGGTGGTTCTGGAATTTCTTCGGCCAGCAAGCGGTGTTCTTGCTGAAGCGGTAGTTTGCCCCTATTCCAGCACGTCCGTCGCCTTGTGCGGGTGCTGAACGCCATCGGCGATGATCACATCGGCGTGGGAGTTGTCGGTGCGCAAGGCCAGAATCTCCCGATAGGCTGATGAATCGTACCAGCCCCACGCATGCGCCCTGTCCGGAAACTCGATGACGATCAGATGCCCGGGCCATTCGTTTTCGACCACGTCCATGTCGCCGCCGTGGACAAGGAAGCAGCCGCCGAACGGCTCCAATGTGGCGTCGATCCTCTGCAGATACTCGACAATCTGCGGGCCCATTGTGACTTGACGCATATGGGCGACGGCGTAGGCGGCCACGGCTGAACTCCCTGTGAGATCGAAGCCCGACGACCGGCTTCGTTGGCGCAATCTGCAGACATGATGGCCATCGGTCGATTACGTCTGGGGTAATCGGCCGGCTTACGGCGTCCTGGCTCAACAGTTTGTGATGACATTGCCGCTGGTTTTTTGTAGCGTCGAATCGAATGCCATCCCGGGGTAAGGCTTGGACGGCGACCATCAAAACCTCCGGCCTCCAGGCATTTCGGGGCACAATCGAAGCAACATGTCCAAGGCAACCGACCTCGCTCCGCTGATCTCGGTGATCACACCGACGCACAATCGCCGCAGCAAGGTGGTGCGCGCCGTGGAGAGCGTGCTGGCGCAGAATTTTCCCCGGTTCGAACACATTGTCGTCGATGACGGCTCGACCGACGGTACGGCAGCCGCACTTGCCGAAATCCGCGATCCACGGCTGATCTATGTTGGCTCGAAATGGCGCGGCGCCAATGCCGCCCGCAATGCCGGCATCGAGCGGGCGCAGGCGCCGGTGGTGACATTCCTCGATTCCGACGACGTCTATTTGCCGGATCGCCTGGCGCGGACGCTGGAGCAGTTCGACAACAATCCCTCACTCGAAGTGCTGATCAGTTCCTTCGTGTCGCTGAAGGGCAATCGCCGCACCAACTGCGTCAACCGCGAGGCGCTGCTGAGCCGCGACTCGCTGGAGCGGGCCCTTGTCGCGCAGACCATCTTCATTGCCGGGTCGGCAATCACCGCCCGGCGCGAGTCGCTGCTGGCCATCGGCGGCTACGACAGTGACGTCACGCGCATGCAGGATCGCGAATTGTTGCTGCGCTTTGCCCGTCGCAGCGGCGCGCAGCTGTCCGAAGTGATCGACTGGAAAAAGTACAACTCGGAGAATTCGATCTCCGGTCGCCGGGACGGCTATGTCGAAGCCTATGCGAGCTTGATCGACAAGCACCCCTATATCGCCGACCGCTACCCCTACATTCCGCCTTACATGATCGCCCGGCAGCTCATCGCCGATGCACTCAAGGGCAGGGTTTCGCAGGCGTTCTCCGGCTATATGGCCAACCGGTCGTCGAAGGCGCTTGGCTATTCGCTGCCGCAGCTGTTGCGTGGCTATGTCGGCGGCCGGCGCTGGCGCCGCGATCTCTATGCCGAATTTCGCGACAAATACGGTGCACGGCCGGCCTGAAGTTTGCCGACAAGCCGCGCAGCGGCTTTCCCCTCCGAACTGCCTCAAACCTCATTTGTCGAGTTCCGGCAGATATGGGTCGGAATATAGCCGCCGGTCGCGTTCGCCCTGCAGGCAGTCCATGGGTGCGGCGGCATCGATCGGGACCACGGTCGCATCGGCGATGCCGCTCACCTCCAGGATCAGCTTGCGGCGTATGGCGGTGGCGAATTCCGAGGCCGCATAGATCGGCAACACGAAGGAGCCTGGCCCACCGGTGACGCAGTCGTCATAATACTGGTCGAGATGGCTGAACGTCGGCGACGGGCTGATCAGGATCGGCAGGCCGTTGATGACGATGCCCTTGGCCACCGCCGCATCGCGTGTCGTGGCGACGGGCAGCCCGGTGTTGTTGGGACCGTCGCCGGAAATGTCGATGACGCTGCGTGGCGCATCGAACCCCGTGCCCTCGAACAGCCCGGCGCCGAAGGCAAGCGCACCGGAAATCGAGGTGCCGCGAAAGCTGCGGAACGGCCGCGCTTCTATTCTGTCGGCGAAGGCGTTGGCGCTCTCTGCGCTGTCGATCACCTGCCAAGCGATGACGCCATCCTCGCGCACGACGCCCGCCCATTCGAAATAGGCAAGCGCGATGCGCCCGGTGGTTCCCGAGCGCACGGCCTTGATGAAATCGGGATGCCTGAGCGCCTCGACATAGCCAGCGCGCTGCAGCGCGAACTCCCTCTCGTCCATCGACTGGGAGATGTCGACGGCCAGCACCAGTTCAACATCCACGGCAACGGCCGGGGCAGCCACGGGCGTGGTGCAGGCAAGGCAGGCAAGCAGGCCGAGCGCATCGAGCATGGCCGCACCACGGATGTTTCGACCCGTGAATCTTCGCCGCGATCGCGGCGAAATAAAGCCCCTTCTACTTCTTTCGCCGCACGGCCGCTTTCGGCGGCGGGTCGATGGCGCCGGTCCTGACTCGGGCGGGTTTCAGTGGCGCAGCACCCGTATCCTTCACGATGTTCAATGCGCGTGGAAAGAAATGACCATTGTGCAGTCCGCGCCCGATGTTGAGGATCGCGGTCTCCGGCAGGCGTTTCTCCAGCATGGACAGTACCCTTCGCAGCGAAGGACCATCGAACGCGTCCATCGCTTCGTCGATGATCACCCATTTCGGCTGCCGCAAGGCCAGCCTGGCGAAGGCCAGCGACCGCTGTTCGTCATCGTTGAGTTCACGCTCCCACCGTGCGGAACGGTCGAGCGAGGATGACAGCCGCTCGAGCCCGACCTCGGCCAGTACCGCCCCAAAATCAGCATCGCCAGCCGGCGCCGAGCCATTCGGATGCAGCACTTCGCGTAACGTGCCGGCAGGAAAATACGGAACACGCGGCACGAAAATCGGCGTTTCTCCGGCCGGCAAGCCGATCCGCCCGCTGCCCCAGGGCCAAAGGCCGGCAATGGCGCGGAAGAACAATGTCTTGCCGGCGCCTGGGTCGCCGGTGATCATGACGCGCTCGCCGGGATGGATCTCGACATGGCTGTCTGAAAGTTTGGTGCAGCCCTCCGGCGAGGCCACTTGGAGCTTCTCGAAGGTCAGGCTGCCATTGGCGTTGTCGCCGAATTCGATGCGCTTTTCCTTGTCGTGCAGCACATCGGTTTCATCGAGCGCGATGCGGAAGTCGGCAACGCGCATCAGCGTGGCGCGCCAGTCGGCTATGCCGCCGATATTGTTGATGAACCAGCGCAGCGACGAGTGCACCTGGTTGAAGGCGCCGACCGCCATCATCAACCCGCCAAAGCTGATATCGCCTGAAAAATAGACCGGCGATGCCACAAGGATCGGCGCCACCACGGTGATCCAGCCATAGGTATCGGTCACCCAGGAAAGGTTGATTTGCGCTTTGTAGATGTTTCGCATCGCGCCCAGCACCGTGCCAAGGTCGATTTCGAGCCGTCTCTTGGCATCGGCTTCGCCGTGATAGAGCGCGATGGCGTCGACATTCTCGTTGACGCGCACCATCCCGGAACGCAGCTCGGCCTCGCGGGTGTAGCGGTCGCTGTTGAGGCGGATCAGCGGCCGCCCGACCAGCCAACTCAGCCAGGAGGCGATGCCGGCATAGAGGAACGCGGCCCAGACCATGTAGCCCGGTATCGCCAGCGACCAGCCGTTGATGTGGAAGACGAAGCCCGACGAGAGTTGCCAAAGCACGCCGACGAACGACACCAGCAGGATGAAGGATTGCAGCAGGCCGACGCCGAGGTCCGTCGACAGATCGGACAGATGCGCGGCATCCTGCTGCATGCGCTGGTCGGGATTGACGCCGATGGCGCCGGCATTGGCGAGCCGGAAGGCCCGCGCCGGCCGCATCCATTGGTCGATCAGGTCGAGCGTCAGCGCCTCGCGCAGCTTCAGCCGGATCATCTGGTTGAGCCAGGTCTGAGCGATGTTGAGCAGCAGCAGCGTGCCGGCAATCACGGCAAAGATCATCAGCTGATGCAGGAAGGCCGCCATGTCGCGACGCGCCAGCGCATCGTAGAAAGGCTGGTTCCAGCGGTTGAGCAGAACCTGGCCGATCGACGTCGCGACGATGACCGCCATAATGCCGACCGACGTCCAGACCAGCCACTTGCGCACCGGTGAGCCTATCAGCGCCCGTTTGATCGTCGCCACCTGATCGCGCAGGCTGCTGGCTTCGACGGTTACCGGCTGAGCGGTGGCGGACTTGTCCGGTTGATCAGCCATGCACGAGGTCCTTGCGTTCAGAAGCGTTGCTGAAACCAGATGGAGATACTTGAAGGCATCCGCCGCTCAAACGGACCGCGAATGCATCTGCGACAGGTAGGTGGGAAAAACCCACGCAACACCAGTTTTCATGATGATCACGAAGGTGTCACCTGACGCGTCGTCGATGTCACCCCTTCCGCCCGGCGGCCAAGCCGCGTCGCACCGTGCGGTGACAGTACCGGCACGAAGACACGGCGCGAGGCGCGCTGCGCGACCGGCACGCCCTGATAGAGCCGCTTCTGCGCCTCGACCACGATGACGCCGGAAAAGATCGGCCAGAACCGCCGGCCGGCGCGCTCCAGCACATTGTGGAACCGCATCATGAAGCGCCGCGGCGATGGCGGGAAGAACAGCGCGTCGGACCAGGAAGCCGGTGTGAAATTCGCCTCGCGCAGCAATTCTGTCAGCTGGCCGCGCGAGAACGGCCGGCCATTGCCGAACGGCGTGTGCTCGAACCGCGCCCAGACACCGCGCCGGTTGGGCACGACGATGACGACGCGCCCTGCCGGCGACAGCACCCGCCAGATCTCGTTCAGCGTCTCGCGCGGGTTTTCGACATGTTCGAGCGAATGCACGAGCAGCATGCGGTCGATGCAGGAATCGACCAGCGGCAATTCCTCGTCGAAGACCAGCGCCGTAGCCGTCGGCCCGTTCGCCGGCCAGACGACGGCGCCTTGCGTAGCAGGCATGAAGGCAAACACCCGCTCGGCATCGGTGCCGAACCGCTCCAGCCACGGCAAGGTATAGCCGAGCCCGACCAGCCGCTCATTGGGCACTGTTGCCCATATTGAGGACAGCGCCATGGTGATCGAGCGTTCAGCCAGGCGGCCGAGCGTGGTCGAATAGAAGGAGCGGAGATCGACGATATCGGAATGCATGCGCGGGACGGTAGCTGCGATGCCGCCCAAGTTCAACAAAGCCGGCACGTTCTGCAAAGCTAGAGTGACATCGGCGGCCAAGCGCCCTATGTCTGCGCCAACAGATGGAGAGATGCCAATGCCCGTCGAAATCGAACAGTTCATGTGCCGCAGCGACAATTTCGGCGTGCTGGTGCATGACCCGAAAAGCGGCGAGACCGCCATTATCGACGCGCCCGAAGAAGCGCCGATCATTGCCGCGATCGAGCGTACCGGCTGGAAGCCGACGATGATCCTGACCACCCACCACCATGTCGACCATGTCGAGGCCAATCTGGCGCTGAAGGAGCGCTTCAAGCTGCGCATCGTCGGACCGGAGGCTGAAAAGGAAAAGATCCCCGGCATCGACGAGACCGTCGGGCAAGGCTCGGTCGTCCATCTCGGCGGCGAGCGGATCGATGTCATCGCCACGCCCGGCCACACTGCGGGCCATGTCTCCTATCATTTTCCGGCCTCGAAAGTGGCGTTCACCGCCGACACTTTGTTCGCGCTCGGCTGCGGCCGGCTGTTCGAATGCAAGCCGCCGGTGATGTATGAGTCGCTGAAGAAGCTCGCCGCACTCCCGGCGGACACGGTCATCTATTGCGGCCATGAGTATACGCTTTCGAACGCCCGCTTTGCGTTGACCGTCGACCCGACCAATTCGGCGCTGAAAGAACGCGCCGCCAAGATCGAGACCCTGCGCGCCGACAACAAGGCGACGCTGCCGACCACGATCGGCGAGGAATTGTCGACCAATCCGTTCCTGCGCTGGCACGACCCGGCGATCCGCAAGCATCTCGGTATGGAGGAGGCCTCCGACGCCGAAGTGTTCGCGGAAATCCGCAAGCGCAAGGACAATTTCTGAGCATCGTTCCGGGATCAGCCATGACCAGCGCCGCTGAAATCATCGCCATGCTTGGCCTCAAGCCGCATCCGGAAGGCGGCTGGTATGCCGAGACCTTTCGCGACGGCGCCGGTGGCGCGCGTGGCCATTCGACGGCGATCTATTTCCTCCTTGAACAGGACCAGATTTCGGCCTGGCACCGGGTCAAGGACGCGGCCGAGGTCTGGCACTTCCATGCCGGAGCGCCGCTGGCGCTGTCGATGTGCGAGGAAGGTAGTCCAATGCTTAACCAGGTGATCGAGCAGGTGCTCGGCATTGAGCTTGCGGCGGGCGAGCGGCCGCAGATCGTCGTGCCGGCCGGCTGGTGGCAATCGGCGCGCAGCCTCGGCGAATGGACGTTGGTCGGCTGCACCGTGGCGCCGGGCTTCGACTTCGCCGCGTTTGAAATGGCCGAGCCGGGCTGGCAGCCTTAGGCCAGAAGAAAACCAAGAGTTATGCAGAGCTGGGCGGCGTAGTACAGCACCCAGACCGCATAACGGATGCCGGCGCGATAGGGTGCTATTGCCGGAACCAGGAATTTCTCGCGGCAAGCAGCCCGTCCGATGCCATGAACATAACAGCGCCGCCGATGACCCACGGATTGTCGAGCGTCAACGCCGAGATGCCCATCGCCAGAATGGCCGCGATATAGACGGCGATCGGCACCCGCAGGCCGGGACTGACACGGCGCCAGAGTGCTGCCAGCATGACGACTGCGAAGGCCGCCATGGCCAGCGCGATGGCGCCGCGCCATGTCTCGGTGCTGAGCACATCCAGCCCGCCGCCGCTGCGCAGGAAGAGCGGCACATAGAGGACATGCGCCGCAAGGAAGCTGGCCAGCCCGCCGAGGAAGGCCTTTTCGCCGTCACGCGACAGGAAGGCGTCGCCGACGGCGCTGAGCGCCAGCGCCGCGACGAGCAACAGCTGCCCACCTTGCATGAAGGCCAGCGCCGCAAGCATGGCCACGGACAGCGTCTTTGCCGCCGAGCGGGCCAGCGTCGGCCGCATATCCAGGGTGAGGGCGTAGATCACCGCCGCCACCAGCGAAAAAATCAATGTGGCGTTGGCATTGGCGTCAATGCCGCCGGCAAACGGCATCGTCATGCGCTTGCTCCACCCGTTGCCGCCTTGCGCAGGAACAACGATTTCGCCGCCAGCGCCGCGCCGCCGGTGATCAGCACGCAGGCCGCCAGGATACGCAGCGACGGCTCGGCAACGCCCGCCGCGATCAGCACCAATGTCGACAGCAGTGGCGCCGCATAGCTTGCCGCGCCGAGCACCTGGATGTTGCCTCGTTTGACGCCGATATCCCAGGCGTAGAAGGCGGCACCCACCGGCATCAACCCCAAACCAACCACCGACAGCCACTGGCCGGGGCCATCGGGCAGCACCGTCTTTTCCAGCAGAAGATGGCAGATGAGGGACAGGGCTGCCGTGGCGGCGCAGAACCAGGTGACGATCGAGGTCGGCACCGCCGGAAAGCGCCGCGACAGCAGCGAATAGGACGACCACAGCAGCGCACACACGGCCGCCATCGCATAGCCGAAGGTGTAGCGAGCATCGAAGGCGAGGCCGCCACCCTTGGTGACGATCAGCACGGTCCCGGCGAGCCCGAGCAGCGCGCCCACGACATGGTTCCAGGCCAGCTTCTCGCCCGGCATCAGCGCTGATCCCAGCACGATCAGCAGCGGCCACAGATAGGCGATCAGGCTTGCCTCCACCGCCGGCGCGTTGCGCAGCGCGGTGAAATAGAAGAAATGGTAGCCGAACAGTCCGGCAATGCCGATCACCCAGACCTGGCGTGGGATCTTCAGGCTTTTATCGGTCGCCGGCATGAACAGCCGGGCAACCAGCCCGACCGCGGTGCCGATGGTGAAGGTGATGGCCGAGAGCAAGAATGGCGGCACGGCGCCCGACGCATCGGTGAGCAACGCCAGCAGCGCCCACATGGCGACCGCCGAGAAACCGATCAGTGTTGCGCGCCCCATGCCCGTCTCCGGCGACGCGCCCCATTCTATTCGGGTGGGCGCGTCTATTCAGTTGCTTCGAACCGCCCCGCGCTGACAGTCAAGGTGCCGATCTGCGTCCCGACCGTGGCGTGGATGGGCGCATATATGCCGGTTTGGCCGAGCGGTGCAAACGTCACCATCATCTGGCTCTTCTTCTTCAGGTAATTCAGCGCCTTGCGGCCCTTGCGGTAGCCTGCCACCGGCTCGAAGCTCATCTTGCAGGTAACGGTGTCGCCCTTGTAGCCCTTGACCGAGATCGATCCTTTCGAGGCGTAGGTCAGCGTCAGGTCGGCGCGCATCTCGCCGTCATAGAATTTCACCTTGCGCCCACAGACCTGGTCGAGGCTGTCGGCATGGATGACGGTAGCCGCCATCGGATCGAGCACCGATGCCAGATCGTTGCTGCCCAGCGGTATCCAGTTTTTGGGATTGCGCTTTTTCGGTTCGGGAATGACCTGGGTGGCGGTCACCGCGCCATTGGCAAAGCGGATATCGACCATGGAAGCCTTCTTGCCGGACTTATAATCCGCGCGAAATACCTGTGGCTGCATCTGCTTGCCCAGGATCTTGCCCTTTGACGAGATCGTGCCGCTCGTGTCGTCGAACAAGGTGGCGAGACCCGCGCTGGAGACGGTGCCGTCTATGGAATAGTTACCGCCTTCGTAGTGGCTGGAAAATGTCGCCTTGGCCACGGAAAGGCCGAGGAACGACACCGTGTATTCGCCCTTGAAGGACTGTGCGGTGGCTGCGGGCGCGGCAGCAAGGGTGGATGTCGGCAAGGCGGCGACAAGTATGGCGACAACGGCATGTGACGGGCGAAGCATGGCGGGCTCGGTCCTTGATTTTTTTATCCGGAGCGCGGGCGACTCCGGCTTGATATGTCCCTGTCCGACCGCTTATAGGCTGAATTCCGGCCTTTATGTGAAACGCTCGTCACAGTCGTGGGTAAGCCGGAGCTTGACGCATTGGCGAAATGCAACTATGGAACGCCAACTTTTCCATAAGGCCGCCTGACTGAAACCGCGCGCCACCCGGCGCGGGCGAACAAGGTTTGGCAGGCTAGACAGAACTGAAGGTTAGAACCATGTCCCGCACCTGCGAACTCACTGCCAAGGCAGTCCAGACCGGCAACAATGTGAGCCACGCCAACAACAAGACCAAGCGCCGCTTCCTGCCGAACCTCGTCAATGTGACGCTGATTTCGGAAGCGCTGAACCAGAATGTGCGCCTGCGCATTTCGGCCAACGCGCTGCGTTCGGTCGAGCATCGCGGCGGCCTCGACGCCTTCCTAGCCAAGGCCGACGCCAAGGAATTGTCGCAGCGCGCGCGCCTGTTGAAGAAGCAGATCGCCAAGAAGCTGGCTGACCAGCCCGCCGCTTAACGATATCAAGGCGGGGGACGACCGCCCTGAGCATCGGAGCAATCCGATGCTCAAAACATTAAAGGCAGCAGCATCGGAGCAATCCGATGCTCAAAACTTGCAAGGCAGCGCGATCCGGATTTCGGCTAGCGCCTGGCTGGTTCCATTACCCAGAATAAAAAAATGACTTCCTTCTCGCGATATCTGCCCTTTGTGGCCGCCATGGCGCTTGTCGTCGTGGCATCGAACATCCTCGTGCAGTTCCCGATGCAGGGCCAGGCCGGCGGTCTGTCGCTGGGCGACATCTTGACCTGGGGCGCCTTCACCTATCCCTTCTCCTTCCTGGTCACCGACCTTGCCAACCGCCGCTACGGGCCGACCGTGGCGCGCCGCATCGTCCTTGTCGGCTTCATGACCGCTGTGGTCTGCTCGATCCTCGTCCCGCCCTTCCTGTTTCGCCACGGCCTGATCGAGTTCGAGACATCAGCCGACCGGCTGGTGCGCATCGCCACAGCTTCCGGCGCGGCCTTCCTTTGCGCGCAATTGCTCGACGTCACCGTGTTCAACCGGTTGCGCCGGCAGAGCTGGTGGCGCGCGCCGATCGTCGGCACGCTGGTCGGCTCGGTGTTCGACACCCTGGTGTTCTTCAGCATCGCCTTTTCGGCCGCCTTCGCTTTTGCCGGCCCGAACGACAGCTTTGCGCTGGAGACGGCGCCGCTGATGGGCGTGCTGCCGTTCGAGACCATGCGCTGGGTCTCCTGGGCGCTGGGCGACCTCTCGGTGAAGCTGATCATCGCTGTTGTGGCCCTGATCCCCTACCGGCTGCTCGCCGCCCACTGGAGCCAGCCGGCCGTGGCTGTCTAGGCCGTGATTCCCTGGGTCCAGCTCGGCTCGGCCAAAACGCCTGACGGCGGACAGGAACTGCGCCTCAAGCAGCGCGGCAGCGAATTCTCGATCATGCTCGGCACCAATGAGCTGATGAACAGCCGCCTCAGCGGCTCCGAGGAAGCGCTGGCCAAGCTCTCCTGTGAAAAGATCGGCGGCCGCGCCCAACCGAAAATCCTGATCGGCGGCCTCGGCATGGGTTTTACGCTGCGCGCTGCGCTTGCCCAATTGGGCGCCGACGCAGGCATCACGGTTGCCGAGCTAGTCCCCGCCGTCATCGCCTGGGCGCGCGGCCCCATGGAGGCGGTCTTCGCCGGCTGTCTCGACGATCCCCGTGTGACGGTTCGCGAAGCCGACGTCGGGCACATCATAAGATCCGACAAGGCAGCCTGGGACGCCATCCTGCTCGATGTCGACAATGGCCCCGAAGGCATCGTCTACAGGGGCAACGACGCCCTCTATGGCGCTGCCGGCCTCGGCGCGGCGCGTGCAGCGCTCAGGCCCGGGGGCGTGCTGGCTGTTTGGTCGCAAGGCCCCGATGCCGGCTTCACACTTAGGCTCAAGCAGGCGGGCTTTGTCGTGGACGAGGTGAAGACGCGCGCCAATGGCAAGCGCGGCGCGCGCCACGTCATCTGGATCGCCACCAAGCCTTAGGGCTCTCAATCCTGGTGCAGGATGAATTCCAGATAGAGGTTGCGCTGCAGGATCGAATGGTTGTCGTCCGAGATCAGCGACACCATCAGCGCTCCGTCATCGCGGGTCCAGACGTCGAGCCCTTCCATATTGTCGATCTGGTAGCCCATATCGGCTTCCATCAGCACCGGCCCGTCGGCAACCGCGCCCTTCTCGACGCTTTCGCCATAGATGCGTCGCAGCCGCATCCTGACACCGCCGGCCATCGAGAAACTGCGCTCCAGCAGCAAGAGATCGCCATTCGGCAGGAAAGCGCCGTCGGTGATGTCGAAATCGCCGTTGCGCTTGACCGTGAAGACGCCCTTGTGCGGCCCTTCGATGATGGCGGCATAGATGTTGCCAGCCTTGTCCAAGCTCTTTTCCGAGACCACGACGAGGCCGCCCTCGTGCTGGCCGTTGGGATTGGCGTGGGTGACGGTCTCGAAACCGCGGTTCTGTCGCAGTTCGCGGGCTGGAACCAGAAAGTTCAGTTGCTTGAACGGCGCCGTCATGTTGCTGGGGTCGATCTTGAACTGGGCGACGCGGTGATCGCGCTCGAAGCCGACGGTGGCGATGCCGTCCTTGACTGCAAGGCCCTCGGCATCGACTTCCCATTTCCTGTCGATCGGCCGGCCCTTCTCATCGACCATCTGCTGCATGCGGAAATTCTGGATGCCGGACGGCCGCTTGTCGGCATCATGGGTGATCGAGCCGAAGAACCAGAAGCCCGTATCGGCGACGCCGATGAAATCGCTGCCGGGTTTGACGAACCGAAATGCCGACAGCGCGCCGAAATCGCGCGTCGTCGAGTTCATCTCAAGACCGCCGACGAATTCCAGCGGCCCAAACTGCTTGTCGGCGCTGCCGATATGGAAGGTGGTGATCGGCCGCGCCGAGACTTGGACCGGCTCGACCGCGCTTGGGCCGGCGGCGATGGCCGGCGCAAACGCCATGCCGGACAAGGCAGTGACCGCGAAGAGCATCTGCCGAAACCCGCCGCGCAAGAAAATCATCCGGCGCGCCGGTAGCCGCCGCGGCGTGTATCGCGCACGTTTTCCTCGGCGAACAGCGAGGCCAGCTGCTCGGTCATGGCGCCGGCCAGTTCCTCGGCATCGACGATGGTGACGGCGCGCCTGTAATAACGGGTGACGTCGTGGCCGATGCCGATGGCCAGAAGCTCGACCGGCGAGCGCGTCTCGATCAGCTCGATGACGGCGCGCAGGTGCCGCTCGAGATAGTTGCCAGGATTGACCGACAGCGTCGAATCGTCAACCGGCGCGCCGTCCGAGATCATCATCAGGATCTTGCGCTGTTCGGGCCGGGCGATCAGCCGGTTGTGCGCCCATAACAACGCCTCGCCGTCGATGTTTTCCTTCAGCAGGCCCTCGCGCATCATCAGGCCGAGATTGCGCCGGGCGCGACGCCACGGATGATCGGCGGATTTGTAGATGATGTGGCGCAGATCGTTGAGCCGGCCGGGGTTCGGCGGCTTGCCGTCCTTCAGCCACTTCTCGCGAGCCTGTCCGCCCTTCCACGCGCGCGTGGTGAAGCCGAGGATCTCGACCGAGACGCCGCAGCGCTCCAGCGTGCGCGCCAGAATGTCGGCACAGGTGGCGGCAACCGTGATCGGCCGACCGCGCATCGAGCCCGAATTGTCGAGCACCAGCGTCACCACCGTGTCGCGGAATTTGGTGTCGCGCTCCTGCTTGAACGACAACGGCTGCATCGGGTCGATGACGACACGAACCAGGCGTGCCGGATCGAGATAACCCTCTTCGAGGTCGAAATCCCAGGAACGGTTCTGCTGCGCCATCAGGCGGCGCTGCAGCCGGTTGGCGAGCCGGCCGACGACGCCGGAGAGATTGGCCAACTGCTTGTCGAGGAAGGCGCGCAGCCGGTCGAGTTCTTCCTCCTCGCACAGCTCTTCCGCACCGACCGTCTCGTCGAAGGCGGTGGTGAAAACCTTGTAGTCGATCTCTTTCGGCAGGTTGGCGAAGGGGTTGTCGTTGCGGCGCGCCTCGCCCGGCGTTTCGGCGTCCGCATCGTCATCGTCGGAAAGATCGTCGGCAGTGGCGTCGGAGGCCTCAGTCTCCGACGACTGTTCGTCGTCGGCGGAGGCCTCGGCATCCTCGGACTGCGACTGCTCGGAGCCGGAATCCTCTTCGCCGCCCTCCTCGCTCTGCTCCTCGCCTTGCGGCTGGTTGTCGTCATTGTCCTCGGAGTCTTCGGTTTCCTGGTCGTCGCCGAGTTCCTCGGCCATCTCCATGGACGCAAGCATCTCGCGCACGACGCGGGCAAAGGCCTGCTGGTCGCCAAGCTTGGCCGACAGTCCGTCGAGATCGGCCTTGGCTTTTTCCTCGACCCAGGGCCGCCAGAGGTCGACCAGCCGTTCGCCGCTCTTCGGGATCGGCCGTCCGGTCAGCTTCTCGCGCACCATCAGCGCCAGCGCTTCCTCGATCGGCGCGTCGGCCTTGTCCTTGACGTCGACAAGGTTGGCCTTGGCGTATTTGTCCTCCAGCATGGAGCCGATATTGTCGGCGACGCCCTGCATGGCGCGGCTGCCGATCGCCTCGACGCGGGCCTGTTCCACGGCGTCATAGATCGAGCGCGCCAGCTTGCCTTCCGGCGCCAGTTTGGTGTGGATGCGCTGATCGTGGCAGGCGCGCTTCAGCGCCATGGAATCGCCCAGGCCACGAGTAATCGCGATGTCTGTCTTGGACGCTTTCTTCGGCAGTTCGGGCAGTCGGGCGCGGCTGCCGGCGAGCGCCGGGCGGTCCTTGGCGAAACCGACTTCGAGCTCCTTGTCGCCGGCGATGGCGCGCATGCAGACGGTGACGGCACGCTTGAAGCTGTCGGCTTCAGACCCCGTCTTCGACTTGTTGCGCGTGTTGTCGCCCGGACCCGCCATCAAGGCTCAGCTTACCCCAGCACCACGTTGGCGGCGCTCTCGGGCAAATCCTCGCCGAAGGCGCGCTGGTAGAACTCGGCCACCACCGAACGCTCCAGCTCGTCGCACTTGTTGAGGAAGGTCAGCCGGAACGCCATGCCGATATTGCCGAAGATCTCGGCATTTTCGGCCCAGGTGATGACGGTACGCGGGCTCATCACGGTCGACAGATCGCCATTGATGAAGGCCGAGCGCGTCATGTCGGCGACGCGCACCATCTTGTTGACGATGTCCTTGCCCTTGCCGTCGCGATAGTGCTTGGCCTTGGCCAGCACGATGTTCACCTCATTGTCGTGCGGCAGGTAGTTCAGCGTGGTGACGATCGACCAGCGATCCATCTGCGCCTGGTTGATCTGCTGCGTGCCGTGATAGAGGCCGGTGGTGTCGCCGAGGCCAACGGTGTTGGCGGTCGAAAACAAGCGGAACGCCGGATGCGGGCGGATGACCCGGCTCTGGTCGAGCAGCGTCAGGCGCCCCGATGATTCCAGCACTCGCTGGATGACGAACATCACGTCCGGACGGCCGGCATCGTACTCGTCGAAGCAGAGCGCGACATTGTGCTGGTAGGCCCAAGGCAGGATGCCGTCGCGGAATTCGGTGATCTGCAGGCCATCCTTGACGACGATGGCGTCCTTGCCGACGAGGTCGATACGGCTGACATGGCTGTCGAGGTTGACGCGTACGCAGGGCCAGTTAAGGCGGGCTGCGACCTGTTCGATATGCGTCGATTTGCCGGTGCCGTGATAGCCCGAGACCATGACGCGGCGATTGTAGGCAAAGCCGGCAAGGATCGCCAGCGTCGTCGCCTTGTCGAACAGATAATCCGGATCGATGTCCGGCACATGTTCCGAGGTCACCGAATAGGCCGGCACCACCATCTTGGACTCGAAGCCGAATTTGTCTTTCACTGACACCGTCGTGTCGGGCAAATTGGCGATGTCGCGATCGACCTTGTTCATCTCTATCCGAGTCTCCACGGGCGAAATGCCTGATTTCGCCGGCAATCGTTTTTGTCCGGGGGCGGTCTTAGAGCCTTTTCCACCCTTATGAAAGTTGGAAAACGACACGAACCGTTAGGTCGCTCAGCACAAACCCGCCTGCTTGAGCACGCGATAGGCCTGCAGCACATCGCGGAACCGGTCTTCCGAACCTCTATCGCCGCCATTCGCATCCGGATGGTGGCGCTTCACAAGTTCCTTATAGCGCGCCTTGATGTCCTTGCCAGTCGCCTTTGTATCAAGGCCAAGCGTTTCCAGCGCCTTGGCCTCAAGCGGCTTGGCCTTGCGTTCGCGCGCCTCGCGCGGGTCCTTCGGCCCTTTGAACAGATCGAAGGGATCGCGCATGCGGTTGTAATAGCCGGCGCGACCGGAACGCTGCTGGGCGAAATCGGGCGAGGAGCGCGTCGAGGCGCCGGCGACGCCCATCTTCCATGTCGGCCGGTGGCCGGTCATCGCTTCCTTCTGGAAGCGGGCTATCTCGGTGTCCGGCACGCCGGAGAAGTAGTTGAAACCCTTGTTGTATTCGCGCACATGATCGAAGCAGAACTGAAAATACTCGCCTTCCTTCATGCGTCCGACCGGCGCCCGGTGGGTACCGGCCTCCTTGCAGCCGTCCCACTGGCAGATCGGCGAGTGCGACTTCAGCTCCGCATCCTTGTCGGGACGGACCCGAATTTTCTCGAAATATTTGGGGTACGGTTTCATCTCACCCATTTATGGGCTGTTCGCACGTGCGAAACAAGAATTGACATTTTCGCGATCATCGCCCTAACCGCTGAATCGCGGCATAAAGCAGGGCGAATGGCGATTTTTGAGGCGGCCCGGCGGGATCGATCCCGATTTCCCGATCACGCCTTGCAGATATGGTGAAGGGAGATGGCGATGTCCATACAGGCGACGATGGAAGACAAGCTGAACAAGGCGTTTTCGCCGGAGCGGCTGGCGATCGTCAATGAAAGCCACCTTCATGCCGGTCATCACCACCACGGCTCCGACGATCACGGTGCCTATGACGGCACCGGCGAGACGCATTTTCGCGTCCGCATCGTCTCATCCGTCTTTGCCGGCATGAGCCGCATCGACCGCCACCGCGCCGTCAACGAATTGCTCGCAGCGGAGCTGCAAGCCGGTGTCCATGCGCTGGCAATCGAACCGGCTGCACCCGGCGAAAAGACCCGTTGGTAAGTCTCTCCGCCTCAGATCACCGCTTCGATGAGAAACGGTCCCGGACGCGACAGGGCACTGTCGAGCAGCGCGTCGAACCGCTCGCACGTGTCGGCGCGGGCCGCCTCGACGCCCATGCCTTTGGCCAGCGCAACCCAGTCCAGCGCCGGATGGTCGAGATCGAGCATGCGCCTAGCGTTCTCGCCGATCTCATTGACCCCGACATTCTTCATTTCGCCATGCAGGATGGCGTAGGTCCGGTTGGAAAAGATGATGGTCACGACGTCAAGCTTTTCCCTGGCCTGGGTCCACAGTCCCTGCACCGTGTACATGCCGCTGCCGTCGGCCTCGAGATTGATCACCTTGCGGTCCGGGCAGGCGATCGCTGCTCCTGTCGCCATCGGAATGCCGCCGCCGATCGATCCGCCCGTACCCATCATGTAGTCGTGCGGCGCCGCAAAGGCGGATAGCGCGAAGAACCGTCTCGCCGAGGTGACCGCTTCGTCGCAGACGATGGCATTGGCCGGAAGTTTGCGCGCCACCGACAGCGCGATGGCATCGTCCGTCAGTCTGCCGCTCAGCGTCGGTTCGTCTGGAAAGGCGGTTGCGGCGGCGAATTGCTGCGTCGGCTTGATGCCGACCTCGGCAGCCAGCGCCTCCAGCGCCGCTTTCAGATCCTGGCCATGCGCCGCCAGCAAAAGCACCTTGCAATCGTCCCGAACCAGCCGCCCGGGCTTGCCGGGATAGGCGAAGAAGGCAACCGGCTCCTTGGCGCCGACCAGCACCAGCAAGTCGATATCCCGGAGCATGGCCGTCGCCGCATCGACCGGATAGGGAATGCGGGTCGGGGCGAACCGCCCGCGGCCGCGTTGCATGCGGGCGATCAGAACCTCACTGAACAGCCTGACATCGCTTCCCGATGAGATTCTCCCTGTGATTTCAAGGGCATCGGCGCGCGCCGCTTGCCCACGCACCACCATGCCGACACGGTCCGGCGCTGCGCGGATTGCTTCGGCGATCGTGTGCACAACAGCCATGTCGACCGCGGGCGGCGGCGCCAGCTTCACCTTGCCAGGCGAAATCGCAGCAACTTCGCCCCAGGCCGCATCCGCAGGCAGGATCAGCGTCGTGACGCCAGGCGGCGTGAGTGAGGCGCGGAAAGCCGCCTCTGCGGCCGGCACAATATCGGCCGGCCCCTTGACGCGGCCAACCCAGTTCGACATCGGCGACGCCAGGCCTTCTATGTCGCTGGTCAGCGGGGCATCGAGCGGCAGATGGTAAGAAGCATGGTCGCCGACAATGTTGATCATCGGGCTGCGCGCCCGCCTTGCGTTGTGCATGTTGGCCAAACCGTTGGCGAGACCCGGTCCGGTATGCAGCAACGTTGCTGCCGGGCGGTCGGTCATGCGCGCATAGCCGTCGGCGGCGCCGGTCACCACGCCCTCGAACAGGCCGAGCACGCAGCGCATCTGAGGTTTGCGGTCCAGTGCGGCAACGAAATGCATTTCGGATGTGCCAGGATTGGCGAAGCAGACCGTGACGTCATTGGCCAGGAGCACGTCGCACAGCAGATCGGCGCCATTCATGATTTTCTTTCCCAATCGACAATTCAGGAACAATTGCACCTGTAGGCGCCGGGTCGGCAATGTCCCGCCGGGGCTTTTGGTCTGATCCAGGACGCCTCGCGGGGATCCGGCGATCAACCGACGGTCCATTCAGGAAGGCCAGCATCGCGGCGGTCAACGCGTCGCCGTCCTCGCCGAAGTCGTGATTGATCGACATATGCGTGTAGGCGTTGCCGTCGAACAGCGTCACTTCAGTGCCGATGGCGCGCAGGCGTTTGGCAAAGCCTTCGATTGGTCGTCGCGGCCTTCGGCGCGCGAATAGGCGATGAAGGTCGGCGGATGCTTGTGTCCATCGAGATAGCTGGCCGGCGACAACGCCGCCCATCAGCGCCGCAGCACCGGGCAACCCGCCATTCCAGCCACTCCGAATGTTTCCTCCCAAGCCTTCTACCCGGATTGCAGCCACTCTCCTTCATGTGAAGGGAACCAACAATGCTTTCCGACAGTTGAAGGTGATGAGGCGATTGGAATCCAGATCGGCTCCGAGGGCAGAACATCATGCGTGCAACCCAATCCGACGTCTTCGATCTTTTTTCGGAAATTTATGCCAATGCGGCGGACGAAGAGGTCAGCATCCAACAGTATCTTCTTGCCTGTCGGGAAGACAAATCGATGTACGCTTCGGCGCCCGAAAGGATGGTCGACGCAATCGGCGAACCAAAACTGGTTGACACCAGCAAAGACGAGCGCCTCGGCCGCATTTTCGCGAATCGGACCCTCAAGATCTACCCTCATTTTTCTGACTTCTATGGAATGGAGGATACGATCGAGCGCATAGCTGGATATTTCCGCTATGCCTCGCAGGGGCTCGAAGAACGCAAGCAGATCCTCTATCTCCTCGGCCCGGTCGGCGGCGGCAAATCCTCTCTGGCCGAGCGCCTGAAGAAACTGATGGAGCAGCGCCCGATCTACACGCTGAAGGTCGGCAACCAGATCAGCCCGGTTTTCGAGTCGCCGCTTGGGCTGTTCCATCCCGATCACATGGGTGATCTGCTAGAGGATAAATACGGCATAGCCCGGCGCCGGCTGAACGGATTGATTTCGCCATGGGCGGCCAAGCGCCTCGACGAATTGTCTGGCGACATTTCCAAATTCAGCGTCGTCAAGCTGATGCCGTCGCGGCTGCGCCAGATCGGCATTGCCAAGACCGAACCTGGCGATGAGAACAATCAGGATGTCTCGGCCCTGGTCGGCAAGGTCGACATCAGGCAATTGGAAAATTTTAGCCAGTCCGACCCCGATGCCTATTCCTATAGCGGTGGCCTGAACCGGACCACGCAAGGTCTGCTTGAATTCGTCGAGATGTTCAAGGCACCCATCAAGGTTCTGCATCCGCTGCTGACCGCGACACAGGAAGGCAGCTACAACGGCACTGAAAATTTCGGCGCCTTTCCCTACCAGGGGATCATCGTCGCCCATTCCAACGAGTCGGAATGGCAACAGTTCAAGAGCAACAAGAACAACGAGGCGTTTCTCGATCGCATCCTGGTGGTCAAGGTACCCTATTGCCTGCGGATCACCGAAGAGAGGCAGATCTATGAGAAATTGCTGCGTGAGAGCGAGTTGGCCGCCAGCCCCTGTGCCCCTGAAGTTTTGGACATCCTCAGCCGCTTTGCAGTTTCGACGCGCTTAGCCGAGCACGACAACTCGCCGCTCTACACCAAGATGCGCGCCTATGACGGCGAAAATCTGAAGGAAGTCGATCCCAGGGCAAAGTCGGTCCAAGAATATCGCGACGCCGCCGGCGTCGATGAAGGCATGACGGGCGTCAGCACGCGCTTTGCCTTTAAGATCCTTTCGCAGACATTCAACTTCGATAATGAGGAGGTGGCCGCCGATCCTGTGCATCTGATGTACATTCTGGAGGAGGCGATCAAGCGGGAGCAGTTCCCGAAGGAAACGGAAGCGGCCTATCTTGAATTCATCAAGTCGGAGCTTGCGGCGCGCTACGCCGAGTTCATCGGCCACGAAATCCAGAAGGCCTATCTGGAGTCCTATAGCGAATACGGCCAGAACCTCTTCGACCGCTACATCGCCTATGCGGATGCCTGGATTGAGGACCAGGACTACAAGGACCCCGACACCGGCCAGATCCTCAACCGGGAGATCCTGGACAACGAACTTTCGCAGGTCGAGAAACCGGCAGGCATCGCCAATCCCAAGGACTTCCGTAACGAGGTGGTGAAGTTCACTCTGCGCGCTCGCGCAAGAAACCACGGCCGCAACCCGTCATGGACCAGCTATGAAAAACTGCGCGAGGTCATCGAGAAGCGGATGTTCGGACAGGTCGAGGACCTCTTGCCGGTGATCAGCTTCGGCTCCAAGCAAGACAGCGTTACGGAAAAGCGCCATAACGAATTCGTACAGCGCATGATCGAGCGTGGCTACACAGAACGGCAGGTACGCCGGCTGGTGGACTGGTACATGCGGGTGAACAAGGCGGGTTGACAGAGCCGGATGGTTCCATGCCGATCTTCATCGACCGTCGCCTGAACCCCAAGGACAAGAGCCTTGGCAATCGACAGCGCTTCCTCAGGCGTGCTCGCGAGGAGTTGAAGCGGAGCATTCGCGATCAAATCCGCACTGGCAGGATCGCCGACGTGGATACCGAGCACGCCGTGCCCATGCCGGAAAGGAAAACGGCCGAGCCGAGCTTCAACGATGACAGGGCCAGCGGACGGCGCCGACACATCCTTCCGGGCAACAGGCATTTTTCCCCTGGAGACCTGCTCCCGAAGCCGCATGGGGGCGGCGCGGCGTCGTCGCCAGGAAACACGGCGTCGGAAGACGATTTTCGTTTCGTGCTGTCACGCGAGGAGGTGCTCGAACTCTTTTTTGAGGATCTCGAACTGCCCGACCTGGTTAAGCTCAATCTCAAGGAAATCCTTGCCTTCAAGCCGCGCCGGGCCGGCTTCGCGGCAACCGGTTCCCCGACCAACATCAATGCCGGCCGCACGATGCGCAACAGCCTAGGCCGGCGCATTGCGCTGAGGCGCCCCACGCAGCAGGAACTGGAGGCGATCCTCCGGGAAATCGTCACGCTTGAGTCGGCCCCGGCCGGCGCGGCGGTGCGCCAGCGCATCGCGGAATTACGCGACGAGCTTGACCGGCTGGAGCGACGGCGCAGGCGAATTGCCTTTGTCGATCCGGTCGATATCCGATTCAACCGCTTCGACGCCCGGCCGGTGCCGAATGCCAATGCCGTCATGTTCTGCCTTATGGACGTGTCCGGATCGATGGGCCAACGCGAAAAGGACTTGGCCAAACGCTTCTTCGTGCTGCTGCACCTGTTCTTGAAACGGCGCTACGAACGCACGGAGATCGTCTTCATCCGCCATACCCATGAGGCGCACGAAGTGGATGAGGACACGTTCTTCTACAACACGCAGAGCGGCGGTACGATCGTCTCCACCGCGCTCGACGAAATGCACCGCATTATCGGCCAGCGCTATCCTGCCAGCGAGTGGAACATTTACGCCGCGCAGGCCTCTGACGGGGACAATTTCACCACCGATTCCGAGCGATGCATAGAGCTCATGAACGGCAAGCTCATGCGCCTGTGCCAGTATTTCGCCTATGTCGAGATCATCGACGAACGCGAGAGCCACATATTCGGTGCTACCGAAAACGGGACGTCGCTTTGGCGCGCCTACAGTACGATCGAGCTGAAATGGCCCAACTTCCAGATGAGCCGCATCGCTGCTCCCGCGGATATTTACCCGGTCTTCCACCGGCTCTTCGCCAGGCAGCCGGTGGCCATCAAGAGCGCTTGAGAGAGAGAGAGATGGTCAGGCGAGCCAACGAAACGAATTTGTTGTTTTCCGGTTCCGACTGGAATTTCGAGAAATTATCGCGGGCTTTTGAAGAGATCGAGGCGATCGCGGTCGACGAGTTGCATCTCGATACTTACCCGGTCCAGATGGAGATAATCTCCTCCCAGCAGATGCTCGACGCCTACTCATCTATCGGCATGCCACTGATGTATCGGCATTGGTCGTTCGGCAAACATTTCCTTCACCAGGAGCTTCTTTACCGTAAGGGTGGTCGGGGGCTGGCCTATGAACTGGTCATCAACTCCAATCCCTGCATCGTCTACCTCATGGAGGAAAACACCATGGCGTTGCAGGCCCTTGTGACGGCCCACGCGGCGCTTGGCCACAATCATTTCTTCAAGAACAATCATCTGTTTCAGCAATGGACCGACGCCGGGGCAATCCTGGGTTATCTGGACTTCGCCAAGGGCTACATCGCCCGGTGCGAGGAGCGGCACGGCCTTGCAGCAGTGGAGGCCATTCTCGATTCCGCCCATGCGCTGATGGAACAAGGGGTGTTCCGCTATCACCGGCCGCCAAAGCTCTCGTCGGAGCGACAGCGCGAAGGGCTTCGCGAGCGCCTCGAATACGAAGAGCGCTCCTACAACGATCTGTGGCGCACGCTGCCGCCGTCGCAGAACAAAAACAAGTCCGGCAATGAGGATCAAGGGATGGCGGAGCGCAAGAGATCGCTCAACCTGCCCGAGGAAAACCTCCTGTATTTCCTCGAGAAGAACAGCCTGATCCTGGAACCCTGGCAGCGCGAGATCATCAGGATCGTCCGCGTCATCGCGCAATATTTCTACCCGCAGCGACAGACTCAAGTGATGAATGAAGGCTGCGCCACCTTCGTGCATTATACGCTCATGAACATGCTATTCGATCGTGGCCGGATCGGCGAAGGTGCCATGCTCGAAATCCTGCGCAACCATTCGAACGTGATCTTCCAGCCGGCCTTTGACGATCCCCGGTTTTCAGGCATCAATCCCTATGCCCTCGGCCTCGACATGATGCAGGACATACAGCGCATTTCGACCGAGCCGACGGCGGAGGACCGCGACTGGTTCCCGGACATTGCAGGACATGGCAACTGGCGCGAGGTCCTGCTTGAGGCCTGGGCCAACCACCGCGACGAATCCTTTATCCGCCAGTATCTCAGCCCGAGCTTGATCCGAAAATGGCGGTTCTTCGTGCTTGGCGATGGAGCCGACAAACCGCATTTCGAAGTCGCGTCGATCCACAACGAACGTGGCTATCACAAGATACGCGCCCAGCTAGCCCACAGTTACGACCTTGGAGCGAATCGGCCGGACATCCAGGTGATTGATGTCGACCTGCTCGGCGACCGGCAGTTGCGGCTGCAACACAGGGTAAAGGATGGTGTTGTGCTCGAAGGGGCCAGCCGTGACGCGACGCTGCGCCATGTCCGCAGCCTCTGGGGCTACGAGGTCAGCCTGGTCGCAGTTGACGCTCAAACCGGTGCGACCATCCACGAACGGTCTACGAGCCAGATCGCTGCATAAGCTCGGCAAAGAGCGTCATGTGGCGGGCCTGCTCGGTACCTTTAAGATTCGCCCGCCGGCCTGATCCTGATTCTGGCGATCCGGTTTTTGTCGCGCTTCATCACCACGAAGCGCTTGCCGTGGAAGGTGAAAGCCTGCTTTTCCTCGGGGATCGACTGCGTCTCGTGGATGACCAGGCCGGCAATGGTGGTCGCTTCCTCGTCAGGCAGGTTCCAGTCGAGCGCCCGGTTGAGATCGCGGATCGGCACGGTGCCGTCGACGACCACGGAACCGTCCGCCTCCTGCTTCACGCCCTGAATGTCTACATCGTGCTCGTCGGCGATCTCGCCAACGATCTCCTCGATAATGTCCTCCAGCGTCACCAGCCCTTCGACCTCGCCATATTCGTCGACGACGATAGCGAAATGCGCCTTGGCGCGCAGGAAGGCGTTGAGCTGTTCCTGCAGCGTCGTGGTGTCGGGCACGAACCAAGGCTTCGAAGCGATCTTCATCACGTCGATCCGGGAAAAGTCGTTGCCGACCTCGTTCAGCGCTCGCAGCAGGTCCTTGGCGTGCAGCACGCCGACGATGTTGTCGAGAGAGCCTTTCCACAACGGCATGCGGGTGTGCGGGCTTTGCAGGATCTCGCGCACCACCGCTTCCGGCCCATTGTCGGCATTGACCGAGCGCATATTGGTGCGGTGGACCATGATGTCGGAGACTTCGAGCTCGGCGAGATCGAACAGCCCGCCGACGCGGTCGCGGTCCTCTCGCACCATCTGGCCGTCGCGGCGGAAATCGTCGACCGCACCGCGCAACTCGTCCTGGGTCGAGCGCTGCGGCTCGATGCGCGACAACTCATAGCCGAACATGGCAAGCAGGCGCGTGCGCACGGCCAGGACAAGCAGGATGAGGATGGCAAGGACGGCGACGGCGGTCCAGCCGGGCTCGTTGATCATCATTGCCGGCTTTCCTGGCCCGGGTGGTTCTCCCTGAGGAACGAAAGCACTTCCGACGCCGGTACATCCTTGGCAATAAAAGCCTGGCCAACGCCGCGCGTCAGGATGAATGTCAGCGCGCCGCGCGACACTTTCTTGTCCTGGGTGATGAAGCCAAGCAGCACCTCGGGATCGGGCAACTCACCAGGGATGTCGGCCATCCGCCAGGGTAGACCGACGGCGCGAAGATGCGCCTCGACCCGCGCCGCGTCGTCGGGGCTGGCCAGATTGAGCCTTGCGGAAAAGCCGTGCGCCAGCGCCATGCCGATGGCGACGCCTTCGCCATGCACGAGGCGGGCGCCGTCATACTGTGTGGCGCCTTCCAGCGCATGGCCGAATGTGTGGCCAAGATTGAGCAGTGCGCGGTCGCCGGTTTCGAACTCGTCGCGGGCGACGACATCGGCCTTGGCGCGGCAGGCCTCGGCAATCGCCTCCGCCCGTTCCGCACCACCAGCGAACACCTTTTCCCAGTTCGCTTCCAGCCAGGCGAAAAACTCCGGTCGGTCGATCAACCCGTATTTGGCAAGCTCGGCATAGCCGGCGCGAAATTCGCGGATCGGCAGCGTGTCGAGCACTTCGGTGTCGGCCAGCACCAGCTTCGGCTGATGGAAGACGCCGACCAGATTCTTGCCGCGCGGGCTGTTGATGCCGGTCTTCCCACCGACCGAGGAATCGACCTGCGCCAGCAGCGAGGTTGGAATCTGGACGAAATTCATGCCGCGGCGCACGATGCCGGCGGCAAAGCCGGTCAGGTCGCCGATGACGCCACCGCCAAGCGCAATGACGACATCGCCGCGCTCCAGCTTGGCGGCGAGCACGCCGTCGACCACCTCTTCGAGATGGGCAAAGCTCTTGGTCTTTTCGCCGGCCGGCAAAGTGATGACGGCAGGCTGGATGCCGCCTGTTTCCAGACCGGCCTTCAGCGCGTCGAGATGTGCCGCCGCGACATTGTCGTCGGTGACCACCGCCGCCCTCGTGCCGGGCAGGCGGCTAGAAATCTCGGCGCCGGCGCGCGCCAAAAGGCCAGGGCCGATCAGGATGTCATAGGCACGCTCGCCAAGGCCGACCTCGACAGTGACCGGTTCGCTCACAGCCGCACCTCGCCTGGCGCAGTCGGAGCCGGAATGCCGAAATGCCCGCACAGCGCGTCGACAACCTCCGTCGCAATGACCTCCTTGCGGTCGTCGCGTGTCGGCACGGTGATGTTGGACGTGGCATAGACCGGGTAGCGCTCGCCCATCAGTCGCTCGAGCACGGCGCGCGGATCGGCGCTTTTGAGCAACGGCCGGTTCTGCTTCTTGGACACGCGTTCCATCAATAGGTCGATCTCGGCCTTCAGCCACACCGACACGCCATGCCCGGCGATCGCTTCCCGCGTCTGCGCATTCATGAACGCGCCGCCGCCCGTCGACAGCACCTGCGGCCCACTCTCCAGCACGCGCAGGATGACGCGCTGCTCCAATGCCCGGAATTCGGTCTCGCCATAGCGTTCGAACAGTTCCGGCACCGTCATGCGCGACACGGTTTCGATCTCCTGGTCGCTGTCGACGAAGGGCAGCGACAGCATCGTCGCCACCTTGCGGCCGATCGCCGTCTTGCCGGCGCCCATCAGGCCGACAAAGACGATCGAGCGGCTGCCCAGCCTGTCGAGCAGCGCGGCATGGCTATCGCCGGGAGGATTTGCTGGTAACGCGTTCATGAGACCATGCTGTTTCTAAGCCGTCTTTGCCGGCGTATCGACATCAAAAGCCCGTTTGCGTCAAGCATAGCGCCTTTCGCACCCAGAGCCCTTCGTCCTTGAATTGAAGGAATTAGCGTCCCATAAGGGCACAGGGTTTGGAATCGCAGAGCAAGAAGACGGGCGAAGATTGATGCCGACGCTGTTCCGCTTTGTCGTGACGATGATGATTCTTGCCGGCATTGCCTATGGCACGATGGTGGCGTTGGCGATGTTCGTCGAGCCGAAAAAGGCGGAAATCACCGTGCGCATCCCACCGGAAAAGCTGAACCCCAAGAAAAACTGACCCAAACTGACCCCTGGAACATGAACAGCGCGGCCCGCATCGAAGCCTTTCTCGAGATGATGAGCGCCGAACGCGGTGCCGCTGAAAACACGCTGTCTTCCTACCGCCGGGATCTCGAAGACGCTTCGCAGCAGATTGCCGGCGGGCTTGCCGCCGCCGCCGCAGTCGACATCCGCGCCTATCTCGACGACATCGCAGCGCGCGGCTTTGCGTCGACGTCGCAGGCGCGCAAACTGTCGGCGATCCGCCAGTTCTTCAAGTTTCTCTACGCCGAGGGCTTGCGCGGCGACGACCCGACCGGCACGCTGGACAGTCCGAAAAAGGGCCGGCCGCTGCCCAAGACGATGAGCGAGGCCGATACCGGTCGGCTGCTCGACCGTGCGGCGCTTGAGACAGGCGATGGCGTCAATGGCGACCGGGTGGCGGCACTGCGCCTGCACGCTTTGGTCGAGGTGCTCTATGCCACCGGCCTGCGCGTCTCCGAACTTGTCGGCCTGCCGGTGACCGTCGCCCAGCGCGACGACCGCTTCTTCATGGTGCGCGGCAAGGGCGACAAGGAGCGCATGGTGCCGCTGTCGGCCAAGGCCCGCATGGCGATGCGGGCATGGCTCACGGCCCGGGCGTCGGTGCCGGCTTTCGCCGACAGCCCGTTTCTGTTCCCGGCCGCCGGCGACAGCGGCTTTCTCTCCCGGCAGGTCTTTGCCCGCGATCTCAAAGGCCTTGCCGCGCGGGCCGGCATATCGGCGGCGAAAATTTCGCCGCATGTGCTGCGCCATGCTTTCGCCAGCCATCTCCTGCAGAACGGCGCCGATCTCAGGGCGGTGCAGCAGCTGCTCGGCCACGCCGATATCTCGACCACGCAGATTTACACGCATGTGCTGGAAGAGCGGTTGGTGCGGCTGGTCAACGATCATCATCCGCTTGCCGACTAGGCCTCATATCGCTATGTGAGGGCAACGTGTCCGCGCGGAGCCTACATCTGCGCGATGTTTGCCTTCCGACGCATCGGTCCGCTCAAGAATGTACAATTACCTCGATTTCGAAAAGCCGGTGCAGGACCTTGAACTCAAGATCCTCGAGCTGAAGAAGCTTGCCGAGAATGGCGAGGCGGTCGACGTCGGCGACGAAATCAGCCGGCTCGAGAAGCGCGTGCGCGACGCGCTGCGCGACATCTACAAGGCGCTGACGCCGTGGCAGAAGGTGCAGGTCGCGCGCCACACCGACAGGCCGCATTGCCTCGACTACATCAAGGGTCTGTTCAGCGATTTCACGCCGCTCGCCGGCGACCGCAATTTCGGCGAGGACCAGGCGATCATCGGCGGCTTCGCCCGCTTCCGCGGCGAACCGGTGGCCGTCATCGGCCAGGAAAAGGGCTCCGACACGGCGAGCCGGCTCAAGCACAATTTCGGCTCGGTGCGCCCTGAAGGCTACCGCAAGGCCGTGCGGCTGATGGAACTTGCCGACCGTTTCCAGATCCCACTTCTGACGCTGGTCGACACCGCCGGCGCCTACCCCGGCGTTGGCGCCGAGGAACGCGGCCAGGCTGAAGCCATCGCCCGCTCAACCTCGGCCTGCCTCGGCCTCAAAGTGCCATCGATTTCGGTTGTAATCGGCGAAGGCGGTTCGGGCGGCGCCATTGCGATCGCCACCGCCAACCGCGTCTACATGCTGGAACACGCCATCTATTCGGTGATCTCGCCGGAAGGCGCTGCCTCGATCCTGTGGCGCGACACGACGCGCTCGAAAGATGCGGCGACCAACATGAAGATCACCGCCCAGGACCTTCTGGAAATGAAGATCATCGACGCCATCATTGCCGAGCCGCTCGGTGGCGCCCAGCGCGCGCCCGAAACGGTGATCGCCGCCACCGGCGACCTCATCGCCAAGACGATGAAGGATTTTGCCGGCGCCAACACCGATTTTCGCGAACAGCGCCGCGAAAAATATCTGGCGATGGGCCGCAGCCTCTGATTTTGGCCGGCAGCGCACCGCAATGTGGCGTCAAGGAGCAATTTCGCCACAAAAATGCCGCCGCATTCGGCTCAATAAAAAATCCGTGACACCGGGCGAATTGCCGTGGGGGGCGCCGTCCGACGCTTGCGGTAAGGAATTTTCAAGGTTAACGGGCTTAGGGTCCGTCAGTGTTCAGCATGCAGGCCCGGGCGCTATCCGGCCGTGACGCGAGAAAAAGACATAGCCGTATCCATGTTTACCAAGCTTGCCCGCACTGGACTTCTGATCGCCGCGCTTGGCGTTGCCGGCTGCAACGATTCCTCGATGAAGAATTTTGCGCCGGAAGCCAGCAAGCCGCTGCCGGACAAGATCCTGGCCGACATGAAGGCCAAGGGCATGATCCGCACCTCGTCGGTGATGGCTCGCATCTTCAAGGAAGAAGGCAAGCTCGAAATCTGGAAGGCCAAGACCACCGGCCGCTACGAGATGGTCGCCAGCTACGACATCTGCAAATGGTCGGGCAAGCTCGGCCCGAAATACACCGAGGGCGACCGCCAGGCGCCGGAAGGTTTCTATACGGTCCGCCCGTCGCAGATGAATCCGCGCTCGAACTATCATCTGTCCTTCAACATCGGCTATCCCAACGCCTATGACCGTGCCAATGGCCGCACCGGCGCCAATCTGATGGTGCATGGCGCCTGCTCGTCGTCGGGCTGTTATTCGATGACCGACCCGCAGATCGAGCAGATCTACGCTTTTGGTCGCGATGCCTTCCAGGGCGGCCAGACCGAGTTCCAGATCCAGGCCTTCCCATTCCGCATGACCGCCGCCAACATGGCGCGCTACCGCAACGACCCGAACTATGAGTTCTGGAAGATGCTGAAGGTCGGTTACGACAATTTCGAGATCACCAAGGTGCCGCCGAAGGTCGATGTCTGCGACAAGCGCTATGTCTTCAACCAGGTGGCGCCCGAGGGCACGACATTCGATCCGACTGGCGCCTGCCCCGCGACCACGCAGCCGGATTCGCTGAAGAGCGCACTCAACGCCTATCAAAGCAGCTATGACGCGGCCTTCACCGGCGCGGTCAAGGCCAGTGTTCCGGCGCCCAAGCCGACCATTGCTGGCATCAAGGAAGCCAGCATCGTTTCCGACTGGTCGAAGCGCCGCGCCCGGGGCGAGCGCGTGCCGATCGAACCGCCGTCGCTGAATTCCGACGGCACGCTGACCGAGACGGCGCGCATGGGCCGCATCGATTCGCCCGCCGGCCGCAAGATGGCGGCGCTGGACGCAGAGAAGGAAGCCAAGCGCAAGGCCGAGGAACAGCGGGTTGCTGCCATTGAGGCAGCGAAGGCCGCCAAGGCCCAGGCACTGGCTGAAAAGCAAGCGGCAAAGGCCCAAGCGCTGGCCGAAAAGGAAGCAGCCAAGCAGGGCGCCCAGCAGCCGGTCGCCACTGCGAGCGTCGAGGCGGCGCCTGCAGAACCGCCGGCGGACGAAAGCCGGATGTCGAAGATCAAGAACAAGCTGCTAGGCATGTTCGGCGGCTGAGGTTTTCGCCTTGCCGATGCATGCCGCCCAAAAGTGCGCCGCGGTTTTGGGACAAAGACATGCATGAAGACAAACAAACAAATCACACCGCGATCTATGACCTCAAGGGCCTGAACTGCCCTCTGCCCGTTCTCAAGGCGAAAAAACGCTTGGCGGCGATGCAGCCGGGCAGCCGGCTCTGGCTGGAGACCACCGACCCGCTGGCGGTCATCGACATCCCCGCCTTTTGCGCCGACGCTGGTCACCAGCTTGTTGAAACGTCAGCCGTCAGCGGCGGCCACCGCTTCCTGGTCGAACGCGGCGCATAGCGAGCCTGACAATCAGCCCCCGGCTATCGCCAGCGGATTGCTCTCCAGCGCCGCGCGATCCGGCGTGTCGATCGACGGCCGGTTGGTGAAGGCGGAAAACAGCCGGCGCACATAATCTTCCGGCATGTCGAGCGTGATCAGCACCAGCCTGGTGCCGCGTTGGCCGTCCGGCCAGGCCAGCAGCCGCGCCGGCGGATGCAGGATCTTCTGCACCCCGTGGACGACAAGCGGCCGCGACGGGTCCTCCGCAAGCTCGATGACGCCCTTCATGCGCAAAAGCTTGTCGCCATGCGCCGAACGCAGCAGGTCGAGGAACATCTCAATCGCCGAAAACGGCACCGGGCCGTCATGGACCAGCGAGTAGGAGCGCACGCGGGAATCGTGGCGGTGGTGATGCTCATGCTCGCCGTGGTCATGATCATGATGATGATGGTGCTCATAGGCGGCTTCTTCGCCGAGCCAGCGCCGGACATCGGCGGATTTGGTCGCCGGATTGTAGAGGCCGCAATCGAACAGCGCCGCGACGCCGGTTCGGCCGTCGCCGGCGTCCAGCACCACGGCGCCTGGATTGAGCTGATGGAGTCGCGTTCGCAAAGCATCGACGTCGCCGGGATCGCTGGCCAGATCGACCTTGGTCAGCACGATGCGATCGGCGACCGCCACCTGCTTGACCGCCTCGACATGGCCGTCGAGCGTCGCATTGCCGTTGACCGCGTCGACCAGCGTGATGACGCCATCAAGTCGGAAGGCCTGCACAAGGGCGGGATGCGCCATGATCGACTGCAGCACCGGCGCCGGATCGGCGAGCCCGGTGGTTTCGACAACGACGCGGGCAAGGCGGGCGATACGGCCGGTCTGCAGCCGGTCGACGAGGTCAGCCAGCGTATCGACCAGTTCGCCGCGCACCGTGCAGCACAGACAGCCGTCGGACAACTGGATGATGCCTTCCGAGGCCTGCTCGACCAGCAGGTGGTCGATCGCCACCTCACCGAATTCGTTGATGATGACGGCCGTGTCGACCAGTGCCGGATCTTTGAGCAGCCGGTTGAGCAATGTCGTCTTGCCGGCGCCTAGGAAGCCGGTGACCACCGTGACGGGTATCGGAAAGCCAGCCATCGCCTAGTTCGCGGCTTTGACCAGCTGGTCGCCCTGCACCGCGGTTGCCTGGCCCACCACGGCCGGTTCGGCGCCCTTTGGCGCCGGAATGTCTGGCCGCCAGCTCGGCAGCGGCACATCGGCGTATTCCTGGCCGCCCTGGTCGAGCATCGCCTTCGGCGCCGGCCCGGTGGCGCCGCCGAGGCCGACTGCAACCAGCGTCGGCACGTGGTCGAGCTTTTCCTGATAGGGCGATTTCGGCACGTCGGCGCCCTTCGCGGCCACTGGCGGAGCCGCCTCGGACTGCTCGTGCGGCGCCTTCTTCCTGCAGATCTCATCATGCATGTCGTTGGGTGACATGGTATCGCCATAGGAAGGCATGGCCGCGACCGTGAGCCAGTGCGGGTCGGGCATGGCAAAGCCCTGGTCAAGCAGCCTGGCGGCGGTCTCGGCACGGCTGATCGCCGATTTTTCGCCGAGCACGACCGCGACCAGCGTGCGGCCATTGCGTGTCGCCGAGCCGATCATGTTGAAGCCCGAGGGACAGACGAACCCGGTTTTCATGCCGTCGGCGCCGGGATAGCGCCCGATCAAGAGATTGTAGTTGGAGATCGCCTTCTTGCCGACGGCAAGGCCTTCGATCGAGAACCAGGGGGCGTATTGCGGGAATTCCTTGCGGATCGCCATCACCAGCAGGGCAAGATCGCGCGCCGTCGTGTACTGCTCCGGCGAAAACAGGCCGTTCGGATTGACGAAATGCGTTCCGGTCATGCCAAGCCGCGCCGCCTCCGCATTCATGCGAACGGCGAATCCGGCCTGCGAGCCGCCTATGTTTTCGCCGATGGCCATGGCGATATCGTTGGCCGATTTGACCAGCATCATCTTCAACGCATTGTCGAGCCGCATCACCGAGCCCGGCTTGAAGCCCATCTTGCTCGGCGGTTCGCCCGCCGAATGCTTGGTCACCTTGATCGGTGAATCGAGCTGGACCTCGCCGGCGGCAATCGCCCGGAAGGTGACATAGGCGGTCATCAGCTTGCTCAGCGAAGCGGGATACCAGCGCTTGAATGCGTCCTGGTGCTGCAGAACCTTGCCGCTGTTGAGGTCGAACAGGATCACCGGATTGGCCAAAGCTGGCCCAGCCAGCATGGGTAGCGCCAAGCCGCCCGTTAGCAGTAATTTGAGGATATGGCTGTGCCGCATCATGGAATCCGAAATCGCCTCTTGCCGTAGTCGCCCCTGGGTCCGTAAGATTTCGTTACGCGATGGCCAGCATGACCTGATCCGGCCCTCAATTTCCGGATCACATTGTCTGGGGTGCTATTTACCCTATGTGACGCCAAGATGGCAAAGTGCCAAGATGGCAACAAGCATGGCAATCACAATTGCAATCAAGCAGGCCAGATCGTCTGCTCCAACAGCGAGATGGAACCATTATGCCGATTCTCAACCGCGCCGCCGAGATGCAGGATGAAGTTGCCGGCTGGCGACGCCATCTGCACCAGACGCCAGAACTGAATTTCGATGTCTTCAAGACCGCCGCCTTCGTCACCGAGAAGCTGAAGGAATTCGGCTGCGACGACGTGGTGACGGGCCTCGGCAAGACCGGCGTCGTCGGCATCATCCATGGCCGCAAGGGGCAAGGCGCGACCATCGGCTTGCGCGCCGACATGGACGCGCTGCCGATCAACGAGATCACCGGCAAGCCCTATGCCTCGACCATTCCCGGCAAAATGCATGCCTGCGGCCATGACGGCCATACGGCGATGCTTTTGGGCGCCGCCAAATATCTGACCGAAACGCGCAATTTCGCCGGCTCGGTCGCGGTCATCTTCCAGCCGGCGGAAGAGGGCGGCGGCGGCGGCAACGAGATGGTCAAGGACGGCATGATGGAGCGTTTCGATATTTCGCGCGTCTTTGGCATGCACAACATGCCGGGCCTGCCGGTGGGCCAGTTCGCCATCCGGCCGGGCCCGATCATGGCGGCGACCGCCGAGTTCACCATCACCGTGAAGGGCCGCGGCGGCCATGCGGCGATGCCGCACGGCACGATCGACCCGATCGTCATCACCAGCCAGTTGGTCGGCGCCCTTCAGACGGTCGCTTCGCGCAGCACCGATCCGGTCGAGGCGGTGGTGGTTTCGGTGACGAAGTTCCACGCCGGCGACGCCTACAACGTCATTCCCGAGACCGCCGAGATTGCCGGCACGGTGCGCACACTGAAGAAAGAGATCGCCAAGAAGTCGGAAGAGCGCATCCGCACCATCTGCGAAGGAATAGCCACCGCCTTCGGCGCGACGATCACTGTCGACTATGACGCCAACTATCCCGTGACCTTCAATCATCCGGAAGAAACGGTCTTTGCCGGCGATGTCGCGGCACATGTCGCCGGCGACACCCAGGTCCACCGCGCCATCCAGCCGGTGATGGGCGGCGAAGACTTCTCCTACATGCTGGAAGCCCGACCTGGCGCCTTCATCTTCATCGGCAATGGCGAGACCGCCGGCCTCCATCATCCGGCCTACGACTTCAACGACGAAGTCATCCCGCACGGCATGAGCTACTGGGTGAAACTGGCCGAAACGGCGCTGGCAGCCTGACCTGCCCCGACGAAAGGCCGGCCGATTAGCCTTCGGCCGGCCTCTTCATTGCCTTCGGCGAGCCTCTTGGCGAAACGATCGGAAGCGGCTATGTGTCGGGCCGCGTGGTCCCGTAGCTCAGTAGGATAGAGCGGCAGATTCCTAATCTGTAGGTCACAGGTTCGATTCCTGTCGGGATCACCAGCAGCCACGATCAGTCCGTGAGGCGCCCACGAAACAACGTGGTGCCGTCGGTCAGCTGCGACCTGGAGATATCCCGGAACCCAGCTTCGGCCATCCACCCGCGATACTGACCTTCCGTGTACGATTCGCCTGCGCGGTAAAGGTTCAGGAAGGTGAGATTGAGAAAGACACCCTCAGGCGGGCCGAGACGGTCGTCATCGACGACACCCCACCCCGCAATTGCGATCTCGCCTCCTTGGGTGAGGCAACGCGCCGCGTTCAGGATCGAACTGCGCGCCTGGTCCGGCGGCAGGACCTGGACGACAGCCTTCAGAATTGCCAAGTCATGCCGGCCGGTCGATGGCGCGACCGTTATGTCGCCTTCTTCGACAACCACATCGCCGGCACCGTATTCCGACAGGATCGCTGGTGCGACCGCCGCGACCGTCGGGAGTTCCATCAAAGTCGCCGCAATATGCGGCCATCGCTCGCGAAGTCCGACCAGAATGGTCCCGGCGCCGCCGCCGATGTCGATCACCGAACGGACCGCAGAGAGGTCCAGCTCACGGGCCAGATTCCGGCCGAAAATCACCCCTCCCGATGCGAGCATGCGGCTGAAGGCCGCTGCGGATTCTGGCCCCGCTTCAGAAAAGTCATGCAGCGCGGCCGGCCGGTTCTGCCGCAGCGACTCTGCGGTCAAAAGGTCGGCTCCCCAGAGTTCGCGCAGCAGCACATGATCGCCGCCGCGATAGGTCGGCTTGGACGTGTCGAGAAACTCCGACGATTCGGCTCCGTTGCGAAACTGACCATCCTCGACCTCGAGGAGACCGATGCTGGCGAGCGCGTAGAGGAGCCGCGACAGACGAGCGGGCTCGACTTTGAGCGCTGCCCCAAGGCTGTCGGCAGTCGCAGCATCGCCGCCGAGCCGGGTGAAGATGCCAAGGTCCAGCCCGGCACGAAGCGCCAAGGCAGGGGGCACCCCTGCGATCAGCTTGTCGATCCGATCGGAATCCACCATGTCACATCCCGTTGTGCGATCCAGGATCGACTTTGAACAGCTCGGCCAACCTCGTCAAATCAGTTCACCAGCGCGTCGCTCTCCACGTCGAACAGGTTCAGCTTGGCGGCATCGGGTTCGACATAAAGGGTATCTCCGGGGCCGGCGCTGATCCTACCAGCGCCCGCGACCGTTGTGCGCCGCCCCGGCATACCTCAAAAATCCGGCTGTGATGATGGCTGGCCGCGCCTTCGAACGCTACGCAGGCAAGGCCAGCAGCGCCAGTCCGGCCAGCGCCGAGCCGGCCAATGTCGGCAGCATGCCGATCCTCAGTTTCAGCATGGCGACCATAGCGGCTGCCGCCAGCAGCGCGGCACGCCAATCCAGCGACGACAGCACCGGCACCTCCATGCCCAGGCCAACGCGGTGCACCGCGCCGAAGACGACATGAAGTGCGAACCACAGCGCAAGGTTCATCACCACGCCGACGACAGCCGCTGTGATCGCACTCAGCGCCGCCGACAGTGCCTTGTTGCCGCGCAGCGCCTCGATGTAGGGGGCACCGAGAAAGATCCAGAAGAAGCACGGCACGAACGTCACCCAGAGCGTCAGCAATGCGCCGAGCGATCCGGCCACAAGCGGTCCCATCGCACCGGCTTGACGATAGGCGGCGACGAAGCCGACGAATTGCAGCACCAGGATCAATGGTCCCGGCGTCGTCTCGGCCAGGCCAAGCCCATCGACCATTTCACCCGGCGCCAGCCAGCCGAACGACGTCACCGCTGCCTGCGCGACATAGGAGAGTGCGGCGTAGGCGCCGCCGAATGTGACCACCGCCATCAGGCTGAAGAAGCCGCCAAGCTGTGCCCAAACACTGGCAGGGCCGGTCAGCGCCAGGATCAGTACGACCGGCCCGAGCCAGATCGGCAGCCAGATCGCGATGGTGCGCGGCGCGTGCCATTTCGTCGGCTTGGTGTGAGCGAGTTCGCCGCGTTCGAACATGACGTCGACGGCACCCCTGACATCGGGCAAATTGTCCTTGCCGCGTGCGGCTCCGGAAAAACGCGCCGGTGCCAGGCGGTTGCCGATCCAGCCGGTCAGCCCTGCAACCAGGATGATCAGCGGAAACGGCAGCCGGATGACATAGATGGCAAGGAACGCGGCCACCGCGATCGCCACCATCACCCGGTTCTTGAGCGCCCGTTTGCCGATGCGGAGGACCGCCTCGACGACGACGGCCAGCACCGCCGCCTTGATGCCGAAAAACAGCGCCTCGATGACAGGCGCATCATTGTAGAGCACGTAGAAGATGCTGAGGCCCAGCATGACAAACGCACCGGGCAGCACGAACAGGATGCCGGCAACGAGGCCGCCGGCGGTCCGGTGCAGCAGCCAGCCGATATAGATGGCGAGCTGCTGTGCCTCGGGGCCAGGCAGAAGCATGCAGTAGTTGAGCGCATGCAGGAACCGCTGCTCGCCGATCCAGCGGCGATCCTCGACCAATTCCTTGTGCATCAGCGCGATCTGTCCGGCCGGCCCGCCGAAGGAGAGCAGGCCGACCCTTGCCCACAGTTTCGCGGCTTGGCGGAAGGTCGGGACGATCGGAGCCTCGGTAGCCCGTGCATCGTCGTCCGCGGCGAGGGCGCTCATGGCGCTTTGCCCGCGCTGGGCCAATTGTGGGTTTCGTCAGTGGCATCGCGGCACCATCTGAAGAACGCATCGTAGAGCAGCATGCCGGCATCAAGCTGTTCGAGATCGTCGCGGAACATGCGCGACAGCCCGAGCGATGCAGCGAGAAACCCGGCCGCCTGCGGTACGAGATCGAGGCGCGCCGTATCGGCTGCACGCACGATCAGCGCAAGGCGATCGAGCGCTTCGGACTGCAACCCGAACTCTTCGATCATCGTGTCGAAGGTGCAGCGCTCGCCGCGATGGCTCCAGAACACGTCGTCGATGTCGAACGCAACCGCCCCAAACCGATCGGCGGCCGCCAGCACTTCAGACGGCTCGACAAACAGGAACACCGCCGAGGGATCGACGAAGCGGCGGATCAGCCAGGGACAGGCGATGCGGTCGACCTTGGGGCGGGCACGCGTCACCCAGACCGTGCGGCCCTTGTCGTCGCGGGGCGGTATCTTGTCGGCCTTGACCAGAACCCCCTTGGCCGCCTGCCACGCCTCGAAGCCGCCTTCAAGGGATTCGGCAGCAATGCCCTCATGGCGCAGCCATGCGGCAACGCCTTGCGAAAGCTTCAGCCCCTTCTGGCAGATGACGACAGCATGAGCCCCCGTTAATTCGGCCGCCCAGTTCGAAACAGACTTGAAGTCGCGCCGGCACGAGGCCGGAAGCAGGCGCGGATCGGCGTCGTAGTCTTCGTCGATGCGGACATCGACAAGAACAGGCGCGTCGGACAGACCGACAAGGCGGGAAAGCTGCGCTACGGTGATTGCGGTTGTTGACGGCATGGCGTCCACCTCCAGCGTGAGAGTTTGGACGCGATCATTGGGCTGACGCCTCACGGGGTCGTCGCGAAGGAACCCCTTGCCACAATGCTGGATTGATCCTTCGCCTTTGTCAAGGAAAGAGCGGCGCCGGGGGACCGCGCCTACTGCGCCGTCCAGCCGCCATCCATCGGCAAGGTGGTGCCGGTGATCTGTCTGGCTGCGTCAGAGCACAGGAACAGAGTCAGCGCGGCGAGCTCCTCGACGGTGACGAATTGCTTCGTCGGCTGCGCTGCCAGCAGCACGTCGTGCTTGACCTGTTCCTCGGTCATGCCGCGCGCCTTCATCGTGTCGGGGATCTGTTTTTCGACCAGTGGCGTCCAGACATAGCCGGGCGCGATGGCGTTGACGGTGATGCCGTCCTGCGCGACTTCCAGCGCTACCGTCTTGGTCAGACCCGCTATGCCGTGCTTGGCCGAGACGTAAGCCGACTTGAACGGCGAGGCGACCAGTGCATGCGCCGACGCGGTGTTGATGATGCGGCCCCATTTGCGCGCCTTCATGCCGGGCACCACGGCCTTGATCGCGTAAAAGGCGGCAAGCAGATTGATGCGGATGATGGCTTCCCACTTGTCGTCGGGAAACTCCTCGATTGGCGCGACATGCTGTATCCCGGCATTGTTGACCAGAATGTCGAGGCTGCCCAAGGCCTGCTCGGCTTCGCGCACCATGGCGGTCACCGCTGCGCCGTCCATCATGTTGGCGCCGGAGTAGCGGCACTGGACGCCGAAATCCTTCTCGATGCCGGCGCGCTCCTGTTCGATCGCCGCGGCTTCGCCAAGGCCGTTGATCGTGACGTTGGCGCCCTCGGCGGCAAGGGCGCGGGCAATGGCCAGGCCAATGCCGCTGGTCGATCCGGTGACGAGCGCATTCTTCGAAGAAAGGGAACCCATGGAGATCTCGCGACTGTTAGGAGGACTACAAAGGCACATAGTTTGTGCGCCGCAACATGACAATGCCATAACCATATGTCGGCGCCATCACAGCCCTAAAACGCGCTTTGCCGGCCTCGCCGAGCGCCGTCTCAAGGCTGACACGTCAAGGCTGGCACGGCAGTGTTATGGTGCGGCGCAACATAGTCGGCCGCGCATTCGCGCAGTCATTCCTGAAGCATCGATCCAACGAATCAGGGGGGCTGTAGCTTGAAATCGCCGATGTCGTGATGCGTGCCTATGCCATGCCGCTCACTAACCGTCCTTTCCGCCCGGCCCGTATCGCTTCTTCGACCGCGACGCCCTAAGCTATCCCGCAATCTCCAGTAGGGCCGATACCAGCAAGTGGCGTTCGTCGGCGGACAGCACGTCGGAATCGAAGAGGTTCATGCTGCGCAGCCCTTCGATGGCCAGAAAGCAGACCAGCAGCGTCTTGAGGTCCGGCGTCTCGCTCTTCAGCCGCTGCAGCAGCTGTGACTTGAAGGCTTTTATCGGCGTCAGGAAATCCGGATCCTCGGCGATCGCCGAGAATATCCACGAAGCCGTCGGCTTCGGCTCCTCACAATCATCCGCCGAGAGCCGGATATAGGTGGCGAGCAGGCTCTCGCCGCTGGCGCCGGCGACACGGCCCGATTCCAGCGCCAGCTCGAACGCGCGCAGGTAATTCTCCACAAGGCCCTGCATCAGTTTGGCCTTGGTCGGAAAGTTATATAACAGGCCGCCTTTCGACACGCCGGCGCGGCTGGCGACGGCGTCAAGCGACAGGCTGCCGGGACCGGTCTCGCGTGCGACATCGGCGGCGGCGGCGAGTATCTTGTCGCGCGAATTTGCCCTTTGGGTCTTCATCGATCCCTTCCCCCGCACCAGCCTAGGCGGAATTGACAAGACCGTCCAGACGGTACAGTAAGTTCGCCGTCATTTGTAATCGGGACCTGGCGTCGATAAGTGTCCCGCTATTCGGCTATTTTGCCGGACACCGGCCGAGGGGACAGTTCGTGAAGCGCTTCATCTCTATCACCGCAATTCTGCTTCTGCTCGCTCTGGTGTGCGTCGGCGTTGTCGGCTTCAACCTGTTCCGCGACAACGCTATCAAACAGTATTTCGCCACCATGAAGCCGCCGGCGACGACCGTATCGACGGTTGTCGTCAAGCCTTCCGACTGGACGCCGGGCGTCGAGGCGATCGGCACGGTACGCGCCGTGCGCGGTGTCGACCTTACCGTCGAGACCAGCGGCATCGTCAAGGACATCCTTTTCCATGCCAACCAGAAGGTGCCGGTCGATTCGGTCCTGCTGCAGCTCGACGATGCCGTCGAACGCGCGGATCTGGTCGCGGCCAAGGCGCAGTCAGTGTCCGACAAGACGGCGCTCGAACGCGCGCTGGAGCTGCAGCGGCGCGGCGTCGGAACGGATGCCACGCTCGACACCGCTCAAGCCGCTGCATCGGCCTCCGCCGCGCAGGTCAACAAGCTGCAGGCCGTGCTCGATCAGAAGCAGCTGACGGCGCCGTTCGCCGGCACCGTGGGCATCCCCAAGATCGACCTCGGCCAATATCTCTCGCCCGGCAACGCAGTGGTGACCTTGCAGGATCTGGACACCATGCGGGTCGATTTCTCGGTACCCGAACAGCAGCTGCCGCTGCTCAAGATAGGCCAGGCGGTGCGGCTCGGCCTCGGCGGCACCGGCGGCGGCGCCGACATGCCGTTTGCCGGCTCCATTCGCGGCATCGATCCCAAGATCGACGCTTCAAGCCGCCTGGTGTCCGTCCGCGGCGAGGTCGCCAACCCTGACGGCAAGCTGACGCCCGGCCAGTTCGTCCAGGTTCGGGTCGAGCTGCCGCAGGAGAAAAACATTCTGTCCTTGCCGCAGACGGCATTGACGTCGAGCCTCTATGGCGACTTCGTCTTCGTCGTCGTTCCGGCGAAGCCGGCGGAAGGCGCCTCGGCCGCGAAACCCGAGGAAAAGCCTGCTGCGGGGGGCGACGCGGCAAAGCCGGCGGCAGATGCAAAGCCGGCCGGCGCGAAACCGGCTGCCGAAGACGCCGCGGCGAAGCCCGCGGACAAGCCGGCTGTCGACCCCGCGAAGCCCGCGGCAGAACCGGAAAAGCCGGCGCTCGTGCTGTCGCAGGTGTTCGTGAAGCCCGGCCGCCGCAACGACGGCATGGTCGAGATCATCGAGGGCATCAAGGCCGGTGACGAGGTCGTCACCGCCGGTCAGAACCGTCTCTTCAACGGCATGTCCGTCGCTGTCGACAACACAATTGACCCCAGCAAGTCGGCTAACCAGCAGGCTCAGCAATGAACTTTTCCGACATCTTCATTCGCCGGCCGGTCCTCTCCACCGTCCTCGCCTGCATGATCCTGCTCCTGGGTTTCCAGGGCATCTTCAACCTGTCGATCCGGCAGTATCCCAAGGTTGACGAGACGGCGATCACCATCACCACCGCCTATCCCGGCGCCAGCGCCGACCTGATCCAGGGCTTTATCTCCGCCCCGATCGCGCGGGCCGTCGCCTCGACCGAGAACATCGACTACGTCACCTCGTCCAGCCGGCCGTCTTCGAGCACTGTGGTCGTCCAGATGAAGCTCGGCTCCAATCCGGATGTCGCGCTCACCGAGGTCCTGTCGAAGGTGCAGGGCGTACGCGGCACCTTGCCGGATGCATCCAAGGACCCGGTCATCGTCAAGGGCACCGGCCAAGAGTTCGCGATGATGTACATCTCGATGCAGAATCCGAACATGAGCAAGGAGCAGCTCACCGAATATATCGAGCGCGTCGTGCGGCCCCGCATGTCGACGGTCGAAGGTGTAGCCGACGTGCAGATCTTCGGCGCCGAGGAATATTCGATGCGGGTCTGGATCGACCCGGTCAAGCTTGCTGCGCGTGGCGTCACCGCCGCCGAAGTGCTGGCGGCGATCAACAACTCCAACTTCCTGTCGGCGCCCGGCAACACCGAGAACGAATATGTCGTCTCCTCGATCACGGTTCGCTCGACGCTGCAGACGCCTGAGGCCTTTGCCGAGCTTCCGCTGCGCTCGACGGACGGCCAGGTGGTGCGCTTGCGCGACGTGGCGCGAGTCGAGCTTGCCGCCGAGAGCACCGACACGAGGGTGAGCTTCAATGGCAAGCCCGGCACCTTCCTCGCCATCTTCCCGACGCCGGCCGCCAACCCGCTGACAACGGCGGAGGCGATCCACAAGATCGTGCCTTTGATTCAAGAGACGCTGCCGAAAGGCATGACCATCGAAATCGTCTACGATTCCACCGAACAGATCAGCGCCTCGATCGATGAAGTGTTCAAGACCATCGCCGAAGCCGTCGCCATCGTCGTCGTGGTCATCCTGTTGTTCCTCGGCTCATTCCGCTCGGTGATGATGCCGATCGTGACCATCCCGCTGTCGCTGGTCGGCGTCTGCTTTCTTTTGTTTGCGGTCGGCTATTCGATCAACCTTCTGTCGCTGCTGGCCATGGTGCTGGCCATCGGCCTTGTCGTCGACGACGCTATCGTGGTGGTGGAGAACATTCATCGCCACATGGAGGAGGACCACATGTCGCCGATGCAGGCGGCCTTCAACGGCATGCGCGAGATTTTCTCCGCCATCGTGGCCATGACCATCACGCTCGCCGCCGTGTTCGCGCCGCTGGCCTTCACCGGCGGCCTGACCGGCGCGCTGTTCCGCGAGTTCGCGGTGACGCTCGCCGGTTCGGTGGTGCTGTCCGGCCTCATAGCCGTCACCATCACGCCGATGATGGCGGCGCGTCTGCTCAAGGCGGGATCGCACAGTCGCTTCCAGCGCGTCGTCGACGGAACCTTCAGCCGTGTCGAGCATGTCTATGAGCGGGCGGTCACCGCCTCCTTGAGAAATCGACCGGTGACGCTGCTGATGGTCGTGGCGCTGGTTGCGCTCACCGGTTTCATGTTCACCAAGACCTCGAGCGAACTGGCGCCGGAAGAGGACCAGGGCTTCCTGTTGTCGATCGTGACGGCACCGCGCTACGCGACCTCGGACTACACCGAGACCTACGTCAACCAGATCCTCGGCCTGGTGAAGGACATTCCCGAAACCAGGGCGCAATTCTCTGCCGTTGCCTTTGGCGGCGCCACCAACGGCGCCTTTGTCGGCTTCGCCTTTAAGGATTGGGCCGAGCGCCAGCGCAACTCAAAGGAGCTTCAAGCCGATATCCAGGGACGCCTCGGCAAGGTGGCCGGCGTCGAGGCCTTCGTCTTCGCGCCGCCGACGCTGCCGGGCTCCGGCGGCGGCCTGCCGATCTCCATGGTGGTGCGCTCGACCGGTGGTTCCGCCGAGGTCTACGAGGCGGCCGAGCAGATTAAGAACAAGGCGCAGGCCTCCGGCCGCTTCATCGTCGTGCAAAACTCGATGTCCTTTGACGCTCCGCAGGTGACGGTGACCATCGACCGCGACCGCGCGGCGGCTCTCAACCTGCCGATCGCCGACATCGGCCAGACGCTGACGCTGCTGGTCGGCGGCGCCGAAGTGGCTCAGTTCGACCGCGACTCCAACAGCTACGACATCATCCCGCAGGTGCCGAAGGAATTCCGCGACAATCCCGAGAAGCTCGGCGAATATTTCGTTCGTAGCGTGACCGGCGAAATGGTGCCGCTTTCAGCGGTGGTGAAGATTTCGACCAACGCCGCGCCGGCCGCGATCGAGCAGTTCAACCAGCTGAACTCGGCGACGATATCAGCGCTGCCGCTTCCCGGCGTCACCACGGGCGACGGGCTGCAGACCCTGGAGAACCTTGCCAAGGAGAGCCTGCCCGATACCTTCTTCATCGATTATTCCGGCCAGTCCCGGCAGGAGAAGGAGCAGGGCAACACGATCCTTATCGCGTTCGCAGCCGCCGTAATCGTCATCTATCTGGTGCTGGCGGCGCAGTTCGAAAGCTTCCGCGACCCGCTGATCATCATGATGGCGGTGCCACTGTCGATCTTTGGCGCCATCGTGCCGCTCAATCTGGGGCTTGGAACGCTCAATATCTACACGCAGGTCGGCCTGATCACACTGATAGGTCTGATCACCAAGCACGGCATTCTTCTGGTCGAGTTCGCCAACCAGCAGCGCGAGTTGCATGGCATGAGGCGGCGCGATGCGATCGTCGCCTCGGCCAAGGTGCGCTTGCGGCCGATCCTGATGACGACAGCGGCGATGGCGCTCGGCGTCGTGCCGCTGATCGTGTCCAGTGGTGCTGGTGCGGCGGCGCGCTATTCGATGGGCCTCGTGATCTTCACCGGCATCCTGGTCGGAACCATGTTCACCCTGTTCGTGGTGCCGATGTTCTACACCTTCATCGCCAGCAAGGACCTGCCGCACCACGCCGAAAAGCCAGACCCGAAGCTGATGCCGGTGCACGCGGACTGAGCTGCGTACGGCGTTAGCGAACAAACGAAAAGAGGCCGGAAATTTCCGGCCTCTTTTTTGACTGGATTGATTTACCGCGAAGCTCTGATGGAGCTTCAGGCGGGAACTTGCGGTGCGGCATGACCTGGCCGGCTGCGCTGCACCATCGCTCCAAACGCAGTCTGCTACTTGACGATGACGATGCTGGTGTTGGTCGGCCCGAAGGTTTCGACCAACTGGTAGAAGTCGGCGGCATTGTCGGGATGCAGCCGCACGCAGCCATGCGACGCCGGCCGCCCCAGCCGCTTGATGGCGTTGGTCGCATGCACGGCGTAGCCGCCGCTGAAGAAGACCGAATGCGGCATCGGCGCGTTGTCGTATTTCTTCGAATGCCACATCTCGTGCATGCGGGTCGGCTTGAACGAGCCGGTCGGCGTGACATGCGCACTGTCGCCGGTCGAGACCTTCCAGGCGAAAGTCGGCCGGCCATCGACCAGCACTTCCATGGTCTGCTGCGACAGCGAAACACGCGCCACGATCTGGTTTGCCGCGGCATGGGCGGTGCTGTTGGCGGCGCCAAGCAGAAGCGCGGCGCCGCCGGCTGCGGCGGTGACGTTGATGAGTTTGGCGGAAATGGCTTTGTACATGATGGCTCCTCTTTGCCGGTCCTGCCGGCGTCAATTCGGTGGCCGCCTTATCCCCGCGCCATGTTTCAGACTGACTTCGCTGAGGCTCGTTTGTGTTTCGAATCTGTTTCCTCTGGCTAACAAGCAAGGTGGACAAGGGAAGCGTGCTCCGCCTGTGCTGCGCATTCCCGATCATGACCGGGCCGCCAAACGAAAGTGCTGATCTCTTTATATGAAAGAAGTTTGGCTTCGCTCGAAACCGACTTGCAACAAAGCGCGGCCTGGGCGGCATGATCTGGTTACAGGCTCGCGGCACAGTCATCCCAACGAGAACAGCCGGCGCCAACGAAAATGAGCATCAAATCAACCACCCTGTCCTGGCTCTTCAGGATAAGCATCGCCGCATTTGTCGTCGGCGGCATCGGCACAGTAGCCGGCACCCCGATGACGAAACTGGCGGTGATGAATTCGGGTGAGATTTCGACGCTGCATGCCGCGCTGTTCATAGCCTTGGTCTGGATTGTCTCCAGTCTGCGCATCAACCGTCTCAGGGCCCTCTGGCGGGTCGGCCTCGGGTTGAAGTGGATGCGCGGCCCCTCCGGCAACTTGCTGCCGAGAGGACCGAAGGCCCGCGTCGCAACGGGGGGCTCCGTGGGCGACGCGGGCACTTCGGGTTTATCCTGAAGCACCCGCGGTTCTGATTTTTGGGGACACCGATGAAGACGAAATCTGCAGCCTCCGTGCTTTCGGTACTGCTCTATGCACAAGGCCTGCTCGGCTTTGCCGGTCTCGCCACGGTTCTCCTGAAGGACCGCGCGCATGCCGCCAGCGAAATCGTAGTCGCCAGCGAATTGCCGTCGGGACCATCGCTTCTGGTGGTGCGCTGACGCCTATGCATGGCGCCCGAGATTGCGCAGCTTTTTTGGGCGAGCCGAGGAACAATCCAGCCTCCCGACCCTCAGTCGGCGCGCTGCGTCGGCGGGTCGAACCGGTAGCCTGCGCCGCGTATAGTTGTGATGGTTTCGGTGTCGAGCTTGCGGCGCAGCCGCACGATGCGCGAATCGATCGAGCGGTCGAAGGCATCGGCATTTTCGGCGGGCGCCGCCGCAATGATGTCGTCGCGCGTCAGCACCTTGCGCGGGCTGGCCAGAAACAGCCTGAGCAGCGCCACCTGGCCCGGCGACAGCTGTTCTTCCGTACCCGAACGGTGCATGACGATGGCCGACCGCAAATCGACGGTGGCATTTTCCAGCACGATCAGTTCCCGGGCGGACCTGCCGCGCCGCGTCAGCAGGCCGCCGATGCGCGCGGCAAGCTCCCTGACATTGAGCGGACTTTCGACGACATCTGCGGCGCCAAGCTCGAGCGCCAGCACCTTGTCGACCAGATCGGCCGGCCGGCAGATCAGGATGAAATCCGGCCCCGCCTTCCCGTCCGCGCTCTGGCCGCCGCCATAACGCCTGAGCAGGTCCCGCCCCTCCGCCTGGCTGAGGCTGTCGCCGACGATGACGATATCGATGCCTCCGGCCGAAAGCAGGGATTCAGCTTCCCAGGGCTGCCGCGCCTCGCGCACGTCATGGCCGCGCCGGTCGAGATGATCGGCAAGATCGCCGGCCACCACATCGGCGACGGAAACCAGCGCGATGACGGATCGTGCAGCCATGTTTTTCTTCCCGTTCCCCCGCAACCGGATATGAGTGCTGGACATCATGTTTATACCCAATCTACTTTCCGCTGAAAGCGGGAGCGAGGCCATAGTGCGGGCACGGATTGTCATCGTCGAGGACGAGCCCGATCTCCGGGACGCGGTCGCCGAGTATCTCGGCGCCAACGGCTACGATGTGACCCAGGCCGGAAGCGCGGCCGAGGCGCGCGCCTTGCTGGAGACGGAATCGTTTCATTTGGCCATTCTCGACATCGCCATGCCGGGCGAGGACGGACTGTCGCTCGGCCGCTGGCTGCGCTCGAAAATACCGGTCGGCATCATCTATGCCACGGCCGCCGGCACCGCACTCGACCGCATTGTCGGGCTGGAGCTTGGCGCCGACGACTACATCGTCAAGCCCTACGAGTTGCGTGAGGTGCTGGCTCGTGTGCGCAGCGTGCTGCGCCGCGTTCCGCAGCCGAGCCCGCCCCAGGCGGCGAAGGCACAAGCCGATGGCGGCCGCCGCCTGACCTTCGGCCCGTTCCAGGCCGACCTCGACGGCAGGCTTGTCACCGGCGCCAACGGCGCCGTCATCGACATGGCCAAGAGCGAGTTCGATGTGCTGGAGGTTTTCCTGACCCGCGCCAACCGGCTGTTGACGCGATCGGCGATCTCCGAGGCGATTGGTTTTGTTGAGGATCCTGAATCGTCCCGCGCCGTCGACATTCGCATCATGCGGCTGCGCAAGAAGATCGAAACCGATCCGGCCAATCCGAAATTTTTGCGCACAGTGCGCGGCGAAGGCTATATCTTCTCGCTGCCGACCGGTGACGGGCACTAGAGCAATTACAGGAAAAGTGTACGCGGTTTCCGCCCGGAATTGTGTGAAAACAAAGAGATAGAGGCTTCTCCGTTTCAGTGAAACGGTGAAGCGCTTTAGCAATTCCAGGAACAGTGCGTAGCGATTTTCCGTTCGGGATTGCATTGAAACATGGAGCGTTTCACCTTTTTCGTGAAATGCTCCATAGCTGCCTAATTCGACGGCCCTTTACTGATGGCTGACATGACCGCTGAACCAGCACCACGTATGGACCCGCAAGGCGCTCGCCAGAGCGCCGCGATGGCGGCTGTGCGCGTCGTCCGCCGGTTGCGCGATGCCGGCGACTGGCAGCGCGAGATGGAAACCATCCTCGAAACGCTCTGCAGCGCCATGAATTGCCAGCGCGGCATCCTGTTCAGGCTGCGCGAATTGCCCGGCCAGGGCTTCGCCCAATCGGTCGCCGCCTACTGGATCGATCCTCGCTTCGGCGGCGAACTGGCTTCGCCGACGGTGATCATGCAGTCGATCGTCGATACCGATCCGCTGCTGGAGCGGATTGGAGAGGACGAGCGGCAAGGCAAGATCTTCGCCGGCCATACGCGCGATCTCGACGGGTTCCTCAGGGCCGATTTCGAAAAGCAGCACATCAAGTCGTTCCTGTCGGTATCGGTGTTCGCGCACGGTCATCTGTGGGGCACGTTCGCGGTCAATGACTGCCTAAACGAGCGCGAATGGACCGAAGAGGAAGAGGCGACGATGCACATCATCGCGCTCGCCATCGGCGACGCCATCGAGCACTCGCCGTCCGACGCCCATGCCAGCGAAGTCATCCGCCGCACCATGCTGCAGGCGTCGCTCGACGCCATCATCGTCATCGACGAGACCGGCTCGATCATCGAATTCAATCCGGCCGCCGAAAAGATGTTCGGCTATCAGCGCAGCGACATCCTCGGCAAGGACCTGCTCGATACCGTGGTGCCGGAATATTACCGCAAGGGCTATGTCTCGGGCGCCGAATACATGTCGGGCCGCGGCGCGCCGATGGTTGGCCAGCGGCTTGAGACCGTGACACAGAATGCGGCCGGCGAGGTGTTTCCCATCGAATTGACGGCGACCGAGATGCGGGTGGCCGACCGTCAGCTCATCTTCGGTTCGATCCGCGATCTGCGCGATAAGCTGCGCGCCGAAGAAGAGATCAACCGCCAGCGCGAAAAACTGCACCAGAACGAGAAGATGGCGGCGATGGGTTCGCTGCTGGCCGGTGTTTCGCACGAGCTCAACAACCCGCTCGCCGTTGTCGTTGCGCAGTCGACGCTGCTGCATGAATTCGCCACCGACCCGCAGACCAAGGTTCGCGCCGAGAAAGTGCGCGCCGCTGCCGAGCGCTGCGGCCGCATCGTCAAAAGCTTCCTGTCGATGGTGCGCCTGCATCCGGCGGCGCAGGCCGAGACCGATCTCAACCAGGTGATCCGCGCCGCACTCGAAGTGACCGCCTATGGCGCACGCTCGAGCGGCATCATCATCGACACCGATTTCGCGCCCGGCCCGCTGCTGGCGATGGCCGATGCCGACCACGTCACGCAGGTGGCCGCCAATTTCCTGATCAACAGCCAACACGCTCTGGCCGGTATCGGCGGCGACCGCCTGATCAAGGTGCGGACATTCCGCAGCGATCGCGGCAACCCCGGGTTTTCGGTCGAGGACAACGGACCGGGCATTCCCGAGGCGATCCGCAGCCGCATCTTCGAATCCTATTTCACCACCAAGCCGGTCGGCGTCGGCACCGGCATCGGCCTGTCGATCTCGAAATCAATCGTCGAGCGCCACAACGGCAATATCTGGTTCGAGGAGGTGCTGCCGCGTGGCGCGCGCTTCGTCGTCCAGCTGCCGGTAATCACCGGCGGCGCGGCAGCAGCCGGCGACAGCCCGGCTCGTTCCAGCGGCTTGCGCCATGCGCTGATCATCGACGACGAACCCGACGTCGCCGGCTCCCTCTCCGACATCCTGGAACTGATGGGTATCAAGTCGCGGGTCGTGCCGGCCTGGACGTCGGCGGCGGCGACCTTGACCGGCCACATGCCGCCAGACATCGTCTTTTCCGACTTGCGCATGCCCGGCACCAGCGGCATTGCCATCTACCGCGAATTGCTCGCCGACAACCTGGCGCTGGCCAAACGCTTCGTGTTGGTAACCGGCGACCTGATCGGCGCCAAGGCCGAGATCGAAGCCTTGCCGGCGCCGCAGCGCCCGCAAATCCTGGAAAAGCCGTTCTCGACGCTGGACGTCCGCGGCGTACTCTCGGCAATAGCCGACCAGGTCGCCGCCGCCAGCTAAGTTTTCCGAAGCACCCACGTAGGGTCTATCGAGATTCGGGTCAGGCGGAGTCGAGAATGGTGGTTCCCGAGAACCGAGCGGAGCGTACTTGAAGTACGCGAGCACCGAAAGCGCAGGGAACCTCCATGCGCAGGCCGGCCTCACCCGAATATCGATAGGCCCTAAAAAAGAGGCTCCCGACCGAGGGAAGCGGCGGGAGCCAAGAACGAGCGCGGGAGGAAGCGCTCGGGAGGTTCAGAAAACGTTGGGTGTCGTGGTCAGCGGCGCTGCGTTGGCGATCATGCGGACGGAACGCGCCTTGTGCACGCCGGACTGGGCGGCGATGACGCGCAGGCACTCCGCGCTCTCGGCGCCCCAGGCGTGACCCTGGCAGGCAAAATCGATTTCCGGCTCCGGCAGCCGGGCGGTCTTGATGGTGGTCGGCGCGCCCTGGACAACATTGGCCGGCGGGTTGAGCGAAGCAAAAGCCGGACCGGAAGCCGGTGTCAGGAACATGACGGCCAGAGCGCAGGCGCCCAACATGGAGAACATCGCAACCGGATGGTCGCTGGCGCGCTGACGCAGTGCCAGTTTGGCGCGTCGTTCGTTGCTAGTGATCTCGACTTTCGTATGCATTGCTGCCCCCCTTCGTTTTCTTATGAAACGAACCTAAGCGCGCCTGGTAACGGGCGAATGATGCGCTTGGCTTGCCCGCGTAACAGGTTTGAAACAAGAAATTCGGGCATATCCGGACAGATCCGGTCATGTGCCGACGGCAAGATGCGTTTGCGAAGCTGTTTCATGCGGGCAATCAAATGTTGACGACAGGCGGGCCGCGAACGCACCAAGCCCGCTTCCTGTCGGCCGCACTATGAACAAGCTCACACTGCGGATCGAATTTGCGGACGCCAGGTATTTTCGTCTCGGAGCGGGCCGTGTTTGCAAGCTCGGCACGGCCAAATCCGCATGCCGGACGGCTATTTCACGCCCCCGGTTAACGCCCGGATATTCCGGGATTTTCTGGCTTTCAGCTGGTCCTGTTGTGCCGACTTGAAAAGTTGAGATTTCTACAAGCCATTGCATTTCAATGTAAAATATGGTTTTATTGAATGAGTATTCAATAAAAGAAGAGCTTTTTTATGAACCCGCATCTCCGTGACGTGGCGATCCCCAATGATTGGGACCGGCGGGGTCTGCCGGGCTGGAGTTATCACTCCGACGCGCTTCTCGAACTTGAGAAGGAATACGTCTTCCGCAACCATTGGCAGATCGCCGGCCATGTCTGCGACGTGCCGAATGCCGGCGACTATCTGACTATGGACGTGGTCGGCGAGCGGGCGCTCATCGTGCGCGGCAAGGACGGCGTCGTGCGCGCCTTCAACAACATGTGCCGGCATCGCGGCAGCCGCGTCGTCGCCGACAGCCAGGGCACCTGCAAGAACGCGCTGGTCTGCCCGTTCCATGGCTGGGTCTACAATCTCGACGGCACGCTGCGCGGCGCCGCCCGGCCGCGCTCCTTCCCCGAGCTCGACAAGACCGAATTCGGCCTGATGCCGCTCGACCTCGAGATATGGATGGGCTTCATCTTTGTCCGCTTTCGCAAGGGCGGCCCGCAGCCTTCGGTGGCCGAACTGTTGAAGCCGATCGAGGCCGAGATGGCACACTACAACGTGGCCGAGATGGTGCCGTCCTGGGGCATCTCGACACAGAAAACGCCGGTCAACTGGAAGTCGGTGCGCGACGTCGACAATGAAGGCTACCACGTCGCCATGGCGCATCCGGCGCTGCAGGATCTCTACGGCTCGACCTATTTCGACGAGCCGTTCATCAACGGCGTGTCGCGCTCGTTTGCCACCTACAATCCGCATGCCGGCCGGCGCTGGAGCGTGCGCGAATACATCAAGCTCACGCCCGATGCCTCACACCTGCCGGAGCATCTGCGCAGGGCCTGGATCTATTACGGCATCTTCCCCAACAACGCGCTGTCGATCATGCCGGAATCGGTGCAGTTCTATCAGGAGTTCCCGCTGTCGACCGGCGAGACGCTGCTGCGCGGCGCCATCTACCGCTACCCCGACGAGACCCGGGAACAGGCGGCCGCCCGCTATCTCGCCTACCGCATCGACCGCGATACCATGAACGAGGACGTGCAGCTTTCCGTCTGGTCAAACGAGTCCATGATCTCGGAGGCCTTCGAGGGTTTTTATCTCTCCGACCTCGAATACGGTGTGCGCACCCACCACGACCATCTGCGCAAGCAGATCCCGGTGCTGGGCCTGGAGACGGCGCCGGAGGAGAAGGACATGTGGAACCTCAATGAGGCTATGCGCTCGCAGGTGTAGGGGCGGAACTGCCAGTCACCCCTGCCACACGCCCTCTTTGCGCAGATCATCCATGGTCCGCGAAATGCCTTCGCGCAGGATCGCCACCATGTCGTCGATCTGCTCTCGCGTGATGATCAGCGGCGGCGACATCACGCACATGTTGATCAGCGGCCGGACCAGGAGGCCGAGTTCGTGGCAATGCGCGTCGATGCGCTTGCCGACATCCTTGTCGAGCTGCAGCGGATCCTTGCTTTCGCGGTCGGCTACGCACTCGACGCAGCCCATCAGGCCCATGCCGCGGACTTCGCCAACCAGCGGCAGTTCCTCCAGCGTCTTCAACTGCGCCTGGAAATAGGGCGCGACATCGCGCGTGTGGGCCAGCACGCTGTCTTCCAGGATATCGAGGTTCTTCAGCGCCACCGCGCAGCCGATGGGATGACTGGTATAGGTCAGGCCATGGCCGAACATCGCATCGGGATGGTTGGAACGGCGCATTTCCTGAAGCAGCCGCTCCGAGATGATGACGCCGCCAAGCGGGAAATAGCCTGATGTAACGCCCTTGGCGAAGGTGATCATGTCGGGGTCGATGCCGAAGCCATCGCCGGAGGCAAAGACATGGCCGAGCCGCCCGAAGCCGGTCACCACCTCATCGGAGATATAGAGGATATCGTTGTCCCTGCAGATTTCGCGAATGCGCTTGAGATAGCCATCCGGCGGCACGACGACGCCGCCGGATGCCTGCACCGGTTCGCCGACGAAAGCACCGATCTTCTCTGCGCCGACGCGGGCGACCGTATCGCGAAACTGATCGACCAGGAAATCGCAGAAGGCGGCGATGTCAATGCCTTTCGGCCGCCGGAACGGGTCTGGCGAGGACAGTTTGACGACCAGATCGTCGGCGCCGTCCATCCAGTCGCGGTCGCGCGGCCGGCCGTTGAGCGAAGCCGACAGATAGGTCGAGCCGTGATAGGCGCCGCCGCGGCTGAGGATCAGCTTCTTTTCCGGCCGCCCGCGCACATTGTTGTAAAACTGCATGAAGCGCAGTGCCGTCTCGACAGCCGACGATCCGCCGGTGGTGAAGAAGGTATGGCTGAGATCGCCCGGCGCATGATCGGCGAGGCGCTTGGCGAGCTCGGCCGACGGCGCATTCATCGTATACCAGGGCGTGTTGTAGGACAGCATCATCGCCTGGTCGTACATCACCCTGGCCAGCTCCTCGCGGCGGTGGCCGACATTGATGCACCACATGCCGGCCGGCCCGTCGATCAGTCGCTTGCCTGTTACATCGGTGATGTAGATGCCATCGCCCTCGCCAATCAGCGCACGCGCTTCATTGCCGACCGAGCCGGCATAAGGCCAGGGCTGGATGAGATGGCGCTTGGCCAGCTCGACCGCATCGCCACCGTCAGCCATTTCCATCGCTCTTAGGTCTCTTGCAGCCGCCATCATTGCCTCGCATCGTCTGAGCGTAATTTCACCGGACAGAAAGCGAAGCGCCAAGGGCAGGAAAGCCGGCATTCTTCACTTCATTTTGAATGTCCGTTCAATCAATATTACAGAAATAGCGCTTGATTTCAATGCACGGATGCGCTCATGATGAAAGAAAGCCGGCAAGCTTGGAGCGCAACCAGCAAAGCGCGCTCCGCAAAAATTGGGAACAGGCAGCCGGCCCGGTCAATGGGAGCATCATGGCGGAACAGTTCGAGCCAGCAACCGAGATCACGCCCGGGTCGCTGCAATGACGGTAGCTGCCGAAGGGGTGCCCACGCGACGCATGACGCGAGCAAGGCGAAACGCCCTTCTGCAGTCCGAATCCGTCCAGGGCCTTGCCCTGATCAGCCCGACCTTGGTCTACGCTTTGATCCTGCTGCTGGTGCCGATCCTGGTGGTCTTCGCCCACTCCTTCTGGACGCAGAACTACCTCGCCATCGACCATACATTCACGCTGGAGAATTATCGCATCGCGCTGACCGAGCCGATCTACCGCGATCTGCTCTGGCGCTCGCTCTACATTTCGCTGACGGTGAGCTTTTTCACCGTCATCCTCGCCTATCCGATCGCCTATTTCATCTCGTTCCATGGCGGTCGCCACAAGAGCCTGTGGCTGTTCCTGATTACCATCCCGTTCTGGACCAGCTATCTCTTGCGCGTGATGTCATGGAAAGTCATCCTCGGCTATAATGGCGTGCTGAATTCCGGCCTGATGGGCCTCGGCATCATCGACGAACCATCGACCGCGCTACTCTACAATTCCAGCGCCGTCATCATCACGCTCACACACGCCTGGGCGGCCTTCGCCATCCTGCCGATCTTCGTTTCGCTCGAGAAGGTCGACCGCACCTTGGTCGAGGCTGCCACCGATCTTGGCGACGGCCCGCTGCGCTCCTTCCTGCGCGTGACGCTGCCGCTGTCGGCGCCGGGCGTCATCTCGGCCGCTCTCATCGTCATGATCCCCACCGTCGGCGACTACGTCACCCCAAGGCTGGTCGGCGGCAAGGATGGCGTGATGATCGCCAATGCCATCGAGTCGCAGTTTCACAAGGCCTCCAACTGGCCACTCGGCGCGGCACTGTCCGTGACCACCATGCTGGTCGTGACGCTGATGGCGGGCGCCACCGTGCTCATCATCCGCGCGCTGCAGAGGCTGGCGCGATGACGGCGAGGCGGCGCCTTTTCCCCGGCGGCTGGCTGTCCGCCTACGCCCTCCTCTACGTCGTCTTTCTCTATCTGCCGGTGATCTTCCTGCCGATCTTCTCGATCAACACCGCGCCGACGCCAAAATTTCCTCTCACCGGCTATACGCTGAAATGGTACCAAGACCTGCCGAAGACGCCGGCGCTGCTTGACGCCGCCTGGAACAGCCTGATCGTCGGTATCTCGGCATCGGTGCTGTCGACGCTGCTCGGCATCCTCGCCGCCCGCTCGATCACCCGCTACCGCTATCCCGGCCGCCGCACAATCAATGGCCTGATCATGGCGCCGCTGGTGCTGCCGGAAATCATCCTCGCCATCTCCATGCTGCTGGTCATGCTGCAGTTAGGCCTGAGCCTGTCGCTGTTCACCGTCGTGCTCGGCCATGTCCTGATCTGCATTCCCTATTCGATGACGGTGCTGACCGCCGGTTTCGAGGGCTTCGACCGCAGCCTCGAAGAAGCCTCCGCCGATCTCGGCGAGAGTGCCTTCGGCACCTTCCGGCGGGTGACGCTGCCGATGGTGGCGCCGGCGATCATTTCCAGCCTCCTGGTCTGCTTCACCATCTCGCTCGACGAGTTCGTCATCGCTTTCTTCCTGACCGGCACCGAGACGACGCTGCCGATCTATATCTGGGGCCAGCTGCGCTTTGCCGCCAAGCTGCCGGGTGTGTTGGCGCTGGGCACGCTGCTGCTGGTTGCCTCTTTCGTTTTGATGACCGTTGCCGAGATCCTGCGCCGCCATGCGGCCAGACGCACCCAGAGCGAGGGAGGCCTCTATGCCTGAGCAGTCCCGGGCCGAACGGCCTCAGGATGAGCCATCCAAGCAAGATAAGTCCGAGCGGGCCCAATCTGATCGACCCCAAACCGACCGAGCAATGATCGAAATCCGCAGCGTTACCCGCAGCTATGGGGCGTTCAAGGCGCTCGACGACGCCTCGCTGACCATCAAGGAGGGCGAGTTCTTTTCGCTGCTCGGCCCTTCCGGCTGCGGCAAGACCACGCTGCTGCGCATGATTGCCGGTTTCGACAACCCGACCAGCGGTTCGATCTCGGTCGGCGGCCAGTCGATGGAAGGCATCCCGGCCAACCGCCGGCCGACCAACATGGTGTTCCAGAGCTATGCCATCTTCCCGCATCTCAATGTCGAGCAGAATGTCGCCTATGGGCTGAAACGGCTCAGGCTCGGCGGAACGGAAGAAAAGCGCCGCGTCGAGGAAGCGCTGGCGCAGGTGTCGCTCACCGGCCTCGGCAAACGCCTCGCCACCGAGCTTTCCGGCGGCCAGCGCCAGCGCGTGGCGCTCGCCCGCGCCTTGGTGATGCGGCCCAAGGTGCTGCTGCTCGACGAGCCGCTGTCGGCTCTCGACAAGAAATTGCGCGAGCAGATGCAGGTCGAACTGCGCCGCCTGCAGCAGGCGGTCGGCATCACCTTCGTGCTGGTCACCCATGACCAGTATGAGGCGCTCGCTATGTCCGACCGCATCGCCGTAATGTTCGGCGGCAAGATCGCCCAGGTCGCCTCGCCCAAGGAAATCTACCAGCGGCCGGTCAACCGCCAGGTCGCCGATTTCCTCGGCGGCATGAATTTCGTAAAAGCGCAGATCGTCGAGGAGAGCAGCGCCTCGCTGGTCGTCGACACGCTGGGCTTCGGCCGGGTCAGGACCGACAAGCCGAAGGCCTTCGTGCGCAATGGCGGCGGCGCCACTCTGGGCATCAGGCCGGAGCGATTGCGCGTGCTGTGGGACAATGCGACGGCGAAATTCGAAGTGGCCGGCAAGGTGGTCGAACGCCACTATTTTGGCGAGATCACCCACCTGATCGTCGAGATACCCGGATTGGAAAAGCCACTGTCGGTCACCGAGACCAACGACTTCGGCGCCGACGATATCCCCGTCGGCACTTCGATCCGCCTCGGCTACGATCCCGAGGCCCTGGTGGCGATGGCGGACTGAGCATGATCCCGAAAAGTGGGAACCGGTTTTCGGAATAAGATCATGCTCCACTAACTAAGAATTTTAAGTTCCGTCGCGATCTGTTTGGCTGCGATCCGCCCCATCACGATGGCGCCTTCGACATAGCCCGGGAATGACGGCGACAGTTCCGACGAGGCGAAATGAACCGGGGCAGCGCCGGCACGGATCGTGCGCTCGGCATCCCGTGCCGTCACATCGACAATAAGGTCGCTGTAGGCGCCGCCGCTCCAGCGGTCATCGATCCAGTCGCGCTGGCTGAAATCGATAATGTCGGCCGCCTCCGGGCCAAGGGCATCAACGAGCCTTGCCGTGACCTCCCCACGCAGCGCCGCGTCCGCGAGCGGACGCCAACGCAACGCCAGTGGTCCGCCGACGAAGACGACCAGCGCGGCATGTTGCGCGTCCTTGCTGGCGTCACAGGCGAACAGGCCCGGCAGGTCGCGCCACATCACCATGCCGCACAGGTCGCGCTCGCGCCAGAACGGCGTGGGATAGCGCACCAGGATCTTGATCACCGCGCCGCTTTCCCAGACGCCGAGCGCCTTTGCGAGAGCCGGCGGCAGAGCGGGCGCGAAATCCAGCTTCGCGGCCGTCGCCGGCGGCAGCGCGACCAGCACTTTTCGCGCTTCGATGGAGCTGCTCGCCGAGACGGCACGAACCCGTTGCGGCCCGTGCTCGATGCGCGTAACCGGTTCGTTCAGCCAAACCCTGTCGCCGAGATCTCCCGCCATGTCCTCGGCCAGCGACTGCATGGTTTCAAGCAGTGAATATTGCAGCTCGGGCACCTCGTTGGTGATGCGGCGGTCATTGTCGATGAGGTACCACAGCGGCACCTTGTCCATCGCCAGGCACCACAGGCCTTCGATCATCGAGCGGAAAGCCGTCTTGGCGTCAGTGGGATCAGGCTGGCGTTCGAGCCAGGCGGCAGCGCTCATGCCGGCGATCGAGGGATCGTCCGGCTCGATCGCATTCATCCGCTCGCGGATTGCCATCGCGCCATGATAGGTCCGTTCGGCCTGTTCGACCGACAGCGATGGATGGGTGATGAAATCGCCATTCACATAGGTTTCGACGAAGGCCTTGCCACGGGACGCCGCCAGCGCCGTGACCTCCGGCATGTCTTCGCAGAAAAACTGTCCGCCGCTGTCGATGCGCTCGCCAAGCCCGTTGCGAATAGCCTCGACCCTGCCGCCGATGCGGTCGCGTGCTTCGAGCAGCACGACATCGATGCCGGCCTTTCTCAGCTCAAGCGCAGCCGACAGGCCGGTGAAACCGGCGCCGACGATGACGACATCGGTTCTTTCAGTCCTGTCGCTCAATAGCCGGCCTTGATCTTCTCGAATTCCGTGACCATGCGCTGCTTGAGCTCAGGCGGCACCGGCTGCTGGAACAGCGTCTTGTCCAAGAACTTGTCGAGATTGTCGAAGCCACGGTCGCTCAGCACCTGATGGTCGATCGCGGCCATCCCGGCGCTGTTGCCGTGGCCGTAGCCGAAGGTCTTGACCAAGTAATCGGACACGGCATGCGCGTTGACCGCACTGAGGAAATCATAGGCCTGATCGAGCTTGCCCGGCGCATCCTTCATCAGCACATAGCCGCACACCCAGGTGGATATGCCTTCCCTGGTGTCGCGGTTCATGGCGATCGGCATGCCTTGGCCCTTGAGCGTCACGAAGGTCTCATTCCAGCCCCAGACGAGGTCGACCTCATTGCCGGTAAAGGCCTGGTTGAGGTCGGTGTCGTCGGTCCAGTAAAAGCGGATGTTCTTGTGGACGTCACGCAGGAAGGCGGACGCCTCCTGGAACTGCGCGTCGGTCATCTTGGTCCAGTCCTTGAGGCCGATGACCAGGCTGGCCAGCGCATAGGCGTCATCGACATTGTCGCCGATGGTGACGCGGCCCTTGAATTTGGGATCGGCGAAAATCTTCAGCGACTGCGCTTCCTCCGCCGTGACCTTGTCGGTGCGGTAGAGCAGCGAAGTGTTGCCCCAGTCGAACGGCATGAACCAGGCCTTGCCGTCGGCGGTGACGGCGAGATCCTTCATCGCCATGATGCCGGGATTGAGATCCTTCCAGCCGGCGATCCGGGAGGTGTCGAGCGGTTGCAGAATGCCGGCCGCGCGCCACTTGGTCACGCTTTGTGAGCAGGGGTGGGCGATGTCGGCCTTGAAGCCGGCGCGCATCTTCTGGAACGCTTCCTCCTCGTCGCCGAAGAAAGCAAAGGTCGGCTCGGCGCCGTATTTGGCGGTGTAGTCGGGGTGCAGCAACGGATCTTCATAGCCTGACCAGTCGAACACGACGAGGTCGCCGCCGCCTTCGGCATAAGCAAGCACGGCGCCGGCGCCGACTGTAAGAGCAGCGGCAAGGGCGAGGCGGCGAAGCATGGAATTCATGGCGCGAAACTCCTCATCGCGAAAAGCGGCCGGGCGACGTTACGGAATTTCAGCGGCCTTGGCGAGACCGTCTGCCCGGCGCACCGACAGGCAACGGAGGAGGCCGGACAGAGCTTTAGTAGCCTGCCTTGATCTTCTCGAATTCGGCGATCATCTTGAGCTTGAGCGACGACGGCACGGGCGATTGGAACAGTGTCTTGTCGACGAATTTCTGCACGTCGTCATAGCCCTTTTCTTTCAGGATCGCCGGGTCGACGCCGGCCATGCCCTTGGCGTTGGCCTGGCCATAACCCCAGTCCTTGACCAGCACCTTGGCGGTCTCGGGATCGTTGATTGCGTTGAGGTAGTCATAGGCCTTGTCGACATTGCCGGGTGCGTCCTTGAACAGCACGTAGCCGCAGACCCAGGTCGAGATGCCTTCGTCCGTATCCTTCTTGGACTTGATCGGCACACCGGCAGCGACGGACTGTACCGTGGCATCGTTCCATGCCCAGGCGAGATCGACCTCGCCGCCGCTCAGCAGCTGGACGACGTCCGTGGTGTCGGTCCAGTAGGAGCGCACATTCTTGTGCACTTGGCGCAGGAAATCGGACGCCTGCTTGAACTGGTCGTCCGTCATCTTGGTCCAGTCCTTGAGCCCGATGGCAAGGCTGGCCAGCGCATAGGCGTCGTCGACATTGTCGCCGATCGAGACCCGCCCCTTGAACTTGGGATCGGCGAAGGCCTTCAGCGACTGCACATCCTTCGCGTCGATCTTGTCGGAGTTGTAGGTGAGCTGGGTGTTGCCCCAGTCCCACGGCATGAACCAGGCCTTGCCGTCCGACGTGGTGGCCAGATCCTTCATCGCCATGATACCGGGATTGAGATCCTTCCAGCCGGTGATCTTCGAGGTGTCGAGCGGCTGCAGCAGCCCCGCCTCGCGCCTCTTTGTCACGCTCTGCGAGCAGGGATGACCAAGATCGGCCTTGAAGCCGGAGCGCACTTTCTCGAAGGCTTCGTCCTCGTCGCCGAAGAAGGCGAAGGTCGGCGAGTCGCCGTTCTTCTCGACATATCTGGGGTGGAAGCTCGGGTCCTCATAGCCGGACCAGTCGAACACGATCAGGTCCTTGTCGGCGGCGACCGCAAGCGCGGCGGCCGAAGCCGCCAGCGTCGCCGTCAGCGCCAATGTCAGTGTCAGGCGTCGGGTTGTTCTTTTCATGCTGTTCCATCCTCTTTGTTTCTGATTGTTCGCTCCGGCTTGGATCCGCCGGTTGTTGTCAACGTCCGCTGTCCGGCGGATAGTGTTTCGGAAAGGCGGCTGACAGGAATTCGTTTGCCGCCTGCAGCACGCTCTCACGGGTGACGTCCTCGGTGCCCATCATCAGCCGCAGCCACAAGCCCTCCAGCATGGCGCTGAGCGCGAGCGCCATGACCTGCGGCTCATAGGCATAACCACCGCCCTGCTTGAGCGTGGCACAGAGGTCGATGAAGATCTTCTGGTAGGCCGCGTCGCGCGCGCCGCACAGCGCCTGGTAGGTCGGCCGCGACTTGGCCTCGCCCCAGAACGCGCACCACGCCGCGAGCTTGCGCTTGTTGCAGATCGAACGGTCGAAATCGGCGGCGACCAGCGCCCGCAGCTGCCGGGCTGGATCCTCGCCGGCCTTGGTCAGCGCGACGCGCCAATGCGCCGCATATTCGTCGGCCATATAGGCCAGCGTGGCGACGAGCAGCTTCTCCTTGCTCTCGAAATGGAAGTTGACGATGCCGCGCGACAGGCCGGCGCCGTCAGCGACATCGGCCATCGTCGTTTCCGAATAACCGCGCTTGGCCAGCGAATCGATGGTCGCTTCGATCAGCTGCTGTTGCCTGACCTCCTTCGACGCCTTGCGGCCGCGTTTTTCCGGTTCGGTTTTTCCAGACGTGTCGGAAGATCGCTCTTCGCGCGCTGCAGCTTTCATCGGTGCCGTCATGCTCCACATTGTCGGCTATCCCACCACAGCCGGCTTCCACCCGCGAAGATGAGTGGGACGGTGCTCGCCACTGTCAAGCACCTTCTGCATGGCCTCCCAGGTTCGTATGTTCTTGTCGAGATAGGCCGCTCCGACTGCGGCTGCCGCCGTCTCGTAGAGCGGGCCTTTCAGCCTTTCCAACTCGCCCCGCGCGACCTTGCGATACCAAGAATTGCGGTCTCTGACGGCGACATCGGCAAAGCCGGCGCTGCGCATCGCTTGCGCATAGCGTGCCGGCGAGGCCATGGCGAAGGACAGGCCTTCGGCCGCGACATAGGCCTTCATCTCAGATGACGGCTCGCCGTCATGGCCGATCAGCCAGTCGGAGGCGGCAAGGACGCCGCCCGGTTTCAGCACGCGGAGGATTTCGGCAAACAGCGCGTCCTTGTCGGGCACGTGCACCAGCGCATCCTTGGAGAAGACGACATCGAACGAAGCGTCGGCAAAAGGCAGCGGCCCCGGCGGCGCCTGGACGAAGCTGGCGCGGTCTGAAAGCCCTCGTACAGCGGCACGCTTTCTGGCTGCCTCGATCACCGGCCGCTCAATATCGAAGCAGGTGGCATGAGCGGCACCGTCGCGCTCCACCAGATGCAGCGCGATGCCGCCGGAGCCGCAGCCGATGTCGAGGATCGTCTTGCCCCTGAGCGACAGCCCTTCGACCACCCGGTCGACCTCGTCGGGTCCGCCCGGCGACAGATAACCCTCGCCCCACAGCGCCTCGAGGAAGCGGATCGCGGCAGCGTCATATTCCGGCTCGCCATCTGCCGTTTCGATCATCAGACCTTAAGTCCCATCAGCCGAATTGCGCAGGTTCGAATGCCGGCAAAGCGTAGCGTATTAACAGGAAAACGCAATATCATTTGTTGAACATTCATTCAGAATGGCTGGACAGAATAGCCGCTGCCGTGCCAAATTCCGCGCATTCGGCGACAAATCACGCGAAAATGAAGGGTCGAGCACCATGAAGGCTGGGCGCGAATGAAAGCTTGGGATGCGATCGTCATCGGCGGCGGACACAACGGCCTGGTCAACGCCAGCTATCTGCAACGCGCCGGGCTCGACGTGCTGGTGGTGGAAAAGAACGACTGGGTCGGCGGCGCCGCTACCAGCCGCGAGCTAACGCCGGGCTTCCTCTACTCCAACTGCTCCTATGTCTGCTCGCTGTTTCGCCCCGAAATCATGCGCGACCTCGAACTGCCGCGCTTCGGCTTGCAGGTGATTTCCTATGAGGGCGGCGCCGTGTTCACGCGCGATGGCGACTACCTCGCCAACTACCGTGACCACGATGCGCACCGGCGCGAATTTGCCCGCTTCTCCAGGCGCGACGCCGAGGCCTATGACCGTTATTCGCGCGACGTGACGCGGCAGTGCCGCTTCATCCAGCCGCTGCTGATGCGCACCGCACCGGACCCGACCAGTCTCAAGCCGCGTGACCTCGGAGAGCTTCTCTATCTCGGCAAGAAATTCGCCGGCCTGTCATCAGAAGAAATGGCGCTGACGCTGCGCTTCTGGACCATGTCGATCTCGGAATTCCTCGACGAATATTTTGAGACCGATGTCATCAAGGCGAACTTCGCTTTGTCCGGCATCATCGGTACCGCGCTCGGGCCGATGTCGCCCGGCACAGCCTACGTGCTGCTGCACCATTATATGGGTGAGGTCGACGGCTCGGTCGGCGCCTGGGGCTATGCGCGCGGCGGCATGGGCGCCGTCGCCAAGGCGCTCGCCGGTTCCTTCAAGGCGTCCGGCGGCACCATCCGTACCGGCGCCGAGGTCGACCATGTGCTGGTGAGCCGAGGCAAGGCCAAGGGCGTGGTGCTGGCTGGCGGCGAGGAGATTTACGGCAAGCTCGTCGTCTCCAACGCCGACGTCAAACGCACATTCCTGAAACTGGTCGAGGAGAAGGAACTGCCCGACATTTTCCTGCGGCGGGTCAGGAACTTCAAGATCCGCGGCTCCTCCGGCAAGGTCAACATCGCGATGGATTCTCTGCCGGAATTCCCGGCACTGCCGAAGGATTCACCCGTTTATCGCGGCGACATGCATTTCACCGATTCCATGGAGCGCATGGAGCGCGCCTATGACGACTGGAAGGCCGGTCGCTGGTCGGCCGACCCATTCCTCGACATGGTCATCCCAACGACGCTCGACCCGACCATGGCGCCGCCGGGCAAGCATTTTATGAGCTGCTTCGTGCAGTACGCGCCGCCCAAGGTGAATGGCCAGGACTGGACCGATGCCGACCGCGACGGTTTCGCTGAAAGCGTGGTTGCGCAGATCGCGGAATACTCGCCAGGCTTCCGCGACCGCATCGTCCATATGGAGGTGCGCACGCCACGCGAGATCGAGGCCGAGGTTGGGCTGACCGAAGGCAATATTTTCCAGGGCGAGCTGACCTTCGACCAGCTGCTGTTCAACCGGCCGGTGCCGGGCTACGCACAATACCGCTCGCCGGTCGGCGGGCTCTATATGTGCGGCTCCTCGACACATCCCGGCGGCGGCGTCATGGGCGCACCCGGCCGCAATGCGGCAGCCGAGATCCTGCGCGACCTCGCCAAATCGACCTCCCATATGAGCCCGGCCCATGACGTCATTTGATGCCATTATCATTGGCGGTGGCCACAACGGCCTTGTCGCTGCCGCCACGCTGGCCAAGGCCGGCCGCAAGGTGCTGGTGCTGGAAGCCGCTGGCGATGTCGGCGGCGCCGCGCGCACCGAAGAGTTTGCGCCGGGTTTTCGCGTCTCGTCGATCGCCCATGTGCTGAACCACCTGCATCCCGACGTGGTGAAGACACTGGAGTTGGAGAAATACGGGCTGCAGGTCACCCGCGCAGACTTCATGCCGTCGGTTGCCTTGTCGAAGGACGGCCCAGCGCTTGTCCTGCATGGCGCCTATGGCGAGGTGCTGACCGGCTCTAATCCATCCGAGCAGGCGGCCTGGGAGGAATTGCGCGCGCAACTTCTGCGCTATGCCGGCATCCTGAAACCGTTCCTGTCGCGGCGCCCGCCCGATCTCGGTGGCATGTCGCTGCGTGAAACCGCAGCGCTCGGCCAGACGGCCGTGGCGCTGAAAAAGCTCGGCAAGGAAGACATGCGCGATTTCCTGCGGGTGCTCCTGATGAACGTCGCCGACCTGCTCGATGAGCAGCTTGCCGATATCAGGCTGAAGGGCCTGCTTGCCTTCGACGCCACGCTTGGTAGCCACCTCGGCCCGCGTTCGCCGACCTCCCTGCTCGGCCTCTACTATCGGCTGGCCGGCGAGACCGGCGGCAAAACCGGCGCGCAGACGCTGCCGAAAGGTGGCATGGGTGCAGTCGTCGCCGCGATCCGCGCGGCGGCGGACAAAGCCGGCGTCACCGTCCGCACGGCAGCGCCCGCGGCCAGGATAGTCGTCGAGAAAGGCCGCGCCCTCGGCGTGACCCTCGACGGCGGCGAGGTGCTGCACGCCAGAACGATCGTCTCCGCCATCAACCCGGCGACCACAATGCTCGATCTCGTCGGCCCGCGCGAGATCGACACGGGTTTCATGCGCAAGGTAAAGAACATCCGCATGAGGGGCGACGCGGCGAAGCTCCATCTGGCGCTCGATCGGCCACCGCAATTTTCCGGCGTCGACGCCGATAATCACAAGGGCCGTCTGGTCATCGCGCCCTCGCCCGACCATGTCGAGCGCGCCTTCAACCCGTCAAAATATGGCGAGTTCTCAGCCGAACCGGTGATGGAGATCACACTGCCCTCGCTCTCCGACCCGTCGCTCGCGCCAAGTGGCGCCTGCGTGCTATCGGCGATCGTGCAATACGCGCCTTATGCGCTGAAAGAGGGTTGGGATGCCGGCAAGCCGAAATTCCTCAAGGCTGTTATGGCGCAGCTCGAAGCGTATGCCCCCGGTATTGGCAAGTCCGTGCTGCATGCCGAGCTTTTGACGCCAGCCGATATCGAAGCCAACTACCGCATGCCGGGCGGCCACTGGCACCACGGCGAATTGCAGGCCGACCAGATGCTGATGTCGCGGCCCGTCTCCGGCTGGTCGGGCTACGACACGCCGATCGAGGGGCTGTTCCTGGCCGGCGCCGGTTCGCATCCAGGCGGCGGCGTTTCGGGTGCTCCCGGTTTTAATGCGGCGCGGCGCATCATAGCGATGAAGGGATGATCGGATGTTTCAGCCAGTCAACGCCGCACTCTACGGCGAAGGAATGCCGTCATGACGAGTCCGATCAACAACGCCGCCCACGCCACAGCGCAGTCGCATTTCCGCACACTGCGTCTCGCCACGCCGTTCCAGCCGCGCATCGATGCGCTGGCCAGAACCCAGGACTGGTACAATTGGGCCGGCTATCGCGCGCCGCATTCGCTGTGGGACGAGGAACTCGAATATTTCGCCATCCGCAGCCAGGCGGCTTTGTTCGACATCTCGCCGATGACCAAATACCGCATCGAGGGGCCGGTTGCCGAAGCCTTCCTCGATCGCGTCACGCTGCGCGATGTCACCAAGCTGAAACCGGGCCGCGTCCACTACACCGCATGGTGCGACGACGAAGGTTTTGTCCTCGATGACGGCACGCTGTTCCGGCTGTCGCCGACCCGCTTCCGCCTGTGTTCGCAGGAGCGGCACCTGCCCTGGCTGCTGGACAGCGCGACCGGCTTCGAGGTGACCGTCGAGGAAGAGACTGAAAGCGTCGCTGGTCTCGCTCTGCAAGGCCCAACCTCCTTCGCCGTGCTGCACGAGGCGGGTTTCGCCGGCGTTGAAAAACTCAAAGTGTTCGATCTCGCCGAACTCCCGCACGATGGCGGCACTATCACCATCTCGCGCACCGGCTTCACCGGCGATCTCGGCTACGAACTGTTCGTGCCGGCCGAAAAAGCGCTCAGCCTCTGGGACCGCCTGATGACGGCAGGCGAACTGCGCGGCATCCGCGCCATCGGCTACGCCGCCCTCAACCGCGCCCGGCTGGAAGCCGGCCTGATCGTCGCCAATGCCGACTTCACCACCGCAGACCATGCCATTCGCGCCGACCGTCTGCGCATGCCGGACGAGATCGGTCTCGGCTTTATGGTCGACCTGGGAAAAGGCCATTTCAACGGCCGCCGCGCCATCCTCGAAGCCCGTGCCAAACGCAGGCTGCGCCACATGCTGGTCGGGCTGGAGATCGAAGGCAACATCCCGGCCGAGCACGCCATCGTCTACCACAAGAAGCATCAGGAGGTCGGGCTGGTCAGCGCCGCCATCTGGTCGCCGATGGCCAAGCGCAATATCGCCATAGCCTCGCTGACGCGTCCCTATGGTGATACGATGGTGGAAGACCTCTGGGTCGAGATCTACGCCATGCGCGAGTTGCAGTACCAGAAGCTGATGAAGCGGGCCAAGGTGGTGGCCCGTCCTTTCATCAAGCTCGACCGCCGCACCGCCAATCCGCCGGCGGATTTCTGATCATGGCCGACGAACCGGATGATGATACGGAAGCCGCCGAACAGTGGCAGCTGGTCAACACGCCGCTCGGCGAAAAATGGTCGGGTCGTACCCGCTATGCCGCCGCCATGTACTTCTACAAGCGCGGCGAAATGAGCGCCGAGACGCTCGAAGTCTACCGCATCTGCGCGCGGTTGGACTGGGAGAACCCGCTGCCGATGATCAGGGATCGCGGCGGCCAGGATTGGCTGAAGCGCATGGGCGCTTAAGCCTCAGCCTATGGTTCTTTCGAGAACGTTCAGCCAGTTGCGATAGGCGATCTTCTCGATCAATGCGCGTCCGAATCCGCGCGCGGCCAGCGCATCTATCAGCTTCGGCAGACCGGCAACGTCGCCGATGACCGCCGGGATCATGGCGCCGTCGAAATCGGAGCCGAGACCGACGCCGTCCTCGCCCAGCGCCTGCAGCAGCGAGTCGACATGGCGCACCATGATGTCGAGGCTGGTGTCCGAGTTCATCCGTCCGTCTTCGCGCAGGAAGCCGGTGGCGAAGTTGAGCCCGACCATGCCGCCGGTCTCGCGGATAGCGCCGAGCTGCCAGTCCGTCAGGTTGCGCGAATGGGTGCACAGCGCATGCACGTTCGAATGGGTGGCGACCAGCGGCGCATCGCTGAGTGCGGCGACATCGCGAAAGCCCTTTTCGTTGAGATGCGACAGGTCGACCATGATCTTGAGCTGATTGCAGGCCTTGATCAGCGCCTTGCCGGCATCGGTCAGCCCCGGTCCGGTATCGGGCGACGACGGAAAGCGGAACGGGACGCCGTGGCCGAAGGCGTTGGGGCGGCTCCAGACAATGCCGAGCGAGCGCAGGCCGGCTTCGTAGAGCACGTCGAGCAAGGTAAGTTCGGGATCGATCGCCTCGACGCCTTCAATATGAAACACCGCCGCGATCGAACCTTTCGCCATCGCCTCGCGAATGTCACCGGCACTGCGGCAGACGGTCAGCGCCCCCGCTCGCTCCAGCCGAAACAGGATCGATGCCATGCCGATGGTGGAATTGAGCGCATCAGCGCGCGGCAGTTCCGGCGGCAACGGCTCATTGTCGCTCGGCGCCGGCGGCACCGCAGAGCGTTTGCTCTTCTCGACCGGCGGTGGAAAGATCGCGAACATGCCGCCGGCAAAGCCGCCCTTCTTGGCGCGCGGCAGATCTATATGACCGCCCTGCGTCCCCTCGATGAACAGCTTTTCGACGTCGGTGTCTTTCGACTGGTACAGTCGCAGCAGCGTGTCGTTGTGGCCGTCGAAGACGGGGACGAGATCGGATTCGGTCATCAGGAAGCCATTCGGTCAGTTGGCAGGAGCGGACGAACCGCAGCGAACTGTGTACTTAGGCAAGAAGGCCGAACTGCGCAAATGCCAGAGAGGCGTTCGCTCTTGTGGCTGAGCGACTCCGACCACCTGCCGGTCCCCGCTGCTTCGCAGCGTCCCGGCGTTCGCCGGCCTTTCATCATGCCACCGGCACGATGAATTCGCCTGCGGCTAACCGGCTGCTCACCCCACAAGGGGAGAAGGGAAAAAGGTCTATTGCTTCAGCACATCCGCCCATTCCGGATGGCGGTGGAACTGGGCGTTGGCGAAGGGGCAGAGCGGGATGATCTTCTTGCCCACTTGTCGCGCGTCCTCGACGGCGCGTGTGACAAGCCGAAGGCCGGCGCCCTGGCCGCGAAACACGTCCGGCACTTCGGTGTGATCGATGATGATCTGGTGCTCGCCGACCTTGGTGAAGGTCATTTCCGCCTCGGCGCCACCGGGCCCGCGCAGGACATAACGTCCCTTCGAGCCGCGGTCCTCGAGTTCGATCTCAGGCAATTCGTCAGGCATCGCTTGCTCCTTCAACCGGCGCATCGGCAAAAAGCCGCCTCGCCGCTTCGATCTCGTTTGGTCGAATTTCGTGGCCGCCATCGTGCCACTCCACTGTGACATCGGCGCCATCGGCGCGCAAATAGGCCTCCAGCCGGGATGTCAGGTTGGGCGGGCAGATTGGGTCGCGCTTGCCGGCGGTGACCAGGATGCGGCGTCCGGCAAGGCTGCCCTGCACCTGCGGTTCGAACGGGATCAGCGGGTGCATCAGCACCGCCGCATCGAACAGCTCGGGCGCGGCGAACATTACGGACGCCAGGATGTTGGCGCCGTTGGAATAGCCGAGACCCAAGACCGAAGATGGCCTTGCCGCTATCACCTGCGCCTTGATGAAACCGGCCATCTTGGCGGTCGCCCGCGCGAGGTCGTCCATATCGTAGACGCCCTCGCCGGTGCGGCGGAAGAAACGCGCCGCACCATGCTCGGAAACATCGCCGCGCGGCGATACGATCGTCGCCTGTGGCGCGAGGTCGCGCCCGAGCGACAGCAGCTGGCTCTCGTCCGCGCCGGTGCCGTGAAAGACGAAGAGCAGCGGGCCGCCGGGCGAACCCGGCAGCGCCTTATGGATGTAAGCTTCCTTGCTCATCGTCTCAGCCTTCCAGCTTCTGCAGATGCTCTTCAAGATAGGGCCGCAGATGCTGGTGCTGCGTCGGCAGTTTCAGGGCTTCGCCGAGATGGGCGGTGTCCTCGTCGCGGTCGAAGCCCGGCTCATTGGTAGCGACTTCGAACAGCACGCCGCCCGGCGCTCGGAAGTAGATCGCCCAGAAATAGTCGCGGTCGATCACCGGCGTTACGCCATAACCCGTATCGATCAGCGCCTTGCGCACTTCGAGTTGCTGGGCGCGGTTCTCCACCGCGAAGGCGACATGGTGGACCGAGCCGGCGCCGAGATTGGCAAAGCCCGCGGTAGGCAGCGATTCGATATCTACAACATCAGCGCCGTTGCCGTTCTTGATGGCGAGCCGGCTGACACTGCCGGACTTGTCCACTTGCTCATAGCCCATGAACTTCAACAGCTCTTCCGTGGCGCCACCATCCTTCAATCTGAGCGAGACCGAGTGGAAGCCGCGTATCGCCTCATCAGCGGGAATGCCGCCTTTCAACCATGGCGCGCGGCTGTCCGCCTTGTCTTCGACCAGCGCGAAACCGTCGCCGTCGGGACCGGCGAAGGCCAGCCGCTTCTCGCCGAACGTCTCTTCGCGGGAGACACCCGCAACGCCTTCATCGGCGAAGCGCTTTTCCCAATAGCCGAGCGTGCCGGCCGGCACCGAATAGGCCGTGGTACCGACTTCCCCGACGCCATGGCGGCCCTTGGCAATGTCCGGGAACGGAAAATAGGTCATCACCGAGCCGGGCGTACCGTGCTCGTCACCATAATAGAGGTGATAGACATCTGGCGCGTCGAAGTTGACGGTCTTCTTGACCCGGCGCAGGCCGAGCTTGTGCGTGAAGAAATTATTGTTCTGGCGCGCATCGCCGGCCATCGACGTCACGTGATGCAGGCCCTTGATCTGGTCGAGCATTGTCTTGCTCCTCCCTTCGGTTTGCGGCTCTTGCCGCTGTCCACGCCTATATGAGTGGCCGCCTGGCAATGGCAAAGGCGGCAAACTCAGAATGGACTGTATCCCAATAGTGAACAGCAGGAAATTTTCGTTCACCATTTAAGCAAGACTGACAGGCTTGCGCTGCCGCCAAATTCCGGTTCATTGAACGTCTTCCCGACGTGGCAGGATAGAGCATTGGCCGCGAAAAGCAGACGCCCGAACATCCTATTGATCTCCTGCGACCAATGGCGGGGCGATTGCCTGTCGGCTGCCGGCCATGCCGTGGTGAAGACGCCGAATGCCGATGCGCTCGCCGCCGAAGGCGTCCTTTTCATGCGGCATTACGGCGGCGCGGCGCCCTGCTCGCCGGCCCGCGCGTGCCTCTACACCGGCCTCTACCAGATGAACAATCGCGTCTGCCGCAACGGCACGCCGCTCGACGCCCGCCACGGCAACATGGCGCTTTCGGCCCGCGCCCTCGGCTATGATCCGACTTTGTTCGGCTACACCGACGTCTCGCCCGATCCCCGCACGATGGCGCCGGGCGATCCCCGGCTGAAAAGCTATGAGGGCGTGCTGCCCGGCTTCAGCGTTCGCCAGTTCCTGCCTGAGCATCAGAAACCATGGCTGTCATGGCTGAAGGCACGTGGCGTCGACACCAGCGCGGGCTCTCCCGGCATTCACCGCCCCGTGGGCGGGGAAGCGGGCGACGCCGTGACCAGCGCGCCGCCTGTCTATTCCAGGGACGAGACTGCGACCGCTTTTCTTGCCGGCGAATTCATTCGCTGGCTGGACGAACAGGATTCGCCATGGTTCGCGCATGTCTCCTTCATCAGCCCGCATCCGCCCTTTGTCGTACCGAAGCCCTACAACACGCTGTATGATCCGGCGGACGGACCGCCCTTCCGCCATGTCGAGACTTGGCAGGCCGAGGCGCAAAGGCATCCCTATCTGGCTTACGACCTTGGTCGCCAGAAGCGGAGAAGCTTCCGCCCCGGCACCGACGGCCACGTGCGCGACTGGGGCGACGACAACATCCGGGCCATCCGCGCGATCTATTACGGCATGATCTCGGAGGTCGACGCGCAGCTTGGCCGCATCTGGCAAGCGATCAAGACGGCGAATGCATGGGATGACACCATCATCGTGCTGACTTCGGACCACGCCGAGATGATGGGAGACCATTTCATGCTGGGCAAAGGCGGCTTCTTCGACGGCAGCTATCACATCCCATTGATCGTGCGCGACCCGCGTCACGGCAATGCAGCCGGCTCGACCGTCAACCACTTCACCGAGGCCGTCGACATCTTCCCGACCTTGCTCGATCTGCTGGACGCCGACGCCCAGATGCATCTCGACGGCCGCTCGCTAAAACCGTTCCTGCAAGATGAACCGCCTAAGGATTGGCGCGACGCGGCGCATTGGGAGTTCGACTTCCGCTCGATTGCCAGCGGTGAGGCCGAACGGCATTTCGGCATCGGCTCGCGCCAGTGCAACCTCGCCGTCATCCGTACGGAAAAATTCAAATACGTGCATTTCGGCGGCGGCCTGCCCCCGCTGCTCTTCGACATGCAGAAGGATCCGGGCGAACTGGCCAACGTTGCCGCCGACCCGGCCTATCTCAGCGTGCGGCTTGAATTTGCCGAGCGACTGCTTGCCTGGCGCGCCGAGCATCTTGACCAGTCGTTGGCGCTTGCAGAGCTGACGGACGAGGGAGTGGTGGGTATGTGGGTAGGCAGTAGGCAGTAGGCAGTAGAATGTTCCTGGCGGCCTGGTGCCTGATCGCCTAGTTTTCGCCTACTGCCTAATCCCTACTGCCTATTCCCTTACTGTACCATCATCCGCTGCTGGTCGCGCTTCTCGGCATAGCTGCCCTTGTCATAGGCGGCCTGCGCCTGCAGCTGCTCCTTGGTGAAGTTGGTGTAGAGATATTTGTTGCCGTCCTTGTCGGTCATGAATTTGAGCTTGTCCATGCCGACCGCGACCTCCTTGGCGCCGATGCCTAGAAAGCCGCCGACATCGATGATGACGGCATCCGGCTTGCTGTCGGGCGTGAGCACGACGTCGCCGATCTCGCCGACCTTGGCGTCGTTGGCGCCATAGACGGTGGTGCCCTTCAGGTCGTCGCCTCTGATGTTACCGACCGGCATTTCGGTCAATGTGGACTTGTCGATCGCTGCCGTTTGCGTCGGATCGGTGGCTTTTGTACCGGCCGGAGCTTCCGCGGTCTTGTCGGCTGGCTGAGCATTGTCAGCCGGTGCAACGGCCGTCGGGGCAGCGGGAGCAGTCGGCTGCGTCGCGTCGGAGGTTGTCGTCACGGGCGCCGGATCATAGGGCTTCCGGTCGAAATCAGGCTGCGCCTGCAGTTCCTCCTTGGTCGTCTGCGCCACCAGCCAGCGATCGCCGTTCTTTTCGGCCCACCGCGCCTTGGCGAAATCATAGGTGACGTTCTTTTCACCCATGCCGAGGAAGCCGCCGACGCCGATCACCAGCGACTGCGCCTTGCCATCCTTGGTCAGCACGATGTCGTTGACGTCGCCGATATTCTGGGCATCGTCGCCAGTGCCATTGTAGACATTCTCGCCGATGATGTTGGTTGCGAGATTGCCGTCAGCGCGTTTCACCGCCGGTTCTGACGGCGCGGCGTTGAGATCAACCGGCTTCTGCGGGTCGTTCTGCGCCGTGGAAGCAGGCGCCGAGGCCGGATCGTAGGGCTTACGGTCGAAGTCGGGCAGCGCCGTCAACGCTTCTTTCGTCGTCTCGGCGACGAGCCAGCGGTCACCATTCCTCTCGACCCATTGCAACTTGCCGTAGTCGAAGGCGACGTTCTTGCTGCCTATGCCGAGGAAGCCGCCAACGCCGATAATGGCGGATTTCGCCTGGCCGTTTTCATCGAGGACGACGTCGCTGACGTCACCGATCTTCTGCGCATCGTCGCCAGTGCCATTGTAGACGGACTCGCCGATGATATTGGTCATCAGCGCGCCGTCGGCCTGTTGCGGCGCCGGCGCGATGGTAGCAGGGGCTTCAGCCGGCGCTGGGGTCGTCGCCGGGGCCGTCGTTGACTGCGCAAACGCACCGGTAGCGATCAGCGTTGCGAGTGCAGTTGTCGCGAACAGTGTGCGGATCATGATTAAGTCTCCTCTTGCGTGATCTCATGCGCGCCGCAATCGGCAAACCACTTGCCGGGAGACCGAAGGCGGCGCCTCCAATGGGATCACAACGTTGTGACAAGGCGCTTGTTCCGAAAAAACGGGAGCATCGAAATACCCTGGGCAAGTCCGCGGAATCGCCCGACATTCCCGCCCGGCCGATGGAACCTTTGCCAAGCTTGCCCGTTTCAGCCTGCGGCTGGCATTCCGGCCGCTAAAAAGAATACGGAGTGGGGCATGCGATTTGCAGCGGTGCTGAACCGGGACGGCGGCACCTTGCGGACCACCGATCTTTCCGCGCTAACCGACCGGATGCGCCAGACGCTCGAGGCGGCTGGTCACTCCATCGAGATCGACATCGTCGCCGGCAAGGAGATTGTCGCGGCGCTCGACAAGGTCGCCGCGCGGCGCGACATCGACGTCGTGCTGGCCGGTGGCGGCGACGGCACCATTTCGGCCGCCGCGGGGCGGCTGATGAATGGCAAGAAGGCGCTGGCCGTCCTGCCTGCAGGAACCATGAACCTGTTCGCCCGCGGCCTTGGGATTCCGCAGACCATCGATGGCGCGCTGAAGTCCTTTGCTGACGGCGAGATCATGGCGGTCGATATCGCGAGCGCGAATGGCCGGCCGTTCGTGCATCAGTTCTCGATCGGCCTGCACGCCAGGATGGTGAAGCTGCGCGACAATATGGAATTCGCCTCGCGCCTGGGAAAGATTCGCGCCTCGGCCAAGGCCGCCTGGACGACGATCAACAATCCTCCCGCCATGAAGGTGACGTTGACGGTCGGCGAAGCCGAGATCGTGACCCGCATCAGCGGCATCGGCATTTCCAACAATCTGTTTGGCGAAGGCCATCTGCCTTATGCCGACAATCCTGCCGGCGGCGTGCTCGGCATCTATGTCACCGTGGCGCGGCAGCGTGGCGAGTTGGTCAGGGCCCTCTTCGACATGGCTCGCGGCAGGTGGCGCGACAGCGATCATGTCGAAACCCATCAGGCCGACAAGGCAATCGTGAAAATCCATACAGGGAGCAAGAAATTCGGTGCCGTCATCGACGGCGAACTGGTCAAGCTGGAGCGTGAAACGACAATCCAGATCCACCCTGGCGCACTGAACGTCCTGGTTCCGGCGCAAGCCGCCCAGGCGAAGGCCGCCTGATGCGATTACGAATGACGAGGAAAACCCTAGCCGCCCGACTGCCCCTCGCCGGCTGGCGCGCTCTGGTCGGCCGGCGCGGTCTGGCCGGTGGGCTGCCCCTGGCTTTCAGGGGTATCTGGATCGATCTTTTGGCCATAAATCTCGGCCGCTCCCCAAGCAATGAAAGCCAGGAGCAGCGCGGCGACCAATATGCGCAGGCCGTGCCAACCCCAGCGCCCCTGACGGGCTTTGTTTTCAGGGGCGATCTTGGTCATTGGCGGCGTTCCTGTCGCGCAACCGGCATGGTGGATAAAACCATCGCCGGCGAAACATGGTGGGGTAACGATTGCTTGCTACAAAAGTTCCGGCGCGCGACGGCCGCGCGAGATGCGCGCCACCACAGGTGGGGCCTGCAAGCGAGGGGGCTTGGTGGATAGCAAGGTGGCGAAGCAGGCTGGTTTGCCGGTTGAGGTCCGCCGCGCCGTGGCGTCGCCGGAGCGGCTTGCCGTACTGCACGGGCTTGACGCGATCCACACCGACTCCGATCCCGACTTCGATCGCATCACCGGCCTTGCCGCCGCCGTGATGCGGGCGCCGATCGCGCTCGTCACGCTGCTCGACACCGAACGACAGTGGTTCAAATCCTGTGTCGGCTTTAACGAGACCGAAACCGCGACCGACATATCGTTCTGCGCCCATACCATTGCCGCCGGCGACGAGCCGATGGTGGTGCCGGATGCCAGCATCGACCCTCGCTTCTCCCGCAATCCGCTGGTCACCGGCGAACACCATGTCCGCTTTTATGTCGGCGCGCCGATGGTGGTCGCCGGCGCGCGCGTCGGCACGGTGTGCGTACTCGACCGGGAGCCGCATGAATTTCCGTCCGCTGCCGCGCTCGATCATTTGAAATCGCTGGCCAGCCTCGCCGCCAGCCTGTTTACCCTCAAGGACGCCAACCGCAGCGGCGCCATTGCCACGGCTGCTTTGGCGCAGGAGGAAAAGCGCCGAGCCATAGCGCTCGACGCCGCCTCGCTCGCCAGTTGGGCCTGGGATATCCGCACCGACATGATCGAATGCGACGTGCGTTTGTCGGAGCTGTTCAACCTGCCGCGTTCGAACCGGCTGCGGGCGCGCGACATTCTGGCCGCCATCGACCCGCGCGACGTCTACCAGACCGAGACGCGCTTTCGCGATGCCCTGACCGGCAGCGACGACTATTTCGGCGAATACCGGGTCAAAGGCTTCGATCCGCCGCGCTGGATAGTCACCCGCGGCCGCGTCATCGAGCGCGACGGCGAAGGCAAGCCGACGCTTATCTTTGGCGTCAACTACGACATCTCGGAACGCAAGCTCGGCGAGGACCGGCAAAGGCTGCTGCTGCGCGAGCTCAACCATCGGGTCAAGAACACGCTGGCGACGGTGCAGGCGCTGGCGACGCAGACCGTTCGCCACGCTCGCCGCCCAAGCGAATTCCTGGAAGCCTTCGGCGCCAGGCTGCAGGCGCTGGGCGCTGCCCATAACCTGCTGTCGGATCGCGAATGGCGCGGCATCGGTATTCGCGAACTGATGCAGATCGAGGTCAAGCCGTTCGATTCGGCAGAACGGCCGCGCATCGTGATCGCCGGTCCGGATCTGCTGCTTTCGCCCGACCAGGCGGTGGGGCTCGGTTTGATCATGCACGAACTGGCCAGCAACGCGCTGCAATACGGATCGCTGTCGGTTGGCTCGGGGAAGGTCGATGTCGACTGGAAGGCGGCGGGCAAGAAAGGCGCGCGCCGCCTTGTGCTGACCTGGAGCGAAAGCGGTGGGCCGAAAGTCGACCCGCCGGAACGCCAGGGCTTCGGCTCTATCCTGATCCGCCGCAGCCTCGCCAAGGTTTTGTCGAGCGAAGTGACCCACGAATTCCGCAGCGAAGGCGTGTTCGCCGAAATATCGATGCCGCTTGAAGATCTGCCGGCTTAAAGCGATTCCAGAAGTGCGAAGCGGTTTTCCCGGGAACAGCGTATCAGCGCGCGCGCTTTAGTCGGCTTCGCTGTCCGGATCGCCCCGGTCCGGCTTGATGTTCTCACGGTAGATGGCATAGGCCGCGAGCGCGATCATCGGGCCGAGAATGACGCCCTTCCCGCCTTTCCCCTTGAGCAAGGCCGGCAGCACGGCAAGCGCCGCGGTGATACCGAGCGCCTTCAGGTCGGCATTGCGCCTTCGCGCACGTCGGCGCGCACGCGTTCCAGCCGCAAGTTGATGAATGAGCACGATAAGCCCGGCCAGTACCAGGAAACCAGCCGCGAAGCCGAGACAGGCGGCCATCGAGCCATAACGGTCAGCCGCCCAGATGTAGGCCGCCCCCAGGAGAAACCCGAGGCCGCACAGGGCAGCGACGGCGGCGAACCCGTAGACGATTGCCGCCGTGCGCGCGCGGCGCATGGCGGCAATGGCTTCACCCGAGGCCAAGGCCGAGATAAGCGGTGCCAGCATGCCCATCTCTGTCGAAACTAGCGCCGGGCAAGAAGCGCAAACAGGAAGCCGACGCCGGCCGCGATCGCCAGTGAAGTAACCGGCTTCTCGCGCACATTGGCCGTGATCTGGGCCTCAAGATCCTTGGCGTTGCCACGCAGGCTGTCGAAGACGGCTTCACCCTGGGCGCGCAACTGGTCGACGCCTTCGGCAGCAGCGCGCCGCGCCGTGCCGTAACCATGTTCGCCGGTCTTGGCCAATTGCTTGGTCAACTTTTCGATATCCGCCTTCAACTGCCGAATGTCGGCTTCGAGGTCGGCGTTCGTCTGACTTTCGTTGGCGGTTTTTCCTGCGGCAGTTGCCATTCTAAACTCCTTGCGTTTGCTTGGCTTCAAACGCCCGACACACGTCATGGTTCCGAAACCGGAGACCGTATCCATGAAAGGGTGTTTGCAAGTGCGAGTCCAGCCCCAGTTGGAGGCCTGCCTGTCAGATCAGCGGCCGACGGCCTTCACTTAGGCCCTCCCAACGCGCGAGATTCTTCAGCCCCTCCCTGTCTATCACTTCGCAACCGCCGTCGCGCCAGGCGATCAGCTTGCGATCGATGAGCTTGCGGATCGTCTTGTTGGTGTGGACCAGCGACAGGCCGAGCGTATCGGCGACATGCTGCTGGGTAATCGGGATTTGCACCGGCGCTTTGCCGTTGAGCCCGACTATCGCCGCGCGGCTGGCGATGAAGGCAATGAGATAGGCGGTGCGCTCGACCGCCGTGCGCCGACCGACGCTGAGCAGGTTCTCGTCCAGCATGCGCTCCTCGCGCGACGCCAGCCAGGTAATGTCGTAAGCAAGGCCCGGATGGTTGCGGTAGAGCTCGTGCAGGTTTTCACGCTCGAAGACGCACAACAGCATGGGCGACAGCGCCTCGACCGAGTGCTGCATTTCGCCCATCAGGCTGCCCTGCAGCCCGATAAGATCGCCGGGCATGGAGTAGTTCAGGATCTGGCGCCTGCCGTCCGACAATAGTTTGTAGCGGAAGGCCCAGCCCGAAAGCACGGTGTAGAGATGAGCACTTTGGCTGCCTTCGACCAGCACTGTGGCGCCCTTGTCGACGGCCAGTTCGCCCTTCTTGAACATGCTGACATAGGCAAGCTCCTGCTTCTCGAATTCCCGGAACACCGGCAATGGCCGAAGCGGGCAGATCTCGCATGGGTACTGACGGCTGGAAAACGAACGACCATTCTGGCCAGACATTTCGATCCCTCTTTCGAAAGTCTCGTGCCAGAGACTGAGTGCTACGCCTTTGCAAGGCCGCGGTTCCGCTGCCGATGGCATGTCTTTTTTAAATGACAGGATGGCAAATAGCGATCATGACTCGCTACACTCCACTGAGGCGAATTCGAAGCTCGCTTGTGGAGTAGAGCCGGTGGGCGAACTTTTCGGATTAAGGCCTGACCGATCCCCCAAGGTCCGCGATGCGGTTGACTGGAGTCACTGTACCCGATGCTGCAAGAATTGAGGAGAGATTGCCAAGTGCCGCCATTGCTTGAGGGATTGCGAATTCTTGTCTTGGAGGATGAATTCCTGATCGCCATGGATGTCGAGCAGCTTTGCCGCGACCATGGCGCGAACGACGTAGTGATTGCCCGCGCTCTGGCCGAGATCGATGAGCAGAAGGTCGTTGGCGAGTTCGACGCCGCTATCGTGGACCTCATGCTGGGCGGAACGTCCACACTCGATTTCGCCGCGCGGCTGCGCCAATCGGGCCTGCCGTTTGTCTTTGCCTCCGGCTATTCGGACCCCGATGAGATCAAAGGGTCTTTTCCCGGCATCCGCCTGGTCACCAAGCCTTATTCGGGGACCGATCTCGTCGAGGCTCTGGCGGCGGCCTGCGGCCGCGCGCCAGTCTGAGATATCTTCGATGCGTATGTGTAGAGAGCCCAGGCCCGCAAACGGGGCCTCCGCCGTCAGGCAGCGTTTGAACCCGTCACCTGGGACGAGATCGCGTCCGGCCCGTATTCGTCTTCGCCGGAGATTTTGAGGATCTCCTGCAACCGCGTGCGGGCCCGGCTGACCCGGCTCTTGATCGTTCCGACCGCACAGCCGCAGATTTCGGCGGCCTCTTCATAGGAAAAGCCTGAAGCGCCGATGAGGATGATGGCTTCGCGCTGGTCCTCGGGGAGTTGCTCGAGCGCGCCGCGAAAATCCTTGAGGTCAAGCTGGCCGTGCTGAGCCGGATGAACGGCAAGCCTGGCCGTCATGATGCCGTCGCTGTCCTGCACCTCGCGGCCGCGCTTGCGCATCTGGGAATAGAACTCGTTGCGCAGGATGGTGAACAGCCATGCCTTGAGATTGGTGCCGGGCTGAAAGCTCTCATGCTTGTCCCAAGCCTTGACCAGCGTCTCCTGCACCAGATCGTCGGCCTTGTCGGCATTCTGCGTCAGCGACACGGCAAAGGCCCGCAGGCTCGGGATCGAGCCGAGCAGGTCGGTCTTGAACCCTTGTGAGACAGCTGCCATGCCTCAGTCCTTCTTCTGTGCGGGTTCGGCCTTTTCCAGTTGGCTGAGCAACTGGGCAAAGCGATCCGGCACATTGTCCGAGACCAGCTCGTCATAATACTGTTTGAGTTTACGGCCAATTTCCGAATTCGCCCCGAGCGGGTCGCCGGAATTGGCCCGGCGCCTGTCAGCGGCGCCAGCCAGCGTTTCTTTATTCATGTCCTTCATTTCGCCCTTAAATCCAGCGCCCCGAGCCGCCCCATTACACAACGCAAAGCGGCCCCCTCGTCTGGTTGCCCATCGCACCACAAACGTCGCCCGTGCAGTTTCGTTCCACAAGTGTCGGAACTTTTTCGCAAAACCCGCGTTTGGATGTTGGGGCTTGCAATCAGCTTGACCTGCAATCTATGCAATCACGTCATCTGAGGGAGACGTCTACCATGAGCCTTTCCGCAACCATCGCTCCGCACCTGCCGTTCCTGCGCCGCTTTTCACGCGCCGTATCCGGATCGCAGGAGAGTGGCGATGCGCTGGTAGCCGCGATGCTCGAAGCCATCATCGCCGACGTCGACATCTTCCCGCAAGCGTCAAGCGACCGCATCGCGCTCTACAAGGTATTCGCCAAACTGTTCACCTCCATTGCCATCCGCGTTCCGCAGGAGCAGGCACAATCGGCATGGGAGCAGCGCGCCGCCGCCAATCTGAACGCCATTGCGCCACGGCCACGCCAGGCTTTCCTGCTGGTCGCGGTCGAAGGCTTCGGTGAAGACGAGGCAGCTGAAATTCTCGATGTCGACGCCAAGGAATTCTCCGAACTGCTTGCCCAGGCGAGCAATGAGATCTCTCGCCAGGTGGCGACCGATGTGCTGATCATCGAGGACGAGCCGCTGATCGCCATGGACATCGAGGAAATGGTCGAGAGCCTCGGCCACCACGTGGTCGGAACCGCGCGCACCCATACCGAGGCGGTGGCGATGTTCGGCAAGACAAGGCCGAAGATGGTGCTGGCTGACATTCAGCTTGCCGATGGCAGCTCGGGTATCGATGCGGTCAACGAAATCCTGTCGTCGACTTCGGTGCCGGTAATCTTCATCACCGCCTTCCCCGAACGTCTGCTGACCGGCGAGCGGCCTGAACCGGCCTTCCTCGTCACCAAGCCGTTCAATCCCGACATGGTAAAGGCGCTGATCAGCCAAGCGCTGTTCTTCGACCGGCAGGCCAAGGCCGCCGCGTGAAGTAGGGCCTTCAATCTCCAACTTTTCGCCGCCTCGCAGCGTTGCCGGCACTGGCGATCGCCAAACCGGCGATCAGCGGCTGCCCGTCGCTCCGTATGGGACGCACGCGCGTGAATCAATTCGCATCCGGGCCTCTTCCAAAGACCTTCTTTTTCGGCAAATGGTGGAACAAACAGCAATCACTCACGTTTTGATCCAGTATCGGAAGGAGACAGATCATGCTCTACTGGGCGCTCGTATTTCTCGTCGTGGCGATCATCGCCGGCGCGCTTGGTTTCGGCGGCATCGCCGGTACCTCGGCCGGTATCGCGCAAATATTGTTCTTCATCTTTCTCGCCTTCCTCGTCATCTCGCTTCTGGCCGGCCTGTTCAGACGGGCATCGTAGGAGCGGGCGAACACTGGAAGCCGCACCCCTCAAACGGTTTCCAGCCACCGCCGGGCGATGTCCTTCAACGGGACATCGTCCGGCGGACCTTTTCTGGGGACCTACTCAGGAACTGAGTCCAAGTGAATCGTTCGGTCCTGATCAGGTGGACAGGTGATTGATGCGTTCTATTGGCGGAGGCGAGAGCGGACAGGGCGACGAGGTGATCGCACTGCACCCGGCTGAAAGCGGAATGCAGCTTGGCCGGGCCTTGCTTCACGCTCTGCACAATGCCGGCATTTCCGTCCTCTATCAGGATCGTGAATTGAAGACTGTATGGGCCCGCAACATGCGTGCGCCGTGGGTTTCAGACACAGCCGACAGCAACGGCGCGCTGCCACCGGCGCAAGCTGAGCAAATCGCCGCCGCCAAAGGCAATGTTATCGCTTCCGGCAATCCGGAACGCCTTGAACTGAGTGTTCCCACCGGTGATGGCATGCGGTGGTTCCAGGTATGGGTCGATGCCGATCGGGGCCATCGCGGCGACGTGCAGGGCGTCGTCACCACGATGGTGGAAACCACCGAGCAGAAACGCCGCGAACAGACGCTGAAGACGCTGTTGCGCGAAGTCAGCCACCGCTCCAAGAACCTGTTGGCCATCATCCAGAGTATTGCCACCCAGACCGGCCGCTATTCCGAGACACCCGACGATTTCCTGAAGCGCTTTCGCGGCCGCCTGCAGTCACTGGCTTCCTCGCAGGATCTGGTGACGTCGTCGAACTGGCGGGGTGCAGCACTTCGCGAGCTTATCCGCGGCCAGGTCGTTCGCTACGGCGCCGATCCCGCGCAGAGCCTGCGCTTCAATGGCGTCAACCCGTACCTCAATCCCAACGCGGCAATCCATATCGGCCTGGCAATGCACGAACTCGCCGTCAATTCATTCAGCTACGGGGCCCTGGCGCGGCCGGACGGCTTTGTCGAGGTAACCGCCGATCTGTCGAACGTCGCAGAGGCCGCAGACAAGCCGGCTTTGTCGCTGACCTGGGTCGAGGCCATTGTCGCCAATGATAACAGGCGCACCGAGAAACGCTTCGGCAGCGTTGCCCTCGAACGTGTCGTGCCGGCATCGCTGAACGGCACGGCGACGCTGGAGATCACCAGTGACCGCCTCGAATATCGCCTCGTCGTTCCGCACGGCAATTTCGAAACCGAATGAGCGGCGGGATTCCTTAACCGGCTGTTCACCATAAAATCCGATGCTGTGGTTCCCAGAGATTGCTGGATCTTGACCGATTCAACCGATGTTTCGGCCGCAGCCTGCAACGCGGGAGGAATGATCATGACGGTTGCCGATATGAACAGGCTGGAGCAGGCCGCCCGGGTGTCGATGAGCGGCTTTCAGGATCCTGACGCTTCAGCCTCGCCTTTGCAGCACGCCTGGCATCCCTTGCTTCGCGTCGCCGCTGTCGCGCTCGTCGCCGCTGTTGTGCTGATCGTGGCGTCGCAATTGGTCTGAGCCAGATGCTCAGGTTCACGCTGCTCCCAAGCAGCCTGGCTCAGAAACTGTCCAGCTCGTAGCCGACCAATTATTAACGCCCCTTTCGGCACAGGAACTTTGACGGCTGTGGACCGTTCTTATGGCGAGAGGACGTGTCGCCGTGGAACACATCGCCGCTTTGCTTTTGGTAATTGGCTGTTCGAACAACATGACCGAATGCCGTGAACTGCCGGTGCCGGTCAGTGTTTTCGAAACCGCCGAAGCATGCACGGCAGAACGTCCATTCGCTGCCGGCGACGTGCAGGGTCAGGCCGAGCACGTCGTTGCCAAATGTCTTACGGTCGACCCCGCGCTGGAAGATGATTACGACCAGATCGTCTGGAACGTGCGCCCGGACGGCACCCTCGACGCGTCTTTGCAGATTTCCAGTGTCGTGGTCGCGTCGAACGCCACGCGCCGCGAAAAAGACTCTCTTAGCCAACAATAAGATCGAGCGGGCAAAGGCTGCTGTTTCGTGCTAAATAGCGGCTGGAGCTTACTAAAGTGAGGACAAAAGTGAGGAGAGATTCTATGCGGAAATTGATTATTGCCATGGTTGCGGTGGTCGCCGTCAGCGGCTGCAGCACGACCGAGCAGGATGTCGGTGTCGGCGCCGGTGTCGGTGCTTTGGCCGGCGGACTGATCGGCGGCGGCAAGGGTGCGCTGATCGGCGCAGCCGTTGGCGCCGGTTCCGGCCTGCTGGTGCGCAACCTGCGCAACGGCTATTGCCAGTATCGCGACAATCGCGGCCGGCTCTACACCGCTCGCTGCTGATCCGCTTCAAAAGCGTCAGACAATCGCGACGGAGACCGGTCAGCCGGTCTCCGTTTGTTTGACTGCATCAGGCTGCGGGATCCTGATTTCCACCGTAAGCCCATCGGCGCGAAAATCTCGGGCAATCGTGCCGCGCAATTCGCGCGTGACATTGAGGTCGATCAGCTTGGTGCCGAAGCCGGTCTTCGCCGGCGCTTCGAGTTCCTTCTGCCCGGCCTCGCGCCAGTTCAGAACCAGCATCCGCTCGGACCCGCGCCCCTCGAACGACCAGTCGACCTTCAGCGCACCCACGGAATTGCCGGCCTCGCCATATTTCAGCGCATTCGTCGCCAGTTCGTGAAAGGTCAGGCCAAGCGCCTGCGTCGTCCTCTCGTCGAGCAGCACCTGAGGCCCTGACAATATCCCTTCCGGAAGCTCCTTGCCGAACACCTGGCCGAGCTCGATGCGCAGCAGGTCGCCAAGATCGGCCTTCTGCCAGCGCGAACGCGTCAGCATGTCCTGGGAAGCCGCCATTGCCTGCAGGCGGGCTGAGAAGGAAGTTGAGAACTCCTTCACGTCGGTTGCTTGCGCTGCCGTCTGGCGCGCAATCGCCAGCACCCGCGTGATCGAATTCTTGATTCGATGCTTCATCTCCTGCAGCATCAAATCCTTTTCGAGCAGGCTTTTTTCCGTCGTTTCATGCAGCAGCGACTTGGCGTCGTAGGCGCGCTCCTGGTAGCGGGCCACCAACGCTATGGCGCCGGCCAGAAGCAGGCCGAACAGCCCGAGCATGACCGGAATGGCGCGCGAGGACGGTTGCGAAAATGCACTTGTCGGCCGAAACAGCACCGTCCACGGCCGACCGGCGACGATGATCTTGCGCGTCACCAACAGCCTGTCGCCAAAGCTCGCAACCGGCGGCGTCTCCGACTGGAACAGAAGATTGTCGGCGTCGGCCGTGCCGTCATAGACCGCGGTGTTGACCGGCAGCAAAGGCGTGCGGCTGAGCGCGGTCTGGAACAGGTCGCCGGCGCGGAAGGCCGCGTAGAGAAGGCCTGATGTCGATGATCTGGACGCGTTGATACCATCCGGCGCGGTTTTGACATTGAGCCTGACGAAGACCAGGAAACCGGTAAAGGTCTGCGCCGCCCCCGTGTCCTGGCCGAGTTGGACCAGACCGCTTGCGTGCTGTGCGTCATCGGCCAGCGCTTTTTCGATCGCCTCGCGCCGCACCGGCTCGGTGAACATGTCGTAGCCGATGGTGGATTCGTTGGCAGGGTCGAGCGGCTCGAACAGCACGACGGGCGTGCGCCACGGCTGTGTCGTGTCCGGATAGACCGTGTGGCCGGCGCCGCGGTCGCGCAACATGTCGCGCTCGACCGCCGCTTCGTCACCGGTCTTGGCCAGCCTGAGATAGCCGATGCCGCGCAGGCCGGCGAAATTGTTATCGAGATTGAGGGCGCTGAAGAAGGCCTTGAATTCGCTACCTGAAATCTCGCCGTTGCGGGCGTCGAACAGCGCCTGCGTCGAGCGCAGCAGTGACAGATGCAGATCGATACGGCTTTCGATGCGGTTGAGCGCGTCGTCGGCCGTCGCCTCGAACTTGATGCGCGCCGCTTCCTGGGTGGCGAAATAGGCGAAGCCCGCCATCGTCAGGCTGATCAGTGCAACGGCAATGAAGGCAAGGATCGGGAAAAGCTTCTTCAACGCAGGCCCATGGACGGTTCGGGAACCTTTATGGGCAACTCGCCGCGGCAAGACAATGGCGCGGCCAAGCCATAATGACGGCTGGCATATCACGTATATTTAGCCGGCTTATCGGTCGAACATCGGTGAAGATGAGAGCCGATGATATCGTGGTCTCAGGCCGCGATCTTCAGCGCACCCGGACCGGGAATGGCGCCGGGCGGACACTTTCCCAGGATGATCATGCCGAGCACTTCGTCCTGCGTCACATCGGTGGTGAGCGCGGTGCCGACGACCTGGCCGTTCTTCATTACGCAGACCCGGTCGGCAAGCTCGAACACGTCGTGAATGTCGTGGCTGATCAGGAAAATGCCGATGCCGTCGGCCTTGAGCTGCTTTACCAGTTCGCCGACCTGCGCCGTCTCCTGCGGCCCGAGCGCCGCCGTCGGTTCGTCCATGATCAGCATGCGGGCGTTGAACAGGATGGCGCGTGCGATCGCCACCGACTGGCGCTGGCCGCCCGATAGCTTGATCACGGGCTCCTTGAAGCGCTGGAAGCGCGGATTGAGCCGGCCCATCACCTTGCGCGCCTCGGCCTCCATGGCGACATCGTCGAGTGTCCCCCACGCGGTCATCAGTTCGCGGCCGAGGAAGAGGTTGGCGGCAGCGTCGACATTGTCGGCCAGCGCAAGCGTCTGGTAGATCGTTTCGATGCCGTATTTCTTGGCGTCGCGCGGATTGGAGATCGAGGCCTCCTGGCCGTTGACCAAGATCTGGCCGGCATCGCGCTTGTAGGCGCCCGACAGGATCTTGATCAGCGTCGACTTACCGGCGCCGTTGTGGCCAAGCAGCGCCACCACTTCGCCCGGGAAAAGATCGATGGACGCATCGTCGACGGCGCGAATGCCACCGAACGCGATCGAGATGTTGCGCATGTCGATCAGTGGCGTACCGGTGGGAGCAGTTTTTTCCATAGTCGTTCCTCCCTAGACCCGCTTGCGGTAGACGGTGTCGAGCCAGACGGCGATGACCAGGACAGCGCCAACGACAATGCTCTGCAGCGGCGAGTCGATGCCGAGCAGCACCATGCCGGATTGCAGCGACTGCATCAGAAGCGCGCCGAGCATGGCGCCCATCACCGTTCCGGCGCCGCCCGCGAGCGACGTGCCGCCGATGACGGCGGCCGCGATCACCAAAAGCTCGTCCAGTGTGCCCAGCGCATTGGTTGACGCATTGAGACGGGCCGACGAGATCGCCGCGCTGATTGCAGCCAGCACACCCATGATCATGAACACCTTCATGGTCACCCAGCGCGTGTTGATGCCGGCGAGTTCCGCTGCCTCCGGATTGCCGCCGATGGCGAAGACATAGCGGCCGAAACGCGTGCGCTTGGTGATGAACGTCATGATGATGCCGGCAGTCACCGCCATCAGCACCGGTATGGCGATGCCATGCGCGATGAACAGCCCGCCTTCGGGAACGGTGATGCCGTTCTGCTGTGCGTACTGGCGCACGATGCCGATCGGCCATGGATAGGAATTGCCGATCCACACGGCGCCGAGGATGGCCGCGCAAGCGACCACGCCAAGCAGGGTCTCGGCCCAGACGGGGCGCAGTGGAAAGCTGAAGCGCTTGCGCTGCGAGCGACCGTTGAGCAGCGCGAAGGCGACCGCCGCGCAGGCGACGATGCCGACGATCCAGCTGGCAGCGGCGCCAATCGAGCCGCGTGGTCCGCCGCCCATCAGCTGGAAGGTGGCGTCGAGTGGCGCGACCGTGCGCCCGCTGGTGATGAGCCATGCCATGCCGCGCCAGACCAGCAGGCCACCAAGCGTCACGATGAAGGCCGGAACCTGCATATAGGCGATGATGAAGCCCTGGAACGCGCCGATCAGCAGACCAAGCACCACGCCGGCGGCAAGCGCGACGATCCAGAGCCAGGGGTTTCCAAGCTGGAAGCCGATGACGCGAATCAGGAATTCGGCCTGTGCCACGCCCATGATCATGCCGATCACGCCTTCGACGGAGCCCACCGAAAGGTCGATGTTGCGCATGACGATGACCAGTACCATGCCGGTCGCCATGATCGCGACCGAGGACGTCTGCACCGACAGGTTCCAAAGATTGCGCGGCGTCAGGAAAAGCCCACCCGACAGGATATGTATGCCGACCCAGATGACCAGCAGCGCGCCGACCATGCCGAGCATGCGCGTGTCGAGCTCGGTCGCTTTCAGGAACCGGGCGACCGCGCCGAGTTCAGACGCTCGTGCCGTATCGGCCTGCGGATTTGAGGTCGTGTCGGTCATGATGTCCTCCAGCGGCTTGCCGTCTGGCGCGGATGCCGGACCACAGCCTAGAAGTTTGCCGCCGATGGCGGAAACACACAATTCTCGTAGAGAAAACGCCGCGGCTTGACAGCCGCGGCGCCTCATTTCTTCAAGTCGTCGAGATCAGTTGCAAGCCGCGACGCTGCCGGCGGCGACGCCGGTGCAGACTTCGTCCTTCTTGATCCAGCCGGCGTCGATGACGACGTTGAGGTTGTCCTTGGTGATCGCGACGGGGGTCAGGAACAGCGACTTGACGGTGTTGCCGCCAGGCGTGGTGAAGTCCTTGGCGCCGGCAATGTCGCCCGTCTTCTTGCCATCGGCAAGCTGCGAGGCGATCTCGGCGGCGTTCTTGCCGAGTTCGCGCGCGTCCTTCCACACCGACACCGTCTGCGTGCCGAGCGCGATGCGGTTCAGGGCGGCATGGTCGCCGTCCTGGCCCGAGACCGGAACCGTTCCGGCAAGGCCCTGCGCCGTCAGCGCGGCGACAACGCCGCCGGCGGTGCCGTCATTGGCCGCAACCACGGCATCGACCTTGTTGTCATTGGCGGTCAGGAACTGTTCCATGTTCTTCTGGGCGTTGGCCGGCAGCCAGCCATCGGTATAGGCCTCGCCGACATTCTTGATCTTGCCCGAGTCGATGGCTTCCTTGAGCACTTCCATCGAGCCCGAGAACAGGAAATCGGCATTCGGATCCGAGCCCGAGCCCTTGATGAAGACATAGTTGCCTTCGGGCTTCGCCTTGAACACTTCGCGGGCCTGCATGCGGCCGACTTCCTTGTTGTCGAAGGTCAGGTAGAAGACGTCCTTGTTCTCGATCAGGCGATCATAGCCGACGACCGGAATGCCTTCGTCCAGCGCCTTCTGCACCGCCGGGCCGATGGCCGAGGCGTCCTGCGCCAGGATGATCAGCGAGTTGGCGCCCTGCGAGATCAGGCTTTCGACGTCGGTCAGCTGCTTGCCGGGATTGGACTGCGCGTCGGCCGAAATGTACTTGTCGCCGGCGGCTTCGATCGCCGTTTTCATCGCCGCCTCGTCGGTCTTCCAGCGCTCTTCCTGGAAGTTCGACCACGACACGCCGATGACCTTGTCCTTCGCCTGCGCGACCGACATCAGCGCCAGCGACATGGCGACACCCGCCAGCATGGCGGCTGCAAATCTGTTCATCATAATCCTCCCTGCGCCGGGTGCGGCGCGACAAAACTGGCCCGAGGGCCGGCACACGGAGGCCCTATTTTTTCGAGCCTCGAAAAAATACTGGTTCAATGATAAGGCGCTGTCAACATCGATTCTGATGGATTCTGATGGCGTTGCCGAATTTTTTCGAGCTCCGCAATAAACAATGACAGGGCTGCCGGCGTCTGCCAATATTTGGCTGGTGCCGTCGAACACTATCATGAGGCGCGAGGAGGCCGGGAGGAAAACAAATGTCGGTTGGGATCCGCCACGACGATCTGCGCCGTCGCAACCGTGCGATGGTGATTTCGGCCGTGCGCCGGGCCGGCCAGCCGTCGCGGACCGAGATTGCGGCGACCACCGGCCTCAGCCATTCGACGATATCGGCAATCTCGTCTGATCTAATTCAAGAAGGCATCCTGATTGAAGGCAAGCCTGGCGAGACCGGCTCGCTGAAACGCGGCCGGCCGCAGGTCGGCCTTGGCCTCAACCCGGAAGCGGCGGCGGTCATGACCGTGGTGCTGTCGCTGAACTTCCTCTCCGTCACCGTCACCGACTATGCCGGCCAGGTGGTCGCGGAAGAACAGCGCCGGCTCGACACGCTGACCATGCCGCGCGACGAGCTGATCGGCGAATGCGTAGCAATCGTCGGGCGGCGTCTCGCGGACCCGGACCTCGATGTCCAGAGCATCGCCCGCATTGCCATGGGCATCCAGGGCATCACCGATTCGCAGGCGCGGGCCATGCTGTGGTCGCCAATCACGCCACTGACCGACATTGCCTTCGCCGACATGTTGGAAGCGGAATTCGGCATTCCTGCCACCATGGAGAACGACTGCAATATGATGGCGGTGGCCCTGCAATGGCGCCAGCCCGAGCGCTACCGCGACAATTTCATCGCGATCCTCTTGTCGCACGGCATCGGCATGGGGCTGGTGCTGAAAGGCGAACTGTTCACCGGCACCCATTCCTCGGGCGGCGAGTTCGGCCACATGATCCACCGTCCGGGCGGCGCGCTCTGCCGCTGCGGGCGGCGCGGCTGCGTCGAGGCCTATGCCGGAAACTACGCCATCTGGCGCAGCGCCAAAATGATGAGCGAAGATGCCGAGCCGGTCGATATCGGCGACGCTGATATGCGCGCACTCGCCGCGCGCGCCCGCGAAACCGATGGCCCGGAGCGCGAAGCCTATCGCAAGGCCGGTGAGGCGCTCGGCTTCGGCCTCGGCAGCCTGTTTGCGCTGATCGACCCGGCGCCTGTCGCCATGGTTGGCGTCAGCGCCGCCGCCTTCGACCTGATCGAGCCGGCATTGCGCGAAGCGATCGCCCAGACCGCCGGCGGCCAGCACTCGAAGTCGATCTCCTTCGACACCGAGCCCAACGAGCTGCCGCTGATCCGCGAAGGCTGTGCCATGCGCGCGCTCGGCTTCGTCGATCAGGAGATTTTCGCGCCGGGCATTCAGGCCAAATCCGGCAAGCATGTCGCCTGAATGGCCGGCAACGGCGCGACGCGCAGCATCCTAGTCTTCCCTGATCGCGTAGCCGGCGCCGCGAATGGTACGGATGACATCCGGCATGCGGCCGTTGTTGACCGCTTTGCGTAAGCGCCCGACATGGACGTCGACGGTTCGCTCGTCGATGTAGATCGTCTCGCCCCAGACATTGTCGAGCAGCTGGCTGCGCGAGAACACGCGGCCGGGATGGCGCATCATGAATTCGAGCAGCCGGAACTCGGTCGGTCCGAGCCTGATCTCGCTCTTCTTGCGGTAGACACGGTGCGACTCGCGGTCGAGCACGATGTCGCCGACCTTGAGCACGCTGGACAGCACTTCCGGCTTGGCCCGGCGCAGCAGCGCCTTCACGCGCGCCATGAACTCCGGCGTCGAGAATGGCTTGACCAGATAGTCGTCGGCACCGGTGGACAGGCCGCGCACGCGATCGCTTTCCTCACTGCGCGCGGTCAGCATGATGATCGGCAGCCGCTCGGTTTCGGGCCGCACTCTAAGCCGCCGGCAGAGCTCGATGCCGGAAACAGCGGGCACCATCCAGTCGAGCACCAGGAGATCGGGCACGTTTTCCTGCAGGCGGATCTCGGCCTCGTCGCCGCGTGTCACCACCTCGACGTGATAGCCTTCGGATTCGAGGTTGTAGCGGAGGAGCACGCCTAGCGGCTCCTCGTCCTCCACGACCATGATGCGTGGCGCGATCATCGGCAGTTCACCCTCATCAGGCCGGCATGGCCATCGCCGTCTCGTCCTGCTTCGGACGATTGGCGGGCAGTTGCTGGCCGGTCAGCACATAATACGCATTTTCGGCGATGTTGGTGACATGATCGCCGATGCGCTCAAGATTCTTGGCGCAGAACAAGAGATGCGTGCAGGCGGTGATGTTGCGAGGGTCTTCCATCATGTAGGTCAAGAGCTCACGAAACACGGACGTGTATTTGACGTCGATGCGCTCGTCGTCATTCCTGAGTTTTGCAAGCGCTGCCGCATCGGTGGCGGCATATTCCTCGACGACGCCTTGCACCTGGATCAGCACCAGCTGCGCCATGGCGTCGATGGAGTGCGAGAGGTCGCGCGGCGTGACGCTCAAGCCCACGGTGCCGACGCGTTTGGCGATGTTCTTGGCGAGGTCGCCGATGCGCTCGAGGTCGCCCGCCATGCGGATCGAGCCGACCACGGCGCGCAGATCGTTGGCCATCGGCTGACGCTTGGCGATCAGCGTGATGGCGCGGTCGTCCAGTTCGCGCTGGCGCGCATCCATGATGGCGTCGTCGGACACGACACGCTGTGCCAGCGCATTGTCCGAATTGAGCAGCGCCTTGGTCGAGCCGCTGACCATCGAGCCGGCCAGATCGCCCATGTCGCGTATCAGCTTGCTGATCTGCCCGAGCTCTTCATCGAAGGAGGCGACGGTATGTTCACCCATGATCTTGGTCCTCGTGCCTGAAAATTCACCCGCCGGACGGCTCAGCCGAAGCGGCCGGTAATGTAGTCCTGGGTGCGCTTGTCGTCGGGGTTGGTGAACATCTTGTCGGTGGCGCCCTCCTCGACGAGATAGCCGAGATGGAACATCGCCGTGCGCTGCGACACGCGCGCCGCCTGCTGCATCGAGTGGGTGACGATGACGATCGTGTAGTTCTGGCGCAGTTCGTCGATCAGCTCCTCGACACGGGCGGTGGCGATCGGATCGAGCGCCGAGCAGGGCTCGTCCATCAGGATCACCTCCGGCGACACGGCGATGGCGCGCGCGATGCACAGGCGCTGCTGCTGGCCGCCGGACAGGCCGGTGCCGGGCTCCTGCAGGCGGTCCTTGACCTCGTTCCAGATCGCAGCCTTCTTCAGGCTCTGCTCGACGATCTGGTCCATGTCGGACTTGCGCTTGGCCAGCCCATGGATGCGCGGGCCGTAGGCGACGTTCTCGTAGATCGACTTCGGGAACGGGTTGGGTTTCTGGAACACCATGCCGACGCGGGCGCGCAGTTCGACGACATCGATGTTCTTGTCGTAGATGTCGTCTTCATCGAGCGTGATCTTGCCGGTCACCCGCGCCGAATCGATGGTGTCGTTCATGCGGTTGAGGCAGCGCAGGAAGGTCGACTTGCCGCAGCCGGACGGGCCGATCAGCGCCGTCACCTGGTTCTGGCGGACGTCGAGATTGACGTCGAACAACGCCTGCTTCTCGCCGTAGAAGACGCCGACCTTGTCGCCGCGCATCTTGATGACTTCGTTCGACTTGGCGTTCATTTTGTCGCCCACTGCATTCTCAAGGGACTGTTCGGTCATGATGTTCATACCAAATTGCCTTTTTTCTACCAGCGCCGCTCGAACCGGCGCCGAAGCACGATCGCGGTGATGTTCATGGCCATGAGGAAGACGAGCAGGATGATGATGGCGCCGGACATGCGCTCGACAAAAGCGCGCTCAGCCTCGTTTGCCCACATGTAGATCTGCACCGGCAGCGCGGTCGCCGGATCGAAAGGCGTCGTCGGATAATCGGCGACGAAAGCGACCATGCCGATCAAGAGCAGCGGTGCTGTCTCGCCGAGCGCACGCGCCAGGCCGATGATGGTGCCGGTAAGGATGCCTGGGGCGGCAAGCGGCAGGATGTGGTGGAACACCATCTGCATCTTGGAGGCGCCGAGCCCGAGCGCTGCCGAGCGGATCGACGGCGGCACCGCGGCAAGGGCGGCGCGCGTCGCGATGATGATGGTCGGCAGCGTCATCAAGGTCAGCACCAGGCCGCCGACGAAGGAAGCCGAGCGCGGCATGCCGAGGAAGTTGATGAACACGGCAAGGCCAAGCAGACCGAAGACGATCGACGGCACCGCCGCGAGATTGTTGATGTTGACTTCGATCAGGTCCGTAAAGCGGTTCTTCTTGGCGAACTCCTCGAGATAGATCGAGGCGGCGACGCCGATCGGCAGCGCCAGCAAAAGCACGATCACCATCATGTAGAACGAACCGATGATGGCCACGCCCATGCCCGACGTCTCGGGCCGGCTGGAGGCGCCATAGCTGAACAGGCCGGTGTTGAAATGCTCGGCCATCGCGCCTTCGGCTTTGAGCTTGTTCATCCAGTCGATCTGCTGGTCGGACACCTTGCGGCGCGCTTCATCGACGCCGAGGTCGATCTGGCCCTTGAAGGCCGAGTCGAGATTGGCGGCGGCCAGGATGTCGACGTCACGCGTCGTGCCGATCACCGACGGATCGGCGGAGACGATGTCGCGCAGCTGGACGCGGGCGCCTTCCGACAGGAAGCCCTTGAGCTTCAGCATCATCGGCTTGTTGGCCGGATCGATGCCGAGCTTGGCCACCAGCGCGTTTTCGGCGAGCTTGGGATAGTTCGCCTTGATCAGCACGGTAGGGTCGGTCGCGCGCTTGCCGGAGGGATCGATCACCTTCTCGTCGAAGGTGACCGGCAGCGTCACCGTCGTCTGCCAGAAGGCGGTGTAGCCTTTCGAGACGATGGTGATCAACATGATGGCCAGGAACGCCAGGCCCACCGAGATCGCAATCACGCCATAGATGCGGAACCGGCGTTCGGCGGCGTAGCGCGCCTTCAGCCCGATGTCGCGGCGCGGACGCGCGACGGCACCCGCCATCGTGTCCAGGGGGATGTCGGTCATTCGTACTGCTCCCGGTACTTGCGCACGATGTAGAGGGCGACGATGTTCATCACCAGCGTCAGCGCGAACAGCGTCAGGCCGAGCGCGAAGGCGACCAGCGTCTGCGGCGAGTTGAACTCGAGATCGCCGGTCAGCTGGTTGACGATCTTGACGGTGATGGTCGTCATCGCCTCGAACGGGTTGGCCGTCAGATTGGCCGCGACGCCCGCCGCCAGCACGACGATCATCGTCTCGCCGATGGCGCGCGACGCCGTCAACAGGATGGCGCCGACGATGCCGGGCAGTGCCGCCGGCAGGATCACCCGCTTGATCGTCTCGGAGCGCGTGGCACCGAGGCCGAGCGAGCCGTCACGCATTGCGCGCGGCACCGCGGTGATGATGTCGTCGGACAAAGAGGACACGACCGGGATCAGCATGACGCCCATCACCAGGCCGGCGGTGAAGATGCTCTGGCCCTGGATGAAGGGAGAGCCGCCGGTGAGGGCTGCTGAGAGGTCGCGCAGGAACGGTCCGAGCGTGACCACGGCGAAGATGCCGTAGACGATGGTCGGGATGCCGGCCAGCAGTTCAAGCGCGGGCTTGACCACCGACCGGACGCTGCGCGAGGCGTATTCGGACATGTAGACCGCCGACATCAGCCCTACCGGCACTGCGACCAGAAGCGCGACGGCGGCGATGTAGAGCGTGCCGGCGAGTAGCGGGATCAGGCCGAACTGACCCTGGCTGCCGCCGGAACCGGCGGCGGCGAAACGCGGATCCCACACCGTGCCGAAGAAGAAGCTCATCGGTGATACGCTTTCGAAGAAGGTGATCGTCTGGAACAGCATCGACAGCACGATGCCGACCGTGGTCAGGATGGCGATGGTCGAGGCCGCAAGCAGCCCCCACAGCATCAGCTTCTCGACATTGTTGCGCGCCCTGGCGCGCGGCGCGATCTGCCTCAGCGCATAGAAGGCGCCGGCGACCGACAGCGCGAAGGTCAGCACGGCGCCGAACAGGCCGAGCCGGTCCTGGACCTGGTTCGCCTCGACCGCGATCGGGATCATGTAGTCCTGTGTGTCGCTGGCCAGTGCCACGCCCTTGGCGGCGAGCAGCGGCTGCAATTCGGCGAAAGTAGCGGGAAGTGCGGTATCGCCATCGAGCCGGCGCAAGCCCTTGGCCAGGCTCTTCACCAGGCTGGCGTCGAGCGCTTCGCTGGCGACCTTTGTGTCGGCGGTGCGCTCGGGCAAAGCGGCATGGATATGCCGGTCGAGATAGAAGGAAGAGCCGATATCCCAGACGGCGAGCAAAAGGACGGCAGGCAGGACCGCGAGCAGAAAGGCCCACCAGCCATGATAATGCGCGCGCGAATGCGGCTTGACCTTGCCGGCATCCTGCGCCGCGGCGCGCTGGCGGCCGACCACAAAAGCGACCACGCCTATGACGATGATTATGGCGAGTACGAGCAAGGACGACATAACCCACCCCAGGGAAAATTCAGATCGCCGCCGCCGTTGCGGCAAGCGGCGAAATCAGGGCGCGGAGTTCATCCGCGCCCTGATCCGTCCGTTGATTACATTGTCTTTCCGGCGGCGAAGGCGTCGCGCTGGCCCTGACGTTCGGCGTCGGGAGCGGAAACCAGGCCGTACTGGGCGAGCGGGCTTTCCGGGCCGATCATCTGGTCATCAAGGAAGAACTCGACATATTCCTTGAGGCCAGGAACGACGCCCAGATGCGCCTTCTTGACGTAGAAGAACAACGGCCGCGACACGGGGTACGTGCCATCGGCGATGGTCTGCGTCGAAGGCACGATGCCTTCCACGGTAGCGACCTTCAGCTTGTCGGCATTGTTCTCGTAGAAGGCGAGGCCGAACACGCCAACGCCGGTCTTGTTGGAGTCGATGCGGGCGAGCGTCTCGGTGTAGTCGCCGTCAATGTCGACAGCCTTGCCGTCCTTGCGGATGGCGATGCAGGTCTTGCCGATTTCCTTGTCGTCGGCGATGCCGGCAGCCTTCAAAGCGGCCTTGTCGCAGCCGGCGTCGAGCAGCTTGGTCTCGAACACTTCACGGGTGCCGTGCTTCTCACCCGGGATATAGGCGGCGATATCCCAGTCGGGCAGCTTCGGATTGACCTGGTTCCACTTGGTGTTCGGGTTGTCGACCAGCTTGCCGTCGACCACCAGCTTGGCGGCGAGCGCCTTGTAGATGTCGGCGGGAACCAGCGCCCAGTCCGGACCCTTGATGTCGGTGGCAAAGACGATGCCGTCATAGCCGATGCGGACTTCCTGGACGTCCTTGACGCCGGCGTCGGCGCAGGACTTCAGCTCGTCCTTCTTGATCGGGCGCGAGGAGTTGGCGATGTCGATCGTGTCTTCGCCGACGCCTTTGCAGAACTCCTTGATGCCGGCGCCGCTGCCGCCGGACTCGACCACCGGGGTCTTGAAGCTGATGAAAGTTTCGCCGAACTGCTCGGCGACGATCTTGGCGTAAGGCAGCACGGTCGACGAACCGGCGACCTGGATCTGGTCACGCGCAGCGGCGACACCGGACGATGCGGCGAACGCTACCGCCACGGCCGATGCCGTAACGAGGAATTTCTTCATGTGGCCTGCTCCTGTTCGGAAGATGGTCTCTTGGCGCCCTCTTCAAACCGGCGCCCGCTGAGGCCAATAGCCTTCGATTATTACAGTCGCATGACAGTTTCGTGTCAGCCCGGTAACGTCGCACAGACGTCTTGTGGGCCGCACCCTTTAAGCCGGTTTGTGGGAATGGAAGTTGCCGCTGGAATCAGACGCTTGCGCAATTCGTGCTGGCATCAAGTCCCGGCACACCGCAGGCCGCGATGCCGAGAAAGAAAAACCGGACGGGAGCGCGTTGCCCGTGACCAGAGCGAATCTTGGCCGAGCCATCGCCAAAAACAGGTCCGTTGGGGTAGATTCGACGCTGTTTCTTGTCGGCGGTCGCTTGCTCCCGCCCGTAACTGAATGAGCGGTTTCGTTGCGACCATTGTCCTGACTGGGCGCCAGCTTTGATATGGTGCGATCGCACCATATCCTTGGCTGTTGCGGCGCGGCCGAATCCCGGCGGCGCCGCAGGTTGCTATCCAGCGTCTCGTTGGGCTTCGCCTGATATGCCGACCCAGCGCTCGACCTTTTCGAGCAGCGCCCTGGGGCTGATCGGCTTGGGCAGATAGTCGTCCATGCCGGCTTCCAGGCAGCGCTCACGGTCGCCCTTCAAGGCATGCGCGGTGACGCCGACGATCGGGATATGCATACCCGTATGTTCTTCCAGCCGGCGAATTGCGGCGGTGGCCTCGAGCCCGTTCATCTCCGGCATCGAGACGTCCATCAGGATCATGCGCGGATTAAGCCGGCCGAAGGCGTCGAGCGCCTTGCGGCCGTTGCCGACGATTTCGAAACTGTAGCCGGTTTCGCCGATTATCTGGGTGAACACCATCTGGTTCACCTCATTGTCCTCGGCAACGAGAATGTCGAGCCGGCGTTCATCCCCGGCGGCCCGGGCGCGGGCACGAACCGGCGGCGGTTGCAGCAAGGCGCGTTCCGATGCAGCGAGCGGCGGCTTTGCCGGCGACGGTTCGTTCCTGCCGCCGCCGGAACCGCTGCTTGCCGCCGGCAGCACACGGCCGTCCGTGATATTGTGATGGTGCCGCTGGATGGTGGCGACCAGCGTTTCCAGAAGCACCGAGGAACGCGCCGGCTTGATCAGCTGGGCGTCGATGCCGAGATCGCGATAGCTGGTGTTGGCGAGCGACTGGTCGACCGAGGTCAGCATGATGATCGGCGTGTCGGCCAGCCCTGCGGTGTTGCGCACGACGCGCGCCATTTCGGCGCCGCTCATCCCCGGCATCTGATAATCGAGCACGACGCAGTCGACCGGCACGCCGTAGGCAGCCGCGGCGACCAGCACCTTGAGCCCTTCGGGTCCGCTTTCGGCGGCGCAGGAATCGAAGGTCCATGACGCCATCTGCTCGCTCAGGATCGATCGGTTGACGGCATTGTCGTCGACGATCAGCACCCGTGAGCCGGTCACGTCGACCGGCATGATCCGCCGTCCGGTCTGTTCCTCGGCCCTGGGCAATGTCACGGTGAACCAGAAGGTCGAGCCCTTGCCTTCGGCGCTCTCGACACCGATCTCGCCGCCCATCAACTCGACCAGCCGCGAGGTGATGGCGAGCCCGAGCCCTGTGCCTTCGTGGCGTCTGGTCGACGAGGTGTCGGCCTGACTGAATTTTTCGAAGACGAGCTTTAATTTCTGCTGCGGAATGCCGATGCCGGTGTCGGTGACCGAAACGGTAAGCTTTGTCCCCGTCGGCCCCCTTTGTCCGGTCACGTCGACCAGCACGTGGCCTTCGTCGGTAAACTTCACCGCGTTGCCGACCAGATTGGTGACGATCTGCCTGACGCGACCGACATCGCCGACGAACAGGCTTTCCAGGCCCGGCTCGACGCGCACGATGAGCTCGAGGTCCTTCTCCTTGGCGCGCGTCGATATCAGCGTCGCCACATCCTCGATCGCTTCGGGCAGGTTGAAGGGCGCAGGGTCGAGCACCAGCTGTCCGGCATCGATCTTGGAGAAGTCCAGTATGTCGTTGATGATGGTCAAGAGCGCGTTACCCGACTTGACGATGATATCGGTGAACGTCTTCTGCTTGGGATCGAGGTCGGATTTGGCCAGCAACTCGGCCATGCCGAGTACGCCGTTCATCGGCGTGCGGATCTCGTGGCTCATATTGGCCAGGAATTCCGACTTGGCGCGGTCGGCCAGCACGGCGCGCTGGCGCGCCTCGCGCAGTTCGGCCTCGCGCAGCTTCAGTTCGGTGATGTCGGTGGTCGACCCAATCAGATAGAGCGAACCGTCGGACGCGATCATCGCGCCCTTGCGGGCGAACTGGTGGCGCACGCTGCCGTCGGCAAGCGTCACCGTTTCCTCGATCTCCTGTGTATCGCCTGTGCGCAGCACGGCGAGATCACTGTTGACGAAGGCTTCGCCGTCTTCGCCGAAAATCTCGATGTCCGTCTTGCCGATCGCGTCTTCCCTGCGGAGGCCGGTGAGGTCGCACCAGCCCTTGTTGACGTAGAACTGCCTGAGGTCGGAGCGCTTGGCGTAGATCGACACCGGCACGTTGTCGATGAGATTGCGGAACACCTCGTTCTCGCGCATGCTCTCTTCCAGCGCCTGCTCGCGCGCCTTGACGTCGGTGATGTCGGTGCTGGAGCCGACAAGGTGCACCGACCCATCGAGCGCCACCAGCCGGCTCTTGCGCGTCATCAATTGCCGCACCGTGCCGTCGCGATGGGTAACGGGCTCCTCGATCTCGCGGCCGCGGCCGGTGACGACGACCTCGGTGTCGTCATGGGTGTAGGTTTCGGCGTCGTCGATGCCGAAAAGCTGGAGATCGGTCCGGCCGATGACTTCCTCCTTGGGGATGCCGGTCAGCGCGCACCAGGCCTTGTTGACGAATTCCATGCTCAGATCCTGCGCCTTGATGAAGGCGGCGACCGGCAGTTCGTCCATGACGTGGCGGAACAGGTCGATCTGGCGCATGCTTTCCTGCAGCGCCTTTTCGCGGCTCTTGATCTCCGAGATGTCGACGCGCACGCCGATGAAGGTGCCGTCCTCGGTGCGCATATCGTAGACCTGATACCAGCGGCCGTCCGCATTGAGGCGCTCATAGGACGAGTTGGGCAGGCGATAGCGGGCGAGGATGGCATTGAGCCAGACATCGGGGTCGCCTTCATAGAGCCTATCGATTTCTCGATCGCCGCTCGATCGGAAATAGCCGACCGAATGTCCGAGTTCCAGGGCCTCGCGGAAGCTGCGGCCGGGCTGCCATGCCGGTTTCAGCTCCGGCAGCGTGTCCTGCAGCTTGCGGTTTGCAAAGACGAACTTGTCGTCGCGGTCATAGATGATGACGGCCGCCGGCAGCGACTCCAGCACCGTGGTGAGGTTCTTGCGGGCGTCCTCGGCTTCGGTCTCGCGGCGCTTCATGTCGGAGATGTCGAACAGGAAACCGGCGACATAGTTGCGGCCGCTGGGCATGCCGACGCGGTTCTTGCGCACGATGCGCGAGCGGCTGGCGCCCTCGGCGTCGAAAGTCTCCTCGACCTCGTAGGGCGTGCCGGTCGCCAGCACGGCGCGTTCGCTGTCTTCGAATTGCGCGGCGTCCTTTTGCTTGAGGAAGTCGCCGCCGGGCCTGCCCAGCATCGCTTGCGGGCTCTGTCCGAACAGTGCCGAAAACGCCTCATTGACGAAGACGAAACGCAGATTGTCGTCCTTGACGAAGATCGGGTCCTTGACGCCGTTGATCACCGCCTCGGCCAGCCGCGATTTCTCCAGCGCTTGGGCGAGTTCAGCCTCGCGATCCTTCATGTTGGTGACGTCGACATAGGAGATCAGCCTTTTGCCGCCGGCGAGCGGCGCCAGCGAGGCAATCAGCGTACGGCCGTCATTGCGTGGCAGTTGCCTGGAGCCAACCAGGCCGGCCGAGATTTCTGTTTCGCGCTCGGCGATGTGGCCCTGCCATTCGGCATCGTCAGCACCGTAAGGGTCCATATCGCGGCTGGCCTGCATCAGTTCGCGGAAGCCGCAGCCGATGCCGGCGCGTCGGGGATCGATTTCCCAGAAATCATAGAAGGCGCGGTTGATCACCTCCGCGCGCATCTCCGCATCGAGGACGAGCACGCCGATCGGCATCTGGTCGACCATCGTGCGAAGATTGGCGAAGGTCTCCGTAATTTTGGCGTTGGCACTCTCGATCTCGGCGTCGCGACGCTTGAGCTCGGAGACGTCGTAGTAGGTCAACAGCCGCTTGCCGCCGGACAACGCCGTCACGGAGAACATCATCGTCCTGCCATTGGCATGGAGAAATTCGCGTGGCGCAACCGAGCCGGCGCTGATCTCCTCGATGCGGGTGGCTAGGTAGTGCTGCCACTGCTGTTCATCGAGATCGCCGTAGATGCCGTTGCGGCGGTTGAGTTCCATCAACAGGCTGAACGGCGCGCCGACCGTGACGGCGCCGTCGGGAATCCTGGAGAGCTCGCGATAGGCCTTGTTGACGATGAGCGTGTCGAACTTCGCGTCAAGCACCACGACGCCCATATGCATGGCATCCATTGTCCGCTCGAGATCGGCGAGGTGCTGCGTAGCCTCGCCGGCCGGCGGATCGCTCTCGTCCTGCCGCAGTTCGTCCAGCGCACCGGCCAGTGCCGTGACGTTGCGGCCGATGCCGCGATAGCCGATGAATTCGCCTTCGCCGTCGAACCGCGGGGAACCGGTGATCGAAACCCAGCGGCAGCCGGGACGGCCGCCCTTCAACTCATAAACAAAGTCGCGAAACGGCCGATGCGCCTGCAGATCCTCCAGATGCGCGGCGGCGTGTCGATTGCCGTGCACCATCTGCTTGAGGAAATCGAAGCGGAAACGGCCAAGAATGCTGGCGGGATCGATGCCGGTGGCGGCCTGGTAGTTCTCCGAAAGCCAGGAAAAGCGCAGCTCGGCGTCGGTCTCCCAGACCCAGTCGGCGCCGGCCCCGACCAGTTCGCGCAGCGCTTCGGGCGAACCCCCGACGGACGTATCCTCGCCGTTCACCACCCCTTTTCGGGAACCGCGTCCGCCGCGTGTTCCAACAGTCCCGTCAGCCATCCCGTTCCCACCCCGAAAGCCAAGGCCGAACCCCCTCAGCGGTTCGCCGGCGGAATGTGCCCGAGAAGCATTAATGATCCGCTAACCATAACCAATCCAGACTGCGGCCAGAGCCACATTGCCCTGCGGTATTCCGCCGGTTGTCGGCGGAACCCCGGCCGGGCTATAAGTCGGCGGGGGTGTTGCTGATGACCGGTTGGATCGTGCCTTGTTTCCTGTGCATGGCGCTGCTTGCGGGCAGCGGCTGCGCACGCAGCTATGACGGCACGGTGGTGATCCCGAAGCCGCTCGATATCAGGCGGGTCTGGGATCGCGATCCGTCGCAGACTGAGGCCAGCCGGATGCAGGCGGCAGCCGGTGTGTTTCCGACGCCGCCGCCGCAGGAGCCCTACCGGCCCGCGGCACGCAGGCACACGACACAAATAGCTGCGCCAAGGCGGCACGTCAGGTCCAGCCCTCCCAGCATGGCTTCCGAACCGGCCAATCCGCTCACCTGCAAGAATGTCAGCGAACCCGGCAAACGCTACAGGATGGTTTGCGAATAGCTGGTACTAGTGCAATTCCAGGAAAAGTGTGAAACGGTTTTCCGTCCGGAATTGCGTAAAACAAAGACATAGAGCGGTTCGCCGTTTCGGTGAAACGGTGAAACGCTCTAGGCGCAGGTTACTCCGCCGGGAAGAAAGCCGGCCCGACCACCCTGACCGGCCGCGAGCCGGCCAATGGCTCGACCGATTGTCGCTGGGCGGCGCCCCTGGCCTCTGCAGCGTCTGCGCCAGGCTGGAGAAGTTGCGCCACGGTGCCAAGATCCGGCTTCGCTGACGGCAAAGGAATGATCGCGTTGGCCATATTGGCTGGCGTCACCGTGCGCGCTCTCAGCTCGGCAACGCGCCGGTGATAGCGCTTGAGGTCGCAGGCCCTGAAGTTCGCATCATTGCGATATTTGAAGGCCGTCGGCAGGTCCTTGTAGGATGTGCGCGTATCGAGCGCGACCATCTCTTCGGTTTCAAGGCTTGGATCACTGAGCGTGTACAGGTCGACGCCGGCATCGTCGCAGATGTAGCGGCACTGATCGACCATCTCCTTGACATCGCCGCCTTGCACGAACTGCGATTTCGGCGCCGGGAAGAAATAGCCGTCGGAGAGACGAACGCAAAACAGCATCGAATTGCTGCCGATCATGGCGCCAGCCGGACGCTGTCTTTGTTGCCCGGCGGCGGGCGTGCAGCCGAGCGCGACGAGCCTGGCCTGCAGTCCGGACGCATCCCGGCGCGAAATCGCGGCGCCGGCGATCTGGCGTTGCACCTGTGTGCGGCTTTTGGCGAGGTCGGCGCAAGCATTGAAGAAGCCCCCCACCGCACTTTGCGCCGTGCACCGGCGTTGCCTCTCCAGCCCCTGGATCGCCGCAAGCTGGCGACGCAGCTGCGCAAGCTCGGAGCTGATCCCGCCGCTGCGGCCGGACGGTGCCAGCTGGCTCCTGAGCGCGGCGCATGGATCGGCAAGGGAAGCCGAAATGCCGAGGACGCTTGCCGACACCAGTGCAAAGGTCACGACAAGCCACAAACGCATCATCGGCGACACCTGGTCCTTGTACCCCTGTGGAGCCGATCGCCGCTCCAGCCGATTGAGCCTCAATGCGTGAGGTAAGTCTAATTCAAGAGACGCCAGCAACCGCCAGGTATTTTATGCCGAGTGTATTATGCCGGTTCCTGTAAATTCGCTATTACACTTTTGTTTCAAGATTGCGACGAGGCCAGGCTCGGGCGAGCCCGGGCCGCCGCAATCATCGATCCCGCGTTATCGGGCCCTTGCGGATGAAACCTTTCTCCGGTGTCTCGCGTTGTGTCGGGCAAAGGAGACGAAGATGTCTATTCACTTCACTGTCTCTGGCCTGACCAGGAACCTGTTCCACTCGCTGGGGCTGGACCATGAGCGGGCGCCGAGAGCGCTCGATCCCGAACAGAGCCTGTTGCTGGAATGCTATCTGGCCGGACAGATTCCGGAATCCGCCTGGGCCGACTACGTCTTCGAGACGCCGGAACTGCAGCGGCATGTCGATATCAGACGCCCGCACAACTGATCAGAGCAACTTCAGGAAAAGTGTGAGTCGTTTTTCCGGGAAAAGCGCGTAGCGCTTTCCCCTGGGAATTGCGTCAAGACAACGAGAGAGGGGGTCGCCGTTTCTGTGAAAACGGTGAAACGCTCGCCCGCTCGCCTACTGCTTGGGCGAAGCGAATTGCACGGTGAAGACATTGCCCGCGACGCCTTGCGCCAGCGTCGGCGAGAAGCTCAACGGGAGGCACTTTTGCAGGGCAGTGGTTGCGGCGTCGACGAATGACTTCCTGGTATCGGCATCGCCATCGACCTTGATCGCCGTCGGCCGCGGCGGACCGATCAGCGTGCCGTCGCGCTTGAAGCTGAAGCTCAAGGTGACGCTGGCATTTCCAACACCCGCCGGCGGCGTCCAGCACGCCTGGATGGCATCGCCGACCTCCGCCATCGTGTCGAGCGGCGCGGCATTGCACGGGTAGCCTCCGACCAACACAACACCGGCAATCGCAAACACTCTCGCTACGCCCTTCATCGCAAAGCTCCTCGTGTGTCGTCCGCCGACCATGATGGTAGGGTCGAAGCAGACGATGGCAATATGCCTGATGTCGGACTTTACAGCATGAGACGCGCCTGATGGCGCATCGGCGAAAAGCAAAAGGCCGGCATTGCGCCGACCTTTCCCTTCACCCTTGCGCCAGTACATCCGTGGTCGCGCGGTGCCTTCAATAGACAGCGTTCTGGTTAATGAATCCTTAGCGTTGCGCGCTGGCCTGCGACTTCACATAGGCAATGTAGCCTCTGACATCGCCGGCCGGCTCGGCATAGGCCTGGCCGAGTTTCTTCTCCATCGCAGCGACATACTCCTTGGCCCATTTGGGCAGCGCATAGTCGATGACGGCCAGGAACTCCAGCGTCGATGCCAGGCGTATGTCGGCGATCGACGGGTGCTTGCCGCCGATGAACGGCTTGCCGTCCCTGAAGAAGGAGTGAAACACCTCCAGCGGCTCGGCAATCGCCGCCATGGCGGCCTTCTGCGCCTCGGACTTCTTCTCCGGATGAGCGTCGCTATGGCCGACCTCGCCGGCATAGTGCGGGAAACCCAGCGCCGGATAGGTGGCGCGCGCCACATACGGGTAGAGCGTGCCGATCAGGTAGAACATGGCGCTGTCGACCATCGCCCGCTTGGCCGGCGCCTTGGGATAGAATTTCTCCAGCCCGTGCTTGTTGGCGAGATACTGCATGATGGCACAGCTCTCCCAGAGCACGCCGCGCGGCAGCCCCTTGTCCTCGATCATCGGCGTCAGATGCGCCGGATTGCGCGCCATATATTCGGGCGAGCGCGTGTGGCCCCAGGCGTCGGTCTCGGCGGCGTCGAACCCGGCCGCACGGGCAAACACCCGGACGGTCATGTTGTTGACGCTCGGCTTCAGCATCGAGAGCTTCAGCGCCGGTTTTTTCGCCGCCTTGACCTTCGGCGCGGATTTCTTGGCAGCCGGCCTCGTCGCGGCTTTCGCGGCCGGCTTTGCGGCTGCCTTCGGCGCGGCCTTTACGGCCGCCTTTGCGGCCGGCTTCGCAGCCGCTTTCGCCGCAGGCTTGGCCGCTGATTTCCCGGCGCTCTTGATCACTGTCTTTGCCATTGTGGTCCTCCCCTTTTGCTGGCCGTCAGTATGGATTCTTCGGCGTCCGGTCGTCCGACAAGGTCGCGCGCGACCACTCGACCAGCGTCTGGATCGCGTCGGCAAGGTGCACTTCGGCGATGTTGTAGTCGCCGCGCGCAACGCGCAGCTTGTGCGCCTGCATCAGCACGTCGGCATGGGTGAAACCTGCCGGCGGATCGAAGCGATAGGAGGCGAGTTCGATCAAGAGGCCGAGCGGATCCTCGAAATAGATCGAATCCATGAAGCCGCGATCCTTGACGCCGCTGTGCTTGATGGCGCGTTCGTCGAGCCGGGCGACCGCCTGCAGGAAAGTGACGCGCGACACCGAGAACGCAATATGATGGACGCAGCCCGGTTCGGTGGGCGTGCGCCGCTTGACCGGCGTGCGGCTCTCGTCGGTGAAGACGGTGATCAACCTGCCGTCGCCGGGATCGAAATAGAGATGACTTTCGCTTGGCTTGTCGAGGTTGGGCTGCTCGAAGATGAACGGCATGCCGAGCACGCCCTCCCAGAAATCGATCGAAGTCTGGCGCCCGGCGCCGACGAGGGTGATGTGATGGACGCCCTGCGACTGCAGTTTCTGCATCGGTCTCCTCCTCGCCGACCCTCGCCTATGTTCCCCGGCGTCTTGCGCGCCGCAACGCCCTTTGGCGAATTCGTACATGATGCTAGTGCAATTGGCAGCGCCGCGCCAGAAGCTCGCGGAGACTGCCGGCGCTGGATGGTGAAAGGGGTTTGAGTTGCATGACCTGAGGCTATGCAACGGCTCTGAGATCGGCTTCCGCCAGCGTTCCCAGGCCCGCGCATTCGGCGCATGCCATCGTCTGCCCGGGACAGCCGGCCCGGTGCGTGCCTTGCGGGCAGCAATGCCCTTTCGACTCACGCCATTTCAAGCAATCGAAAACCTGCCCGCTGCCGTGACAGCACGGGCATATCATTTTTGCCGAATTCATGCCTGCTATGCCAAACCAAATCCGCGTTGCCGCAGATGCTATCCCCGCACCGCAAGTAACAGAGATCGCTACGCTTTCAAGCGTCGCGGCCTGACTTAAATTGGGTGTATTCGGGTGCGCGGACTTGCCGAATTTCGCTGATGCGCCGACCCTCGCGGTCACACGCGATCCGCGCGGCTGCTGCCCGAAATTTTCGATGATGCGGAAGGAAAGTCGTTGCTTGGTACGCCCAAGGGGAATCGAACCCCTGTTCCCGCCGTGAGAGGGCGGTGTCCTGACCGCTAGACGATGGGCGCGTTCAAGAACCGGCGATATAGGCTGACGGTTTGGAAAAAGCAACTGGGCTTGGAACGGCCGGACCGCTTCTGTGTAATGTCGCTTCGCGAACCTAGCGTTTCGGCTCGATCAGGTCCCACAGATTGCCGTAGAGATCGGCGAAAACCGCCACGGTACCGTAGGGCTCATGGCGTGGCGTTTCGTGGAAGTCGACGCCGTTTTCCAGCATGGTCGCATGGTCACTGTCAAAATCATCGGTTTCGAGAAACAAAACCACGCGGCCTCCGGTCTGGTCGCCGACGCGGCTCTTCTGCACATCGTCCAATGCTTCCGCCAGAAGCAGCCGGGGCCCTTGCCCGACCGCCGGCGTTACCGTCACCCAGCGCTTGCCGTCGCCGAGCTCGATGTCGTCGCAGAGGACAAAGCCAAGCTTGCCGACATACCAGGCGATCGCCTCGTCATAGTCGGCGACGACGAGCGTAACGGTTGCTATGCGGCGATGGTCGGCAAACCCGGTCATTGTTTCGGCCCGCTCATTTGTTGCGTATGGCGAAGCGGCCGATGATACGGCGCTCGGCGATGTCGTAGACGAAGATGGTGCGGCTGCCGTCGCTGATCTCGGCGTCGATCGAAATGCGATTGCCCGACAGAGCCTGGCTGATCACCTTGGCTCCGACCGGGAGCACTATGTCGGCCGCGAGCGGCTCGCCGGGCGGAACTGGAATGTCGTTGGCGAGCGGCGGGTTCGCGGGCGGCGCTTTGCGCGATTTGTAGACAATGGCCGCGATCACCACCATAAGGGCCAGCAAAAGCAGGCCGAGATTGATGGCCATGAAACGGATGAGCCTGCCGCGCACCTTTTCGATCTCGGGATCGAGCGGCTTTTCTTCTTCATCGGCAACGGGCCGGGCCATGGCAGAACTTCCGGAACTTTTTTCGATGAGCGCTCATAGCGAAGAGACCCCTGAATTGATAGAGGCTGGACAATTCATAGAGGCGGCGCCAACCGTGCTCGAAGCCGGCGCGGAAGCGGCCGGCCAGCGCCTCGACCAGTGGCTGGCGAGCGCCCTTGGTCCCGACATGTCGCGCAGCCGGGTGCAGATGCTGATCCGGCAAGGTGCCGTTTCGATCGACGGCAAGCCGGTCGACGAGACCAAGCGCAAGATGAGTGCCGGCGAGCGCGTATCGGTCGTCATGCCCGAGCCGGAACCGGCCGAACCGCAAGGCGAGGCCATCGTGCTCGACGTGCTTTATGAGGACGACGAGCTGATCGTCATCAACAAGCCGGCCGGCCTCGTCGTCCATCCCGGCGCCGGCAACTGGACCGGCACGTTGGTCAATGCCCTGATCCACCACTGCGGCGACAGTCTTTCAGGCATTGGCGGCGTCAGGCGGCCGGGCATCGTCCATCGGCTGGACAAGGAAACCAGCGGCGTCATGGTGGTGGCCAAGACCGACCGCGCCCACAAGGCGCTGTCGGAGGCCTTTGCCGACCACGGCCGCACCGGCGACCTCGAACGTGCTTATCTGGCGCTGGTCTGGGGAATCCCGTCGCGGCCGACCGGAACGGTCGACGCGCCGCTTGGCCGTGCCGCCGACCGCGTGCGCCGCGCCGTCGTGTCGGAAGGCCGTGACGACGCCCGCCACGCCGTGACCCATTTCACCGTCAAGGAGCGTTTCGGCGAAAACCAGCAGCCGTTCGCCGCCGCCAGCCTGGTCGAATGCCGGCTGGAAACCGGCCGCACCCACCAGATCCGCGTCCACATGGCTCATATCGGCCACCCCGTCATCGGCGACCCGGATTACGGCCAGGCCTTCCGCACCAAGGCCAACCGGCTGCCCGAGCCGCTGAAAACCCAGGTCAAGGCATTTTCCAGGCAAGCTTTGCATGCCTGGCTCCTTGCATTTCGGCACCCGGCTACCCATTTATCGATGAGGTTCGAGGCGCCGATACCGGGGGACATGGAGGAACTCGTCGGCGGCTTCCGCAAGCTCTGAACCAGCCAGCTAAAACCTGAGCGGCATTGTTCACTTCAGCGTGACACACTGTTTCGTGTTGAACAAATGCCTGTCTTTTCTGGTTTTGTTCCTATATAAATCAGTTGCCGCGGGCGAGCCTTTTGGTGCTCGCGTCACATGCCCGCCGCGTTTCGGGGGCATCACTCCAATAGAGAGGGGGCGCAATCATGGCCCAGTCACTACCCAGTATTGTTTCCGGCGAAGGCGGCCTCAGCCGCTACCTGGAAGAAATCCGCCGCTTTCCCATGCTTCAGCCGCAGGAAGAGTACATGCTCGCCAAGCGCTACGCCGAGCATGAAGACACTTCCGCTGCGCACAAGCTCGTCACCAGCCATCTTCGGCTCGTCGCCAAGATCGCCATGGGCTATCGCGGCTACGGCCTGCCGATCGGCGAAGTGATCTCGGAAGGCAATGTCGGCCTGATGCAGGCCGTCAAGAAATTCGAACCCGAGCGTGGCTTCCGCCTCGCGACCTACGCCATGTGGTGGATCAAGGCCTCGATCCAGGAGTACATCCTGCGCTCGTGGAGCCTGGTCAAGATGGGCACGACCGCCAATCAGAAGCGCCTGTTCTTCAACCTGCGCAAGGTGAAGGGCAAGATCCAGGCGCTGGACGATGGCGACCTCAAGCCCGACCAGATCACCGAGATCGCCACCCGGCTGAACGTGTCGGAAGCTGAAGTCGTGTCGATGAACCGCCGCCTGTCCGGCGACGCGTCGCTGAACGCGCCGATCCGCGCCAGCGAAGGTGAATCCGGCGAATGGCAGGACTGGCTGGTCGATGACCACGAAAGCCAGGAAGACATGCTGATCGAGCAGGACGAGCTGGAAAACCGCCGCGGCATGCTGTCGGGCGCTCTGGCCGTGCTCAATGATCGTGAGCGGCGCATCTTCGAGGCCCGCCGCCTCGCCGAGGAGCCGCTGACGCTGGAAGAACTGTCGTCCGAGTTCGACATCAGCCGCGAGCGCGTGCGCCAGATCGAGGTGCGCGCCTTCGAAAAGGTGCAGGACGCGGTCAAGGCCGCCGCCAAGCGCCAGATGCAGGCCCTGCGCACGATCGAGGCGCAGCCCGCGGCGTAAAGCTGGGTTCGGCTAAGGAACAGAAGGCGGCGTCGGGAAACCGGCGCCGCCTTTTTTTATGTCTTACGCTTACGCTGGCGATTGGCGAAAGCATTCTTGACATCCAATCTCCCCCCTTGCGGGGGAGATCGGCAGCTTCGCCAACTGCCCTCTCAAAGCCCATCAAGCGGAAACTTCAGATACCGCCTCCCATTGGCCTCCGGTTCCGGCAGCCGTCCACCATTCATGTTGACCTGCAGCGCATGCAGGATCAGCCGCGGCATCGGCAGTGTCTTGTCGCGCGCTTCGCGCAAGTCGACGAACTCGGCTTCGCTGCGCGCCGCAACGAGGTGGATATTCTTTGCCCTCTGCTCGGCGACCGTGCTCTCCCAGCACGGCTCGCGGCCGCCGGCCTGATAGTCGTGGCCGACAAACACCCGCGCTTCGTCCGGCAGCGCCAGAATGCCCTGGATCGAATGCCACAGCCGCGCGGCACTGCCGCCGGGAAAGTCCGTCCTTGCCGAGCCGCTGTCGGGCATGAACAGCGTGTCGTGGACGAAGGCTGCGTCGCCAATGACATAGGTGATCGAGGCCAGCGTGTGGCCGGGCGAGAACAGCACCTTGACCGGAAGGTTGCCGATCATGAACGTTTCGCCTTCCCCAAACAGCCGGTCCCACTGCGAGCCGTCGGCGGGGAAATCCGGCCAGTTGTAGATCGCCTTCCACAGCGCCTGGACTTCGACGATCCTGTCGCCGATCGCCGTCGGCGCGCCGGTCCTTTCCTTGAGATAGTGCGCCGCCGAGAAATGATCGGCATGCGGATGGGTGTCCAGAATCCACTCGAGCTCCAGCCCGTTTGCCCGGACGAAATCCAGCAAGGCGTCGGCATTCTTCGTCGCCGTCGCGCCGGATTTTTCGTCAAAATCGAGGATCGGGTCGATGACGGCGCAGCGTCTCGTCACCGGGTCGGTGACGACATACTGGATGGCGCCGGTCGGCTTGTCGTAGAAGCCGGCGACCTCAGGTTTGGCCGAAGCGATGTCCAATGTCCGGCCCCCCTGCCCCTTGCCCGACAGGAACCGTTTTCTCCGTCGGGTTGAACAAGAGCATGGTCATCTGGCAAAGCGCGCCGGTCAAGCACGCCTTGCCACAAATAGGACTGAAGCCCCAAATAGCTCCGACGGAGAAAACCTAGGCTGACGGCTGCTTGGTCTTCCTGAGATAGGGCAGGATCGTCTCGAAAGCGCCAAAACGCTTGACCGCATCTTCGTTCGAAACCGCGGCGGTGATGATCACATCCTCGCCCTGCTTCCAGTTGGCCGGCGTCGCCACCTGGTGCTTGGCCGTCAGCTGCATGGAATCGACCGCGCGCAGGATCTCGTCGAAGTTGCGGCCCGTCGTCATTGGGTAAGTCAGCACCAGCTTGATCTTCTTGTCCGGCCCGATGACATAGACCGAGCGCACCGTGGCGTTGTCGGCCGGCGTGCGGCCTTCCGACGTCTCGCCGGCGCCCGCCGGCAGCATGTCATAAAGCTTGGCCACCTTGAGGTCCTTGTCGCCAATCAGCGGGTAGTTCACCGTCTGGCCGGTCGCCGTCTTGATGTCGGCCTGCCACTTGTCGTGGCTCGCAACGGGATCGACGGAAATGCCGATGACCTTGACGTTGCGCTTCTTGAACTCGCCTTCGAGCCCCGCCATCGTGCCCAGCTCGGTGGTGCAGACCGGGGTGAAATTCTTCGGATGGCTGAACAGGATCGCCCAGCCGTCGCCGATCCAGTCATGAAACTTGATCGGCCCTTGCGTGGTCTCGGCGGTGAAGTCAGGCGCGATGTCGTTGATACGAAGGCTCATGGCATTATTTCCCCAGCAACAGATTTCGTCAGGAGCGGCCGTGGACGGCGTCAACGCTCCGGCATTCCCGCATCTTAGCGCAAAAATCGCGGCTGCAGGACAATAGGAAACTATTATTGGCGACGGAACGAGCACTTTCGTTCTACGGACCGACGTTGGGCCGACAATCTTTCGTTTGTGCGGGAAAGGCTCAGGCCTTGTTGACCGCCAGCGACGTGGCCAGGTCTTCCATGCGCTGGGCGAGCGCGCCGAGCGCGCTGGTCAGCACGGTGTCGTTCTTGTCGGCCTTGGTCAGCGCTTCGTCGCGCGTCTTGCGCAGCGTCTGCACTTCGGTCTCCATGCCCTTGACCCGCTTCTGCAGCTCCGAAAGCTCGTCCATCACCATGATGCCGGCCATCACCGTCAGCCGCTGGTCGCCGATCTCGCCGAACGAATCCTTCAGATGCGAGACATAACGGTCGAACCGCTCGGCGAGGTCGATCAGGTGCTCTTCCTGACCCTCGTCGCAAGCCATGCGATACTGCTTGCCGTCGATGGAAACCGTGACCTGTGCCATGGCCTGCAGCTCCTACCTGTCCAGCACCGCGCGGATGGTTTCCATGGCGGTCACCAAGCGGCGCGACACTTCCTTGTTGGCATCTTCCAGCCGTTCGGCGCGGGCTTCGGAATTGTCGAGTTCCTGCGCCAGCCGTGAACGGTCGGCGTTCATGCGCTGCACCTCAGCCTCGGCTTCGGAATAGTCGCGCTCGTGCTCGAGCTTGGCCGCGACGGCGTTTTCCAGCCCCTCGATGGCCTTGCCCAGCCTGTGGATGACTTCCTTGAGTGTGGTTTCGCCGGTCATGGCCTTCGTCCTGTGCCCTGCCCATCACCGAATCGCTTCGCGTTCAGAACGCGTTAACAAGGAAACATTAGGCACCGGGTGAAGGCAACGTCAACAAAGCTCTCGCGACTGTCCCCCGCTAACGCTAATGTAGGTCGCCCCATAAGGTCTCAAAGCCATCACAAGACCGGCAAATGTGCAGCCGATTTGTTGACTAAAAGCCCGTGGCTGCTATGTGTCGCGCACTCTTTCCTGGGCTCTGCCAAGCCCACAAATCCCCACCCCGGAGGTACCATGACGTCGCGTGAACAACATGACCGGATGGCCAATGCGATCCGTTTTCTCTCCATGGACGCCGTCGAGAAGTCCCAGTCCGGCCATCCCGGCCTGCCCATGGGCTGCGCCGACATCGCCACAGTGCTGTTCACCCGCTTTCTGAAATATGATCCGAAGAACCCCCATTGGCCGGACCGAGACCGCTTCATCCTGTCGGCCGGCCACGGTTCTATGCTGCTCTACTCGCTGCTGCATCTGACCGGTTACGAGGACATGACCCTCGACCAGATCAAGCATTTCCGCCAGCTGGGTTCCAAGACTGCCGGCCATCCCGAATACGGCCATGCCACCGGCATCGAGACGACGACCGGCCCGCTCGGCCAGGGTCTCGCCAATTCGGTCGGCTTCGCGCTCGGCGAGCGCATCATGAACGCCGCCTTCGGCAATGACCTCGTCGACCACTACACCTATGTCCTGGCCGGCGACGGCTGCCTGATGGAAGGGGTTTCGCAGGAAGCCATCGCGCTGGCCGGGCACCTCAAGCTCAACAAGCTGATCGTCTTCTGGGACAACAACAACATCTCGATCGACGGTCCGGTTTCGCTTGCAGACAACACCGACCAGGTCGCCCGCTTCCAGGCCTCGGGCTGGAACGCCAGCCACATTGACGGCACCGACCCCGAGGCAATCGCCTACGCCATCGAAGCCGCCCGCCATTCCGACAAGCCGACGATGATTGCCTGCAAGACGACCATCGGCTTCGGCGCCCCGACCAAGGCCGGCACCAACAAGGCGCACGGTTCGCCGCTCGGCGCCGACGAGATCGCAGGCGCGCGGAAATTCTTCAACTGGGACTCGCCGCCCTTCGAAATTCCGGCCGACATTCTCGACGCCTGGCGCACCGCCGGCAAGGCCGGCGTCAAGCCGCGCACCGACTGGGAAGGCCGCCTGGCCAAGGCCAAGCCTGAGTTGAAGGCCGAGTTCGAGCGCCGCCTTGCCGGCAAGCTGCCGTCGAATTTCGATGCCGTCATTGCCGACTACAAGAAGAAGCTGTCGGCCGACAAGCCGAAGGTCGCCACCCGCAAATCGTCGGAAATGGCGCTGGAAGTCATCAATGGCGCGGTGCCGGAAACCATCGGCGGCTCTGCCGACCTCACCGGCTCCAACAACACCAAGACCAGCCAGACCAAGAACATCACGCCGGACGATTACGGCCAGCGCTATGTCCACTACGGCATCCGCGAGCATGGCATGGCGGCCGCCCTCAACGGCCTGACGCTGCATGGCGGCCTCATCGCCTATGGTGGCACCTTCATGTGCTTCTCCGACTATGCCCGTCCGTCGATGCGGCTGGCGTCGCTGATGGGCATCCGCTCGATCTTCGTCATGACCCATGATTCGATCGGTCTGGGCGAAGACGGGCCGACCCACCAGCCGGTCGAGCACCTGGCGGCGCTCCGCGCCATCCCCAACCACAATGTCTTCCGTCCGGCCGACGCGGTGGAAACCGCCGAATGCTGGCAGATTGCCATTGAATCGGAAAAGACCCCGTCCACCCTGGCGCTGACCCGCCAGAACCTGCCGACGGTGCGCACCGAGCACTCGGCCAGGAACCTCAGCAGCCAGGGCGCCTATGAACTGGCCGCGGCGAGCGGCGAAGCGGCGGTGACGATCTTCGCCACCGGCTCCGAGGTCGAGATCGCGCTCGGCGCCCGTGATTTGCTTGAAAAGCATGGGCACCCGACCCGCGTCGTCTCGGTGCCTTGCTTCGAACTGTTCGACCGGCAGAGCGACGCCTACCGCAAGGAGACGATCGGCAACGCGCCGATCAAGATGGCGATCGAGGCCGGCATCCGCCAGGGCTGGGATCACCTGATCGGCTCCGACGGCATCTTCATCGGCATGACCGGCTTCGGCGCTTCCGGCACCATCGAGCAGCTCTACCCGCATTTCGGCATCACCGCCGAAGCCGCGGCCAAGGCTGCGGAAGCCCGCCTGCACGGCAAGTAAGATCAGGGTCAGTCCCGCGCACCTCCAAGGCGGATTCGCGGGGCTGGACTAACCTAATCGATTTAAATTCGGCCTTCTGCGGCTGGATTCTTGTGCCATCCGCCGCTATGAAGCTGCGGACCCATCTTCCGCCTCCAGCTCCCAGGGAGAGTAAAATGACCGTCAGAGTTGCCATCAACGGATTTGGCCGCATCGGCCGCAACATCTTGCGCGCCATCCATGAATCCGGCCGCAAGGACATCGACGTGGTCGCCGTCAACGACCTCGGCCCGGTTGAGACCAACGCGCATCTGCTGCGCTATGACAGCGTGCACGGCCGCTTCCCGCACGAAGTGTCGGTCTCGGGCGACCAGATCACCGTCGGCAAGGAGACCTTCAAGGTCACCGCGATCAAGGACCCGGCGCAGCTGCCGTGGAAGGAGCTCGGCATCGACATCGCGCTCGAATGCACCGGCATCTTCACCGCCCGCGACAAGGCTGCCGCGCATTTGACCGCCGGCGCCAAGCGCGTCGTCGTCTCCGCGCCTGCCGAAGGTGCTGACCTCACCGTCGTCTACGGCATCAACCACGACAAGCTGACCAAGGACCACATCGTCATCTCGAATGCGTCCTGCACCACCAACTGCCTGGCGCCGCTGGCCGCAGTGCTGCACGAGACCGTCGGCATCGAAAAGGGCATGATGACGACGATCCACTCCTACACCGGCGACCAGCCGACGCTGGACACCATGCACAAGGATCTCTACCGCGGCCGCGCGGCTGCCCTGTCGCAGATCCCGACCTCGACCGGTGCGGCCAAGGCGATCGGCCTGGTGCTGCCCGACCTCAAGGGCAAGCTCGACGGCATCTCGATCCGCGTGCCGACCCCCAACGTCTCGGTTGTCGACTTCAAGTTCATCGCCAAGCGCGCCACCACCGTGCAGGAGATCAACGAAGCGGTGATCGCCGCCTCCAACGGCAAGCTCAAGGGCATTCTCGGCGTCACCCATCATCCGAATGTGTCGATCGACTTCAACCACGATCCGCGCTCGTCGATCCTGGCGCTCGACCAGACCAAGGTCATGGACGGCAACTTCGTTTCGGTGCTGTCCTGGTACGACAATGAGTGGGGCTTCTCCAACCGCATGGCCGACACCTCGGTCGCCTTCGGCAAGACCATCGCCTGACCTGAAGGCATCGTCTTGCAGCTTCGAACGCCCGGCTTTGCCCGGGCGTTTTTCGTCAGCGCGCCGGGCAAGGCGCGCCGAGCCGCCAAACGCCGGAAAATCAGCGGCATAAGGCAAAAAGCCATCCTTGCGCCTTGCACCGGCCATGCCTTCGCCCCACTCTCCCGTGAATCGGTAGAAAGAGGAATTCGAGGGGCAAATCACGGATGGAGCATGCGATCTATCTCGTCACGCTGGTCGGCACAGCGCTAGTCGTCGCCGCAGCGTTCTCGAGCCTGATCGCCTTCCGCTTCGGCGCTCCTTTGCTGCTGCTCTTCCTCTGCATCGGCCTCGCCAGCGGCGTCGATGGTCTCGGCATCGAATTCGACAATGCGCGCGTGGCATATTTTGCCGGCTCGCTGGCGCTGGCGGTCATCCTGTTCGATTCCGGTTTCGGCACGCCGCTCAACGCGCTGCGCCAGGCGGCCGGACCGGCGCTGTCGCTGGCGACCTTCGGCGTAATCCTGACCACTGGCCTGTTCGGCGCCGCCGCCTATTACCTGCTCGACCTCAGCTGGCTGGAATCCTTCCTGCTTGGAGCTGCCGTCGCCTCGACCGACGCGGCTGCGGTGTTCTTCCTGCTGCGCGCCGGCGAGATCAATCTGCGCGAGCGCGTGCGCGCCACGCTCGAAGTCGAATCCGGCACCAACGACCCCATCGCCATCTTCCTGACCATCACGCTGGTCGAGATCATCGCCGCCCACGCCAATCCCGAGACCCATGTGCTGGTCACCGACCTGATCCTCGGCTTCCTGCTCAATATGGGGCTCGGCGCCGTCGTCGGCGTGCTTGGCGGGCTCGGCATCGTGCGCCTCGTCGACCGGCTCAACCTCGACCATGGCTTGCTGCCGATCTTCGTGCTGACCCTGTCGCTGATGGTGTTCGCCGCGGCCGGCGCCATTGGCGGCTCGGGCTTCCTGGCGGTCTATCTCGCCGGGCTGATTGCCGGCAACTCCGACATCCGCGCCGTCACCATCCTGAAGCGCTTCCAGGACGGCATGTCGTGGCTGGCACAGATCATCATGTTCCTGATCCTCGGCCTGTTCGCGACACCCTCGCAGTTTCCGGCGATCATGGTGCCGGCGGTGCTGCTCGGCCTGTTCCTGATGTTTGTAGCGCGCCCGGTCGCCGTCTGGCTCTGCCTTATCCCGTTCCGCCTGCCGCGTCCCGAGATCGCCTTCGTCTCCTGGGTCGGCCTGCGCGGCGCCGTGTCCATCCTGCTTGCCATCACCCCGCTGCTCGGCGGACTGGAGAACGGCCGCACCATCTTCAACGTCGCCTTCATCATCGTGCTGGTATCGCTGGTGGTGCAGGGCTGGTCGGTCGGTCCGCTGGCGCGCCGGCTCGGCCTGATCGTGCCGGCGAGGCTCGGGCCGCTCGACAAGGTCGAACTCGAACTGCCGGGCTCCGCCCACCACGAACTGCTCGCCTACCGCGTGGCGCCCGGCAGCCCGGTGGCGCGCGGCGAGCGTATCCCGCGCTGGGCACGGCCCTCGTTGGTGCTGCGCGACGGCCGCTCGATGCGTTTCCAGGACATGGGCCGGCTCGCGGCCGGCGACCAGGTTTATATCTTCGTGCCCGACCGCTATCCGCGCCTGCTTGACAAGCTGTTTGCCAGCCGCGCCGTAGTCGACCCCGAGGATGCCGACTTCTTCGGCGCCTTCGCCGTCGATCCCGCCCGCTCGGCCGCAGAGCTCGAGGCCGCATACACACCGGGATTGAGCGAAGCCGAGCAGAAGCTCACCGTCGGCGCGCTGGTGACGGCAAGGCTCGGCGGCCATGCCGAATATGCCGACCGGGTGCTGATCGGCCCGATCGAATTGATCGTCCGCGACGTCGACGACAAGGGCAAGATCACCGGTCTCGGCCTCTCCTTCGAGCCGACCGCGCCGGTGGCGCGGGTTCCGGTGTTCCTGAGCGCCGGCGAGATCGGCGATCGTGTCTCCGCCTTCATCCGCAACTGGCGCAAGCCGACCGAGAGGCAGACTGCAGAGGCGACAGCCAATGAGAAGGCCCTTGAGCCGACGGCGGAAAAGATAACGACAGAAGGCTGACAAGCGATCGGTTCACGCTGACGTCCCGCATCATCACGACAGCCTTCGCCTTGATCTCAAAATTTAGCTCGCACCCCGGCTCAAGCCTTGCATCGTCATCGATGCGAGGTATGGTCCCGGCGATTTTCCACGGAAAGGAACCCGCATGGCCGCCTTCAAGACACTCGACGATATCGGCAATATCAGCGGCAAGCGCGTGCTGGTGCGCGTCGACCTCAACGTGCCCGTCGCCGACGGTAAGGTCACCGACGTCACCCGCATCGAACGCATCGCACCGACCATCGCCGAGCTGTCCGGCAAGGGCGCCAAGGTCATACTGCTCGCGCATTTCGGCCGCCCGAAGGATGGTCCCTCGCCCGAATTTTCGCTGGAGCCGATCGCCAAGGCTACCGCGGAGGTGCTTGGCCGCCCGGTCGGCTTTGCCGGCGATTGCGTCGGCGACACGGCGGGCAGTGCGGTCGCCGCCATGAACAAGGGCGATGTGCTGCTGCTGGAAAACACCCGCTTCCACAAGACCGAGGAGAAGAACGACCCGGCCTTTACAGAGCGGCTCGCCGCCAATGGCGATATCTTCGTCAACGACGCCTTTTCCGCCGCCCACCGGGCGCACTCCTCGACCGAAGGCCTGGCGCGGCTGTTGCCGTCCTATGCCGGCCGCACCATGCAGGCCGAGCTCGAGGCGCTGGAGAAGGGGCTCGGCAATCCGGTCCGCCCTGTCGTCGCCATTGTCGGTGGCGCCAAGGTGTCGACCAAGATCGACCTGTTGATGAACCTGGTGAAGAAGGTCGACGCGCTGGTCATCGGCGGCGGCATGGCCAACACTTTTCTCGCCGCGCGTGGCACCGCTGTCGGCAAGTCGCTGTGCGAGCATGACCTTGCCGCGACCGCCAAGCAGATCATGATCGAGGCCGCCGAGGCAGGCTGCGCCATCATCCTGCCTGTCGACGGTGTCGTCGCCAAGGAATTCAAGGCGGGTGCGGCCAGCGAGACCGTTGCCGTTTCGGATGTCCCGGCTGACGGCATGATCCTCGATGTCGGCGAAAAGACCGTGAAGACGATCGGTGAATGGATCGACCGCGCCGCGACGCTGGTCTGGAACGGCCCGCTCGGCGCCTTCGAGATCGAGCCTTTCGACCACGCCACGGTGGCGGCGGCCAGGCACGCGGCGGCCCGCACCAGGGCCGGCAAGCTGGTCTCGGTCGCCGGTGGCGGCGATACGGTGGCCGCCCTCAACCATGCCGGCGTCGCCGACGACTTCACCTATGTCTCGACCGCCGGCGGCGCTTTCCTCGAATGGATGGAAGGCAAGCCGCTGCCCGGCGTCGACGTGCTGAAGAAACAAGCCTGACCGGATCGGGGGCGCAAAAACGGACGCGAGGAACTTTCAATCGATTCGAGCTTTCCGATCCCATTCCTTTGGCGGTAGACTTCCGTTACGCGCGGAACGTACCCCCTTAGGAGAAGAAAAATGAGCGAACGTCTCGAAGACATTGCCGCCGCGATGGTGGCCGGCGGCAAGGGCCTGCTGGCCGCCGATGAGAGCTCCGGCACCATCAAGAAGCGCTTCGACGTTATCGGCGTCGAATTGACCGCCGATAGCCGCCGCGACTACCGCGAGATGATGTTCCGCGCCAAGGACGCGATGACGAAGTACATCTCCGGCGTCATTCTCTACGACGAGACCATCCGTCAGAAGGCTGCCGATGGCACGCCTCTGGTCGACATCATCAAGGCGGCGGGCGCCATCCCCGGCATCAAGGTCGACACCGGCGCCAAGCCGCTGGCCGGCTTTCCCGGCGATACCGTCACCGAAGGCCTCGACGGCTTGCGCGAGCGGCTCGCTGACTACTACAAACTCGGCGCCCGCTTTGCCAAATGGCGCGCGGTGATCGACATCGACACCGGCAAGGGCGTGCCCTCGGCCAATTCGATTGCCTCCAATGCCCATGCGCTGGCCCGCTATGCCGCACTGTGCCAGGAGGCCGGCATCGTGCCGATCGTCGAACCGGAAGTGCTGATGGACGGCGCGCACGACATCGACACCTGCTACGACATCTCGAAGGCAACGCTGATCAAGCTCTATGACGAGCTGCATGCGGCGCGCGTTTTGCTGGGAGGCACCATCCTGAAGCCGAACATGGTGCTGGCCGGCAGGAAGTCGGGCAAGGTGAGCAGCCCCGAAGAGGTCGCGGAAAAGACCATAAAACTGTTCCGCGAAACCGTACCGGCAGCGGTGCCGGGCATCGCCTTCCTTTCGGGCGGGCAGTCGGACGAGGAGGCTACCGCCAACCTCAACGCCATCAACGCCATCGGCCCGCATCCGTGGAAGCTGACCTTCTCCTATGGCCGCGCCTTGCAGGCCGCCCCGCAAAAGGCCTGGAGCGGCAAGGCATCGAACGTCGCCGCCGGCCAGGCCGCCTTCACCCATCGTGCCCACATGAACCATCTGGCGGCGCTGGGACAATGGACGGCGAGCCTCGAACAGGCCGCCTGAGCGCAGTCCTCCCGTTGTCATACAACCCGGGCCGATGCGCCCGGGTTTGTTTATGCAAAGCCCGGCTTGGACGGAGTTCGTCCATCCTTATCTCCTTTTCGGCAAAAGCTGACGGCGATGTCGGTTTCTGCCCACCCCAAACGTCCTTGGGTGAACAGACAGGGAGAACTTCATGACTCGCAGCAAGGTGGTTTCGCGTGAAGACTGGTTTGAGGCGCACAAGGCGCATCTGGCGCGCGAGAAGGAATTGACACGGTTGCGTGAGCGCATCGCCGCCGAGCGGCGTGAACTGCCCTGGATGAAAATCCGCAAGGACTATGTCTTCGAGACCGAGCAGGGTCCGAAGAACCTGGCCGGACTGTTCGGCGCCAACAGCCAACTGATCGTCTACCACTTCATGATGACGCCAGGATCGAACCACCGCTGCGAAGGCTGCTCCTTCCTTGCCGACCATATAGACGGCGCCGATCAGCATCTCAGGCACCACGACGTGTCGCTGGTGGTGGTTGCGCGCGCGCCGCTGGCGGAACTGCTGCCTTACAAGCAGCGTATGGGCTGGAAATTCGACTGGGTGTCGTCCTACGCCTCGGATTTCAACTTCGACATGCAGGTCTCCTTCACCGACAAGCAGATCGCGGGCGGCGACACCACCTACAATTTCGAGACGCGTCCGCGCACGTCAAAGGACCTTCCCGGCACCAGTGTTTTCTACAAGGAAGAGAACGGCGACATATTCCTTACCTTTATGTCGCGCGCCCGCGGCGGCGAGGCGCAGATCGGCACTTACGACTATCTCGACATGACACCGAAGGGCCGCGGCGAAAATGGCCCTTATCATAGCCTGATGGACTGGGTGCGGTTGCATGACGAATATCAGGACAAGCAGGCGGACAAGCCGAACTGCTGCGACTAGAAGCTCGTTCACCTCAGGCGAAACTTGCGCTAAGGCTGCCGCTGATCTCTAAACGGTATCGCCATGCGCTTCCCGGCCCTTCTTACCTGGCTCGCCTACCCCGTTTATGTCTGGCAGGGCCTCGGCGTGCGCCGCCGCACCACCCGCATGCTGCCGGCACAAGGGCCGGTCATGCACGAAATATCGGGCAAGGCGCCGGCCATCTCGCTGCTGGTGCTGGGCGATTCCTCGGCCGCTTCCGTTGGCATCGGCAATTCCGAGAACGGGCTTGCCGCGCAGCTTGCCGTCATGATCGCGCAACGAACCGGCCTTGCCGTGCGCTGGCGCGCCGCCGGCTTCAACTCGGCAACGTCGGGCCAGATCCGCGACCATGTGCTGCCCAATCTGTCGGCCGATCCGTGGACGCATATCGTGCTCGCCATCGGCACCAACGACACCAAGAATTTCCACTCGGTACCGCGCTTCAAGAAGGAGTTCGGTGGCCTGCTCTACGCCTCGCGTGCCAAATGGCCGGAGGCGCGCGTGGTGTGGTCGCCGGTGCTGGAGTTCACCCGCGCGCCGGCCATGCCGCCGCTGCTCGGCAAGATTCTCGAAATCCGCGCTACCGCAATGAACCGCATGGGCGAGCGCCTCTGTTTCGAGCGCGGCGCCGTGCCGGCGCCACGGCTGCCGATCACCAACCCGGAGGCCGGCTTTGCCTCCGATGGCTTTCATGCCTCGGAAGCCGGTTACCGCGCCTGGGCCGAACATCTGGTCGGATGGGTGCTCGCCGATTGACCTGAGGGGGCACAAGCTCGGACTGGTGGGCTTCAGAGAACTGACATGAGTATTTCCAAATACTGTTGATTGCAGCCTGCTTCCAATGGATCTGAGCCAGAATATCATCCAGCAGCAATGGATGAGCTACGGCCTGGATTCCGAAACCGGCAACGACACCTGCACGCTGACCGGCAACCGCGCCGAATCGGGCAAGCATGTCATTCCGGACCGGCCCGGCCAACGCCACGCCTTTTATTGCGGCGAACCTGCCGGAATTCATGACGACGCGCGGTGGCGATTACTTCTTCGTGCCCAGCCTCAACGCCATCCGGATGATTGCCATGGGAACGATGGACCCGACCTGACCCTCAAGGCTATGTCCAGTGCCCCAGCGCACCCGCCAGCGCGATGGCCGCCATGGCGAGCAGGGCCAGCTTCCAGAAATCGCCGCGCCGCTTCAGGCCCGGCCAGCCGAGCGGCTTGATCAGCTGAATGGCCATCATGCCGATGATGACGAGCGCGAGGAGTTTCGACATGCCCGCCTTTGAGCAGCATCGCGACAGGCTGTCAAAGCGGTTCTTGCATGGTCTCGGTCGACTTGGCCATTCCTGACAAAAGGCTCGTTCCGAACCGACCGCGAAGCACCTCGCAGCTTTCTTCAACGAGCTGACATGCTCCTGACAGACTGCTGTCAGGAGGGGTATGCGATAGTGTCTCCATCAGAGAAGAGGAGATGGTCATGAACAGCTTTGGTATTTTGAACAGCGTACAGCACTATGTCGGCAAGATCCGCACGATGCGCAATGAAGTCCGTACCCAGCGCTTCCTGAACTCCTTGCCGGCGGACATCCGCAAGGACATTGGCTGGCCGGATATGTATGAGGGTCACAGCCGCATTCGCGAGATCTGAGGCGTTTTACATGACAATGCTTGGATGCGGACCCCGCAACGCCCGGATCATTGACATGGACCCCCGGCGGCGACGCCTTGGGCTGGCGCAAAGACTTTTGGCGCCTGCTACGGACAATGCTGAAGGCTCCTGACAGAATGCTGTCAGGAGCACCATGCCATAAACGTGTCAGGAGACATGAATGGTGAAAAGCTGGAACGACAGGCTGAACACGCCGGGCGTCAACGGCGTGAAGCCGACGCCACGCACAATGGGCGACGTCGTCGAGGGCCAGCCGATGCTGGTGCCGACGGCCCGTCAGGTCGATGATTTCATCCGCACGATCCCCAGCGGCCTCGAGATGGATGTACGCGCCTTGCGCACCGCGCTCGCCATCGAGCATGGGGCGCAAGTGACATGTCCGGTCACCATCGGCTATCATCTGCGAACCGTCGCCGAAGCCGCCAATGAGGATCTCGAACGCGGCATGACGCTGAACGATATCACGCCGTACTGGCGTGTGCTCGACGTGAACACGCCGACAACGAAGAAGTTGTCCTTCGGCGCGGAATTCGTCGCCGTGCAGCGCAAGCGCGAAGGACTTAAACCATAATGCGTGTCGCCCAAAAGTGCGCAGCGGTTTTTGGGAGAACGACAAGCATAAAACAGGACATGGATGTCACCCGGAACCGGTTTTGGGACCATGACATTCATAGACAAGCAGCCGAGGGACCATACGATGCGACGTGCCGACAGGCTCTTTCAGATCGTGCAGCACCTGCGTGGCGGCCGGCTGGTCACCGCCCAGAAGCTCGGCACATGGCTCGAGGTTTCCGAGCGGACCATCTACCGCGATATCGCCGATTTGCAGTCGACCGGAGTGCCGATCGACGGCGAGGCCGGCGTCGGCTACATGATGAGGGAGGGTTTCGACCTTCCGCCGCTGATGTTCACGCGTGACGAAATCGTCGCGCTGGTCGCCGGCGCCCGCATGGTGCGGGCCTTTGGCGGCGCGGCCATGGCGCGTGCGGCCGACGAGGCGCTGGTCAAGATCGGCGCCGTCCTGCCCGACGCCGAGAAGGACCGCATCGCCCGCACCGAGATCCACACGCCGATGTGGGTGGTGAGCGACGCCGCGCGTGAGGCGATCGACGTGATCGAGCGCGCTGTCGAGAAGCGACAGGTGCTGACCATCGACTACCGCGACGAGGCCGGCCGCGGCACCGGGCGTGACATCCGTCCGCTCGGTCTGTGGTTCTGGGGCAAGGTATGGACGCTGGTTGCCTGGTGCGAGATGCGCGACGATTTCCGCGCCTTCCGCATCGACCGCATCGCCTCGGTGGTCATCGCCGGCCGCATCTTCAAGCCTGAGCGCGGCAAGCAGCTTGCCGACTTCTACCGCGCCGTCGAACGCTCGGAGGACTATGGCATGACGCCGGACCGGGCGGCGCGCAGCTGAGACTTCGATAATCAATGAAAAAGCCCGCTCGAAGCGGGCTTTTTTGATGAACTGTCGCAAACCTTACTCGTCGTCCGCATCTTCCTTCTTGGACTTGAGCGCCGAGAGCTTGGCGAACACGGCGTTTGCGTCGAGCTCGGCATCCTCGTCCTTCGGCTTCTCCGGCGCCGGCACCAGGCGCTCGGTCACGGCAGCCGGCAGCAGCGTGTCGCCGACAGGCTGCGCCTGCTCGCGGCCGCGCGAGGCGCGGTTGACTTCCATGTCGAGGTCGATCTGCGAAGCGAGACCCAGCGTCACCGGGTCCATCGGCTGCAGATTGGCCGAATTCCAGTGCTTGCGCTCGCGGATCTGTTCGATCGTCGACTTGGTCGTGCCGACCAGGCGCGAAATCTGCGCGTCCTTCAATTCCGGATGGTTGCGGACCAGCCACAGGATGGCGTTGGGCCGGTCCTGGCGCTTCGACAGCGGTGTGTAGCGGGGACCCTTGCGCTTGGATTCCGGCACCCGCACCTTGGGGTCGGACAGTTTCAGGCGCTGGTTCGGATCCTTCTCGGCGCGCGCGATCTCGTCGCGGGTCAGCTGTCCGGTCATGATCGGATCCATGCCCTTGATGCCCTGCGCCGATTCGCCGTCGGCGATCGCCTTGACCTCGAGCGGATGCAACCCGCAGAACTGCGCGATCTGCTCGAAGGAAAGCGCGGTGTTGTCGACCAGCCAGACGGCGGTCGCCTTGGGCATCAGCAGCGTATTGGCCATTTCAAAAATCCTTCTCGTTCGCCCGCGTTCCCGCGCGGGCGGTGGTTTAGAGCCACCAAAATGGGAAATTCGCGGCCTGTATAACCGCTCCGCTGCCGTTTCGCAATGTTTTTGGCGCAGGGCGCAGCCGTCGGACACCGGACAGCGGGGGAGGCCGGGAGGACCTCGGCTCCGACGATCATTGATGCCGAGTTGTAACAGGGGTCCAAAACGACAAAACCCGCCGGACAGGGTCCAGCGGGCTCGGAACCGGCGACGGGATACCGTCTGCGGCGGCTCTTGCTTCTGCCGCGTGGTCAGGCCTCATCGGCCGACCAGGCTTCGAATTAGATGGCCTTGCGGGCAATCCTCTCGATGTCGCCGCGGCTGATGCCGAGATCGCTGAGCTGACGGGCATTGAGCTTGTTCAGCTCGCGCACGGTTTCGTTGTACATACGCCAGTTACGGAAAGCGCGGATCGGGTTCATGGTGTCCTCCAGTTGTTGGATCAAATCGTTTCGATGACGCTTAGATAGGCAGGACTGCCCACGAATTGAACAGACGTCTTTGCATAGCCGCAATGCAAATGCTGCATTGCAGCATTAAGCTTCTGTTCATCTTGCCGACAGGCTGAGCGCGGAGCATGGCGCGAGGTTCAGGTCAGGCCGAGCCGAGAATGGCGGCTCCCGAGAACCGGAGCGGAGCGTACTTCAGTACGAAGCACCGGCCTACGCCGGCCGTAGCCTTAACTGCCGCAACCCCTCATGAGGGCTTCGGCCGGCGAAGGCCGGAAGCGCAGGGAGCCGCCATTCGCAGGCCGGCCTCACCTGAATCTCGCCCCATCTAGCCGACGTCGAGAACGATCTTGCCTATATGCTCGCCCTCTTCCATGCGCTCATGCGCCCGCCAGGCGTCGGTCAGCGGGAAGATCATGTCCATCACCGGCGCTACCTTCCGGGTGCCGAGCAGCGGCCACACCTGTGCTTCCAGTGCGGCGGCGAGCGCCGCCTTGAACTCGACCGTGCGAGGCCGCAGCGTCGAGCCGGTGTGGGTCAGCCGCTTGACCATGATTTTCGAGAAATCGGCGCTCGCCACCGCGCCGGCCTGGACGGCGATCTGGACGATCCTGCCCTCGACCGCGGCGGCCTCGTAGTTGCGCGCGATATAGTCGCCGCCGACCATGTCGAGAATGACGTCGGCCCCGTTGCCGCCGGTCGCATCCTTGACCGCCGCGACGAAATCCTCCTCGCGGTAGTTGATCGCCCGGTCGGCGCCGAGTTTCAGGCAGGCGTCGCATTTTTCCTTGCTGCCGGCGGTGGTGACGACATAGGCGCCGAAGGCCGACGCCAGCTGGATCGCCGTGGTGCCGATGCCCGATGAGCCGCCATGGACCAGCAGCGTCTCACCCTTTTTCAGGCCGCCGCGCTCGAACACATTGTGCCAGACGGTGAAATAGTTTTCCGGAACCGCCGCCGCCTCCGTGTGGGTGAAGCCGGCGGGCAGCGGCAGCACGCTGCCGGCATGAACCTTGACATATTCGGCATAACCGCCCCCCGGCGTCAGCGCGCAGACCCGGTCGCCGATGCGCCAGCGCGATATGTCGTCGCCAAGGGCGGCCACTTCGCCCGATGCCTCGAGACCGGGCAGGTCGGAAGCGCCGGGCGGCGCCGGATAGGCGCCCTTGCGCTGCTGCACGTCGGGGCGGTTGACGCCGGTCGCACGCACCCGGATCAGGATTTCGCCGGGACCAGGCACCGGCACGTCGCGCGTTTCCGGTTTCAGCACCCGCGGCCCGCCCGGTTGCGAGATTGCGATGGCCGTCATTGTGGCTGGAATTTTATGTCCGCTCGCCATGAAATTTCCCGTCTCGGTCCGCCGGTCTGTCGCCGGCTGCCAGCTTCTTGCCGGCTGTTTGCATCTGCGCCCCTGCCCTATGTATGCTGATTGCCGGATCAGGCAAATGGCCAAATCAGCCCAATACTGAATAGGGAGGAGCGACGATGGCGATCTTCGACGACGAACCCAAGAAGAAAGCCCGCCCGCATGAGATCGGACAGGATCTGTCGCTGCTTTCGGTCGGTGACCTTACCGAACGGATCAGCATCCTGCGCGAGGAGATTGCCCGGCTGGAAGCCGAGCTCCAGACCAAGGGCAGCACCAAATCGGCGGCCGAAGCCCTGTTTCGCCGCGGCTAGTTTTCGCGTTAGTTTCGGCGTTGAGCATCCGCCGCCGAAAAGCCCGAATGCGCCTGTCTTCAGACCCCGCTACCGAATCTCCAGACGGATCAAACAATGTTTGCAAGCTACAGGCCGATCCTCTCGCTGCTTCGCGGCACCGCTTTCCTGCTCGCGGCTTCGGGATTGCACGGCCTGTTGTTGCCGTTGCGCGGCCAGCTCGAAGGGTTTTCGACCGCATCGCTCGGTCTGATGGGCACGGCCTGGGCCGGTGGCTTCGTCACCGGCTGCTTCTTCGCACCTCGCCTGGTACGCCGCGCCGGCCACGTCCGGGCGTTCGGCGCCTTTGCCGCTTCGGGCGCCATCGTGGCGTTGCTTACCGGCCTGATCATCGACGAATATGTCTGGATCCTGCTGCGCGCCTTCACCGGCTTCACCATGGCCGGAGCCTTCATGGTCATCGAAAGCTGGCTGAACGAGAAGGCCACCAACGAGAACCGCGGCACCGTCTTCGGCCTCTACATGATGGTCACCTATGCCTCGATCATGGGCGGCCAGATGATCGTTGCGGGCGGCGACGTCAGATCGGCGTCGCTGTTCATGATCACCGGCATATTGTTCTGCCTGTCGCTGATCCCGACCGCGGTGTCGTCGGCTTCGTCTCCCAAGCCTTTGCAGGACGTCAAGCTCGATGTCAAAGGTCTCTACGCCAACTCGCCGGTGTCGGCGATCGCCTGCCTGTTGGTCGGCATCGCCAATGGCGCCTGGGGCACGCTTGGCGCCGTCTACGGCGCCCGTATCGGCATCTCCACCGCCCAGATCGCACTGATGATGAGCCTTGTCGTTATTGCCGGCGCGGCCATGCAGCTTCCGGCCGGACGCCTCTCCGACAAGACCGACCGCCGTTTCGTGCTGGCGGGCGCGGCTTTCGGCGCCGCACTGTTCGCCATCCTGATCTTCCTGTTCGAACCGCGTTCCGCCGTCCTCGTCATTGTCTTCGCCGCCGCCTACGGCGCCTTTGCCTACACGCTCTATTCGATCGCCGTGGCGCATGCCAACGACCACGCCCGATCGGAGGATTTCGTCAAGGTCTCGGGCGGCCTGCTGCTTCTTTATGGCTTCGGAACGATGATCGGGCCCTTGCTGGCTGCCGCCCTGATGGGTTGGCTTCGCCCAGAAGGCCTGTTCCTGGCCACCGCGCTGGCACATCTCAGCCTCGCCGCCTACACGCTGCTGCGCATCAGCCGCCGGGCGCCGGTGCCGATCGAAGACCGCGATGCCTTCAAGACCCAGCCAGCCGATCGCTCGGTCACCCCTGAAGCACTGCGGCTCAGAAAAGCGGAAGCCGACGGTTGAGATTTGAAAAGCTTTGCCCCACAAGTATAGGCATGATCTTTTCTGACGCCTTCATGGCGATTGCCGACCCCAACCGGCGCTATCTTCTGGAAGAGCTCCGGCGTGGCCCGAAAACCGTCAACGAACTGGCTTCGGGCCTGCCAGTCTCCCGCCCGGCCGTGTCCCAGCATTTGAAAGTGTTGCTGGACGCCGGTCTGGTTCAGGCCAAGGCCGAGGGCACGAGGCGGGTCTATACAGTCAGCAGTGCCGGCTTCGTCAAGCTCAATATTTGGCTTGATCAGTTCTGGGAAGCATAGGCCGAGATTCCAGCTCGCCTCCCTGGCTTTCAAGTGTCCGTTGCCAGCGCCTTGCCCAGCGCATCGAGCAGGAATCCGGTACCATGCTCGCGCGATGACGGTGTGTCGTGCCCATCGAGAAACGCGCCCTGCTCGGTGAGCACCAGACGCGTGCCCGTGCCTTCCGGGCGAAGCTCAATTGTCGCCAGCGAAACCGAGATTCTGACATCACCGAACAGCATGTCGTAGCTGTAGACGATGCGCTGGTTGGGCACGATGTCCTGATAGGTGGCGGTATAGGTGTGGATCGGCCCGTCCTTCGGCCCGCCGGCATTGACCTCCTGGCCGCCGACGCGAAAATCCATTTCGTGCCTGTGGGTCATCGGGTTGTCGGGGTCGGCGAACCAGCGCCGCTTGGCGGCCGGATCGCTGAGCGCGAAATAGACTTTCGCCGGTGCAACTGGATAGAGGCGCTCGAGGACGAAGGTGGAGTGGACGACGGATCGTTCGGCCATGGTCAGGTCCTCTTGGTCAGCTTGATGGTTTCTGCGCGACGAAGACGCCGTCGCGATAGGACGCGCCGAAATAGACTTCGACGGCGCGCAACCTGTCGTCATGGAACAGATGCAGTTCGGTGTTGCGGAAGGTCTTTCCGTCCGCCGTCTCGCAGCGATAGAGGACAAAGGCGGCGTCCTCGTCCTCGCATATCCGCTCGATGACGATCGAGCTGAAGGCCGGGCTGTCCGGCCAGCAGCGCTCGAAATAGGTCGCACGGTTGATGGCGTCGTCATAGGGGCTGGTGAAGGTGAAATCGTCGGCGAGCACCGCCGCGACGGCAGCCTTGTTATTCGCCTGGTAGGCGGAAAAATAGCCGCGGATCAACTCCGCTCTGCTTTTGCCGAGCATGGTCATTTCTCCTCTGCTTCAGGTCATTCGGTCCCGGCGAGAAAATCGCCGAGCCGGTCGAGCCGACGCTCCCATGTCAGCCGCCGTTCGTTGATCCAGTGTTCTGCGCTGCGCAGCGCCTGCGGCGCGATCTGGCAGGTGCGCACGCGGCCGAGCTTTTCCGAGCGCACCAGCCCGCTTGCTTCGAGCACGTTGAGATGCTGGACGACGGCCGACAGCGACATCGCCAGCGGTTCGGCCAACTGGCTGACCGAGGCCGGCCCACGCGACAGCCGTTCGACCATGCTGCGCCTGGCCGGGTCTGCGAGCGCCTGGAACATCAGGTCGAGCTGGGCGGGATCGTGCAGCATCGCGATCAGCCGTTATTGTAGGGAAAGAACTTGAAGTAGGGTTGCGCCTCCTCGACCACCCGGGCGAAGGACGGCCGCTTGAGCAGGCGGTCGTGGTAGTGTTTCAGGGCCGGATAGCTGTCGCCGAATGGCTCGACCTTGTTGGCGTAGAACAGCGCCGGCGAGGCCGCGCAGTCGGCCATGGTGAAGGTAGGCCCGGCCGCCCAGAGTTTCGAGCGCATCTCCTCCTCGATGATCGCATAGGCGTTGCGCAGTTGCGCGCGCGCCTCATCGACCCCGAACGGATCGGTCTTGTCCTGCGGGCGCAACCTGTCGCCGACGATCTTCTGCATCGGCGCCTGCACGTAGAAATCGTAGAAACGGTCGGCCTGGCGGACCTGGAGGGCAAGGTCGGCCTCGGCCGGAATGAGCTCGACCGGCCCGGGATAATGCGCGGCCAGATATTCGATGACGATGGTCGATTCCAGCACCGTGCGGTTGCGTGCATCGTCACGCAGCGCCGGCATCTTGCCGGTCGGCGACACCTTCAGGAACGCTGCCCGCGACTGCTCGTCGCCGAGGTCGACGACAACCGGCGTGAAGGGCGTGTCGTTCTCGTAGAACGCTATCAGCGGTTTCCAGCAGAACGATGCCAGCGGATGGAAATGGAACGTCAGGGACATTTTTTGCTCGTCTGTTTGCGGTTCGTCGATACTGGAGCGGTGCCAGCCAGCGCCAACACTGAAGCATTTACTTAACTATTTCCGTGAGGCGAATGTGTCAAGGTTCGAGACTGCCTTCAGGGCTTGGTATGCGTGACGATGGCGGCAACGATCGTGCCCCAGTCGTCGGGATGCAGTTCGTGGCCACCGCCTTCGACGCGGACAAGCCGCCCGCCGGCAACAGCGTCGGCAAGGGCTGCGCCATGCTCGACCGGAAAGATCGGATCCGATGTCCCGTGAATGACGAGCAGCGGAACCTTGATCTCGCGCAGGCGTCCTTTCAGATCCTCGCAGCTCTTCAGCATCAAATGGTTAGTCGCGCTCAGGAAGCCGCCGGATCGGTCGTAGTCCTGTTGGACGAACGCGCGCATCGCCTTCTCGTCGAAGGGATGCGCGGTGCTGGCGATCGCACGCGCATCCTTGACGACGAAGCCGATCACCTGGTCGCGGTCCGACCAATCGACCTTGGCGCCATCGACCGAGTGCTCCATATAGGCCTCGGTCGTCCCCGGCAGGGGCGATGTATCGATCCCCACCGGCGAACTGCTGATCACCGTCAGTGTGATGACACGCGAGGGATGTTTCAACACCAGTCGTTGCGCGATCATGCCGCCCATCGACATCCCGACCACATGCGCCTTGCCGATGCCGCAACCGTCGAGGACGCGCACCGCATCGTCCGCCATGTCGTCGAAGGTATACGGCGGCTCGCCCGGCGCATATTTGGTCGACAGGCCGGTATCGCGATTGTCGTAGCGGATCACGAAACGGCCCTCGCCGGCGAGTTTTTTGCAGAGCGCCTCCGGCCCCCACAGCATCGAGGCCATGGCGCCCATGATCAGCAGAACGGTTGGATCGACGGGATCCCCAAACGTCTGGGAGACGATTTCGGGTGCTGCTGCCCGTGTCATGGGACTCTCCTCGCATGGGCCAATCAAAGGCCAATCAAACTGATTGCGTTTTGCAATCGGTTGCACGATAATAAAACTGATACGATAATGCAACTGGTTTTTGGAGAGAGTCGGATGAAAACCGAACACCGCTCGGGATGCCCTATCAATCTGTCGCTGGAAGTGTTCGGCGATCGCTGGAGCCTGATCATCCTGCGCGACATGATTTTTGGCGGCAAACGCCACTTTCGCGAACTGCTCAACGGCTCGATCGAGGGCATCGCTTCCAATATCCTGGCCGACCGGCTGAAGCGGCTGATGGAACTCGGCATGCTGACCAAGGCCGACGACCCCTCGCACAAGCAGAAGGCGATCTACAGCCTGACCGAGATGGCCATCACGCTGGTGCCGATCATGGCGCATCTCGGCGCTTGGGGCCGCGTCTGGCTGCCGGTGAGCGAGGAGCTTTCGATCCGCGCCGAACTGCTGGAGAAAGGCGGTCCGCCAATGTGGGAGCAGTTCATGGACGAGTTGCGCCACGACCATCTGGGCATGCCTGTCGCCTCACCCGCGGGGCCTTCCGTCCGCGCTACATTGCAGGCCGGATATGAGGCGGTGGTCGCCCGCAAGGCGTCGAGCGGCATCGAGGCCCCGGCCGCTTGACCAACTTATTTCCCCATTATCAGGCCGGCTCTGCTATCAAGGGGCTGAAAAACATAATTTACGGGATTGGATAACGCTCTTGGTCGAGAACTCTAAGGATACTGCCCGCGCCCGGGCGGATATGCGTTTCAAGAAGCAGGAAGAGGCAGCCACGGTGCGGCAAAAGGCGATGGCGGAGTATGTCGCCGAGGCCGACGCCCGCCAGGCCAAGACCAACAAGCTCCGGGCATTGCGCCTTGCCAAGGAAGCGGAAGACCTCGCCAACGCACCCGCCGCTCCGGTCAAGAAAGCGGCCCGAGCCAAGAAAAAATAACTCGGTCTCTTCATCGACGCGCCATCTGGATGCCGGCGGATCGTATCCGCCATGTGCCACGATCAGCAATGCCCGCCATTTCCGCTTTCCCGCGCGAAGCAATTTCAACCGCAACCGGGATTTCGCATCCCGCATGTCAGGTCGATGATTGACGCGTTTTGATCAGGAGACAGCCATGACCGCACTGACCCTCGAAAAAGCCAAGCACATCATCGACGCCGCCTTCGCCAAGGGCGCCGAGCTGAAGCTCAAGCCGCTCGGCGTTTCCGTGCTGGACGCCGGCGCGCATCTCGTCGCCTTCCAGCGTCAGGACGGAGCCTCGTTCCTGCGCCCGCAAATGTCGGCCGGCAAGGCCTATGGCGCGCTCGCCATCGGCATGGGCTCGCGCCGTGTCGAGGCTTTCGCCAAGGAGCGGCCGCATCTCGTCGCCGGCATTTCCGACGTCTCGGGTGGACGCGTGTTGCCGGTCGTCGGCGGCGTGCTGATCCGCGACAAGGCAGGCGCCGTCATCGGCGCCGTCGGAATTTCGGGAGATACGTCGGACAATGACGAAGCCGCCGCCATCGCCGGCATCGAAGCGGCGGGCTTCACCGCCGATCCGGGCTGAGGGGGAGCTTCGTCATCCCAGGGCGAAGCAGGAGCGAAACTCCGTCGCGAAGACCCTGGGATCCATGCCGCGACCTTTGCCGCAAGTGTAAGCGGAGCAGAATTCTGAACCGTTGCAACGCCTTAGCTTCACGCAATGGATCCCAGGGTCTGCGCCGCGTCGCTTCGCTCCTGCTTCGCCCCAGGATGACGACCAGAAAGAGCAGCCACGCCAATCGCGAACGGATGCGACCATCCAACGAAGGCGGCTAGTTCAAATTTATGTCTCTACTCGCCGACCGCATCGACACCGAAAACCCGGCCAGCACATCGAACAGGGCGATCACCATCAGCGTGAAGAAGACGGAGTGCGCCGCGCCCTTCACCAGCAGGAACTCGACCAGGAACGCCACGAAGACCAGCGTCGACAACAGATGGTCCATGATCGAGGCGTTCGTGGTGCGCACCGACTTCACCATTTCGAGGAACAGGAAGATCAGCCCGATCACCACCATCAGGTCGCCGAGCGTCATCGAGAACACCCCGCCCGACATCATGCTGAACGAGAAGATCTCGGTCGCCCACGGATCGTCGCCGCTGCCGAATATTCCGAGGAGTCCGAGATTGTAGGCCACGAAGGGCACGATCAGCAGCGGGATGGCACCGAACATCAGGCGTCTCCTCTAGCAATTCCAGGAAAGCGGTTTCCCAAGGAATTGCCTAAACAATGGGGCACCTTCTGTAGAATGCCCCGCAGGCACGCCGTCAAGATTTTTCGCTAGCGCCCGCAAACACGGAAAAAGACCGCGCGAAACAACCCTGTCAGCCACAGTTGCCCCGGCTGACCACCGACACGCCGGGATTCAGCGCTTGAACTGGCCTGTCCGCACGGCGGCGCCGATAGCGTTGAGGATGAAAAGGCCGGCGGTCATCGAGGTGATCTCGTTGACGTCGCGCGCCGGCGCGATCTCGACGATGTCGATGCCGACGACACTTCCCTTGGCGAACAGCCCCTTGATCAGCTCGATCGTCTGCCGGTAGCTGATGCCGCCAGGCGCCGGCCCTTCGACCGCCGGCATGACAGCGGGATCGAGACCGTCGGCATCGATGGTCAGGTAATAGCGGCCGCCGTCCGGGATGCGCTTGAGCAGCGCCGCCGTACCGATATCCTGCCATTCATTGGCGGTGACGATGTTGGAGCCGTAGGCGCGGGCCGCCTCGACCTCCTCGAGCCGGGCGCTGCCCTGGCCGCGGATGCCGAGCTGGAAAATCCCGGCTATATGCGCCATCTCCGAAGCGCGGCGGATGGGGCTGGAATAGCCTTCCCTGACCCCGTTGACATTGTCGCGCCAGTCGAGATGGGCATCGATCTGAACCAGGGTGATCGGCCCTTCGCCATCAAGCGCCCGCAGGATCGGGATCGGAATGCCGTGATCGCCGCCAATGGTGATCGGCAAGGCGCCGGCGACGCGGATCTTGCGGATCGCCGTTTCGGCCAACCTGTAGTGGCTGCCGGCCGCATCGCCGGGGACATCGCCGACATCGACCACCTTGACGTCCTCCCCGTCGAACAGGGTTCCGCCAATGTCGAAATCATAGCGGTCGAGCCCGAGGCTGATGCGCTGCGAGGCGCGCCGCACCGCGGTCGGCGCCTTGGTCTGGTCGTTGACCAGCTCGTCGATCGTGTAGGGACTGCCGTAAGGCATGCCGATGATGGCGACATCCGCCTTCAGCGCATCGAGGTCCTCGACCAGCGGGAAGTTCATGAAGGTCTGGAAGATATCGCGGGGTGCTGTGGTGAGCTTGGTCATGCGGTCCCTCTGAAGCCGGTCGATCATCGCGCGGAAGCGCCGCGACAAGGCATGCGGACTCAATACAGCACCGCCCCCGCAGCTTGTATCGCCACGGACGCCCGGTCTTTGGCATAGTTGGCGGCGCGGCGCACCAAACGCAAAAAAACCGGCCAATGGCCGGTTCTTTTGGTATTCAAACCCTTCGAAAGCTGGTCTCAGCTTTCCTTGGGCGTCAGCACCTGGCGACCGCGATACATGCCGGTCTTCAGGTCGATATGGTGCGGGCGGCGCATTTCGCCGGAATTCTTGTCCTCGACATAGGTCGGGGCCTTGAGAGCGTCGGCCGAGCGGCGCATGCCGCGCTTGGACGGAGAGGTTTTTCGTTTCGGAACGGCCATGGATATGCTCCACTACATGGTCAAAATGCCCCGATAGCCCTCGTGAAAGGGCCGCGTCAGGGCCATAATCTGAGAAAGTCGGGTGCCTATACACGCCCTGCGCCGTTTTGGCCAGCACCGTGGCGATTTTTTTTGAACTGGCAGCGGTTCGACCTAATCAAGACAACCGACATACGCGCCCGAACGGCCGGCGCGGCGTTCGATCAGCGACGCGAGCCGCCGCAGACCCGGGCCGGGCTTGGCCGGATTGCGCGCGATCGGATTGGGCAACGAGACGGCGAGCAAAGCCGCCTGCCGCCGCGACAGCTGCTTGGCCGAAACGCCGAAATGATGCTGGGCCGCCGCCTCGATGCCGTAAACGCCCGGCCCCCATTCGGCGATGTTGAGGTAGATCTCCATGATCCGCCGTTTCGACATCACCGCGTCGAAATAGACGGCCAGCGGCAGTTCGACCACCTTGCGCACCGAGCCCAGCGGCCGCGACCACAGGAAAAGGTTCTTCACCGTCTGCATGGTGATGGTCGAGGCGCCGCGCGTCGCCTCGCCGGCCAGCGCATCGTCGACGACGCCGCGCAATTCGCCGAGATCGATGCCGCGATGGAAGCAGAATTGCCCGTCCTCCGACATGATCACCGAATTGGCCAGCACCGGGGACACATCGTCGATCGACACCCAGCGCCGGTCGTAACCGGAGAAGGTCGCGAGGTCTTTGACCATCAAGGTCGATATCGGATGCACGAAGGACGGCAGATAGAGGAAGGTCAGCCCAACGGGTATCGCCGCCAGCACGACGGCGACGACCAGGCCGCGCCGTGCCAGGCGCTTCAGACCGGCGCGGTTCACGCGCCTTGGTCGCGCCATCTCAAACCCTTCGGTTTCATGATCGACGATCGGTTCCGTCAAGCCGCCCCCACCCGCGCCACTCTCCCGCCTCCGGCATAATGGCGCGAGGCTTCTTGCGCAACGTCTGAGTGTCGGCTACCGCTCCCGGCCATGACGAAAGACGAGCAATTGGCCTTTGAGGCCGCACTTCTGGGGCGGGCGGCGGCGATCGAGGCCGGGCTCAGGCTGCTGCTCGACGGCCGCACGCTTGCCGGCGAGATCGCCCGACCGGAGCGTCTGATGGCGGCCATGCGCCATGGCGTGCTGAACGGCGGCAAGCGGCTGCGCCCCTTCCTGGTCATGGAAAGTGCCGCCCTTTTTGGCGCCGATGGCGAGGCGGCGATGCGCGTGGCGGCGGCGCTCGAATGCGTGCATTGCTATTCGCTGATCCATGACGATCTGCCTGCCATGGACGACGACGATCTGCGCCGCGGCCAGCCGACCGTGCACAAGGCCTTCGATGAAGCTACCGCCATACTTGCCGGCGATGCGCTTCTGACGCTTGCCTTCGATGTCCTCGCCGATGAGGCGACGGCGCTGCCGGCGGAGCGCAGGGCGGCGCTGGTGCTGGCGCTGGCGCGCGCGGCTGGCACCGGGGGCATGGTTGGCGGGCAGACGCTCGACCTCGAAGCCGAGCGCAACAGGCCGGACGAAGCCGGCATTATCCGGCTGCAGGCGATGAAAACCGGCGCGCTGATCCGCTTCGCCTGCGAAGCCGGCGCGATCATTGCCGGCGCCGCACCGCAGGACCGCGACCGGCTGGCCGAATTCGGCTCGGCGGTCGGGCTTGCCTTCCAGCTTGCCGACGACCTGCTCGACCTGACCGCCGATGCCAGCCAGATGGGCAAGGCGACCGGCAAGGACGCAGCCGCCGGCAAGGCGACGCTGGTGGCGCTGCATGGCGCGAACTGGGCGCGCAGCCAGCTCCATGGGCTGGTCAAGCAGGCCCATGAATTGCTCGAGCCTTACGGCGGACAGGCAGCCTTGCTGAAGGCAGCGGCAAGCTTCGTTGCAATCCGCAACAACTGAGGTTTGGGCGATCGGATGCCGAACCGTTTTCGGAATTTGTCGGCCTTGCGCTGCCTTGCTTTGGTGTCTCTCAAATGCCCCAAAGCAACTGGGCGCGCTATCTGACCTTGACGACGACCTTGCCCTTGGCGCGTCCTGTTTCGACGTAAGCCAGCGCCTCATTGGTCGCTTCAAAAGGAAAGACCCTGTCGACGACCGGGCGAATCGCCCCATCTTCGATGAGGGACGTGATTTTGCTCAGTTGCTCACCTTGCGCCGACATGAACAGGAACGAAAATCCCACGCCCCGGCGCTTGGCTTTGGTCCTGATACCACGGCTCAGCAGCCGCAGCAGCAGCCTTAGCACCACGTTCAGTCCCTGTTTCCTGGCAAATTCGGGATCCGGAGGACCGGAAATCGAGATGAGCTTCCCACCCGGTTTCAGCACAGTCAGGGATTTCTCAAGCGTCTTGGCGTCCTGGCTGTTCAGGACGACGTCGTAGCCCGACAGGATTTTCTCGAAGTCGTCCTTCCTGTAGTCGACGACGACATCGGCGCCGAGATCCCTGACCAGATCGTTGCTTGCCGCGCCCGCTGTTGTCGCAACGATCGCGCCGAGGTGCTTTGCCAACTGGATGGCGAATGTCCCCACGCCGCCGGAGCCAGCCTGGATGAAGATCTTCTGGCCTGTCTTCAGACCCGCCCTCTCGATGAGAGCCTGCCAGGCGGTCAGACCGACCAGCGGGATCGAGGCCGCCTCTTCCATGCTGAGGTTCGCCGGCTTCAGCGCCACGTCGGCTTCATCGATTGCGATGAATTCGGCGAATGTCCCGATCCGGCCGTCGCGCGGCCGCGCATAGACGGCGTCGCCGGGTTTGAATTTGCGGACTTTCGAGCCCACCCTGACAACCCTCCCGGCAACGTCGTGACCGAGGATGAAGGGCCGGCGATAGGGAAGGACGAGTTTGAATTCGCCGGTCCTGATTTTGGAATCCAGCAGGTTCACCCCGGCGGCATGGACCTCGACCAGGACGTCATTGTCCAGCAGCTCCGGCTCCGGCATCTCGGCCAGCCGCAAAATGCCTTTCTTGTTATATTTATCGACAACGAATGCCTTCATGGCAGTGACTTTCTGAGAGTGTCCGTTGGTGTGCCGTTTGTGTGTGAAATTCTCCGTCCCACCGTTGTTCAGACCGGCAGGCGGAACTGCTTGCGCAAGGTCTTGTCGAACATCCCCGCGGGGGCGAAGCGGCGCAGCAGGCTGACCTGGCGCGCTGCCTTCCCTGCGGTATAGCGCCGTCGCGGACGGGCGTCGGTCGCTGCCTTGACGACCACATCCGCCACCACTTCCGGCCGATCGGCTTTGGGCATCACATCGGCAAGCAGCGCCTTGAGACCGGCGCGCGCCTGATCGTAGTCCTTCAACAGGGAATCCGGCTCGATGCCGTTCTGGTCGAAGACGGTGCGCACGAATGCCGGCTCGATGACCGAGACGCGAATGTTGAAGGCGCGAACCTCATGATCGAGCGATTCCGAATAGCCCTCCAGCGCGTGCTTGACCGCCGAGTAGTGCGCTGAGTATGGCGCAGGCACCAATCCTAGAATCGAGCCGATGTTGACGATGCGCCCTTGGCCGCGGCGCCGCATCGACGGCAACACCGCATTGGTCATGCGCATGACGCCGAACAGATTGACGTCGAACAGAACCTGCACCTGTGCGACCGAAGATTCCTCGGCGCCGCCAAGCAGGCCGACACCGGCATTGTTCACCAGCAGATCGATACGACCGGTCTGGGCCAGCACGGTTGCAACGAGGGCGCTGACGGACTCCCCGTCGGTCACGTCGCAGGTCAGCATGGACACCTTAGCCGGGCCGTTGCCGGCCTTGCTGCGGCTTGTCCCGAAGACGGTATACCCCGCCCGCGCCAAGGCCTCGGCAGTGGCGCGGCCGATGCCCGAAGAGGCTCCGGTCACGACTGCGGTCTTTCCAGAGTTCGCATTCATTTTTTATGCTCCAAAGCCACTGGGGCTAGCTTTCGTTCGCTGGTTGAATTATGATCATAATATCAAATTACGACCGTAATGCAATAGCAGAAAGGAAGAGCCGCCATGCGCTACGAAAAGGGCCGAAAGGACGCCTCCCGCGATCGCATCGTCGAGGCCGCAGCCCAGCGTTTTCGCGGTGACGGCATCGCCGCGTCCGGACTGGCAGCCATCATGGGCGACGCCGGACTGACGAACGGAGCCTTCTATCCGCATTTCCAGTCCAAGGCGGAGCTTGTGCGAGAAAGCCTTGTAGCGGCACTGGAGAGCCAGTCGCAGCAACTGCAGGAGGTATTGGCAGCCGGTGGTCCGGAGATGGGCATAGCGGCGTATCTGTCAGCTGAGCACCGGGACAATCCGGGAGCCGGCTGCGCGTCGGCCGCCCTGTTGCCGGAACTCGCGCGTCAGCCGCCCGAAACGCGCCAAGTCTATACCGAACGCTTGCTGGTTCTGGTGCGCCAGTTGTCTGCAGTACTTCCGCAGACCAAGGACCCGGAAGCCGCCGCCCTGGGCGTTTTTGCGACCCTCATAGGCACGCTTCAGCTGGCCCGCGCGGCAGCGGGGACGGAATTGTCGGATCGCATCCTTGCGGCAGGAGCAGACGCCGCGCGCAGCCTGATCCAGCCACGTGACGGCGAGAAGGCATCCATTTAGAGATAGAGCGGCAGCAGCAAAGAGCCTGACATCCTCATCATGGCGGGCCGCACTACAAGAAGGGTCGCTTTGCCTAAAGTCATCGGCCATTGCCAGCACGAGGCCATCTCAACCTGCATCAGGGAATGACCGCATAAGGCCGGAAGCGACTGGCAGCTTCAAGGCTCGGAATCGGACGGCCACCGCGACGCAGTCCGTAAGGGGGGGTAACTTGCGACGGAGGAATCGATTGGAGGCCCGAAAATTGTGCTGATGAGGGAGGGATAACTCACTTTGCCAAGTTAGAGCGGCGTGTTTTCGCCCTTCCGTCACGCCTTGAGACGGAGTGCCTCCACAAGAAGAGCGAACGCTGCAGTGTGCTGGCGTCGGCTGGGATAATAGAGGTGATAGCCCGGGAAGGGTTGGCACCAGTCTTCCAGCACCCGGATCAGGCGTCCGTCTGCGACGAACGGAGCGACCTGGCTCTCAAACGTGTATGCTAATCCGATCCCGTCGAGGGCCGCAGCCTCCAGCATTTCCCCGTCATTGATAATGAGGGGGCCATTCATCCTGACTTCAAGTTCCTCACCGCCTTTTTCGAACTCCCAGGCAAAGAGCCCGCCGCTGGTCTTCTGACGGTAGCTGATGCCTTTGTGTTCCCCAAGTTCGCGCGGTGTCTTTGGAACCGTTCGGGTTGCAAAATACGACGGTGATCCAACCACCGCCATACGCAGGTCCGGGCCGATCCTTACTGCCACCATGTCCTTCTGGACCTGCTCGCCGATCCGGATACCGGCGTCGAATTTGCTTGCAACGATGTCAACCAGACCTTCGTCCAGGCTCAATTCCACTTCGATATCCGGATACTCCAGAAGGAGTTTGGCGATGACGGGCCACAGTACTGATTTGGCAGCATACCGGAACGTCGTCAGGCGAATGAGGCCCGTGGGCTTGTCGCGCAGGGCGGCGACGGCGGCGATCTCGCTTTCGATGTGATCGAAGGCCGGTCGCAGGCTTCGCAGCAAGCGGTCTCCAGCTACCGTCACGGACAGGCTGCGGGTGGTGCGTGAGATCAGCCGGACTCCCATGCGCTGTTCCAGCGTTCTGACAGCGTAGCTGAGCGCCGACTGCGATAGACCAAGCTTTGCTGCGGCGCGCGTGAAGCTGCCCGCCTCTGCTACGGCGATGAAGACTGCCAACTCGCTGAAATCTCCGCGCCTCATTTATCAATCCCATTTCTAACTTCATGCAGATTATAGAGGCTAATCGTATCGAGTCCTATTCCCTATTTCACCAGGCAGACAACGAAACGCTGAGACGGACGTGCCACAAGCCAACGCGGCATAAACTGAAAGATACCGGCCATGAAGGATATGCCTATGAACAGAGTATGGATGATTACCGGCGCAGGGCGAGGCATGGGCCTCGACTTTGCCAAAGCGGTCCTGGCCATCGGCGATAAGGTCGTTGCGACCGGTCGTAACCCAGATCGGGTCGCCAAGGCGATCGGGCAGTCGGACAATCTTTTGGTCGTCACGTTGGACGTGACCAAGCCGGCCGACGCCGACGCCGCGGTGAAGGCAACCCTGGACCGCTTTGGTCGCCTCGACGTGCTCGTCAACAATGCCGCGGGCTTCTATGCCGGCTATTTCGAGGACCTGACTCCGGCCCATATCGAACTTCAGCTCGCGTCCACCCTGACCGGCGCCATGAACGTCACGCGCGCAGTCCTGCCGGTCATGCGCGCGCAGGGTTCTGGCAAGGTCATTGCCATCTCATCGACGGCAGGCCTGGTCGGCTTTGAGTTCTGTTCTGCATACGCCGCGGCAAAGTTCGGCGTTGATGGCTGGATCGAGTCACTGCAAGCCGAGGTGGCGCCGTTCGGCATTGAAACGATGATCGTGAACCCCGGGTTTTTCCGCACGGAGCTGCTGACGGACGAATCCACACAATATGCTCCGTCATTCGTCAGCGATTACAGCGAACGTCGCGCCCAGCAGATAACGGGTTGGAAAGCCGCGAACGGCCAGCAAGTCGGCGACCCCGCGAAACTCGCGCAGGCGTTGATCACTCTGGTCGACAAGCCGGAGTTGCCCCGTCGGTTCATCGCCGGCGCCGATGCTCTTGCAATGATCAGGCAGAAACTCGCTCTGCTGCAGCAGCAGGTCGATGCCCATGAGGAGCTATCCGGGTCGCTGGCCTTCGACAGCTGAACGTCGCATTCAGCACTGCCGTCGTCGCAGGTCTATTTATGAGCGCCGTCGATAGGCTCATGCGAATTTTGAGGGCTAATTCGGATGTCGCGTCCGTGCTCTCCTGAGGGTTGACCCTTAGGCAACCGGCCAATGACAGGCCTTTGAATAGACGTCCCTTTCCGACCGATGCCGTAGGCTTCGTCGGTCCGATCGATTTCGCGAGAAGTCCCAATCCCGCCCGCCACCGAGGAGACGACATGCCAGAGCCCCGACAGCTAGCCTTGGACATCAACAGCCGGCGCCACCAGTTCAATCTTGATGTACGCGTGACTCTGCTGGACGCACTACGCGAGCATGCCAACCTGCCCGGCACGAAAAAAGGCTGTGATCATGGGCAGTGCGGCGCCTGTACCGTCCACGTCGACGGCGAGCGGGTATTGAGCTGCCTGACGCTGGCGGCCCAGGTCGAAGGCCGTCAGGTCACGACGATCGAGGGCCTCCAGGCTGCCAACGGCGTGATGCACGCAGTCCAGACCGCGTTCATCGAGCACGATGCATTCCAGTGCGGCTATTGCACCCCCGGTCAGATCATGTCGGCCGTTGCATGCATTCGTGAGGGCCACGCCGATACGGACGAGGACATCCGCGAATACATGAGCGGCAACATCTGCCGGTGCGGCGCTTACCCCCATATCGTCGCCGCGGTGCGCGATGCCGCCAGCCGCCTGAAGAAGGAGGCAGCACTATGAGACCTTTCGAGTATCTCCGCGCCAAAGATGCCGCGAGGGCGCTTGCCGAGGCTACCAAGCCAGAGACAAGATTTCTCGCCGGTGGGACCACGCTTCTTGACCTCATGAAGCTGAATGTCGAGCGTCCTGCGCGGGTGGTCGACATCACGCGCCTTCCCGGCCTGGACACGATCGAGGTATCGGCGGATGCCATTCGCATCGGTGCGCTCGCCAAGATGAGCAAGGTCGCCGACCACGCCGATATCAAGCAGGCTGCGCCGGTGCTTTCCGAAAGCCTGTGGCGCGCTGCCTCGGCACAGCTGCGCAACATGGCGTCCATCGGTGGAAACTTGATGCAGCGAACCCGTTGCACTTACTTCCGGGACCCGGGCGCTTATTCGAACTGCAACAAGCGCAATCCAGGTTCCGGATGCGCTGCCCTTGGCGGCGTCAACCGCAACCACGCGGTGCTCGGCACGAGTGACGCGTGCATAGCAATCTACCCCGGAGATTTTGCGGTTTCCCTGGTGGCATTCGACGCCACGGTCATCATCCGGGGAGCTTCCGAACGCAAAATTCCCGCCGACGAATTCTTCCTGCTCCCTGGCGATACCGCACACCTTGAGCATAATCTGTCGCCCGGAGAGATGATCGTCGGGATCGAGATCCCGCGTTCGGCAGCCCTGGAACGCTCGCATTATCTCAAGGTCCGGGATCGCGCGTCGTACGAGTTCGCCGCGGCCAGCGCCGCTGTCGGCATCGAATTGGAAGCCGATGGCAAGACAATTCGCGAAGTACGCATTGCGGTCGGCGGCCTCGCCACCAAACCCTGGCGCCTGCGCGCCGTCGAAAATTTGCTCAAGGGAAAGACGCTCGACGAGGCGACGCTTCGTACTGCCGCGGCAGCCGCCGTCGACGGCGCGAAGTCGAGCGGACACAACGCATTCAAGATCGAGCTGGCACCGAAGGTTGTGGCACGCGCCCTGATGACGGTAGGAGATATCGTATGACACACGGTAACGCGTTCGAACTCAACCGCCGCACCGTCTTGAAGCTCGGCGCCGGCGTAGCCGCTGTCGCTGGCGCCGCTGTCGATCTCTCGTCAAAAGCCGTTGCGGCTGAGACCGTCCCCGCCAAGGCGCCAGCTCTCGGTGCCAGGCTTTCCCGCGCCGAAGGCCCGTTGAAAGTAACCGGGCAGGCTCGCTATGCGATCGAGCAGAAGCTGGAGAACCTGGCCTATGGCGTTACCGTCCAATCGACGCGGCCGGCAGGGCGTATCGTCAGTATCGATACGTCGGCCGCCAAGGCTCTACCGGGTGTCCTGGATGTCTACACCGCGCAGAATTCCCTGAAGCTCAACAAGCCGACCGTCTACAGCAAGGGCGGCGGAGCGACCGAGGAATTTACCCCAATTCAAGACGATGTGGTCCGTTTCAACGGCATGCATATCGCGCTCGTGGTCGCAGAAACCTTTGAACAGGCAACGGAAGCGGCAAGCCTTCTCAAGGTCGAATACGAGGACGGCGACCCTATTCTCGACATCAACGATCCCAAGGCAAAAGTGCAGCCCATCGATGAGATGGGTGCCGCGTGGGGCGATGCGGCGACAGCGTTGGCCAATGCCGAGGTCAAGGTAGACGTCACTTACATGACGTCACGCGAATACAATGTGCCGATGGAGCCGCATGCGTGCATCGCTTCCTGGGACAACGGGAAAATCACCGTCTGGGAGCCCAGCCAGTGGGTTGGCGGGGCACGGAGCGTCGTATCGGAATGGCTCGGCATCGACATCGAGAATGTGCGGGTGATCTCGCCCTATGTCGGCGGTGGGTTCGGGTCCAAGATCGGGGCACATCCGCATGTGGGGCTGGCTTGCGCGGCCTCGCGGAAACTGGGCAGGCCGATCAAGGTTTCTCTCACGCGGCCGCAGACCTTTACCGGCCTTGGCGGCCGACCGGCGACACGGCAGACACTCTCAATCGGAGCCTCGAAGGACGGAAAGATAAGCTCGATCGTCCATGAGAGCTGGAACGAGACGGCGATTGACGAAGTCCATATCGAGGCTTGCAACAATGTGACGAAGATCATGTATGCGACGCCGAACTTTTCTTCACGTCTCAACGTCGTCCCGGTCAATACGGTCCAGCCCGGCTGGAAACGGGGCCCCGGCGAAAACCCCAGTGCCTATGCTCTGGAAAGCGCGATCGACGAGCTGGCGTATGCGCTCAGCATGGATCCGATCACGCTGCGCCTTGCCAACTGGGCGGACATCGATCCCAGCAACAGTATGCCGTGGACCACTCGACAGTTGCGCGAAGCCTATGCCGCTGGCGCGGAAGCCGTCGGCTGGTGGAACCGGAACCCGGCCCCTCGCTCGATGCGCGAAGGCCGCGAGTTGATCGGTTATGGAATGGCCGCCGGATCATACCCCATGATCCGTACCGCGAGCGAAGCCAAGATCGTACTCCATGCCAGTGGGCAGATCGAAGTCCTCAGCGCGGGCACCGACATGGGAACGGGGACTTATACCATTCTCGCCCAGACAGCGGCTGACGCTCTGGGCGTTCCTGTTGAGACAGTCGCGGTGCGGCTGGGTGATACCCTCCTCCCCAGATCGGCGCTCGCTGGCGGCTCCCAGCAGGCCAACAACCTGACGGGAGCGGTGGACAAGGCGGCCAGGAATGCACGGGACGCCTTGCTGGCGCTTGCCGCATCCGATCCGAAGTCGCCGTTGGCAACCTCGAAGGCGAGTGACCTCACGTTCGAAAACGGCTCGGTGCGACCGACCCGGCGGCCGAACGGCGGTATCGGCATCGCGGAACTGTTGAAGGCAGTGGGCAAAGACAAACTGGAAATCGAGGGTAACACCTTTGCTCCCGGCGCCACCGAGGAGATGAAGAACGGAGCTGACCGCAGTTTTGCCCAGTTGAAGGGCGCTGTGGAAGGAGGCGTCTCGGCCCATAGCTGGTGTGCGCATTTCGTGGAAGTTCGGATCGATGAGGATTTTGGCACGATCCGCGTCAAGCGCATGGTCTCGGCATTCGATAGCGGCAGGATCTTCAATCCGAAGCTTGCGGAAAGCCAGTGGATCGGCGGTATGGTCATGGGTCTCGGGCAGGCTCTCCTGGAAGAAGGTTACGTCGACCAGCGAGACGGGCGCACCATCAACGCGAATTTTGCCGACTATGCCGTCCCGGTTAACGCCGATGTGCCCGACATCCAGGTGATTTCGGTTGGAATTCCGGACATGCAGGCAACCGCTCTTGGCGGCAAAGGCGTCGGCGAGATCGGTGTCGTAGGGGTCGCACCTGCGATCGGCAATGCCGTCTTCCACGCCACCGGCAAACGCATTCGAAGCCTTCCAATCACGCTGGAAAAGCTCGTTTGAGTTCGGTCGATGCGCCCTTGGTGATCCACAGGCTCGCAACAGGCGAGCATGCAAACAGAACGATCTAAACCCAATGCAAACTGGAGCGCTAATCCCTGGTCGCCGCCTGTTGTGACGCGTCACCAAGCAACGCCAGACAGTGTGCAACGGTTTTCCGGCGCGTTCAATCGTCTTTGATCAGCACGATCTTCGCCGGATCGAAATCGATCCCGACCATCGTCCCTTCCGCCACAGCGGGTGTGACATCAGGCGATGTCGCGAACAGTTCGACCGCCGGATCGCTGATCGCGATCCGGTATTCCATGTGGTCGCCGAGATACGAGCTCTTGACCACCTGGCCCTTCATGGTGCCCGCTGGCTGGCCGGGCAAGATTCGCACGGCATTCGGGCGCACAGCGAGCATCGCCGGTCCCGGAGCGTTACCGCGACCCGGCATGTCGAGCAGCAAGGGTCCGACCTTGACCCTTGCACTGGTCGCATTGCTGGAAAGCACCTCGACGTCGAGCAGATTGGCGTCGCCCATAAAGTCGGCGATGAAACGGTTGGTCGGCTCGTTGTAGAGGTCGCGCGGCGTGCCGTCCTGGGCGACGCGAGCGGCGTTCATGACGATGATGCGGTCGGAGACGGCGAGCGCCTCTTCCTGGTCATGCGTGACATAGACCATGGTCAGCGCCAGATCTTGCTGCAGGCCGCGGATTTCGTCGCGCACCCGCCGGCGCAGCTTGGCGTCGAGATTGGACAGCGGCTCGTCGAACAGCAGCACCTTCGGCTCCAGTACGATGGCGCGCGCCACCGCGACGCGCTGCTGCTGGCCGCCGGACAATTCGCTCGGCTGGCGCTTCTCGTAGCCGGACAGGCCGACAAGCGACAGCTTTTCGGCGGCGCGCTCGGCTGCCTGCGCCTTGCCAAGCCCCATCGCCCGCAGGCCGTAGCTAACATTCTCCATCACGTTCATATGCGGAAACAGCGCATAGGACTGGAACACCATGGAGACATCGCGCTCGGCGGCGGACAGCAAGGTGACGTCCTTGTCGTCGATCAGGATGCGCCCGGTGCTGGTCTGTTCCAGCCCGGCGATCAGCCTGAGCGTCGTGGTCTTGCCGCAACCCGAGGGCCCGAGCAGCGTCACCAGGCTGGCCGGCGCGATGTCGAAGCTGACGTTGTCGACGGCGGTCACCGCGCCATATTTCTTGGTGACGCCCTCGAACCGCACCGCTGGCCTGTCCGTCGCAACCGGGGCAGCAGTCTTCGCCGTCTGATCCACGCCGCTTCTCCCCATCAGATTGCTGCCACAACGGCTTCCGGACCAGGCCGGCGCCGGCCGAGCCGGCGTTCGCCGACCAGCAGCTGGATGCCGATCAGGATGACCATCATGACGACGATCATCACCGCCGAATAGACAATCGCGATGCCGTATTCGCCGACATCTGCGCGCCCGACAATGTAGACCGTGGCGAGATTGAACCGGCCGCTCGCCAGGAAGATGACGGCGCTGACCGCCGTCACCGCGCGCACGAAACTGTAGATCATCGCGGTCACGATCGCCGGCTTCAGGATCGGCAGGATCACCCGCCGCAAGGTGGCGAAGGATCGCGCCCCAAGCGTCAGCGATGCCTCGTCCAGGCTCTTGTCGATCTGTCCGAGATTGGCGAGCCCGGCACGGATCGCCACCGGCATGTTGCGGAAGATGAAGGAGATCACGATGATCAGCCCGGTGCCGGTCAACTGCACCGGCGGCACGTTGAAGGCAAGGATATAGCTGACGCCGATCACCGTGCCGGGAATCGCAAAGCTCATCATCGCCAGGAATTCGAACATCGTGCGCCCGGCGAAACGCTGCCGGTCGAGCAGATAGGCCGTCAGGATGCCGAGCGCCGCGGTGAACGGCATCGCCACCAGGGCCAGGCCGATGGTCATCAGCAGCGACGGCCAGGCCGAGCCGCTGAAAAACCAGCCATTGACGCCTTTCTCGATCGAAAAGGCGGTGAGGAAATATTCGAGCGTCGGCGTGTTGTCGCGCCCGATCGATTGCACGAAACCGCCGCCCAGGATGATGCCGTAGACCACGATGGTCAGAACCAGCCACGGAACGACGGCGGCGTAGCAGCCGATCCGTAAGGCCTTGGGCAGCGTCGCCGGTACGCCGCCATCGCCCTTGCCTGCGACGGTGACGTAGCTGCGGCTGCCGATCCAGCGGCGCTGGATGACGAAGGCTGCCAGCGTGAACATCAACAGCACGATCGCCAGCACCGCCGCGCGGCCCTGGTCGTGCGCCGCACCGACCACTGCAAAGAAGATGTCGGTCGACAGCACGTTGAAGTTTCCGCCCAGCACCAGCGGATTGGCGAAATCGGCCATGCTCTCGATAAACGAAATCAGGAAGGCGCTGGCCAGCCCCGGCCGGATCAACGGCCAGGTGACGGTGCGAAATGTGCGCCAGCGGCTGGCGCGCAGGGTTTGTGATGCTTCCTCCATGCTTGGGCTGACCCCTTGCAGCACGCCGACCAGAACCAGGAAGGCGATCGGCGTGAAGGCCAGCACCTGCGCGATGGTGATGCCGGCCATGCCGTAGATCCAGCGGCTGCGCGGAATGCCGAGATGCACCGACATGAGGTTGGTGACGATGCCGGCGCGGCCGAACAGCAGGATCAGCGCCAGGCCGATGACGAAGGGCGGCGTGATGATCGGCAGGATGGACAGGCCGCGCAGCAGCCATTTGGCCGGCAGCTTGGTGCGAAGCGCAATCAGCGCCAGAGCCAGCCCAAGCGCCGTGCAGAAAAAGCCGACGAGGACTGCGATCGCCACCGTGTTCCACGCGACGCCGCAGGAGCCCTCGCCATAGAGGCAGCGCAGGCTCCATATATTGGCGCTGAAGATCTTATCCAAGAACAGCGCCGGCACGACATTGCCGTCATTGTCCTTGATGGCCGAGGTGAGGATCGACAGCAGCGGATAGGCGACGAACAGGATCAGCGAAGCAATCACGATTGAGAGCGAGCCGACGACGAAACGGTCGCCCTTGCACCATCCCCGCGCGGCGAGCGCCTCGGCGATGAACATCAGCATCGCCACGGCATAGAGCGCCGCGCCCCAGCCAAGCCCCGGCTGCATCGGTCCCGGCGTGCCGGCGATCCGGGTAAGCAAGCCAAATCCCCAGCCCGAATGGATGATGGAAAAGCCTTCGATGGCCAGCCACAGCAGGCCCGCCGCGCCTGCAACCGCAAGGCTCTTGGGGTTGTTGCGCCCCACCAGCCAGCTCGCCAGCAGAAGCGGCAGGACAAGCGGCAACAGCCAGGGCCGGCCACCGAGCGCCAGGATGATGGCCGGCGTCGCATCCGCCGGCTGTGCCAGCCAGTCGAACGACAGGAAGCCGCCTTCGACCTTGTACCAAGGCAAGAGCACGAAGCTCGCCCACGCGGCCATTACCCAGGCGAGCGCGCTGCGTCCAGGAGCGGAACTGACCATGGAACCGGCCGCGGCCATTCAATGTCTTTCTGTTGCCAAAGGATGGTGCGCCGGCTGCCGCGAAGGGCAGCCGGCGATCAGATGCTAGAGTGAGCGCAAAAGAACGCGCTCAGCCGCCATTGCGGACCTCGTCGGTGAACTTCTTCAACAGCCGCTTGCGTTCGGCGGACGAGCCATATTTGGCGAAGTCGTAGTCGATCAGCTTGATCTTCGAGAGGTCCGGCGCCTCGGGCGGCACCGGCGTGGCGCTGTTCGACGGGATCTGGAAGCTGCCGTTCGGCGCCGCGAGCTTCTGCGCGTCCGGGCTCAGCGCCCAGTCGTAGAATTTCTGCGCCTCTTCGGCATGCTTGGCGCCCGTCACGATGCTCATCGAACCGATCTCGAAGCCGGTGCCTTCGCAAGGCGACACCACCTTCACGGCAGGGTTCTGTTTCGCGGCATTGATCACGTCGTGCTGGAAGGAGATGCCGATCAGCGTCTCGCCCTTGCCGACGGCGAGCGCCGGCGCGGCCCCTGCCTTGGTGTATTCGGCGATGTTCTTGTTGAGCTGCTTGAGATAGTCGAATGCCTTGTCCTCGCCCATCAGCTGGACGATGGTGGCAAGCATGGTCCAGGCCGTGCCCGATGAATTCGGGTCGGCCATCTCGATCTCGCCCTGGAATTCCGGCTTGACCAGATCGGCCCAGCACGCCGGCGCGGTCAGCCCGCGCTGCTTCAGATCTTCCTCATTGTAGCCGTAACCGAGCGCACCGAGATAAATGCCGACCGTGCGGTTCTTCGACCTGTCGGCCTGCTTCAGCGCCCAGTCGCGCAAGTTTGCCAGTTGCGGCGACTTGTATTCCTGGGTGAGGCCCTCTTCCGCCGCCTGCAGATGCGGGTCGCCGGTGCCGCCCCACCAGATATCGGCTTGCGGATTGTCCTTCTCGGCCCGGAGGCGGGCGTAGATTTCGCCGGCGCTCATGCGGGTCATGTCGACGCTGACGCCCGTCTCCTTCTGGTAGGTGGTCGCCATCGCCCGGCACCAGGCCTCGTCGACGGCGCAATACATTGTGAGGCTGCGGTCGGCCGCCTGGGCGGCACTCGCCAATCCGAACATGGCCAGCGCCGCGCCAAGGCCAAGCCAGGCGGCGCGCAAGCCTTGCTTACTGTCAAATGTCTTCATCGATATTCCTCCCTGTCTTCTCACTGGAAACGATCTACCCGTCGTCGAGCGGCACTCCGATCACCTGGGACAATGTCGCCGCAACGCCGGGTGCTGCCGCTAGCACGGGATTGCCCTTCGCCATGCCGTCGCCGTCGAGGAACCGGTTCACACGGCCGCCGGCCTCCTCCACCAGCAGCAATCCGGCCAGGCAGTCCCACGAATTGATGTGCAGCTCGGCATAGGCATCCGAGCGGCCGTCGGCCACATAGGCCAGCCCAAGCGCTCCGGAGCCGGAGCGCCGCACATTGGCGCCGAGTGCCCAGACAAGGCTCACCTTGTCCAGATAGTCGCGATTGGGAATCCTGGGCGACCAGCCGAACTCGACAAAGGCGCGGTCGAACGCTTGCGTCGGCGACACATGGATCGGCGCGCCATTGCGCGTCGCGCCCTGCCCGCGACGGGCAAAGTACGTTTCGCCGATGGCCGGATTGGCAATGCCGCCGATCTCGCTGCGGCCGTTCTCGACGAAAGCTATCGAAATGCAGAAATGCGGAATACCGCGCATGAAATTGGCGGTGCCGTCGATGGGGTCGACGACCCACATGCGGGCAGAGCCCATGCCACCGCCTTCCTCGCCCAAAAACCCGTCCTGCGGAAAAGCCTCTGCCAGCGTCGCGCGGATGTGCTCCTCGACCTTGCCGTCGGTTTCAGTGAGAAAATCCTGCGGGCCTTTCATCGCCACCGGCTGGACGGCGCCCTGCCGGGCATAGCCTTCCATCGCCAGTTGCCCGGCCGTGACAAGCAGTTTCCGGCAGACCTCGGCACGCCTGTCCATCTCGGCCTTGGACAGCCGGTCCGCCTTCGGATGCGCCGCCGCCCTGCTCATGCAGCCGGTCCGGACAATCGCGCCCTCAAAGCCGTCTTCGGCGAAATGGACAGGGTATTCCTCCGATGCCACTCTTGAGCCGGCTTGTATTGCACGGCTGTGCAAAGCTGTTGCATTCGGCCATGCCTGTCAAGTGCGGTGGGTGGCAATGGCAGGAGAGTTGCATTACATTGCACTGGCGTGCAAAGAATCACGAAAACAGCAGCGAGAGCGTTCGCTTGACGGTTCCGAGAATCCGCACCGGTTTTTCCAGCGCCCAGCAGGTTGCCGACCTCGCCGGGGTTTCACGCTCGGCCGTGTCACGTACCTTCACGCCCGGCGCTTCCGTTTCCGGGGAAACCCGCGAGCGCGTGATGCTGGCGGCCGAGCAACTCGGCTATCACGTCAACCATCTGGCTCGCGGCCTGATGCGGGCTTCGACCGGCATCGTCTGCCTCATCGTTGCCGATGGCGACACGCCCTATCATGCCCGCCTGCAGAAGGCGCTGACCCAACATCTGCGGGACGCCGGCAAAATGGCCATGGTGTTCAACACCTCCGGCCCCAGCCACCATGTCGACCAGGCGCTGCGCAACACGCTGAACTATCGCGCCGATGCGAGCATCGTTCTGTCCGGCTCGCCGCCGCAGTTGCTGATCCGCACCTGTCTTGAGAACGGCCAGCGGCTGGTGCTGATCAATCGCGATGACCGCTTCGACGGCCCGCACAATATCGGTGTCGACAACGCTGCAGCCGCAGAGGCAGCGCTGCATGCCTTCATCCGCGCCGGCTGTACCCGCCCCGCTCTGGTGACCTCGGCCGCCGGCACGCCCAGCCTGCTCTCCCGCGAAACCGCCTTCCTTACCGCCGCGCAGAAGGAAGGGCTGGAGGTGACCGTGTGGCGCGAGGGCCGCACCGGCTATGCCACCGGAGCCGATGGCGCCAGGCGGCTCTTTTCCGGCCGGCAGCGGCCGGATGCGGCGTTCTGCGTGACCGACCTGATTGCGTGCGGCTTTCTCGATGCGGCCCGCCACGAGTTCGGCATCAGCGTACCCCGCGATCTCTGCGTCATCGGCTTTGACGACATCGAACAGGCCGACTGGGCCTCTTACCGGCTGACGACGTTCTCGCCGCCGATCGAGGAGATCGCCAGGCGCGCCGTGCGGCTCGCGACCGGCGCGCGGGAGGAGGCTGGCAGCCGCCTGATCTGCCATGCGCCCATGGTCTGGCGCAGCACGGTGAGGCCGGGCCAGGGCTGATGCGAAACATGTGTCGGTCAAGACGGGAAACGTACTGATGTCCAAGAAAAAGGCCAGGAAGACCCGCCAGGCGGCAAGACCGGTGGAGATAGCTGTAGGCCCCGAAATCCGGAGCATGATGCGCAAGTTCGGCCTGACCGAGGAAGAAGCACTGCGCATGATGCGCGAATGCGATGCCACCCTCTATGGCGCCAACTCCGGGCACGTGCAGCCAGGATCTTGACGGCCCGCCAGGCGCGAACGGAATTTTAATGTAAATCAAGCGTAATCCCGACCGTTAAAATGATGCGTATGTGTTGGGGTTGCGCATGCCGGAATATTCTTTCTTCATCCGCTCGATCCGGATCCGCTACATCTCGGGATTGCTCATCTTTGCGCTGGCTTCCACCGCGGTGATGTTTGCGCTCAATCGCGTCAATTCCTTCCGCCACGACATCGACGCGCTGAGCAGCAATCTCGTCGTCTTCACCCGCGACCTGCGCAACGCCTCCAGCTTTGCCGAAACCGCCAGCACGACCTGGCGCACCGAAACCCGTGACGGCCTTGCCGCCGCCGCGCGCGGCCATTCGCAACGCCTGACCAGCGAGATCGAAACACTGTCCGCGGAGTTGGCCGCGATCAAGCCGAGCCTATCGGCCAAAACGCTGGACGAACTCTCGTCGGCCGCCGTCAACGGCGACCTGTTCTGGTCGTCGCGCGACATCGTGCGCAACTTCAACCTGATGTCGGCGGCGCAACAGACCGACGAATGGAGTTCGCGCGAAATCCTCAACCAGAACGACCTGTTCGTCCAGCCGATGCTGGTGCGTGTGCGTACCGCCATGGATGGCGAACGCCATCTGGCCGACGCCTCCAGCGACAGGCTGCTGTTGTGGGCAAGCGGCCTTCTGTTCGCGGTTCTTGCCATCGTTGCCCTCTGGATCTTCCGGCCGATGGAAAAGGCGATCCGCCGCGCCTTCACCGAATCCGCCGCATCCTTGTTCAAGGCCGAAGCGGCCGACCGCGCCAAATCGGAATTCCTGGCCAATATGAGCCATGAGATCCGCACGCCGATGAATGGCGTGCTGGGCATGGCCGAACTGCTCGCCAAGACCGAGCTTAACGCGCGCCAGAAGACCTTCACCGAAGTCATCGTCAAGTCCGGCAATGCGCTGCTCACCATCATTAACGACATCCTCGATTTCTCCAAGATCAATGCCGGTCAGCTGACGCTCGATCCTGCACCCTTCCGGCTTGCCGAAGCGGTCGAGGACGTGGCCACACTGGTGTCGGCGCGCGTCGCCGAAAAGAACCTCGAGCTGATCGTGCGTGTCGACCCGCGCCTGCCTGCCCATGTCGTCGGTGATGCCGGACGGTTTCGTCAGATCGTCACCAATCTGCTCGGCAATGCGGTGAAGTTCACCGAGAAGGGCCATGTGCTGATCGATGTCGGCGGCGAGATGGTCGACGGCATCGTCCAGCTCAAGGTCCGCGTCGAGGACACAGGCATCGGCATTCCTGCCGAGAAGCTCGAGAACGTGTTCGAGAAATTCGCGCAGGTCGACGGCTCGTCGACGCGCCGCCATGAAGGCACCGGCCTCGGCCTTGCCATCGCCGCCCGCCTCATCGACCTGATGGGCGGCAAGATCGGCGTCGAAAGCGAGATCGGCCGCGGCTCGGTGTTCTGGTTCGCCGTGCCGCTGCCGGCGCATCAGCAGGACACGCGCAACGAGACCGTGCCGGTCGATGTCACCGGCGCCCGCGTGCTGGTCATCGACGACAACCCGGTCAACCGCGAGATCTTGCTGGAGCAGCTCAGAAGCTGGAGCTTCGACTGCGCGGCCGCCGAAAGCGGCGCCGTCGGCCTCGCCTTTCTAGACCGGGCCAGCCAACTCGGTGCTGCGGTCGACTGCATCATTCTCGACTACCAGATGCCCGGCATGAACGGCGCCGATGTCGCCAAGGCGATTTCCGCCGACAGCCGTCTCTCCGCCATCCCGGTGGTGCTGCTGACCTCCGTCGATCAGGTCGATTTCGGCAAGATGGTCATCGATTTCGGCATCGCCGCGCATCTCACCAAGCCGGCGCGCTCGGCCATCCTGCTCGGCACCGTCATCTCGGCCATCCAGAAAGCGCGGGCCCAGATCGGCAAGGCCCAGTTTGTTCGCGAGCCGGTTGTCACGCAGGCGGCACCCGTGACGCCACCCGCCTTCACCGTCATTCGCGGCCCGGCAATTCCGGCGGCCACAGTGCCTGAATCGATCGCCACGCCAAACGGCCCGATCGATATTCTGATCGCCGAGGACAATGACGTGAACCAGCTGGTGTTCGGCCAAATCCTCAATGGGCTTGGCCTCAGCTACCGCATCGCCAGCAATGGCCGCACGGCCGTCGAGATGTACCGGGCGCTGCGGCCGAAGCTGATCCTCATGGACGTCTCCATGCCGGAGATGAACGGCTACGAGGCGACCCGCGCCATCCGGGCGGCGGAGGCAGCGAGTGGCAATCACACACCAATCATCGGCGTCACCGCGCACGCACTGAAGGGCGACCGCGACAAATGTATCGAGTCCGGAATGGACGACTATCTGCCCAAGCCGGTGTCGCCCGACCGCCTCGGCAGCAAGATCGGCACATGGCTCAGCGAAACGGTCGCGGTAAAGAGGGCTTGATCAAATCGCCGCGTCCAGACGATAGCGGCGCATCCAGTCCAGACTAATCTCGTCCGAGAGCTTGGCGACGCCCGGCTTTACTTCGGCGGCATTCGGCGCCGGAACGCCCAGGGCCTTGCAGATGGATGCCAATGCCGCTGCCGGATCGCCTGACAGGCGCTCATAGCCGATGCGCAGCGGGACGATCCCCTGCTCCGCGAACCAGACGTTCCAGCCCGCGTCATAGGCTTCGAGTTCGGCAAGCTCGCGCTGTATCCGCTTGAAATCGTAGCGGGGTTCCTGCGGCGGTGCGACTCGTTCGATCTCGGTTCCGTCGGGCGCGATGTGCCAAAGCCCGGTCTGCTCGGCCTTGATCAGCGACACCGCCTCCGCCAGCTTGTTTTCGCGCGAAAGATGGATGTAGAGGACCCGCCCGAAGGCTTTTCCAAAGCGTGCTTTGTCCGATGGCAGGCCTGGGTAGATCCGGTCGAGGATGGCCGAGAGTTCACCCAGGTTCTCCCGCATCAGGCGCAAGCCGAAGACGGCTGTTCCGCCCTTTCCCGCGCTGATTGCCGCCTTGAGGTAGGCGACATCGAAGTCATGCGCGCTCATCGTATCGGGATGCGGCAATTTCCACTCTTCTGCCCATTCCGCCTTGTCCTGCCGCCGGTAGAACGAGTGCGGATCGCCGGCTGTTTTCGTCGAGGCCAGAAGGCCGCACAGCAAGGTGCTTCCGGTTCTCGGCGTGCCGCAGATTATGTAGCCGTCACGCATCTCGGGGCTCTGTCGCTTGTCATGGATTGGGCTAACCTCGCCAGGCGCGGTGACACGCGCGCTTCGCGAAGGACTCCAGTCTAGCCGCGCCGGAAGGGGTAGAGGAATTGCTGCCAGTATCCGTTCGGAACGGGATGTCCTTGAATGCCGTAGCCGTTCGGCCAGCGCCCTTCGGGCATATGATGGGTACCGAACAGCCGGTCGAGCAGCGGGAAATGGATGGCGAAGTTTACGTCGATCGCTTCTTTCTCGAGGCCGTGATGCCAGTGGTGGTAACGCGGCGACACCAGCACCTTTTCGACTGGACCGAAACTGGTTCCGATGTTGGAATGGATGAAAGACGAATAGACGTAGACGATCAAAATATACGTCTGGATAGCCGATTCATCGAACCCCAGCACGAACATCGGGGTTGCCGTCAGGCTGCGCAGCATGATGATTTCCAGGAAATGCATGCGCGCACCGGCAATCCAGTCCATCGACTTGGCGGAATGGTGCACGGCATGGAACTTCCACAGCCAGGGAGTGCGATGAAAGGCCCGATGCACCCAATACTGGGCAAAGTCGGTCAGGAACATTACCGCCAGCAGTTGCACCAGCCACGGCAAGTCGTGGACCCAGGCGCGCACCGAACCAAGGGCGCCCTGCGCATTGACGAAGTTGGACGGCGCCAAGGTCAGGTAGGTCAAAATCTGCACCAGCAGCGATGAGACCAGATAGTAGAACAGGTCCTCGCGCCATTCGTCGCGGAACACGGTCTGATCCTTGTTGCGCGCGAAAAGACGTTCGAGCGGAACGAACAGCACACCCATGAACAGGGCGTTCAGGATGAAGAAATCAAGCCCGAAGAACACCCCTTCGATGTGCAGTTGATGGCGCACCGGAAGCATGCCGACCAGCGACGCCAGCAGCACAGTGAACATCGCTGCCGCGCCGAGCGTCTTTTGCCTGCGCAGCGTCATGCTGAGGATCGCCAGGATATAGCCGGAGATGAGGACGAAATAGAGCACCGGCTTGAAGAACAGCATCTGGTGGATGGGGGCCAGATCCGGCATCGATGTAAGCGACGGGTAGCGCAGCACGATGACCATCAGCAGGGCGGTGACCCCGGCAAGCAAGCCAATCGAGCCGGACAGCCAGCCAGAACCGAACGGCCGTTTGGCGCGCGGCGTTTCAAGTTCACTTACAACGCGTCTAAGGAAATTTGTCACCGCCCCTATGCCCCGCCTTTTTGACGATCGCAAAAAGCTCTCGTCGGAGATATCGACCTCTTTTGCTACAGCAGGGCTCATTAATATTTAATCGCCACGACCCTGCACATGACGGGTGACTATCGCTTTTGGGCGATTGGAAGAGCTATGATTGCAACAAAAGAACACCGGCCGCTATAGTCGGAATCTTTCCTGGATGCGACGGGCGCATTCAAGCGGCGTCAGCCGGCTGGTGTCGACTTCGAGGTCGTAGTCTATGCCGTTGTGGACGCGTCCACATTGCCAGCGCGCCAGGCCGGGCAGCCTGTTGGCGCGCGGCCTCGCGCGCTTCCAGCACCTCCAGCGGCGCCATGACGCCGACCAGATGCAGGTCAAAGCTCGACAGCAACTCGACATACTCCGCTATCTCGTCATTGAAGATCACGTCGTCGACAATGAGATTGTTGCCTTGCCGGCCATGGCGGCGATGGCATGGCGCATGCCGCGCATGGTTCGCGCGCCGATCGGCCCGCTCCTGATCACCACCGACGGCTTGCCGTCCTCCAGCACCGTCTCAAAGGAAAACCCGTCGGCATGATCCTGCAGCGCCGGCGGCAGCATGTCGATGAAAGCATCCATCTGGACATGCAGGAACGGTTCAGCGGTGATTGTTTGCAGCGCCCTGGCGATCGAGCTTTTGCCGGCGCTGCCGACGCCATTAAGCAGGACGATTTTGGCCGTCATGTCGCCCCCTCGGCCTATCGGTTGCGCACGACGATACAGGCGCCGCCGACGCTTTGCAGTTTCTGGCAGATGACGTTGGCGGCGGCACGGTCGTCGACGCCGATCCTGACGGCGTAGATGCCGCGTCGGCCGATCGGCGTGCGCACCCGGCTGACCACCGGGTCACGACCGGAAAGCAGCGCCGGAAACCGGCTCCTGACCCTCAGCCACTGATTGATCGCAGCTCCCCTGCGGAAATTGCCGGCCACCTGGACGCCCCATGGCTTCACATTGATCGACGCCATCGCCACGGTTCTCGACATGATCACCGGCAGCTTGCGGCAGGCGACGGCAAAGCTGGTTTTCGCGTCGAGCGGCTCGACCGTCCCGGTGTAAGCGCTGTCGGAAAACTTGTCGACGGGTTCGCCCATGACGTCGAAGACATAGCTCTCTGTCTCCATCGGCAGGAAGCCGCCCGAACCCAGCCAGCGCGACACCCGGTTCTCGCCGGCATTGTAGGCGGCCGCCGCCAGGCCGAGATTGCCGTAGGCGAGCTTCATCTCGCCGAGATATTTCGCCGAAGCCGGGATCGCCTGCTCGATGTCGAAAGGATCGGCCAGCCCGCGCATCTTGGCGGTGCCCGGCATGAACTGGGCGATGCCTTCGGCACCCACCGGGCTAACCGCATTGGGATCGAAGCGGCTTTCTTTCCAGATCAGCCGGGCGAAGTAATCCTTCGGCAGGCCGTTCCGCTCGGCATGCGTCTCGATCAGGTCGCAGACACGCCCGATCAATCGTTTCGCCGCCGAGCGCGATTGCGGTGGATCGGCAAGTGCCTGTCCGACACCCAGCCCGCAGAGCAGGATCACACCGGCTTTGAGCAGCCCCCGCATGGCTCATTCGGCCGCGGCTTTGCCGTGCTGTCCAAACCGCTGCTCGATATAATCGGCAACCATTTTTTCGAAATCGGCGGCGATCGACGGACCGCGCAGCGTCGCCGACTTCTTGCCGTCAACGAAAACGGGCGCGGTCGGCGTCTCGCCGGTGCCGGGCAGCGAGATGCCGATATCGGCGTGCTTGGATTCGCCGGGGCCGTTGACGATGCAGCCCATCACCGCGACCTTGAGGTTCTCGACGCCGGGATATTTCTCCCGCCAGACCGGCATGTTCTTGCGCAAATCGGCCTGGATGTTCTGGGCGAGTTCCTGGAACACGGTGGATGTCGTGCGGCCGCAGCCGGGGCAAGCGGCGACGATCGGCACGAACTGACGGAAGCCCATGGTCTGCAGCAGTTCCTGCGAGACCTGCACCTCGCGAGTGCGATCGCCATTCGGCTCCGGCGTCAGCGAGATGCGGATGGTGTCGCCAATGCCTTGCTGCAAGAGGATGCCCATGGCCGCTGACGAGGCGACGATGCCCTTGGAGCCCATGCCGGCTTCGGTGAGGCCGAGATGCAGCGCATGGTTGGAACGCGTGGCAAGCTCGGTGTAGACGGCGATCAAATCCTGCACGCCGCTGACCTTGGCCGACAGGATGATCTTTTCGCGGGCGAGGCCTATCTCTTCAGCCATTTCGGCCGACAGGATCGCCGACTGCACGATCGCCTCGCGGGTTACTTCCTGCGCCGTCAGCGGGAAGCCTTGGCGCTGGTTCTCGTCCATCAGCCGGGTGAGCAACTCCTGATCGAGCGACCCCCAATTGACGCCGATGCGCACCGGCTTGTCATGCCTGATCGCCATTTCGACGATCGCCGCGAACTGGCGGTCCCTCTTGTCCTTGAAGCCGACATTGCCGGGATTGATGCGGTATTTGGCCAGCGCCTCGGCGCAGTCCGGATGGTCGGCCAGCAGCTTGTGGCCGATATAGTGGAAGTCGCCGACCAGCGGCACGTTGATGCCGAGCCGCTCGAGCCGTTCGCGGATGCGCGGCACGGCGGCAGCGCTCTCGTCACGATCGACGGTGATGCGCACGATCTCGGAGCCGGCGCGATGCAAAGCCGCAACCTGCGCGACGGTCTGGTCGATATCGGCCGTGTCGGTGTTGGTCATCGACTGCACGACGACCGGCGCGCCGCCGCCGACGACCACGCCGCCGACATCGACGCCGACCGATGTCCGGCGCGCAAAGGGGGAGGAAAAATACCCGGTCATGCCGGCAGCCTCTTGATCACCCGAGCGACATACGTCCACGTCGACGCACGCTCAAACAGCTATCAGCGCATAGCGCTGAGGTTCGGGCATGAGGTGGAGGAGCAAAGATGGCTTGTCAATGGCGACAGACAAGCAGAGCCGCCAAATCGCAGTAGCGCGGCGATCCCACAGACGGGTTTCGCCGGCCAACAGTATCGGAACCAGTAGCAAAAACAGGCCTCCGGCGGCATGTCGCCACCGGAGCGATAGTCACGCGCCAAGGCGGCGCGTCTAATCCTGGAAGGGCGTCAGTGTCTCGTCGGTTTCGCCTTCAGTTTTTCAATCTCGTCCTTGAGTGCCAGCTTGCGTCGCTTCAGATTCACGATTTCGAGGTCGTCGACCGATGGATGGTTCATCGCATCGTCGATCTCGCGTTCGATATCACCGTGTTTCCGCTGCAACTCATCAAGATGGGATGCAAGAGACATGATTGGTTCTCCCTTTCATGGTTTCCTCGATTGCAGCCGTCAAAGGCACGTCCACCGCAGGTCGCATCTGTGACGGCACCATGACAGTCTGCCACCATCCGGCTGCGATGTCGAATGCTGCGTGGTAGCATTCCACGACAATGTGATATGTGATATTGGCTGCGCGCCGGCGGCAATTGATGCCGCCCCCGCCCAATCATGCCCATTGCCGGGCGCCGCAGACATGCAGACGGTAGAGAATGTCCGACCAGGAAAAGGCCGATGTCCGCCTCGAATTTTCCCGCCTGAAGCAGGAGCATGCCGATTTCGACGCGGCCATCAATGCGATGATCGCCATGGGCTGCGACCCCTTGCAGATCCAGCGCATGAAAAAGAAGAAGCTTTTCCTCAAGGACCGGCTGATGGCGCTGGAAGACAAGATCATTCCGGACATCATCGCTTAGCCGACGGCCTCGGGGCCTAACTGCTCACCCCGCTATCGACAGCCGCGCCGCGCGATGGCGCAGCAACGTCAGCAATTCGTCGGTCTTCTCCGCTGAAGTGTCGATCGGCACCACCAGGCACATCGTCGCCTCGACCTTGCCGGCGGCCGCGAAGACAGGGGCGGCCAGGCATTTGGTGTAGGCGTCGACCAGCCCCGAAGTGATGCAATAGCCGGTCGTTCTGGCCGTCGCGATATCGGCGATGAAGTCGTCGAACTGCAGCCTGCGGCCGTCGGGCAGCAAAAGGTCGTCTTCCGAGACCATGTCCTGGATGGCGGCCCTTTCCAATCCGGCCAGAAGCAGCCGCCCCGATGCCGTCCATGGCAGCGGGATCTGCAGGCCGGTGGCCGAGCTGATGCGGAACGGCCTGGTGCCGGGGCTGGAATGGACGATGGTATAGCGCCCGCTTTGCAGCATGCACAATTCGGAGGTCTCGCCGGTCTCGCGCGACAGATTGTCGACCTCCTGCCGGCCCCGCCTAAGCAGGTCGTTGCCCCTGACATAGTCCATCCCATAGAGGTAGAGCTTCTTGCCGAAATAGACCCGGTTGCCGTCGCCCTCCATCTCCAGGAGACCCGCATCGACCAGCGAACGCACCAGCGTATAGGTGGTGGAGCGCGGCGCATTCACCCCCTTGGCGAGATCGCCAATGCCGATGGCGCGCTGCGTAACATGCAGGAAGTCCAGGATCTCCAGCACCCGGTTGAGGCCCTTCTCGCGCGAGCCGGAGGTCTTGTCGGGCGTCGGGCTCTCGGCTGGACCAAGCTCCGCCCGATCCGTGAGTCCATTGCTGTCTTGCATAACTGATTCCTGATGTTAGTATCTGTCTTGTACAGGATACATGTGTCTATTGTAAGAGACAATTCAGGTCGGCGACACGTGTGTCTGTAAGGGGAACTCAAACAACAGGAGGTCGCAGTGAACGACGCATCCAAGCGAGATTTTCTGAAACTGGGCATGGCCGGGCTTGCAACGGCGGGCGTGATGACCGCTGTCAGCGCCGAAAAGGCGGCGGCACAAGCCGCATCCGACAGCGTTCTGCGCACCGCGCTTGACCGCGGCAAGCTGATCGTCGGCACCGGCAGCACCAACGCGCCATGGCATTTCGAAAACGATGCCGGCGAGCTGGTCGGCATGGACATCACCATGGGCCGCATCCTGGCCAAGGGTCTGTTCGACGATCCGAGCAAGGTCGAGTTCGTCATGCAGGATCCGGCGCAGCGCATCCCCAATGTCACCACCAACAAGGTCGACATTACCATCCAGTTCATGACCATGACCGCGCAGCGCTCGCAGCTGATCCACTTCTCCAGGCCATACTATGTCGAGGGCGTCGCCCTGCTGACGCTGCCGACGGCGGAAAACAAGACCTTCGACAAGCTGCTCGCCGGTGGTTCGGCGACGCGCATCTCGATCCTGCAGAATGTCGATGCCGAAAGCTCGGTCCATTACGCCCTGCCGGAGGCGCAGGTGCTGCAGATCGACACCCAGGCCAATGTGCTGCAGGCACTGGAATCGAAACGCGCCGATGCCGCCGCTGTCGATCTTTCAACCGTGCGCTGGCTGGCCTCGCGCAACCCCGACAAATATTTCGATGCCGGCAAGAGCTGGTACTCGATGCTCTACGGCGCGGCGGTCAGGCAGGGCGACCTGGACTGGCTGACCTTCGTCAACCAGACCTTCACCATCGCCATGTTCGGCCATGAGACCGCACTCTACGACGCCGCCTTCAAGGACTATTTCGGCCAAGAGCCGCCGGCCCGCCATCCCGGTTTCCCGGTTGTCTGACAAGTGCTGGCGGAAGGGTTAGCCCTTCCGCCTTCTAGTTCGCATCCCCTTGGTTATTGCGGGAGACGCATGGGCTATACGCTCAACTTCAACCTGATCTGGCGCCATTTCGACAAGCTGTGGGGCGGCCTTCTGCTCAGCCTCGAGCTTGCCGTGATTTCGATTGCCATCGGCGTCGTCATCGGCCTGGTGCTGGCGGTCTGGTATGTCTCGGCCGGACGCGTGGTGCGCGCCATCATTGCGGCTTACGTCGAATTCATCCGCAACGTGCCGCTGATCCTGCTCGTCTATCTTGTCTTCTACGGCCTGCCGACGGTGATCGACGTCGCCTACGACGCGCCGACCTCGTTCGTGCTGACGCTGTCGGTCTATAGCGGCGCCTATCTGGTCGAGGTGTTCCGCTCCGGCCTGGAAGCCGTGCCGCGCGGCCAGCTCGATGCCGGCAAAGCCATCGGCCTGACGCCCTGGCAGCGGCTGGTTCATGTGCGCCTGCCGACCATGCTGCGCATCACGCTGCCGGCGCTGTCCAACACCTTCATCTCGCTGTTCAAGGACACGTCCATCGCATCGGTCATCTCGGTGCCCGAGCTCACCTTCGGCGCCCAGTGGATCAACTTCAACACCTTCCGCATTGTCGAGGTCTATCTGGTGACGACGGCGATGTACCTGGTGACCGGTTACACCCTGCTCTTCGGGCTGCGGCTGGTCGAACGCCGGTTCAGGGCTGCGCGCTGACATGCTGAGCCAGATCCTCTACGCCGTACCGTTCCTCGCCCAGGGCTTCGCCATCACTTTGTGGGTGTCGCTGCTGGTCGTGGTGCTGTCGCTGATTGCCGGCGTCGCGCTCGGCGTCGGCCTGGTCTACGGCCCGGCGCCGCTGCGCTGGGCCGTGCGCATCTTCTCCGACACCATCCGCGGCATCCCGATCCTGGTGCTGATGTTCTTCGTTTATTACGGCCTGCCGGCCATCGGCCTGCATCTGCAATCCTTCTCGGCGGCGGTGCTGGCGCTGACCTTGTTCAAGACGGCGCAGGTCATTGAGTATCTCCGGGGCGCCGTCGGCTCTATTCCCAAGGGCCAGTCAGAAGCGGCGATGGCCATTGGGCTGACTTTTCGCCAGCGGCTCACCTACGTCATCTTTCCGCAGGCCTTCCGGCGCTTCCTGCCGCCCTGGATCAACGGCGTCACCGATGCGGTCAAGGGCAGCGCCCTGGTCTCGCTGCTCGGCATCACCGACCTGATGCAGGCGATCAACCAGGTCATCGGCCGCACCTATGAGGCGATGCCGCTCTACATCCTCGGCGCCTTGATCTATTTCACCGTCAACTATGCGCTTTCCTACGCCAGCCGGCGGCTGGAACGGCGCTTTGCCTTCATCCGGGACTAGCACGATGGCCACAAGCTCGAACGACAATGCTGCCCTTCTCGACATTGCCGGGGTCTCGAAAGCCTTTGGTTCGGTCGAGGTGCTTCGCTCGGTCAGCCTCAAGGTGGACAGGGGCGAGGTGGTCACCGTCATCGGCCCTTCCGGCAGCGGCAAGACCACCCTGCTGCGCTGCGTCAACTTTCTCGAAAGCTACGACTCAGGCTCGATCCGAATCGACGGCAAGGAGGTCGGTTTTCGTGAGGCCGGCGCGCGCCAGCGGCGCAGCGAGCGCGACCTTGCCAATATGCGCGCCGAAACCGGCATGGTGTTCCAGAGCTTCAACCTGTTTCCGCACCTCACCGCCGCCGGCAACATCATGCTCGGCCTCACCAAGGTGCGCGGCAAGAGCAAGGCCGAGGCGCGCCAGATCGCCGAGCATTGGCTGAGCCGCGTCGGCCTGGCCCACAAGGCCGACAGCCTGCCGGCGGAACTCTCCGGGGGCCAGCAGCAGCGCGTCGGCATAGCGCGGGCAGTCGCCATGGAGCCGAAGATCCTGCTGCTCGACGAGATCACCTCCGCGCTCGATCCCGAATTGGTCGGCGAGGTGCTGGCCGTTGTGCGCAGCCTGGCCGAAGACGGCATGACCATGGTGATGGTCACGCACGAGATGGCCTTCGCCCGCGACGCTTCGAGCCGCATTGTCTTCATGGCCGATGGCGGTGTCAGCGCTGTTGGCCCGCCGAAGGAGATCCTTGCCGAAGAGACCACCAATGAGCGCCTCCGCTCTTTCCTGGCGCGCTTCCGCGCCTCCCATTTCTGACATGGGCGGCCCAAAGCAATTCCAGGAGAAGTGTAAGCGGTTTTCCCGGGAAAAGCGCGAAGCGCTTTCCCCTGGGAATTGCGTAAAACAACAGGCCGGCCCAAGGAGAATTCTTCCATGACGCCTTACATCCGGCTCGCCGAACTCGGCCTGACGCTGCCCGAGCCGCCGACGCCGATCGCCAATTTCGTCACCCATGCGGAAAGCGGCCGGCTGATCTTTCTTTCGGGTCAAGGGCCGTTGCGCGCCGACGGCACGCTGTGCACCGGCAAGGTCGGCGAGGACGTCACCGTCGAGCAGGCCTATGAGCATGCCCGCCTCACCGGCCTCAACCTGCTCGCCGTCATGCACGCCGCCGCCGGCGATCTCGGCCGCATCGTGCGCGTCGTCAAATTGCTCGGCTTCGTCAATGCGACGCCGACCTTCAGCGACCACCCGAAAGTGGTCAATGGCTGCTCGGACCTGTTCGCCAGCGTCTTCGACAAGATCGGCGGCCATGCCCGCTCGGCGATCGGGGTCGGCTCGCTGCCTGGAAACATCACCGTCGAAATCGAAGCGGTCGTCGAGATCGCCGCCTGACCGTCAAGGGATTGCTGAACATGAAAACCTATTCCGACACCGGCTCCAACACCACGATCCGTGAACGGCTGGGACTGCGGCCGATCATCAACGTCTCCGGCACGATGACGACGCTCGGCGCCTCGATCATCGTTCCCGAGGCGATCAGCGCCATGGCCGAGATCGCCTCGCAATGGGTGGAGATGGACGATCTGCAGCGCGCCGCAAGCGTGATCACCGCCCGCCTCACCGGCGGCGAGGCCGGCTTCATCACCGCCTGCTGCGCCTCAGGCATCACAATGGCGATCGCCGGGGCAATGACCGGCACCAATTTGCTGGCGATCGAACGGCTGCCCGACGACACCGAAGGCCTGAAGTCCGAAGTCGTCATCCAGCTTGGCCATATCGTCAATTACGGCGCACCGATCGACCAGTCGATCCGCGTTGCCGGCGCCAAGGTCATTCCGGCCGGCACGGTCAGCGTCACGCAGGATTATCATGTGCGCGAGGCTATCAACGAGCGCACCGTGGCGGCGCTCTACGTCGTGGCGCACCACACCGTGCAATACGGCATGCTTTCCCTCGAGGAATTCTGCGATATCTGCCACGCCAGGGGCGTGCCGGTGATCGTCGACGCGGCTTCCGAATATGACCTGCGCAGCTTCCTGGCGCGCGGCGCCGACATCGTCGTCTACAGCGGCCACAAATTCCTTTCGGGGCCGACCAGCGGCATCGTCGCCGGCCGCAAGGATCTCGTCCGCGCCGCCTATCTGCAAAACCGTGGCGTCGCCCGCGCCATGAAGGTCGGCAAGGAAAGCATCGCCGGCACGATGGCGGCGCTCGAAGCCTGGGAAAAGCGCGACCATGCCGGCATCCGCCGACGCGAGGAAGCGGCGCTCAATCTATGGAGGGATTCGCTGCAGGGAATACCCGGCATCGTCGCAAACATCATTCCCGACCCGACCGCCAATCCACTTGACCGGCTGCAGATCTTCGTCTCGTCCGAAAGTCGCTTCAATGCCGCCGGCCTCGCCTCGGCATTGGCGGCAGGATCGCCGCCCATCATCGTGCGCAACCACGAGGTCGAGCGTGGCCATTTCTTCCTCGACCCGTGCAACCTGCACCCAGGCGAGGCCGAGATCGTCGCCGAACGCCTCCGCGCCGTGCTCACCGCGGCCGACAGGCCGGCGGATGCGATGAGACAGCCGCGAAAGGATTCATCCGGCGCCCTGCGCTGGCCGGACTAGGCTGCGGCGGCCGCCATCCTTGCGGGCCAGCCCGAATTCCGCTAAGGCGCGCCTTTACCGCCGGGAGCATGCGCTTGACCGACCACCGCGCCGACGTCGCCATCATCATGGGCAGCCAGTCCGACTGGGCGACGATGCGCCACGCCGCCGAAACGCTGGAGGCGCTGGGCATTCCGCACAAGCGGCTGATCGTCTCCGCCCACCGCACCCCGGACCGCCTCTATGATTTCGCCAAAGGCGCCAAGGCGGCCGGCTACAAGGTGATCATCGCCGGCGCCGGCGGCGCCGCCCACCTGCCCGGCATGACGGCGGCGATGACGCCGCTGCCGGTGTTCGGCGTGCCGGTCGAATCGAAGGCGCTGTCAGGCCAGGATTCGCTGCTCTCCATCGTCCAGATGCCGGCCGGCATTCCGGTCGGCACGCTTGCCATCGGTAAGGCGGGTGCGGCCAACGCCGCCCTTCTGGCGGCCGCCGTGCTGGCGCTACACGACGAAGAACTTGCCGCCCGCCTGGATGCCTGGCGCACCGCCCAAACCGCCAGGGTCGCCACCGAACCGACGGACGCGCCGTGAGCCTGCCCGCGGGATCGAGCATCGGCATCATCGGCGGCGGCCAGCTCGGCCGCATGCTGGCTGTTGCCGCAGCGCGCCTCGGCTACCGCACAATTATCCTCGAACCGCAGGCCGATTGCCCGGCGGCTCAGGTCGCCAACCGCCAGATCACCGCCGCCTATGACGATGCGGACGCCCTTGCCGAACTGGCGGCAGTCAGCGCCGTCGTCACCTACGAATTCGAGAATGTGCCGGTAGCGGCTGCCGGCGCGCTCGCCGCCAAGGTCCCGGTCTATCCGCCGCCCAGGGCGTTGGAAGTCGCCCAGGACCGGGTGGCGGAGAAGCTATTCCTTAACAGCATCGGCATCAGGACAGCGGATTTCCGCTCCGTCGACAATGACGACGAACTGACGGCGGCGCTGAGAGAGTTCGGTGGCAGCGGCATCTTGAAAACCCGCCGCATGGGCTATGACGGCAAGGGCCAGCGCGTCTTCCGCAACATGGAGACGGGCGGCTTTGCCGGCACATGCGAGACCATGGGCAATGTGCCGCTGATCCTCGAATCCTTCGTCGCTTTCGAGCGCGAAATCTCGGTCATCGCCGCGCGCGGGTTGGACGGCGCGGTCGCCGCCTACGATCCGGCTGAGAACGTCCACCGCGACGGCATCCTGCATACCTCGACCCTGCCGGCCCAGATCAGGCTGGAGACGGCGGCGACGGCACAGGGGTCGGCAGCGAAAATCCTGTCGGCCCTCGACTATGTCGGCGTCATCGGCGTCGAGTTCTTCGTTCTTGCCGATGGCACGCTGCTGGCCAACGAAATGGCGCCGCGCGTGCACAATTCCGGCCACTGGACGGAAGCCGCCTGCATCGTTTCGCAATTCGAGCAGCATATCCGCGCCATTGCCGGCCTGCCGCTGGGCAACCCTGGCCGGCATTCAAACTGCGTCATGGAAAACCTGATCGGCGACGATGTGCTGCGCGTACCCGCTTTGCTCGCCGAGCCCGATCTGATGCTGCATCTCTACGGCAAGGCGGAAGCGCGCCCAGGCCGCAAGATGGGCCATTTCACGCGCATCAGCCGCCGTAGCTAAGCCATTCCGGCACTTTGCGCGAGGGCGTGGCTCGAGCCCTATTGCAGCTCGTCGTTCAGATCTCCGTCCTCGTCGGGGCTGGCGCAACTCGCATCGCCTTCCCTACAATTGGCGCCCGCGGTGAGCTGTTTGATGCGCTGGTCCGTCAGTTCGGTCAGGCATTGTGAAACCTCCATCGGATGGATGGAGCCGCCCTCGCTGTCTGTCGTCGTATAGCCGCATTCGGCGTCGCGGAAGGCGATCCAGGCGCGTTGCGCGACCTGCAGCAGCTTCCTGCCCTTGTCGTCGTTGCGACCGACGAGATCCTTGTAGGCCTGGTTGAGCTTGGCATCGGCCGCCCGATAGTCCTCGCCGGCGCAGATGTTCATCATCTGCTGGCTGTCGTCGTTGCGGTCGCATTCCTGCGCCTGCGCGATGGAGGCGGCTGCCAGAACGGCAAGGCTCGCGGACACAAACAACAGGCGCATAGAGGTCTCCAAATCGGCTTGCGGGTGCCGCACCATTCCAGCCCGCCTTCGGCCGCGCAATGGCGTGGAGCCGAGATGGCGGATATTTGATGGCCAAAGCCATTCTCGGCCTCTATCCAGCACGCTTGCGGTTGACACGGGCAAGGCTCCTCGTTTATGAGCCACCGCAAGTTCAAAGGCGCGCTTTTCAGGCGCGCCTTAATAATTCGGCCCGGACAGGGCCCAGACCGACGGGCAAGACCATGAAGATCAAGAATTCGCTCAAGGCGCTGAAGGCGCGTCACCGCGACAACCAGCTGGTTCGCCGCAAGGGCCGCGTCTACATCATCAACAAGACCGCTCCACGCTACAAGGCGCGCCAGGGCTGAGTGTTCGGCCGGAGGCTCGTTGCCTCCGTCCATACGATGGTAATTGCCTGGTTCCAGGCACTTTCACGCTAATTTCAGTTTGACGATCCGCCGTCCGGGGTTAGATTCCGGCGATGCGGATTCTTTTTGCATTTTTGGCCACCCTCTTTCTTTTCGGCGTCACTCCGGCGTCGGCGGACGATCCGCCGGCAAAGCCGCCGGTTGCCCTGACCAGGGAAGCCAGGCTCGACCAACTGTTTGCCGAGCTGAAGCGCGAGCGCAACGAAAAGGCGGCCGAGCGCATCGCCGGGCGCATCTGGGGCGAATGGTTCCAGTCCGGCAGCGCCTCGATCGACCTGATGATGCAATGGTCGCAAAAGGCGATTGACGACCAGAAGTTCGACGTCGCCCTCGACTTCCTCGACCAGGTCGTCATCCTGCAGCCAAAATATGCCGAAGGCTGGAACCGGCGCGCCACCGTCCATTACATGATGAAGAATTTCGGGAAATCGATGTCCGACATCGACCAGACGCTGCAGCTTGAACCACGCCATTTCGGCGCGCTTTCCGGCCTGGCCCAGATCATGGCCGCCACCGGCCACAAGCAATCGGCGCTCGAAGCCTGGCAGAAGGTGCTTACCATCTATCCGATGATGCGCAGCGCCCAGGACCAGGTCGCGGCAATTTCGGAAGAGCTTGCCGGCGAAGGAATTTGATTAGGCAGTAGGAATTAGGGATTAGTGAGTAGTCAGTAGAGAAGATTGGTCGAGACGCCACCTCCCTACTCCCTACTCCCTACTCCCTACTCCCTACTCCCTACTCCCTACTCCCTACTCCCTACTCCCTACTCCCTACTCCCTACTCCCTAGAACTTATCCCCCTCCACCCCCGTATCTCCGCGCATGAACCTCATTTACGCCGCCTGTGCTTTGCTCCTCGCGCTCGTCTTTGCCCTGGCCGGTGTCACCCGCGCCGGCACGTGGCTGATCGAGTGGCGGAACCCGCCGGCCGGCGAATTTGCCGACATCGACGCCACCCGCATCCACTATGTCCACGTACCGGCGCCTCAAAATGCCGAGCTGCCGGCGATCGTCTTCATCCATGGCGCCAGCGCCAACCTCAGGGATCAGATGCTGCCGATCAGGCCTTTGCTCGAAGGCCGCGCCGAGATGGTCTTCCTCGACCGGCCGGGCTTCGGCTGGTCGGCGCGCGGCCCCGGCAATGAGAGCCCGTCGGGGCAGGCCGACACCATCGCCAGGCTGATGGACCGTCTCGGCATCCACAAGGCGATCATCGTCGGCCATTCGTTTGGCGGCGTGATCACCGCCGCCTTTGGCCGCGAACACCCGGAGAAGACGCTCGGGCTGGTCTTTCTGTCGCCGGTCAGCCACCCCTGGCCGGGCGGCGCGACCGCCTGGTACTACAAGCTGACCGCCACCCCCATCATCGGCTGGCTGTTCTCGGAGACATTGACCTATCCGGCAGGCACGCTGCAGATGGACGGCGCCACGGCCTGCGTGTTTTCTCCCAACAAGGTGCCGGAAGGCTATGTCGGCAATGCCTCGATTCCGCTGGTGCTGCGTCCCGGCGCTTTCCGCGCCAACGCCATCGATGTCGCCGGCCTCTACGACTATACGCTGAAGGCCGCGCCGCATTACCGCGACATCACAGCGCCGACCATCGTCATCTCGGGCGACCGCGACAAGGTGGTCTATGCCTCGATCCATTCGGTCGGCCTGGTCAGGGACATCCCCGGCGCCGAACTGATCTGGGTCCACAATCTCGGCCACAAGCCGGATTGGATCGCCTCCGACCTCGTCGTCGGCGCGATCGAGAAAGTCGCCGGCAAGGTCGTCGACCTGCAGGCAATGGCAAAAACCGTGGAAGCACGCATCGCCGGCGATGCGTACAACGATGCACAGTGCCCCGACATTACGGTGCCCGACGCGCAACTCGCCCCGACGTGACGGCCGCATGTATGTCCTGAAGTACGGAATCAAGAAAAACCCCGAAGCGTTCTGGGCGCTACCGGATAGCATCTTCTTCGGCTACGGCGCCTGCCACATCCTTGCGGGCACCTTCCTCAGCCATCCTCCCCTGGACGGATTCTGCGGCGAACGGATCATTCCGGGCGAGGATTTCTACGGCAACCATATCTACATGACGAACGGCGTGATCGCCTTCGACTATCACGGCTATTCCAGCCGAGAGCGGCTTCTGCAGCACCACGGCAGGGGATGGGCTTCGCATAGCGCAGGCTGGCACTGCACGCTGGAAAGGGTCGATTTCGACCTGCTCGACACCGCCGACCTCAACCGGCGAAAGATGCGCGGCCCGGATCAGTATCTCTATGACCCAATCCCTCGCGCACACCGCTTCCTTCAGCGTATCGATCACGCCGAAGGTGCGGCAAGAGCGCTGCGAACTGTGATGAGTTGAAGCCTCTGTCAACCTATGTTGCGGGTGGCCTGCACGTCCGACCCGACATAGGCGATGCGCAGCATGTTGGTCGAACCCGGCGTCCTCAGCGGCACGCCCGCCGTGATGATGACGCGGTCGCCCGGCTGACCGAACCCCTCTTCGAAAGCGATGCGGCAGGCGCGGTCGACCATGTCGTCGAGGTCGCTGGCGTCGGGCGAGACGACGCAATGCGTGCCCCACAAGAGCGACAGCCGCCGCGCCGTGTTGAGGATCGGCGACAGCGCGATGATCGGCACTTGCGGCCGCTCGCGCGCGGCGCGCAGGCCCGTGGTGCCCGACGCCGTATAGGTTATGATCGCCGACAGTTTCAGAGTCTCGGCAATCTCGCGGGCGGCGAGCGAAATGGCGTCGGCGCCGGTTGCTTCCGGTTCCGAGCGCTGCGCGTTGATGATGCCGGCATAGGTCGGGTCGGTTTCGACCTTGGTGGCGATGCGGTTCATCATCGCCACCGCCTCGACCGGATAGGCGCCGGCAGCGGATTCGGCTGAAAGCATGATGGCGTCGGCGCCCTCGAACACGGCGATCGACACGTCGGACACCTCGGCGCGGGTCGGCACCGGCGCGGTGATCATCGATTCCAGCATCTGCGTGGCGACCACCACCGGCTTGCCGGCGCGGCGCGCGGCGCGCGTGATCTGCTTCTGGATGCCGGGCACCGCTTCCAGCGGCATTTCCACACCGAGATCGCCGCGGGCGACCATCAGCGCGTCGGAGAGTTCGATGATTTCGGCCAGCCGGGCGACGGCCTGCGGCTTTTCAATCTTGGCCATGATCAGTGCCCGGCCGCGCGCGATCTTGCGGGCTTCCGCCAAATCCTCCGGCCGCTGCACGAAGGACAGCGCCACCCAGTCGACGCTTTCCGCCAGCACCGCATCGAGGTCCTTGCGGTCCTTTTCGGTCAGCGCACCGACCGGCAGGTCGGTGTCGGGCAGGCTGACGCCCTTCTTGTCGGAAATGGTGGTGCCGGCGACGACGGTGCAGGTGATAGACTTGCCGTCGCTCTTCACCGCCCTGAGCTCCAGCTTGCCGTCATCGATCAACAGACGGTGGCCGGCCTCGACCGAGCTCAGGATTTCGGGATGCGGCAGGTAGACCCGGGTCGACGTGCCGGGCTCGGGATTGTTGTCGAGGGTGAAGGTCTGGCCCGGCGTCAGAACCTCCTTGCCGTTGGCGAACTTGCCGACGCGCAGCTTCGGTCCCTGCAAATCGGCCAGGATGCCGATCGGACGGCCAACTTTCTCCTCGACCGCGCGGATGCGGCCGACCAGCGTGCGCATCAACTCGTGATCGGTGTGGCTCATATTGATGCGGAAGACATCGGCGCCGGCTTCGAACAGCTTCTGCAGCATCTCCTCGGACGAGGAGGCAGGACCGATGGTGGCGAGGATCTTGACCTTGCGGCTACGTCTCATTGACTGTTTGTTCCCGGGGCGGCTGGAGCGCCTCCCGTTGTGGACTCATCGGTCAGCTGGACCATCCAGCTTGCCTGCTCGCCCGTGTCATATTCCTGGAATCCGGCGCGCTGGAAGCCCCGAGCGACGCAATCGGTAACGCCTGCGATCTTGAACTCTTTTTCAGCCACGCACATGTTGATCGGGCCATCCCAGCGCCCGCCGCGCTCGGCGTCTTCTGCATAAAGATAGTAAAACCTCGATGACAGCGGACCTTCGATCAGCGTCTTGCAGCTCGATCCTTCGATGTGCCACCACCCCTCGGTGATCCAGCCTGCCTTGGCGCGGTAGCCGATGCCGACGCCGACCAGGTTCTGCGTGGCGTTGCAGACGCGGAAATCGGCGCGGGCGGGCGAAGCCGCGACCAGCGCGGTGAGCCCTAGCGTCAGGGTCAGGAGCGGCACGGCAAAGGCGGTGCGCGCACGCGGCCTGCCGGCGGAACCCATCCCGAAACCCCTCAATAACGTCATCTGCATCTCTCAACGCCCCTTTTCGGAAAAGTCCGGGCGCATGTCAACGCGCCGTTCTGTCCAATTCCAATCGATTTAGAAAGGCCCCCGACACGCGATCTGCCGCGCGTCACGGGATTTTCGCAGAAACCGTGGCCAAACAACGGCATTGCGCAACAGTCCTCTTCGTGGGAATGACGATACCACCCTCCCCGGAAGCCAGCGAACAGACCTTTCCAGCCAATGACCCGATCCACAGTTTTCGCGCCTTTCGATATTGTCGAAGGCGACCGCAAGCGAGGCATCGTGCTTGTCGCCGACCATGCCCGCCGCGACCTGCCGGAGGAGTATGGCAGTCTAGGCCTGCCGGCGGCGGAACTCGATCGCCATATCGCCTACGACATCGGTGTCGAGACGGTGACGCGCGAACTTGCCGCAGCGCTCGACGTGCCGGCGGTGATCGCCAATTTTTCGCGGCTGCTGATCGATCCCAATCGCGGCGAGGACGACCCGACGCTGATCCGCCAGCTCTATGACGGCACCGTCGTGCCGGGAAACTATCCCATGGCACCGGCCGAACGCGAAAGGCGGCTCGACGGCTTCTACCGGCCTTATCAGGACGCGGTCGGCGCCATGATCGCGTCGGTGGCGCACGCCTCAGGCAAAGCGCCGTTCATCTTCTCCGTACACTCCTTCACCCCTGTCATGCAGGGCTTCATCCGCCCTTGGCATGTCGGCATATTGTGGGACCTCGACGACCGCGTGGCGCGGCCGCTGATCGACATGCTGGCGCAGGATAAAAACCTCGTCGTCGGCGACAATGAACCTTATGACGGCGCGTTGCGTGGCGACACCATGTTCAAGCACGCCATCGTCAACGGCTTTGCCCATGCGCTGATCGAGATTCGCCAGGACCTGATATCAGACAGCAAGGGGGCGCTGGCCTGGGCGCAACGGCTGGCGCCGATCGTTGACGCCATCGACCGCCGTCCCGATATACATCAGGTGAAGATGTTCGGCTCGCGCACCGGGCCGCTGTGAGGATCCAAGGCAATGACCGAACTCAGCGATGACCAGAAACGCGATTTCGAGGCCGCGGCCTTCCGCCGGCTGGTCGAGCATCTGCGCGAGCGCAGCGATGTGCAAAACATCGACCTGATGAACCTCGCCGGCTTCTGCCGCAACTGCCTGTCGAACTGGTACCGCGAAGCGGCCGAGGCTGAGGGCGTCGATCTCGGCAAGGACCAGTCGCGCGAAATCGTCTACGGCATGCCCTATGCGCAATGGCAGGCGCTGAACCAGACCGAGGCTTCGGACGCCAAGAAGGCGGAATTCGAGGCGAGGCGGCCGAGGGATCATTGACGATTGGCTAGGCCCTACGCGACTTCGTCATCCTAGGGTGGAGCAGTCGCGAAGCGACGTCGCGGAAACCGTAGGATGACGAAGAGAAAGGCGCTTGACGAGAAATTGAATCGATCTAATTTGCCGCGCAAAGCCATTCCTTGACCGGATTCGGGCCATGAACGCGCAAGACACCATGCAGAGCGCCCTTCAGGGGCGATGGGCCGTAGCCGCGATCTTCCTCGCCAACGGCTTCCTGACCGGCAGCTGGGCGCCGCAGATTCCGGTGTTCCTGACCCGGCTCGACATCTCGAAATTCACCCTCGGTCTGCTGATCCTTCTGTTCGGCGTCGGCGCGGTCGCGGCCATGAGCTGGTGCGGCCATCTGATCTCCAGGCATGGCTCGCGCGCCGTGTTGCGCTGGTTCGGCCTGTGCGGCAGCCTCGGCCTGCTGATCGTGGCGCTGGCGCCCAACGTGCCGCTGGCGGCGATCGCCATGATCATCTTCGGCGGCTCGATCGGCGGCATGGATGTCGCCATGAACGCCAATGCCGTGGTGGTCGAGCGCCGGCTCTCCCGCGCCATCATGTCGTCGTCGCACGGCTTCTGGAGCCTCGGCGGTTTCGCCGGCGGCGGTCTGGGCGGTTACGCCATCCAGACTTACGGCCACCTCGCCCATGCGGCTGTCGTCACGGTCATAGCCTTTGCCGTCATAGCCGTGGCGGTCGGCTACCTCATCGCCGAGGACAAGCCGCAGGCGGCCGAGCATCACAGATTTACGCTGCCGGCCAATCCGCTGGTCTATCTGGTCGGGCTGATGGCGCTGCTGACGATGATTTCCGAGGGCGCCGTGCTCGACTGGGCAGCGCTTTATCTCAGGCAAGAACTCGGCGCCGACCTCGCCATCGCCGGCCTTGCCTACGCCGCCTTCTCCGGCGTCATGGCTGTCATGCGCTTTTTCGGCGACGGCGTGCGCAACCGCTTCGGCGCGGTGGCGACGCTGCGCGGCTCGGCTGTGGTCGCCGCCGCCGGCATGCTGGTCGCCGGCCTGTCGCCTTCGCCCTGGATCGCCATCGCGGCTTTTGCCCTCTGCGGCTTCGGCATCGCCAACATGGTGCCGATCATCTTCTCGGCCGGCGGCAATCAGGAAGGCATCTCGTCGGGCACCGGCATGAGCGTCGTCACCACCATGGGCTATTCCGGTATATTGGTGGCGCCGTCGGCGATCGGCTTCGTTGCCGAGCGTTCGAGCTTCGGCCCGATTTTCGTCGCCATGTCGGCGCTGCTGATCGTCGTGCTGTTGATGGCCGGGCTCGCTCACCGCGCCGAATTCGCGGCCGCCCCCGCCGAATAGCGCTTCAGCTCCTCGTAGAGGAAATCCGCGACGCGGCGGATGCGCACGCTGGTGCGCACGTCGCGATGCATGGCCAGCCACACCGGCAGGCTGGGCAGTGGCAGGCCGGGCAGCAGTTTCTCCAGCGACGGGTCGCTGTCCGCCAGCGGCTCCTGGCCAAGACCGACGCCGTTTCCCGCCCGCAGCGCTTCCCACAGAACGATCTGGTTGTCGGTCCTGAAGCGGAAACTGCTTCGGGTGACCGGGATGCCGGCCTGGGTAAAGCCCCGGATCATCTCGTCGCTGCGGTCGAAGCCGATCAGCGGATGGTCGAGAAGATCGGCGGGCTTGAGCGGGCGTCCGTGCCTGTCGAGATAGGATTTCGCCGCGCAGCAGCAGAGCTTGATATCGCAGACCTTGCGCGCCGTCAGCTCGTTCTGCGCCGGCTTGACCATGCGGATGGCGATATCGGCATCCCTTCGCAGCAGGTTCTCGACCTGGTTCGAGGCGACGATCTCGACCTCGATGCCGGGTTCCTCGATGCCGAGCCGCGCCGTCATCCTCGGCAGCACATAGGCCGCCACCACCTCGCTGGCGGCAATACGCACCGTGCCTTCGATCGCCTCGACCGAGCCCAATGCCAATAGCGAAAACGCGCTCGCCTGCTCGCTCACCGCTCTGCCGCGTTCGAACAGCGTGGCGCCTGCTTCCGTCAGAGCATAGCCGCGCCGCCCGCGCCGGAACAGCGTGACGCCCAACGCCTGTTCGAGCTCACCGATGTGACGCCCGAGCGTCGGCTGGCTAGCCGAGAGCTTTCGCGCCGCGGCCGACAGGCTGCCGGTCTCCGCCACGGTGACGAAACTCTTGATCAGGTTCCAGTCGATGTCTTCCATTCATTTATGAATAACAAATCTGCATCCATAGTCAATTTTCATTCGCGTATGAACGCATCATATTCGCCGTGCAAACACAGACACGGAGAAGAAAATGAACAAGATCGCAATTCTGGGCGCCAATGGCCGGCTCGGCCGCGTGGTTGGCAAGGCCTTCATCGACGCCGGTTTCGACGTCCGCGCCGTCACCCGCAGCGGCAAGGTCCCAGCCGAACTAAAGGGCGCCACCGCCGTCGCCGGCAATGCGCTCGACCGCGAGGCGCTGATCCGCGCCACGCAAGGCGTCGACATCATCTTCAACGGCCTCAACCCGATCTACACCGACTGGGGCAAGTGTCTGCCGATGGCGGCGAACGTCATGGCCGCCTGCCATGCCAATGGCGCGCTGCATCTTTTCCCCGGCACTGTCTACAATTACGGCTCGCCGATGCCTCAACTCGTCACCGAAGACACGCCGTTCCGCCCAACGACCGAGAAGGGCCGCATCCGCTGCGCCATGGAAGCGCTGTTTCGCCGCGAGGCCGATGCCGGCCGCGTCCGCACCATCATCCTGCGCGCCGGCGATTTCTTCGGCGGCACCGGCAGCGGATCATGGTTCGACCTCGTCGTCGCCGCCAAGATGAGCAAGGGCGTCTACACCGCGCCTGGCCCTGCCAACCTCGTGCACGAATGGGCCTATTTGCCGGACTTCGGCATCGGCTTCGTCGGCCTGGCGCGTAATCAGGGCAAGCTCGGCTTCTTTGAGGCGCTCAACTTCCCCGGCCACGCCGTCACCGACATGGACATAAAGGCCGCGGCCGAGAAAGCGTTGGGACGTCCGCTGAAACTGACCTTCATGCCTTGGTGGGTGCTGCGCGCCGGCAGCCCGTTCGTGGCGATGTGGCGCGAGATCGTCTCGATGTCCTATCTGCGCTTCGAACCGCACCGGCTCGTGTCCGACCGGCTGGAAGGCATCATCGGCGAAGTCCCGCACACCCCGCTGGACGAGGCCGTGGCCGAGGCCTTGAAGGACATCGGCATCAGCCTCGACCGTGCAAAAGACGCCGCTTAAATGCATGTCGCCCAGAAGTGAGCGCGGTTCTGGGACAACGACATGCATCAAAACAAAGACTTTAGACAAAAATCTCTCTCGCGGTGCTGGCCCAATCGCTGGAAATCAGCAACCGGATGGTCATTATGAGGAGACTGTTTATAACGGTCGGCGAGATCACCATCACCAAGGGGAGACGATGCGTTACATACGTCCGCTTTCAATCGAAGACGCCGTTGGCCTGCTGGCCGACGCTTCCGGCACATCAGCCATTCTCGCTGGAGGCAGTGACCTCCTCGTTCGGATGAAGGGCGGGTTTGTCGATCCCGACCTGATCGTCGACATCAAGGCGATCGAGGGCTTGAGCGAGATCAGGGAGACGGCCGACGGCTTCAGCATCGGCGCCACCGTCCCCTGCGCCGTCCTGGGCGAGAGCTCGGTTCTGAAGAAGGCCTGGCCCGGTGTCGTCGAAGCGTCGAAGCTGATCGGCTCGAAACAGGTCCAGGGCCGCTGCACCATCGTTGGCAATCTGTGCAACGCCTCGCCGGCCGCCGACAGCGTCCCGGCCTTGGTGGCCGCCGCCGCAAAGGCCGTGGTTGCCGGTCCCTCGGGCAAGCGCACCATTCCGGTCGAGGCTGTGCCGATCGGGCCTGGCAAGACCTCGCTCACCAAGGGTGAGATCGTCGAGGCGATCCTGCTCGACAAGCGCGCGCCGCGTTCGGGCGACGCCTATCTCAGATTCATTCCGCGCACCGAGATGGACATCGCGGTGGTGAGCGCCGGCGTGAACCTGACGCTCGACGAGCATGGCGTCATAACAGCCGCCCGCGTCGCGCTGGGCGCCGCGGCCCCGACCGTGCTTCTGGTGGAAGAAGCAGCCGAGGCTCTCATCGGCAGGAAGCTGGATGAGGCGGCACTTGAGCGGCTCGCCAAGATCTGCGCTGGGGCCTGCCGCCCCATCGACGACAAGCGCGGCACCATCGAGTTCAGACGAAAAGTTGCGGGCGTGCTGGCCGGACGGGCCGCGACGACCGCCTACGCACGCGCAGGAGGCAAATGATGGCCGGTGTAGCAGTATCAACGACAATCAACGGCGATCACGTCGAATACCTTTGCCAGCCCGACGAGACGTTGCTCGACGTCCTGCGCGATCGGCTCGGCCTGACCGGCGCCAAGGAAGGCTGCGGCACCGGCGACTGCGGCGCCTGCTCGATCATCCTCGACAACCGGCTGGTCTGCTCGTGCCTGGTGCTCGGCGCTGAAGCCGAAGGCCGGCATATCGAAACCGTCGAGGGCATGGCGCATGGCGATCAGTTGCATCCGCTGCAGCAGAAATTCCTCGAGCATGCGGCCCTGCAATGCGGCATCTGCACGCCGGGCTTCCTCATCGCGGCCAAGGATCTTCTGGCCAAGAACCCCGATCCTACCGAGGAAGAAATCCGCTTCGGCCTCGCCGGCAACCTCTGCCGCTGCACCGGCTACGACAAGATCGTGCGCGCGGTCCAGGATGCGGCCAATGTGATGAAGGGAGCGCACGCATGAACTTCGATCCACGCTTTTCGGGCCGCAAATTCTCATCCGTCGGCACCCGCCCCATCCGCCCAGACGGCATCGACAAGGTGACGGGACGCGCCCGCTACGGCGCCGACTTCAACATGGCGGGACAACTGGTCGGGCGTGTCCTGCGCAGTCCGCATGCGCATGCCAGGATCCTCAAGATCGACACCTCGAAAGCGGAAAAGCTCGCCGGCGTGAAAGCGGTGATCACCGCCGCCGACCTGCCCGATCTCACCGATGGCGATGCCGCCATGTATGACGTCCTCGACAATTGCATGGCGCGCGGCAAGGCGCTCTATGACGGCCATGCGGTGGCCGCGGTCGCCGCCGTCGATGCCCGCACTGCCAGGCAGGCGCTGAAGCTCATCGAGGTCGAATACGAGCTGTTGCCGCATGTCACCGATGTCGACGAGGCGATGAAGCACACCGCGCCGTTGATCAACGACACCATCTTCACCGAGGGGCTCGAGGAAAAGCCGGTAAAGCCGTCCAACGTCACCAAGCGCAGCCAGTTTGGCCATGGCGATGTCCATCAGGGCTTTGGCCACGCCGATGTCATCGTCGAGCGTTCCTTCAAGACCGAGCAGACGCATCAGGGCTATATCGAGCCGCATGCCTGCGTGGCGAGCGTCTCGTCCGACGGCACCGCCGACCTCTGGGTCTGCACGCAGGGCCATTTCGTCTACCGCCAGCATTGTGCGCAACTGCTCGGGCTGGAAGCCTCGAAGCTGCGCGTCACCTCGTCGGAAATCGGCGGCGGCTTCGGCGGCAAGACCCATGTCTGGGCCGAGCCGGTGGCGCTGGCGCTGTCGCGCAAGGCCGGCCGTCCGGTGAAGCTGGTGATGACCCGCGACGAGGTGTTCCGCGCCTCGGGTCCGACCAGCGCCACCTCGATCGACGTCAAGATCGGCGCCCGCAAGGATGGCACCATCACTGCCGCCGAAGCGACGCTGCGCTACACCAGCGGCCCCTATGCCGGCGCCTGGGCCGAGATCGGCGCCATGACGGCCTTCGCCTGCTACAAGCTCGATAACGTCCAGACGGTCGGCTTCGAAGTGCTGGTCAACCGGCCGAAGACCGCCGCCTATCGCGCACCCTCGGCACCCATGGCTGCGTTCGCGGTGGAAAGCGCCGTCGACGAGCTGGCCAAGGAGCTTGGAATGGATCCGGTCGAGTTCCGGATCAAGAACGCCGCCCAGGAAGGCACCCGCTCTTCCTACGGCCCGGTCTACGGCCCGATCGGCATCGGCCCGACGCTGGAGGCGGCCAAGCACCATCCGCACATGAAGGCGCCGCTGGGCAAGAACCAGGGCCGCGGCATGGCATGCGGCTTCTGGTTCAACTTCGGTGGCCAGACCTGCGTGGACCTGAACATCGGCATGGACGGCTCGGTGTCGCTGGCCGTCGGAACGGTTGATGTAGGCGGCTCGCGTGCGTCGCTGTCGCTAGTGGCGGCGGAGGAGCTCGGCATCGACTATGCCCAGCTCAAGGCGGTGGTCGCCGACACGTCCTCGCTCGGCTACAACGACATGACCGATGGGAGCCGCGGCACCTTCTCGTCGTCGATGGCGACCATCTCGGCCGCCCGCAACGCCATCAAGATCCTGCGTGAGCGCGCCGCCCAGACGTGGGACATCCCCGTCGACGACGTGGTCTGGGAAAACGGCCACGCCATCGCCAAGGGCGAGAAGTACGGCAATCTTGCAGCCCTGTCGCTGAAGGAGATCGCCGCCGCTTCCGGCAAGACCGGCGGGCCGATCGCCGGCCACAGCGAACTCGTCGCCGACGGCGCCGGCGTCTCCTTCGCCACCCATATATGCGACATCGAGGTCGACCCCGATACCGGCTCGACCAGGGTGATCCGCTACACGGTGATCCAGGATGCCGGCAAGGCGGTGCACCCCACCTATGTCGAGGGCCAGTACCAGGGCGGTGCGGCGCAAGGCATCGGCTGGGCGCTCAACGAGGAGTACATCTACGGAAAGGATGGGCGTCTCCAGAACGCCGGCTTCCTCGACTACCGCATCCCGGTCTGCTCGGACCTGCCGATGATCGACACGCAGATCCTCGAGATACCCAATCCCAACCACCCCTATGGCGTGCGCGGCGTCGGCGAAACCTCGATCGTGCCGCCGCTGGCGGCGATCGCCAATGCCGTCTCCAACGCAGCCGGCGTGCGCATGACCCACATCCCGATGTCGCCGCCAAGGGTCCTCGCCGCGATCGAGGCGGAACGGGGAGGCTAGGGCAAAAATGAGGTTCTTGCCCTAATGGTCGAAGTGACGCTCTGGGGCGCGCTGGGCCAGCTCGCCGGCGGCCAGAGCAAGGTCGAGGTCGAGGCCAAGGACATCAGGGAGCTGTTCAGGAAACTGGCTGAACAGTATCCCGGCATCGAGCCCTGGATCGAGAAGGGCATCGCGGTGGCGATCGACGGGACGATTTATCGCGATACGTGGTCGAAGGAACTGCCGCCGGGGGCGGAGATTTTTCTGCTGCCGCGGCTGGCTGGGGGGTGAAGTGGGGTGTCGCCCTACGTCCCAGAGCGGACCGGCATCCTCGGTCTGCGAACTTCAAGTGCAATGTCGGTCCTCGCCTAGATGCCAGTTTTGCTGACCGCGTCTTATCGGCGGCGGGTTGGCCAACAATCCAGAGAACCTGATCCGCTGGATTACTATCGGCAAGGGACATCAGTCCGCACACGGCTCTGAAGTGACTCGAGCGGGTCACCGTTTGACGGACAACACCGGCCCCTTTCTGGAGAGGCCGGCTATCGTTGATCCAGGATCATCAAGCTAGGTTTGGCGCTGAGACGTATCGGAAATTCGTTCGCGCACGGCATGCTCGGTCTTGTCTGCTGTGGACTTCACGATCTCGCCGAGCTGATCGGCTATCGTGTCTGCTTCCATATCTTGCCGGCCAGCTTCCTGCTTGATGGTCTCATAGGCTTCGGCGGCGACCTGCTTGGCCTCATCGAGGCCCCTATTGAGCAAAGTTTCGGCGGAATCGCGAAGCTTGTCGCCATAGGCGCCTAGTTGCTCGTCCTCCGTTGCGGTATGGGGCAGCATTGCACCTATAGCGGCGCCGATGGCGAGACCGACGGCCGCTACGGCCAAGGGTTGGTCCTCCAACAGATCTTGCGCGGAGCGGCTGGCTTTCGCCGCCATGTCCCCAGTCGTCGAGCTTGCATTGGCAGCGCTTCCCGTCAGACCCGCCGCAGCGGCTCTTGCGGTGCTCGATATGGTGTCGCCGACGCTGGTAGCGCTCGAGGAGAGCGATTCCGCGGCGTCGGAGAGCGTGCCGCCCAAGCCGCCGCGCTCCCCTGCTACATCATGTCGTCCCGGCGCTGAAGGCAATGGATAGCCAGCCGAACGGTGGGCGGTGTTTGAGGCACCGCTGCCGAACATCAGCCAGGCCAGACCTGCGCCCACCATGGTGACCGGCAAAGGATTGTCTCGGACCTGCGTTCTGAGATTGCTGAGCATGGCCGCGCTCTCCCCTCCCGAGAACAGCCCGGTGAACTCATCCAGCAATTGTCCCGGCGTCATCTTGCCTCGAATGGATTCGGCGGTCTCCATCACCCGGGCGCGCGCCGCCTCGGCCTCGCGTTCAAGTTCGGCTGCGGATTTCTCTTTCATCTCACCTGTTCCTTAATCGCGCTCGCGTCGCGCTTCAGCTGTCCCTGGGTCCGGTCGGGGGTAAGTTCCGAAGGCGCCATGCTGGCCGTCCCGGTCCGCAGCAGGATGACGCCGAGGACCGCCACGACCACACCGACCAGCAGGGAAGACCACCCCGCGCCAAGCCCTGCCCGCGTCAGTGCGATAATGAGCGCCTGCAGCAACACCAAGAGCGCGGCGAGCAGGCAAATCGCGCCGCCCAGCACTTCCGCGGCACCTGCTCCGGCTTTGGTAAGCTTTTCAGAGAGCTCGGCCCGAAACAGCCTCGCCTCGGTTTGCACCAGAGTGGTTACATTCTGGGCCAAATCGGTGACTAGCCCGGCAAGGCTGGGATTGTCCTGGTTGTTCATCTGTCCTGCTCCGCGATCTGCGTGGCGCCATCATCGCCGACCACGCCAAAATCTTGTGGACGATCAGCGGACCAACCCTGTGGCTGATCGGTGTGTGATCTGAGGCCTCCCGGAGCGGCCTCAGAATCGGGCGTTGCCGGCGGAGAAGCCTTGATGAACCGCCCGAGAGCCAATCCGGCCAACACCGATCCCGCAAGCAGGACACCGGGATTTTGCCGGCCGAAGGACTGCACGTCATCAAGGACTTGGCTAAAGGGCTTCTGTTTCAAGGACGATGAAAGCCGCTCAAGGCCACTGGCAGCATCCAAAGCGAATTTCGATGCGTTCCTTTCATCGTTGCTGGCAAGGTGATCGCTGGCCGCTCGCAGTGCACCACCCAACGCCGCCAAGCTCGATCCGATGTCGCGCTGCGCCTCCTCCGCCTTGTCGGAGATGACCTGCGTGGCTTCAGATGCATAGTCGCCAGCCTTACGGGTCACCTCGTCCCGCGCGTCGTGAAGCAACTCGCTGGCACGCTCATTTTCCTGGCGAAGTCTGTCGGAGACGTCGCTTTTCGCCTTGTCGAAATCGGTGGGCTGTCCGCCCTGATCGTTCTCATGCTGCATGAGGCCACCTAGTGAAAACCGAGGAAGGAGAGGACCGCGAGCACGACAACGATAAGGCCGATAAGATAGATGACACTGTTCATGTGCACGTCCTCCGTAGCTTTCCAACTTCGACGAACCTGCGATGTTCCGTAAGTGAGAGCATTTATCTCAGCCGAAACGAAGGGCTTCGTCAGGCACGCACCCAGTCACCAGTGAGTTGCCCTGTCCCTCGTGCGGAGCGCCAGTTGCTCCCGTACGAACCGGTGCGCCCGACTCCGCGGGAACCGAGTGCCGGCTGCGTCCTTATTGCAATCTTTTGCCTATTCGGCGGCCCCGCCTCGGCGTACCGGCGACCAGGGAGAACTCTCCCTTGCCATCCATCGACGGTCCATCGCTCCAACGGCCCCACGCTGGTTCGGCATCTTCGACGAAGCAATGATGAAGGCATAGGATACGGCTTGAGGCGTAAAGCGGCCGGTCATGCATGCCTGAACTGGGCTATTGGTGAACGCGTCTCCATGGGCCAAGTCTCTACTTTGCAGAACGCCCTCCCTAAGCCCCCAGGGTCGGTTCCGTATTCACCTCCAGCGCCTCTTCCGCTTCATCCTCTTCTCCCAGCACCTCGCCATGCACCCCCAGCGGCCGCCCGATCCAGATCGGATCGACCAGATGGTCGCGCTTGGGGTTGGTGGTGTTGGGGTGGATGAGGATGCTCAGGCCGCCATGGTTAAGCATCAGCCAGGGGACCAGCGTGGCGAAGATCTCGGTGGCGAAGGAGACCTGGTACATGGCCTGTTCGTGCGGGCCGACCGGCTCGTCGCGCCAGTTGCCCAGGCGCACGCGGAAGCGTTCGCCGATGCGCAGGCGCAGCCATTCGGCCTGCTGCCGTTCGGCTTGCCCGACATAGTAGATGTGGGCGTGATAGCTGGCGATCTCGGCGAGCGGCCTGGGCGGGCTGGCGGTGTTCACCTTGATGGCTCCCTCGGTGATTGTCGTGCCGGCAGCGTATACGCAAGGGTGCGGGGTGGCCAAGGGGGCACAGCGTGTGCTCGTCATCTCGATTTCGGGCCAATCGCATATGGAGCTCCCCCGCTCCGTCTCGGCTTCGCCCAGCCACCTCTACCCCCACATTCGTGGGGGAGAGGAAATGCTAATCGCCAAGATCGCTGCCTTGAAAAGCTTGGCATTTCCTCTCCCCCATGGACATGGGGAGAGGTGGCCGCGCAGCGGCCGGAGTGGGGGTTGGCACCGCCGTATGCCTATTGCCAGCACTTCATCGGGCGAGGACCCGCTGATCGCAGAGGTCTCCTGCCCCGATCAAACCCTGCCCATCAGCACCAGGATCAGCAGCACCACAAGCACAACGCCGACTATTCCGGACGGCCCATAACCCCAGGAGCGCGAATGCGGCCAGGCCGGTACGGCGCCGATCAGGATCAGGATCAGAACTATGATGAGAATGGTGCTGACGGTCATAAGAGTCCCTCGCTTTGCTCTTCAGATGCGAGGGGACAATGCAAAAGGCCGCCCGGTTGTTCCGGGCGGCCTTTTGTCCGACTGGTCGAATGCAGCTATTCCGCGGCTTTCGGGAAGGCGATTGCCGGCTCATCGAGCGGACCCGGCTTCGGCCCCGTGGACGCATCCCGTTTCTTGTCGCGGCCGAACAGCCGGCGGAAGAAGGCATAGAAGCGGCTGTTCTTGCTGCGCGTGAAGATCATCAGCATGGACGGCGTCACCACCAGCGTCAGCAGCGTGGCAAAGGACAGGCCGAAGACGATCGCCGAGGACAACGAAATCCACCATTGCGTCGACGGCGCGTTGATCGTCGTCTCGTGATGGAAGATTTCGAGGCCGAGACCAAAGGCGATCGGCAGAACGCCGAGGATGGCCGAGACCGCCGTCAGCACCACCGGGCGGGCGCGCTCGCGGCAGGTCTGCAGCACCGCTTCCATCTTGTCCCAGCCTTCTTCGCGCAGCCGGTCATAGGTGTCGATGAGCACGATGTTGTTGTTCACCACCACACCGGCCAGCGCGATGACGCCGATGCCCGACATGACGATGCCGAAGGCTTCGCCTGTCAGCAGCAGCCCCAGGAACACGCCGATCGTCGCCATGACCACGCAGGACAGCACCAGCAGCACGCTGGTGAACTTGTTGAACTGCATTAGCAGCACCAGGAAGATCAGGAAGATCGCGGCGCCAAAAGCCTTGCCGAGGAAGGCGCTGGCTTCGGCGCTGTCCTCGTTCGACCCCGCCAGCTTCCAGCGTATGCCGTTGTCGAGCTTCATGTCGGTGACCGCCTTGGTCACCTCCGCCTGCACCGCCGCAACCTGGTTACCGGCGGCGACGTTGGCCTGGACGACCACGGTGCGGGCGCCATCGATGCGGTTGAGGATGCCGACGGTCGGCTCCGGCTTGCGCACGACGAAGTTCGAGATCGGCACCGAGCCTTGCGCGGTCTGCACCCGGAGTTCGTCGAGCGTCGACAGCGTGCGCCGGTCTTCGGGCAGGCGCAGCCTGATGTCGACGGCATCGTCGGCGCCGGCCGGCCGGTATTCCGACAGCTTCAACCCATTGGTCACCAATTGCACCACCGTGCCGACGGCCGTCGGGCTGATGCCATACTGCGCCGCCTTGGCGCGGTCGACCTCGAGCGCCCAGTCGACGCCGGGCGGCGGCAGGCCGTCCGACACGTCGATGACGCCGGGCACCTTGGCGATGCGCGCCGCAACCGCGCGGGCCTGGTCGTCGAGCCCTTTGGGATCGATGGCCGAAAGCCGGAGCTGGACCGCCTTGCCCGTCGGAGGACCGGCCTCCGGCACGCGCACCTCGACATCGACGCCGGGAATGCCGGCCATGACGGTGCGCAGCTCATCCAGGATATTGTTCGCCGATTTGCGCTCGCGCCAGTCGATGAACTCATACTGGATGACGCCGACGACGTCCTCCGGCACGTCCTGTCCGCCGCCCTGCGTCTTGCCGACGCGGGTATAGACCGATTTGACGCCAGGCCAGCCAAGCAGCCGGTTTTCGGCGATCCTGGTCGCCGTGTCCATTTCGGCCAGGGAGAGATTGCCGCGGGCATGCACATAGAGCAGGCCGTAATCGGGCTCGACGCTGGGGAAGAACTCGACGCCGGCGCCATATTTCGAATAGGCGAAGCCGACGCCGGTGAGCAGCACGGCGGTGAGCACCAGCACGGTGATGGGGAAGCGCACCGCCTGCTTGACCAGCGCCATGTACCAGCCGTCGCGATTTTGTTCCTCGTGATGCTCCGGCGCCTTGGCGAAAAGCGCGCCCAGCGTCGGCGCGAACACCAGCGCATAAAGCATCGAGGCCGACAGCGTGACGATCAGCGTGATCGGCATGTATTTCATGAAGTCGCCGATGATGCCGGGCCAGAACAGCAGCGGCGAAAACGCCGCGATGCGGGTCATGGTCGCGGCGATGACCGGACCGGCCATGCGCTTGGCGGCCAGCGTGAAGGCTTCCGCCTTCGGCATGCCTTCGCCCATGCGCCGTTCGGCGAACTCGGTGACGATGATGGCGTCGTCGACCAGCATGCCGACCGCCAGGATAAGGCTGAACAGCACGATCATGTTGATGGTGTAGCCCATCATCGCCAAGAGCAGGATGCCGATCAGGAACGATGACGGAATGGCAAGCCCGATCAGCAGCGAGGCGCGGCCCGACAGCGCATAGAGGATGACGATGAACACCAGGATGACGGCGATCATCACGTGGTTCTGCAGATCGCCCAGAAGCTGGTTGACGAAGACCGACTTGTCCTGCGTGTAGGTGATGTTCATGCCTTCCGGCATGGTCTTGACATAGGCGTCGGACACTTCCCGCACCTTGGCCAGCGTGTCGATCAGATTGGCGCCGATGCGCTTCTTGACTTCGATGGCGATGGCCGGCTTACCGTTGAGGCGGGTGATGGTCTCGGCGTCGGCGAAGGTCGAACGCACCGTGGCGATGTCCTTCGCCTGCACGACGGCATTGGGGCCGGCGACCACCGGCAAGGACGCGACATCCTCGGGTGTCTCGATCAGCGACGGCACCTTGACCGCGTATTTGCCTTCCGAACCCTCGATGTTGCCGGCGGCGACCAGGCTGTTGGAAGCGCCGACCGCGCCGATCAACTGGTCGAGCTGCAGGCCGTAGGAGGACAGCTTCATCGGGTCGATGACGACTTCGACAAGATCGTCGCGCGCGCCTTGTATGGTGCCCTCAAGAACGCCCGGTACTTCCTCGATGCGGTCGCGCAGTTCGCGCGCCGCCGCCGTAAGCACACGCTCGGGCACATCGCCGGACAGCGTGACGACCAGGACGGGAAACTCGGAAATGTTGACCTCGGTAACAACCGGTTCTTCTGCCGCTTGGGGCAGGTCAGCCTTCGCGTCCTGAACCTTCGAGCGTGTATCTGTCACCGCGGTGTCGACTTTTATAGACGGCAGAAACTCAAGGAAGACAAAGGCGCCGCCCTGATAGGCGGATGATTTCATCTCCTTTAACCCCTTAAGGCTCTTAAGCTTTGCCTCCAGCGGCCTAAGCAGAAGTCTTTCAGCGTCTTCGGGCGCGATGCCTTGATAGGCGACATTTATATAAACATAAGGGGTAGGAACGTCGGGTTCCGCTTCCTTCGGCGTCGACTGATAGGCGACCCAGCCCGCCAGCAGCAGGAAGACCAGCACCGCAATGGTCAGCCGGGCATTGTTGATCGCGAGTTTGACGATATCCATGGCCTGTTCTCAAAATTTCAGGAGCCGCATTGCGGCCGGTTGCCCCCGTCCGGGGCCACCCGGCGCTACTGCGTTGTCGCTTCGCCCAACAGTTTCTGGATGGTCGCCTGGTCGGCCTCGACCGGCTTGACTACGTCGCCTTCCTTCACGAGTTCCTGGCCGGCGACGATGACGCGGGCATCGGCGGGAATGCCGCCAAGCACGAGGCCCTTCGGCGAGTCGTCAACGAGGTCGATCGGGAAGAATACCACCTTGTTGTCCTTGTCGACGGCGCGGATGCCGAGGTCTCCCTTGTCGCCCAGCGTCACCACGGAGCGCGGCAACATGACGGCGTCGGTCGGCTGCGCGCTGAGCGCAATCTCTGCCGTCATGCCGGCCGGCACCGAGCCGTCGGCATTGGGGACGGCGATCTCGACGCGGAAGGTTCGGGTGGCCGACGAGGCGTCGCGGCTGATGTAGCGCACGGTGCCTTCGACGGTCTGGCCGCTGACCAGCCGGACAGTGGCCTTGTCGCCAAGCTTGAGATAGCCGAGGTCGCGTTCGCTGACTTCGCCGCGCGCAATCACCGGATCGAGCTTGAGGATGGTTGCCACCTCGCCGCCCTGCATGATGGAACTGCCGAGCTCCACCGGCACCCGGTCGATGACGCCGTCGAAGGGCGCCTTGACCAGATTGCGCTCGAGTTCGGCCTGCGCCGTTTCCAGCTGCGACTGCGCAGCGGTCAGATTCGAACGCGCCGTGTCGAGCTGCAGCTTGGGCAGATTGCCGGTCTTCATGAGCCGCAGCGATGCGTCGAGTTCAGCCTGGCGCTGCACGACGAGCTGCTTGGCATTGTCGACCATCGAGATCTTTTCTTCCGCCGCAAGCATCAGCACCAGATCGCCGGTCTTGACGTGATCGCCCTGCTTGACCGGCAGCTTTTCGATGACGCCGGCGACGCGCGTCGCCAGCACGGCGCGCTTGTCGGCCTCGGTCAGCCCGGAAATGCGGATGGCGCGGGCATAGGTCTTGCGCGGCGGCGTCACCACAGCGACGGTGCGCAGCGGCGCCTTCGGTTCGGCCTCGGCCGCCTTGGCTGCATCCGGCGCCTTGGCCTGATCGCCCGGCTTGGCCTGATCGCCTGCCTTGCCAGCACCTTCGACAGCGGCGCTGCCGACGGACGAGAACGCGCCTGTTCCCATCCAGGCCGCGAAGCCGATGAGCACAACAATAGCGGCAAGCTTGTGAAACCTGATCTTCGGCATCATTGTTTTTCCACTGCGGGGTTCGGCCAAGTCGTTATCCAACAGGAGTCCGTCGTCTAACAGCTACCGTGTCTTCCAACTCGGGCGCGTCGCCGATATGGGTGCGCGCCAGGCCGTGTTCAATTTGCCGTGAACGGCGAAGCCGCGCTTCTACATCAAAGTTGCATCGCAATACAGTCGAAAAGTTGCAGGAACATTGTGCCAGGCGATGTAGTGTGGCCAACGAAAACGGTTTTATCGGCGCCCCGTCAGGCGGCGGAACCACAGTCTCGGAACCATACGGATGTTGGAGGCGCTTTGTTTTCAAGGCGTTTTGAGCACTGACACCCCCCTGTGCCTTGACGCTCAAATGTGGGCGCGACCTGCGTAGCCACTCAGTGAATGGCAGCAGGCGTCAGTATGATTTTGTATACCGTCACACGCAACGGTTGTTCCGGGACGGAAAGTCATCGGCGCTACTCCGATTTGCCGAACACTTCGCTGATCGTCTTGATCGATCCGGGCGGACTCAGGCCCGCCGGCGTTCCGCGTCCGGCTTCTTGCGGGCGGCGAGAAATTCCTTCACCCGCCGTCCCGGTGCCGGCCCGCGCACCGGTTTGAAGCCGTCATCGAGTTCGCCGGAAAGATCGAGCGTCGGCCGCTTGCCGACGGCGTCGTAATTCTCCTCCAGCCAGTCGCTCGCCGCTATGCGGCCAAGGTCGCGCAAATAGGTCAAAAAAGCCCATTCGGCGTTGACCTTGGATGACGCCGACAGATCCTTGAACGCTTCGTCGGCATCGATGCGGTGCATGCGGATGTCGCGGTATTCGCCAGGCGGCAGCCGGCCGGCGGCGATCAGTTCCTTGACGAAGGCGATCGAGCGGAATTCGTTCAGCAGCCCGGCATTGAAGGTGATCTCGTCGATGCGGTTCTGGATTTCGTTGGCGCTTTTCGGCGTGCCTTCGCGCACCACCGGATTGATCTGCACCAAAAGCACATCCTCCGTCGCCGCCGTCTTGAAGAACGGAAACAGCGCCGGATTGCCGCCATAGCCGCCATCCCAATAGAGCACGCCCTTGATCTCGACGGCGCGGAACAATTGCGGCAGGCAGGCCGAGGCCATCACCGTGTCGAGGTCGATCTCGCCGTCGGAAAAGACGCGCAGCTGGCCGGTCTCGACATTGGTCGCCGAAATGAACAGCTCCATCGACTTGCAGGCGTGAACATTTTTGAAATCGATCTCCTGCTCGACCACGTCGCGCAGCGGGTTCAAGCCCAGCGGATTGGCGACATAGGGCGAAAACACTCGGGACATGGTGTCGAAGAAGAAATAGCCGGGCGTGTTCTCGATCGACCAGTTGCCCCAGGCGACGTCCCACGGCATGCGCTGCACCGGGCTGAAGCGGCCCTTGGCCGCCACCGCGCGCCAGAAGTCGTCCAGCTTTTGCCGTGCACCCTCGACGCCGCCGCGCACAAAACCATCGGCCAGCGCCACCGCATTCATCGCGCCGGCGCTGGTGCCGGACACGGCTGAAATGTCGAGCCTGCCATCCTCCAGCAGCCGGTCGAGTACACCCCAGGAGAAAGCCCCGTGCGAGCCGCCGCCCTGCAGCGCGATGTTGATCTTCTTCGTTTCCTCCGCCTTGCCGTTTTTGGTCATGGCGTTCCTGTTCGGTTTGGTCGCTGCTGCCTCATTCCGCCCGGAAATCGGGCGGGTTCGACGGCAGCGGACTTATATTGCAGTGCAGCATATAAGGGATGACCAAGGCAAGAACACGAACACGGTCGCGTGATCACATGAAATTTCGGTCATGAAGAAAGCCCCGCTTTGAAGGGGCTGCTCCACCGAAACAGGCGGGCCTCAGGCCACGAGGTCCGGCACCGGCCCGACATAGCGCGACTGTGGACGGATCAGCCGCCCCGTCGTCTGCTGTTCGCGCGCATGCGCGATCCAGCCGGCGACACGTCCGGCGGCAAAGACATTGCTGAACGCCTGTGGCGGAAAGCCAGCCGCCTCAAGCACAAGCGCTGTGTAAAACTCGACATTGGTCTGCAGCGAGCGCTGCGGCTTGGCGATCCGCAGCACTTCGAGCGCCGTCTGCTCGACCTGTTCGGCGAAGGCCAGCCGGCGGCCGGCTTCGCCTTCGCTGCCGAGCTGCCGCACGACGGCTTTCAGCACATCGGCGCGCGGATCGCGCACGCGGTAGATACGATGGCCGAAACCCATGATGCGCTCGCCATGCGCGACCTTCTCGCGCAGCCAACCGGCCGCGTCGCCATGCGCCTGGATTGCATCGAGCATCTCGATCACCGGGCCGGGCGCGCCGCCGTGCAGCGGCCCCTTGAGCGCGCCGAGCCCGGCCAGCACCGACGATGTCAGCCCTGCCAGGGTCGATGCGACGACGCGGGTGGCAAAGGTCGAGGCGTTGAGGCCGTGATCGCACACGGTCACCAGATAGGTGTCGAGTGCCCTTGCCAGCGCCGGCGACGGGACGGATCCCTCGAGCATCCTCAGCATGTCGGCGGCATGATCGGCCTTGGCGTCAGGTGCGGTCGGCTGCTCGCCGCGCGCCAGCCGCAGCAGAGCCGGCGTCAGCACGGCGGGCGCCGCGATCAGCCGCAAGGCGTCCGTCAGCGTCTCGCCATCCGGCAGCAGCGCCATGCCGGCGCGCATGGCGCTATAGATCTCAAGCGGTGCGAGCAGCGGCAGCGAGGGTGCAAGCCGCTCGAACACCTCGACGCGAGCCTTGCCCAGCCTCGCTGCCAGTTCGGCATCGCCGGGAAGGCCGTCGAAGAAGCCGTCGAGCAACAGGCGAACCACTTGCGCATAGCGCCATCGTCCCGCCAATTCCGGCAGCGAATGACCGCGGATCGTCAGGCGGCCGCCAAGGCCATCGACATCGGAGAGCACGGTCTCCGCCGCCACCACATCATCGAGCCCGTTCGCCATATCTCATCTCCTTGCAGCTTTTCTGCATGGGAGATAAGGGTTGGGCTGCGCCTCGATCAATCTTGATCAATATAATCAATATGTGAGCTAAAATGTCCGAATGGCTGTCGCGGGAAGAGGCGCTGGAAAGGCTCAAGGTCCGGCCGCAGACGCTCTACGCCTATGTCAGCCGTGGCCGCATCGGCATGCGGCCGGATGAGAGCGACCCGCGCCGCAGCCAGTACCGCGCCGACGACATCGCGGCATTGGCGACCCGCCGGGCGCGGGGCCGCAGTCCCTCGGCCATCGCCGAGAGTGCGATCGCCTGGGGCGAACCCTCGATTGTCACCGCGATTTCGACTGTGCTGCACGGTCGACTGATCTATCGAGGGCAAGACGCCGTTGCGCTCTCCAAAGCGGCGACGCTGGAGGAAACCGCTGCTGTGCTCTGGGCCTCGCCTGAACCGGTGGCTTTCAAAGCTCCGTCACCTGAAGCGCCTCATCCAGTCGGCCGCGCCTCGGCCTTTGCGCAGCTTGCCATGCTTGCAGGCCACGGGCGGCCTTCGCTAGGACGCAGCGCCGCCTCGCTGTGCACCGAGGCCGCGCGCACAGTCGGAGCGCTGGCGCAGTCGCTGGGCGCTGAAGCCGGCACAGCGCCCGTCCATAAGCGCCTGGCGCAGGGCTGGTCGGTGGATGATGCCGGCGCGGAAGCGATCCGCTGCGCCCTCGTCCTGCTCGCCGATCATGAACTCAACGCATCGACCTTTGCCGCCCGCGTCGCAGCGTCCACAGGCGCCTCGCCTGCCGCATGCCTGCTGGCCGGCTTGGCAACGCTGTCCGGCCCGCGCCACGGTGGCGCCGGCGAAGCGGCGATGCAACTGGCTGAAGATGCAGCAGCCCACGGCGCGGATGCGGCGATCCGGCGCTGGCTCGGCCATGATCGGCCCTTGCCGGCGTTCGGCCATCCGCTCTATCCCGACGGCGATCCCCGTGCCACCGCACTTCTGGAAGTCATCCCTGTCGACGAGACGCTGCAACAGCTGCAAAAAGCCGCCATGGCGGCGGTCGGTGCCCAGCCCAACATCGACTTCGCCTTGGCCGCTCTGACGCGCGGCCTTGGCTTGCCGCGCGATGCACCGTTCCAGCTGTTTGCGCTCGGACGCAGTGTCGGCTGGGCCGCGCATATGGTCGAACAGATCATTAGCGGCAGCATCATCAGGCCGCGTGGCCGCTATGAGGGACGCGTGACTTAAGCCGACCTGGCCGTGTTCCCGAACCGCGCACGGTACGCGACGGGCGTCGTGGCGAACTGCTGACGAAAATGATGCCGCAGCGTGCCTGCCGCGCCAAAGCCGGCGGTCTCGGCAATCCGTTCGATCGGCATGGCGGTGTCTTCCAGCAGCGTGCGCGCCCGCGAAAGCCGTTCCGACAGCAGCCAGCGCGCCGGCGTGACGCCGGTCGCGGCCGCGAACCGGCGCAGGAACGTCCGCTCGCTCATCCCGGCAAGCTCGGCCAAGATGGCGACCGGATAATCGGCGGAAATATTGGCGCGCATCCTGTCGATCAACGGTCCGAGCCGGCTGCGCTCGTGCGGCTCGGGAACGGAGCTCTCGACATACTGCGCCTGACCGCCGTCGCGATGCGGCGGCACCACCAGACGCCGCGCCACCATGTTTGCCGCCTTGGTGCCGAAGTCGCGCCGCACCAGATGCAGGCAAAGGTCGATGCCCGCGGCACTGCCTGCCGATGTCAGCACATTGCCCTCATCGATGTACAAAACGTCCGGAATCACGGTGATGTCGGGGTACATCTCCGTCAGCTTCTCGCTGTAGCGCCAATGCGTGGTCGCTCTTTTGCCCGCCAGCAGGCCGGCGGCGGCAAGCACGAACACGCCCGAACAGATCGAAAGAATGCGAGAGCCGCGCTCGTGTGCCTTTCGAAGCGCCTCGATCAGCGCCGGCGGCACCGGAGCCTCCGTTCCGCGCCATCCCGGTACGATCACCGTGCCGGCCTGGCCGATCAGATCGATCCCGCCGTCGGCAACAATACGCACGCCGCCCAGCGCGCGCATTTCACCGGTATCAATACCGGCAACCGCAAAACGGTACCAATCCTCACCCATTTCCGGCCGCGGCAAGGCGAAGATCTCAACCGCCACGCCAAACTCGAACGTGCACAGCCCGTCATAGGCAACGGCAACGACAAGAGGGTTGGCAGGGCGCGGATTCGCAGAGGATGGCATGATCTTGACGATATATGGCAAAGCTGCCAGCTGCAATCGCCCTGCTTCCTGTCTTATCTCTCCGTCGCATCAGCAATGGAGATACGAGGATGAGCCACGTGACAGACATTCCGGCGGCATCGCCGGATATCGCCCGCGACCATTTTCTGCGCCGGCTTTCCGTCGAGACCGACTGTTCCGACGTCGCCGCCGCACTGCGTGCCGGAGAGCCGGACTTTGTTCTCCTGCATGTGGTCGGTTCGCCGGAAGCCTATGGACGCCGCCATGTGCCGGGCGCGCTGCATCTGCCCCACCGCGAAATATCGGCCGGGCGGATGGTGCAATGGCCCGAAAGGACGCTGTTCGTCGTCTATTGCGCGGGACCGCATTGCAATGGCGCGGATCAGGCGGCCTTCAAGCTGGCCAGCCTCGGTCGTCCCGTGAAGATCATGATCGGCGGCATAACCGGTTGGCAGGACGAGGACCTTCCTTTCGCTTCAGGCAAGGAGCCCGGTGTCTTGCACGCGTGAGGCCACGCGATATGGTCGGCCTTGAAGACTGAGCAAGCATGCAGAAGGCGATGGTTAGAATTCGTCCATTCGAGCGCCAGGATGTCGGTGCGGTGCTCGCCCTCATGCGGGCGCTAGCCGTCTTCGAGGGTTATGACGACAAGCTTCGCGTCACCGAAGCGAACCTCATCGAGCACGGGCTGGGGCCATCGCCCCGGTTCGGCGTGTTGGTGGCGGAGCGAGAGTGCGTGATCGTCGGCATCGCCGTCCACTACCTCATCCCCTGGACCTACGACCTGAAGCCGGTTGTCTGGCTGAAGGAACTCTACGTCACTGAAGCGACGCGCGGCATGGGGGTCGGCCATGCGCTTGTTGAACAGCTTCGCCAACACGCTTTGAGCATTGGCGCCTCCGCCATCAAATGGACGGTGCTGAAATCCAACTCGCCGGCCAAAGCCTTCTACCGCTCGCTCGACGGCCAGCCCGACGATATCTGGGAACCGTGGCAGCTGAAAATCGACCCGTGACGGCCGCCTCGACCAACTGAGGGCGGTCGACCATGCGGCGGTCGCTTACGACATCGTATCGAGCTTGCGCTGCATGGCGGCGATCTGTTGCTTCAGTTCCTGAAGGTCGTCGCCGCTCTTTTCCGGGACGTCCTTGCGGGCCGGCTCGGGTGCAGCCGCGGCCGCAGCATTTGTGGCGGCGGTCGGGAACGGCGTGAACAGGCGCATCGCGTTCTGGAACATTTCCATGTTGCGGCGTGTCTGCTCTTCCAGCGCCTTGATCGGCGTGGCGATCTTCATCACATCCAGCGGCGACTTGCCGATCGCGCCCTTCATCTGTTCGCGGAACCGCTCCTGCTCCTTGGAGAAGGCCATCATCGACTGTTCGAGGAAGCTCGGCACGATCTGCTGCATCTGGTCGCCATAGAAAGCGATCAGCTGGCGCAGGAACGGGATCGGCAGCATGTTCTGCCCATCCTTGTTCTCCAGTTCGAAGATGATCTGCGTCAGCACCGGATGGGTAATGTCGTCACCGGTCTTGGCGTCCTGGACGGTGAACTCCTCGCCCTTCTTGACCATCTCGGCCAGATCCTCGAGCGTCACATAGGTGCTGGTGCCGGTATTGTAGAGCCGGCGATTGGCATATTTCTTGATAATGATAGGGTCGTCTTTCGCGGCCATCAGCATCCTCCCGGGACACCGGCGCGCCTGAGTAAGCCGCCGGTAACGATTGCGCCATTTTTAAGGATATGCGCAAAAGCTCTATAATTCCAAGCGCTTTGTGCAGTGCGGCATCATTTATTGCTGCATGGCCGGCCAATTATGCTGCGCAGCAAAGGTTGGGCGATCCCGCCGGCCGCTCACGCCCTGCTTGCGGCGCTTGGCCGGCATGCCCATTTCCGGTTTGACTTGGGGTGTGGAACGGGCAAGAAAAGTCCCAACAAGCCCCCAAGAACACGACACCTCGAAGTCTGGAGAGAAAAATGTCCGCTTCCAATTCAATCGTCGTTGCCAGCGCCGCACGCACGGCTGTCGGCTCCTTCAACGGCGCCTTCGCCGCCACCCCGGCGCATGAACTTGGCGCCGTCGTGATCAGGGAGCTTTTGGCGCGCGCCGACGTCGAGCCGGGCGAAGTCGACGAGGTCATTCTCGGCCAGGTGCTGACCGCCGCGCAGGGCCAGAACCCCGCCCGCCAGGCGTCGATCAATGCCGGCCTGCCCAAGGAGACCACCGCCTGGGGGCTCAACCAGGTTTGCGGCTCTGGCCTGCGCGCCATCGCGCTCGGCATGCAGCAGATCGCCGCCGGCGACGCCACGGTGATCATCGCCGGCGGCCAGGAATCGATGTCGCTGTCGCCGCATGCCGAGCACCTGCGCGCCGGCGTCAAGATGGGCGACTACAAGATGATCGACACCATGATCAAGGACGGGTTGTGGGACGCCTTCAATGGCTACCACATGGGCAACACCGCCGAGAACGTCGCCCGCCAGTTCCAGATCACCCGCGACGACCAGGACCAGTTTGCGCTGGCCTCGCAAAACAAGGCCGAGGCCGCGCAGAAGGCCGGCAAGTTCAAGGACGAGATCGTCGCCTTCACGATCAAGGGCAGGAAGGGCGACACTGTCGTCGACCAGGACGAGTACATCCGCCACGGCGCCACCATCGACGCCATGTCCAAGCTGAAGCCGGCTTTCGACAAGGACGGCACCGTGACCGCCGCGAACGCGTCGGGCATCAATGACGGCGCCGCCGGCGCGCTGCTGATGAGCGAGGCTGAAGCCACAAGGCGCGGCATCACCCCGCTGGTGCGCATCGCATCCTGGGCGACGGCCGGCGTCGATCCGGCGATCATGGGAACCGGACCTATTCCCGCCTCGAAGCGGGCGCTCGAGAAGGCCGGCTGGTCGGTCAAGGACCTCGACCTTGTCGAGGCCAATGAAGCCTTCGCCGCGCAGGCCTGCGCCGTCAACAAGGGCATGGGCTGGGATACGTCGATCGTCAACGTCAATGGCGGCGCCATCGCCATCGGCCATCCGATCGGCGCGTCGGGCGCCCGCGTCTTCAACACGCTGGTTTTCGAGATGCGCCGCCGCGGCGCCAAGAAGGGCCTTGCCACGCTGTGCATCGGCGGCGGCATGGGCGTCGCTCTGTGCGTGGAAGCGCTGTGAACAAGAAGTGAGTAGTGAATAGGGAGTAGTGAATAGGGAAGAAGGAGCAGCGCGGCGGGATATCGATCCCTACTCGCTATTCCCTACTCCCTATTCCCTTCTTCCGACCAAAGGGAGGAAGAACTTTCAATGACCAAAGTAGCGCTCGTCACCGGTGGATCGCGCGGCATCGGCGCCGCCATATCGATCGGCCTGAAGAATGCCGGTTACACCGTTGCCGCCAACTATGCCGGCAATGACGAGGCAGCGGGGAAGTTCAGCGCACAAACCGGCATCAAGGCCTACAAATGGTCGGTCGCCGACTACGACGCCTGTGCCGCCGGAATCAAACAGGTCGAGGCCGATCTCGGCCCGGTCTCGGTGCTGGTCAACAATGCCGGCATTACCCGCGACGCCATGTTCCACAAGCTGACGCGCGAGCAGTGGAAGGAAGTCATCGACACCAATCTGTCTGGCGTCTTCAACATGACGCATCCGCTGTGGGGCGGCATGCGCGACCGCAAATTCGGCCGCGTCATCACCATCTCCTCCATCAACGGCCAGAAAGGCCAGGCCGGCCAGGTCAACTATTCCGCCGCAAAGGCCGGCGACATCGGCTTCTCGAAGGCGCTGGCGCAGGAGGGCGCGCGCGCGGGCATCACAGTCAATGTCATCTGCCCCGGCTACATAGCCACCGAGATGGTCAAGGCGATCGACGAGAAGGTGCTGAATGAACGCATCATCCCGCAGATCCCGGTCGGCCGCCTCGGCGAACCGGAAGAGATCGCGCGTTGCGTCGTCTTCCTCGCGTCCGAAGACGCCGGCTTCATCACCGGTTCGACCATCACAGCCAATGGCGGCCAGTACTTCGCCTGAACGACAGCAATTTCGCCCGGTAGGACGGGCCGCCTTATGGCCCGTTTTTCATCGCCGGGCGGCGATGTTCCCTGGGCCGCGCGCGAGACATTGACCCGTTCCGGCACGCAAAGATTAACGATTTTTAGGCGCCCTGTGCAAAACCCGGTTCGCAAGCTGTGAATTCTCGGTGGACAAGCTGTGGATAACACAAGATGTTGGGGTGAACAAACCAGGAAAATCCCGCGATCGCTGATTCGTCACCGATTCGTTCCGGCTTTGAGCGGAACGTTAACGACCAAGGCCGGGAACCACCGGAAACTGGTTAAGGCCGATTAAGAAAATTCAACAATTTCACAATGTTAGCCGAGGCGTATCGGATCACGACGATGCCCCGCCGGCAAAGGTTAACGCCAATGGTCGCCTTGCAGGAATCGGGCCAGTTTCCGCGATTCAGCATATGGTGAGACTCAGGCTCGCAAAATCCACATGTAGCCGTGAACAAAAGCTGAATCTGCCGGAGTCACTGATTCGTCGCCGATTCGTTCCAGACTCGTTCCAACTGTTAATTGAGACCTCAACGACGAACCGTGGGACTGCCGGCCGGAACATTCCGCTTTCGCTTCGCGCCTGAAATCCCTATGTGTCGCCTGTCATACGCGCCATGCGAGGCGCGCTCCCGACAACACGATGCAGAAAGCCTCATCTCCAGGCCGATGAACATCCAGCCGAAACACACCGAGCCGCTGATCCTGTCGGGCCGCGACGTGACTGCCGTGCTGGGTCCGACCAACACCGGCAAGACCCATCTCGCCATCGAGCGCATGGTGGCGCATGAGAGCGGCATTATCGGCCTGCCGCTCCGCCTTCTGGCGCGCGAGGTCTATGCCCGCGTCTGCGAAAAGGTCGGCGCCCACAAGGTGGCGCTCATCACCGGCGAGGAAAAAATCCAGCCGCCCGGCGCGAAATATTCGGTCTGCACCGTCGAAGCCATGCCGCGCGAGACCGACGTTGCCTTCGTCGCCATCGACGAGGTGCAACTCGCCGGCGACCTCGAGCGCGGCCACATCTTCACCGACCGTATCCTGCACCTGCGCGGCCGCCAGGAAACGCTGCTGCTCGGCGCGGCCACCATGCATGGCATCCTGCAAAAGCTGCTGAGAGGCGTCTCGGTGGTGACGCGCCCTCGCCTGTCGCACCTGGCCTATGCCGGCTCGAAGAAATTGACCCGCCTGCCGCGGCGTACGGCGATCGTCGCTTTCTCCGCCGACGAGGTCTATGCCATCGCTGAGCTGATCCGCCGCCAGCAAGGAGGAGCGGCGGTCGTGCTCGGCGCGCTGTCGCCCCGCACCCGCAACGCCCAGGTGGCAATGTTCCAGGCAGGCGACGTCGACTATCTCGTCGCCACCGACGCCATCGGCATGGGGCTCAACCTTGATCTCGATCATGTCGCCTTCGCCCAGAACCGCAAATTCGACGGCTACCAGTACCGCAACCTGACGGCGGCCGAGCTCGGCCAGATCGCCGGCCGCGCCGGCCGGCATCTGCGCGACGGCACCTTCGGCGTCACCGGCCAGGTCGATCCGCTGGACGAGGAACTGGTCAAGCGCATCGAGGGGCACGAGTTCGATCCGGTGAAGGTGCTGCAATGGCGCACCGCGCATTTCGACTTCGCCAGCCTCGACGCGCTGAAGCGCTCGATCGAGGCCAACGCGCCGGTCGAAGGCCTGACGCGCGCGCTGCCGGCGGTCGATGCGCAGGCGCTCGAACATCTCTCCCGCGACGAGGACATCCGCGCGCTGGCTACCAATGCCAAGCGCGTCGCGCTGCTGTGGGAAGCCTGCGCGTTGCCGGACTACCGCAAGATCGCGCCGGCCCAGCACTCCGACCTGATCGCTTCTATCTACACCGACCTCGCCAAACACGGCCATGTCGACGAGAACTACATGGCCGAGCAGGTGCGCCGCGCCGATACGACCGAGGGGGACATCGACACGCTGTCGCACCGCATTGCGCAGATCCGCACCTGGACATTCGTGTCCAACCGGCCGGGCTGGCTGGCCGATCAGGCACACTGGCGGGAAAAGACGCGCGAAATCGAAGACAGATTGTCGGATGCGCTGCATGAGCGGTTGACGAAACGGTTTGTAGACCGCAGGACTTCCGTCCTCATGCGGCGCCTTAGAGAAAATACAATGCCTGAAGCCGAAATCAGTCCTACCGGAACCGTCCTTGTCGAAGGCCATCATGTCGGCGAGTTGCAAGGGTTCCGCTTCACCGCCGACCAGAGCGCCGGCGGCGAAGACGCCAAGGCCGTGCGCACGGCAGCGCAAAAAGCGCTGGCCGCCGAGTTCGAGGCACGTGCCGAACGCTTCGGCGCCTGCGCCAATGGCGACCTTGCGCTCGGCTCCGACGGCACGCTGCGCTGGATCGGCGCGCCGATCGGCACGCTGGTTGCCGGCGAGGACGCGCTGAAGCCGCGCCTGGTGCTTTTGGCCGACGAGCAGTTGACTGGTCCCGCCCGCGACAAGGTCGCCGCGCGCGCCGAGCGCTTCGTCAATTTCCAGATCGAATCCTTGCTGAAGCCGCTGGTCGACTTGAAGAATGCCGAGCAGATCGCCGGCATCGGCCGTGGCATCGCCTTCCAGCTCGTCGAGCATTTCGGCCTCATCAACCGCCGCGACATCGCCGAGGAAATGAAGTCGCTCGACCAGGAGGGTCGCGCCGCCTTGCGCCGGCTCGGTGTGCGCTTCGGCGCCTACCATGTCTTCGTGCCGGCGCTGATCAAGCCGGCGCCCGCCGGACTGATCACGCTGTTGTGGGCGCTGAAGAACGACGGCAAGGACAAGCCCGGCTTTGGCGACGTGGTGCACGCCCTGGCTTCCGGCCGCACATCGGTGGTCATCGACCCGGCCTTCGACAAGAGCTTCTACAGGCTCGCCGGCTACCGCAATCTCGGGCGCCGCGCCGTGCGCATCGACATTCTGGAACGGCTGGCCGACCTGATCCGGCCTGCGACCAACTGGAAGCCCGGTCTGGGACAGCGCCCCGACGGCGCTTATGACGGCCAGTCCTTCATGGTGACGCCGCCGATGATGTCCATCCTCGGCGCCACCGCCGACGACATGGAAGAGATCCTGAAAGGTCTCGGCTATCGCGCCGAGCCGAAGCCGCCGGCAGAGGTGAAGGCGCGGCTCGAAGCGCAGGACAATGCCGCGCGGCAAGCGGCTGCGGCCAAGCTGGCGGAAGCCGCAGCAAAGGCCGAGCAGGCTCAGGCGGCGGAAGCCGTGGCAAGTGAAGCCGTCGCTGAGGCGCCGGCCGTTGGGTCGGAGCCGGATGCAGCCACCGAGATTACGGCTGAGGAGCCCGTCGCCGAAGTCGCAGCGGCCGTTGCTGCGGACGCTCAGCCGGGCGCGCCTCCCGAGGGTTCGGAGCCAACTGCGGCCGTTGAAGCCACCGCCGAAGCTCCAGCCATCGAGGAAGCAACGGCGGAGCCCGTCGCGGAAGAACAGGTCGAAGCTCCCATAGAAATCGCGGAAGAAGCTCCGGCTGTTGCAGAAGCTGACGACACCGTCCCCGAAAGCGCCGACGCCACCGTCGCCGAAAACGCCGACGCCCTTACCTCCCCCTCGATGGGGGAGGTCGCGGCGCGAAGCGACGCGGGTGGGGGTGACAGCGTTAACGAAGCAGGTGCAGACACAGCAGACACTTCAGGCGCAACCGCCGACGCCGGCGCTGCCCCCACCCCGGCGCTGCGCGCCGACCCTCCCCACGAGTGGGAGGGTGGAAGCGCTGAGCCTGTCCCCGAGGCCGAAGCGCCAAAGCCCATCTTGCTGTGGCGGCAGGGTCGTTTCGAGCAGCGCCCGCGCCATCGTCAAGGCCGGGACAATCGCCCGCGTAACGGCCAGGCTGGCCGCGCCGATGCGCCGGCCGACGCTGCCGGCGGACAGCCGGCACCGGGCGAACGGCCGGCCTATCAGGGCCGGCGCGACCAGCGCGACGGTGCCGCCAAGCCACGCTTCGACCGTTCGAAGTTCAAGCCCAAGCCGCAGGCCGAGGGCGAACAGCGCCGCGACGGCAAGCCGCAAGGCGAGCGTCCGCGCGAGGGCCGGCCTGACTGGAAAGGCGGCAGGCCGGAAGGCAAAGGCGGACCGCAAGGCGCCAAGCCGGCTTTCCAAGCCAAGCCACGCGAGGAACGCCCTGCGCGCTTCGATCCGGACTCGCCCTTCGCCAAGCTCGCCGCCTTGCGCGACCAGCTGAAGAAATAAGCCCCAGGTTCGCTGCGATGGTTGCTGAAGGTCGTCAGCGCATCGACAAGTGGCTGTTCTTTTCGCGCGCGATAAAATCGCGCTCGCTGGCGGCCAAGCTGGTTGTCGCCGGACGCGTCCGCATCAACAGCGACAAAGCAGCGCAGGCCTCCGATCTGGTCCAGCCTGGCGACGTTTTGACCATTACGCACGAGCGCCGTATTTTCATTTGGAAGGTGCTTGGCACCGGCGTGCGGCGCGGTCCGGCCGAGGAAGCGCGCACGCTCTACGAGGACATGTCCCCGCCGCCGGCGCCGAAAGGCGAGGCTGTTGCCGATGCCATTCCGGCGCTGCGCGACGCCGGCAGCGGCCGGCCGACCAAGAAAGAGCGCAGGCAAACCGACCGGCTGTTCGGCGAAGACTGAAGCCTTGGCCGTCTGCGCCATGGCGACGATCTGGAATTTCATTCCGGACACGCCGGCCCCGCCGGCAATGGCTGCCCTTGCAAGCGGCAGGCAAAGGCGTTACCTCACCAAAAAAGCCGCCGCATCGGCCCGAAAATCGGAGATCGATTTTCGGAAAGCACGATGCGCAGATTCAAAGTGTCAGAGCGTACTTTATGCGTCCAATTGGACGCACATCGCCCTAGCAAGAACGGGACGTCCCGGAGCCGACCAATGACCTATGTCGTGACCGACAACTGCATCAAATGCAAATACATGGACTGCATCGAGGTCTGTCCGGTCGACTGCTTTTACGAGGGCGAGAACATGCTTGTCATACATCCCGACGAGTGCATCGACTGCGGCGTCTGCGAACCGGAATGCCCGGCCGATGCAATCAAGCCCGACACCGAGCCGGGCCTCGACAAATGGCTGCAGGTCAACACCGAATACGCCGAGAAATGGCCCAACATCACCGCCAAGAAGGAGCCTCCGGCAGATGCCAAGAGCTTCGACGGCGAGGCCGGCAAGTTCGAGAAATATTTCTCCGCTGAGCCCGGCGAAGGTGACTGAGCGCATGACCCTGGAATCGGAATCGATTTCGGAAAGGGTGATGCGCAAAGCAAAAAAGTGCGGCCTATTGGATCGTCATAACGCTGCGTAACGCGCCTCATACATTAACTGCCTTGACGGGCGGCGATGTCGCTCGACCTTCGCGTTTGCAGCAAAACCTTGATTCTTCCGACTTTTTGTGCTACACCAGTTGAAACATGCCGGTGACACAACGTCGATTTATGGCGCAAGCGCCCCAAATCACTGAAAGGTGAAATCCCCAATCGGACCAGAGCGATCTGGGCCAGGCAGTCGCTATGTATGCGGTTTGCCGGTCCCGGCTTTTTCCGATGGGTTCATCTGTTGTGCGGCTAACGATCGGTGTCCCCGGTCGCATGCGTTCGGACCGGCAGGCCGCCGGTGCCACAACAAGGAGTTCAGGGCGTAATGGCAACGATCACCCCGCAGAAGAAGTCCACCTCGGCACGCCACGGTTTCAAGACCGGCGAGTACATCGTCTATCCGGCACACGGCGTCGGCCAGATCGTCTCGATCGACGAGCAGGAAGTTGCGGGCCACAAGCTGGAACTGTTCGTCATCGACTTCCAGAAGGACAAGATGCGCCTGAAGGTTCCGGTCGCCAAGGCGACCTCCATCGGCATGCGCAAGCTGTCGGAAGAGGATTATGTCGAGCGCGCGCTGAAGGTCGTGCAGGGCCGCGCCCGCGTCAAGCGCACCATGTGGTCGCGCCGTGCGCAGGAGTATGATGCCAAGATCAATTCGGGCGACCTGATCTCGATCTCGGAAGTCGTGCGCGACCTCTACCGTGCCGACAACCAGCCGGAACAGTCCTATTCCGAGCGTCAGCTCTATGAGGCGGCACTCGACCGCATGGCGCGCGAGATCGCGGCAGTCAACCGCATGTCGGAAACCGAAGCCGTGCGCCTGATCGAGGTCAACCTCAACAAGGGCCCGAAGCGCGGCGCCAAGGCCGACAATGAGGAAGCCGAGCAGGAAGAAGCTGCCTGATCGCTTTCACCGTCGAAATCATGAAAAACCCGGCCTTGTGCCGGGTTTTTGTTTTCCAAGGACGGGCGAGACCCGTGGCTCGCCCAGGCAGGGTCGCTGCGAAGCAGCGAGGATGGGGACGACACCAGACCGCACCCGGACCTTCCGTCCGACACTCCCCACAAGGGGAACGTAGAAGGCTCAGCCGCCGGCTTCCTTCTCCGCCTCCTGCTTCAGCGTCGCAATAAAACGCTTGGTCCGTTCCCGCTCCGGATTGCTGAACACCACGGTGGACGGCCCCTTCTCGACGACGACACCAGCATCGAGGAACACCACCTCCTGCGCGATCTTGGAGGCAAGGCGAAGGTCGTGCGTGGCCATCACCATGGTGGTGCCTTCGCTGGCGAGCTTTCCGAGCACGTCGACCACTTCCTGCGCCAGTTCCGGATCGAGCGCCGAGGTCGGCTCGTCGCAGAGCAGCACTTTCGGCGACGGCGCCAGGGCGCGGGCAATGGCCACACGCTGCTGCTGGCCGCCCGACAGCGTTGCCGGCCAATCGTCCGCCTTGTGCGCCATGCCGACCTTCTCGAGCAGCGCCAGTGCCCGCTCGCGCGCCTTTGCCGTCGGCCATTTCAGCACCGTCACCAGGCCTTCCATGACGTTCTCGATCGCGGTGCGATGCGGGAACAGCTGGAAGTTCTGGAACACCATGCCGGTCTGCAGCCGCAGGCGCTGGATGTCGCGGCTGGGGATCTTGATGCCGGGACGGAATTCCAGCGTCTCGTCGCCGATGCGCACCATGCCCGAGGTCGGGATCTCCAACAGGTTGATGCAGCGCAGCAGTGTGCTCTTGCCGCCGCCGGAGGGGCCGACGAGCGCGGTGACGCTGCCTTCGGCAATGCTGACCGTCACGCCCTTCAGCACCAGATTGTCGCCGAAGCGCTTTTCGATGTCGGTGAGGCCGATCATGAGCGCGCCTCCAGGAAGCCGCCATAGCGGTTGAGCCGCTCCTCCAGCCGCGTCTGCAAGGCCGAAAGCACCGAGCTCATCGCCAGATAAAGGATCGCCGCCTCGACATAGAGGATCAGCGGTTCATAGGTGGTGGCGACGATGCGCTGCGCCGCCTGGAACATCTCCGGCACGGTGATGGCGGCGGCCAGCGACGTATCCTTGACCAGCGAGATGAAGGTGTTGGACAGCGGCGGCACGGCGACGCGGCCGGCTTGCGGCAGGATGGTGCGCCGCATCGCCTGGCTCCAGGTCATGCCGATCGAATAGGCCGCCTCCCACTGGCCCTTCGGCACCGAGCCGATCACGGCGCGGATAATTTCCGAACTGTAGGCGCCTATGTTGAGGGTGAAGCCAATCAGCGCCGCCGGAAAAGCATCCAGCAATATGCCGACCGAAGGCAGGCCGTAAAAGATCAGGAACAGCTGCACCAGAAGCGGCGTGCCGCGAAAGATCCAGACATAGAAGCGGACCACGGCAACCAGAGGCTTGGGACCGAACAGCCGCACCAGGGCGACAACCAGGCCGACGAACAGGCCGAGTGCGAACGATAGCAATGTCAGCGGTACGGTGAAGATCAACGCCGCCCACAGCAGTGTCGGCAACGAGTCCAGCATCAGGTGTAGCCAGTGCGGCACGAACGGCTCCTCCTTCACAGACCGCCGCGGTGACGGCAGTGCGATTGTGTGCTTCTCATATCATGCGAAAAACGGCGAGCCGTCAAAGACGGCCCGCCGCTATTGGTCATTGCCGGCAAACCGCCGGGAGATGGTCTTTACTGCGAGACATCCTGGCCGAAATAAGTATCGGCGATCCTCTTGTAGGTGCCGTCGGCCTTGATGTCGGCCAGCGCCTTGTTGATCGCCGCGACCAGCTCCGGATCACCCTTGCGCACGATGACGCCGGAATAGTCGGCGTTCTCTTCCTGCGCGGCGATCTTCACATTGGCGTCCGGCTTGTGCTTCTTGAAGTCGAGGAAAGACAGGCTGTCATTGATGGTGGCGTCGGCGCGGCCGGTGAGCAGCAGCTGGATCGACTGGTCGAAGCCGTCGGTGCCGACGAGTTCGGCGCCGTTGGTCTCGGCGAGCTTGCCGAAATTCGATGTCAACGACTGTGCCGACTTCTTGCCCTTGAGGTCGGCGAAGGTCTTGATGTCGGTGTTGTCGCCGCGCACGATCAGCACGGCCTTGGAGGCGATGTAAGGATCGGAGAAATCGTACTTGGCCTTGCGCGCGTCGGTGATGCCGACCTCGTTGATCACGGCGTCGTAGCGGTTGGCGTCGAGGCCGGCGATCAGCCCGTCCCATTTGCCTTCGAGGAACTCGACCTTGACGCCGAGCTTGTCGCCGATCGCCTTGGCGATCTCGACGTCGAAGCCGACCAGCGCGCCGGAAGCATCATGATAGGTGAAGGGCGCATAGGTGCCTTCGGTGCCGACTTTGAGGGTGCCGGCCTGCTTGATCTGGTCAAGATTGGCGCCGGCATGGCCTGATGTAACAGCCAGAACCTGAAGCGTTCCGGCGACGATGAGCGACTTGAGCCATTTCATTTCTGTGTGATCCCGTCCTTGGCCGGTGTCCGGCGCTTGTGAGAGCCGGAAACTGACAGATACAGCGCAGCAAAATAAGGAACCAGATTTCAAAAAAACGACGATCCAGAAATCAGATTCTCAAAGCAGCTCGGATCGGTGCCAATAGTCCCGATCTGCGGTGTCGATGCGCCCTGTCGGACCGCACAAAACAACCGCCATCGGCGGCGGAACCAATCCCCGGTGTGGCACGTTCATGGCTTGTTGTAGGGCGCCGCGTTTCCATTTCAAGAACCCTTGGCTGCGCTAGGCCCGAAGCAATTCCAGGAAAGTGGGAAAGCGGTTTCCCTCGGAATTGCGTCAAACAGAGATAACGGCCGCCAGGCCGTCCGAAAATGTCCGGGAGCAGGAGCGCGGCATGATCGAAGACACGGCAGGACGGACCATGGTCCGCACGGCAATGAAAGCCCCTTACCTCGAGCGCGATGAGGAACATGTTCTCGCCTTGCGCTGGAAGGAAGACCAGGATCAGCAGGCGCTGCATCAGATTACCGTCGCCCATATGCGGCTGGTCATCTCCATGGCTTCGAAATTCCGACATTACGGCCTGCCGCTCGGCGATCTGGTCCAGGAGGGCCATGTCGGGCTGCTGGAAGCAGCCGCGCGTTTCGAGCCGGAGCGCGAGGTGCGCTTCTCGACCTATGCGACATGGTGGATCCGCGCTTCGATGCAGGACTACATCCTGCGCAACTGGTCGATCGTTCGCGGCGGCACCTCTTCGGCGCAAAAGGCGCTGTTCTTCAACCTGCGGCGCCTGCGCGCCCGTCTTGCCAACGGCGCCGAGCCGATCTCTAACGCCACGCTCTACCGCGAAGTCTCGGTAGCCCTCGGCGTCTCCGAGGCCGATGTCGAGAAGATGGATTCCAGGCTTTCAGCACCTGACTCTTCGCTCAACGCACCCCTCGCCGATGAGGCCGGTACCACCGAGCGGATGGACTTCCTGATTTCGGACGATCCATTGCCTGACGAGGTCGCCGGCGACACCATCGACGTCGAACGGCGCCTGATGTGGCTGAAGACGGCGCTCCGCGCGCTCAATGCCCGCGAACTCAGGATCATCGAGGAGCGTCGGCTGACCGACGAAGGTGCGACGCTTGAGGCGCTCGGCGAGACGCTCGGCATTTCCAAGGAGCGTGTCCGCCAGATCGAGGCCCGCGCCATGGAAAAGCTCAAGCTCGCGCTGGTCAAGCAGAACCCCGAATTCATGGCAGCGTGAGATTGCCAGGAACAGGGGTACCGCCCCGAGTTATCTCAGAAAAGTTATCTCAGAAAAAAGCACTACGAAGGCTGGGGTTTCTGACGAAGACCGGCGCTATCTGTCCGTGACGATCTTGACCTTGTCGCCGGCCGAAACCGAGGCGCCCGGCGACATCGCGTTGAGCACGCGGAACAGATCGAGCTTGCGGTCGACGCCGACCATCTGCGCCGAAAGTGTGCCCATCGTCTGCCCGGCCTGTACCGTGACGACGCGGATATGCAGCGGCTTCAGTGCCGCTTTCTCGGCGGGGCTGAGCACGCGGAACGAACCGCTGACCGAGCGTGCCACCGGATCGAGTGTCGTGCTGGCCGAGGGGGCCGCTGTCAAAAGCCGGTAGACTTGGCCGCCGGCGCGGATCACCGCAATGTCGAACTGCCAGCCATCGGCGCCGGCGTGCGCTGTCGCCGCCTCGTTGCCGTCGATCGTCTCCTGGCGCACACTGGTCTCGTCGAGACCGGCCACCCAGCCGCTTCTGATGTAGTCGGTCAGCGCACGATCCTTGTCGATCGACACACCGTCGAAGCGGATCGCCATGTCGCCGGGACCGGTCGCCGTCACCGCCGCCGCCGAATTGTCGATGATGAAGCCGTCGGGCACCGTGAACGAAACGCCGAGGCCCGGATGCAGGAAGGTCTGGCCGCGCACATAGCCCTCTTCCGGCGTGTCGCCATAGAGCAGGCCGTCTATCCCGGCCAGGAAGGAATCGCGGTCGCGGGTGCCGATGCCCGGCGCGCCGAACTGGCGGGCGTGGCGCTGCGCCAGATCAATTCGCTGCGGCGTGTTGGGGTGCGTAGCCAGGAAGTCGAGGCTGGCGTCGGTGGCGCCGCTGATCGAGCGGAAATCGGTATAGGCCGACATCGACTGCAGGAAACGCCCGGCGGCATAGGGATCGTAACCCGCCTCGCCGATCGATTTGATGCCGATCGCGTCTGCCTCCAGCTCCTGGTTGCGCGAGAACTGCGCCAGCCTCAGCTTGCCGCGGATCAATGCCTGCTTGGCGGTCGGACTGTCGCCCAGCACATCGGAGACCACCTTGGTCGCCAGGCCTTCCTCGGCCTCGAGCTGCTGTCGCTGCAGACCGTGATTGGCGGTGACGTGGCCCATCTCATGCGCGATGACGGCGGCGAGTTCGGCCGAATCATTGGCCAGCGCCAGCAGGCCGCGGGTGACGTAGAGATAGCCGCCCGGCAGCGCGAAAGCGTTGACGTTTGGCGAATTGAGGATGGTGATGCGATAGGTCTGGGTCGGATTGGCCGACACCACGGTCAGGCTGCCGACAACCTTGGCCACCATGCGCTCGAGCTTGGGATCGGAATATTCGCCGCCATAGGTGGCAAGGATGCGCGGATGCTGTGCCTTCGCCAGTTCGGCAAGCTTGCTGTTGGCGGCGACATTGTCGACCGTGATCGGCTTGTCGGAAGGCTGGAAGCCAGATTCCTGCACTTCGGGAGGCGTGAACATCTGGCAGCTGGCCAGCGCCACGGCAAGGCCGGCCAGCGCGAGGAAGCGCACCAGCGGTCTGCGTTTCAAAGTGTCAGTGCCGGTCGGCAGCACGGCGTTCCTTCAGCTCTCGGCGCATGATTTGGACCGGGGTCCGCGCCAGCGAAAAATCGGTTTTCGTTGGCAATCCTGCACACATCAAAAAACCTACAGCGTTTACGCATCCGGCCGGATGCGGCGCTGTAGGGGGCAAATCACGGCTCGTGCCGGACCAGTACTAAGCGGACCTAGCCACATCGACTGGACCATGGCAAGCAAGCGCCACATCACCTGTAGCCGGTTTGGTCGTAAATTATGTCCGCTTCCGGGCAATATCGCGTGATCCGCCCGAACTTGCGCCGATATAGCGCCGAAACGCTTCAGGGCCAGTGCCGTCGAAAAAATCGGCGGCAGGTCCCGTCGCGGCAACCCTGCCATTGTCCAGAAAAACCATCTGCTCGCCGATACGGCGAGCGTCTTCCGGCTGATGCGTGACGAACAGCACCGTCATCGCCCGCTCGGCATGAACGCCGGCCACCAGGTCGAGCATGTCGTCGCGCAGTGCTGGCCCGAGCGAAGCGAACGGCTCGTCGAGCAGCAGCACTGGCCGGTCGCGCACCAGAACGCGGGCGAGCGCTACGCGCTGCCTTTCGCCGCCGGAGAGTTCGCGCGGCAGGCGCATCTCCTTGCCGGCCAGGCCGACGCGGTCAAGCGCCTCGGCGATTGCGGCGCGATCGGCGTCGGTCAGGTTGAGCGATGGCGAGCGGCCGAGCCCGACATTCTTCTCCACCGAGAGATGAGCAAACAGATTGTTTTCCTGGAATACCATCGACACCGGCCGCGCCGAAGGCGGCTCGGCGCCGACATCGGCGCCGCCGATCAGCACACGACCGGACTCCGGCGTCTCGAAACCAGCCACCAGATTGAGCAAGGTCGATTTGCCCGAACCACTTGCCCCCATGATGGCGGTGATCTTAGATGTATGGAATTCGACATCGAACAGGAATGACGTTTCGCCATAGCTGAACGAGACCTTGTCCAGCCGGACAGTCGTGCCTTTCTCCACAGCGGACGTCACGATCTCTCTCCCCGTCCCAGCCAGTCTGCCGCGACCACCAATGCAAGGCAGACCGCCCCGAGCAGCAAAGCCAGCCCGGCAGCATCGGCCGTGCGATAGCTGCCCATGCGCGCCAGCAGGAGATAGGGCAAGGTCTGTACCGAATCGCTGCCGAACAGCGCGATGACGCCGAGATCGCCGAGCGACAGTGCCATGGCGAAGGCAAAGCCGGTGGCCAGCGGCCGCCGGAGCGATGGCCAGTCGACCAGAAGCAGCCGGTTCCAGCCCGCAATGCCGAGCTGCGCGCACAGCTTTTCGTGGCGCTCGCTCGCCGCATCATAGGCCGGGCGCATCGCGCGGATGGCAAAGGGCATCGCCATCACCGCATTGACGATGACGACCATGACCGGCGCGATGGCAAAGACATCGCTGACCGTGCGCAGCAGGAGAAACCAGCCGGCGCCGATGACAATGGGCGGCACGACGAGGACGAAGCCGGCGCCGGTGTCGGTGGCATGTTCGAGCAATGAACGGGCACTGGACCGGCGGCGCAGCGACAGTGCCCGCCGAGCCATGATCAGCGATAGCGACAGCGCCACCGAAAGTAGCGCCGCCGAGAGGGCGAGACCGGCGCTGGTCAGGGTCGCCTGACGCACGGCACTCTCGCCCGCCAGCCGGCCGAGATCGGCGCCGAGGCCGGACGCGACGGTGGCCGCCATTGGTCCGGCGACGAACAGCAAGGCGAGCACGATCAGGACGGCGTTGAACGCTGTTTCTGCTTTGCCGGCCAAGTGATAGCGGCGCGGCGCGACAGGCAAATTGGCGTCGCCGGTCACATTGGCGCCGAGCCGCGTCAGCGCCAGCATGACGGCGAAAGTCAGCGCGATCTGTAGCACCGTCAGCGTCACCGCTCGCGCCGGATCGAAGTCGAAACGCAGCGCCTGATAGATGGCGACTTCCAGCGTCGTCGCCGCCGGCCCGCCGCCGAGGATCAGGACGATGGTGAAGGAGGTGATGCAAAGCATGAAGACAAGCCCGGCGACGCCCGGCAGCGCGGCGCGCAGCACCGGCCACTCGATCAGCCGGAAGGCTGGCCTCGCCCCCATGCCGAGCTGGCTCGCCAGCCGCCATTGATCGGCCGGCACCGTTCCCAGCGCTTCGAGGAACAGCCGGGTGGCCAGCGGCAGGTTGAAGAAGACGTGGGCGACGAGGATGCCCGACAGCCCATAGATGTCGGGCCAGCTCTGGCCACCGATCGCGGCGAAATAACCGGCGCGGCCATAGAGCGCCAGTATTCCCAGCGCTCCGACAATTGCCGGCAAGGCAAGGGGAACAGTGAATAGCTGCAGGATGAAGCCGCGTCCGAAGAAGCGCGGATGCCGCGACAGCGCCCGGGCGACGAAGAGCGCCGGTACGGCGGAAAGCAGAGTCGAGAGCGCAGCCTGCCAGAGCGTGAAGCGGACAACGCGCAGGAGATAGAGGTCAAAGGCGGACGCGGCGCCGGAAAGGTCGTGCGCGCCTTCGCGGATAAGGCCGGCGAAGGCGCCACCGATCAGCAGCGCGATTGCCGCAAGCGCGACAATGCCGGCCGTGATGCGGGGGTCAGAGCGTTGCACTCTTTACCGGGCGTCGCGTTCCTTCGCGCCCCCCTCTGTCCTGCCGGACATCTCCCCCACGAGGGGGGAGATTGGCGGTTTTAGCGCTCCGCTCATTCCTGCAGCTTCGGAGATTGGCGAAAGTCAACGTAAAGGCCAATCTCCCCCCTCGTGGGGGAGATGTCCGGCAGGACAGAGGGGGGCGCCGTAGAGCACTCATCTTTTGACTATACAGCCAAATCTACTTGCTCATCACCGCCAGCCATTCATCCACCCAGGCCTTGCGATTTGCCGCGACCTCTTCCGGGCTGAACAGCAAGGTCTTCGCCGGCTTGACCAGCCTATCAAAAGCCGGATTGAGCGGCTTGTCGGTTTTCCCGGCCGGGAACATCCAGTTGGTCTCCGGAATGACATCCTGGAATTTCGGCCCGGTCATGAAGGCCAGGAACTTCGCCGCCAGCGGATTCTTCGCGCCCGTGGTGGTGATGCCGGCGACCTCGATCTGCAGATACTCGCCTTCCTCGAACGAGGCCGCCTGGTAGCGCCCGGTGTTCTCCGCCACCATGTGGTAGGCCGGCGACGTCGTATAGGAAAGCACCATCGGCGCCTCGCCCTTGGTGAACAGGCCGTAGGCCTCGCTCCAGCCCGGCGTCACCGTCAGCACTTTGCCCTTGAGTTTCGCCCAGGCTTCCGGCGCCTTGTCGCCATAGACCGACTTAACCCACAGCAGCAGGCCAAGGCCCGGCGTCGACGTCCTCGGATCCTGGATGACGATCTTGTCGGCGGCATCGCCCTCGACCAATTCCTTCAGGCTCTTCGGTGGGTTCTTCAGCTTCTCGGTGTCGTAGACGACGGCGAAATAGCCATAATCGTAGGGCACGAAAGTGTCGTCGCTCCAGCCGCCCGGCACGTTGTTTTCAGCCACCGCGCCATGTGGGACAAACAGGCCGGAAGCCTTGGCTTCCGCGGTGAGGTTGGTGTCGAGGCCAAGCACGATATCGGCTTTGGTCGACGCACCTTCGAGCTTGACGCGATTGAGCAGCGCGACGCCGTCGGCCACCGACACGAAGTCGACGCTGCAGCCACACTCGGCCTCGAATTCCTTCTTCACCTGGGGGCCTGGACCCCAGTCGGCAGTGAAACTCTCATAGGTATAGATCGTGAGTTTTTCCTGCGCGCACGCAGGGCTTGCCAGTAGCGAAACAGCAAGCCCAAGCGCTGGGACAAGACGGGACAAAAAAATGCGCATCGGCGCCTCCTTCATTCGTGTTGAAAGGAATTGAGGCGTCGGGCTGTCCGAAGCGTCTAATCCCTCCGCCGGTACAAACCGGATCAGGTTCAGCGGGTTGGCGAGACTGCCTCTCAGCCGGTCCGCGAAGATCGCGTCCGGCACCCCGTTAGAGCGTTTCGACACATAGGCCCGGCCAAGGTGCCACGCAAGTGGAAGTTTGCCCGAGCGTGATCCCGGAAAGTGGAATCCGTTTCCGGAAAAAGATCATGCTCCAACAAAGAGTGACGGTGCCGCTCGGCCTTCCGTTTCGTCGGCGGGGCTGGTAAGGGCCAGCGGATATGAGCACATTCACCATCCTGCTTGGCGGCGATCTCGTCCGCACGCCGCGGCTCGACCGCCAGGTCGCGGGCACGCGCGTCATCGCCGCCGACGCCGGCATCGATCATGCCCGCCTGCTCGGCGTGATGCCGGAGCTGTGGGTCGGCGATTTCGATTCCGTGCCGGCGGACCTGCCTGCCGATCTCGCCGCCGTGCCGCGGGAGGTGTTTCCTCCCGAAAAGGACAAGACCGATGGCGAACTGGCGATCGCGGCGGCATTGGAACGCGGCGCCACCAGCCTGGTGCTGGCCGGCGCTTTCGGCGGCAAGCGCGCCGACCACGCCTTCCTCCATCTGGCGCTCAGCCTGCGGCTGGCCGAGGCCGGCACAAAATTGCTGTTGACCAGCGGAGCGCAGGAAGGCGCCCCTCTGCTGCCTGGCAAGGCCGGCTTCGACTATGCCGACGGAACGCTGTTTTCGGTGCTCGGCTTTTCCGATCTTTCGGGCCTCACCGTGTCCGGCGCGAAGTGGCCGCTCGACCATGTCGAGGTCGTGTTCGGCTCGTCGCTGACCATCTCGAACGAGGTCAAGTCCAACACGACCGGGGGCGGCCTCGAAATCGCGCTCGGCCATGGCCGCGCGCTGCTGCTCGCCCACCCCTACCCCTTGCCTGAAAGCTGACATGGCCCCGCCCCTTCTCAACCTCGACGGCATAAGACTGACCTTTGGCGGCACGCCGCTGCTCGATGGCGCCGAACTGACGGCGTCCGCCGGTGACAAGATCGCGCTCGTCGGCCGCAACGGCTCCGGCAAGTCGACGCTCCTGAAGATTGCTGCTGGTCTGATCGAGCCGCAAGACGGCGAGGTCTTCCGCCAGCCTTCGGCAACGGTGCGCTATCTCCCGCAAATGCCCGACATGGACGGCTTTGCCAATGTGCGCGCCTATGTCGAGGCCGGGCTTGGGCCTGCCGACGATCCCTACCGCGCCACATATCTGATGGAGCATCTCGGCCTCGCCGGCACGGAGAACCCCAACGATCTCTCCGGCGGCGAGGCGCGCCGCGCAGCACTTGCCCGCGTCATGGCGCCCGAACCCGATATTCTGCTGCTTGATGAGCCGACGAACCATCTCGATTTGTCGGTCATCGAATGGCTGGAAGAAGAGCTTGTCCGGACGTCTTCGGCGCTGATCGTCATCTCGCACGACCGTCGCTTCCTCGAACGCGTCTCGCGCGCCACTGTCTGGCTCGACCGTGGCCAGACCCGCCGCCTCGACAAGGGCTTTGGCCATTTCGAGGAATGGCGCGACCTTGTGCTGGAAGAGGAAGAGCGCGAACAGCACAAGCTCGGCCGCCAGATCGTGCGCGAGGAGCATTGGCTGCGCTATGGCGTGACGGCTCGCCGCAAACGCAACATGCGCCGCCTGGGCGAACTGCAGACCATGCGCCAGCGTTTTCGCGGCCATCGCGGCGCCGAGGGCTCGGCGACCATGGTGGCCAGCGACGCCGCCGAATCCGGCAAGCTGGTGATCGAGGCCAAGAACATCGAGAAGAGTTTTGGCGACCTGACCGTGGTCAAGGGCTTCTCGACCCGCATCCAGCGCGGCGATCGCGTCGGCCTTGTCGGGCCGAACGGCGCCGGCAAGACGACGCTGTTGAAGATGCTCACCGGCGAGATGAAGCCCGATGCCGGCTCGGTGCGGCTCGGCACCAATCTGGAAATCGCCACGCTCGACCAGAAGCGCGAGGCGGTCGATCCGGCCGAGACCCTGGCGCAGTATCTCACGGACGGGCGCGGCGAAAACCTCGTCGTCAATGGCGAGCAGCGCCATGTCGTGTCCTACATGAAGGATTTCCTGTTCAAGCCGGAACAGGCGCGCACCCCGGTGCGCGAGCTGTCCGGCGGCGAACGGGCGCGGCTGCTCCTGGCGCGTGTTCTGGCGCGGCCGGCCAACCTTCTGGTGCTCGACGAGCCGACCAACGATCTCGACATGGAGACGCTGGAACTGTTGCAGGAACTTGTCGCCGGCTTTGCCGGCACGGTCATCCTGGTCAGCCACGACCGCGACTTCCTCGACCGCACCGTCACCAGCATCATCGCCCCGGACGGAGGCGGCCGCTGGATCGAATATGCCGGTGGCTATTCCGACATGCTGGCGCAGCGCGGCGGCACCCGGCTCGACGACCGCAAGGCGCGCGCCAAGGCCGAAGCCAGCGATGCGCCGGCGCCGGGCAAGAGCGAGCCGGCAGCGCCAAAAGGGCCGTCTAAGAAACTGTCGTTCAAGCAGAAATTCGCTCTGGAATCCTTGCCCAAGAAGATCGAGGCGATAATGGCCTCGATCTCGCGGTTGGAAAACAACATTGCCGATCCCGCCTATTACGAGCGCGACCCGGCCTCGTTCCAAAAGACCATCGCCGCCCTCGACAAGGAACGCGCCACGCTGGCCGCACTCGAGGAAGAGTGGCTGGAGCTGGAAATGCTGCGTGAGGAGATGGAGGGGTAGCATTGCCTGCGGTTTTTATGCGCGTATATTGTGCGCATGAAAGGAGGCATCTCCGTGCTTCAATCGACTCAGCGGGCCTCTGTCAACACGTCCATTGACTCTCAGTTGATCAAGGACGCCAAAGCGTTGGGCATCAACATCTCCCGCGCTGCCGAAGCAGGGATCGCGAAAGCGATTGCGGCGGAGAAAACGCGTCGATGGCAAGAAGAAAACAGGGAAGCCATCGAAAGCTCCAACGAATATGTCCGAAAGAACGGACTGCCATTGGCTAAACACCGGCCGTTCTGATGGCGCGTTACGATTTCTATCGGAGTACCGAGAGCGACGGTTATCTTCTCGACGTGCAGTCAGATATGCTTGAAGGGCTGAGCACGACGGTGGTCGTTCCTTTGATGCCGCCCGAGATTGCCCCGCTTCCTGGCCGCCGCCTGAACCCGACCTTCGCTATAAACGGCAAAGATCTTGTGATGGTCACACAGTTTGTGTCGGCCTTCAGCGCGTCCGAATTGCGGATGCCAGAGGGAAACCTTTCTAGACAACACGACGACATCGTCGCCGCCCTCGACATGCTGTTCCAGGGCTTCTGAGCGAAGGCAGCCGCTACTGCCGCCCGTCAACCTGCCGTCTTGGCCTGCCAGGCCTTCAGCGCCTCGTCGAACACCTTCTCGCCCGGAATGCCCTTTTCCATGGTCAGCAGCGCCCGGCGTCCGGTCTTGTAGACCACCGGCACGTCGATCCAGTCCTGGCCTCGAAGCAAGGTCATGTTGGCGTCCTCGTCGGCCTTGGTGTCGTTGAGCGCCACCAGGAAGAAGCCGTCGGCGATCTTGGCCGGAATGCCGATCAGCGGGCTGCCGGCATCCTGTTCCGAACTCTTCATGGCGACGCGCAGGATGTTGTCGACGCCACCGCCGTCAAAGCCCTCGGGCGTCAGGAAGATCATCTCGATGATGTGGCTGGCCGGCAGCGTCTGGTCGGTATTGCGGCGGATGGTCATGCGCAGTTGGATGTCCTTGCCGGGAATGGTCGCCTCGGCGCGGATCGCCGGCTCGGGCGGCAGGTCGCCGCCGGGCGATTCCTGCACCAGCGACCAGACGATGCTGCCGGGTTCGGCCGAACCTTGCGCGGTCGAGGTGCGTTCCTCGTAGAAGATCGCCTTCTGGCCGACCGCAACGGTCGGCGCGGGAGCGGCGGCCGCCGGCGCAGCGGGCGGCGTGCCGGCCGCGGGCGGCGTGGCGGCGGCCGGTGCTGCCCCGTTGGCCGGCGGAGCGACGCCATCGGCGGGCGGCGTTGCCGGTGGCGTGGCGGAAGCGTCGGGCGCCGGCGTGGCGGGCGCGCCCGTGGCTGCGGCGTCGCCGGCCGGCGGGGTCGCAGGCGCTGGAGCCGCAGGTGGCGCTGGAGCCGGTGGTGGCGGTGTGGTCAGCGCGGCGACGGACTCGCCCTCGCCGATGCCGCTTTGACCGGCCGCGGGACCGGGGTCGGTTTCACCGCCTTCGGGCGACAGGCGCTGGGTGAACTTCGTTCCCTCGCCGGCAGCGGCCGGTGCCGGTGCATCGGCCGCGGGCTTGGCCGGCGCCGGCTTTACCAGCGGTTCGGTCGAGACCGTCTTGGTGTCGCCGCCGAGGCCCAGCATCGAGCCAAAGGCATCCTTGTTCAGCCAGATGCCATAGCCGCCGCCGGCGACCACCAGAAGCGCGACGACAGCCGCGATCAACCCGCCATAGCTGCGCCTGCGCTCGGCGGGGCGCAGGCGTTGGAACGTGTCCGCCGCCGGCTGCTCGTCATTGGCAAAGACATCGGCGCTATCGTCGTCGGCGTCCAGCTCCGCGGCTTGCTTGTCGATGGTTTCTGCACGCGCCACAGGCGGAGGCGGTGTCGGAGCGGGCCTCTGCCAGCTCGGCTCTGTCCTGGTGGTCGGCGCCGGCTGCACGGGTTTCGCCGGCTGCCAGGCCGGCGCAGGCGTGGCGGAAGGCTTTACATGACTGGACTGGTTCTTGTTGCGGTCGATGGAGGAGAAGATGTGCTCCAGCTCCGCCAGTGGGTCGGATGCCGGCAGTGCCCTGGCATAGTCGCGCTCGACGCTCGAGATGGCATCTTCCAGGGATCGCTTCTGCGTGCTTATGGCTTCGGCGGCGAGCGGCGGCGAATACTCCGCAAGCTTCTTCGCCAGCATGGTACGAACGCTTTCATAGATCCGCGTACGCTTTTCGGGCGTTTCGTCGCCGTGCTTGTCGAGCGCCTTTTTCAGAATAGCAACGAAATCTGCCATGCTTCAGTCGACCTGTATTGTGTTTCCGCGCCGGCCCCCGCAAATCGGCCGCGATGCCCGGAAAGGCTTCAGAAAACTAGTCTTGAAACGGATCGGTCACAAGTATCGTGTCGTCCCGTTCCGGGCTGGTGGAAAGGAGCGCGACGGGTGCCCCGATCAGCTCCTCGATGTAACGGACATATTTGACGGCCTGCGCCGGAAGGTCGTTCCAACTGCGCGCGCCGGCTGTGGTGCCTTTCCAGCCTTCGAGCGTCTCGTAGACCGGCTCGACACGCGCCTGCGCGCCCTGGCTGGCCGGCAGATAGTCGATCGTTTCGCCGTCGAGACGGTAGCCGGTGCAGACCTTGATCTCATCCAGCCCGTCGAGCACGTCGAGTTTGGTCAGGGCGATGCCCTTGATACCGTTGACGGCGACGGCCTGGCGCACCAGCACGGCGTCGAACCAGCCGCAACGGCGTTTGCGCCCGGTGACGACGCCGAATTCGTGGCCACGCGTACCGAGAAATTCGCCAATCTCGTTCTTCTGCTCGGTCGGGAACGGGCCTTCGCCGACACGCGTCGTATAGGCCTTGGTGATGCCCAGGACATAGCCGATGGCGCCGGGGCCCACCCCCGAGCCGGCGGCTGCCTGGCCGGCAACGGTGTTGGACGAGGTGACGAACGGATAGGTGCCGTGGTCGATGTCGAGCAGCGTGCCTTGCGCGCCCTCGAACAGGATGCGTTCGCCGGCGCGGCGCTTGTCGTCGAGGATTTTCCAGACGCGGTCCATATAGGGCAGGATCTCATCGGCGACCGAGGTCAGCTCGGACATGATCGCGTCATGCGTGACTTCGCCATGGCCAAGCCCGCGACGCAGCGCATTGTGATGCGTCAGCAGCCTGTCGACCTTGAGGGGCAGCGTTTCCAAATCCGCCAGATCCATCACCCGAACCGCGCGCCGGCCCACCTTGTCCTCATAGGCTGGGCCGATGCCACGACGCGTCGTGCCAATTTTCGTCCCGGAATTGGAGGCGGCGTCCTCGCGGAATCCGTCCAGCTCCCGGTGCAGCGACAGGATAAGCGCGGTGTTTTCGGCTATTTTCAGGCGGTCCGGCGTGACCTCGACGCCTTGCGCCTTGAGTTTTGCCACTTCCGCGACAAAGGCGTGCGGGTCGAAGACGACGCCATTGCCGATGATCGACAGCTTGCCTTGCCGCACCACGCCCGACGGCAGCAGCGACAGTTTGTAGACCTTGCCGTCGACGACCAGCGTATGGCCGGCATTGTGGCCGCCCTGGAAGCGCACGACGACGTCGGCGCGCTCCGACAACCAGTCGACGATCTTGCCCTTGCCTTCGTCGCCCCATTGCGAGCCGACGACCACCACATTGGCCATGTTTCTTTTCCCTTGAGATGCCGCCCTGGCGGCCTGGATATGGTTCGAAACGACAGGCCTCTATAGCGTCAAGACCTCGCAAGCGCGACCTTTCTTTGCCGCCGAAAATGCCCTGAGGCACAACAATTTTCGGCTTTGACATCATTTACTTGCGTCGGCGGGGGCAATAGGCCGGCAAACACAACTCCCCAAGCGGCCGGAATCCCGCAATGCATCGACGCGCCTACCTGTTCCTGCTGCTGACTACCTTGTTGTGGGGCGGCAATTCCGTCGCCGGCAAGCTGGCGGTCGATCACGTCTCGCCGATGACGCTGGTCTTCCTGCGCTGGGTGCTGGCCGTTGCGATCCTGCTGCCGATCGGCTGGCGCACGATCAGGGAGGACTGGCCGGTGGTGCGCAAACACTGGTTCGTGCTGGCTGCACTTGGCGCCAGCGGCTTCACTCTGTTCAACACCATTTTCTACACCGCGCTCAACTACACGACCGCGATCAATGTCTCGATCGAACAGGCGGCGATGCCGGTCTTGATCATCATTGCCAATTTCTTCTTCTTCCGCCTGCGCGTGAGCTGGGCTCAGATTGCGGGCGTGGTGCTGACCATCTTCGGTGTCATCTTGACTGCCTGCCACGGCGATCCGCGCCGGCTGCTCACATTGGAACTCAATTTCGGCGACGCCATCATGCTGGTCGCGGTCGTCCTCTACAGCGGTTATTCGGTCGGGCTGCGGCTGAAGCCGGTCATGCGCTGGCAGAGCCTGATGTTGTCCCTGGCGATCGCTGCCCTCATCACCTCGCTGCCGTTCTTCCTGTGGGAGGTCGCCGCCGGCAAGGTTATCGTCCCCGATATCAGCGGCTGGGTGGTCATCGTCTATACCGCGATCGGCGCTTCGGTCATTTCGCAGATCACTTACATCCGGGGCAACGAACTGATCGGCGCCAACCGTGCCGGGCTGTTCATCAATCTGGTGCCGATCTTCGGCACGTTGCTGTCAGTGCTGATCGTCGGCGAGACATTCCAGCTCTACCAGGCGCTGGCGCTCGTCCTGGTGCTGGGCGGCATTTCGCTCGCCGAATACAGCGGGCGCAAGATGGCGGCACCGAACCGCCGCGGATAACATTTGGCCGCTGCCGCGCTGCGCCGCCGTCGCGATAACTGCTGCCGCGCGCCGACCTGGAACATTTTACCTCTGGCGGAGTTTGCTGGGGAGGGAGGCAACAAGATGAGCCACAACCCTCGCAGCACGGCAAGCATTGCCGGTCACCCCATTCATCCAATGCTGATTCCGTTTCCGATCGCCTTCTTTGTCGGCACCTTCGTTTGCGATCTGATTTTCTGGCAAACAGCCGATCCAGGGTGGGTCACCGGATCGCTTTGGCTTCTCGGCGCCGGCCTGATCATGGGCGCCTTGGCCGCTCTTACCGGCCTGACGGATGTTCTCGGCGATGTTCGGATCCGCAATCTCACGACGGCATGGCTCCATGCCGGCGGCAACGTTCTCGTCGTGCTGATCGAGCTTTATAACTGGTACTCGCGTTATGTCGCTGGAGCGGCGGCTGTGATCCCGATCGGCTTTATCTTATCGCTGATCGTGGTTCTGATCCTGCTGTTTACAGGGTGGAAGGGCTGGGAACTGGTCTATCGGCATCGCGTGGGCGTCTCCGACGGCTCAGACGAATTGACCTGAACCGGCCTCTGCGACGGCCGCCCCAATGATGGGGGGAGGACCGCCGCATCCGCCAAGCCGTCAACTACATTGCGTTGACGTCGAACTGCAGCCGCTTGGCTGAGTCGATGGACTTGTGCGCCTTGACCTGTTCCAGCACTTTCTCCGGGAACGGCGCGTCGAGATAGAGCAGCGCGATCGCGTCGCCGCCCGGCCGGTTGCGGCCGAGCTGGAAGTTGGCGATGTTGACGCCGTTCTCGCCGCACACCGTGCCGAGCAGGCCGATAATGCCGGGCGCATCGGCATTGGTTGTGTAGAGCATGTGCTGGCCGACCTCGGCGTCGAGATTGATGCCCTTGATCTGGATGAAGCGCGGCTTACCGTCGGAGAAGCAGGTGCCGGCGATCGAGCGCGTCATGTGCTCGGTCTTCACCGTCAGCTTGATGTAGCCGTCGAACACGCCCGACTTGTCGCGCTTGACCTCGGCGACGATGATGCCGCGCTCCTTCACCATGATCGGCGCCGACACCATATTGACGTCGGCGACCTGCGGCCGGATCAGTCCGGCAAGCGCGGCACTGATCAGGGCACGCGTGTTCATCGTCGCGGTCGAGCCGTCGAACAGGATCTCGACCTCGTTGATCGGGTCCTCGGTGACTTGGCCGACAAAGGCGCCGAGCACTTCGGCGAGCTTGACGAACGGCTTTAGCCGCGGTGCTTCCTCGGCCGTGATCGAGGGCATGTTGATGGCATTCGAAACCGCGCCCTTGATCAGATAGTCGGCCATCTGCTCGGCCACCTGGAGCGCGACATTTTCCTGCGCTTCCGCTGTCGAGGCGCCCAGATGCGGCGTTGCCACCACATTCTCCATGCCGAACAGCGCGTTGTTCTCCGCCGGTTCGACCTCGAACACATCGACGCCGGCGCCCGCCACCTTGCCGCTCTTCAGCGCCGCGACCAGGTCGGCTTCGACGATGAGCCCGCCACGCGCGCAATTGATGATGCGCACGCCGTTCTTCATTTTGGCGATCGCCGCCGCGTCGATGATGTTGCGCGTCTTGTCGGTCAGCGGCGTGTGCAGCGTGATGAAATCGGCGCGGGCGAAAAGCTCGTCCAGCTCGACCTTGTCGACGCCGAGTTCCTCGGCGCGCTTGTCCGACAGGAACGGATCGAAGGCGACGACATGCATCTTCAGGCCGACGCCGCGCGTGGCAACGATCGAGCCGATATTGCCGCAGCCGATGACGCCCAGCGTCTTGCCGGTGATCTCGACGCCCATGAAGCGGTTCTTTTCCCATTTGCCGGCATGGGTCGAGGCATTGGCCTCCGGGATCTGCCGGGCGAGTGCAAAGATCATCGCCACCGCATGTTCGGCCGTGGTGATCGAATTGCCGAAGGGCGTGTTCATCACGATGATGCCCTTGCGGCTCGCCGCGGGGATGTCGACATTGTCGACACCGATGCCGGCGCGGCCGACGACCTTGAGTCTTGTCGCTGCGTTGATCAGTTTTTCCGTGACCTTGGTCGCCGAGCGGATGGCAAGGCCATCATACTGGCCGATGACTTCGAGCAGCTTTTCCTTGTCCTTGCCGAGATCGGGCAAATAGTCGACCTCGATACCGCGGTCCTTGAATATCTGGACGGCGGTGGTGGAGAGTTTGTCAGAGACGAGAACGCGGGGCGCCATGGCGGCCTCCTTGAACTGGATTGTCGGGAAAGGGCGGCCCGCAGGCCACCACGAAATCTCAGGCTGCGGCCTTCAGCGAAGCCTTCTGCGTGGCGAAGGCCCAGTCGAGCCAAGGCAGCAGCGCTTCGAGATCGGAGGTCTCGACGGTGGCGCCGCACCAGATGCGCAGACCGGGAGGTGCGTCACGATAGGAGCCGATGTCGTACGCGACGCCTTCCTTGTCGAGCACAGAGACGATCGCCTTGGCGAAAGCCGCCTGCCCGTTGGCGTCGAGCGCCGCGACATCGGCGTCGGTGAAGGACAGACATACGGACGTGTTGGACCGTGTCGCCGCATCGACCGCGAGATGGCCGAGCCAGGACGACTTGTCGACAAAGCCATCGAGCACGGCGGCATTGGCATCGGCTCTGGCAATCAACGCATCGAGACCGCCGATCGACTTCGCCCAATGAAGCGCATCGAGATAGTCCTCGACGCACAGCATCGACGGCGTGTTGATGGTCTCGCCGTTGAAGATGCCTTCGATCAGCTTGCCGCCCGAGGTCAGGCGGAAGATTTTCGGCAGCGGCCACGCCGGCTTGTAGGTTTCCAGTCGCTCGACGGCGCGAGGCGACAGGATCAGCATGCCGTGTGCGCCCTCGCCGCCCAGCACTTTCTGCCAGGAGAAGGTGACGACGTCGAGCTTCTGGAAATCGAGCTTTTGCGCGAATGCCGCTGAGGTGGCATCGCAGATGGTCAGGCCCTTGCGATCCGCCGGTATGAAATCGCCATTCGGCACGCGCACGCCTGAGGTCGTGCCGTTCCAGGTGAAGACCACATCGCGGTCGAAATCGATCTTGGTGAGATCCGGCAGTTCGCCATAGCCTGCCTCGACCTTTCTGATATCGGCGAGCTTCAGCTGCTTGACGACATCGGTCACCCAGCCCGAGCCAAAGCTTTCCCATGCCACCATGTCGACACCGCGTTCACCGAGCAGCGACCACAGCGCCATCTCGACAGCACCCGTGTCCGACGCCGGCACGATGCCGATGCGGTAATCGGCCGGAACCTGGAGAATCTCGCGCGTCAGCTCGATCGCCTGTTCGAGCTTGGTCTTGCCGATCTTGGCGCGGTGGGAACGGCCGAGCGCAGCATTCTTCAGTGCCTCGACCGACCAGCCGGGGCGTTTTGCGCAGGGACCTGAGGAGAAATTGGGATTTGCCGGACGGAGTCCGGGCTTCGTATGCGTCGTCATCGTGGTCTATCCTTCCAGATAGTGGCCCCTCGTTGGGGAGGGGTGGCCCACGGACGGCGATATGCGTTCAGCCCTCAGGCGTCAAGAGGAAAGTTTTTGTCGCTGGCGGGATACCGGCGATACGGGATCAGCATGTCGTGGGCTAAAACGCAAACAGCGGATCGAAGGGATCCGCCGTTGGGCTTCCGAACAGCAAGCTTCCTACCAGAGGTCGTAGCGCAGGCCGAGCTTGACCTGATGATTGCTGATGCCCTTGCGGATCGGATAGGAGGTCAGGCTCTCGGCCGTGACATATTCGGCATCCGGCGTGGAGAAGTACTGGTAGCCGAGATCTACAGAAACATTCTTGGTCACCTGATAGGCCAGGCCCGCATCCAGCGTGTAGGCGAGGGAATACTGGGTCTTGTTGTCGTTCCGGACGAAATCATCCGTAGGGTCGACATTGTCGGTGAAGTAACTCGCCGACAGCTTGTATTTGCTCCGGACCAGCCCAATGCCGGCGCCGAGGTAGGGCGTGATCCCGACATAAGTGCCGAGATCGACATAGCCATTGACCATGCCCGACAGGGAATAATTTTGCAGCGATGCCGACGCGATGGTCGCACCACCCGGCGGCGGCGTCGCCGAATCGTCAAAGCCGACGCCGATCTTGTTGCCGGGCAGATAGCCAAGATTGACGTCGCCGCGCAGATAGTCGTTGAAGTGGTAGCCGAAGCCGATGCTGGCAAAGGCCGGATCCTGCTTCTCGCTGAAGCTCGCGGGGGCGAAGGTGAAATCCTGATCCTCGTAGCTCTTCTGCGCCAGATAAGAGACGTCGCCGCGCAGATACCAGCCCGAGCCGACCTCGACCGGTTGATAGTCCGGCGCCTGATCGACATAGATCGGCGGATCGTAGTCCGCGGCCTGCGCCGGCGTCAGCGGCACAAGGACGAGTGCGGCGAGCGCCGGCGCTGTCAGCGATTTGAAATTCATGGGTCCCCGGCTCCTGAAATTGGCGCCCGTCATTTTGATCGCAAGCGCCGTTTCACCAAGCATTGTTAACCATAGTGGTTAAGTCAGGGTTAAGGATAACGCGCCGTACCGAATTGATTTCAATTGGGTTTCTTCGGCACACGCGGCCGGTTGAAAACGCGCAAGCATCGGCAAACGAAAACCGCCCGGCAAGACCGGGCGGTTCGCGAATTCCTGGATTTCGAAGCGACTACTTGGTGTAGATCGGCTCCGGCTCTGGAACGTAGGGCTCCGGCGATGTGCAACCATTATTGCCGCCGAACTGATAGCGCAGACCGCCTCGTACCTCATGTGTGTTGATGCCATGGTCGAAGCCGGGCCCGGAACTGCTCACGTCGAAGTCGAACATGCGGCCCCCCTCAATGTGAGAGTAGCGATAGCCGGCATCCAGGATCACCCTGTCGGTAAGGCAATAGGACGCGCCGGCCATGAGCGCGTAGGCAAAGCGCCAATTCTTCGACCCGGGGTTGGTCTCGGTTGTGTTCGGGTCGTGGACGGTATCCCATTTGACGTGCGCGCCGCCGATGCCAGCGCCAACATAAGGCGTGATGCCGTGCCAGGTGCCGATATCGTAATAGGCGTTGGCCAAGAGCAGCAATGCGCTCATTTTCGACACTTCGACCGAGGTCGTAACGCCATCGTTGGTTGATCCGTTGAAGTCCGAAGCGAACCAATAGTCGGCTGTCAGGTCGGTACGGAAATGATCGTTGATCTTGTAGCCAATGCCGGCGCCGAGTGAGAAGCCGCCCTTAAGCTCGCCGGAATCGAAAACATTGCTGCCGGGAGGCGGCCCGTAGGTGATATAGTCGATGCCGCGCAAATCCGATTTATGATAGTCGATGTCGCCGCGGATGTACCAGCCGCCGAAATCGGCCGGCTGCTCGTAGGCGATCGGCGCCGGCGCCTCTTCGACCACCGGCGGCTCCGCCAGATCGGCGGCGAATACTGGCCCGGCCACACCTGCGAACAGCGCGGCAAGGAGGGCCTTTTTTGCTGTATTGAACATGTTTGTCACCCCTGAGAACCGTCGGGAAAGTCCAACTTGCCCGAATGTGATTGACCTCAGTTGTGGATAATGAATTGGAAAAGTTAAAAGGCGTTTAACCCTGTCGATTAACCACGAATTCTCGACATTTTAGCAAACAGTCTCCGCCGGCATAACGCTGGGACCAACCCTGGCCGAAACAAAAAGCCCGCCTGCAGGCGGGCTTGAAGTCTTGAGCCGGCAGTTCGCCCCTGCCGTTGGACGCAGCGCAATCAGGCGGCGCTGCGCGTTTCCGAAATAATGTCGACGATGTCGTTGACCACGGCCTCGACCAGCTGTGGGTCGTCGCCCTCGGCCATGACGCGGATCAGCGGCTCGGTGCCGGAGGGCCGTATGACCAGGCGGCCGGCCTTGCCGAGACGGTTGCGCGCGTCTTCGATCACCGCCTTGACCGTGGCTTCCTCAAGCGGCTTGCCGCCGGCGATGCGGACATTCTTCAACAGCTGCGGCACCGGCTCGAATTTCTTCGACAATTCGCTGACCGGCCGGTTCTGCCGCTTGATGCAGGCCAGCACCTGCAGAGCCGAGACCAGCCCGTCGCCAGTGGTCGAGAAATCGGACAGCACAATGTGGCCCGACTGCTCGCCGCCGACATTCAACCCGTGCGCGCGCATATGTTCCACGACATAGCGGTCGCCGACCTTGGTGCGATGCAGTTGCAGCTTCATGTCGCCAAGGAAGCGTTCGAGGCCGAGATTGGACATCACCGTCGAGACGACGCCGCCGCCGGCCAGTCGCCCGCTCTGGTGCCAGGACTCGGCGATCAGCGCCATGATCTGGTCACCGTCGACGATGGTGCCGTTCTCGTCGACGATGACGACACGGTCGGCATCGCCGTCGAGTGCGATGCCGATATCGGCGCGCACTTCATGCACCTTCTTCTGCAGGCCGGCCGGATGGGTCGAGCCGCATTCCTTGTTGATGTTAAAACCGTTCGGATCGACATTGATGGCAATGACCTCGGCGCCCAGTTCCCAAAGTGCTGCTGGCGCCACCTTGTAGGCCGCGCCGTTGGCGCAATCGACGACGATCCTGAGACCCGACAGCGACATTGAGCGCGGCAGCGTGCGCTTGGCGAATTCGATGTAGCGGTCATGCACGCCGTCGACGCGCTTGGCGCGGCCAAGTCCGTCGGAATCGGCGAGCGCCAGTTCGATATCCTTGTCGAGCATGCTCTCGATGCGCTCCTCGATCTCGTCGGAGAGCTTGTAGCCATCGGGACCGAACAGCTTGATGCCGTTGTCGTAATAGGGATTGTGCGAGGCCGAGATCATGACGCCGATATCGGCACGCAGCGAGCGTACCAGCATGGCGACCGCCGGTGTCGGGATCGGGCCGAGCAGGAACACATCCATGCCGGCCGCGCACAGGCCGGACACCATGGCGTTTTCGATCATGTAGCCGGACAGCCTGGTATCCTTGCCGAGCACGACGCGGTGGCGATGGCTGCCGCGCTGGAACGAGAGGCCGGCGGCCATGCCGACCCGCATCGCGATCTCAGCCGTCATCGGAAACTTGTTGGCGCGCCCGCGAATGCCGTCGGTGCCAAAATAACGTCCTGCCATGCTTGCCAGAATCCCCGTCGGTTTTTCAGCCGGCTCGTAATGCCACAATTGGTCCGAGCCCGACTATCACATTGTGTGATTGTATATTACCAATTCTTAGAAAATCATTGTAGCAGGCTGTTCTGAGCGTTGGGCAACGTACCATGACACGGTGTTGCCGCAATATAGCATTCACACTGGGCGACACCGCGCAGATTGGGCCGGTAAGCCGGACTGTTGGAGTGGGCAGATCGCAATGGATCCATCACCTTATCGGGAGAACGCCGTTTAGCATCTGGCGCAGCCTAGCGTTGAGAGCTATTGATTGACACAGGTACAACCTATGGGCGCAGCAACGGGAGAAACGCATGCTCATCCACCGACTTGCAACTTTGACGGGTCTTGCCGTCGCAACCTTGTTCATGGCGGCGCCCGCCAGCGCGCTGACCATGGCCCAGTGTAGTACCAAGTATAATGCCGCCAAGGACGCCGGCACGCTGAACGGGCAGACCTGGAATCAGTATCGGAAGGCCGAGTGCGGCACCGACGCGGCGGCCACCACCGAGACCGCAAAGCCGGCGGCCAAGAAGGCCGCTGCGGCCAAGACGGACACGACCAAGGCCGCCGCTGCTGATGATGGCGCCAAGAGTCTGACGGCCAAGGAATGCAGCGCTAAGTACCAGGCTGCCAAGGCCGCCGGTACGCTCAATGGCGCAAAGTGGAACGACTTCCGCAAGACCGAATGCGCCGCCGGCGCATCCGCCGCGGCAGAACCGGCCAAGGCCACGACCAAGGCCGCAGCCACAACCGACGATGGCGCCAAGGGCCTGACGGCCAAGGAATGCAGCACCAAATACCAGGCGGCAAAGGCCGCCGGCACGCTGAACGGCGTGAAGTGGAACGACTTCCGCAAGACCGAATGCGCCGCCGGGGCCTCGGCCGCGGCAGCACCCGCCAAGGCAACCACCAAGGCAGCTGCCGACAGCAGCGGCAAGGGCCTGAGCATGGCCGATTGCAGCGCCAAGTACCAGGCTGCCAAGTCTGCCAATACGCTGGGCGGCAAGAAGTGGAACGACTTCCGCAAGGCCGAATGCGGCGCAGGCGCAGATGACGACGACACCGTGCCGGCTCCGAGCGAGGCGACCTATACCAGCGAGCCCGAGAAGCCCTCGGTCAGCGCTCCCAAGGGCGTGAAGTTCCCGGCCGCGATCTCGAAGAAATATGCCGGCGAGACCCCGGCCAAGGGCCGCATGCATACCTGCCTCGAGGTGTATTATGCCAACAAGGACGCCAACACGCTGAATGGCCTGCGCTGGATCCAGAAGGGCGGCGGCTTCTACAGTCTCTGCAATGCCAAGCTGAAGAGCTGATCGCGTAGCCATATTCTCCAGACAGAGGCCCGCGCATCGCAGCATGCGCGGGCCTTTTTGTTGCGCTCGAAGACACCTGGCGTTGCTCGCGTTTACATATCGCGGAAGCTGTCGGCATCATCTATTCGCCCACACTGCCCACCGCAGACTTATGGTTGGCGCAAAGATTCCAATTGAACATATGCAGAACAAATGGTATACAAAAGGACATCGAACTTTTGTCAACCAGGAGGGTCTTATGTCCAGATTGAAATTGGCGGCATTGGCTGTGACGGCATGGATTGCGTGGAGCGTCGCCCCTGCAAGCGCACTGACGATGAAGGAATGCGGCGAGGCCTATCGCACAGCCAAGGAAGGCGGCACTCTGAACGGCATGGATTGGACCGCTTTCCGCACCGAGAAATGCGCGACGTCAGCTGCGGAGAGTGCCAATGCGGATGCGGTCAAAACCGAGCCGCAGTCGCAGAAGGAAACCAGCGCGGCGGTCGCCCCCGCTGTAGCGCCGACGGGCGTGACATTCCCGACCACCCTCGCCGCCGAATTCAAGACCGAGAAGCCCTCGAAGGCGCGGATGAAGACCTGCCTGCAGGGCTACCACGGCAACAAGGACGCGGGTACGTTGAACGGCCTTCGCTGGATCCAGAAGGGCGGCGGCTATTACAGCCTCTGCAACGCCAAGCTGAAGAGCTGATCGACCAGCAGCGTTTGAAGATCGAAGGCCCCCAACCGCAAGGTTGGCGGGCCTTCTCTTGGGTCTTGCCCCGTCAAGCGCCTTGTTTCGAGAGCTGGAGCAGTGCGACCAGTCTTGTAAGATCGGCATTGGCCTGGCCGGCAGCCACCCCGCGCTTCATCAGGCTTTGCATCGGCAAGACGAGTTCGGTGCTGACATCAGCCGACCTGCTGGCATCGATGAGATTGACGTAGGCATCAGCCTGCATGCCCAGGTTGGAAACGACATTGCTGGTGTGATCGCCACTGTCGATCTGTTCCGCCCACTTCGGCAGTAGGCCTTGCATCGACTGAAGCCAGGAGGCCAGCAGCGGCATGAACTCGCCGGCAGGGATTCCTGCTGCGCCCGTCAATGCCAACGCTTGCAGAACGCCCGCGAACATGCCGTACATGCCGGTCAGAAGCGAAATATCATAGAGCGGCGCGAGGCCTGGATCCTCACCGAGATATTTGCTGGTGCCGAGCGCTCCGAGCTGCCCCGAACAGGCATCGAACGCCTGGCGCGAACCGCTGTAGAGAATCAAGGCGTGCGGCCCGCCCACCATCGGCGGCACCGCCATGATGCCGCCGTCGATATAGCTGGCGCCCTGGCTCACCGCCCAACCCGACATCGCCCGCGCCTGCTCGGGCGTGCCGTTGGTGAGATTGACCAATGTGCGGCCCGACAGCGCGTCTCGGCTTGGGCCGAGCACCTCACCAACGGTGTCATAGACAAGCAGGCACGCCACGATCAGTGGACTCGATCTGACGGCTTCCTCGACACTCTTGGCCACAGTGGCGCCCTTGGCTGCCAAAGCCTCAGCCTTTGCCGGAGAACGGTTCCACACCGTCACCGCATGTCCCTGGTTTAGAAAGGCTTCCGCAAGCGCCGTGCCCATGGCGCCGAGACCGATTACTGTTATGTCGCTCATTCTGCTTCTCCTTGGTTTCGTTGCGCGGTTACGCCGGTGTCGGGCTCAGGTCCTGGCCAAGGCCACCGTCCACGGTCAGCCGCGCGCCCGTGGTGAAGGTCGCGTCGAACGCCAGGAACAGCACTGCGCGCGCCACCTCCTCCATCGTGCCGTGGCGCTTCATCGGCGTGACCGCGTCGCCGATCGCCATGAAGGCGGCCCGCTCCTCGGCCGAGGCGTCCGCCACACCCATCGTCGGCGTATCGATGAAACCAGGGCTGACCACATTCACGCGGATGCGGCGCGGCAGAAGCTCGGCGGCCAGGACCTTGGCGAAGGCGCGCAGTGCCGCCTTCGATCCGGAATAGACGCTCATGCCGCCGGTGCCGGATTCGTCGGCGATCGACGAGGTGAAGACTATGGCGCCACCATCCCTGATGAGGGGCAGCAGGCGCTGCGCGGTGAAGAATGCGCCTTTGGTGTTGATGTCGAAGGTGCGATCGTAACTGTCCTCGGTGACCCGCTCCACAGGTTCGAGATTGGCCACCCCGGCATTGACGTGAAGGAAGTCGATCTGGCCAAGCTTCTGCCCCACTTCGGCACCGAGCGTGACGATATCGGCCATGTCTGAGATATCGGACCGCACGACATGAGCTCGCGAAAGCAGCTTGGCTCGCGCGGCCTCGATGTTGCGCTGGTCGCGGCCGGTGACCAGGACCTCGGCGCCGCTTTCGATCAGGGCTTCGGCAACGGCGAGCCCCATGCCGTGCGTCCCGCCGATGACAACGGCCTTCTTGTTTGCGTATCCTGTCATGATCCATCCGTTTTTGACAAAATCCGGCCGCCGACGCCTTTGCAGGTCGAAGCGAGGTACCGATATGACGTTGTGGTGTTCGCCGATGCCGGCGAGCTGGTTTGAAGCTATGGACCGGCTTGGTTTTTCTCAAGTACCGACAAAAATGTAAGCTACCCACCGATTGCTCAGAATTGGATGAAACATGGGAAAGAAACAGCCAGATAGTTGCGGATTGGGGCCGGCGCTGGAGGTCATCAGCGGCAAATGGAAGGCGCTACTGCTCTGGCAGATTCACAAGGCGCCGGCACGATTCGGTGAGCTGAAGCGGCTGGTGCCTGACATCAGCGAAAAGATGCTGATCCAACAGCTGCGCGAAATGGAGGCCGACGGCATCGTCCATCGCGAAATCTTTCCCGAGGTGCCGCCGAGGGTCGAATACTCGATTACCGAATTCGGGATCGAGCTGGACAATGCCCTGATCCCGCTGGCCAGATGGGGCAAGCAACATGCTGGCCGGACTGACGGTGTGCGCCCCGGCAAAGTAAATGCATCCGCATCGCCCGCTGTTTGAGAGACCCTGAACAGCAAAACGCCGCGGATTGAGCCGCGGCGTTTTCTTGCATCAAGTGATGTCAGCTCAGCTCGACGGCTGAGGCTCCATGCCGCCTTCGGGCTCGGGACCCTTCTTGCGGCGGCCGGACTTCGGCACAGCCGAGCCGCGGCTTGTGGGGGTGTCATCCCCCAAATCTCGCGCGGGCTTCTGCCCGGCGATCAGCTGCTTGATCTCTTCGCCCGAAAGCGTCTCGTATTCGAGCAGGCCCTGCGCCAGAGCGATCCATTCCTTCTTCTTCTTGGTCAGAATGGACTTGGCCGTGACATAGGCCTCGTCGATCAGCCGGCGCACTTCGGCGTCGATGATCTGCGCGGTCTCTTCCGAGACGTTCTGCGTGCGCGCCACCGAATGGCCGAGGAAAACCTCTTCCTGGTTGTCGCCATAGGCGACATGGCCGAGCTTGTCGGAGAAGCCCCAGCGCGTGACCATGGCGCGCGCCAGCTTTGTCGCCTGCTCGATGTCCGAGGACGCGCCGGAGGTGATGTTCTCCTTGCCGAACTTGAACTCCTCTGCGACGCGGCCGCCCATCATGATGGCAAGCCGCGAGATCATGTATTTGTAGCTCATCGAATAGCGGTCGCCTTCCGGCAGTTGCATGACCATGCCGAGCGCGCGACCGCGCGGGATGATGGTCGCCTTGTGCAGCGGATCGGCCGACGGCACGTTGAGCGCCAGGATGGCGTGGCCGGCCTCGTGATAGGCCGTGAGTTCCTTTTCGGCCTGGGTCATGGCCGACGAGCGGCGCTCGGCGCCCATCATGATCTTGTCCTTGGCGTCCTCGAACTCCGCCATGGTGACAAGGCGCTTGTTGCGGCGCGCCGCCATCAGAGCGGATTCATTGACCAGGTTCATCAGGTCGGCGCCCGAGAAGCCCGGCGTGCCGCGTGCGATCACCTTGAGGTCGACATTCGGCGCCAGCGGCACGTTGCGCACATGCACCTTGAGGATCTTCTCGCGGCCGACGATGTCGGGGTTCGGCACCACCACCTGGCGGTCGAAACGGCCCGGACGCAGCAGCGCCGGGTCGAGCACGTCGGGCCGGTTGGTGGCGGCGATCAGGATGATGCTCTCGTTGGACTCGAATCCGTCCATCTCGACCAGCAGCTGGTTCAGCGTCTGTTCGCGCTCATCATTGCCACCGCCGAGGCCGGCGCCGCGATGGCGGCCGACAGCGTCGATTTCGTCGATGAAGATGATGCAGGGAGCATTCTTCTTGGCCTGGTCGAACATGTCGCGGACACGGCTTGCGCCGACGCCGACGAACATCTCGACGAAGTCGGAACCCGAAATGGTAAAGAACGGCACATTCGCTTCGCCGGCGACGGAGCGGGCGAGCAGCGTCTTGCCGGTGCCGGGAGGTCCGACCAGAAGCACGCCGCGCGGGATCTTGCCGCCGAGGCGCTGGAACTTCTGCGGATCGCGCAGGAACTCGACGATCTCCTCCAGATCTTCCTTGGCCTCGTCGACGCCGGCGACATCCTGGAAGGTGACGCGGCCATGCGCCTCAGTGAGAAGCTTGGCCTTCGACTTGCCGAAACCCATGGCGCGGCCAGAGCCGGACTGCATCTGGCGCATGAAGAATATCCACACGCCAAGGATCAGGATCATCGGCAGCCACGAGAGGAGCATGCTGATCAACCCGCCCGAGCCGTCGTTCTCAGCGCGCGCATTGATGGTGACGTTCTTGTCCTGCAGCCGCGAGACCAGCTGCGGATCGCCAGGCGAATACGTCTGGAAGCCGTTGGCGTTGTCGCTATAGGTGCCCGTGATGCGGGGTCCAGTGATGACCACCGTCTTGACCCGGCCCGCCGCGACCTCCTGCAGGAACTGCGAGTAGGGAACGTCGGTGGAGGCCCCACGCGTCTGCGGCGTCTGGAACAGATTGAAGAGAGCAATGAGCAGGACCGCTATGATCGCCCAGAGCGCGAGATTGCGATAATTCGGATTCATCAATTGTCCCGTTGGTGCCCGCTGGGACACGCGTCATGAGAGGAAACTTGCGCCTAACATAGGGAGAGCGCCCCCCCTTGCCAAGCATAACAACACGTCTGGGTTAAGCTTTCGCGCCATGATCAACCGGCACTGTGGCGGCCAAAGGGCAAGCCGGGACAGGCGGTGCGCCGATCAACTCGGCGACGGCCTGCGCCAACACCAGATCGAAGCACGGCAGGAAACGGGCAAAGGGGGCAACGGCGGGGCTGACGGCGGCTGCCGGCGCCCACGCTACATCCTCTGCAAAACCACGGCATTCGCCGCCGCGCCACAGCGCCGGTTCCGCAGCCAGGGCGGCGCGCACAAGGCTTGGCGGCGCGCCATCCCCGGCAATCGGCGTTTTGGCGGCGGCAGCGGCGCCAAGCGGCGCGATCAACCATGCACCCGGACTGTCGCCCAATGTGATCGCCCCGGCTTCGATGTCTGGCGTGATCCGCCGGCGACCGTCCCAGAGCAGAGTGCCAGCTGCCGGCGCGGAACGCGGCAGGTCGCGCGATTCACGGCGCAGGAAGATGCCGTTTCGCCTGATATCGACCACCGTCCGCGACAATGTGGCGCAAAGCGGTCCGGCCCGCATTTGCTCGAACAGCGCTTCGCCGCGCGCCTGGTCCGGCAACAAGGCGGTGCCGCCCGTCGCCGCCAGCAGGACACGCAGCGCATAGACCGCGGCTCGCGTGTCGTCAGCTTCGGCAAGACCGGGATCGAGACGGATGAGACCCCTCGCCGGCCGGCTGGCAAATTCACCGATCAGGGCGGCGGCGCGGCGACCGAGTTGTTCGCGCTCGCCGGCGGCCCGCCTGGCCAGGCCGATCGCTTCGGCAAAACGCTGCCCGCTCCGGTCTTCGCCGAGCACGGCGCGGATGCGCGCGCGTTCGAAATTCGTGTCGATGTTGGTCGGATCCTCGACCCAGCCGACATGTTCGCGCTGCAGGAAGGCGCGCAACGCCGCGCGCCGAGCGCCGAGCAGCGGCCGCGCGATCCAGGTCCGCCAGTCATAGAGAGTGGCAGGCGCCATGCCGGCCAGACCTCGGCCTGCAAGCTCTCGCCCATCATTCCGCGCGGCTCGCATCAGGACGGTCTCGGCCTGGTCGTCGGCGGTGTGGCCGGTCACGATCACACCAATGCCTTGCGCCTGCGCTGCCTCGGCCAGGAACCGGTAGCGCGCCTCGCGCGCCGCCGCGGGCAGGCCGGCCGACGGCTTGGTGCCGGACCAGTTGAGCGTCCGGTGCGCGATGCCGCGCTCGGCACAAAGCTTTGCCACGCTGCGCGCTTCGGCTGCTGCTTCCGGACGCAGGCCGTGGTCGATCGTCACCGCCAGCAGCCGGGCTGTCGGGGCGCTGCGGCCGAGGTGAGCCTTGAGGAGAAGAAGGAGGGCGGTCGAGTTGCTGCCGCCGGACACGGCCGCAAGCGCGCCGTTGGTAAAGTCGATCTGCGAAAAATTCGAAAGGTCAGGCTCGGTATCGAGCATCAATGCATGTCGCGCAAAAGTGGTCCCGGTTCTGGGACAACACGGCAAAGACTAGCACGCCGCCAGCGCCCTCTCCTGCTTGACGCGTTCCTTGAGCGCGGCCGAAATATCGGGATAGCGCTTGCCGATCTCGCCGAAGGTGGCGCAGGCGACATCCTTCTGCTTGAGGCCGACCAGCGACACGCCAAGCTTCAGGAGCATGTCAGGCGCCTTCTTGGCCTTCGGATAGTCCTTGCTGGCGGAGAGGAAAACCTCGGCAGCGTCATGATACTTCTGCTGGCCAAGCAGCGATTCGCCAAGCCAGTAATGCGCGTCCGCCGCCTTGGCGTCCTTCGGGAACCGGGCGATGTGGTCGCGAAAACCCTGCTCGGCGGTGCTGTAGTCGCCCGACAGGATGAACTGGTAGGAGTTGCGGTAGATCTCTTCCGGGTTGTTGGTGGCAGGCAGCGCCGCCACCACCGTGCCGTCGGACTTGCCGGTCTTAGCCCCGGTAGCCGGCGCCTCGGCGGCGGGAGCCGCACCTTCCGCCGGCGCCGCTGCCTGCGTGTTACCGCCGGCGTCGATTACATTGCCGTTCTTGTCGACGGTAATGGTGCCGAAGGTCTTGGGCGGCGTGCCGTTGATCACCTTGCCGGGATCGCCGGTCTGCGATTCGACGATGACCTCGCCGACGCTCTGGCCGCCATCCGGCTGCGCGCCGGCATCGGCCGGCGCCTGGTCTGCCGGGGCCTCGGCGACGCCGGTGCCCGCGCCACCGTCCTGCGGCGCGGCCTCCGATTTCTTCTGGGCCGGCGGCTGCCCGCTGGAGCCGCCTTCCAACTGCTGGAAGCGGAACTCGTTGTCTTCCTGCTGCTTGCGCATCTGCTCCTGCATCTGCAGGATCTGGAAGTTGAGTTCCTCGAGCTTGCCGTTCATCTGCCGGAGCTGATCTTCCAGCCCCGCGGCGGCGGTGCCGTCCTGCTGCTGCGCGATCTGTTGCTGCTCCGGCTTCTCCTTCTTGCCGAAAATGCCGAGCGTCGGCAGATGGAAGGAAAAGCCGCTATCCGCGGGTTGTCCGGTGCCGCTCGCAGAAGCCGCGAAGCCTGATACGAGCAGCAGCGCGAGCGTGCCGCTCAAGACCGATCTGAAATGCATGTGCCTCTCGCCGTGAAAATCGTGAGCCTGTTCGCGCCTTCCGATCAAAGTGGGACCGGCACGACGCCCTCGGCTCTTAGCAGGAGGCGAGACTTCGGCCAAATTTTGTTTCCGGGTTTGTTTCCGGGACCGAAAGTGAAAAAGGCGGCCACAAGGCCGCCTTTCGCATGGAGGTGTTGCAATTATGCGACTAAGGCGCCGCCGTCTTGCCTATCAGGAGCCGGCGCCGGAGAGCGTGGTGACCGCGCGGCGATTCTGCGACCAGCAGGAGATGTCGTCGCAGACCGCGACCGGACGTTCCTTGCCGTAGGAAATCGTCTTCAATCGGCTCGCCGAGACGCCCCTGGCGACCAGGAAGTCGCGAGTGGCGGCGGCGCGGCGGGCGCCGAGAGCCAGATTGTATTCACGCGTGCCGCGTTCGTCGGCATGGCCTTCGACGACGATGGCGTACTGCTTGTACTGGTTGAGCCACTGTGCCTGGCGCGACAGCGTCGTCTGCGCATCTGCGCGGATCGCGGTCGAGTCCGTGTCGAAGAAGATGCGGTCGCCAATGTTGACGGTGAAGTCCTGCGCCGAGCCCGGCGTTGCGGCGCCCGCGCCATTGAGACCGAGATCGGCAGCGTTGTTCGGGGTTTTCTTCGAGGCGCAACCGGTGATGGCGAGCATCGCGATCAGGGCGATCATCGCCGGGTTTCTGGTAAGTGCTGCGATACGGCCCATGCCGCCTCTCCTTCGTATTCGAGTGATCGTATTTCGAGTGATTTCGTTGATCACCCAGTAACCACGTTTGGGTTAACCGGCATTCAAGAAATACGGTTAATGTTTGGTTTCGATCGACCGTCCACGACCTTCAAATCCACGGTCACAGTTGGCGCGGACCCTAGGCGGAAATGCGGCCGAAACGCGACTAATGAATGGAAAAGGGGCCAAACGGGCCCCTTTTTAGCAGGTGTGGCAATTCGGCCGAACCTACTCCAGCAGCGGCGACCAGGCGGGATCCGACGCGAAATTCGCGGTCGGGATCGACTGTTCGTTGCGGCCGGTGAGATCGACGGAAACCAGTTTTGGGCCGCCGGCGGAGTCGCGGAAGAACATCAGCACGCGGCCGTTGGGCGCCCAGGTCGGTCCCTCCTGCTGGAAGCCCGAGGAGAGGATGCGCTCGCCCGAACCGTCGGTCTTCATGACGCCGATCTGGAATTCGCCGCCGGTCTGCTTGGTGAAGGCGACGAGGTCGCCGCGCGGCGACCACACCGGCGTCGAATAGACGCCGTCGCCGAACGAAATGCGGGTCTGGCCCGAGCCGTCGGCGCCCATCACATAAATCTGCGCACGGCCGCCACGATCGGAAGTGAATACCACCTTGCTGCCGTCGGGCGAATAAGAGGGCGAGGTGTCGATGGCGGTCGAGTTGGTCAGCCGGGTGGTCGAGCGGCTTCGCAGATCCATGGCGAAGATGTTGGAATTGCCGTCATCGCGCAGCAGGCTCATGATCACCTTCTGGCCGTCGGGCGAGAAGCGCGGCGCAAAGGTCATGCCGGGAAAGTTGCCGACCAGTTCGCGCTGTCCGGTCTCGATCTGCAGCAGATAGACCCGCGGCTGGCCGCTTTCGTACGACATGTAAGTGATTTCCTGCCGGTTCGGCGAGAAACGCGGTGTCAGCACGATCGAGCGGCCGTCCGAGAGATAGCGCACATTGGCGCCGTCCTGGTCCATGATGGCGAGCCGCTTCTTGCGCGCATTCTTGGCGCCGGATTCGTCGATGAAGACGACGCGGGTGTCGAAATAGCCCTTCTCGCCGGTGAGCCTCTCGTAGATCGCATCGGCGATGATGTGGGCGACGCGGCGCTGATTGGCATCATTGGCGAAGAACTGTTCGCCCGACATCTGTTGGCCGGCAAAAGTATCCCACAGTCTGTATTGGGCGCGGATGCGGCCGTCCGCCTCCTTTGCGACACTGCCGGTAACCAGCGCCTGCGCATTGATCACCTTCCAGTCGTCGAAGCGCGGCTGCGCATCCGGATTGGCGATCTTCTCGATGAAGGCGTTCTTGTCTATCGGTGCGAACAGGCCTGAGCGTTTCAGGTCGGCGCTGACGATATCGGAAATCTGGGCGCCAAGCTCACCTTGAAAATCGGTGATTGCGATCGGCAACGGTTCGACATTGCCCTTGTTGACGTTGATCTCGACGAGTGCTCGCGCCGGCAAGGTGGCAACGGCAGTCATGCCCAGCGCCATGGCTGCAATCGTCAGGAGCGGCTTGAGGATAGATTTCATGTCTTCTCGCTTCTCGTAACTGATTTTGTGGATACCAGGCCTAGAGCCCCAGCATCTCCCTGGGGTCGAAAGTGACTCGAACCTGGGCCCAGATATCATGCTTGCCGGCAGGAACTTGCAGGCCAGCCATGTTTGCCTTCTGGACGGCACGTACCGCACTCTCGTCGAATTGGCGGTTTCCGCTCGATTTTTCGACGGTCGGACGGCCTTCGAGCTTGCCGGAGGCATCGAGATTGAACACGATCACGGCGACGAAGTTTTCCGAGCCCTCAACCCCCACCGGAAGGGTCCAGCTATTGCCCAGCTGATCCGACAAAGTGCCCATTTCGGCCTGCGACAGTTTCTGGCCCTGGGTCTTGTCGGCGCCGAGCGACGCCTGCTGCGTCGAGCGCTTGGCGCCGCCGCCAGAAGGCTTCTGCTTGTCGAGCAGAGCAGTGATCTCACCTTCATTGAACTGCTTTTCCTCGGACTTCGGCTTCGACGAGGCTTCCTTGACCGGCTTGTCGGCGTCCTTGCGGTCCGGAGCCTTCGCGCTTTCAGCCTGCGCCGGTTGCGGCTTCGGCCGTGCTTCCGGAGCAGGAGCGGAAGTCGGAAGCTGCGCTTCTTCCAGAGGCTGCTGATCCGATATGGCTTCGGCGACCGCGTCGGGCTTCACGCGTGGCTTCGGCTCTATGGCGGCGGTCGTGTCCGGCTGCGGTGTTGGTGCAGGCTCCTTCACCGGGGTCGGCTTCGGTTCAACCTGTTTCACCGGCTCGGGCTTGACCTCTTCCTTCGGCTGCGGCGTTGGTGCCACCTCCGTCGCCGGCGTCGGCTTCGGCACTTCCTTCGGTTTCGGCGCGTCCTCGGGTTTCGGCTTCTCGGTCGGCGTCGGAGCCGGAGCAGCCGTCGCTGTTTTCTCCACCGGCTTCGGCTTGGGCTCGTCCGTCACCGGCTTGTCGGTATCAACGCTGTTCTCGCCGATCTTCTGTGCATCTGGCACGATGTCGGGACGCTTGGTCGGCATCGGCGCCGGCTTTTCATGCATCACCGCCTTCTTGTCGCCCTGCAGCGTCTGCGCAATGGCTTCCATGGGAACGATGTCGACCGCTATGGACTCGACATCCGTGGACGGCAGCGCGGCCGGCGCCGACAGGGTGAACAGGCCGAAAGCCAGTGCCACCGTATGCAGTATCACCGATGTGGTGAGGCCGGTCTTCATCGTGCGTCTACTGATCCTGTTGCTGCAGTGAAATCAGGCCGATATTCTTGTAGCCGGCGGCCTGGATGAGGGCCATGACCTCCATCGCGGCGCCATAGTTGGTCGCCTTGTCGCCTCGGATGAAGATGCGCTCTTCGTAGCCGGTCTTGGAAATCGCCTGCAGTTTGGCGACCAGCTCTTCCCTTGGGATTTCGGTCTCCTGCAGGAAAATCTTGCCGGCCGCGTCGATCGAAACGGTGATCGGCTGGGTGTCGGCGTTCATAGCCTTGGCCTTAGTCTCCGGCAGGTCGACCGGCACGCCGACCGTCAACATAGGTGCGGCGACCATGAAGATGATCAAGAGCACCAGCATCACGTCGACCATCGGCGTGACGTTGATTTCCGACATCAATGCATGGTGGCGGCCGCGCCGCCTGTGTCCGCGTCCGCCGCGTCCTGCCATGCCAACCGACATACCCATCTTCTTACCTCAGCCCTTAGGCGCTACTTTTTCATCGATTTGGCGCGAGAGTATGGCGGAGAACTCGTCCGAGAACCCTTCCATCCGCACGGCGATCTTGTTCGCGTCGGATGACAGCTTGTTGTAGGCGATAACCGCCGGTATGGCGGCGAGAAGACCGATGGCCGTCGCCAGTAGCGCTTCGGCAATGCCGGGTGCAACAACCGCGAGACTGGTGTTCTTCGAACCGGCAATCGCCTGGAACGAGGTCATGATGCCGATGACGGTGCCGAACAGGCCAATGAAGGGTGCGGCCGAACCAGTGGTAGCGAGAAAGCCGAGACGGCCCTCCAGCTTCTCCATCTCGCGCGTCAACGCCAGGTCCATCGCCTTGTCGATGCGGGTCTGCAGGCCGAGCGGCGATTTGGCCCCCTTCTCGAAGCTCTTCTTCCATTCGCGCATGGCGGCGACGAAGATCGCACCCATGCCCGTGGTCTTGCGGTCGGCAAGCGTGCGATAGAGTTCTTCCAGCGACTGCCCCGACCAGAACACCTGTTCGAAGCGATTGAGCGACAGACGCATGCGGGCATAGCTGACCAGCTTGTCGACGATGATCGCCCAGGTCCAGACCGAGGCGCAGAGCAGACCGATCATGACCAGCTTGACCACCCAGCTGGCCTGTGTGAACAGCGCCCAAATCGACAATTGCGCTGCCGGATCGGCGAGTGCGGTAGTTTCCATGCTTCAGTCCTTAAGATTTTCCGGGCATCGCTGGCGGCTGGCCCATGGGCATCCCTTGTGGTCCGTTCGCGCTTGGCTTCCGGATTAACCCCAAAATGCACCGTTGGCGGCCTTTTCAGGGCAAATATTGGTGAAAGGAAGGCGCGCGGATTCTTCCAATCTTCATCAATCTCTTCATGAACCGTTATGGTTAAGGATGGGTTAGGAATATGGCGCGGCGCATTGCCGCGCCCAGCGACGCCGCTGGCCGTCCATCCACAATCGAATGCGTTGCCGATTGGCCGCTCGTTGCCGGCCGGCAGGCCTGGATATCAGCTTGCTCCTGGTAGAAAGGCCGCGATCCATTCTTTCGGAAAGCGCTTCGGCCGGCCGTTCTCGCCGATGATCGCCGCCTCGACCTTTGCTTCGACCAGAACCTCTGTCCCGCGTTTCAATTGCTGCGCCATGACGATGCGGGCGCCGGAAATATCCTGCGTTGATGTGTCGATGGTCAGGATGTCGTCCATGCGGGCAGGCGAGCGGAAATCTATCTCCATCCGCCGCACCACCCAGACGATCCGTTCGCCGTGCTTGCCTTCGTGAAGTTCTGTGTGGTGGACGCCCGCCAGCCTGAGATAGTCCGAGCGGCCGCGCTCGAAGAATTCGAGATAGCGCGCGTGGTAGACGACGCCGGAAAAATCGGTGTCGGCATAATAGACTCGCGCCATCAGCCGATGGCCGAATTCCGTCAAGGCTCCGGAAAGCCCGCCGGCAAGCGCCGCCGATTTACCATGATCGTCCATCGCGCTTTCCTTTTTGCCCCCGGCGGGGCACCTGTCTTGCCAAAATCACCAGCGCAGCAAACCGGATGGCACTGTTGACGGCGATGATCAAGACCGTGATGGCAGCGCTGCTGGTGCTGGCGGCGTCTGCGCTTCCCGGTCAGGCCGCTAGCTTTTCGATGAAGCGCGGCCTCAACCTCGACCAGTGGACGACCTGGGTCGGGGAAGATAAATGGAACGACCGACAAGCCATCCTGCCCTATCCGGAATGGCGCAAGTTCCTGAACGAGGATGACCTCAAGGCGCTGAAGGCCGCCGGTTTCGACTTTCTGCGCATGCCGGTCGATCCCTCGCCGTTTATGTCGGATCAGACGCTGGCGCTGCGCGACGACCTCTATGCCAGCGTGCGGGACTCGACGCGCATGATCAGCCGGGCCGGTCTGAAAGTGATCGTCGACATGCACCTGATCCCCGCCGGCGGCGGCCGCGAGATCGGCATGGGCCAGGTGATGGACGATCCCGCAACCTTCGACGCCTATGTCGAGGTGATCCGCAGAATGGCGCGCGCGCTGGCCACCGAGGACCCGGCGCAGGTCGCTTTCGAGCCGATGAACGAGCCTATCGTCGACTGCGACAGCGAGGGCACCAGCCTGTGGCCGGAGCGTCAGCAAAAGCTGTTCGCGGCCGCGCGCGCCTCGGCCACCAGGCTGACGCTGATCCTGACCGGCGCCTGTTATTCCAGTGCGGCTTCGCTGGTCAGGATCGACCCAAAGTCGATCCCCGACGACAACATCATCTGGACCTTCCACTCCTACGACCCGTTCCTGCTGACCCACCAGGGCGCGACCTGGGCCGGCGATTTCATCCCTTATGTCACCGGCCTGCCCTATCCGCTGACCGCGGTGCCGCGCGCCGAGCTCGATGCGACGCTGGATGCAATCCGCGCCAAGATAAAAGCCGAGGCGCCATGGACCAGACGGAACGGCCTGCTCGCCTATCTCGATGAACAAGCCGCCAGCATGGACACGGACGAAAAGCTGCTCGGCGTCATGGATGCGCCGTTCGAAAAGGTCGAGGCCTGGGCGAAGGCCAACGCCATCAAGCCGGAAAACATCACGCTGGGCGAGTTCGGCATGATCCGCCAGGAGTATGGCAACCCCTATGTGATGCCGCCCAAATACCGCGCCGCCTATGTCAAAGACATGATCGCGCGCGCCGAGGCGCATGGCTTCTCATGGTCGGTGTGGAGTTTTGGCGGCGCCTTCGGCATCGTCGATGCCTTCAACGGCGAAAAGGCCGAACCCGCCGTGATGGATGCAATCCGCTCGCTCCATTAGCCCTAGGGCATATCGAGATCCAGATCAGGCCGAGTCGGAAATGAGGGCTCCGAGAACCGGAACGGAGCGGACTTTGGTCCGTGACTACGGAAGCGCAGGAACACCTCATTTGCAGGCCGGCATCACCTGAATGCCGGCATGCTCTAACCGAGGTCGATCTGTAGTATTTCCGGCCGCATGCCGAAGCGCACCGGTGCGATGCTGAAGCCGAGCCCGCCTGACACGATCAAATTGCGGTCATTCTCGACGACATGGCCATAGGCGAAACGGTTGCCGAAGCGCGACGGAACCACCGGTGAATAGCCGAACAGCCTGACCTGCCCGCCATGTGTATGGCCCGACAGCGTCAGCGAAACCCGCCCCGGCACTTTCGGGAAAATATCCGGCTCATGCGCGAGCAGGATGACGGGCGCCTGGTCGATGATCTTGGCCAGCGTGCCGTCGAGATCGTCGAGGCCTTCAAATTTGTCGCGGCCTGCGGCCTTGTTCGGTAACAGTGCCAGTTGGTCGGCGAGTCCGGCGATCCAGAAGCCGTATCCATTCTTTTCCAGACGCACAGTGTCATTCTCCAGAACCGAGATGCCGGCTTCCTCCAATGCCTTGCGTGCCACAGTCGGCCCCGCTCCAGCCTGCTGCGCGAAAGGATCGTGCCACCAGTCGTGATTGCCGAGGATCGACAGCACACCAAGCGGCGCCTTCAGTCCTGACAAGGCCGGCGCCCATTCATGGGCCTCCACCCGGTTCGTCACCAGGGACATGCCTGAGATATAGTCGCCGAGGAGTACGATCAGATCGGGCTTCAGCACGTTCGCATCCTCGACGAGCGAAGCGATCCGCTCAGGCGTCATCCAGGGACGGCAGGCGTGAATATCGGCAAGTGCTACAACGCGCAGCTTGAGATCTGCGGGCCAATGCGGCGGCGTCAGCCGGTAGCGCTTCACATGCGTCAACAGCATCGGCTCGATGCCGACCGCATAGGCACTGAGCGAAGCCAGCGAGAGGAACGAACCTCCGGCGAATTTCAGGAACCCGCGTCTGGTGATCACTTTTCTGGCTCCGACCTTGATCGGAGCAGTTCGCGCCGACATTGCGACGCCCGATACAATCGAGGAATGCGCCTTCACGCTGGCAGGTTTGAGGAGATTCTGCACAGAAATCCGTTCCGAAGAACAAATCTCCGTTACTCTTCCTGGAACAGGTTGATCTGCTGCTGTGCCAGATCCTTTGGCGCGTCGAGGCCGAGATGGCGCCAGGCGTTGGCGGTCAGCACGCGGCCGCGTGGCGTGCGTTGGATGAAACCCTGCTGGATCAGATAGGGCTCGATAATGTCCTCGATGGCGTCGCGCGGCTCGGACAGGCCGGCGGCAATGGTCTCGATGCCGACCGGCCCGCCGCCGAAATTGCGCGCGATCATCGAGAGATAGCGGCGGTCGAGCGCGTCGAGGCCGAGCGCGTCGACCTCGAGCCGGGTGAGAGCTTCGTCGGCAATCTGCTTGTCGACGTGGCCGTCGCCGGCGACGGAGGCGAAATCGCGCACGCGGCGCAACAGCCGGCCGGCGATGCGCGGCGTGCCGCGGGCGCGGCGCGCAATCTCAAGCGCGCCGTCGTCGCCGAGCGGCATTTGCAGGATGCGGGCGCCGCGCCGCACGATCTGCTCCAGTTCCTCGACAGAATAGAAATTGAGCCGCACCGGAATGCCGAAACGGTCTCGCAGCGGGTTGGTCAAAAGGCCGAGCCTGGTGGTGGCGGCAACGAGCGTGAAGCGGGCAAGATCGATCTTGACGGAGCGTGCCGCCGGACCTTCGCCGATGATCAGGTCGAGCTGGAAATCCTCCATCGCCGGGTAAAGGATCTCCTCGACTGCCGGATTGAGCCGGTGGATCTCATCGATGAACAGCACATCGCGGTCTTCGAGATTGGTGAGAAGTGCGGCGAGATCGCCGGCCTTGGCGATCACCGGACCTGAGGTCGAGCGGAAATTGACGCCGAGCTCGCGCGCCATGATCTGCGCCAGCGTTGTCTTGCCAAGCCCCGGCGGCCCGACGAACAGCACATGGTCAAGCGCCTCGCTGCGGCCCTTGGCGGCCTCGATGAAGACCTTGAGATTGGCCCGCACCGCGGCCTGGCCGACGAAATCGGCGAGCGTCTGCGGCCTCAAGGTCTGCTCAGCATCCTCGCCGCGCTTTTCCGGGGCAATGAGGCGGGGTGAAAGGCTCATGCGGCCTTCCTCGCACAGGGCAAAGGACCGGACAAGCAATCACTCACCGCGCCAGTTCCTTCAGCCCAAAACGAATGAGCTTCGAGGCATCGGCGTCCTCGCCGGCCGTCTTCAGCGCCGCCGCGACAGCATTGGCTGCTGTGTCGCGCGAATAGCCGAGATTGACCAGCGCCGAGACGGCGTCGGTAATCGGCGCCGGCGCCACGCCTTCGCCGAGCTCCTGCTTAAGGCCGATGGTGCCGGAGGCGGTTCCGGCATAGGCCGGCGCCTTGTTCTTCAACTCGGTGACGATGCGCTCGGCCACCTTCTTGCCGACGCCGGGCGCGCGGCTGACCATGGCGATGTCGCGCAGCGCGATCGCATTGGCGAGGTCTGCCGGCGCCAGCGTCGACAGGATGGCCAGCGCCACCTTGGCGCCGACGCCTTGCACATTGCTCATCAACAGCCGGAACCACTCGCGCTCAAGCACCGACTGGAAACCGTAAAGCCGGATCATGTCCTCGCGCACATAGGTCTCGATGAACAGCACCACCGCCTCGCCGGGCGAAGGCAGCGCGGCCAGCGTGCGCGCCGAGCAATAGGCGACATAACCGACGCCGTGCACATCGACGAGGCAGAAATCCTCGTCGATCTCGTCCAGCGTGCCTTTCAATTTGCCGATCATGCCAGATCTTTCATGGAAGAAGGGGCTTTCATGGGTGTGTTTCCGGAGAGATGATGTCGAGCTCCAGGAAATAGCTGCGGTAGCGAGCAGCGTCGCGGGTCAAGAGGCGGTGCCCGGCAACGGTCGCATGGGCGCCAATGAAGAAATCGGGCAAGGTACGCTCCCGCACGCCGCCTGCCCGGCGGTAGCGCGAATGCGTAACACCGGCAAGAAAAGCCGCGTCCCAAGGCAGAGGCTCGCGACCGATCTCGAGCGTTTCGACTGCCTTTCGAAGCGCCGTCTCCGTCGCGATCAGCGGTGCCAGTTCGGACCAGACAATCGTGTTGACCACCAATGCGCCGTCGCGGCGGCAGGAAACAATCGCCGACGCCGACCATTTTGTATTGGGTCCGGCCGGGCCCCAGACGTCGATGAGGACATTGGTGTCAATCAACGTCGAGATCTTCACGCGGCCCCCTCAACCATTCCATATATTCGTCGGCAGTCATGCCACCCAGATCCAGGGATCCCTCCATCCGGTCAAGCACCTCGCTGAACCTGCGGGCTGCCTCCTCTTCAGACAGATTTTCGGTGACAGCCACAAGACGGGCGCCATCGTCGGTGGCGACAAATTCCACCTCGGAACCAGGCCCGATGCCCAGATGGTCCCTTATCTGCTTGGGTATCGTGACCTGCCCTTTGGTGGTGACACGCATGGTAATACCTCTCAGGTATTACTTACTGCCTTACCGTGAACAAGTCAAGAACGCGCCTAACCGGCCAGCGCCATCCTGTAGGCGACGCTTTGCCGGTGATGCGCGTGGCAGATGGCAATAGCCAACGCGTCTGCGGCATGTTCGGTGTCGAAAACGGCTTTCGGCAACAGCACCTTTACCATCATGTGGATCTGCTTCTTGTCGCCATGGCCAACGCCGATCACCGCCTTTTTGACGGCATTGGGGGCATATTCGGCGACGACAAGGCCGGCGAGCGCCGGCACCAGCATGGCTATGCCGCGCGCCTGGCCGAGCTTCAGTGTCGCCACCGCATCCTTGTTGACGAAGGTTTGCTCGACGGCCGCTTCCTGCGGCATGGCCGCATGCAGGATCTCGGCCAGCCCGTCATGCAATTGGCAGAGCCGTGTCGCCAGCGCCGCCTTGTCGTCGGAGCGTACAGTGCCGGAACTGATAAAGCGCAGCGAGTTGCCGAGGCTCTCGACGATGCCCCATCCGGTGCGCCTCAGCCCCGGATCGATACCGATAATGCGAATCGCTTCCCTCATGCGCGAAGTCTACCTCCGGCGCACAGCGATGTCAGGGAAATGTGAACAAACCGGAAACGGGAAGCGTTTAACCTCGAGCGAAAGCCGTATTCAGCAGCGTGATCTGGTCGGAAACCGGATTGGCGCGGCGGCCTGTTACCGGCGTCTCGGCAAACGCGCCGCCATAGATCTCTTCGTCCATGCGGCGCACCAGCGCCTGCAGGCGCAGCGAGCGGGTGACGAGGTCGAGGAAATCCTTCGGCAGTTCGCCCCAGCCGACCGCTTCGTCATGCGCCGAGGCGGTGTCGAGACGCACCTTGGATTTTTCCGAGGCGACCTGGTCGCGGGTCATCTCGCCGGAATTTGCCGCCCGCTGCAAAAGCAGCCAGGAGGCGACCTGCATCAGCCTTGTGGTCAGCCGCATCGATTCGGCCGCATAGAGCGTCGCCGCCAGTCTGGACAGCTTCTTGGCCTCGGCCCGGCCCTTGCCGTCGAGATATTCCGCTGCTTGCTCAACCAGGCCCATGCCTTCCTGGTAGAGCGGTTTGAAGGATTGGGAGAAAACCCGGCGTTCCGCCAGCTTGATGGTTTTCGCGCTGCCCTTCGAAGGCTCGTTCATCGATACGCCCCTGCACTGCCCCGTCGGCTGATTCGGCTTCATCGCCGTCACGCCGGCACCCTAGATGACTGAAGCTTGAAAATGCGCTTCGCCGCCGGCGAAGGCAAGCACATGTTTAACAAACGGTTAACGCCTGCGCAGGGGCGCCAAGCGGACCAAAAGCAGACAAAAAAAGAGCCGCGGATAAGGCGGCTCTCAGGAGTTTAACAGGGAGGCGTCAAACGAAGTGGCTCCAACCACTCGGTAAGAATCCAGATCACTGGATGGACATAGTAAACACCTGTAAAGCTTAATGAACCCTTAACCCGCGGATATTTCTTGTTCGACCGCTGCCCTTCTGTACCGTATCAGCACAACGGCCCCCATACAGCCGGCAAGGAAATGAAGGCGAACAGCAGCATTGCCGCATAAAAGCCCATCGAGGAGGAAGCCAGCACCGGCTCGATCTCCGGATGGCCGGCAAGTTCAAAGTAAAGCCCAATCATCAGTGCGATGCCGCAGATTGCCGTCAGCCAGAAATGCACGACGGCAATCGTCTTTTGCCCGACCGCTGGAAACAGGTGGTAGAAGAAGGCAAACACCGCCGACATCAGCCAGCCCGCCACCATGGTGTGCGCGTGGGTCGGCATCTGCCCATGGTCATTGGAGATCGCCATATGCAGGCCGAGCGCCATGCCGCACAGGGAATAGATGACGGCCAGGGTGAAGAAATTTCGTGCTACGCCTTGCATGGGATACCCTCGTTGGTTGTTGCAGACTTGGTCCGACCGCGCGCGGCCAAAATGGAGCGTCGGTCGCGAGCGGCTTAGTCCCCGCAGGTTTCAGGATCATGCCGCGAAACCAGCCAATGCCGACACGGCGTCCATCCGGCAAATGCCGGGTATTGTGCGGGCTGGCGGTAAAATCCGGCGACGGCGCCACCGCAACAAGCCGGCACCCACGCGGCATCTTCTGGATACATGTACGGAGATAATCCGCCCTCCTTCGGAAGCAGACGCGCGAAAGCAGCGTTTACCCCCGGAACGATGCACAAGGAGCGGCAATGGACTGGTATTCTCTCTTCAAATTCCTGCATGTCATGGCAGCGATCCTCTGGCTCGGCGGCGGTTTCGCCATGCTGCTGGTTTCGATACTCGCCGATCGCGCCGGCGACGACGAGACGCTGATGGTCATGCTGAGAACGACGGACAAACTCGGCTTGCGTATGTTCGTGCCGGCGTCTATCGCGACCCTGGCTTCTGGTCTGGTGCTGACTTCGCTATGGACCGGCTTCTCCGACCTTTGGGTCGTCATCGGCCTTTGCGGCTACGCCGCCGCGTTTCTGACCGCTGAAGCCTTCGTTCGAAAAGCTTGCCGCAATGGTTGCCGCGGACGGCATGACCCCTGCCGCGATAGCGTTTGGCCGCCGCATGATACGGATCGTCAAGTTCGATTTCGTCATCATGATCGCCGTCGTCGCCGACATGGTGCTGAAGCCGACCGCGCACGACATCGCCATTCTCGGCGCCATGGCGGTCGTGGTCGTTGGTGGTGCATCGCTGACCTTTGCGAGCGCCCGGCGAACCAAACCGGCAGCCGCCTGAGCGGCATTTAGAACAGGCCGGCGATTCCGTCCCAAAGCAGCTTGACCGCGACCACGGCCACGGTCGCGTAGGTGAAGGGATAAAAAATCTCCGGCCGCATGCGCCGCACCAGCCAGGCGCCGGCGATGGTGGCCAGCGGCGCCAGCGGCATCAGCACGGCCGACGCCGTCAGGTTGGCGGTGTCGAACTGGCCAAGCGCGAAATAGGGGATCAGCTTCAGCGCGTTGGTGGCGGCAAAGAAGATCGCCGATGTCCCCGACAGCACCTTCGGATCGAGCCGGATCGGCAGCGCATAGACCTGGAAGGGCGGCCCGCCGACATGGGCGACGAAGCTGGTGAAGCCGGCGACGGTGCCCCAGAAGGCGGCGGCGATGCGGTTGGGCGCCGCCGCATGGTCGGAACCGTGGCGGAACTGGAGATAGAGCCAGCGCAGCACGAAGATCAGCGCGACAGCGCCGACGATCAGCCGCACCATCTCTTCGGTTACGAGCGCTGCCGTCAGCCAGCCGAGCCCAATGCCGATCACCGCGCCCGGCATCATGTCGACCAGCATCTTTCTGTCGTAGACGCCCCACCACGTCCACACCGAAACGATGTCCATCAGGCACAGGATCGGCAGCAGGATGGCCGCCGCCTGCACCGGCGGCATGGCCAGCGCCATCAAAGGCACGCCAACGAAGCCGACAGCGCCGCCGAAGCCGCCTTTCGACAGCCCGACAAGTATCACCGCCGGAATGGCGGCGGCATAAAACCACGGATCGGCGAGCAGACCTGACATGAACTGGAAATGCTGGAGGGAAGACGGTTGCCCTGCAATAGCCCAGAAACCCTTGCGCCGCGACCGGGAAAATGCCGGCCGTGTCGATCAACTGTGCGTAAAGCGACGGTTCCGGATTTACGGCAAGATCGCCGCCGATGCATAAGGGCGCCGTCCGATGCATCAGGTTTTGACCCCAGGTTTTGGCCCCAGGTTTTGACCCCAGGTTTTTGACCCCAGGTTTTTGACAATGAGCGAACCCCACATCCGCCGCGCCGAAGCGGCCGACCTGCCTGCCATCGTAGCCATGCTCACCGACGATCCGCTTGGCCGCAGCCGCGAGGATGCGACCGAGCCACTCGCCAAGGCCTATCGCGACGCCTTTGCCGCCATCGACGCCGACCCCAACCAGTTTCTTGCCGTGATGACGGATAGCGGCCGCGTCATCGGCACGTTGCAGATCAGCTATCTCGCCGGGCTGTCGCTGCAGGGCGCCTTGCGCGGCCAGATCGAGGCTGTGCGCGTCGCCGCCGACCGGCGCGGCGAATGGCTGGGGCAGCGTTTGCTGGAATGGGCGGTCGAACAGTGCCGCGAACGCGGCTGCAAGATTGTCCAGCTGACCACCAACAAGAGCCGCCAGGACGCCCATCGCTTCTATGACCGGCTCGGCTTCAAGGCCAGCCACATCGGCTACAAGCTGGAGCTTAATTCAGTGGCGGCGGACGGCGCCGGATCGGCTGCGCCTTGATGATGGCGGTGCTGGTCTCCGCCTTGTCGGCGATGCGGTCGAGAAGCTTGTCGAGCTCGCCGATGGAGCGTACGTAGAGCCGGGCCACGAAACAGTCGTCGCCGGTGACCTTGTCGCATTCGCCGAATTCCGGGATCTCCTCGATCAGCTTCTGGACAATATGCAGCTTGCCCGGCAGTGGCCGCACCCGCACGATCGCCTGCAGCGGAAACCCCAGCGCCTCCGGGTCGATCTCGATGGTGAAGGCGCGGATGACGCCGCGTTCCTCGAGCCGCCGCAGCCGTTCCGAGACGCTCGGCGACGACAGCCCGACCTGCTGCGCCAGATCCTTCAACGAAGTCCGCGAATCCAGGATCAGGATGTCGAGAAGCTTTCTGTCCAACTCGTCCAGCATTTTCATCTCCTCGCAAAAGGGCAGCGCGCGCCTTATTAAATAAGGTGTTGCCCCCTTATCACCTTTCATAGGGCATATAAACCCTCAAGACGGCATGAGATTATGGCCTCAACAGATAGAGGTATTGTCATGGACAACACGGTACGCGGCACGATCGAGATGACGGCGGCGATGACGATCGTCGGCACGATCGGCTGGTTTGTCGTCATGTCGGGCCAGCCCGTTATGGACGTGGTGTTCTGGCGCTGCGCCTTCGGCGCGGTGGCGCTGCTGATCACCTGCGCGGCACTCGGGCTGCTGCGCGGCAGGCTGACGCTGCGCATTGTTGCCATCGCCGCTCTTGGCGGCGCGGCCATTGTCATCAACTGGCTGTTGCTGTTCAGCGCCTTCTCCCGCGCCTCGATCTCGATTGCCACGGCGGTCTACAACACGCAGCCCTTCATGCTGGTCGGCTTCGGCGCGCTGTTCTTCGGCGAGCGGCTGACCCTGGCCAAGCTGACCTGGCTCGGCATCGCCTTCGCCGGCATGCTGCTGATCGTGCAGACAGGGCCCGATGCGGGTGTCGGTTCCGGCATAACCGGCACAGATTATGTCATCGGCATCGTCATGGCGCTCGGAGCGGCCTTCTTCTGGGCTGTCGCGGCAATCGTCGCCAAGAAGCTCAAGGGCACCCCGCCGCATCTGATCGCGCTGATCCAGGTCTGCGTCGGCGTCGTCATGCTGGCGCCCTTCGCCAACCTCTCGCATTTGCCCGCCGATGCCTGGAGCTGGGCCATGCTGGCCACGCTTGGCGTCGTTCACACCGGCCTGGTGTACATATTGATGTACGCCGCCATCCAGAAACTGCCGACGCATCTGCAGGGGTCGCTGTCCTTCATCTATCCTGTCGTGGCGATCCTGGTCGATGTCATGGCTTTCGGCCACCGGCTGCATCCGGCCCAGCTCGTCGGCGCCGCCGCGATCCTGGTCGCCGCCGCCGGCATGAACCTCGGCTGGACTTTGTGGAAAGCCAAACCAACGGTCGAAAGCCCGCAAGCCGTCAAATGAGCCGCAGAGCGTCGGCTCGCCGGCGATCGTAAACCAAAGCCAGCGCATCGTTCCCCGCCCGCCTGTTCAAGGCGGGCGCTTTGTTCTATGCCGCAATGCAACCATCTTCGCCCGGCATAGGCGAAACCCGGGATCGAAAGCCATGAACGACGCAACACCCCCCAACCGCTGCCGCATCGTGCTGATCGCGCCTAAGGACGCTCCGGCCGAGCGTATTGCGACTGCCTTCGACGGCGGTGATATCGCTTCGCTGATCCTGCCTGAGAACGGCATGGACGAGGCTGCCTTCCAGGCCTTTGCGGAACAGATCGTACCGGCGGCGCAAGCGGCCGGCATCGCCGTCATCATTGGCGGCGACACCCGCATTGCCGGCCGTGTCCAGGCCGACGGCATTCATGTCGAGGTTTCCAAGGACGCGCTGGCCGAGACCATCGAGCACTTCCAGGGCAAGATGATGGTCGGCGCCGGCGGCGCCAAGACGCGCGACGACGCGCTGGAACTGGGCGAAACCAGGCCCGACTACATCTTCTTCGGCCGCTTCGGCTACGACAACAAGCCCGAGCCGCACCCGCGCAACCTGTCGCTTGGGCAATGGTGGGCGGACGTGATCGAGATCCCTTGCGTCGTCATGGCCGGTTCCGCCATCGCTTCGGTAGAAGCGGTGGCCGCCACTGGCGCCGAGTTCGTGGCGCTGTCCAGCGCCGTCTTTGCCGAAGGCGCCGATCCGAAGGCGGCGATTGCTGCCGCCAATGCGCTGCTCGACGAAACCGCGCCGCGCTTCGAGGGCTGACGTGCGCCGACCTGGACTTCCTCTCGCGGTTCTCGTTGCGGCCTTGATGAGCGGGGCAGCGATCGCGGCGGAGACCGTTCCGCTGCCGCAGCCGAGGCCGGACACCAGCGCGCCCGCCCTCAGCGTGCCGGATGCGGTCGCCCCCGATGCGGGTGCCCCAAAAGCCAGTGCCACGGATTCCGGCGTCCATATCGACAAGCCGATCGACACCCCGCTGCCGCAGCCGGCGACAACCGCGCCGCTGCCGTCGGCCGACGCGATCAACCCCGAACGTTTCGGCGCCAAGCCGGCGGACCCCGCCTATGGCGCTTTCCAGCGCGGTCTTTACAAGACCGCCTACAATCTGGCGTTGGTGCGGGCCAAGAATGGCGACCCGGCGGCGCAAACGCTCGTGGCCGAGATTCTGTCGCGCGGGCTGGGCGTGCCGCTCAACCCGGCTGAGGCCGCCAAATGGTATGCGCAGGCCGCCGAGCAGGGGATTCCTGAATCGCAGTTCCAGTATGCGCTGATGCTGCTCGACGGCCGCTACGTCAAGAAGGACGAGAAGGGAGCCTATGCGCTGATGCAGGCCGCCGCCGAGGCCGGCAACCGGCTGGCGCAGTTCAACTTCGCGCAATTGCTCGTGCAGCAGGATCCGGGCGATGCCGGCATCGCCCGGGCTGTGCCCTATTATGAGCGTGCCGCGGCGACAGGGCTTGCCGACGCCCAGTATGCGATGGCGCAGGTCTATGCCAATGGCGTCGGCGGCAAGACGCGAGACGATGGAAAGGCGCGCAGCTTGCTGGCACAGGCTGCCAGGCAGAACTACGACACCGCGCAGATCGATCTTGCCGCCTGGATGATCGAGGGCCGGGGCGGTGTTCGCGACCTGAAATCCGGCTTCAACTGGATGAAGCAGGCAGCTGAAGGCGGCAATGTCGCTGCCCAGAACCGGTTGGCAAAGCTCTATATGGGCGGCATCGGCACCGACCCCGACCTGATCCTGGCTGGGGCCTGGTATGTGGTCGCCCGCCGCGCCGGCCTTATCGATCCGGAGATGGACGATTTCCTGCAAGGGCTGACCGACGATCAGACAAAGCAAGCCTTGCAGAAGGCCAACCGCCTGCCCTGACACGCAACGTCACTCTGTATGATCCAGCACGACCTTGCCGAAGGGAGAGCCGTGTTCGAGATGGCGAAAGGCCTGCGCTGCCTCTGCCCATGGGAAGACCCGGTCGATCACCGGCCGCAGCCGATTGACGGCGAGCGCCCGGTTCATCGCTTCGAAGGACTCGCGCGAGCCGACCGGTATGCCGCGTGCTTTCACCTGGCGTCGGAAGATGTCGAGCGGATTGATCACCCCTTCGCTGCCGCCGAGATAGCCGATGACGTTGATCTGGGCGCCGCGCGCCGACGCCTTGAGCGACTGCGCGAAACTTTGGGGACCACCGACTTCGATGATGTGATCGGCGCCGCGGCCATCGGTCAGCGCCAGCACGGCCGACGACCAATCCGGATTGTCGCGGTAGTTGACGCCATCATGCGCGCCAAGCCCCTTCGCCCGGGCAAGCTTCTCATCGCTGCTCGACGTAACGACGACCCGCGCGCCGGCCGCCTTCGCGAACTGCATGGCAAACAGCGATACGCCGCCCGTGCCGAGGCTGAGCACGGTCTCGCCCGGCTTGAGGTTGCCTTCCGTAAACAAGGCATGCCAAGCGGTGACGGCGGCGCAGGGTAACGTCGCCGCCTCTACGTCGCTGAGATGCGCCGGCGCGATGACAGCCGCCTGTTCGTCCAGCCGGGCGAATTCGCTCAGCAAACCGTCGATGGGGCCGCCGCGCTGGTATGAGGGTTCGGCCATGGCGAAGCTGCCGCCGACCCATCGCTGCCAGAACGTGCCGCAGACCCGGTCGCCGACCTTGAAGCGGCTGACCTCGGAGCCAACCGCAACGACCTCGCCGACGCCGTCGGAAAGCGGCACCAGCGGCAAGGGGAATGTCGTGTGATAGCTGCCGCGCGCGATCTCGACATCGCGGTAGTTGAGCGCCGTCGCCTTGACGCGGACGATCATCTCCTGACGGCCGGGCTCCGGCGTTGGTCGTTCGACCATCTTGAGATTGTCGATGCCGCCCGGCTTCTGCAGTTCGATTGCCTTCATTGTCATTGTCCTTCCGTTTGAAAGGAAAATCGCTTGCCAGGCGGTGGATTTCAAATTCATAATGTTCAGAATGATTATGCTTGCAAAACATCGTTCTGGCTATGCTTGAGGAATTACGCACGCTCGCCCTGTTTGCCGAGGAGGGCTCGATCCAGAAGGTCGCCCGGCGCCTGCCGCTGACGCAGCCGGCTGTGACCCGGCAAATCCAGCGGCTGGAGGACATGCTTGGCACGACGCTGCTCGACCGCCGGCAAAAGCCGCCGCGACTGACGCCGACGGGGCTGGAAGTGCTGGCGCGCGGCCGCGATATCATCGCTTCCGTAGAAGCGCTGAAATCCTTCGCCGGAAAGACCGAGCCGGAAGGACTGTTCCGCCTGGGTCTCGCCCATGGCCTCTCGGACCGCGACATAGCGGGGGCCATCGCCAACGCCGCGGCGGCGTTCCCGAAAGTGTCGCTACGGCTCAAGACCGGCTGGAGCGCCGAACTGATCGATCAATTCGAACGCGGCGAGCTCGATGTGACGATTGTTCTGCGATCGTCGGACAAGCCAGGTCCGGAAGCGCTTGGCACTGAACGTCTTGGCGTCATAGCTGCGTCCACCGTCGCCGATCCGGAAGACGGTGGCCGGACACCCATGCCGTGGGTGCTTAGTCCGGCACCTTGCGACGCGCGCCAGAAGCTCACGTCCGTTCTGGTCGGCGGAAGGCGTCATTTCGAGATCGCGGCGGAGATACAGGATCCGGCCTTGCAGATGGAATGGGTCCGTCGGGGGCACGGCCTTGGGCTAATGCCGTTGCGTCTTGCAAGGCGCCGACTTCCCGACGGCCTCATGCTCGTCAACACGGCAGATGTCGACCTTTCCTTACAGGTCGCCGCACTTCGCTCGCCTCATCTCAACCGGCTGACTGAGGCTGCGGATGCCATCGTCGAGGCCGTCGGCAAAGTCATTGCAGCCCAGGTTTGAGGCTACCAGCCGCTGTCGGGCGATCTGGCATCCCTTGCCTCTCCTGCCGATTTGTGGTCTTGGGGGCCCGAAATCGCTTGTCCAGCGACCATCCCCATACCAACGGCCAAGCCGTTGGTAGCATCCCGGATCAATCTCATCATGGCCAAGATCAATGGCAACGAAATCCGTCCCGGCTATGTCATCGAACACGATGGCGGCCTCTGGGTGGCGGTCAGGACCAACACCGTCAAGCCCGGCAAGGGCGGCGCGTACAACCAGGTCGAACTGAAGAACCTGATCAACGGCACCAAGCTCAACGAGCGCTTCCGCTCGGCGGAGACCGTCGAGCAGATCCGGCTCGATCTGAAGGATTTTTCCTTCCTCTACGCCCAGGACGACGCGCTGGTGTTCATGGACACGCAGAGCTACGAGCAACTCGAGCTGGCGAAGGATTTCGTCGGCGACCGCGCCGCCTTCCTGCAGGACGGCATGATGGTGACGGTCCAGCTCTATGAGGACAGGCCGATCGGCATTTCGCTGCCCGACCAGGTGACGCTGACCATCACCGAGGCCGACCCGGTGGTGAAGGGCCAGACGGCCGCGTCCTCGTACAAGCCGGCGGTGCTGGAAAACGGCATCCGCGTGCTGGTGCCGCCATTCATCGGCGCCGGCGAACGCATCGTCGTCGACACCAACGAACTCACCTACATGCGCCGCGCAGACTGACGCGTAGGCAGGAACAGATACGATGGCACGCTCCGCACTTCTCAATGTCATGGTCCAGGCCGCCATGAAGGCCGGCCGCTCGCTGTCGCGCGACTTCGGCGAGGTGCAGAACCTGCAGGTGTCGATGAAGGGACCGGGCGACTATGTCAGCCAAGCCGACCGCAAGGCCGAGGACATTCTGTTTGCCGAACTGTCGAAGGCACGGCCGGGCTATGCCTTCCTGATGGAAGAGCGCGGCATGATCGCAGGGGACGACGACCAGCACCGTTGGATCGTCGACCCGCTCGACGGCACCACCAATTTCCTGCACGGCATTCCGATCTTTTCCATCTCGATCGCGCTGGAGCGACAGGGCCAGTTGGTCGCCGCTGTCATCTACAATCCGGCAATGGATGAGCTCTACACCGCCGAGCGCGGCGGCGGCGCCTTCATGAACGATCGCCGGCTGCGCGTTGCCGGCCGCAGCAAGCTCACCGACTGCGTCATCGGCTGCGGCGTGCCGCATCTCGGCCGCGGCCAGCACGGCAATTTCCTCGTCGAGTTGCGCAATGTGATGGCCGAGGTCTCGGGCGTGCGCCGCCTGGGTTCCGCCGCGCTCGATCTCGCTTATGTCGCCGCCGGCCGCATGGACGGCTTTTGGGAAACCGGCCTTTCGGCCTGGGACATTGCCGCCGGCCTGCTGCTGATCCGCGAGGCCGGTGGCTTCGTCTCCGACATGGATGGCGGCCAGGATATGCTCGAGGCGGGTTCGCTCGTCGCCGGCAACGAGGTCATCCAGCGCGCGCTGCTCAAGGCGGTGAAGAAGCCGCTTTCGGCGCGCTGATCACTTGGCATGCCGGCGCGGCGTGCTGAAGCGCCGCAGTCGCAAAACCGCAATCAAAGCTTGAAATACTGCCCGGCGGCCGCCCAGATAAGGGGACGCAGGATCTTTTATGACGAGCATACCTTCACTATCCTCGCGAGAGGCGCAGCCAGACCAGCCAATTGAAATCCCTTTTGTCGGGCGTTGGCACTACTCGCGTGCGGAGATGATCGCCGATGGCATCGTCCATGCGGTCGGCATCGTGCTGGCGATAGCAGCCGGCTCGGCCTTGCTGGCGCTGGCCGCCTTCCATGCCGGTCCCGGCGAATACATCGCCGCCGCCTTCTTCGTGGTGTCGCTGCTGACTGTGCTGTTGATTTCGCTGACCTACAATCTGTGGCCGGTGACGTCGCCGGCGAAGTGGATCTTGCGGCGCTTCGATCATGCGGCGATCTACCTCCTGATCGCCGCGACCTACACGCCCTTTCTGGCCCAGCTCGACGGCTCGCCGCTGGCGCTGCCGATGATTGTCCTTGTCTGGACCGCTGCTTTGACCGGCATTGCCATGAAAGTGTTCCTGCCCGGCCGCTTTGATCGTCTGGCCATTGTCTTCTATCTCGCCATCGGCTGGAGCGGCGTCGTCCTGGTCAAGCCGCTGGTGGCGACGTTGCCGACGACTTCGATCGCGCTGATTGTCGCCGGCGGCGTCGTGTACTCCTGCGGCGTCATCTTCTTCGCCTGGAAACGCCTGCGCTTCCACAATGCCCTCTGGCACGGCTTTGTCGTCACCGGCGCCGGGCTGCATCTTGCCGCCATGGTCGACTGCCTGGTCGTCAACCGCCTCTGAACGGCGTGGTGCGGCCCGACAGTCGGGCAATATTGCCAAGCGCCATTCAATTTGGTCACAATTCCGTTTAGAGTCGCGAATTACGTGATCGGCGGCAATGGAGCGGTTCCAGGGAAGTATGAGCGGCTTCCCGTTCGGAATTGCGTCAAGGCAAATAGAGCATCGGAAACGGGGCACGGATGGCTTTTCTCAGATCCTTCGGCGTGGGCAGGCGTTCTGATGTCCTGATGTACGATCCGCACAAACTGTCGAGCCCGCAGGTCTTCCTCCTGACCATGGTCATCTTCCTGGTCATCGTCGCCTTCATCGCCGCCATCCTCACCCGCCAGATCTCGACCGCTTTCGGGAGCAATCCCGGCCTCAATGGCCTCATCGTCGGCGTCCTTGTGGTCGGCATCCTGCTCGCCTTCGCCCAGGTCGGACGACTGTTTCGCGAAGTGCGCTGGGTCAATTCCTTCCGCGCCGGTTCCGAAACCACCGAGCCGGTGCTGCTGGCGCCGATGAAGGCGATGATCGGCCGCTCCTCGACGGTCGCCTTCTCGACGTCTTCGATGCGCACCATGCTGGATTCGATCGCCACCCGCCTCGACGAAAGCCGCGACACCTCGCGCTATCTCGTCGGGTTGCTGGTGTTCCTCGGTCTGCTCGGCACCTTCTGGGGCCTGCTCAACACCATCGGCTCGATCCGCGAAACCATCGAATCGCTCGATCCCGGCACCGGCGACGCCGCCGCGGTGCTCGATTCGCTGAAGCAGGGGCTGTCGGCGCCGCTGGCCGGCATGGGTACGGCCTTTTCGTCCTCGCTGTTCGGCCTTTCCGGGTCGCTGGTGCTAGGCTTCCTCGACCTGCAGGCCGGCCGCGCGCAGACCCGCTTCTATACCGAGCTTGAAAACTGGCTGTCCTCGGTCACCGATCTCTCCTCCGACATCGCCGTCGCCGACCCGGCCAAGACTGAATCCTCCGACGAGATCCGGGTCCTGTCGGAACGGCTGCGCAGCATGCAGGAAAGCGGCGGCGGCTCCAATCCGCGCGTCGCCACCGCCATGGCCAATCTCGCCGACGGCATTTCCGGACTGGTCAAGAACATGCGCTCCGAGCAGCAGATCATGCGCGACTGGGTCGAGGCCCAATCGGACGAGCAGAAGGCGATGCGCAACACGCTGGAAAAGATCGCCGACGCGCTGAAGAAACCCGGGGTCCACTAGCATGGCTCTCGCCAGGGGCCGGCGCACCGATCGCCGGATCGACTATTGGCCGGGCTTCGTCGACGCGCTGTCGACGCTGCTGCTCGCCATCATGTTCCTGCTCACCGTTTTCGTGCTGGCGCAGTTCCTGCTCGGACGCGAACTCTCCGGCAAAGATACGGCGCTCACGCGCCTCAACTCGCAGATCAACGAACTGACGCAGTTGCTGGCGCTGGAGCGCTCGAGCGCGCAGGACAAGGACGATTCGCTGGCCAATCTGCAGGCGTCGCTGTCGGCCGCCGAAGCTGAGAAGAGCCGGCTCGAGCAGCTGCTGGCACAAGGTGCCGGCGCCGGCGACGCCGCCACCCAGCGCGCCGCGGAACTCGGCGGCGAACTCGACAGCCAGCGCCAGATCAGCCAGCAGGCGCTGAGCCAGGTCGAGATCCTGAACCAGCAGATCGCGGCACTGCGCAAGCAGATCGGCGCGCTCGAGGACGCCCTCAACGTGTCCGAAACGCGCGACCGCGATTCCAACACCAAGATCGCCGATCTCGGCCGTCGGCTCAACGTCGCGCTGGCGCAGCGCGTGCAGGAACTGAACCGGTACCGCTCCGACTTCTTCGGCCGCCTGCGCGAAATCCTCGCCGATCGCGAGAACATCCGCATCGTCGGCGACCGCTTCGTCTTCCAGTCGGAAGTTCTGTTCCCGACCGGCTCCGAAGTGATCAACGATGCCGGCAAGGTCGAGATGAAGAAGCTCGCCGACGCCATCATCGAGTTGCAAAAGGAAATCCCGCCCGAGATCAACTGGGTGCTGCGCGTCGACGGCCACACCGACAACAAGCCGCTGTCCGGCGCCGGCCGCTATCGCGACAATTGGGAATTGTCGACGGCGCGTTCGACCTCGGTGGTCAAGTTCCTGATCGAGAACGGCGTGCCCGCCAACCGGCTGGTTGCGGCCGGCTTCGGCGAATTCCAGCCGCTCGACCCCGCCGACACCGAAGACGCCCGCAACAAGAACCGACGCATTGAACTGAAACTCACCGAACGGTGATTTTCAGTCACGCGAAATTGTTTGCCAGCTCAACTCTAGGGCGAAACGCCAGGCCGGCAAGGCCTGAAAACATTATCTTTCTTTAATTACACTTCGCGTTTCCGGGCTCCTACTTTGACGCGCAGGGCCGAGAACCGCCGGCGATGCCTCCCATCGCGACGCGACGGAACCGGACGGCCCGCTTCCGGAAGGCGGAGCGAAAGCGCTTGCCCCTTCCATAGCAGGAGGAGACGCACATCATGCGCTCTTTGAAGACTCTCAGGACCGCAACCCTCACGACACTTCTGATCACTGTTCCACTCGCCGGCGCCTATGCCGCCGGACATCACAAGGGCGCCCTCGACGCCAGCGACCCGACCGACATGACCGGTCCGCGTGTGACCGGCCTGATCGAGCAGGTGCGGGGCGTCGAACAGGGCATCGCGGATGCGCGCGAAACCAAGGGCATCTCGACCTCGGAAGCGCAGTGGCTGCATCTGCGTGCGGCGCATATCGGCCAGGCCGCCGAACGGGTCGCCGCTTCGGACCATGGCCGGATCCCGGCCGCGCAATATCACGATCTGCTGCGCCGCCTCGACAATGTCGATCAGAGGCTGATGTCCGACACCGGCAGCGGCTTCATGATCGGTGATGGCTCCGACGGTGGGAATTATCCGAACGGCTGAGATCCGCTCTGATATCTCCAGGAATGAGGAAGGGACTGTCTGACGCCCCCGGATCTGGCTCCGAGGGCGTCTTTTTTGTCACCAGCCCAGCCACAGCGCAGCGAGGGCCAGCACCGCCGGCACGGTCTGAATATAGAGGATCTTCCGGCTGGCAGTCGCCGCGCCATAGAGGCCGGCGACGGCGATGCAAAGCAGGAAGAACACCTTGATCTGGAATCCCGCCGCGCCGAGATAGAGGCCCCAGATCAGCCCGGCGGCAAGGAAGCCGTTGTAGAGCCCCTGATTGGCGGCGAGCACCTTCGATGCGCTGGCGAAGTCCGGCTTGAGGTTGAACGCCCTGTGCCCGCGCGGTGTGTCCCACGCCACCATCTCCAGATAGACGATAAAGAGGTGGATCAGGGCCACCAGCCCGACCAGGATATTGCCGATCATCTTAGTCTCCCCTCCATGGCGGTGTTCCACCGTCAGCCAGCATTCCACGCACCAGCTCACCGGCGCAAGCTGCATAGCCACCTTTGAGGGTTGCCAATCCTGGCGCGTTGGTATCTTTTCCCGCGGTCCAAAACGCGGAACCTGTCATGTCTTTTCAGAAGCTCGATGATCTCGGCCACAAGCTCGAAGCGCTGGAACATGCGCTCGCTATCCTCGGCGCCGACGAGGCGACCCACATGGCCGTCGGCGGCGGCGAGAAGCGCGCCGAAGCCATGTCGTCCCTGGCCGGGATGCTGCATATCAGGGCAACGGCGCCGGAGATCGCCGACTGGCTCGCCGCCGCCGAACAGGAGGCGCTGAACGAGGAGCAGCAGGCGGCGGTCCGCGAACTGCGTCGCCAATACACCAACCTGACCTGCCTGCCGGTCGAATTCGTCGAGCGCCAGACGGTGGCGCGTATGCGCTCCGAGCAGCTCTGGCGCGACCTGCGCGCCAAGAATGACTGGGCCGGATTCCTGCCGGCGCTCGAAGGTGTCATCGCGCTGGTGCGCGAGGAAGCCGCCCTGCGCGCCGACGCGCTCGGCCTCGATCCCTACGACGCGCTGATGGAGCAATACGATCCTGGCAACCGCGCCGCCGACATCACGCCGGTGTTCACCGAGCTGAAGACATTCCTGAAGGGCTTCGTGCCGGAAGCCCTGGCCGCGCAGGAAGCGCGCCTGGCCAGGCATCCCGTGAAGCCGCTCTCCGGCAGCTATGCGATCGACCGGCAGCGCGAGCTTGGTCTCGCCATGATGGCTTCGGTCGGCTTCGACCTCACCCACGGTTCTCTGTCCGTATCGCACCATCCCTTCTGCGGCGGCGTGCCGAGCGACGTGCGCATCACCACCCGCTACAAAACGTCCGATTTCCTGTCGGCTTTGATGGGCGTGCTGCACGAGACCGGCCACGCGCTCTACGAGCAGAACCTGCCGAAGGCCTGGGCGCACTGGCCGCTCGGCAAGGCGCGCGGCATGGCGGTGCATGAAAGCCAGAGCCTGTTCGTCGAGAAGCAGATCGGCCGCAACCCCGAATTCTGGCGCTGGGCGCTACCGGTGGTGGAAAAGCATCTCGGCGAGGCCTGGTCGCTGGACGACATCCTGCCGCATGTGCACCGGGTCGAGCGCGGCCTGATCCGCGTCGACGCCGACGAGGTCACCTACCCGCTGCATGTCATCCTGCGCTACGAGTTGGAGCAGGAGCTGGTCTCGGGGCGGCTGCAGGCGGCCGACCTGCCCGAAGCGTGGGACGCCAAGATACGGGAGTATCTTGGCCTTTCGACCATCGACAACCCAGCCGACGGACCGATGCAGGACGTGCATTGGCCAGGCGCCGCCTTCGGCTATTTCCCGTCCTATACGCTGGGCGCCATGATGGCGGCGCAGCAATGGGCTGCGCTGACGCGCGACCATCCTTCAGCCGACAGCGATCTCGCCAGGGGCAATTTCGCCGCCATCAATGACTGGCGCCGCGACAATATCTGGTCGCAGGGATCGCGCTGGTCGACGCCCGAACTGCTTGAGCGCGCCACGGGCGAGAAACTGAATGCCGCGCATTTCACCGAGCATCTCCGCAAGCGGTATGGTCCCGCCTGATTGCGGGTTGCTACTCCGCGGCACCCCTGAAGGCGCTTGCTCCGGTTTCGAACTGCAGCTTGGCCAGCCTTGCATAGATGCCGCCCTTGGCGACCAGGCTCTGGTGCGTGCCTTCCTCGACGATGCGGCCGCCATCCATGACCAGGATGCGGTCGGCCTTCAGCACGGTCGCCAGCCGGTGGGCGATGACGATGGTGGTGCGGCCCTGCATCAGCCGTTCCAGCGCCGTCTGCACCAGCGTTTCGCTTTCGGCGTCGAGCGCCGACGTGGCTTCGTCGAGCAGCAGGATCGGCGCGTCGCGCAGGATGGCGCGGGCGATCGCCACGCGCTGACGTTGGCCGCCGGACAAGGTGACGCCGCGCTCGCCGACCTGGCTATCATAGCCCTTGTCGAGCCTGAGGATGAACTCGTCGGCCAGCGCGTCCCCGGCGGCGGCCTCGATCTCGGCATTCGTCGCGCCCGGCCTGCCAAAGCCGATATTGTCGCGCGCGCTTGCCGCAAAGATGGTGACATCCTGCGGCACGATCGCAATGCGCTCCCGCACTTCAGCCGGATCGGCTTCGCGCACGTCGACGCCGTCAATGGCGATGCGGCCGGTTTCGGGATCGTAGAAGCGCAGAATCAGCGAAAAGACGGTGCTCTTTCCGGCGCCCGACGGGCCGACGATCGCCACCGTCTCGCCCGGCTTGACCTGAAAACTCAAGCCGTGGACGGCGGCACGGTCCGGCCTTGCCGGGTAGGAGAAGGAGACGTCGTCGAAGCTGATCGCGCCTGTCGCCTTGGCGGGCAGCGGCAGCGGATTGGCCGGCGGTTGAATCGCCGGCGTCTCGTCGAGTATCTCGGTCAGCCTTTCGGCCGCACCCGCCGCCTGGGCAAGCTCGCCCCAGACTTCCGACAGTGCGCCCAGCGCGCCTGCGGCAAACACGGAGTAAAGCAGGAACTGGCCGAGCGTACCGGGCGACATCGTGCCGGCAAGCACGTCACGCGAGCCGAACCACAACACCGCCACGACCGAGGAAAAGATCATGAAGATGGCAAAGAAGGTGAGCAGCGAGCGGGAGAAGATCGACGAGCGCGCCGCTTGGAAGGCGGCTTCCACCGCGGCCGAGAACCGCCCGGTGACCAGCGTCTCGTTGGTGAACGCCTGCAGCGTGCGCACCGCGCCGATCTGCTCGCTGGCATAGGCGGTCGCTTGCGCCAGCGTATCCTGCGCCTGCCGTGACCGGCGCCTCACCGAACGGCCGAACGCGACCAGCGGCAGCACGATGAGCGGAATGGCCGCGATCACCAAGCCCGATAGTTTCGGGCTGGTGATAACCATCATCGCCACCGCGCCGAGCCCGAGGATGACGTTGCGCAGCGCCACCGAGGCAGTGGCGCCGACGGCGGATTTCACCTGCGTGGTGTCGGCGGCAAGCCGCGAGACGATCTCGCCCGATTGCGCGGTGTCGAAGAAGGACGGCGAAAGCGTCGTGACATGCGAAAACACGTCGCTGCGGATGTCGGCAACGACCCGCTCGCCGAGCGTGATGACGAAGTAGTAGCGTCCGGCCGATGCCGCCGCCAGAATGGCTGCCATCGCCACCAAAGCGGCGAAATATTCGGCGATGAAGACGGTGCTGGAAGCGCTGAAACCGTGGTCGATCATGCGCCGCACGGCCAGCGGCAGCGCCAGCGTCGTCGCTGCGGCGATGGCGAGCGAAATGAGGGCGCCTATGACCAGTTTGCGGTAGCGGAATATATAGGGATATAGGCGCCTGAGCGGCCCGAGCGAGCGCCTGCGCCCGTCTTGCTCGCCGCTGATGTCCGCCATGACCGTTCCTCTGGCCGCTCCAGGTGGGCGCGTTCAATATGCGCCTGCCGTGGCCTTGTGATTCAATTCCGGCTGATGTATAGGCTCGCCGACCGTTTTAGAAGCCGTGGCTTTTCAATAGCTGCGGCTTCGAGTTTTAAAAAGGGGCGCATCGACGCAGGCCACGGGCCGTCGGCAGCGCCACAAGCCAGGAAGCACGACAATGAAGGCCGATATCCATCCCGACTACCACACCATCAAGGTCGTCATGACCGATGGCACCGAATACTCGACCCGTTCGACCTGGGGCAAGGAAGGCGATACGATGAACCTCGATATCGATCCGACCACGCACCCGGCCTGGACCGGCGGCCAGCAGACCCTGCTCGACCGCGGCGGCCGCCTGTCGAAGTTCAAGAAGCGCTTCGAAGGTTTCGGCCTTTAAAGTTTACCCGTAGCGCAGAATCAAGAACCCGCCTTTGTGGCGGGTTTTTTGTTGCCGCCAAAGTCAGTCCCTTCAAGCTACGCGCCGATACCTCCCGCTTGTGGGGAGGTCGGCCCAAGGGTCGGGTGCGGTCCCGCGCCTCCACCCTCTTCGAAGCGCGACCCTTCCCGGAGTGGTGCGAGCCTACCCCTCCACCAATTCCCGCAGCGCCATGCGCTTATAGGCGGCGACCAGCCTGTCGCCCTCCTGCCGATCGACCGAGATCGCCAGCCGCACGGCAGCCTCGCCCATCTGCCAGACCAGAAACGCTGTGGTCTCCAGCGCCACCGGATCGGCGCCGGGATGCAGCCGCTTCAGCACCATGGTCAGGAATTCGGCATTCGCCCGGCTGTCGGCGAGTTCGAGCTGGCGCAGCGCCTTGTCGGCCTGCGTGCCCGACCAGATGTCGCGCATCACCGGCTCGGCCAGGAACAGCTGATAGTAGATATCCACCAGCTCCGAAAACGCATGCCGCAGGCCCTCGGCGTCGACGACATCCTTGAGCGCCGAGGAGATGCAGGCCTGGCTTTCGGCGGTGTAGCGCTCGGCCAGCGCCCAGACGATCGCCCGCTTGTCGGGAAAGAACTGGTAGAGCGAGCCGATCGACACCGCGGCCCGTTCCGCCACCTCGCCCATGCGCATGGCGTCGCTGCCTTGCTCGGCAATCAGCGCCGAGGCTGCGGCCAGCATACGCTCGACCCGCTCGCGGCTGCGTTGCTGGGTGGGCGCCCGTCGCGGCGATGCGACCTGCTCCTGGGCAGATGCGGGCGTTGCTGTGTCTTCCATGACGGCCTCCGGTCTCGACAAAATCTGCCAACAAACGGCTTGACTCGCAAAATACGAGGGTTTATCACGTTTTGCAAATGTGAGTGTTACTCACGTTTGTAAACAAAGGAAAGCCACAATGACCGACACCAAACCAGTCCTGATCCTCGGCGGCACTGGCAAGACCGGCCGTCGCCTCGCCGAGCGGCTGACCTCACAGGGCATCCCCGTGCGCATCGGCTCGCGTTCCGGCAGTCCCCGCTTCGACTGGGAGGTTCCGGCGACCTGGGAGCCTGCCATGCAGGGCGTAGGCGCCGTCTACATCAGTTACTATCCCGACATCGCCGTGCCGGGCGCCGCCGAGACCGTCGGCGCCTTCGCCAGGCTTGCGGTGGCAAATGGCGTCACCCGCATGGTGCTGCTCTCCGGCCGCGGCGAGACCGAAGCCCAGCGCGCCGAAGAGATGGTCAAAGCCTCGGGCGCTGACTGGACGATCCTGCGTTGCGCTTGGTTTTCGCAGAATTTCAGCGAAGGTTTTCTCGTCGAGTCCTTGCGGCAAGGCGAAGTGGCTTTGCCTGTCGGCCCTGTTGGCGAGCCCTTCGTCGATGTCGACGACATCGCCGATGCTGCCTTCGTTGCGCTGACCGAACCGGGTCATGTCGGCCAGCTCTATGAGTTGACCGGGCCGCGGCTGCTAAGCTTCGCCGACGCGGTTGCCGAGATCGCCAAGGCGACCGGCCGCGACATCCGCTATATCAAGATCTCGCATGACGAATTCACCGCCGCGACGGCGGCATACGAACTGCCGCCCGAAATCGCCTGGCTGCTCAACGAGCTGTTCACTGAAGTGCTTGACGGCCGCAACGAGACGCTGACCGACGGCGTCCAGCGTGTGCTCGGCCGCGCGCCGAAAGACTTTTCCGCCTACGCAAATGAAACCGCTGCAACCGGCATCTGGAGCAACTGAGATGATCAAGCTTTTTCCCACCCTCACCATCATCGCTGCAATCGGCTCGGGCGTCGTCGGCGGCGTGTTCTTCGCCTTTTCCAACTTTATCATGGCGGCGCTTGCCCGGCTGCCGGTCCCTCAGGGCATCGCGGCGATGAATTCGATCAACATCACGGTGATCACGCCCACCTTCATGACGGCGCTGTTCGGCACCGGCCTGCTCTGTCTGGTGCTTATCGCCGCCGCCATCATGGGGTGGAGCCAGTCCGGCTCGTACTGGTTGCTTGCCGGCGCCGTGATCTATTTGATCGGCAACCCGATCGTGACCATGGTCTTCAATGTGCCGCTCAACGATGCGCTCGCCGCCGTCGACCCGGCCAGCGCCAATGGCGCCGCCGTGTGGGCGAACCATCTGAATCAATGGGTGATGTGGAACCACGTCCGCACCATCACCGCCATCGTGTCGATGGCCTGCTTCATCTTCGCATTACTCTGAAGAATGGCACTCCGAAATGCAGAAGACCTCGCCTCAAGCGGGGTCGTTTTGCGTGTGACCCTTGCGGTCGGAATGGCCTAGATCCCGGTCCGGATCGATGACGTCGCGCACCAGCTGCTTGAGCTTGGCGGCATCGGGAAAGCCGCCGTCGCGCTTGCGGTCCCAGATCAGCACATCGTTGCAGGAAACGGTGAAGATGCCGCCTGTGCCCGGCACCAGCGTCACTTCACCGAGATCCGTGCCGAAGGTGGAGAGCAGCTCCTGCGCCATCCAGCCGGCCCGCAGCAGCCACTGGCACTGGGTGCAATAGGTGATGCGGATGATGTGCAGCTCGCTCATGTCGGATTGAGTTCCGCCAATGTCCTGGTCGATCATGCCGCGCTGAGCTTGGCCATGGTCTCGTCGTCAACCTCGAAATTGGCGTAGACGCTCTGCACGTCGTCATCGTCCTCGAGCGTTGCCACCAGTTTCATCAGCGATTGCGCCCGCTCTTCGTCGACCGGGACATTGTTCTGCGGCTGCCAGATCGGCTTCACCGATTCGGCCTCGCCAAGCGAGGCTTCCAGCGCCTTAGACACTTCGCCCATACTCTCGAACGCGCAGTAGATGGTGTGGCCTTCCTCGTCGGACTCGACGTCATCGGCGCCGGCCTCGATCGCCGCGTCCATCACCTTGTCGGCGCTGCCGGCGGAGGCCGGATAGTAAATCTCGCCGGCGCGGTTCCACATGAACGACACCGAGCCGGTTTCACCAAGCGCACCGCCGGCTTTGGTGAAGGCGGCGCGCACATTCGAGGCCGAGCGGTTGCGGTTGTCGGTCAGCGCCTCGACGATCAGCGCCACGCCGCCTGGCCCATAGCCTTCATAGCGCACCGCTTCGTAATTCTCGGCATCGCCCATCGATGCCTTGTTGATGGCGCGCTGGATGTTGTCCTTCGGCATCGACACCGCCTTGGCGTTCTGAATGGCCAGGCGCAAACGCGGGTTCATCGACGGATCCGGTGTTCCGCTCTTGGCGGCGACGGTGATTTCGCGCGCCAGCTTGGAAAACATTTTCGACCGCACCGCATCCTGGCGGCCCTTGCGGTGCATGATGTTCTTGAACTGTGAATGGCCAGCCATGGCACCCCTGTTGTCTTAGGCTAAGAGCATCCCGAAACGAGGTGATCTCACCTCGTCTTCCGCGATACTCGAATTCAAATTTTCAGAGCCGTCCAAGGTGCAACGCGATGGATGCACGGCGTTCTCTGTCGGAATGGCCGGCTTATAGATAAATCGGCTCAATTCGTCCAGCCGCGCCGGTTCACCCCTCCAGATCGGACTTCAGCCGGTCGATAATGCTGAGCGCATGGCCGGCATACTGGCTGATCCAGCGGTCGTGGATGTGCTTGATCGGCAGCGCGTTGAGATGGTTCCAGCGCTCGCGCCCTTCGCGCTTTGCCACCACCAGTTCAGCTTCTTCCAGCACCTTGAGATGCAGCATGACGGTGCAGCGATCGATGTCGGGAAACGCCTCGCACAACATGCCGGTCGTCTGCGGCGCATCCTTCAGCTGATCCAGCAATTCGCGACGGCGCGGATGCGCCAACGCCTTGAAAACGTGATCGTCTGCGGTTTGGCTTGACATGTTATGTTTCTATAACATATCGTCGAGCCAATCAAGGAAGGAGCTGTGGATATGTCTCTTGGATTCAGAGTTTCCGGGCGCATCGGCAAACCGGTCGCCGAAGTCTTCGACGCCGTCGTCAATCCGGAGAAGCTCAGCGGCTATTTCACCACCATCGGCGGCGCCAGCGCCCCGCTGGAAGCCGGCATCGGTGTCGTCTGGTGGGGAAAAGTGCCGGTCGAGGTCGATGAAGTGGTCAAGGACAGCCGCATCGTGTTGCGCTGGGATGCCACAGATGCCGACGACAGGCCGGCCTACAAGACACGCATCGAGATGAACTTCGAGCCGCTGGACGATGGCGGCACCCTTGTGACCATTGCTGAATCCGGCTGGCCGGAAGGCGTGGTCGGCCTGCAGAAATCCTACCTCAATTGCGAGGGCTGGTCGCAGATGCTGGCTTGCATGAAGGCCTATGTCGAATACGGCATCAACCTGCGCGACGGCTACTACCGCGGCGAGATGAGGGGCGAGCCGGCCAACGAGACAAACAGATGAACAGCGCAACGGAGACCGCAATGACCGCGAAAATGACCGGCGGCATCAACATCGCCATGAAAGTGCCCCCGCATCAATACGAGGCGACGATCGCCTTCTATCGTGATGTCGTCGGCTTGAAGCCATTCACCGCCAAGACGCCAGCCATCGGCTTCGAGCTTGGCCCAAACCGTCTGTGGATCGACGAGGCGCCGATGCTGAGCCAGGCCGAAGTCTGGCTTGAGCTTTTCACCGACGATTCTGCAGCCATTGCGGATCATCTCGCCAAGGCCGGCGTCGTCCGTTGCGACGCGGTCGAGCCCCTGGGCGAAGGCTTTCGCGGCTTCTGGATCGCCAACCCGGCCAGCATCGTTCACATGGTGCGCGAGCCTGACGCCTGGTGAGCGCAAACCGGACAAGAAGGAGCATCGATGGAAATTCACAAAACGCCGACTGCCGAAGCCGGCATGCTGATTAAGCGGCCGGTCGACGAGGTCTTCGAGGCGATCGTCAACCCGGCCATCACCACGAAATTCTGGTTTACCCACAGTAGCGGCCGGCTGGATAGCGGCAAAGAGGTTCGCTGGGAATGGCGCATGTACGGCGCCTCGGCGATGGTCAATGTCAGCGAGATCGTCGAGAACAAGAAGATCGTCATGCAATGGAGCGATCCGCCGACCACTGTGGTCTGGACATTCACGGAGATGCCCGGCGCCGAAACGCCTGACGGTGCGACCTTTCTTGAGGTCAGCAATTTCGGCTTCGCCGGCACCGCCGACGAGCAGGTCAAGCAGGCGGTCGGCTCGACCGACGGCTTCGCACTGGTTCTTGCCGGCGCAAAGGCATGGCTGGAACAGGGCCTGTCGCTTGGCCTGATCGGCGACCGCTACCCAAACGGCATGCCGGGGCGCTAGGGCCGCCCCTGCGGCGCCAGCCTCAATGCCCGCCGCCGGATTTCTTGCGCCGCCGCGCCAGCATGTTCAGGCCCTCGACCAGGGCGGAAAAACCCATGGCGGCGTAGATGTAGCCCTTCGGCACATGATAGCCCATGCCGTCGGCGATCAGCGTCATGCCGATCATCAGCAGGAAGCCCAGCGCCAGCATGACGATGCTTGGGTTCTTGGCGATGAAGTTGGCCAGCGGCCCGGCCGCCAGCATCATCACGCTCACCGCCACGATCACGGCGATGTACATGATGGCAATCTCGTCGGTCATGCCGACGGCGGTGATGATCGAATCGATCGAAAAGACGAGATCGAGCAGCAGGATCTGGAAGATGGCGCCGGCAAGCGAGATCTGCAGCGTCTCGCCCATCATTGTATCCTTGTGGTCGTCGGGATCGACGGTGTGGTGGATTTCCTTGGTCGCCTTCCAGACCAGGAACAGGCCGCCGGCAATCAGGATCAGGTCGCGCCAGGAGAAGCCATGGCCGAAAGCGGTGAACACCGGTGTGGTCAGTTGGACGATGATCGAAATGGTGGCGAGCAGCACCAGCCGCATGATCAGCGCCGCCGAGATGCCGAGACGCCGGGCGCGGGCGCGCTGCGCTTCAGGCAATTTGTTGGTCAGGATCGAGATGAAGATCAGATTATCGATGCCGAGCACGACCTCGAGCACGATCAGCGTCAGCAACGCGACCCACGCGGTTGGATCGGAAACAAATTGAAAATGCGGCGCCAGGAAGTCAACGAGCTGCATGGAGGTCGTCCCCTCTACGATCTAGAGCAGTTTCGTCGCCAGTTAGGTACTATATTCCACCATATCAATGTCACGACCAGAAGGATGGCGCGGTTTCTTCAAGCCGAGGCCCGCGGCGAAACGGCGCGATCTTTTCGGCCAGGCCCGTCCGGTCGGAAATGTCGACGCCGACGCCGCACAATGTCGCCGGTCCGGTCGCTGCTTCGAAGCGGCCCTTCGGCACTTTCGACAGGAAGCGGTTGAGCGGTTCTTCCTTGTCCATGCCGAGCGAGGAATCATAGTCGCCGCACATGCCGGCATCGGACATATAGCCCGTGCCGCCATTGAGGATCTGGTGGTCGGCCGTCGGCTGGTGCGTATGGGTCCCGATGACGAGGCTGGCGCGGCCGTCGACGAAATGCGCGAAGCACATTTTCTCCGAGGTCGCTTCGGCATGGAAGTCGATGACCACGGCATCGGCCTGCTCGCCCAGCGGACAGGCGGCCAGCTCGCGCTCGCCGGCCTGGAACGGATCGTCGAGCTCGGGATGCATGAACACCCGGCCCATAATGTTGGCGACCAGCACGCGCGCGCCGTTTTTGGCGATATAGACGCCGGAACCGCGCCCCGGCGTTCCCTTGGGGAAGTTGGACGGGCGCAAAAAGCGCTCCTCGCGCGGCGCGAAGACCAGTGCGTCGCGCTGGTCCCAGACATGGTTGCCGGTGGTGACGACATCGGCACCGGCGGCGATGGTGTCGCGAAAAATGTCTTCGGTGATGCCGAAGCCGCCGGCGGCGTTCTCGCCATTGACGATGACGAAGTCGAGTTTGAAATCCGAGATCAGGCTGGGCAGTTGTTCCCGCACCGCCGTACGTCCCGATTTGCCCACCATGTCGCCGAGGAAGAGAAGTCTCATGCCCACTTCTATCCAGAGGCACGGACGCTAGGCAAGCGCTACCCGGGCGATTGGCGCTAACGCCGGCCGAAAGTACCACGCTGCTGTTGAGACGGCTTTGCGCTCGCGCCCGCGACGCGAACTGCCGAAGGTATCATCGGTGACGCCGGCGGTGCGGTGCGTCCGCGCAGCCAGAAGAACCACACGTAGAAAACAGTGAACCCACCAGTAGCGGCCAGGAGCAACAGCCCGCCGCGCCAGCCCTTCATCGCCGCGGTATCGAGGATCGATGGATTGGCAGGGTTGTAATACAACTTCACCGCGTCGCCTTTGGACGCCGTGTAGAGGCCGATGTCCTTTCCCTTGCCGGACCACGTCATCGGTGCATCGTTCGCGACATAGGTGACAGCGACGTTGATGCCTTTCGTGGTGAGGCCATTACCCTGGGCTTCGCTGTAGGAACTGACATCCGTCACTGTGGCAACCGTCTGATGCCAGGCGAACTGGTGGTGCAGGGCCGTTCCGGAAATGTGCAATGCCATCGCGAACAGCGTCACCGCTATGAGGACGAACGGCATCAGCAGGAAGCGTGCGAAGACAAACATGATGGCCGCCATCGGCTCGGACTGTGTTGCCGGAATACTATCCGGCACGTCTTGGAAACGCGTTAAGCGGGATCGCGGTCTTTTAAGCGATATCGAAGCGGCGCAAACCGCTCTCGGTCAGTATTTCCGGGATGATGACGTCGTGCGCCTCATCCGGCACCAGACCCACCTCCTGGCAATTGAAAGCGATGCCGATCAGTCGTGGCGGCTGGCCCTTGTCGATCAGCCTGGCGATGGCGCGGTCGTAATAGCCGGCGCCATACCCGATGCGATGACCGCGGCTGTCGAAGGCCGCGAGCGGCACCAGCATCACCGCGGGATCGAGAACCTCGGCCTCCGCATGCGGACCGACCGTGCCAAAACCCATCTCGACCATCGGCGCGCCGCGCACCAGTTCGCGAAAGACGATGGTGGTCTTGTCGAGGATGGCCGGCAGGCAAAGCCTGGCCCCCTTCTCGCGCAAGGCGAACATCAGTGGCCTGATGTCGACTTCCGATCGCATCGGCCAGAAAGCTGAAACGATCTGACCCGGCTCGATGGCGAGGTGGTCGCGCGCCGTCTCGGCCATCTCAAGCGCGATCTCCACCCGCCACAGCGGATCGAGCGCATCGCGGCGGCCGAGTGCCTCGAGGCGCAGCTGCTTTTTCAGGGCTTTGGGAGATGTCATCCGCGGACGATAGAAAAGGTCGGATCTGGGTGACGTTTCATGAGCGACGTTTTCTACCACATCATCCGCCAAACTGGGCGGATACAGGTAAGTGACGATCCACACAACCGGTGGAGAGAGCGATCCCGGGAACCTACAAAGTAGGTGGGCGCCGTATGAGAAAACCCACGGGTCTTCCCAGGGACAGCTCCCTAAGGATCGTTAAGGCCCCGGGGAAAATGTTCTCCTGCCGGGAAGCGCAGACCGCCAAGCCCAATATAGGCGGCTGGTCGGTCAAGCGCTAGTGACATGAGCCGATGTTTCCATTTCGATCTCACACGCTTGCGTCGCAGCCGGCTCGCCCTTGCACAGGTCAAGCAGCGTCCTTACGGTCGCGCTCACCAACCGAGGAGCAAGTATGCGTTTCGAAGGCACGGCGGCTATGTCGCCGACAAGGATCTGATGGTGGCGGTGAACGCCGCGATCGCGCTGGAGCGGCCATTGCTGGTCAAGGGCGAGCCGGGCACCGGCAAGACCGAGCTTGCCCGCCAGGTGGCATCGGCGCTCGGCCTCGACCTGATCGAATGGCACGTCAAGTCGACCACCCGTGCGCAGCAGGGACTGTATGAATATGATGCTGTCTCGCGGCTGCGCGACAGCCAGCTCGGCGATGCCAGGTTCAACGACATCAAAAACTACATCAAGCGCGGCAAGCTCTGGGACGCCTTCGCGGCCGGTAAGAAGGTCGTGCTGTTGATCGACGAGATCGACAAGGCCGATATCGAATTCCCCAACGACCTGCTGCAGGAACTCGATCGGATGGAGTTCTTCGTCTACGAAACCGGCGAAACGATCCGCGCCGCTGTGCGCCCCATCGTCATCATCACTTCCAACAATGAGAAGGAACTGCCCGACGCCTTCCTGCGCCGGTGCTTCTTCCACTACATCCGCTTTCCCGATGTCGACACGCTGCACAAAATCGTCGACGTGCACTATCCCGGCATAAAGCAGAATTTGGTGCGTGCTGCCCTGACCCAGTTCTACGAAATCCGCGACGTGCAGGGGTTGAAGAAGAAGCCGTCGACCTCCGAGGTGCTCGACTGGATCCGCCTGCTGGTCGCCGACGACATCGCACCCGAGGATCTGCGCGCCGACCCCAGGAACGCGCTGCCGAAACTGCACGGCGCGCTGCTGAAGAACGAGCAGGACGTGCATCTGTTTGAGCGCCTTGCTTTCATGGCCAGGCGGCAGGGATAAGGATCGGCGGGCGGGCTGAGCGCTATGAGCGGGCTTCGGCCGATCACTCGGCCGCCGCAAGCCCTGTCTCCTGCGGCGCGACGCGCTTCGGCCCGAAGATGACGAAGCCGATGACCGACAGGGCGAGAACGCCTATCCCGCAATAGAGCATGACCCAGCCGAAACCGTTGACCAGGGCGGCATACACGATGGCGCCGGACGGGTCGAGGGCTGCGAGCTTCGGCGTCCCCTGCGCAAGGCCGTCCAGATTGCCGGTGGCGATCCTTTCCGCCAGCGCCCGCAACTCATCCGGCTCCAAAGCCGCGCCGAGTGTGGTCCGCAGGTAGGAAACGATACCTTGCGTCAGCAGCAGGCCGAGCACCGCGATGTTGATAGCGAGCGTGATCAGGCGTGCGCTGATGTCGATGCCGGACGCCATGCCGGCGCGATCCGGCGATACCGCGCCGGTCGTGGTGTTTGTGGTCGGCGAATTGGTGAGACCGATGCCGATGCCAGCAATCAGGGTGCCCGGCAGCATGGTCAGCCAGGTGGCGCCCTCGAGCCTGGAGCCGATCCACATGGCGATGAAACCGATCGCTAGCGTCAGCAGACCGAGCGGGATGGCAATTCGCGCCTGATAGCGCGCGCGAATGCGCTCGGCGATCGGCGGCATCACCATGAACGGCAGCGTGTAGACGAGCAACAGCAGGCCGGTCGTCGTGCTGTCGTAGCCGAGAACGCCGGAATAATAGATCGGCAGATAGATGATGAACGGCCAGTAGCTGAAATTCATGCCGATGGCGCCCATGATCGCGCCGGAAAACTGGCGGATGCGGAACACGGAGAAATCGAACATCGGATAGGGATTGACCCTCTCGGCGACAAGGAAAGCGATGAACGCAGCCACGGAGGCTGATATCACGCCGATGCGGGCGCTGGTCCCGAGATCCGCACCCTGCGTGATCAGATAGGAGAAGCCGAACACAGAAGCCGACAGCGTCAGCATGCCGGCCCAGTCGAGTTTCTGGGCATTGTGATCGCGCGATTGCGTGACGCCGGCGCCGATAAAGGCGAGCGCCAGGAGCGCCAGCGGCACGTGGATGAGGAACACCCACTGCCAGTTCGACAGCGCCACGATCAGGCCGCCAATGGCGGGACCGAAACCAAGCCCGATGCCTGAGACGACGCTCCAGGCAACAAAAGCCTTGCCGCGTTCGCGGCCATCCTGGAACTGATGCGACAGCACGGCGACGCTGCAGGTCAGCATCGCGCCGCCGGCGAGACCTTGCAGGAAGCGGGCGGCGATCAGCAGCGCCGCACTCGGCGCCAGACCGCACAGCAGCGAGGAGAGGCCGAAGGCGACGGTGGTGATCACCATCACGCTCTTGCGGCCGAAACGGTCGGCCAATGTCCCTGTCGCCATCAGCACCGTGGTGCAGGCAATGGTGTAGGCGTTCATGATCCATTGCAGGTCTTTGAAATCGGCGGCGAGCACGCTTTCCAGTTTCGGCAGGATCACCGGCACGCTGGAGATTTCGAGCCCGAACAAGAGCGACGCCAAGCACACGCCGGTGAGCGCGATGGTGTTTCGTTGAATTGGCATATCGATCTCTTTCCATCGGAACATGCGGCGCTCTTCAAACCGCGACCAGTTTGACATAGAGGAGACTTGACCATGAAAAAAGACTATGCTCGGCTATATCAGAAATGACAAAATCGAATGGTTGGCCAATGGAGTGCTGCGATGACCAGTCTTGATGTGGACGCCGTACGAACCTTTGTGATGGTGGCCGATCTGCAGAGCTTCACCCAGGCGGCCACGGCGCTGGGCAGCACGCAGGCGACGATCAGCGTCAAGCTGCGCCGCCTTGAGGAGAAGCTGGGCGCGCGATTGATTGAAAGAACGCCGCGCCGCGTCAGCCTGTCGGCACGAGGCGCCGTCTTCCTCCCCGCCGCGCGCGACTTCCTTGCCGCGCACGAGCGCGCCATGGCGGAGTTTGCGTCAGCACCGTGCCGGCTTGCGCTCGGCTTTGTCGATCATGCCGCCGGTCCGGCGCTGTCCATTCTGATTGCCCAGCTCCATGCGCACGATCCATCGCTGACGCTCAGTTTGAGGATCGATACCAGCACGGTGCTCAAGGAAGCTTTCGATCACGGCGAGCTCGACGCGGTTATCGTGCACCGCGAAGGCGACAGCCGTCCTGGCCGGACCTTGTCGCGCAACCACTATGGCTGGTTCGCCGCACCTTCCTTCGAGTGGCAGCGCGGAACGCCGTTGCGCCTCGCGCTCTTAAGCACCGTGTGCAACTGTCCGGATCGTGTGCGGGCGGTCGAGGCGCTGGACAAAGCAGGCATCGCCTGGGAGGAGGCCTTCGTCGGCGGCGGCGGCGCGGCCGTCAACATTGCGATATCGGCGGGCTTTGCCGTTTCGGCGCTGGCTCACTGCGTCGCTCCGCCCGGCCTGATCGAGGTTGGCCGCAAACTTGGTCTTCCATCGCTTGACCCTTCCGAAGTGGTGCTGCATTCGCACAATCTGGCGCCGCGCGCGCGTGACGCGCTGCAGATGCTGGCAACCGCATTTCGCGAGTACAATTCGCCGGTGGATTAGGCGATGGTGTTTCCGATCTGATTCCGCCGGAATCCGATAAGGCTTTGGAGGAACCGAAATGACCGAGATCACCGTCCGCCCGCTGGCGCTGGCCGACCATGCCGACTGGCGGCGGCTGTGGACTGCCTACCTCACCTTCTACGAGACCAAGCTGCCGGACGAGGTCTACGACATCACCTGGAAACGACTGTTCACGGAAGGTGAATTCGAACCGAAGGGGTTTATCGCCACGCTCGACGGCAAGGCGGTCGGCCTGACCCATTATCTCTATCACCGCTCCGGCTGGTCGGAGAAAAACAACTGCTACCTGCAGGACCTGTTCGCCGACCCTGATGTGCGCGGCAAGGGCATCGGTGCGGCCCTCATTGAAGCGGTCAAGCAGGAAGCCGACAAGATCGGCGTCAAGAACGTCTATTGGATGACCCACGAAACCAACGCCACAGCGCGCAAGCTCTACGACCATGTCGCGCGGCGGACAGGTTTTATCGAGTATGATCTGCTATGATGCGAGCGCGATCGAAATAACGCGGAAGGAGCCGAATGATCCGCTATGTCGGAATCCTGGATGGCAGTGACGGCGTTTGGGGAGTGCGGATGCCCGATCTCGCCGGCTGCCACGGGGCCGGCGCAAACCCGGCGGAAGCGATAGCCGATGCCGCCTCGGCTATGCGCGAATGGGCGGAAGCCCGCATCGCAAAGCACTTGCCCATGCCCAACCCACGTACTGTGGCAAATCTTCTGCAATCCGGCGAAATCGACAGTGCCCGTGGCGACTCAGCCGTGACCGTTCGGCATAGATAACGGCCAACCATGTTCCTCCCCTTCTTTCTCGAACTAAAGGCCGCGCGCGTTCCCGTTTCGCTCAGGGAATATCTGTCGCTGCTGGAAGGGCTGGAGGCCGGGCTGGTCGACTATGACGTCGAGGGTTTTTACTACCTCGCCCGCGCCGCGCTTGTGAAGGACGAACGCCATATCGACCGCTTCGACCAGGTGTTTGCGCATGTCTTCAAGGGGATCGAGGCGCTCACCGGCCCCGATGCCGTCGGTGTCGCCAACATCCCTGAGGAATGGCTGCGCCGGCTCGCCGAAAAGCACCTGACCGAGGAAGAGAAGAAACTGATCGAGGCGCTCGGCGGTTTCGACAAGCTGATGGAGACACTGAAGGAGCGGCTGGAGGAACAGAAAGGCCGCCACCAGGGCGGCTCGAAATGGATCGGCACCGGCGGCACTTCGCCTTTCGGCGCCTATGGCTACAATCCCGAAGGCCTGCGCATCGGCCAGCATGAAAGCCGCAATCGCCGTGCGGTGAAAGTCTGGGACAAGCGCGAGTTCAAAAATTTCGACGACGCCGTCGAGCTCGGCACCCGCAACATCAAGGTGGCGCTGAAGCGCCTGCGTCGCTGGGTGCGCGAGGGTGCGGAGGAAGAGTTCGACCTGCCCGGCACCATCCATGCCACCGCCGAGCACGGCTATCTCGATGTGCAGACGCGCCCCGAACGGCGCAACGCCGTGAAGCTCTTGATGTTCTTCGATGTCGGCGGCTCGATGGACGACCACATCAAAAGCGTCGAGGAGCTGTTTTCGGCCGCCCGCGCCGAATTCCGCCGGCTCGAATATTTTTACTTCCACAACTGCCTTTACGAGGGCGTCTGGAAGGACAACCGGCGCAGGCATGCCGAGGCCATCCCGACCTTCGATCTGCTTCACAAATACGGCCCCGACTACAAGGTGATCGTCGTCGGCGATGCCTCGATGAGCCCTTACGAGATCGCGCATCCCGGCGGTTCGGTCGAGCATTGGAACCCGGAAGCCGGCAGTGTCTGGCTTGGCCGCCTCATCCAGCAATGGCCGAATGCGGTCTGGCTGAACCCCGAAAACCAGAAAAACTGGGGCTTCACCCATTCGATCGCGATGATCCGCGATCTCTTCGGCGGCCGCATGTTCCCACTGACGCTGGCCGGGTTGGAAGCCGCGACGAAGCAGCTCTCACGCAAGCATTGATATGAGAGGAAAACCGATGACCTGCTTTCTTTGCCCGCAATGCGGCGTCCAGTTCGCGGCAACGCAGACCCCTCCAGAAAATTGCCCGATCTGCGAGGACGAGCGGCAATATGTGCGCTGGGAAGGCCAGGCCTGGACCACTGGGGAAGAACTCTCTGCCGGGCATAGGCTTGTGATGAAGGACGATGCCGGCGTTCTCGCTTTCGGCATCGAGCCGCGCTTTGCTATCGGCCAGCGGGCGCTGCTGGCGCAGACGCCGCACGGCAATGTGCTGTGGGATTGCATCTCGATGGTGAGCGACGAGGCGGTAGCCGAAATCAACCGTCGCGGCGGCCTGGCCGCGATCGCCATTTCGCACTGCCACTATTATTCGGTGATGGTCGAGTGGTGCGAGGCGTTTGGCGGCGTGCCGATCTATCTCCATGCCGACGACCGCCAGTGGATCATGCGGCCGCACAACGCCATCGTCAGCTGGGCGGGCGAGACGCTGGCCATAAACCCGTCGCTGACACTCGTGCGTTGCGGTGGCCATTTTGCCGGCGGCCAGGTGCTGCATTGGAAACGCGATGGCGGTAACGCCCTGCTGTCCGGCGACATATTGCAGGTGACGCCGACGCGTCGCCATGTCAGCTTCATGTACAGCTATCCGAACTACATTCCGCTCAATGCGCCGGCCGTGCGACGCATCGCGGCGGCACTTGAGCCTTTCGAATTCGACGACATCTACGGCGCGTGGTGGCAGCAGAACATCATCGGCGGCGCAAGAACGGCATTTCATGCGTCGATCGCCCGCTATCTTCAGGCGATTGGGTAGGAGCTCGGCTGAAAATGCGAGCAAAACACGTAACAAACGCCTATCTCTAAGCGAATATAGCTTGCAACCAACAACAAGCCGCCAAGGCTGAGGAGATCAAATGGACACCCACACCTACCCTATCACCCGCACCGACGCCGAATGGCGCGCCCGCCTGACGCCCGAGCAATATGCGGTCATGCGCGGCCATGGCACCGAACGGCCCGGAAGCTGCGCGCTGCTCTACGAAAAGCGCGCCGGCACCTTTTCCTGCGTCGGCTGCGACCAGCCGCTGTTCGAATCCAAGCTCAAGTTCGAGAGCGGCACCGGCTGGCCGAGCTTCAATGATCCGGTGCCCGGTTCGGTCGAAAACACCGTCGACCGCAGCTACGGCATGGTCCGCACCGAATGCCACTGCGCCCGCTGCGGCAGCCATCTCGGCCATGTCTTCGAGGACGGCCCGCCGCCGACCGGCCTGCGCTATTGCATCAACGGCGTGGCGCTGAAATTCGAGCCGGCGGCTTAAGCCGCGGCTTGACCACCATCTTCAAAGGGCGGCTTCGGCCGCCCTTTTTCGTGTCAATCTTCTCAGACAACCACCACCAGGATCAGCCAAAGCGTAGCCCCGAGCGTCATCAACGAAGCCTTGGCGCCACTGGATTTTTCCGTGGTTCGCCAGACGGCAAAGGTCAGAAAGATGTTGTAGGGCACGGGCGCGAAATGCACCGCCAGGACGACGGCGAGCGGCAGCTTCAAGCCGAGCAGAATGAGCGCGGCCACCGACGAGGTGATGTTGATCGCCGTGCCGACAAGGACTAGATCGCGCCAGAACAACCGCTCGACCGGAACCGCGCCTTGCCAGCGCGAGCCGAAGAAGGATCCGATGCTTTGCACCAACACCTGATAGCTATCCCTCTCTCAGCACGTCGGTGACGGCGCGCTCGAAGCGCGAGCATTCCGTCACCAGCCAGTCGGCCATGGCCGGCCAGTTGTCCTCGGCATAGCAGTTCACCCGCCACATCGAATTGATGCCGAGGGCCTCGCAGCTCTGCTCCGGCCTGAGCTTCAGCCTGTCTTCGATTGCCGGTTGGAACGGCTTCAGCCGCGACCAGACCCCGGTCGCGCCGAACATCTCGTTACGGCCGAAAAAGACGCCAACTTGGCTTTGCGCCGGCGCGACATACATGGACAGGACCAGAGCGAAGTCAGGCAGCCCGCGCTGCCAGAACCAGGGTCCGCGCCGCGCCATGGAAGCGCGTTCCTCCGGATGCCGTTCGGCGAACAGCGCCCAGAAGCTGCGTTGGCGGAATTCAGAGGCGCGGCGGGCGCCGAAGTCGAATTCGCTCATGGTTCGATGCCCGTTCCAGCATCATTCCTTGGCCCGAGACTGTTTCGAAATTCGCTCCGGCGATATCAGCCGGAGTAGAATTTCCAGACAGCCTTACACCATGCCGAGCGCGGCCTTGTAGAGATCGAGGATGGTTTCCTCTTCCTGGCGCTCGGCCTGGTCCTTCTTGCGCAGCCGGATGATCGACCGCATCGCCTTGGTGTCGAAGCCGGTGCCCTTGGCCTCGGCGAACACTTCCTTGATGTCGTCGGCGATGGTCTTCTTTTCTTCCTCGAGCCGCTCGATGCGCTCGATGAAGGCGCGCAACTGGCCGGCGGCAACAGTCTGGCTGGTATCTGTGATGTCGTCGGCCATGTTTTTTCTCCGCTACTTTTTAAGCACCGCGATTCTGGCGCGGTAAATTGGGAGCGGGTTCGATGCCCGAGCAGGCGCGGCGGGTCAAGCCATTATCGGCGCTTCGTGAACGGCTGCTGCCAGCCGTCCCCAGTGTGATGGATCCGCGCGTCAGCCAAACGCGATCAACAGATCCTTCGCATCGATCTGATCGCCGGCCTTGACCAGCACTTCGGCCACGGTGCCGTCGCGCTCGGCATGCAGGGCCGTCTCCATCTTCATGGCTTCGATCGACAACAGCACGTCGCCGGCCTTGACCGCTTGGCCGGCGGCAACCGAAAGGGCGGAGACCACGCCCGGCATCGGCGCGCCGACATGCGCCTCGTTGCCGGGCTCGGCCTTGCGCCGAGCCTTGGCCGCCGAGGCACCATGCGCCCTGTCAGGCACCCGGACACGGCGCGGCTGGCCGTTGAGCTCGAAGAACACGGTGACCATGCCCTTCTCATCGACGTCGCCGATCGCAAGGCAGCGCACTACAAGCGTCTTGCCTTTTTCGATGTCCAGGAAGATCTCGTCTTCGGACTTCATGCCGTAGAAATAGGTCGGCGTCGGCAGCACACTGACCGGCCCGTAGGTTTCCTGCGCGGCGGCGAAGTCGGTGAACACCTTCGGATACATCAGCCAGGACGCGAATTCGTACTCCGAAAGCTTGCGCTCCAGCTTCGCCTCGATCTCCTTGCGGCTGGCCTTGAGGTCGGCCGGTTTGAGCAGCGAGCCCGGCCGCACGGTGATCGGCTTGTTTTCCTTCAGCGCCTTCTTCTGCAGCTTCTCAGGCCAGCCGCCGGGCGACTGGCCGAGATCGCCGCGCAGCATCGAGACGACCGAGTCCGGGAAGGCGATGTCCTTGGCCGGGTTTTCGACGTCGGCAACGGTCAGATCCTGGCTCACCATCATCAGCGCCATGTCGCCGACCACCTTGGACGACGGCGTCACCTTGACGATGTCACCGAACATCAAATTGACGTCGTGATAGGCTTGTGCCACCTCGTGCCAACGCGTTTCCAGCCCCAGCGAACGCGCCTGTTCCTTGAGGTTGGTGAACTGGCCGCCCGGCATTTCGTGCAGATAGACTTCCGAGGCTGGCCCCTTGAGGTCGCTTTCGAAGGCCGCATACTGGTTGCGCACCGCTTCCCAGTAGAAGGAGATGTTGCGGATCCATTGCGGATCGAGGCCGGGATCGCGCTCGGTTCCCTTCAGCGCCTCGACGATCGAGCCCAGGCAAGGCTGCGAGGTGTTGCCGGAGAAGGAATCCATCGCCGCGTCGATGGCGTCGACGCCACTTTCCACGCCCGCCAGCACCGTCGCCGCCGATAGGCCTGACGTGTCGTGGGTATGGAAATGGATCGGCAGGTCGGTGGCTTCGCGCAGCGCCTTGAACAGCACGCGGGCGGCGGCAGGCTTCAAAAGCCCGGCCATGTCCTTGACGGCGATGATATGGGCGCCGGCTGCCTGCAATTCTTTCGCCAACCCGACATAGTATTTGAGATCGTATTTGGCGCGCGCCGGATCGAGGATGTCGCCGGTGTAGCAGATCGCCGCTTCGACCAGCTTGCCCTCGGCGCCCACCGCGTCCATGGCGACGCGCATATTCTCGACCCAGTTCAGGCAGTCGAAGACGCGGAACAGGTCGACGCCGCCGGCCGCTGCCTGGCTGACGAAATGTTGCACGACATTGTCGGGATAGTTGGTGTAGCCGACGCCATTGGCGCCGCGCAGAAGCATCTGCAGCAAAAGGTTGGGGGCCGCTTCGCGCACTTTGCTCAGCCGCTCCCACGGATCCTCGGTGAGGAAGCGCATGGCGACATCGAAAGTGGCGCCGCCCCAGCATTCCAGCGACAGCAGCCGCGGCAGCGCCCGCGCATAGGTGCCGGCAATGCCGGCAATGTCATGCGTGCGCATGCGGGTGGCGAGCAGCGACTGGTGACCGTCGCGCATCGTCGTGTCGGTGACAAGCACCTCTTTTTGCTCACGCATCCAGGCAGCGAATTTCTCCGGCCCCAACGCGTCTAGCTTCTGCTTGCTGCCATCAGGCACATTGCCGTTGAGATAGGGCACGACAGGCGCTGCCGCATCGGTCTTGGGCATCGGTCGGCCGCGGGTTTCGGGATGGCCGTTGACGCTGACGTCGGCCAGATAGTTGAGCAGCTTGGTGGCGCGGTCCTGCCGCTTCACCTGCGCGAACAGCTCCGGCGTCGTGTCGATGAACCTGGTCGTGTAGGAATTGTCGGCGAAGCGCGGGTGGTTGATGATTGCCTCGAGGAAGGTGAGGTTGGTGGCCACGCCGCGGATGCGGAACTCGCGCAGGGCCCGATTCATGCGGGCGATCGCCTCGGCCGGTGTCGGGGCCCAGGCAGTCACCTTCTCCAGCAGCGGATCGTAGAAGCGGGTGATGACCGCGCCCGAATAGGCGGTGCCGCCGTCGAGGCGGATGCCGAAACCGGCGGCTTCGCGATAAGCGGTGATGCGGCCGTAGTCCGGAATGAAACTATGCTCCGGATCCTCGGTCGTGATGCGGCACTGCAGCGCGTGACCGTTCAGCCTGATGTCGGCCTGCGCCGGCACGCCCGACTCTTTCGTGCCTATGGCAAAGCCGTCCAGTATGTGGATCTGCGCCTTGACGATGTCGATGCCGGTCACCTGCTCGGTGACGGTGTGCTCGACCTGGATGCGCGGATTGACCTCGATGAAGTAGAATTTGCCGGTGTCGGCGTCCTGCAGGAATTCCACCGTACCGGCGCCGATATAGCTGGTCTCGCGCGCGATCTTGAGCGCATAGCCGCAAAGCTCCTGGCGCAATGCCTCGCTGAGATAGGGCGCCGGCGCCCGTTCGACGACCTTCTGGTTGCGGCGCTGGATCGAGCAGTCGCGCTCGAACAGATGTACAGCGTTGCCATGCGTGTCGCCGAGCACCTGGACCTCGACATGGCGAGCGCGCTCGATCAGCTTTTCGAGATAGACCTCGTCCTTGCCGAAGGCGGCCTTGGCCTCGCGCTTGCCTTCCATCACCTCGCGGGCGAGGTCGGCTTCCGCGCGGATGGCGCGCATGCCGCGCCCGCCGCCGCCCCATGATGCCTTGAGCATCACCGGATAGCCGACTGTCTTGGCGAGCTGCTTGACTGCTTCCATGTCGTCCGGCAGCGGTTCGGTTGCCGGCACCACCGGCACGCCGACCTCGATGGCCAGATTGCGCGCGGCGACCTTGTTGCCGAGCCGGCGCATCGTGTCGGGCTTCGGCCCTATGAAAGTGATGCCGGCCTCGGCGCAGGCATCTGCGAATTCAGGGCTTTCCGACAGGAGGCCATAGCCCGGATGGATGGCGTCGGCGCCGGACAGTCTGGCGACCCGGATCACTTCCTCGATCGACAGATAGCTTTCGATCGGCCCCATGTCCCTGGCCAGATGCGGGCCGCGCCCGACCTGGTAGCTTTCATCGGCCTTGAACCGATGAAGCGAATATTTGTCCTCCTCGGCCCAGATCGCCACGGTTTTGAGGCCGAGCTCGTTGGCCGCGCGAAAGACGCGGATGGCAATTTCGGACCTGTTGGCGACGAGGATCTTCGTGATGGCCAAGGAAGGAGGCTCCGGACAGGGAGGGATGAGGCAGAGGCATGATTAACGCGAAAATGCTGCAGTGCAACCAAAATCGGGGAGAGATTAAACCGATTTAAATGCGATTCTAGCACAACGGCTCGAAAAGCTGCGTGCGATTGGCGTCGCGAGCTGACGCTAATTGTCGTGCCCGCACAAATTCGACCCGGCTAACGGCTTGTCCAGCCACCCTCGCTGCCGCCCTGCACCAAAGAAAAATGCCCGGCGCGAGCGCCGGGCATTCCATAGAGCTGTGTTCCGAATTACGACTTCGGGAACCAGGAGATCTTGCCGTCCGGACCCTTCTTCCATTCGTACATGATGTAGCCCGGGAGCTTCGGATCGCCCTTCGCGTCATAGGCGAGATCGCCCAGAACGGTCTTGAACGGGCCCTTCTCGTGCAGCGCCTTGGCCACTTCCACGGGGTCGTTCGACTTGGCCACGGCAGCAGCCTCGGCGATCACCTGCATGGCGGCGTAGGAGTAGAGAGTGTACGCTTCCGGCTCGAAGCCCTGAGCGCGGAACTTCTCGACCAGTGCCTTGTTCTCGGGGATCAGACGCGGATCCGGACCGAAGGTGTTGAGCGTACCGATAACCGCATCGCCGGCGATCGCAGCCAACTCGTCGGTAACGATGCCGTCACCTGACATCAGGGTAGCCTTGAGGCCCTGGTCCGCCGACTGGCGGATGATCAGGCCGGCTTCGGTGTGCAGGCCGCCCCAATAGATCAGGGTAACACCGGCGTCCTTCATCTTGGCAATCAGCGCCGAGAAGTCCTTGTCGCCGACATTGACGCCTTCGTACATGACTTCGGTCAGGCCGGCTGCGTTCATCGCCTTCTTGGTCTCGTCGGCAAGGCCCTGACCATAGGGGGTCTTGTCGTGGATGACGGCAACTTTGGCGTCCTTGAAGTTGGTCGCGATATAGCCGCCGGCGATGCCGCCCTGCTGGTCATCGCGTCCGCAGGTGCGGAACACGTTCCACAGGCCGCGCTCGGTGAATTTCGGGTTGGTCGCCGCCGGGGTTACTTCGACGATGTTGTTGTCGACGTAGACTTCCTGCGAAACCGGGATCGAGACGCCCGAGTTGAAGTGGCCGATCACGAACTTCACGCCGTCGCCGACGAACTTGTTGCCGACTGAAATGCCCTGCTTCGGATCGGAGACGTCGTCGCCGACTTCGAGCTTGATCTGCTCGCCGTTCATGCCGCCTGCTGCGTTGATGTCGGCAACGGCCGCTTCCGCACCCTTCTGCAGCTGCGCACCGAAGGCCGCATTCGGACCGGTGATCGGACCTGCGACGCCGACGATAACGTCAGCCCATGCATTGCCACCGAACGCGACAAGCGCGGTCAGGGCAACGGCGGACAAAAGTGATTTCTTCATTTAAACGCTCCCATTTACGAGGTGGGCGTGGATGAAACTTTCATGCGATGCCCACCCTTATCGCAGAAAGCGTACTTTGCCGATTTTCAGGCCCTTGTCACGCCGATTCATCCCCGGAACGGCGTTAATGATGAACGTCAACCTTTCGGTTTCCAGCTTAAGATCGAAGCACGTTCGTAAAGCCAATTATACTGCGTCACCATCTGGTTCGTGCGCGTGTATTGATAGCCGACAAACCCCAATATCATGAGCACGATTGTGTCCACGACATAGTATTGCAGCGAAAACATCGTGCCGCCGAACAGGGCATGATGGATGAACCTGATGCCTATGCCGAGGCCCAGCAGATAGGCGAACAGCGCCGGCAGGCTGCGCCATGTCTGGGCGCTGGCCTTGCCGGTCATCCATGCCGCCCAGCCGCCGAGTAGACAGGTGACGAAGAAGAACTGCCAGATGGAAGGTTCCTCGTGAAGAATGCCTTGCATGATGAAGACTCCCTAGCATGATCCCGAAAAGTTGCAGACTTTTCGGACAAAGGTCATGCGACAAACAAACAAGTTGGAGCGGAATACCGTTTGCATACATTCCGCTCCAAAATCAGTGATGGCCGCCTTCGAGATAGGCCGCGCGCACTTCCGGATTGGCGAGCAATTCCTTGCCTGTGCCGCTCATGGTCACGTTGCCGTTGACCATGACGTAGCCGCGCGTGGCGAGCTTGAGCGCGCCGAAGGCGTTCTGCTCGACCAGGAACACGGTCAGCCCTTGCGTGCGGTTCAGCTCGCGGATGGCATCGAAGATCTGCTTGACGATCAGCGGCGCCAGACCCAGTGACGGCTCGTCGAGCAGCAGCAGCTTCGGCCGCGCCATCAGCGCACGTCCGATCGACAGCATCTGCTGCTCGCCGCCCGACAGCGTGCCGCCGCGCTGGGCAATGCGCTCCTTGAGGCGCGGGAACAGCGCGAACACCTTCTCGGCATCTTCGTCATAGTGCTTGAGATTGTCGAGACCGGCGCCCATCTGCAGGTTTTCCATCACCGTCATGCGCGGGAAAATGCGCCTGCCTTCCGGCGACTGCGCAATGCGCATGCGGGCGATCTCGTGCGTCGGCATCTGGGTGATGTCGGTGCCGGCGAAAGTGATTGAGCCGGCACGAGCGCGCGGCGCACCGAAGATGGTCATCATCAGCGTCGACTTGCCGGCGCCGTTGGCGCCGATCAGCGCGACGATCTCGCCCTGGTTGACGTGGACATCGACGCCGTTCAGCGCCTTGATGTTGCCGTAGTAGGTCTCGACGCCCTTGATGTCGAGCAGCGTTGTCTCGGCCATCACTTACGCCCTCCGCGCGGCTTGCCTGTCGGGGATTTGGTGGCCGCCGGCTTGGACTTGGCCGTTAGACGCTCGGACGGTGCTCTTGGCGCGGAGTTGGCTCTTGTATCGTATTGGGTGGCCTTTGAAGCTCCCTTCGACACTGTGACCCGCTCGCCCTGGCTGTGGCCGATCGTGTCGCTTACCGGGCCGGCGAGATAGGAAGACGATGTGCCTGGTCCGTGAGCCGAATCCGGCCCGATGTCCAGCTGCTCGATGACGTCTTCATCGCCGACCTCGGTCAGCACCGTCTCGACCTCCTCGTCGTCGACGCCGAGATAGGCGGCGATGACGCGCGGGTCGGTACGCACCGATTGCGGGCTGCCGTCGGAAATCTTGCGGCCATATTCAAGCACCACGACATGGTCGGAAATCTGCATGACCACCGACATGTCATGTTCGATCAGCAGGATCGAGGTACTGCTCTTGATGTCCATCAGCAGCGAATTCAGCGCAGCCGACTCCTTCGGATTGAGACCGGCCGCAGGCTCGTCGAGGCACAGAAGTTCGGGCCCTGTGCACATGGCGCGCGCAATCTCGAGGCGCCGCTGCGCGCCATAGGGCAGGTCGCCGGCCGGATCGTCGGCGCGATCGACAAGATCGGCCTTCTCCAGCCAGTGCTTGGCAAGCTCCACCGATTCAGCCGAGGCTCTGCGGTAGCCGCCGATCCCGAACAGGCCCAGGATCGTATAGCCGGATGCCTTCATCAGCTTGTTGTGCTGGGCAACCAGCAGATTCTCCAGCAGCGTCATGCCCGAGAACAGGCGGATGTTCTGGAAGGTGCGCGCCACCTTGGCGCGCGCCGGGATCTCATGATTGGGCAGCCGTTCGAGCAGGAAGCTCGAGCCGTCGGCCCGGTTGAGCGTAATCATGCCTTCCGACGGCTTGTAGAAGCCGGTGATGCAATTGAAGACGGTGGTCTTGCCGGCGCCATTGGGTCCGATCAGAGCGGTGATCTCGCCGCGCTTGGCCTGGAACGACAGATCGCCGATGGCGATCAGGCCGCCGAACTTCATCGAAAGATGCTCGACCTGGAGGATGGCGTCTTTCATACCCGGATTGGTCTTCTGAATGGAGGTCGCGCTCATCAGCCGTGCCCTTCCTTGGTGAAGGAGGAGGAGACCGCTTTTCGTTCACTGAGGAAGGCCGTCGGTTCACGGCTGCCGACAAAGCCGCGCGGCTTCCACAGCATTACGATGACCATCGCCATGCCGAACAAAAGCATGCGGTAAAGCTCCGGCGTGAAATCTTTTCCGAAGACACTTTTCAGGAAATCGAGTTCGCGCAGTGCCTCGGTGCCGCCGATCATCACCAGCGCGGCGACCGCGATGCCGACCAGCGAGCCCATGCCGCCGAGCACCACGATGGCCAGGATGATCGCCGATTCCAGGAAGACGAAGGATTCAGGGCTGACGAAGCCTTGCCGTGCGGCGAAGAAGGCGCCGGCAAAACCGCCGAACATGGCGCCGGTGGCAAAGGCGGTGAGCTTGGTGGTGGTGGTGTTGATGCCAAGCGAGCGGCAGGCAATCTCGTCCTCGCGCAGCGCCTCCCAGGCGCGGCCGACAGGCATGCGCCTGAGCCTGATGGTGACGAAGGCGGTCAGCAGCGCCAGCCCGAGAATGAGATAGTAGAGGAAGATCTTGTAGTAGGCGCTTGACTGGGCGATGTGCAGCACCTTGCCGATATAGTTCGGGTCGGTCGAATTAAACGTCATCAGGCCGAAGAAGGTGACCTTCGGGATGCCGGAGATGCCGGCCGAGCCGTTGGTGACTTCACGCCAGTTGATCAGCACCAGGCGGATGATCTCGCCGAAGGCCAGCGTCACGATCGCCAGGTAATCGCCACGAAGCCTGAGCACCGGAAAGCCGAGCATAACGCCCCAGAAGGCGGCCATGGCGCCGGCGGCGGGCAGCAGGATCCAGAACGACAGGCCGTATTGCGAACCGAGCAACGCATAGGCATAGGCACCGACCGCGTAAAAGGCGACGTAGCCGAGATCGAGCAGGCCGGCGAGGCCGACGACGATGTTCAGCCCCCAGGCCAGCATCACATAGATCAGGATCTGGATGCCGAAATTGTCGACCCACTTCAACGAGCCCTGCAGGCCGCCGGTTATCGACCACGCGTAGATCGACAGCACCACGACGACGAGGATCGGGTATAGCACCAGCGCCGCAATCCCGAGCTTGGTGAAATTGGCGTGGATGAAGGAGCGGAAATAGAAGATCACGCAAGCGAGCGCGTAAATGACGGCCAATGCGCGCAGGAACTGAAGGTAGCCGGCCAGATCGGGTCCCACCAACACCGGCAGGGCGCTGCCGAACGCAACCAGGACAACCGCCAGCACAACGGCGACGATGAAGGCCGGAAGCAGGAAGAAGCGCGACGCGACGCTCGCCGGCAACAGGCCGGTGGCGACATTGGTGATCTTCTGATTGGCCATGAACGGCTGGCCATATGCAATGTAGAAGAAGCGGCCAAGCATGGTCAGCACGACCACGGTGATGAGCAGCAACCAGCGCTGCACCAGGATCAGCTGGTTGCTTATGTTCTGGTCGGTCTTCAGGCCGATGAAGAGAATGAACAACCCCAGCGAGATGGCGCCGGCATAGAACGCTTCGCGCAATGCACGCTGCACGGGGGAGGCGACGGTGTCGCGCTCCGAGGATACGGAAACCGCCATTGTCTCAGACCTTTTCGACTTCTGGCCGGCCCAAAATGCCGGAAGGCAGGAAGATCAGCACGATCGCCAGGATCGAGAACGCCGCGACGTCCTTGTAGTCGATCGAGAAATACGCCGACCACATGCTCTCGATGAAGCCGATCAAAAGCCCGCCAAGCACCGCGCCCGGCAGAGACCCGATGCCGCCGAGAACGGCCGCGGTGAAGGCCTTGACCCCCGGCACAAAGCCGTCGGAAAAGGCGATGACGCCGTAATACATCAGGAACAACGTGCCCGCGACGGCCGCAAGCGCTGCACCCATGATAAAGGTGATCGAGATCGTACGGTCGACATCGACACCGAGCAGCGCCGCCATCTTGCGGTCCTGCTCGCACGCCCTTTGCGCCCGGCCGAGGGAAGTCCTGTTGACCAGGTACCAGAACAGCGCCAGCAGCAGGGCGGTGACGACGACGATGATGATCTGCTTCAGCGACACGCTGATGCCGTTGATGTTGTAGACTTGGCTGACCATCGGCGGGATCGGCTTGTTGCGCGGACCTTGCGTCACCTGGATGAAGTTCGACAGCGCGATCGACATGCCGATGGCGGTGATCAGCGGCGCCAGCCGGAACGAACCGCGCAGCGGCCGGTAGGCCACCTTCTCGATCGTCCAGTTGTAGAGGCTGGTGAGCAGCATCGCCACGATCATCATGATCAGCAGCGCCAGGACGACCGGGACCGAATAGAACAAGGAGCCGAGGATGAGGAAGACAACGAGGGCGGCGAATGCCCCGACCATGAAAATGTCGCCGTGGGCGAAGTTGATCATGCCGATGATGCCGTAGACCATCGTGTAGCCGATTGCGATCAGCCCATAGATCGATCCCAGCGTCAGCCCATTGATAAGCTGCTGGACAAAGTACTGCATGTGTACATGGCTCCCCTGGAATGTCGCCCATGCAGACGCATTCCTTTTCGTATTTCCCCTAGTCGTAAAGTTTCGAGCCCGGATTGCAACGTGATTTTTCAAACGTCGAGCGTGTTTTGCCGGCACGCCTTCCGATTGCCCGTTTTTTTGCTCCCGACCCCTGGACTATCGCGGACCCTATCATTGGCATAACGCAATGTCTTTGACGATTCAGCCGGGCCAGCGACCTCATTTCGAAGAAATCCCGGTCAAAATTCGGCGATGAGACGAATCCTTGCGTTGTTGGCGGGCTTCGTTTTTTAGCCACATTCCGTACTGACCAGCTGCAACATGGGTTCCTTCCCGACTTATGGCGGTGGATGCCTCGCCCAACGCGCTAACCTTTCGCTGACTGGTTTCGCCAAGAGGTCTCGCTCTGGGTCCAAGTCTTGGTCTCGGTGGATGATCGGCAGCCTACCGTATCACTTAACCACAAAACCGTGCGCGAACGGATCGCGGTCGTCGATGAAGATGGTGTTCAGGCCGGTCATCCGCGCCCAGCCGCCGATCGAGGGAATGATGGCCGGCTTGCCGGCAACAGTGACGTCCTTCTCGACCTTGCCCTTGAACAGCGAGCCGATGATCGATTCGTGGACAAAACCGTCGCCGGCCTTGAGCTTGCCCTTGGCATGGAGCTGCGCCATGCGCGCCGAGGTGCCGGTGCCGCAAGGTGAGCGGTCGATCGCCTTGTCGCCATAGAAGACGGCGTTGCGTGCGTCGGCCCCCTCCACCGTCGGCTCGCCGGTCCACAGCATGTGGAACAGCCGGTTGATGCCGGGGTTTTCCGGATGCACGAACGAGTACTTCTCGTTGAGCCGCTGCCGCACCACAGGGCTCCAGGCGACGAAATCGCCGGCGGAATAATCAGCCATGTCGCGAAAATTCGCCTGCGGCTCGACTATTGCGTAGAAATTGCCGCCATAGGCGACATCGACGGTGATCTCGCCAAGCTGCGGGCAGTCGACCGTCAGTCCCTCGGCATAAAGGAAGGACGGTACATTCGTGATGCGCACCTCCTCGACATAGTCGCCGACTTGCTTGTATTCGGCGATGACCAGCCCGGCCGGTGTGTCGAGCCGGAGCACGCCGGGTGTCTTCGGCTTGATCAGCCCATGTTCGATGGCCATCGTCACCGTGCCGATCGTGCCGTGGCCGCACATCGGCAGGCAGCCCGACGTCTCGATGAACAGGATGGCTATGTCGCAATCCTCGCGCGTCGGCGGATAGAGGATCGAGCCCGACATGACGTCGTGGCCGCGCGGCTCGAACATCAGCCCGGTGCGGATCCAGTCATACTCCGCCAGGAAATGCGCCCGCCGCTCCATCATCGTCGACCCCTCGAGCAAGGGACCGCCGCCGGCGACCAGCCGCACCGGATTGCCGCAGGTATGGCCGTCGATGCAAAAGAAGGATTTTTTGGCCATGATTTCCTCGAACTCAAAACCGTTGCGGGCTGAAGGGAGCAAGATCGATCCGCGAAGTTTGCCCGAGAACAAGATCGCGGATCAAGCGGCCGCTGGCCGCCGCCTGGGTCAGGCCGAGATGGCCATGGCCAAAGGCGTAGACGACGTTGGACGCGGTGCGCGCCGTGCCGATGACGGGCAACGAATCCGGCAGCGACGGGCGACACCCCATCCACTCGCGGCCACCTGACGCGTCCAGCCCCGGAAGGAATTGTCTGGCTTTTTCCAGCATGGCCTTCGAACGCGCAAAATTCGGCGGCCGGTCGAGACCGCCCAACTCGACGGCGCCGCCGACGCGCAAGCCCGTCTCGAGTGGCGTGATGACGAAGCCATGGCCGGAAAAGATCAGCATCCGCTGCACGTCGAAAGCGGTCTTCGGCAGTGTCGTGTTGTAGCCGCGCTCGGTTTCGAGCGGGATGGTGTCGCCAAGCGCCTTCGTCAGCAGATGCGACCATGCCCCGGCGGCCACGACAAGATGTCTTGCCTGCCTGGTCGTGCCGTCCGTCAGCGTCAGCGTCGCGCCATCAGGATTGGCGGCGACGCGCTCTATGCGCGCCTTTTCGAAACGCGCGCCCAGCCTTTCGGCATAGGCCCACACCCCCTTGCCGAGCAGTTTCGGATCGGCGACGGTCTTCCAGCCCGGCACGAAGGTGCCCTTGATGAAGCGCGGCGACAGTCCCGGCTGCAGCCGCGCCAGTTCGTCGCCTTCGACATGGCGAAAGCCGATGCCGAAGCGCTCGCGCGCCGCCCAGCCCGGCAGCCCGGCCTGAAATTCGGCCTCGCTTTCATAAAGCTCCAGCGAGCCGTCCTCGCGCAGCATCAGCCGCGTGCCGGAACGGTCGAGCAGGCCCATCCATTCAGCCTCGGCGAGCTTCATCATGCCTGCCTGAGCAGCAAGGCTCGCCTCATATTTTTCTGGTGCGCCAGCGCGCCAGAAGCGCAACAGCCAAGGCAACAGCTTCGGCAAGTAGGCCGGCGGGATGCTGAGCGGCCCGAGCGGATCGGCAAGCCATTTCGGCAAGTGCCGCATCATGCCCTTATGCGCCAGCGGCAGCACGTCGGAGAAGGCGAAGGCGGCGGCATTGCCGGAGCTCGTCTCCTCGCAGATGCCGGTGCGGTCGAAGACCGTGACGCTGCGCCCGGCCTCGGCCAGCATGGCCGCCGCGCAGATGCCGACAATGCCGCCACCGACAATGGCGATATCTACCCCTTCTCCCCGTTCACGGGGGTGAGGAGTGGTCCGCGAAGCGGTGGAAAAGCCGACTGCTTGGCTTTCCGAACGACGAACGCCCGGAGCGCCAGCGAAGGGCTGCGGGGCCCGAAGGGCGGATGAGGGGCGGCGGCCCTCCTCTGTGTCCCTGGAATTTCCTTGCACGTCGGCGCTGCCCCTCATCTGGCTGCCGCCATCTTCTCCCCGTGCACGTGCACGGGGAGAAGAAAGCCTTCAGAACTGCGGCAGCTTCGGCCGTACCGCCAGCGCGTCCTTGACGATCTTCTCGACCGCTTTGCGGCGCTCGCCCGACAGCGGCTGGCGCGGCATGCGCACGCGGTCATTTGTGTCGATCGCGAGCACTTCGGCAAGCTTGATGTTTTGGACCAGATAGGTCGAGACATCGAGATCGAGCAGCGGCCGGAACCAGCGGTAGATCGAAAGCGCCTCCTCGCGGCGGCCCTGCTTCATCAGCTGGTAGATGGCGACGGTCTCGCGCGGGAAGGCGACGACCAGACCCGCCACCCAGCCGATGGCGCCCACCGACAGCGCCTCGAAGGCGAGATTGTCGACGCCGGTGAACAAATCGTAGCGGTCGCCGAAGCGGTTGATGATCTCTGTCGAGCGGCGGATGTCGTCGGAGGACTCCTTGATGGCGACGAAGCGCTTGTCGGCGGCCAGTTCCTCCATCTGGTCGACGGTGACGTCGACGCGGTAGGCGAGGCGGTTGGAGTAGATCATCACCGGCAGGTCGCCGGCCTGAGCGACGGCGCGCAAGGCGGCGACCGTCTCTTCCGGGTTGGTGTGATAGATCGGGCTCGGTACCACCATCAGCCCGTTGGCGCCTTCCCGGCTCGCGCGCTTTGCGATGCTCGCCGCCTCGCGGGTGCCCGCCTCGTTGACCGTCAGCAGCACCGGCTTGTTGCCTGCAACTTTCTGGGCAGTCTTCAGCACCTCGATCTTCTCGTCATGCGACAGCATCGGCCCTTCGCCGAGCGAACCGCAGACGATGATACCATCGCAGCCTGCCTCCATCTGCAAAGCAAAGCAGCGCTCCATCTCGGCATGATCGAGGCGGTCGTCCTCAGTAAACTTGGTCGTGACGGCGGGGAAAACTCCGGTCCACATGATCGTCTCTCCATCTGATATATCAGCCGTATATCTATTTGAAAACCGGCTGTCAACGCGGAATTCATTATGATATATGTGAGATATATCAGGAGCCCACCTTTGATATCCAGTGAGACAGCATACCCCGAGCCGGCCGCCGCCAAGGCCTACCATGTACTCGAGCATATGATCGTGACGTTGGAACTGGCGCCGGCGAGCTTTGTCACCGAAGGCGCCCTCATCGAGAAGCTGGCGCTAGGACGCACGCCGGTGCGCGAAGCGATCCAGCGCCTCGCCTGGGAAGGACTGCTGGATGTCAGGCCACGCGCCGGCATCGCCATTGCCCCGCTTCATCCCGGCGACTGGCTGCGCGTGCTGGATGCCAGGCGCGGCGTCGAGGTGGTGCTGGCGCGCTCGGCCGCCCGCTTCGTCACCCGTGAGGCCGCCGACCTGTTTCATGAGGCAGCCCTTGCCATGCAGAAGGCCGTCATCTCGGGCAATGTGCTGGCCTTCATCCAGGCCGACAAGGCGCTCGACGAGGCCTTGGCGATGGCCGCCGACAACCCGTTTGCGGCCCGTCTGGCCGCGCCCCTGCAGACCCACAGCCGCCGCTTCTGGTTTCGCTACAAGGCCGACACAGGGCTGGCCGAATCGGCCGAACACCACGTCGCGCTAATCCGCTCGATCCTGGCCGGTGACGAAGAGGCTGCCGCCAAGGACGCCAAACGCCTTATGGCACTGCTGCGCGGCCATGCCGAAGTGGCCGCCACACGCTGAACTCCGTCTCTGCTCCAGACTTCCGACCGGTCTTTATCAGGTGCCCGGCAAGACTGCGGCCATGGTCGCCCCGTCCCAGCCTTCGCCAGCCGTGATGATGCAGCTTTGGCCGTGTGTGTCGGTGGCCAGGATGGTCCAGGTGCCCTGGTCGGAGACGAATATCTCAAGCACCACATTCGGGTTCACCAGGCCACGTGCGGCTTGGTTTTCATGGAACTTCTCGCCGAGCGCCTTGACCAGGTCGGTCCGCGCCGCGCATTGATCGGCTTTGGCCTCGGCGATGCCGGACATCGCGAACACCGCAAAGAACATCGCCGCCACAAGACGTCGTGTCATCTGACACCTCCTTGCGCCAGACGAGAACCCCGGCTGCAACCGGCGCTACTTTGATGGCCTGCACCACGGCAGGAATGCAATTTAAGGCAGATGACAGGCTCTTGGTTCCATCGCTTGAACGTGATGGCCAATGTCGGTTTCGTACAAAGAAAGGCCCGGGACGTTGAACCCAGGCCTTCTTGCCGATCTTCGAAATCGTCCGGTCAGTTCATCGTCGGGATGACGAACTCGGCACCGTCCTTGACGCCTGAGGGCCAGCGCGAGGTCACCGTCTTGGTCTTGGTGTAGAAGCGGAACGCGTCCGGGCCGTGCTGGTTGAGGTCGCCGAAGGACGACGCCTTCCAGCCGCCGAACGTGTAGTAAGCGATCGGAACTGGGATCGGCACGTTGATGCCGACCATGCCGACCTGGACGCGCGAAGCAAAATCACGAGCAGCATCCCCGTCACGGGTGAAGATGGCCACGCCGTTGCCCATCTCATGATCGTTGGCGAGCTTGATGGCGCTCTCATAGGTCGGCGCACGCACCACCGACAGCACCGGACCAAAGATCTCTTCCTTGTAGATGCGCATGTCAGCCGTCACATTGTCGAACAGGCAGCCGCCCATATAGTAGCCATCCTCGTAGCCCTGCATGGAGAAGCCGCGGCCATCGACGACCAGCTTGGCGCCTTCCTTGACGCCGGTGTCGACATAGCCCTTGACGCGTTCCAATGCCTGCGCCGTCACCAGCGGGCCGAAATCGGCGGACGAATCCGTCGACGGGCCGACTTTGAGGCTTTCGACACGCGGGATGAGCTTTTCCATCAGCCGGTTGGCGGTGTCGTTGCCGACGGGAACGGCAACCGAGATCGCCATGCAGCGCTCGCCGGCCGAGCCGTAGCCCGCGCCGATCAGCGCATCGACGGTCTGGTCCATGTCGGCATCGGGCATGATGATCATGTGGTTCTTGGCGCCGCCGAAGCACTGCACGCGTTTTCCCGCGGCCGTGCCGCGCGAGTAGATGTAATGCGCGATCGGCGTCGAGCCGACAAAGCCGATAGCCTTGATATCAGGATCGTCGAGGATGGCGTCGACGACATCCTTGTCGCCATTGACGACGTTGAGAACGCCAGCCGGCAGGCCAGCCTCGAGGAACAGTTCGGCGATGCGCATCGGCACGCCAGGGTCGCGCTCGGAAGGCTTCAGGATAAAGGCGTTGCCGCAGGCCAGCGCCGGGGCAATCTTCCACAGCGGGATCATGGCCGGGAAATTGAACGGGGTGATGCCGGCAACGACGCCAAGCGGCTGGCGCATCGAATAGACATCGATGCCGGGGCCGGCGCCGTCGGTGAACTCGCCCTTCATCATGTGCGGCGCACCGATGCAGACTTCGACCACTTCGAGGCCGCGCTGGATGTCGCCCTTGGCGTCGGCGATGGTCTTGCCGTGCTCGCGCGCCAGGAGATCGGCCAGTTCGTCATAGTCGCGGGCAACCAGTTCAAGAAACTTCATCAGCACGCGCACACGCCGCTGCGGGTTGGTCGCAGCCCATTTGATCTGTGCTTCCTTGGCATTCAGGACAGCCGCACGCAGTTCAGCCGGCGAAGCCAGCGCCACCGTGCCGCGCACCGAGCCGTCCATCGGCTGCATGACGTCCTGCTTGCGCCCGCTGGTCCCGGCGACATGCTTGCCGCCAATGAAATGACCGTATTCGATCATGGTTTCTCTCCCTGAGTTTGTGATGAAGCATTCAACGCCTTTGCAGGCGCGAAGGCAACGCGAGGGGAAACGCAACCGTTGTGCGGGAAATAGACAACGAAGGACGAGTGTGCATTAATTGCCGCAAATTACAGATTGCTGAAAGGCCCGAAGGTTGCGCTCCGTCACACCCCCCTCTGTCCTGCCGGACATCTCCCCCGCAAGGGGGGATATCAGATGTGGTTGTTGCCTTCGCAAATCTTCAACGCTGCAAAAAAGGTGCCGTCGGCGGAGCTGCCAATCTCCCCCCTTGCGGGGGAGATGGCCGGCAGGCCAGAGGGGGGTGGGCGGGAACGCCGCGTTCGCCGCTAGCCCGGATCACCCCCATGAACTGGGATGATGTCCGCATCTTCCTCGCCGTGGCCCGCGCCGGGCAGATCCTTGGCGCCGCCAAGCGGCTGGAACTCAATCACGCCACCGTCTCGCGCCGTATCGCAGCGCTTGAGGATGCGTTACGGACAAAACTGTTTCGCCGGCTTACCACCGGCAGCGAGCTGACGCCGGCCGGCCAGCGCTTTCTCGACATTGCCGAGCGCATGGAAGCCGACATGATCGCCGCACGCTCCACCGTGTCGGGCGAAGGCGACGATATCTCCGGCACTGTGCGCATCGGCGCCCCCGACGGGTTCGGCGTTGCATTCCTCGCCACGCGTCTTGGCGCGCTGACCGCGCTGCACCGCGAACTCACCATCCAACTGGTGCCGGTGCCGCGTTCCTTCTCGCTGTCGCGGCGCGAGGCCGACATCGCCATCACCGTCGAGCGGCCGAGCGAAGGCAGGCTGGTGGCGGGAAAGCTGGTCGACTACACCCTCGGCCTGTTTGCCTCGCGCGACTATGCGCAGGCGCACGGCTTACCCGAGACCGCTGCCGAACTCGGCCAGCATACGCTGATCGGCTATGTCCCGGACCTGATCGTCAGCCCGTCGCTCGACTATGCGGCGGAGTTCAGCCCGGACTGGCGCACCAGCTTCGCCATCTCCTCAGCGCTGGGCCAGGCCGAAGCGGTGCGGTCGGGCGCCGGCATCGGCATCTTGCACACGTTTGTCGCCCGCTCGATGCCGGAGCTGATCCCCGTCAACATCGTGACGCCGATCCGCCGCGCCTACTGGCTGGTCTATCATGAATCGGTCCGGCCGCTGCGCCGCGTGCAGATCGTCGCCAACTTCATCACCAAGGCGGTCGAGAGAGAGCGCGGGCTGTTTGTCTGATGGCCGCGCCGCCTTGCCTTCGCCACAAAATCGGCCAGTGTGGCAACAAGCGCGATGTCGCCTATCATTAAGGATTGGCTGCGCCGGGTGGGACACTTTTTTGCAAAGCTGGTGCGGATCAAAATGCGAGCGGTGCTCGCCATCTTGCCGCTTGTCGCGCTTTCCGCCTGCGCCAATCCATGGACCGAAGTTCCGGAAGCCGAATTGCCCAAGCCGGTCCGCATCGCAATGGCCCGCCCGTCGCCTTTCGTCTTCGGCAATTACTGCGGTCCCGGCACCCGCACCGGCGACCTCTCGGCTCGCCCTGTCAATCGCCTCGACAGCGCCTGCCAAATCCATGACGCCTGCTACATCGCGCGCCATAATCATTGCGACTGCGACGGCGCGCTCGTCGCCTCGGCAAAGGCGATCCGTGATGACAAGACAGCGCCGAAAAAGGAGCGCGGCGAGGCCGAGCTTTTGATCGCCACTTTCGCACTTCCCGTCTGCAAGGTCTTTCCGCAAGGCTTTATGCCGCCGCGCGACCCGGCTGAGCTGAAGACGATGAACGGGGCCACGGGATGAACCGCGCCATCTGCCTGGCTCTGGCCGGGCTGGGGCTGGCGGCCCTTGCCGCTTGCGCCGCCCCGATTCGGCACAGCTGCGATTTCTTCCCCGATGCGAAGGATTGCGGCCGGCCGTCGGTATCGGCCGGCACGCCCGGACCGCAGACTGCAGCAGCAGCGTTTTTCGGCGATGCCGGTGCCAGCGACTATGAAAGGCAGTTTCTGGCGCTGCTCGCCCACAACCAGATCGGCGCCATCGACAGGGCGAACGGCACCGGTCCGTTCGGCCATGACCGCCACGCCATCGCCAACCGCGATTTCCAAGCCACCTACCGGACACTGGAACAGCTGGCGAAGCCGGTTGCCGCCGAACAGATGCCGGCAGTGAGCGGCACAGCCGGCGAAGGCCATTTCGACGGCCGCTGGCGGGTGTCGCGGCAGACGCTCTATGTCGCCGCCGCCGCGCGGCCCTCCGCGCCAAAGACGTTCAGCTTTTCCGGCCTGCAGGCGCGCTCGGTCGAGATCGTGATGCGCCAGCCGGGAAAGCAGCCGGTTGAGATATCGGGCGCCTGCGACGGCGCGCTGGCGATTCGCGCCGGCGGTGGCTCGCGCAGCGTGGCGAGCGGTGCCGCCTTCCGGCTCCGCCTGTCGGCCGAGCAAACCGCCAGCCTGTTCCCCAGCGATGGTTTGAACCGCTGCAGTCTCAAGCTCAGCTCCAGTCTGGCGCCGGCAGGCGCCCCGCTCACCATCCTGCGCGAAGAGGTTGCCTATCCGGCGATAGCCGCGCTCGACAGCCGCTACGAGCGTTGTCCAGTGCCCGATCCATCCGGCCTGGATAAGCTTGCCAGCGTCTTCTACGCCGGCCGCTGGCTGTCGCAGACCTGTTCGCTGCCGCTCGGGTCACCGCGCCTGTTACGCAAGTCGCGCGACGGTTTCAACGCCAAGGTCGAAGCGCTGCTCGGCGCGCCTTTACCCGACAGCGCCTTCGACAAGGCCGACCCCGAACTGCCGCTCGATTTCTCGCGCGCGCCGAAACTCAAGCTGGTCTATCTGTCGTCGCTGGAGTTCAAGGCCGATTTTTCCGGCCGCGTCATCGAGCGGCTGATCCGCCATCACGCAGCCCTCGGCACCAAAGTGCGCATCATGGTCACAGACGTGCTGGAGCGCGACAAGGACGATGCCCTGCTGCACCGGCTGGCGGCCGATTATCCCAATGTCGAGTTGCAGGAATATCGTTGGCGGGCCGACCACGGCGCGCCGGTCGACGAGCAACTGTCACAGCTGCACAAGACCCATCACGTCAAGATGCTGGCGACACTTGCCGAGGATCCCGCCCGCTCGCGCGTCATCATCGGCGGCCGCAACATTCATGACGGCTTCCTGTTCCACAAGCCGATCGACCTGTCGCGCTATCCGAACCTCGAGCAATACGGCAAGACCGACGGCCTCTCGCTCAACTACTATTCGAACTGGAGCGATTTCGACATCGAGTTTGCCGACCCGGCCACGGTCGAGACGCTGGCCGCGCATCTCTCGACATTGTGGCTGCGCGACGCCGACACCAACATCGCAAGACCCTTCTCCATTCCGGTGCGCTCCGACAGCCGGCGCCCGCCGGGCACGGTGCGCCATTTCATTTCCGTGCCCTACGAGGACAACCATGCGCTCGAGACCTATTTCGTCGAGCTGATCGACACTGCCCGGCACCATATCGAGATCGTCAATCCCTACCTTAATCTGACGCCGAAGCTCAGCCTGGCCATCGAGCGGGCGCTGGCGCGCGGCGTCAGGATCGACATTGTCGGCCGCATCGACCTCAAGGGCGATATTGGCGGCAAGCTGCTGACCGCGCTCAACAAGCTGTTCGTCGAGAAATATGGAGACCGCATCAACATCCGCGAATTCAAGGCGCCCGATGTCGTGCTGCACTCCAAGATCATGATGATCGACGAAAGGCTGGTGACGATCTCGTCGGTCAATCTCAAGAACCGCAGTTTCTTCCACGATCTGGAGAACGGCATGACGGTGCTCGACCCTGCCTTCTACGCCAGGATGCAGCCGGTCTACGACGACTATGTCGCCCATTCGAATCCGGTATCGACCAAGGTAATGATCCCCTGGGCCTACCGGTGGCTGTTCTCGAAGGGCTGGGTGAAGGAGGCGTTTTGAGAGGCTGGCGAGGCTGAAGGAATGCCGTTCTGTAGCGATCCTTTACACCCCCTCTGTCCGGTAGGACAGAGGGGGTGCTGGCCCGCGAGCTTTAGAAAGCACCCCTACCTCAAATACCGCTCCGGCCCCAGCTCCCGCACATCGATATCAGGCACCTTGCTGGAGATGATGTCGGACAGCACCTTGGCCGAGCCGCAGGCCATGGTCCAGCCAAGCGTGCCGTGCCCGGTGTTGAGATAGAGGTTGGAGAACTCGGTGCGGCCGACCAGCGGCGGCCCGTCCGGCGTCATCGGCCGCAGCCCGCACCAGAAGGACGCCGCCTTGAGGTCGCCGCCATCCGGAAACAGATCGCCGACCGAATGTTCGAGGGTGCGCCGGCGCGATTCATGCAGCCTGAGATCGAAGCCGGAAATCTCCGCCGTGCCGCCGACGCGGATGCGGTCGCCGAGCCTGGTGATCGCCACCTTGTAGGTTTCGTCCATTACCGTCGACACCGGGGCGGCGACCGCGTCCTTGATCGGAACGGTGATCGAATAGCCCTTGACCGGATAGACCGGGATCGGGCGCCTGAGCAGGCGCATGAAGCGCGCCGAATAGCTGCCCAGCGCCAGCACATAAGCGTCGGCCGCGCGCGAGCGCTGGTCGGTGCCGACGCTGACGATGCGATTGCGGTTCTTGGAGAAGCGCCGGATCTGCGTACCGTACTCGAACGTGACGCCGCGCGCCACGCAGAGCTCGGCCAGCCGATCGGTGAACATCTTGCAGTCGCCAGTTTCGTCGCCGGGCAATCTCAGCCCGCCGACAAACTTTTCCCGCACGCCGGCCAGCGCCGGCTCGGCCCCAATGCAGCCTTCGGGATCGAGCAACTCGTAGGGAACGCCATATTTCTTCAGCACCTCGACATCGCCGCCGGTGCCGTCGAGCTGCTTTTGCGTGCGAAACAGCTGCAGCGTGCCCTTGGTCCGCTCATCATAAGCGATGCCGGTCGCCTCGCGCAGCGCCTTCAGCGTGTCGCGGCTGTATTCGGCGAGCGGCACCATGCGCGCCTTGTTGATGGCGTAGCGATCCGCGGTGCAATTGCGCAGCATCTTGATGAGCCATGTCCACATATACGGATCGAAGGCCGGCCGCACCACCAGCGGGCCGTGCTTCATCAACAGCCACTTGATTGCCTTCAGCGGAATGCCGGGGCCGGCCCAGGGCGAAGCATAGCCCGGCGAGATCTCGCCGGCATTGGCGAAGCTGGTTTCCAGCGCCGGCCCTTTCTGGCGGTCGAACACCGTCACCTCGTGGCCGGCCTCAGCGAGATAATAGGCAGTGGTGACCCCGATAACGCCGCCGCCCAACACGAAGATCTTCATCGCATCACTCTCCACGACGACTTCCGTCAGAGGGCCGCCGCCTCCTGTCTGCCGGATTCTGCGGCGTCCGCCAAGGGGCGGCGTGTCGCGGCTCTATGAGTTGACATAGCGGCGGTGGAAGCGGGGGCCGAGACTGGTCAGGATTTCATAGCCGATCGTGCCGGCATGACCGGCGGCGTCATCGACGCTCTGCGAGGGGCCTAGGAGTTCGACAAGGTCGCCCTCGCGCAGCCGGCCGGCCGGCAGGGCCGAGATGTCGAGTATGATCGAATCCATCGACACCCGCCCGACAAAGGGCAGTCGCACGCCGTCGAGCCAGGCAGCCGAAGCCGCGCGCCGGTGCCAGCCATCGGCATAGCCGAGCGAGATCGTGGCCGCGCGCAAGGGACCGCTGGCCAGAAACGCATGTCCGTAGCCGACGCCCGCGCCCTTATCGATGCCGCGTGTCTGGATGATCTTTGCCTCGAGCCGCACGACCGGCAGCATCGGGTTCGCCTCATCAGGCGTCGGATTGATGCCGTAGAGCGCAGCGCCAGGACGCGCGAGGTCGTACTGATAGCGCGGCCCAAGAAAGATGCCGGAGGAATTGTCGAGCGACGCCGGCGCCCTGGGCAGCATTTTGCGCAGCCGTTCGAATTCCCGAAGTTGCGCGTCATTGGCCGCATTGGTCGGTTCGTCGGCGCGGGCCAGATGGCTCATGACGAGGACGACATCGACGCCGGCGAAAGCATCGGCCGTAAGCGCCTCGACCTCTGCCGGCGCCATGCCCAGCCGCGACATGCCGCTGTCGACCTGGATGGCGGCCTTGAGCTTGCGGCCGGCCTTTTGGCCTGCCTCGCTCCACGCCTTCAGTTGCCCGGTGCTGTTGATGACGGGAACAAGGTCGGCGGCCACCGCTTCAGGTTCCGAGCCCGGCGGCAGGCCGTTCAGCACATGGATTTCCAGCTTCGGTCCGAGTGCGTCGCGCAGCGCGACACCCTCGGTGAGATGCGCGACAAAGAAGCTGTCGCAGCCTTCGGCAACCAGTGCCGCCGCCACTTGCCGCGCGCCGAGCCCGTAACCGTCGGCCTTGACGACGCCGGCGCAGCGCACGCCGCCGAGCTTTGCCTTCAGCCGCCGGTAATTCTCTCGGATAGCGCCGAGATCGATGGTGAGAACGGCGCCGGCCGCCGCTTCGCTGATCGGCTGCAAGCCGGCTTCCGGTGCAGAATGCAATGACTTCCCTGAGGCGCTGCTCATCCCCGCTCCTGACCAGAGCACGAAACAAACCCTATCAGTAAGGACAGATCATGGACGTCGCAACAGCGAGCCGCCTAAGCCAAATGCCGGAACGCCGTCACCACGTCCTCATAGACCTTGCGTTTGAACGGCACTATCAGATCGGGCAGGTCCTGCATTGGCCGCCATGCCCATTCATCGAATTCGGCGGTGTGGCCGCCCGGCGGCGGATTGATCTGGATCTCTCTGGTCTCGCCGTGAAAGCGGTAGGCGAACCATTTCTGCGTCTGGCCGCGATAGCGGCCCTTGAGGGCGATGCCGACCAGATCGCGCGGCAGGTCGTAGTTGATCCAGTGCGGCGCCTCGTCGAGCAGCGTGACCGAGCGCATGCCGGTCTCTTCATAGAGCTCGCGCCCGGCCGCCTGCAGCGGCTCCTCGCCCTCGTCGATGCCGCCTTGCGGCATCTGCCAGAGCTGCGTGGTCCCGGCAAATTCGCTGTCCGGTTCGGCGATGCGGTGCCCGACCCAGACCAGCCCGTCGCCATTGAGGATCATCAGTCCTACGCAAGGGCGGTAAGGCAGCGTCTCGGGGTCGACAGGTTTCTTCGTCATGATCAGCCTTTTTCCGGGTCGATGGCCACCGCCGAGATCGGCACGATCTCGATGCCGCGCTTTTTTGCTTCGACCACCCAGGACGCCACGGTATCGACGGTGAGGTCGAAGGCCGAGCCGATGCCGACGGCGGAGCCTTTGGCACGCGCGGTCGCTTCCAGCGCGTCGAGCTTTTTCAGGATGGCGCCGCGGTCCTGCACGGCGTCGATTGCCGTATCGCCGGCGACGAATGGCACACCGTCCTTCAAGGCGAGATCGGACGCCAGGCTCCGCGCGGACGAGCCGTCATCGACATAGGCAAGGCCGCGCTTGCCAAGCTCGGCCATGAACGGCCCCATCGCCGTCGCGTCGGCCGAAAAGCGCGCCCCCATATAGTTCATGACGCCGGTATAGTTGGTGGTCCGCGACAGCGCCCAGCGCAGATTCTTCAGATTGTCGTCCGGGCTTGCCGCCACCGTCAGCGTGTTGCGGCCGGGATTGACGTTGGGATAGTCGAACGGTTCGAGCGGCACCTGCATGACCACCTCATGCCCGCTCTGCCGTGCCGCCTGCATCCAGCGGCCGATGCTGTTGCCTTGCGGCGCAAAAGCCAGCGTCACTTCGGCCGGCAGCTTGGCGATCGCGGCCTGCGTGCCGGTCTGCGACACGGCAAGCCCGCCGATGACGATTGCCACTCGAGCGCCACGCGAACCCGACCACGGCCGCGCATAGACATCGAACGGCCGCCGGCCGTCAGCGGCGCGAACCGGCAACGGGCCGGTGTCGCTGGCCTCGATCAGCGCCCTGTCGGGGATATGCGCGATCTTCAGGTTCTGGCCGATCGTCGACGGGTCGTGGATGACGATGGCTGCATTGGGCGGGCCATCACCCTCCTGGGACTGCACATGGATGATCTGCGGACCGCTGGCCTTGGGCGTTTCCGCCTTCGGCGCTGCCGCCGTCGCTTGAGCAGTGGGCGCTGCGGCCGCGGGCTCGGCCGCCGCCGTCACCTTCGGCGTCGAGAGCGCGATTGCTTCCGGTTTGCGGAACGGCTTCTCGCGCAGCGCGATCGCACCGGAGATGCCGACCGCGGCCAGCACGACCAGCGTCGCCGCGACGGCGCCAGCGCTGATCCCGCGCGACGCGGCACGCGGTCGGACGGTCTGTCCGAGCGGGCGTTCGATGTCCTTGCCGACGTCAGCCAAGCCGCATCCCCCGGGCGCGTGATCAGCGAAATCTTTTCGCCATGCGCAGATCCAAAACTGACGGCGCGTCCCCTGCGCCTTTTGAGGCGCAGCGCCCAGCGGTCCCCGAATCAAACTGCCGGAACCTCACGGTCCCGGCAGCATTGCATCGCTTCGATTGGGCAGCCAGAGCTACCAGTCGATTTTACTGGTTGAGCACTGCCTTCTCCGGATTCGGCGGGAATGCCGGATCGGTCTTCTGGCCGCGCAGCAGCTGTTCGGCATAGATCAGCTGCAGATCGTCCTTCGGATCCGGCGGCACATAGGCAGCCGAGCCCGAGCCGGTATCGCTCTCGTCGGCGCCCTTGATATGGCCCTTGAGGTCCGATTCGCCGCGCGTCAGGTCCCTGCCCTGCAGTTCGGGCGGCAGCGGCTGGTCGACCTTGATGTCGGGCGTGATGCCCTTGCCCTGGATCGACTTGCCGGACGGCGTGTAATAGAGCGCCGTCGTCAGGCGCAGCGCGCCGTTCTCGCCAAGCGGGATGATGGTCTGCACCGAGCCCTTGCCGAATGACTGCGTGCCGACCACTGTGGCGCGGCGCAGGTCCTGAAGCGCGCCGGCGACGATCTCGGAGGCGCTGGCCGAACCGCCATTGACGAGCACGATCAGCGGCTTGGCGCCGATGTCGTCGCCTGCCTTGGCGTCGAAGCGTGTGACGTCCTTCGGGTCGCGGCCGCGGGTCGAGACGATCTCGCCACGGTCGAGGAAGGCGTCGGACACGCTCACCGCCTGGTCGAGCAGGCCGCCCGGGTTGAGCCTGAGATCGAGCACATAGCCCTTGAGCTTGTCGTTCGGCACCTGCTTCTTGATGGTGTCGATGGCATTCTCGAGGTCGTCATAGGTCTTTTCGGTGAAGGAGGTGATCTTCATGTAGCCGATGTCGTTCTCGACCCGGAACTTGACCGCCTTGACCTTGATGATATCGCGCACCACCGTCAGCTCGATCGGCTTGTCGGCGCCTTGGCGCAGGATGGTCAGCTTGATCGGCGTGTTGACCAGGCCGCGCATCTTTTCGACTGCATCGTTGAGCGTCAGGCCGCGAACCTCTTGGCCGTCGATCTTGGCGATATAGTCGCCGGCCAGCACGCCTGCCTTGGCAGCCGGGGTGTCGTCGATCGGCGTGATCACCTTGACCAGGTCGTTCTCCATGGTGACCTCGATGCCGAGGCCGCCGAACTCACCCTTGGTCTGCACGCGCATGTCCTGCGCCTGCTCGGCATTCATGTAGGAGGAGTGCGGGTCGAGCGAGGTGAGCATGCCGTTGATGGCGTTTTCGACCAGCGACTTGTCGTCCGGCGGCGTCACATACTGCGCCCGCACGCGCTCGAAGATGTCGCCGAAGATCGCCAGTTGCTTGTAGGTCTCGGAGCCTGCAGCGTTCGCCGTCGAGCCGGGGGCGCCATAGACCAGGCTCATCGCTGACGCGCCCATCAGCGCACCGGCAATAAGAAGCGACAGTTTCCGCATCATTTCACGTCCTTCCAGAGAAGCGGTCCGCCCACCATGGGGTCGGATCGACGGGTTTTCCATCCTTGCGGAACTCGACATAGAGTTCCGGCGTGGCATTTCCATTCTTCGAGGCCGAGGTGCTTGCCACCCGGGCCTCTCCCATCGCGCCGACCGGCTCTCCTGCGAGCACCGACTGGCCAGACGCGACGCTGATTCTGCTCATCCCCGCCAGGACGACATGATAGCCGTCTCCCGCATTGAGGATCAAGAGTTGACCATAGGAGCGAAAAGGCCCCGCATAAAGCACATTTCCGTCCGCCGGTGCCGTGACGATGGCTCCCGATTGTGTCGCAACCATGTCGCCAAGCATCACCGCGCCGTTACCGTCATCGGCCCCGAAACGCAGCTTGATCTTGCCGGTGACCGGCAGCGAGACTTGTCCCTGAAGTGCCGAAAACGGCGCGGCGGCGGTGAGGCGGTTGCCTTCCGGCACGGGCAGCGAAGCCAGCTCCGTCGACGCGGTTGTGCCTGCATCGGCGTTATCGGCGTCCGGCTTATCGCTGTCGGCCGCTTTCTGTTCGCCTGCCTTGACGGCATCCGCCGCCTTGCGGCTCTTGTCGGCTTCAAGCGAAGCGATCAGCTCTTTCAGGCTGCCGGCCTTGGCCGCAAGCGCCTGGGATCGCTGCTTTTCAGCGGCCATCGCCGTCCAGGTGTCAGCCTCGAGCTTCTGCTTGGCTTCGAGCAGCATGGAGAGGCGTTTCTTTTCCGCCGTCTGCTCGCCGACCGCCGCTGTCAGCCGCGTCCGCTCGGCCTCGATCGAGGCCGTCACCCGGGTCTGTTCCCTGAGGTCGGCCAGCAATTTGTCGGTCTGCTGGCGCAGTTCCGGCACCACTGCGCCGAGCAGGATGGCGCTGCGCACCGACGACAGTGCGTCTTCCGGCTTGACCAGGATCGCCGGCGGCGGATTGAGCCCCATGCGCTGCAGCGCCCCCAGCACCTCGGCCAGCACGTCGCGCCGCGCCGCCAGCGAGACACGGATCTTCTGTTCCTCGCCCTTCAGTCCTTCGAGCCTGGCGCCGATATCCTCGATGTCCTGGCCGAGCTTCTGCTCGGTCATCGCCGACTGGATAAGCGCCGCGGTGATCGAGGCATGGTCCTTCTTGACCGAAGCAATGTCGGCGGCGAGCTTGGCCAGCCGTTCGGACGACAGCGTGATCTCGGCCGACACCTTCTCATATTCGGCACGGCTCAGATCGGGGTCGGGCGCCACGTCCAGCGTATTTTCGGCCCGCGCAAGCCCGAGCGACAGCAAAACCACTGCTGCAGCGATGCCGCAGCGCGCGTGCCGGAAGCCCGTTCGTGATTTCCCGTTGTCAGCCATTGAAGCCCGACTCTATGCGTGGCTTCGTTAACGAACCATCAACCATGATCGAACCGAAGCCTAGCACAAAACAGCCGCGCATTGGGGCGGAAATCCGGACGATTGATCCTCGACCCACTGATTTACGAACGGTGGTAGGGATGTCCCGAAAGAATCGTTGCCGCCCGATAGAGCTGCTCGCCCAGCATGACGCGCACCAGTTGGTGCGGCCAGGTCGCCGCGCCGAACGAGACTATCAGCTCAGCCTGATCGCGAATCGACTGGTCGTGCCCGTCGGCGCCGCCAATGGCGATGACCAACGCCTTGCGTCCGCCATCGCGCAGCTGGCCGATACGGCTGGCGAAATCGTCTGAGGACAGGTTTTTGCCGCGTTCGTCGAGCAGGAACAGCGCCGTGCCCGGCTGCAGCTGTGCCTGCAGCTTCTGGCCTTCCTCGCGGCGGCGCTCATTGGCGTTCTGGGCTCGTCCCTCGGCGATCTCGGCGACACCAGAGAATTCGAACCCGATCGCCGGGCCGCTCTTGGCGAAACGCTCGAAATAGCGGTCGGCGAGTTCTCTCTCGGGGCCGGCCTTCATCCGGCCCACGGCATGAACTGCTATCTTCATCCCTGCCTCGGCGAGCTTTCAATCCATGTCGCACCCCGGATGGTTACGACATGAGACGGAGCTCAGTGCAAGGTCTCTTCCTCAAGGTCCGGCGCCTGCCACATCTTTTCAAGATTGTAGAATTCGCGGACTTCTGGGCGGAAGACATGGACGATGATGTCGCCTGAATCGATCAGGACCCAGTCGGCGCCGGACAGCCCCTCGACGCGCGCCGTGCCGAGACCGGCATCCTTGAGCGCCTTGAGCAGGTGGTCGGCGACAGCCGAGACATGACGGTGCGACCGGCCCGACGCGATGACCATATAGTCGCCGAGGCTCGATTTCCGCTGAATGTCGATTGAGACAATATTTTCGGCCTTGGAGTCTTCCAGACTGGCAAGGACTGTCTTGATGGCACGGGACACGGCGTCATCTACGCTGATCCTGGCCGGCGAAGGCATGACGTCAGCCTTCTTCCGCAATGCTGTTCTCAGTGTATTTCCTTTCGCAGCAAGAACAACCAAATCACCCACGAAATCAGGTGACACCCTATAGATAGGCAGAGTTCCCTTGCAGTTTCAAGACGGGAGGCCCTGCCACCGCGAACGCAGTGCACGACTTCCGGTTCCGGAGCCTTGAGAAAAATCGGAACCCATGGCCGCGGCAGGGGTTATCGACACACCCCCCAAACGGATTTTCCTGATGCCAATCGACCCCCAGAACACGCTGCTCACCGTGCAGGCTGGCCTTGCGCAACTCAGCACACTGATCGTTTCCTATTCCTTCTCCGCCATCGGCGCCATCATCCTGCTGGTCGTGGGCTATCTCGTCGCCGGGCTCGCAGAACGATCGATCTCAGCCGGCCTCGGCCATATCCATGGTTTCGACGCGACGCTGCGCCATTTCTTCTCGAAGATCGTGCGCTACGCCATCCTGATCCTGGTGGTCATCATGGTGCTCGGCCAGTTCGGCGTTCAGACGGCCTCGATCATCGCCGCCATCGGCGCCATCGGGCTGGCAATCGGCCTGGCGCTGCAAGGCACGCTGCAGAACATCGCCGCAGGCATCATGCTTCTGGCGCTCAGGCCATTCCGCATCGGCGAATATGTCGAGGTCGGCGCCATTTCCGGCACCGTCGAGGAAATCGGCCTGTTCGCCACCAAGCTCCGCACGACAGACGGCGTCTATGTGCTGGCGCCCAATTCGACGCTGTGGAACCAGCCGGTGCGCAATTTTACTCGCAACGGTGTGCGCCGCGGAGACATCACGCTGAGCATCGGCTCCTGGAACGACATCGACCTGGCGCAGAAAACCATGCTGGGCGTTGCCGGCGGCGAGCGCCGCGTCAAGCGAGAGCCGGCGCCGATCGCCTTCGTCGCCACGGTGGGCGATGCCAGCGTCGCCATCACCTTGCGCTACTGGACCACGGCGGCGGATTTCTTCGCCACCCAGATCGATCTCACCAAACGCGTCAAGCAGGCGTTCGACGCCGAAGCCATTTCGGTTCCCGCACCTCCGCCGGAGGCTCGACAGGAAACTGCCGCTACCAGGCAGTAGGAGCTGTGAAACCGTTCAGCGCTTATCTTCCGGGGCGTAGGCGAGCTCCACCGGCAGCGGCGCCTGCGCCGACATCGGCGCGAAACTGCTGGTCTCCGTAGCGGGGACGGCGCGCGTGGTGGCCACTCGCCACAGCACGAACAGGCAGAACACGGTGGCGATGATGATCGCCACATAGATGAAGGCCTGCGTTCCATAGACGGCCGACAGGGCCGTCACGATACCTGGTACGATGAAACCCGACAGCGACCAGGCAAACAGGAGCGAACTCGACAGCGCCACCATGTCGTCCTTGCCGGCGCGATCGGCGGCGTGTGCGCTGGCGAGCGAATAGATCGATTCCGAGGCGCCGTCCCAGATCACATAGATCACCACCAGCACCGCCAGAGCGCCACCGTCAAAGCCGATAGCCAGAATACCGGCAACGATGGCCAGTGCCGCAGCGCCGGCCAGCACGTAACGGCGATCGGTACGGTCGGAAATCCAGCCGAGCGGGATCTGCAGGATCAGCGTGCCGACGGGCATGGCCGACAAAAGCAGCGCCACATCGGCCTGGCTGTAGCCTTTGGCCGTGGCGTGGATCGGCGCAAAGCCGGCGATCGCCATCGACAGACCGCCAACGGCGAGCATGCCGGCCACTCCGACCGGCGAAATCCGCCAGGCGCGACCGAGCGCCACGGAGGCTGCGCGAGGTGGCGGCGGTTGAGCCAACCGCGTCATGCCGACCGGCAGGATCGACACCGCGGTGAAGGCAATGCCGATCAGCGGCGCCTGCGCCGTCGCGATGTCGACCGCCGCCAGCAGGGCATAGCCGACGCCAAGTCCGGCGACATAGGCGACGTAAAACACCGCCATCACCCGGCCGCGAATGGCGTTTGCGACGGCATCGTTGAGCCAGCTCTGGGCGACGATGAACAGGCCGCATATTGCAAAACCGTAAAGCGCGCGCGCCGCGATCCACAGCAATGGATAGGTGCCGGCGCCGATGGCGGCATTGGACAGCGCTATCAGCGCCGACAGCACCATGAAGGCGCGGGCGTGCCCGACGCGGCGCACCAGCGGCCCGGTCAGGATACAGCCGGCAAGCCCGCCGGCCGACAGGCCGGTGATGATCAGCCCGGCCCAGGTCGGATCGAAGCGCTCGACGCCAAGCCGGACCGGGATATAGGCGAACATCAACCCGTTGCCGACCGCGATCAGCGCCATCGACATGATTACGCTGGCAATGGCGATCACGGGCGCCGGCGGGGCGCCATGATTGTGGTCGATGTCGGTCTGGTTCACTGAATTGGCCATATCCAGCGCAGCATCGCCCAGCGGATCGCGAAAGGCCGCCGTAAAAGCGACATCGGCGATCTGGCCTTACGAGTTACCCCTTGGCTTGCTTGCGAATAGCACTCGATGACAGCGACGAACGCGGGCCGTGAATAAAAGTCCAGGCCGGCGCCTTCATGCGGGCGAGCCGGGGCGCGTCACCCTCGTCGACGCGGGCATAGTCGAAGGTCTTGGCCACGACCGAGGACAGGAAGGACAGCGTCGCGCCCGGGCGGTCGATGACCGCGATGGGGAAGGTCATGACGATCTGGCGCCAGCGCTGCCAACGGTGGAAATCGCGGAGTGAGTCGGCGCCCATGATCCAGACGAAGTCGACGCCGGGATTGCGTGCCTTGACCAGCGCCAGCGTGTCGGCGGTGAAGCGAATATGATGCGCCGCCTCGAAGGCGGTGACCTTGATCTTCGGGTTCTTGGCGATCTGCTCCGACTGCAGCAGCCGGTCGCTCAGCGGCGCCAATTCCCTGGTGCTCTTCAGCGGATTGCCTGGCGTCACCATCCACCAGAGCTGGTCGAGCGCCAGCCGCCTGAGCGCGATTTCCGCCACCAGCGCATGGCCGGCATGCGGCGGGTTGAACGAGCCGCCGAACAGACCGACGGCAAGGCCTTTCTCGGCATGCGGCATGCGGAGGTAGTGCGAGGGGATGGCGGGCTGAAGGGACGACAGCATGGTGCTAGGCACCCCCCTCTGCCCTACCGGGCATCTCCCCCGCAAGGGGGGAGATCAGCAGCTTCGGCAAAGGCACTTTTCTTGCAACGTTAGTGATTGGCGAAAGCGGAAGAAAAAGCTGATCTCCCCCCTTGCGGGGGAGATGTCCGGCAGGACAGAGGGGGGTGTCTGGGCTCAATGCCTCAAGCCCTGACGCGAATGATTCAAGGCCTCACCTGTCCCGACCCGCGCACGCGGTATTTGAACGAGGTCAGCTGTTCGACGCCAACCGGTCCGCGCGCATGCATCTTGCCGGTGGCGATGCCGATCTCGGCGCCCATGCCGAATTCGCCGCCATCGGCGAACTGCGTCGAGGCATTGTGCAAAAGGATCGCCGAGTCGATCTCGTTGAAGAACCGCTCGACCGCTTTGGTATCCTCGGCGATGATCGCCTCGGTGTGGTGTGAGGAGAACGTCTCGATATGGTCGATGGCACCGGCAATTCCGTCTACCAGCTTTACCGCGATGATGGCCTCGAGATATTCGGTCACCCAGTCGGCATCGGTCGCCGGCTTGGCGTCGAAGAACAGCTTCATCACTTCCTGATCGGCATGGATCTCGCAGCCGGCGGCGCGTAGCGCGTCGAGGATCGGCACCAGATGCGTGGAGGCCACCGCGCGGTCGACCAGCAAAGTCTCTGCAGCGCCACAGACACCGGTGCGCCGCATCTTGGCGTTGACGGCGATCCTGACCGCCATGTCGAGATCGGCCGAGCGGTCGATGTAGAGATGGCAGATGCCTTCAAGATGGGCAAAGACCGGCACCCGCGCCTCGCTCTGGACGCGCCCGACCAGGCTCTTGCCGCCCCGCGGAATGATGACGTCGAGATTGCCGGAAAGCCCTTTCAGCATCTCACCGACGGCGGCGCGGTCAGTGGTCGGCACCAACTGGATGGCGTCTTCGGGCAGGCCGGCGGCCTTCAACCCCTCGACCAGGCAGGCATGGATGGCGGCGGACGAATTGAGCGAGTCCGAGCCGCCGCGCAGGATCACCGGATTGCCGGCCTTGAGGCAGAGTGCGCCGGCATCCGCCGTCACATTCGGCCGGCTTTCATAAATGACGCCGACAACGCCGAGCGGCGTGCGCACGCGCTCGATCTGCAGGCCGTTGGGGCGATCCCAGGCCGCGATCACATCGCCGACCGGGTTCCTGAGCTCGGCGATTTCACGTATGCCATCCGCCATGGCACGGGTGCGCGCCGGATCGAGCTTCAACCGGTCCATGAAGGAGCCGGACAAGCCCGATTCGTGTCCGTTAGAGACATCGATGGCGTTGGCATCGAGAATCTGCTGCTGGCGCGCGATGATCGCGTCGGCCATGGCGAGAAGTGCGGCATCCTTGGCGGCGGCGGTCGCAATCGCCAACGGTCGGGCGGCCGCGCGGGCGCGGCGGCCGATATCAGCCATCAGCGCGACGGTGTCATCCCCGGATTGTTCATGCAACTTCAGCATGTCTCATCCTCCGCTTACCTCGCCCCCGGCCCATAGCTGGCCGGCAGGCCGTATCTGGTCACCCGGATCGCTCACCACCAGATCGTCCCTGTGAATCATCGCCGAGCGCGCCTCGTAGCCGAGCACGGTTTCGATCTCGGCGGTCTTCAGGCCTGCGATCCTTACGGCATCGGCGGCATCATAGGCAACCAGCCCGCGCGCGATCTCGCGCCCGTCGGGCGACAGGATCGCCACCGTGTCGCCACGCGAGAAATTGCCGCTGACCAGCCTGACGCCCGCCGGCAGCAGCGATTTGCCGGACAGCAGCGCACCGATGGCGCCGGCGTCGACGGTGAGCCGCCCGGCCGGTTCGAGCTGGCCGGCGATCCAGGTCTTGTAGCCTTTCACCGGATTGGCGCTCGGCCTGAAGAAGGTGGCGCGCTCGCCACGCTCAATCGCCATCAGTGGCGACAGCCTGGTGCCCGAGGTGATGATCATGGCGGTGCCGGCGGCGGTGGCGATCTTGCCGGCATCGAGCTTGGTGCGCATGCCGCCGCGCGACAGTTCGGAAGCGGCCGCCCCCGCCATTGCTTCGATATCGGGTGTAATGCGGTCGACCACCGGAATGAATTTCGCAGCGGGATCGCGCGCCGGCGGCGCCGTATAGAGCCCGTCAATGTCGGAGAGCAGCACCAGCAGGTCGGCGCCCATCATGGTCGCCACCCGGGCCGCCAGCCGGTCATTGTCGCCATAGCGGATTTCGGAGGTCGCCACCGTGTCGTTCTCATTGATGACCGGCACCGCCTTCATCTTGAGCAGCGTCGAGATCGTCGCGCGGGCATTCAGATAGCGACGGCGCTCCTCGGTGTCGCCGAGCGTCAGCAGGATCTGGCCCGATTTCAGCGAGCCCTTGCCCAGCGCATCCGACCACGCGCCGGCCAGCGCGATCTGGCCGACGGCCGCAGCCGCCTGGCTTTCTTCCAGCTTCAATGCCCGTTTGCCGAGACCGAGAATGGTCCGGCCGAGCGCAATGGCGCCGGAGGACACGACCAGGATCTCGGCGCCGCCCTTGGCCAGCACTGCAATATCCTCGGCAAGCGAAGCCAGCCAGTCGCGCTTCAGGCCGCTGGTGCGGTCGACCAGCAAGGCCGAACCGATCTTGACCGTGATGCGCCGGTATTTTGTCAGCGACTGCGCCGTCATCGCTATCGGTCCCAGCGGGTCTCGACGGGAGCGGCGGCCCTGTCGCGCGCTTCGCCGACAACCGCCATCAGCGCGCGCAGCACCGCTTCGACGCCCTCGCCGGTGGCCGCCGACAGCAGCATCGGCGCGCGGCCGGCAGCGCGTTTGAGCGACGCAACCTTCTTCTTGCGCTCATCGGCGTCAAGGATATCCACCTGGCTGAGCGCGACGATTTCGACCTTCTCGATCAGCCCATTGCCATAGGCGTCGAGCTCGGCGCGCACGGTCTTATAGGCTTTGCCCGGATTTTCCTCGTGCGCCGAAACCAGATGCAAAAGCACACGCGTGCGCTCGACATGGCCGAGGAACCGGTCGCCGATGCCGACACCCTCATGCGCGCCCTCGATGAGGCCCGGAATGTCGGCGATGACGAATTCGCGCGCATCGATCCGGGCAACGCCGAGACCTGGATGCAGCGTGGTGAAGGGGTAGTCGGCGATCTTTGGCTTGGCCGCAGTGACGGTTGCCAGAAAAGTCGACTTGCCGGCATTGGGCAGCCCGACCAGGCCGGCGTCGGCAATCAGCTTCAGCCGCAGCCAGACATTCATCTCTTCGCCGGGCTGGCCCGGATTGGCGCGGCGAGGCGCCTGGTTGGTCGAGGTCTTGAAATGCTGGTTGCCGAAACCGCCATTGCCGCCCTTGGCCAGCAGGAAGCGCTGGCCGACCACGGTCAGGTCGCAGATCAGCGTCTCATTGTCCTCGGCAAACACCTGGGTTCCGGCCGGCACCTTGAGCGTCACATCGGCGCCCTTGGCGCCGGTCATGTTGCGGCCCATCCCGTGGACACCAGTCTTGGCCTTGAAATGCTGCTGATAGCGATAGTCGATCAGCGTGTTGAGACCGTTGACCGCTTCCAGCCAGACATCGCCGCCGCGGCCGCCGTCGCCGCCATCCGGGCCGCCGAACTCGATGAATTTTTCGCGCCGGAACGACACAGAGCCGGCGCCACCGTCGCCGGAGCGGATATAAACCTTGGCTTGATCGAGAAATTTCATTGGACTACGCAGTTTCTGTTGGCCTTGCGGCTTTGCTCTAGATCTTGCGCCTTGCTCTAAACCAAGGCGCGGCCAAGGGCGAGGCCGTTTTGCGACTAAAGCGCCGGATGCCCTTTTGTCGGGGACGCGGTAGCAGTGTTCGCGGACGGAGCTTGAGGGGCGCGGGAATGAAGGTTGTGAGCTACAACATCCAGTACGGTATCGGTCTGGATGGCCGCTACGATCTCGGCCGCATCACCGAGGCGGTTCGCGGCGCCGACGTGATCGCGCTGCAGGAAGTGACCCGCAACAATCCGAGGAACGGCAACCGCGACATGGTCGCCGAGATCGGCGAGGCGCTGCCCGAATATTTTGCCGCCTACGGCAGCAATTTCGAGGTCAATGTCGGCTCGCGCCTGGAGGCCGGCCGCGCCATCACCACCACTTTCCAGCTCGGCAACATGGTGCTGTCGAAGACGCCGATCCATCTGTCGCGCAATCTGCTTTTGCCGCGCAGCCGCAGCCTTGAGGCGATGAACTTCCAGCGCGGCGCACTCGAGGCGCTGGTCGAGACCCCGCTCGGCTTCATCCGCTTCTATTCCACGCATCTTGACCATCGCAGTCCGGTTGAGCGCGCCAGCCAGATCAGGTTCCTGCGCCAGCGCCTGTTGAACTATGCCTTCGAGGGCGGCGGTCTCTCCGGCATTCCCGAGATCGGCCTGCCGGACCTGCCCTATCCCGAAGCCTTCATAGTCATGGGCGACTTCAACATGCTGCCCGGCTCGCCCGAATATGTCGAACTCGTCGGCCGCCCGGACCATGAATTCGGCATGCCGCTGACCGCCGATCTCGCCGTCGACGTCGCCCAGCGCCTGAACACACCAGACGTCGTCACCTGGGTCGATCCCACGCGACCCGAAGACACAAGCCGCCACAAACGCATCGACTACATCTTCACCTCGGCCTCGCTCGCCGGATCGCTGAAGCGCCTGTGGGTCGACCGTGAAGCGGTCGGCTCGGACCATCTCCCGATTTGGGTCGAGATGGGCTGACCGGCGATTGTTCATCTGCCGGCGTTTTTGCGGTCGACGATCGCCATCATGATCGCATCGACGTATCGGCCGTCGATCTTGACCGCGTCACGCTGCACACCCTCGGTGACAAACCCGACCTTGTAGTAGAGGGAGATGGCGCGGGCATTGTCGGAATGCACGGAAAGCTCGATGCGGACGAAGCCGATGTTGCGTGCTTCCGTCAAGGCGGCATTGATAAGCCGCAGTCCCAGACCACGTCCTCGATAGTCCGGCACAATTCCCATTCCAAGGGTGCCGCGATGAGCATGTATCTGCCGGTCATGCCGTGAGATATCGCACCAACCGACAACCTCGCCACGAACAACCGCCACGAACCCTGGGTCGCCTCTCCCGATGCGGTCCACTATGAATGTTCGGGTTTGATCGAGCGGCGGCGCTTCCAGGAAAGACGGGTACTTCCGCTCACGCGCAACGATGTCGAGCGCCTGGTGAAAACTCTCGACATCGCGCGGCGTCATCGGCGCAATCGTGACTGCTTCGATATCGTTGCTATAATCGGCCATCGGCTTGATCGGAACAAACCATCAGAAGTGGACCCAGTTGCGCAGGCTGATCCAGGTCTTTCTGTCCAGCCGGTACCGCTCGACCGGCACCTGGCCGGCGACGATCGAGTTCAGCATGCCCTGGCCGGCATACTGGAAGCCGCATTTGTGGATGACCCGGCGCGAGGCCGGATTGATCACCCGCGTCGAAGCCTGCAGCACCTGGATCGACGTCCGTTGGAAGGCGAGGTCGACCAACGCGTGCGCGGCCTCCGTCGCATAGCCGCGCTTCCAATAGGGCTCGCCGATCCAGTAGCCGAGTTCCAGCCCGCGATCGGTCATGTTGAGGCCGGCGCAGCCGACGAAAATGTCGGTGCCGGCGAGCGTCAGGGCGTAGGCGATGCCGGCCCGGCGCGACCGGGTCATGGCCAGGAAGGCGCGTGCCTCGGCCTCGCCATAGGGGTGCGGCATGCGGGCCAGCATCTCGGCGACATGACGGTTGTCGGCAAGCTCGACCAGTTGCGCGATATCGGCTTCGCAGGGAGCGCGCATCACCAGCCGCTCCGTGGCCAGCACCGGGCAATCTATCGCGTAACTTTCGTCTTCGGTGTCTTCCGCTTCGGCAACCATTCGACGTCCTCCAGGCAAGAAAAAAGGGGAGATGGAAAACCCATCTCCCCTGATCCTTTTCCTGGCTCCATTCACTGGTTTGGCCAGACACCGGTTCCCGAGATGGGCGCCGGTTTTATAGTGCGGAACCGGCTACTCCGCGGCTTTGGTAATCGGGTTGACCGATACGTAGGTTCGGCCGTTGGCTTTTTTGTTGAAGGTGACTGCGCCGGTCTCGAGCGCAAAAAGGGTGTGGTCCGTGCCCATGCCGACATTGACGCCGGGATGCCAGGTGGTGCCGCGTTGACGGATGATGATGTTGCCCGGGATGACGGCTTCGCCGCCGAACTTCTTCACGCCCAGACGCTTGGAATGCGAGTCGCGACCGTTGCGCGACGAGCCGCCAGCTTTCTTGTGTGCCATCTAACTAACTCCGATGCGCCCTGGGGCGCTTGAATGGTCTTATGAACGCGTTCGCGTTCCGTTTCAAGTCCGATCCGGCGACCTTGTCGCCGGTTCGTTTTACTTCTTCGCCAGTTCCTTGGCCTGCTCGCGCCAGTCGTTGATCTGGTCGGTGCTGAAGGGCATGTGCGCGTCGATCTTGGCCACGTCCTTGTCCGACAGCTTGGCAAGCTGGGCGAAGGTGGTGATGCCCTGCTCGTGCAGCTGGCCGGCGGCAACCGGGCCGATGCCCTTGATCACGGCCAAATCGTCCGGCTCGCCCTTCGGCGCCTTGAACAGCGGCGCGGCGACGGCGGTCTCCGTCTTGGCTTCATCCTTCGGAGCAGCCTCGGCTTTGGCTTCCTTCTTCGCCTTGGCTTCCTTCGGCGCGGCCTCGGCCTTCGCCTCGGGCGCTACGTCAGCCTTGACTTCCACCTTGGCTGCGGCCTTCTTGGAAGGCTTGGCGCCACCCAGCAGGATCTCGGCGATCCGCACGGTGGTCAGAAGCTGGCGGTGGCCGATCTTGCGGCGCGAATTCTGCCGGCGGCGCTTCTTGAAAGCGATGACGGTGCGGTTCTTGCCCTGCTCGACGACTTCCGCCGTGACCAGAGCGCCATCGACGAACGGGGCGCCGAAGGTGACATTTTCGCCTTCGCCATGGGCGAGGACGCTGCCGATTTCGACGATATCGCCGACATTGGCTTCGAGCTTCTCGATCTTCAGGAGATCGTTGGCGGCAACGCGATACTGCTTACCGCCCGTTTTAATGACTGCGAACATTTTTTGCCTTTCGCTGTTCGGTCGGCCTCGATGAGCCGCGTCACGCGGTTCGGCCGTCTTTTTGTCAGTCTGCGGGTTCGAAAAACAAGCGGCGTGGAAGAACCCTCCACGCCGATTGCGCGCTTCCCCTAACCGAAGGTTCGGTACGAGTCAAGGCAAACGGGCGGAATCCTTGGCCACGCCGCCTCCTTGCCGCCCCCGATCTCTCCGGTCGAGGACCGGTTGGCCCCATCTGCCGACGTGGCCGCAACGCAGCCCTCCAGACAGAGCCCGCACAGGAAGCTGAATTCCCCCGCGGATTTGGCCTTGTAACCTGCCCGCCCAGCCGTTATCTAGTGCGCCGCGCCGGCAACGGCCGACCATGACCGCGGAGAGGTGGCAGAGTGGTCGAATGCACCGCACTCGAAATGCGGCATGGGTGCAAGCCCATCGGGGGTTCGAATCCCTCCCTCTCCGCCAAAAACTATCGATGTCATTAACTTACTGGTTTTATTGCCATTCGAGTGGATGGCCATGGGAGCGGTGCCCCACTGCGGTGCCCCAAGATTTCATATAGGCTACAGGCTCGATTCGTTATCGCCTTCCGTTGGCGGGGACTAGATTCGTATGTTTGCATTTTCAAAGCGTTGGGGCTGGCGCCTTATTTGGCACGAATACCGGCAACATCTATTGCGAGATGGACGGTCCTGAGACGGGGTTTAGCATACGTATCCGCTTCATGGACCAAACATTTGGATTAGCAGTGTATGAAGGCAGGGGGAGCTTTGATGGCTCAGCCCTTCGCTTTGCAGCGACGCCCGTTCAGGCTGAATCAGGCGTAAAAGTTGCCCCTATCAAAGGAAAGGGCGATCTAAATTCAAAGGGCTCCATATCCGGCGACTGGGAATCAGAGCTTGGCACCGCCGGCACATTTGTCCTTCACCCTCATGACCCCACAGACCCGGTTAGCCTGATAGAGACTACAAACGAACTTGCCGAAACGATTCACACCGAGAACAGGACACTCGGATCGATCCGTCTTTATAGGGCCGACTTCGAGGAAATGGTGGCGGCAGTCCGCAAGGACTTCAAGGCCGGCCAATTATTTGTAACATTCAGCGACCGGAAGACAAAGCGAACCATGACTGTCGAGCAGTTCATGGAGGCCAGCAAGAATCTTTCAACAATTACTTATCTGAGGCTAAATGTTCAAGAGAGAGAAAGTCCCAACATTAATCGGATCGCCATGGTCGAGTTGGATTCGAGCGGCGAGAACGCAATTCTAGTTCAGGGTGGACAAGAATCGTGGGCCAGAGGTGAAGCGGATTTCCTCAAATCGATCGCGGAACGCGGGCTTACAAGAACAATCACCTCTATCAAGAAATTTGGGCTCAACATAAATGGACTGATGTTCGTCATCGGACTCGCGGCTTTGCCCGACTTGACCTTTGGGAAGAGGCTGCTTTTTCTCGCAATCCTGTTTACCATCATGGTGGTCATAATGGATCTGCACAAAGCCTTTGTCAGCAATGCGTTGATCTTCATGAACGAGGAACGGCCCCGAACTCTAAGGATTTATTCGGAGCAAGTTGTTTCGGTGATTATCGCCACGCTAGCCGGCACGCTTGCAGCAGCAGCGTACGGTGCCCTCAGTGGGAAGCTCGCCGGCGCTTTGCAAGCTATCGGCGCATTCTTCGTCGCCAATCCTTAGATCGCGGCGCTCGTGAGAAAAGTCGTCATTTCTTACCCAAAGGGATTTCGAAACCTAGTTCATCAAGCTGCTGAGATCATCTCCTTATCTCCAGTCTCAGCATTTGGCATCGTGCCGGTCGTCGATCGGGCTGCCGCTAGGCAACGAGGCCTTGCCTGATCTGGTTTACGTCTTCGATCGGCACGGGATGCCCGGTGAGGAAGCCCTGCATCAAATTTACCCCCAGGCGCTGCAGCAATATGTACTGCTCCTCCGTTTCGACGCCCTCGGCGAGCACGACATGGCCGAGATTGCGAAGCAGCCCGACCATGTCCCGCAACAGGCTCAAGCCACGAGACGTCTGGCAATCGTGGAGGAAGCTGCGATCAATCTTGACCACGTCGAATTTGAAGCGGCGGAGCCATGTCAAGCCGGCAAATCCCGTTCCGAAGTCGTCCAGCCAGATCTGAACGCCGAGTTTTCGCAACCGCTCCACGTTTCTTACCGCTTGCGCCTCCAGAAAGATGTCACTGCCTTCGGTGATTTCGATGGCCAGTTTCTGGGGCGCAAGGCCGTGCCTGCCAAGAATCTCGGTGATCCGGAGTGAAAAGTTAGGAGCCTTGAGCTGAAGAACGGAGACGTTCACCGTCACGACCGAGCCCAATCCGTATTCCGCCATGTCACCGCAGGCTCGATCGATCAGCCACGTACCCAGTTCCACGATCGCTCCGGTCTGCTCGGCAACGGGTATGAATACGGACGGACTGATCATGGTGCCGTCGAAGTCGCATACCCGCATCAGACTCTCGTGCCCCAGCACGCGTCCCGACGCCAGCTCGCGAATTGGCTGGTAAGCGACAGAAACGAGCTGGTTGGAAACTGCCACCTTCAGCAGTTCTGAAAGATTTTCGCCGGAGCGATCCTGGCTGGTGGCGTGCGGGTCGTAAATCGTGAACGTAGCCCGACCGGCAAACTTGGACGCGTAGAGTGCGCGGTCAGCTTCCTGCAGCAGGATTCTAAGCTCTATGCTCTGATCGGCGCGCGTCAACGACGCCCCGGCACTGATCGTTACGATGTTGAGCTTGTCGCCCCGATCAGGGTGGTAGATATCCAAATCCTCTACAGCGCGACAGAATTTCTTCGTTATCTCATGAAGGTGAGCCCGCCCGGTGACCTTGCAGAGAATGACGAATTCTTCTCCGCCATAGCGGGCCGCGATGGCGTTGTTGGCAGCCGCCATCTCGGAAAGGACATGGGCGAGTTTGATCAGGCAATCGTCGCCGGCCTGATGACCAAGTCCGTCATTGAACCTTTTGAAGTAGTCGACGTCGATCAGAATGAGGCCTATCTCGTCGTCGTCCGCGGCCCAGTCTTCGCGCAGCTCCGAGAATTCTCGAATGATCGCCCTGCGGTTCTTCATTCCCGTGAGCGGATCGGTGTCGGCGATTTCAGTTAGCTTTTGCCCCTTCTTGATAGCAGCCTGCTCCTGGAATTGTGCCCGAAGCGCGTGCAGGAAAGTCTGGTACCGCTCCAGACTCAGCCGCCACGAAAGATAAAGCGACAAGACGAGGCAGTTCACGAAATAGGCCGACAACACGACCCGACCGGCGATGTCGGCCTGAAGGGAGAACATCGCGGCGTACACAAAGCTTGCGGCGACCGTCGCGGAGGCAAGGGCTGAAAGCCAAAAACGGAAGTTGAAGAACAGATTCGCACCCAGGATGAACACGGTGCCAAAAACCATGAAATGGGAGAGGGCATCCTGATGCTCTGTTCCAACAGCGGAGACGAGCCACCCAAGGGCACCGGAGACAATCGCCAGCGCTGCTACAAGGTGCAAGGTGGCAAGGGCAAAGCCCCGTCGGGCGACAAATTCGACAAGCGCCAGGGAAGTGATCCCTAGCGTAACGCGCGTCAAAACAAGCCGGCCGGCGACATCCGGAAAGAGAAACCAATCGAAAAGGCCATAGGCCACATAGCTGAATACAGCAGCCGCAATACCCCATCGCACAAGGCTGCGATTCTCATCGGCATCCTTCTGCAGGAACAGTGTCAGGAGTTCCGGATCGGCGGAATGCCACCGCGGACGTCCAATCGCTGCCGCCACCTTCTGGGCAACGTCCTCGCTCAGTTGCATCGCAACGCTCCTCCGCGATCTGCAGTAGCGAATGCAACAGCCGACGTCGCCTGCGGTTGGGGAATGAAGACGTCCCTGTCCGCAAGAAAAGTCAGATGTCGCTAACCGAGGGTAAACGGGCGGTTCGGATTTAGCCAGTTTGCAGGATTGATGGCCATTCCGTTGATTCAAATTTTACTAAAATTTTATTAAAATTGTTAGCATTGGTTGGCGGCGCACCTATGCTGCTGGCCGGGGACCGGGGCGGTAAACCGGAGAGTAAACGGCATGCCTATCAAGCCAAAACTGCAGCTCGACCAATACAGCCTGGTCACCACCAGGCTGATGAAGAAACATGTTGCGACCTCCGAAGAGGCGGCTGACTCCGACGAGTTGAGGGACAGCACGGCCCAGCTCGCCCTGATACTGGACCTTGCTCATCAAGCCTTTGCGCGAAACAAACCGGCCGCCCCCGTCGTCCATCGTTTGGCGGGGCGACTCCACAAGCTCCGCCGGCAGGTTGCTACCGCGGTTTGGCAGAAACTCGTTCCTTTGGCTCAGCAGCATCGGGTCGCGGAATATTTGCTCCAGGACCCGTTCACGCGGTGGTCGGTCGAAAAACCGCGCGGGTATTCGGGCGATGCAGGCCTGCTGGATATTTACTACAAGCATCCGATCGCCGACGAGATCGTGGCCTCGTCTACCTTACTTGGTCGGCAAATCTATGCGTACACCAGTGAAGCTGCCAGTTCGGTGGCGGGGCGCGAGCGGCGGGATATTCTGGCCAGGACCGTGGACGAGACGGCCAGCAGTGTGGAAAAGGCTGAGGTGCTGGCGATTGCCTGCGGCCACCTCAGGGAAGCCGAACGCTCCGACGCGTTGACCAGGCATAAACTGCAGCGTTGGATCGGCCTGGATCAGGACCCCGTCAGCGTAGCCACGGTGAACCACGACTTTGCCGGCACGGCAGTCGAGGCAGTCCAGGGTTCCGTACGCGGCATCCTGCGCCGCGCCTACGCCCTTGGCACATTCGATCTAGTCTACGCATCGGGGCTTTACGATTACCTGCCGCGTGCCATCGGCGTCCGCCTGCTTCAAAGAGCCATGGAACTCGTCAAGCCCGGTGGCGAATTCCTGTTTGCCAATTTCAGCGACGAGATAACGACGGATGGTTACATGGAGACTTTCATGGATTGGCCGCTCATCCTACGTTCGGCCGACGATATGTGGGACATCATCAATGCCGCCCTCGGCGGGAGTCCTTTCGACGCGAAAGTCTACTATGGCTCGAACCGGAATATCGTTTACGGCAAGGTGAGGAAGGGCGATCTCTAACTAGGCGCGGGAATCGCGCGCGCATCCCCGTAACAAGGTAGGTCTGCCATGACGAGGCCATGCCTTCGCCGGCTTTCCGGCGACGGGCGAGCAGGTCGTCCGGGCTGCGGGCGGCCTACGCCGTGTTCGTTCTGCTTGCCGCCATACAGATGTGGCGGCGGTTCCAGCAGCACGACGGTGCTGCCCGCTCGGCGGGCTGCGTCTGGCCGTGTTGCTGGCACTGCCGCTGATCGCCAGGCTGTCGGTCGTGCAATGCAACGCGACTGGCCGGCCTGATCAGGCCTCGAAATAGCCGGGACGGTCGAGATCGGCGATGAGCCCAAGCCCGGTCGGCTGCCATCCCAGCGCAGTGCGGGTCTGCTCACTTGACGCCGACAAGTCCCTGCCGATGAAATGCCCGAGAAAGCCGAAATGCGCAGCCGCCTCCTCGGGGCCTATGGAAACGACCGGCAGGCCGAGCCGGCGGCCGATGATCTCGGCGATCTCTTTGCTCGCCACGCCCTGTTCGGCAACCGCATGATAGCTGACGCCGCCCGCCCCCTTCTCCAGCGCCAGCCTGTACAGGGTGGCGGCGTCGAACCGGTGCACCGCCGCCCAGCGATTTGCGCCGTCGCCGACATAGGCCGAGACGCCCTTTTCACGCGCAATGGCAATCAGCATCGGCACGAAACCGTGATCGCCCTCGCCATGGACGGTCGGCGCCAGCCGCACCGTCGATGCGCGCACCCCGCGCGCTGCGAGCGCCACGGCCGTTGCTTCCGAAGCGCGCGGCATGGAGACCGATGGAGGCGCAGGTTTGTCGTCTTCGGTTGCCGGCCTTCCCTGAGCAAAACCGGCGAGTCCGGAGGTGACAAGCAGCGGCCGCTCGGAACCCTCGAGCGCCGCGCCGAGCGTTTCGATGGCGCGCTGGTCAACTGCGCAACTGGCGGCGAATCTCGAAAAGTCGTGGTTGAAGGCCGTGTGGATGACGCCATCCGATTGGGCAGCGCCGCTGCGCAGGCTCTCGAAATCCTCGATATCGCCGCGATGCGCCTCGGCGCCCGCGGCCACGATCGACTCCGCACCTGCTTCCGACCGCGCGAGGCCAAGCACCTGATGGCCCGCCCCGAGCAATTCCCGCACAACAGCCGAACCGACAAAACCGGTAGCCCCGGTAACGAACACACGCATGATCATTTCTCCTTGGTTTTCGGCGAAGGCCGTACAGGCAGCCCGTTGCCGAAGGAGATAGAAGGTTGCGATCATACGATCTATACTGTAAAATCCGAGATATCTTCGCAATCGTCCGAGAACGCTCATGGATCCGCTGTCAGACGTGCTGTCGCTACTGAAGCCGCGCAATTACCTGTCGGCTGGGCTGGAAACCGGTGGCGACTGGGCGATCCAGTTCCCTGACCAGCAGGCCGCCATCAAATGCGGCGCCGTGGTGTCCGGCCGATGCTGGCTGTCGGTCGAGGGCGTCCCTGACGCGGTGCGGCTGGACGTGGGCGACTGCTTCCTGTTGCCGCGCGGCCGGCCTTTCCGCCTTGCCAGCGATCTCGGCCTGCCGACGGTCGATGCGCGAACGATCTTTTCACCGGCGCGGACCGGCGGCATCACCGTCCATAATGGCGGCGGCGATTTCCTCCTGGTCAGCAGTCGCTTCACGCTGTCCGGCGACCATGCCGGCATCCTGTTGCGGATGCTGCCGCCCATCGTCCATATCCGCGGCGAGAGCGACCATTCGGCGCTTCGCTGGCCGGTCGAGCGGATGATGCAGGAATTGCGCCAGCGGCGTCCCGGCGGCTTTCTCATCGTCGAGCACCTCGCCCACATGATCCTGATCGAGGCCTTGCGCCTGCATATGACGGCGCAAGGCAATGTCGGCTGGCTGTTCGCACTGACCGACAGGCAGATCGGCGCGGCGATCGGCGCCATGCACGAAGACCCGGCCCATGGCTGGACATTGCAGAAGCTGGCCGAGCGCGCCGGCATGTCGCGATCGACTTTTGCGCTCAGATTCAAGCAGACGGTCGGGGCCTCACCCCTGGATTATCTGACGCGCTGGCGCATGATGCTGGCCGGCGACCGGCTGATGCATTCCGGCGATCCGGTTTCCGTCATCGCCCTGGCGCTCGGCTACGAATCCGAAAGCGCCTTCAGCACGGCATTCAAGCGCGTCATGGGCTGTTCGCCGCGGCAGTACAGCCGCCGGGAGCCGGACCTGACTGCGCAGGCCGAACGCGAAGCCGCCTGAGGCGGCGATCCGATCGCCTTGATCACCTTGCCCTTAAAGGCTGTAGCGCGAACGAAACTCGGTGAACGACATCGCCAGATGGTTCTCGTCCACATGGCCGGTGATTCCGTCCACACTGCGCGAGTCGAGTTGTAGCGGGCGAGCCAGAGCGGACAATTGCCGAAGCCGCTCGGATTTCCCAGCGCGCTTCGACCGCTGCGGCCCTTCTGCTCAGATCGATCCCTTGCTTGCTCCATGGCATGCGCTTGACAATCGACTGATTCGCAACCCTTCGGGAATATAAGTATTTCTGTTAACTTAGGGATAATCGGCAGCAGGAACTAGATTTCAGACGCTCAATTGGCACGAGCAAAATCGCGTTTTTCATGCTTTCAGAATGACTTGCTCGCGTGCTGGCGGTTAACCGGCACCAACTTCTCCGATTTCCTTGCCTCTACGGCTGGGTAGCGCAATAGGGTTAATTGCGCGATTGCTAATATGCCTATATCTTAGGCGGCGCGGGGGCCTCATATCTCCCCGCAGTGGCCGGTGCGGTGAAGCCCCACAAGCATGCCCAACCTGCACCGGCCATTCCCTATGGCTGGGTATGGTCTTCGCGCTCGGCAACTTTTCCAAGAGCTTCCGTGAAGCCTCTAGGACGCGTCGCGTTTCGGCGATGGTCGATTGCAGGGAGTCCAGTTGGCTCTCCGCTCGGAGCTGGCTACGGCGGGCGCTTTCAATGAACTGGTGGTCAGGTTCCCACCGGTCTTTCATCAGGCTTAGCCTCTCTGCAGACGAACGAACTTGTCGAGATGCAGGCGTATCCGCTGGCCCTCAGCATAGGACAGCGCAAACGGTTCAATCACGAATGATCGGGTAATTTCCTGGTCTTCCTTGGCCACAGGAACGGACCATTCGCCGCCGGTTCGACCACTTCCACGCAAGGCAATGCTTTGCGGATTGGACCCACGTTTCCACCACAGCCTCTATACGAAAAGCAATGGTAACCTCGAGTTTTATACTCCCGTCGAAAGCGGGTTTTCAACAACAAAGATGGTCTGAATCATACCATTCGGCTCAGCGGATCGCGGCTGCCGACGTAGCGTCTCCAAGGCCGAGAAAACCGCCACCCGCGCGCAACAGCGGGTTTCCATAATCACGGCTACATCCGAGAATCGACCGCTTAGATTCAGGAATGTGTGGTTTGTCGTCACGGTTCCATACAATTTGGAAGGCCATTCCCCTACGGCAGGGTAGCGCCAAAATGAAAGGATAAGCGGGCGGGCAAGTTGAAGGCGTACTGATGCCGGATCGGGCTTTGGTCCAGCAACACCCTTTCAGCCTGGCGTCTCGGAAAGGTGCGCGGCAATGGCGCTGACAAAAATCGCGCCGAACTCCTTGAGCTTGGCGGCGCCGACGCCATTCACCCCGGCGAAATCGTCGAGGTCTTGCGGACGACGCTCGGCCATGTCGATCAGTGTACGATCCGAAAACACCACATAGGCCGGCACCTGGCGTTCCTTGGCCAGACGCAGCCGCAGCGTCTTGAGCGCCGCGAGCAGCGACGCATCTACATTTTCGCTCTGGGGGCTCTGCCCGGCGCGAGCCGCGCGGCGCGCGGCGCGCGTGCGCATCTCGACCTGATACTGGAACGGCACCTCGCCCCGGCCGAGTGCGTGGCCCTTGTCCGCGATGGCCAACCCGCCATGGCCGGCCGGGTCCGGCATCAGGAAACCGTTCGCGACCAGCTGGCGAATCATAGATTGCCAAAAATCCTTCTTGTGCGCGGCGCCATTGCCGAAGGCTGCCAGCCTGTGATGCCCCCTTGCCGCGATCTTTTCAGTCTCGTGGCCGATGAGGATGTCGATGACATGGCCGGCGCCGAAGCGCTCGCCGCTCTGCGCCACCGCCGCCAGGATGAGGCGCGCCTCGGCGGTGCCGTCGGTGCGCGGCGCCTGTTCCAGGCAATTGTCGCAATTGCCGCAAGGGACCGCCTCTTCACCGAAATAACCGAGCAGCACCTGGCGGCGGCACTCGGCCGTCTCGCAATAGCCGATCAGCGTATCGAGCCGGCCATGCGAGCGGCGCTTGTGCTCGACAGCGGCGTCCTCGTCGTCGATGAACATGCGGCGCATGCGGATATCGCCGAGGCCGTAAAGCATATGCGCCTCAGCCGCCCGCCCGTCACGACCGGCACGGCCGATCTCCTGGTAATAGGCTTCCAGGCTGCCGGGCAGATCGGTGTGGAAGACATACGCGACATCAGGCTTGTCGATCCCCATGCCGAAGGCGATGGTCGCCACCATGACGACGCCCGACAGGGTCATGAAGGCGTTTTGATTCGCATCGCGCGCCTCCTTGCTCATCCCGGCGTGATAGGCGAGCGCGGCGACGCCGTTCTTTTCGAGGAAGGCCGCCATCTCTTCGGTCTTCTTGCGCGACAGGCAATAGACGATGCCGCTACGCCCCTGATGGCGTTCGATGAAGTTGAGCAACTGCCGCTTGCTGTCCTGCTTGGGCTCGATAGCGAGCTTGATGTTGGGCCGGTCGAAGCCAAGCACCTGCGTTTCGACACGCCCGCCAAACAGCCGTGTCTCGATGTCTGCCCGCGTCGTCTCGTCCGCCGTCGCCGTCACCGCAATGATCGGTACGTCGGGAAAGATGCCACGCAGCTGCGACAGGTCTTCATATTCGCGCCGGAACGCCGGCCCCCACTGCGAAATGCAATGCGCCTCGTCGATGGCGATCAGGCTGACATCGAGCCTGGCAAGCGCATCCAGCATCCGCTCGGTCATCAGCCGTTCCGGCGCGAGGTAGAGCAGCCGCGTCTGGCCCGACGCGACGCGGCGCCATGCCGCGACATTGGCATCACGATCGATCGAGGAATTGATCGTATCGGCGGCGACGCCGGCGAGGCGCAGTGCCGCGACCTGATCCTGCATCAGCGCCACGAGCGGCGAAACGACAATGGTCAGCCCACCCTTGACCAGCGCCGGAACCTGGTAGCAAAGCGATTTGCCGGCACCCGTCGGCATGACCGCCAGCACGTGGCGGCCGCCAAGCAGTGCCTCCATCACTGCGGCCTGTCCGGGACGGAAATCGTCGAAACCGAACACGTCCTTGAGGACACGTCGTTTGGGATCGTGCGTCGGTACGCTCGTCGTCGATATCTGCATCACTGATGTTTTCGATCGGCCGCCCGAAGCAGCGGCGTGGACAGAACGATTAGCGCAGCCCCTGCGTGACCACAACAAGCAGCAGCAACACCCCACCGGCGATCGACCTGGTTGGCATCGTTAAACCTATCTTCACCATGTTGCGGCACCGTCAAACCCTGCGGCGATGTTTCGAGTACCGCTGCGCCACGAGCGCACAGGCAACAGCCCGCGCCTCCCCAGGAGGCGCGGGTTTCCTGTTTCTGGAATTGCCGAAAAGGTTCAGGCCAGGAAATCGGCGCGGTGCGGGGTAAAGCTGTCGACCAGGCGCCCGGCCTCCAGCGCCTTGACGCCGTGCACCAGATTGGACGGCACGATGAAGCTGCCGCCGGTCTCGATGGTCGCGGTGCGGCCGTCGATGGTCACCTCGAAGCGACCTTCGGCGACATAGCTGGCCTGGACATGCGGGTGCGAATGCAGTGCGCCGACGCCGCCCTTGTCGAAGCCGAACTCGACCATCATCAGCTCATCGGTGGAGACGAGAACGCGGCGTCTGTTGCCGTCCGGCGTCGGCGTCCAGGCGCTCTCGCCGGGCTGTGCGAAAATCTTGGCTTCAATCATGACCATCTCCTCATCGCGCCAGCCAGCCGCCGTCCACGGGAACCACCGCGCCATGCATATAGTCGGACGCTGGCGCCAGCAGGAACACGGCGGCATCGCCTATGTCTTCCGGCCCGCCCCAACGTCCCGCCGGGATGCGTGCCAGGATGGCAGCACTGCGGTCGGGATCGGCGCGCAACGCCTCGGTGTTGTTGGTTTCGATATAGCCGGGCGCAATGGCGTTGACGTTGATGCCTTTTGCCGCCCATTCGCAGGCAAGCAGCCGGGTTATGCCGAGCGCGCCATGTTTCGACGCGGTGTAGGACGCGACACGAATACCGCCCTGGAAACTCAGCACCGAGGCGATGTTGACGATCTTGCCGCGCTGCCCGGAATCGGCCAGCACGCGCCTGGCAAAACCCTGGCTGAGGAAGAACAGCGTCTTCAGATTGACGTCGATGACGTCGTCCCAATCGGCCTCGGAGAAATCGACCGCATCGGCGCGGCGGATGATGCCGGCATTGTTGACCAGCCCGTCGATCGGGCCGGTCTTCTCCCACACCTGGTCGAGCATGGCCTTGGCGGCAACATGATCGGCAAGATCGCATCGCACCGCCTCGAACTGGCCACCGGCTTCCGCGACTTGTCTTTCCGTGTCGTCCATCGCCGAGCGGCCGACACCGATGACGGTGCCGCCGGCGCGCGCGATCGAGACGGCGATGCCTTGGCCGATGCCGGTGTTCGCGCCGGTGACCAGGATACGCTTGCCGGCCAGGCTGAAGGAGGAAGGGCCGCTCAACGCAATTCACCCAGCGGCACCGGGTCGACATCGGTGTAGTCGACATTGTCGCCGGCCATCGCCCAGATGAAGGCATAGTTCGAGGTGCCGGCCCCCGAATGGATCGACCAGCCCGGCGACAGCACCGCCTCCTCGTTAGCCATCACCAGATGCCGCGTTTCGTCCGGCTCGCCCATGAAATGGAAGACGCGCGCCGTCTCCGGCAGGTCGAAATAGAGATAGGCCTCCATGCGCCGGTCATGCACATGGCAAGGCATGGTGTTCCACACCGAGCCCGGCGCCAGCTGCGTCATGCCGACGACCAGCTGGCAGGTCTTGACGCCATCGGCATGGATGAACTGGAAGATCGAGCGCTCATTGCAGGTTTCCTTGCTGCCGAGGTCGAGCCGCTTGGCGTCGCCGATGCGGATCAGCCGGTTGGGATGGGTGTGATGCGCCGGGGCGCTGAGCAGATAGAATTTGGCCGGCGCTGCCTTGTCGGCCGACGCGAACGACACGTCGGTGCTGCCCATGCCGAGATAGAGCATGTCACGTGCCTGCAACTGGTGGGTCTCGCCATTTGCCGTCACCGAGCCGGCGCCGCCGATGTTGACGATGATCAGCTCGCGGCGGTCGAGAAAATTCTTGGTCCCCGTCGGCTTGATCGCCTCCAGCGGCAGCGCTGTCCCTTCCGGCACGGCGCCGCCAACGATCATGCGGTCATAATGGGTGTAGGTCAGGCTGATGCGTCCCTGCTGGAACAGGTCGTCAATATGGAAATTGTGACGCAGTTCGTCGGTGCCCATGGAAGCAGCGGCGACCGGGTCGATGGCGAAACGCGAGGTGAAATCGGTATGCGGGTGACTTTGAGTCATTGCTGCTCCAGCTGAATGAATGGCTATTTGGTTGCCGACGCCTTGACCGAGTCGGCGTAGTAGACCTGGCGGGCGTGCAGCCGCTCGCGGTAGCGCTCTTGGCTGGCGGTTAGATGAGCGCGCATCGCCTCGCGCGCGGCTTCGGCGTCGCCTGAGGTGATCGCATTCAGGATCACCAGATGCTCGCGTTGCAGCCCTCGCTGATAGCAGTCGGATTGCACCAGTTCGGTCGACCAGGGCGAGGTCACGTCGCAAGGAATGGCGCGGCGTCCGAGCACATCGAGCATCTCGACATAGAACGGGTTGTTGGTGGCGCTGGCGATTGCCCGGTGGAAGGCGAGATCGGCCGGACCGGTCGGCTCGCTGTTGAGAAGCAGCCGTTCGAATTCGAAGAACGCTTCCTGGATCGCTGCTTCCTGCGCGGCGTTGCGGCGAATGGCGGCGAGCCCGGCCGATTCGATTTCGACGGCCAGGCGCACTTCGAGCACATTGAGCGCGATGGAATCCTTGCTGCCCATGTCGGCGGCGAGCGCGCCGAACATCGTTGAGATGTGCTCGGTGACGAACACGCCTGCGCCCTGGCGCGCCTCGACCAGCCCGTCGGCGGCGAGCTTGGCCAGCGCTTCGCGGATGACGGTGCGGCTGACGCCGAAGGTCTCGGTCAGTTGTCCTTCGGTCGGCAATTTGTGGCCGGGCAGGATCTCGCCCGCCTGCAGCTGCTTGCGGATCGCTGCGACGACGGTCTCCGACAGTTTGGGTTTTCTCTCGACCCTGAGATCAACAGCGCTATCCGATGCCATATCGCACCCCTGTTTGAAGACGTCTATTTGAAGACGCCCTATTTGAACACGCTCGGCAACCAGAGCGAAATCGCCGGAATATAGGTCACCAGCCCCAGGACCACGATGCCCGCGCCATAGAACGGCCAGATCGAGCGCATCGCTTCCCAGACCGTAATCTTGCCGACGGCACAGGCGACGAACTGCACCGTGCCGACCGGTGGCGTGTTGAGCCCAATGCCGAGATTGAGGATGGTGATGACGCCGAAATGCACGGGGTCGACGCCGTAATGGGTGACCAGCGGCAGGAAGATCGGCGTGCAGATGATGATCATCGGCCCCATGTCCATGAAGGTGCCGAGCAGCAGCATCAAGACGTTGAGCAGAAGCAGCACCACCAGCGGATCGGTGGAGATGGCGTTCATGCCTGCGATCAGCAGCACCGGCACTTTGAGATAGGCCATCAGCCAGCTGAACGAGGCCGCCGTGCCGATGATCAGCAGCACCATTGAGGTCGTGCGCACCGCGCCCTTTGTGGCATGGACGAAATCGCCCCAGGCCATCGACCGGTAGACGAAGACGGTGACCAGCAAGGCGTAGATGATGGCGATGCAGGAGCTTTCCGTCGCCGTGAAAATGCCCGAGCGAACGCCGCCGAAGATGATGCCGATAAGCAGAAGTCCGGGGATGGCGATGACCGCCAGCTGGCCGACACGCGAGAAGCCGGGAAAGGCCTCGACCGGGTAGCCGCGGCTGCGGGCGACGAAATAGGCAGTGACCATCAGCGAAGCGGCGAACAGCAGGCCAGGCAGGATACCGGCGGTGAACAGGTCGGCGATCGAAATCTTGCCGCCGCCGGCGATCGAATAGATGATCATGTTCTGCGACGGCGGCAGAAGCAGCGCGATCAGCGCCGCCATCGAGGTCACGTTGACGGCGTAGTCGGCGCCGTAGCCGCGCGCTTTCATCTGCGGGATCATCAGCCCGCCGACGGCAGCGGCTTCCGCCACAGCCGAGCCGGAAATGCCGCCGAACAACGTCGCGGCGATGATGTTGACCTGACCGAGCCCCCCGCGGACATGACCGACCAGCGAGCCGGCAAAGGAAACGATGCGCTGCGCGATGCCGCCGCGCACCATCAGGTCGCCCGCAAAGATGAAGAACGGGATCGCCATCAGTGAGAACGCCGACATGCCCGACTTCAATTGCTGGAACACCACCAGGGGCGGCAGGCCGAGATAAAGCACGGTGGCGAAGGACGCCGCACCCAGGCAAAAGGCGATCGGCGTGCCGGCAAACATCAAAAGCGTGAAGACGCCAAACAGGATCCAGAGTTCCATCTAGGCCTCCTGCACGGCCGGCATTTCCGGCACTTCCTCGAGATTGATATCCTTGTCGATGTCGGCGCCGGACCAGCGCAGCACGATGCGTTCGGCCGAGAACAGGCAGATCAGAAAGCCGCCGGCGACCAGCGGCAGATAGTCGAAACCGCCGGGAAGCTCGAGCGCCGGGATGATGGTCCGCCAGGTCAGCCCGACCAGCTTGCAGCCGTACCAGACCATGCCGAAGCCGAAGCCGAACGCGATCAGGTCGGACAGGGTGCGCAGCGCCCACTTGCTGCCCTTGGGCAGGATGTAGAGCAGCACGTCGAAGCCCATATGGTAATTCTCGCGCACGCCGACGGCAGCGCCCAGGAAAATGAACCAGTTCATCAGCATGATGGCGGTGACTTCGGTCCAGCTCGGTGACGCGTTGAGCACGAAGCGGGAAAACACCTGGTAGGCAACAAGCGCGGTCATGGCGACCATCCCGATGCCCGCGAGATAGAGCGCACCGTCGCAAATCTTCGAAAGCACCGCGCTGAAGCGCGGTGGCGCTCCGCTCCTGGCCGTTCCCGCAGTCATCCGATCCTCCCGGTCTTTCCGTCCCCTAAAAGCGATTGGCGGGGCGGCGCCATGCCGCCCCGCCAGAAAATCACTTGGTCGCCTGGATGCGCGTCGCGAGGTCCTTGAGCTCCGGCGTCTTCAGATACTTGTCGTAGACCGGCTTCATCGCATCGATCAGCGGCTGCTTGTCGATCTCGCTGACCTTGACGCCGGCCTTCTCGACGATCTCTCGCGACTTCTTCTCCTGCGCGTCCCACAATTCGCGCATCTTGACGACGCTATCCTTGGCCGCCTGCTTGACGATCGCCTGGTCTTCCGGCGTCAGTCTGTCCCAGCTCGATTTCGACATCACCAGCACTTCCGGCACGATCTGGTGCTGGTCGACGGTATAGTGCTTGGCGACTTCGTAGTGCTTGGCGGATTCGAAGCTGGGCCAGTTGTTCTCGGCGCCGTCGATGACACCGGTTTCGAGCGCCGAATAGACCTCGCCATACGCCATCGGCGTGGCATTTGCGCCAAGCGCGTTGACCATATCGACGAACACGTCGGACTGGATGACGCGGAACTTCATGCCTTTCAGATCGGCGATCGAGGTGATGTCCTTCTTGGTGTTGTAGAAGGAACGGGCGCCGGAATCGTAGAAGGCAAGGCCGACCAGATCATGCGTCTCGAAGGCCTTGAGGATCTCGTCGCCGATCGGCCCGTCCATGACATGGCGCATGTGCTCGACCGAACGGAACATGTAGGGCAGCGACGGCACCGCGGTTTCCGGCACGATGCCGTTGAACGGACCCATCGAGACGCGGTTCAGATCGATGACACCGGTCTGCGTCTGCTCGATCGTGTCCTTTTCCTCGCCGAGCTGCGCCGAATGATAGACCTCGACCGAATAGCGGCCGGCGGTGCGCTCCTTGATGAGCTCGCCGAGATATTTGACCGCCTCGACAGTCGGATACCCGTCCGGATGGGTGTCGGCCGAGCGCAGTACGGTCTGGGCGCCGGCAACGCCGATCATCAGCGAGCCGAAGGCGAATGTGGCTGCCATCAGTTTTGAAAAATGCAACATGACTGTCTTCCTCCCTTAAAATTCCACGCGCCCGGCTCACAGCCGGTACGCCTTCTTGGCAAGCGTGTAGGCAAGCTCCCGCGCCAGCTCATGCGCCTCGTCCTCACGCAGCCGGTGCTCGGCGACGAGACGGGCGAGAAAGGCGCAGTCAACCCGGCGCGCCACATCGTGGCGGGCGGGTATGGATGGAAAGGCGCGGGTGTCGTCGTTGAAACCGACAGTGTTGTAGAAGCCGGCGGTCTCGGTGGTCATCTCGCGGAACCGGCGCATGCCTTCCGGACTGTCATGGAACCACCAGGCAGGCCCGAGCTTCAGCGCCGGATAGACGCCGGCAAGCGGCGCCAGTTCACGCGCGTAGCTGGTCTCGTCGAGCGTGAACAGGATGATGGAGAGGTCGCGCTCCAGCCCGACGCAGTCGAGCAAGGGTTTGAGCGCCGCGGCATAGTCGGTGCGGGTCGGAATATCGAAGCCCTTGTCGCGGCCGAATTTTTGGAAAACACCAGGCGAGTGGTTGCGCCATGAGCCGGGATGGATCTGCATGACCAGCCCGTCGTCGCGGCTCATCTTGGCCATTTCGGTCAGCATCTGGGCGCGAAACAGTTTGCGCTCGCGCTCGTCGTCCGAGCCGCGGCGGATGCGGTTGAACAGCTCTTCCGCCGCCGCATCGGAAAGATTGGCGGTCTCGGCCGTCGGATGGCCGTGATCCGACGAGGTTGCGCCGAAACTTTTGAAGAAGGCGCGGCGCTGGCGATGCGCGTCCAGATAGCCGGCCCATGTGCCGGTGTCGCAGCCGGCGATCTCGCCCAGGCGATCGAGATTGGCAGAAAATCCTTCGAAGTCGGGATCGACGACGGCATCCGGCCTGTAGGCAGTGACGACGCGGCCCTGCCAGCCGCTGTCGCGGATCGTCTTGTGCCATTGGAGATCGTCGAGTGCGCCCTCGGTCGTCGCGATGACCTCGATGTTGAAGCGCTCGAACAGCGCGCGTGGGCGATAATCGTCGCGCTGCAAAAGCGCCGCGATGGTGTCGTAATGGCGGCTAGCGGTGCTGGCGTTGAGCGGCTCTTCGATGCCGAACAGATGCTCGAGCACATGGTCGAGCCACAACCGCGTCGGCGTGCCGCGGAAGAGGTAATAGTGCTCGGCGAAGCGCCGCCAGATCGCCCTGGGATCGGTCTCGACCGGCGAGCCGTCGAGGGTCGGGACGCCGAGATCTTCCAGCCGCACGCCCTGGCTGAACAGCATACGGAAAATGTAGTGGTCGGGCACCACCAGCAATTGCGCGGGATCGGGGAATGGCTCGTTGAGCGCATACCAACGCGGATCGGTGTGGCCGTGCGGGCTGATGATCGGCAGGTCCTTGATGCCGGCATGGAGATCGCGCGCGATCGACAGCGCGCGCCCTTCGGCGGCAAAAAGCAGATCCGGATCGGTCAGTCCCGCCACGTCGTTCCTCCCAGGGGCGATATCGGTAGGATTGGAAAGAAATAATGTCAACATACAAAAACTGGATTGTTGTATGATGACTTTTAACCGGCGTCAGGTCATTGTGCGGCGGAAGAGCGGATGTTAGGCCGCTAGCAGATCCCGCCCCGCTCACCATCCAGCGACAAGCCGCGCCATGACCAGCAGACGCCTTTCCAACGCAACAGTGCAATCCTTGCCGGCCTCGGTCGCGGTCCCCCCCTATGATCGCGCCAGTGTCGCCCCAGGCATCGTCCATCTCGGCGTTGGAGCCTTCCACCGTGCCCATCAGGCCGCCTATGTCGATGACTGCCTGGCGGCCGGCGAGACCGGCTGGGGCATTGTCGGCGTCTCGCTGCGCAGCCCCGACACGCGCCATGCGCTGACGCCACAGGACGGGCTCTACACGCTGGCGGTGCGCGGCAGCGATGGCGAAGCGCTGCACATTATCGGCTCGATCCAGTCGATGCTGGTCGCGCCGGAAGACCCCGGCGCGGTGCTGGCCGCGCTGACCGACCCGCGCACCCGCATCGTCACCCTGACCATCACCGAAAAGGCCTATCTCAGGGCCGCCGACGGCAGCCTCGACGAAAACCATCCCGATATCGTCCACGATCTGGGCAATCCCGGATCTCCCAGGACAGCGCATGGATTCCTGGCGGAAGCGCTGGTGCGACGCCGGGCCGCCGGCACGCCGCCCTTCACCGTGCTGTGCTGCGACAACCTTCCGGCCAATGGCGCCACGCTGCACCGGCTGCTGGTCGGGTTTGCAAAACTGCGCGATGCCGGCGCTGCTGCTTCAGGCGACGCTGCCCTCGCCGGTCATATAGCCGATGACGTTGCATTCCCATCGAGCATGGTCGACCGCATCGTGCCGGCAACCACCGATGCCGACCGGGCGCGCATCGCGGTCGAACTCGGCCTCGAGGACGCCTGGCCGGTGATGACCGAACCGTTCCGGCAATGGGTGATCGAAAACAGGTTTCCAGCCGGCCGCCCGGCCTGGGAGAAATTCGGCGTCACCATGGTCGAGGATGTCCGGCCGTTCGAGGACATGAAGCTTCGGCTGCTCAACGGCGCCCATTCGGGCATCGCCTATATCGGCCTGCTCAGCGGCCACGTCACCGTCGACCGCGCCTTCGCGGATCCCGCGATCCGCGCGTTCGTCGACCGGCTCTGGGCCGAGGCCATCCCGACATTGCCTGGGGATGCCGGGCTCGACACGTCAGCCTATACGGCCGAACTTGCCGAACGTTTCTCCAACACCGCGCTGGCCCACCGCACCGCGCAGATCGCCAATGACGGCAGCCAGAAATTGCCGCAGCGCATTGTCGCTACCGCCATCGAGTGCATCCAGGCCGGCCTGGTCCCGGAGCATCTGACGCTGGTGATCGCCGCCTGGATCGCCGCCTGCGAGGCGCGCGGCAAGGACCTGCCGGAAGCCCACTTTACCGATCCGCTCGACGCGGCGCTGGCGGCGCTCGACGAACGACGGATGCTGGAACGAGTAGCGGCGGTGTTCGACTGGGCCGGCTTCGCCAGTGGCAAGCCCGAGCGGCAGACGCTGATCGAACTGGTCGCCGCTCATCGCGAGCATATCCTGCAAGGCGGGATCGTGCTTGCGCTCTCAGCGCTCGGCATACCGGAGCCGACAAACGTAGGCTGAAGCTGGTCCGGAACCGCCCATTTCAAGCCTATTGTCCCGCCGGAGCGTCCAGCCTCTGCCGCGACGAATACTCCGTGCCTTGCGAATTCCAGAACAGTCGCACTGCCTTGCCGACCAGGTTTTCGGCAGGAACGAAGCCGACACTGAGCCGGCTATCGGAGGAATTATCCCTGTTGTCGCCAAGCGCGAAATAGTGGCCTTCGGGCACGTCGAACACCCGTGTGTTGTCGGTTGTTGAATTGTCCGTAAGACTGATGACGGAATAGGAAACGCCGTTGGGGAGGGTTTCACGTTGCAGTCTGGCGCTTTGGGGAGAGTCCTCGGAGCTGTACGGACCAACATCCTCGAGTTTGACCGCCACACCATTGATGCGAAGGATTCCGTCGACCATCTGGATTTTGTCGCCCGGCAGTCCAACGACCCGCTTGACGTAGTCGATGCTCGGATCCGCTGGAAATTTGAACACCACAATATCTCCGCGCTTCGGCTCGGCGGCAAAGATCCGGCCTTCGAAGGGCAGCAGCCCAAGAGGAACACTGTAGCGACTGTAACCATAGGCAAACTTCGAGACGAAGAAATAGTCGCCGAGTTCCAGCGTTGGTGTCATGCTGCCTGCCGGGGTCGAAAACGGCTGGAAGAGGAATGTGCGGATCGCTAACGCGGCTCCGTAGGAGGTCAGCACGGCCAACAGCAGCACCGAAAGGCCGTGTGAATACCACCGGTTCGGTCTGTATCGTGACGCGAAAGGCACGACGAGCGCTACCCACAGGACCATGAGACCTAAACTGGAGAGATCCACCAGCCAGGCGAGATCGACCCCCGGCAGAACCGGGAATCCCTCATATGTCAGCGCAATGCTTATGGCGCTGATCACCACCAGGCTGGCAACCGCCGGCCGGCCGGCGCCGATCCAAAGGAACCCGCCGAACGGACCGCCAAAGGCCGCGATCAGCGCCGTCGTCCACCGGGATCGCGAGGCCGCTTCCGGTTGCGTTGTCTGTTCCGTCATCGGCCACCCCAAATCGATAGACAGCCGGACTGTCGAACAACCAGAAAGCAGGGGCAAGCCCCGATCCGACTGTACCGCCGCAGCCAAATCGCGGTTCCGCCGGCGCCATCGCCTAATACAAGCTCATCTCGCCCTGACTGGCAGCCGGCATGCCGCCACCCGATCTGATCATGCTGGCTGCCCGCCCTGAAATCCCGCCAAGGCCCTGCGCCTATGCGAGACGATCCAGGATGGCGGCCGCAACAAAAAAGCCGGGCTGAGCCCGGCCTTTTCTTCAAGTCATTCTGCGGCTTACGCCGGCAGCAGCGCGCCTTCGAGCGTGGTAAGCTGGCTAAGGAACTGCTCCGCCTTGCTGCGGGACTGATCGTCCTTGGCGTCGGCGGCGTCTTCCTTGGCTTCCTGGATGCGGCGGGCGAGATCGGCGCGGTCGATATCGCCGACAGCAACCGCCGATTCGGCCAGCAGCGTGCAACCGGCCGGAACGATGTCGGCAAAGCCGCCGAACACCACATAGCGCTCTTCCTTGCCGCCGGCGGTCTTCAGCGTGACGACGCCCGGCTTGATCGTGGTCATGACCGGCGCATGGTGCGCCATGACTGTCATTTCACCTTCGGCGCCTGGAATGACGACGGACTCGACCTGCTCGGAAACCAGGAGGCGCTCCGGCGAGACCAGTTCGAACTTGAAAGCTTCAGCCATGTCAATTTAGTGAGTAGGGAATAGTGAGTAGGGAGTAGGGAGAGGACAGCTGTCCTGATCACCCGGCCGCTATTCACTACTGACTACTGACTACTCCCTATTGCCTTGATTACGCTGCTTCAGCCGCCAGGCGCTGAGCCTTCTCGACCGCTTCGTCGATGCCGCCGACCATGTAGAAGGCGGCTTCCGGCAGGTGATCGTAGTCGCCGTTACAGAGGCCCTTGAAGCCCTTGATTGTGTCGGCGAGGTCGACCAGCTTGCCCGGCGCACCCGTAAACACTTCGGCGACGAAGAACGGCTGCGACAGGAAGCGCTCGATCTTGCGGGCGCGGGCCACCGTCTGCTTGTCCTCTTCCGACAGCTCATCCATGCCAAGGATGGCGATAATGTCCTGCAGCGACTTATAGCGCTGGAGGATCGACTGCACCTGGCGGGCGACGGCATAGTGCTCCTCGCCGACGACCAGCGGATCGAGCATGCGCGAGGTCGAGTCGAGCGGATCGACGGCGGGGTAGATGCCCTTTTCCGAGATCGCGCGGTTGAGCACGGTCGTCGCGTCCAGGTGGGCGAACGAGGTCGCAGGCGCCGGGTCGGTCAAATCGTCGGCCGGCACGTAGATCGCCTGCACCGAAGTGATCGAACCCTTGGTCGTTGTGGTGATGCGTTCCTGCAGCGCACCCATGTCGGTGGCCAGCGTTGGCTGGTAACCCACGGCCGAAGGAATACGGCCGAGCAGCGCCGACACTTCAGAACCGGCCTGCGTGAAGCGGAAGATGTTGTCGACGAAGAACAGTACGTCCTGGCCCTGGTCGCGGAAATATTCGGCGACCGTCAGGCCGGTCAGGCCGACGCGGGCACGCGCGCCCGGCGGCTCGTTCATCTGGCCATAGACCAGTGCCGCCTTGGAGCCTTCGCCGCCGCCCTTCTTGTTGACGCCGGACTCGATGAACTCGTGATAAAGATCGTTGCCCTCGCGGGTGCGCTCGCCGACGCCGGCGAAGACCGAGAAGCCGCCATGCGCCTTGGCGACGTTGTTGATCAGCTCCTGGATCAGAACCGTCTTGCCGACGCCGGCGCCGCCGAACAGGCCGATCTTGCCTCCGCGGGCGTAGGGCGCCAGAAGGTCGAGCACCTTGATGCCGGTGATCAGGATCTGCGCTTCCGTCGACTGTTCGACATAGGTAGGCGCCGGCTGGTGGATGGCGCGCATCTCGATGCCGTCGACCGGGCCTTCTTCGTCGACCGGCTCGCCGATGACGTTGATGATGCGGCCGAGCATGCCCGGGCCGACCGGAACGGTGATCGGCGCGCCGGTGTCATAGACGTCCTGGCCGCGAACCAGGCCTTCGGTGGAATCCATGGCGATACAGCGCACGGTGTTTTCGCCCAGATGCTGGGCAACTTCGAGCACCAGGCGGTTGCCGACATTGGAGGTTTCGATGGCGTTCAAAATGGCCGGCAGATGATCGCCGAACTGCACGTCGACGACGGCGCCGATGACCTGGCGAACCTTGCCGATGGCGCCGGTCTTCTTGACGGCAACGCTCGTCGTCTTCACTGCCGGGGCCGCGGCCTTGGCGGGCGCGGCCGCCTTCTTGGCCGGAGCGGCCTTCGCCGCTGCTGCCGGAGCCTTTGCGGCCGCCTTGGGGGCCGTCTTCGCGGGGGTCGCTGCTTTCGCCATCGTCTTTACCCTTCTCGTCCTTTGTTTCTCACGCTCCATCAGAAGGTCGATGACCTCCTGGCGGTCGCGCCTAGAGCGCTTCGGCGCCCGAAATGATTTCGATCAGTTCCTTGGTGATCTGCGCCTGCCGCTGGCGGTTATAGGTGATCGACAGTTTGTTGATCATGTCGCCGGCATTGCGCGTTGCATTGTCCATGGCGCTCATTTTGGCGCCCATCTCGCCGGCTGCGTTTTCGAGCAGCGCGCGGAAGACCTGGACCGAGATGTTGCGCGGAATGAGGTCGGTGAGGATCTCGCCCGGCTCCGGCTCGTATTCGTAGACGGCATTGCCACCGGCGGTCGCTTCGGCGGGAGCGGAAGCCACGCCGGCAGGAATGATCTGCTGCGCGGTCGGAATCTGGCTGATCACCGACTTGAACTGCGAATAAAACAGCGTGCAGATATCGAAGCCGCCTTCGCCGAACAGATGGATGATCTTACGGGCGATCGCATCGGCATTGACGAAGCCGAGCTTCTTGACATCGCGCAGGTCGACGCGGTCGATAATCAGCGAGGCATAGTCTCGGCGCAGAATGTCGAAACCCTTCTTGCCGACGCAGATGATCTTGACCTGCTTGCCGTCGGCCAGAAGCCGGCGGATATGGTCGCGGGCCAGACGTGCGATCTGCGAGTTGAAGCCGCCGCACAGGCCGCGCTCGGCGGTGCAGACGACGAGCAGATGCACATCGTCCTTGCCGGTGCCGGTCATCAGCGCCGGGGCATCGCCGCCGCCGCCGATCGCCTGCGTGATATTGGCCAGCACCGCACCCATCCGCTCGGAATAGGGACGCGCCGCCTCCGCTGCTTCCTGCGCGCGGCGCAGCTTCGCCGCGGCGACCATCTGCATCGCCTTGGTGATCTTCTGCGTCGCCTTGACCGAGGCGATACGGTTACGAAGGTCTTTTAATGAAGGCATGCTTCAAACCTGATCCCGAGCGTCCGGCTTCTTCTCAAGCGAAGGTCTTGGCGAAGGCGTCGATCTCGGCCTTCAGCTTGGCGCGCAGATCGTCCGACAGCGCCTTTTCCTTGCGGATGCCGTCCAGCACGTCCTTGCCGGCCGAGCGCATATGGCTGAGCAGGCCGTGCTCGAACTTGCCGACCTGGTTCAGCGCCAGCTTGTCGAGATAGCCGTTGACGCCGGCGAAGATCACCGTGACCTGCTCCTCGACCTTGAGGGGCGAGAACTGCGGCTGCTTCAACAGTTCGGTCAGGCGCGAGCCGCGGTTGAGCAGGCGCTGCGTGGCGGCGTCGAGATCGGAGCCGAACTGCGCGAACGCAGCCATTTCGCGGTACTGCGCGAGCTCGCCCTTGATCGAGCCGGCGACCTGCTTCATCGCCTTGATTTGCGCCGACGAACCGACGCGCGACACCGACAGGCCGACGTTGACCGCCGGACGGATGCCCTGGAAGAACAGGTTGGTTTCGAGGAAGATCTGGCCGTCGGTGATCGAGATCACGTTGGTCGGGATGTAGGCCGACACGTCGTTGGCCTGCGTCTCGATGATCGGCAGCGCGGTCAGCGAACCGCCACCCAGATCGTCGTTGAGCTTGGCGGCGCGCTCGAGCAGGCGCGAATGCAGGTAGAACACGTCGCCCGGATAGGCTTCGCGACCCGGCGGGCGGCGCAGCAAGAGCGACATCTGGCGATAGGCGACGGCCTGCTTCGACAGATCGTCATAGCTGATCAGCGCATGCATGCCGTTGTCGCGGAAATATTCGCCCATGGTGGCGCCGGTGAACGGCGCCAGGAACTGCATCGGCGCCGGATCGGAAGCGGTGGCGGCGACGATGATCGAATATTCAAGCGCGCCGCGCTCTTCGAGAACCTTCACGAACTGCGCGACCGTCGAGCGCTTCTGCCCGATGGCGACGTAGACGCAGTAGAGCTTTTCCTTTTCTGGCCCGTTGTCGTGCACGGCCTTCTGGTTGAGCATCGTGTCGAGGATGATCGCGGTCTTGCCGGTCTGGCGATCGCCGATGACCAGCTCGCGCTGGCCGCGGCCAACCGGGATCAGCGCATCGATGGCCTTGAGGCCGGTCGACATCGGCTCGTTGACCGACTTGCGCGGGATGATGCCTGGCGCCTTGACGTCGACGCGTTTGCGTTCGGTCGCCTTGATCGGGCCCTTGCCGTCGATCGGATTCCCGAGCGCGTCGACGACGCGGCCGAGCAGGCCCATGCCGACAGGCGTATCGACGATGGCGCCGGTGCGTTTGACGATGTCGCCTTCCTTGATGTCGCGGTCGGCGCCGAAGATGACGACGCCGACATTGTCGGCTTCGAGGTTGAGCGCCATGCCGCGGATGCCGCCGGGGAATTCGACCATTTCGCCGGCCTGGACATTGTCGAGGCCGTAGACGCGAGCGATACCGTCACCGACGGACAGCACCTGGCCGACTTCGGAGACCTCGGCCTCCTTGCCGAAATTCTTGATCTGGTCTTTGAGAATTGCGGAAATTTCCGCGGCGCGGATGTCCATCAGCCGACCTCTTTCAGTGCAAGCTTGAGCGAATTGAGTTTGGTTTTGAGCGACGTATCGATCTGGCGCGAGCCCATCTTGACCACCAGCCCGCCGAGCAGCGACGGATCGACGGTAACAGTGATGGCCACGTCCTTGCCGGCGACGCCTTTCAGCGCGGCCTTGAGTTCGGTCTGCTGGGCAGCCGTCAGTTCATGCGCCGAAGTGACCTCGGCTGATGTCTCACCGCGCTGTTCGGCGGCGATCTTGCGAAAAGCCTTGATCATGCCGGGCACCGCGAAGAGCCGGCGGTTGCGGGCGACGACGCGCAGAAAATTGCCGGTCAGGCCGGTGATGCCGGCTTTGTCGGCGATCGACGCGATTGCCTTGGCCTGGTCCTCGCTGGAGAACACCGGGCTGTTGATGAGGCGCGTCAGGTCGGCGCTGTCATCCAGCATCTTGGCGAAACTGTTGAGGTCGGCCTCGACCTTGGCCACCGAATTCGACTGCCGCGCAAGTTCGAACAGCGAACCCGCGTAGCGTTCTGCGACACCTGAGATTGGCGATGACGATTGAGCCACGGACCGTCTTTTCTCTTGTCTGAGGGGCCGCAGATTGTTGGCGCGAGCAAAAACTCTGGCTAAATCTTTGACCTTACTAAGTTTTTCCAAGCACGGAGGCGCGGCTTCCGCTATCCCCGGCCGAAAGTCGATTGCCGTCTAGCACAGGCATTTTAAGACCGCAATGCGTCGTCCCGCATGCTTTTCGGGCACTATTGTCGCATCCGGCCGCAGAGTTCAACTGAAGCCTTTGGATTGGCTGCCGATTCAGGGCAGAAAGCCGAAGACGAAGGCAAGCGGCAACGCGGCCAGGACGAGTTCGACGACGATCGACGCCCAGTTGAAAGGCGTGTTGGCGCCGTCCGACATCATCGACAGCAAACGGCCAAAAGCGGTGAACAGCCAGGAAAAGCCGAGTGCCATATAGAGCCACGGCTGCGCCAACAGAATGCAGCACAGGCTGACGCCGAGATAGAAGCCCGACATGCGGCCGCGCCCTTCCGCGATTGCCGCTGCCCTTTCGGGCCGGACCTGCAGCCGCAGAATCCGAAATGCCAGCCCTGGCGCGAGGAAAAACAGCAGACCGAGCGCCAAGGTGACGACGGCGCTGGACCAAGCCAGCCATTCGCCCTGGCTGGTCGGCCACGGAAACGCAAATTCCATCTTGCTTTCATCCCCTCACAGCAATGCCGGATGTATTGAATGTCGCTGCAAAAAGAAGTCAAGCGCGCGGCAGTTTTGGCACGCAATTCGTGAAGGAGCGGAAGGCTGTTTAGGCCGCGCGCGCGTCCGGCCAGCATCGTGGCCAACCTGTATTATCAGGCGACGCCTCCCTCCTATCTGCAGGACCGGTTTTGCACAGCCAAAGGCCCCGACACCGATCGCCTTTATTTCCTGACCAAGCACCTCAATCTGGCCGGCACGGAAGCAGATCGATGGAAGCTGAAAGTGGCCGGCAGCGGCAATGTCGCCGTGGCTGCCCAGCCCTGATGCTTTTTTTGACCCTTCAGGGCAGCATGAATGCGACCGCCGCCTCGGCATGGATGCGCGTGGTGTCGAACACCGGAATGTCGAAATCGCGCTCGCCAATCAACATGGTGATCTCGGTGCAGCCCATGATGACGCCATCGATCTTCTCATCGCGCCGCAGACGGGCGACCTCGTCGATATAGGCCGCCTTCGATGCCGCGTTGACGATGCCCCGGCAGAGCTCGTCGTAGATTACCTGGTGCACCATGTCGCGCCCGGCCTGGTCCGGCACCACGGGCTGCAGCCCGTATTTCTCCGTCAGCCGGCCCTTGTAGAAATCCTGCTCCATGGTGAAGCGGGTCGCCAGCAGCGCCGGCCGCTTGACGCCGGCGCCCTTGACCGCGACGGCCGTGGCGTCGGCAATGTGGATAAGCGGGATCGACACCGCCGCCTGCACCCGGTCGGCGAGCTTGTGCATGGTGTTGGTGCAGATCAAAAGCCCCTCTGCGCCGCCCGCCTCCAGCTTGCGCGCCGCATCCGCCAGCAGCACGCCCGCACTGTCCCAGTCGCCATGATGCTGCCGGTCGGCGATTTCGGCGAAGTCGAAGGAATAGAGCAACAGCTTTGCCGAATGCAGCCCGCTCAGCCGCTCGCGCACGATCTCGTTGAGCAGGCGATAATAGATCGCCGTCGATTCCCAGCTCATGCCGCCGATAAGGCCAAGGGTTTTCATGCGCTGAGCCTCCAGCAGGACCGAACGATCTCTCTCACAGAAAAGCTTTACGGGTCGATGTCAATCTTAACGCGCGCCGTACCACGCTCTTCGGCCCGCCTCCACAAACATCACCGCGCGCCCGATTCGGTCATCCTCGCATTGGCGCCGAGATGATGCAGGCTTTGTGTCGTGTGCCTTGAACTCCAGGCAACCGGCGGATCGGGCAGATCGAGATCGAACTGTGCCCGCCCGAGCAGCGAATTGACGATCTTGGCGCTGCGCCAAGCCATCAGGCTGAGCTGCGGCTCGGCTATGCCATGGCTGAGCCGGCCGGCATTGAGTGCGTAGATCCGGCGGTCGTCGGGCCCGTCCCATTCGACCTCGAAGCTGGCGTTGAGCCTGTAATGACCGCGCTCGTCCAGCGCGATCCTGTTCATGAGCGGTGCCATGCAATCAGGAATGGCAAAGGCATAGCCGGTGGCCAGAACCACCGCATCGACGGTGCGCGTCTCGATGGCGCCGTCGAAGCCGTTGCGCATGATCAGCCGGTATTCGCTGCCTTCCCGCGTCACGTTCAGCACTTCGCGGTGCGGCGTCATGTTGACCGCCGTCGTTTCCTCCGAGAGGTGCCGCAGCGTGTAAAGCTGGCGATAGATCGCCTTCAGCGTGCTCGTCGATGCGCCGTCACCGGCAAGCAGCTGCTGTTCCAGGATCGTCTCGCGCCGCCCTTGCGGCAGCCGATGGAAGTTTTCGACATAGCCCGGCGTGAAGAGTTCGTCGGTGAAAGGCGAGTCGTCCAGTGGCAGGAAATTCGGCCGCATCGAGATCCACTCGATTTCGCGGCCGGCGAAGCCGTCGGAGGAGATCAGATGCAGAAGCACTTCGGCGCCGCTCTGGCCACCGCCGATCACGGCGACACGCTGTCCGCTCAGGCGATCGAGGCGGTTGGCGGCCTGGGCGTTGTGGAAGCATTGATCGGAGGCCGCCGCCCGCGCCCAGGCGGGGATGTTAGGCACCAGCCCGACGGCAATGGCGAGATTGCGCGCGTTCACCTGCTCGCGGCCGATACGCAGCCTGAAATTCGTTCCGTCGAAGTCGATCCGGTCGACGGCGCTGGCGAAGCGCAGCGAAGACAAGTTCTCGCCGACCCATCCGAGATAGCGGGCGAATTCCGGCCGCGGGATGGCTGAGAAATCCGCGTTGAGGAATTCATAGAACCGCTTCTGCGCGACCAGATAGGACATGAACGACCATGGGCTGGTCGGATGCGTCGCGGTGACGAGATCCTTGAGGAAGGATGTCTGCAGTTCGACGCCCGGCAGCATCATGCCCGGATGCCATTCGAGCCGCGTCGCCCGATCGAAGAAGCGCGCTTCGACGCCGTCCACCGCATCGAGATGGGCGGCGAGGCTGAGATTGAACGGCCCGATGCCGATGCCTGCGAGGTCAAGCGTATGGGTCATGGCGAACTCCTTATGGAGCTGGCTGGGCTGATGGGAGATCGCCGGGCTGACTCGGGGTTAAGCGGATTGTCGAGCGGTGTGCCAAGGTCGGGCAGAGGGCGTTCGCCGCTGTCGCCGTAGCCGATGGCGAAGCGCACCTTGTTGATGGCGATGCGTGGGATCTTCGGAGCAAACAGATCGAAGAGCGCGAACCGTTCCGACAGATCCGGGTTCTGCGCCTGGTAGCGCCGGATGGCGGCGGCCAGGATGGCGTAGAAAGTCCTCTCGTCGAAGCGGTCATAGGCGGCCAGCGCCTCGGATAGGAAGCGCAGAACGCTGACGATGTGTCCCGTTTGCAGATGCTGGAGAAGATGTGCCGGCGGCCGGCGCTTCAGCGTCGACAGGATTTTGGGGTCGAGGCCGGCCAGTTCGGGAAACGGCTGGTCGACGAGATCGAGGTCGCCCTGGAAATCCTTGACCGCCACGCCGAGAGGCGTCGCTCCGTCGAGGATGATGGTGACGTTCTGGCCATGGGCGATGAAGCCGACGCCGTAACGGCACATGAAGTGGTAGAGCGGCACGAAGGCCGTGGAGAACAGGCGATCGAGCCATGCCTCCGGACCAAGGCCGGACTGCTCCATCAGGGCGCTGGCGATCGGCCTGCCATGCGCGTCGCGCTGCGGCAGGGCGCCCATCATCATCGGCCGCTGGCCCGCTGTCAGATCCTTTTCGGAGCTTTCGCGCCATATGGCGCCCAGCATCTCGCAAAACTGATAGGGCGCGCCTTCAACCCCGGTATAGTGCGGATGCGGATAGAAGGCGCCGGCGACTTCCTGCAAGACCTTGACGTCCTTGAGCACCGGGTCCGCGGCCGCCACCGTGGCCAGCCAGCGCGACAGATCGGCGCCGATCGCCATGTATTTGCCCGGCACGCCGCGCCACGCTGAGGTGTTGAGGACGGTCAGCGGCAGCTTGACGTGCAGCGCCTCGGGCCGTGCCACATTGGCAAGCGTGCGCAGCGACTGCAAGGGCAGGAACGGATCGCCGAACTGGCCAAGCGGCACCAGCCGGCCGGCGGCGATCTCGCTACCATATTGCGAGGCGATCATCGCCTGCCACTGCCAGGGGTGGACCGGCAGCAGCCTATGCGTCGATCGCGAGATCCCGGCGGCGCTGAAAGCCGCTTCGAGCCTTGCGCGCTCGTAGTCGCCGAGTGCGGCCTGCAGCAGCGCCTCTTCGTCGAGCCCGCAGTCAAGCGCCAGCAGGCAGCGATCGCTGGCGGCGGCAAGCCAGAAGAGCTGGAATGCGGTGGCCGATTCTGGCGCGTAGCGCTCGAAGTCGTCCCGTCCCCAGCCAAGCCGTCCCTTGTTGGCAGGGGCCTTCGGATGGCCGTCGAGCAATGCCTGCAACTCGGTATCCGGCAGCGCGGCTAGATCGGCGGCCGGTCGATTGCCGCGTGCCTTGGCGATCCGCATGTCGGCCATCAGCGTGTTGTAAAGCTCCTTCGCATAGGTGCAGAATGTTGCCGGCGACATGCCGAGCGTCTCGCGCGCGTCGGCGAAGAAGGCGACCGCATCGTCGACCGGCAGCTCGATGCCTGCGTCGCGAGTCAGCGTCTCCGGACGGACGGCGATCTGGCCCCACAGGCGCCGCGTCGCGGCAAAGCGATAGGTCACGCCGGGGCCGGGCGTCAGCTCCCATCGGCCGGGCGAAAGCTCGCGCGGCGACAGGCACTCCTCGAAGGTCAGTTCGGAAATGGCCTTGGCGACGGCGTCGCGGTTGATCGCGGCCCAGCGTGTCGCCTCCCCCGCTTTGGCAATCGGTTGCTGCACCGTCACAGCGGCACCTCGCGGAAGAAGCGCTCGCGTTCGCAGCAGACCAGCGCCGCGCGCTTGTGCGGGAAGTCGAACTCCTTGACTTTGTCGTAGGCGGCGCCGGCGCAATAGCTCAGCATCTTCTGGTGCGCGGCGCGTGGCTCGCCGACGACGCGCTGCGTGCGCGGCTCGTCGAGGAACAGATAGTGGGTGACGGAGCGGAACAGTGACAGCGTCTTCGGCCGGCCGAGATGGCGCATATTGCCGATCAGTCCATGCCAGCCGCGGTCCCAGTCGAGCGGCTCATAATAGGGCCCGAGCCGGTCCTCCTTGGCCCAGTAGAACTCGAAATAGCCGGTCGGCTCGCCGTCGAAGCTGGCGATGACGCCGAAAATATGCGGATCGCTTTCCTGCTCGGCGAGATATTTGTCGAGATCCTCATGGCTCTGGGCAAGTTCCCAGAAGAAGGCGACGCGGCCATCGTTCATCCAGCGATGGAAGAGGTCGAGATCGGTCCTGCGGTCGATCGGCCGCAGCGACACGGTGAGGCCGATTTCCGGAATCCAGCGTTCGTACATCGGGCCGCAGGGGCGCGGTTGGCGCAATGGCGGCAGCCGGTCTTCCGGGCCGATAGCGGTCGTCAATGCCGGATAGGTGACATGCGAGGCCTGGCTGCGCCACAGCAGCGGCAGCTGGCGCAGGACCGAGCGATGGATGACGGCGCATTCCGGTTCACCCGGAACCGTCTCGGTGGCCAGCGCCGAAACCGGCCACAGCGTCTTGGCCGCCGGCAGGAAGGCGCAGTCGAAGGAAGGATGCAGGCGCAGCGCGGCGTCGACGAGACCTGCCAGGATTTGCGGTTGGTCGAGGCGGCCGCCAATGAACGCGACATCGTCGATGAGCAGGCGGCCATCCGCGTCGGAGATGCGGGCCTGTCCCACCGCTGTTCCCTCAGCGTTGACCAGGCTGACATGGCCATCGCCGGCACGGATGGCGAGCGGCTCCGCGGCCGAGGCCAGATGCTGCCATCCTTCGTTGCCGGCGACGGTGGCGGGTGACCAGTTTTTCGCAGCCTCGATGTTCATGCGTATTCTCTCACATGCAGGGGGTTCGGAAGCTCGACGTAACCTGCCAGCGGGTCGGTCACTTCGGTGTTCTCATTGATGTCGCGCAGCGCGATCAGGAAATTGCCCTTGGCGGCGAGCGTCGGCGCGTTGAGCAAATAGTCGACGCAGGACCGGTCAGCCATCGGCGTGGCGGCCAGCCGCTCGAGCGAGCGGCGGAATATCGCCAGCAGATCGTCTTCGTTGGTGAGGCCAGCGGCCGCAAGGGCTGCGACGGCGGCGAAAGCGCCATTGACGACCAGATAGTAGCCGAACAGCTTCGCGGCCGCTTCCGCTGGGAAGACATGATCGCCCGCCTGACCAGCCCCGGGCACGAATTCGCGCAGCCTGGGCAGGAATTCCTCGACATAACCGGTGCCCTGGCAGTCGCGAAAATAGAGCGCATTCGGCCAGCCGCCGGCGAGGCCGACGACGAGGTTCTGCTGATGGGCGCCGAACAGCAGGCCGAATTCCGAGAAGGCAACGATAAACGGCTCGATGGCGGCATGAAGGAAACGCTCGAACCACAAACGCGCCGTTTCCTCGACAGGTCGCTTCTCGTCGCGGGCGATACGGTGGACCAGGTCGGACAGATGGCTTTCGGTACGGCCGGGATGGCGCTCGCAAAGCGCGCCGAGAACGGCAGCCGGCGGATTGCCCGTGCCGCGAAACGGATTTTCGCGAAGCGAGACGATGGTATCCGTCATCAGCCGGCCGTCTTCGTCACGCAGGCCGAACCAGGCGGGCTCACCCAGCACCGTCATGGTCGGGCAGCGCCGCTGCAAGGCATAGCCGAGCTTGCCCTTGACCAGCCGGTGCACCGAAAGGCCGCGCCGGCACTCATGCTCCTCGACGATGCGCCTGGAATTGGTCAGGCGCAGGCTGAGCGAGAATTTCAGCATCCACTCGGCTTCAGACGAATGAACCGTGCGCAGCGAGGTCGTGGCCCGCCACGCTGGTCCGCCGAGCCCAACATCGACGATACGACCGGCGCGAAACAGGCGCTCGACGCGGTCTTCCAGCATGAGCCGTACGGCCTGCCACGGATGCATCGGAACGAGAACCTTGCCCTGTTGCTTGCCAGCCCGAGCAAGCAGCTGCGGATCGCTGGCGGCAAGCCCGCGGACCATCTCGGTGACATCTAGCGGCTCGACGCTGCCTCCAGTGAGGATGGTCGGGTCGACGGCCCACCAGCGCAGTTTGAACGCATTGCAGTATTCATGCCCGAAGCGCGCGGAATCCGTGTGCGTGAACTCTTCGCGACTCATCGGCGCCGGATGCACGGCATGGCCGAAGCGCAGGGCGCTTTCGGCATCGATGAAGTCAGGATCGCCTTCGGAGAAGGGCCGCGACGATCCACGCGCCGCAGTCGCGTCAGCGATTGCGGCGATGCTGGCCAGGCTGCGGCGCAGGAAGGTCAGTCGGCTTTTCGCTGTCGCCCGGCCGGCAATGTCGGGATCCGCCAGGATCAGCGCCAAAAGGCTGAAAAGGTCGATCTCGGTCGCTTCGCCATCGGCCCCCTCGTTGCTAATATCGAGGCGCCAGAGCGGCATCGCTAAATCGTGGTAACCAACCTTCGAGCGATGCCGCGCCTCGACGAGCACCGCCGCGCGCGAGGCAGGGAAATTCAGACGCAGCACGGCTGCCTGCGGCCGAAACAGCCCGGTTTGCCTGGCGTCGACGAATTCCCAGCTATCCCATTCCCGCAGCAACGCATTGAGTAACGGGCTTAATGCAGAGGAAGATTCTGGTTTTACTTGTTCCATGTGCATCCCCATAAATCCCAATAACTGCATGCATTGCATTTATACGTTGTCGTCTTTAAACATTTCTGTTGATTATCTATTCTGAACAAGAAATAAGCTTGGTCTTGTGACGACCCGTATGAAAAATCGATCTTCGCTTCTGCGCCGCCTGGCAACCGCGGTCTCGGCAATCGGCTTCGGCCAGTCGGCCTTCGTATCGCTCGTTCCCCTGGTGATGGAGCGGCTGAGGCTCGACACGTTTGCCATCGGGGCGGCAACTGCTGTCGGCGCGGCGGCCTTTCTGGTCGGCTCGCCGCTGTGGGGTCGCATGGGCGAGCGGCTCGGCCACGCCAGGCTGCTGCGCCTGCTTGGCCTCGCCATGCTGGCCGGCCAGGCGGTGTTCGCCATTCTGCTGATGGCCGGCACGGGAGCCGCGCTGGGCATCGCTTTGCTGATGCTTTCGCGAACCGTGTACGGTTTTGCCGCGTCCGGCGTCATGCCGACGGCGCAGGTCTGGGCCAGCCGCTCGGCTGCCGATGACAGGCGACAGGCCGCGCTGGGACTGCTTGGCGCCGGCGTCAGCATGGGGCGGCTGGCCGGCGCGCTGGCGGCAACGGCTGCCGTCCTGTCGCCGCTGCTGCCGCCCATCCTGTTCCTGTTCAGCCCGCTGTTGCTGTGGCTCGCGCGGGGCAAAGGGGAAGCCGGCGGACGGACCGACGGCAGGGCGGCCGACGTCGGCCGTGGAATATCGCCCTTCGATCGCCGCGCTCTGCCTTGCCTGGCGATGGGCTTGTGCCTGACGCTCGGCTTCGGACAGGTGCAGATGATGCTCGGCCCGATGACCCAGCAGCGTTTTGGCCTTGGTGCGACGCAGGCCACGACGTTGACCGGCCTGGCCCTGATGCTGGTTGCGGTCGTCATGGTCCTGGTTCAGGGGCTGGTCGTGGCGCGCCTGCGGCTGGCCGAGCGCATCAGCGTCGTCGTCGGCTGTCTCATGGTTTGCGTCGGCATGACGGCGCTGGCCGTCACGGCCAGCCATGCTGCCTCGGCAGCGTCTCTGGTGGTGGCAGCGGCCGGCATTGCCCTGGCTACACCCGGCTACACCGCCTGGCTGATGAAGCGCCTGGAGCCCGGCGAGCAGGGCGCGGCGGCCGGCTGGCTCACCAGCACCCATGTGCTCGGCCAGAGCATCGGCGCATTGGCCGGCGGCTTCGCCTTCACGCTCTGGCCCTTTGCGCCGCTGGCCGGCTGCGCGGCGCTGGCTCTGGCCGCCGCCGGTCTTGCAGCCATGGTTCATAAGCACTAGCGAACCCGCGCTCATTCGGCGACCTCCGGCAGCGGCATCGGCGTTCCTGGCTGGGTCTTTGCGGCATCGGCGAAATGGGCATTCAGCATGCGATAGGTCGCCACCACGGCGATGCCCGACAGCACTGTCGCCAGGGTGAACAACGCGGAGTAGCCGAGCATGTCGGCAAGGCGGCCGGCAAGCATGGAGCCGACGAGGTAGACGATGAGCTGGGCGCAGGACAGGATGGTGAAATCGGTGCCGGGTTGGTCCGACGACGTGACGGACATGAACAGGCTGTAGAGCGCCACGATCTCCATGTAGCGCACCAGCGTCTGCAGGAACGAGGCGCCGAAGATCGGCCAGAAGCCGGCGATAGCGCCGAAAGCGTGCAGCGCGAAGATCAGGAAGCAGATGGTTCGCAGCGCGCCGAGCAGGCCGAGCACCGAGGCGGCGCCCCTGTTGTGCAGCAGCCACGCCGCCAGCGCCGAGCCGCCGAGCCCGACGGTGAGCGCGGCACCGCCCGAGAGATAACCGATGATATCGAGCGGCACGCCGGCATCGACGAGATAGGAGCCTTCCATCGACTTCACCAGCCCCTCGCTGGCGCGGTAGATGAGCGCGATCCACAGGATCTGGCGTGCCTCCGGCCGGCGCAGAAAGCGCAGGATCGAGGGGCGGTCGATGGCCGCCTGCGGCGCGCTGGCGACGGGATCGGTCTCGCGCATGGCGAAGGCGGCGACCAGCGGGATGATGGACAACGCGGCCACCATGGCCACCATGGTTTGCCAGCCGGCATGATGATAAGCCAACAGGCCGAGCGTGCCGCCGAGAACGACGCCGAGCGCGACGGCGCCGCCCTGGATCGCATTGCCGATCGGCCTGTCCTTCGGGTCGAGATATTTGGCCGCGTAGCCGTCGGTGGCGATGTCCTGGGTCGACATCAACAGGCTCACGACAAGGCCGACGGCAAAGATACCGGCGACATCGGTCGGCTCGATCCAAAGCATGGCCGCGATGCCGGCGATGACGCCGATCTGGGTGATGATGACCCAGCCGGCGCGATGGGCGCGGACCACTGGCCGAAAGCGATCGACCAGCGGCGCCCACAGGAATTTCAGCACCAGCGGCAGCATCAGCAGCGCCATCATGCCGATGGCGGTGCGCGACACGCCTTGCTCACGCAGGATCGGCGGGATCGCCGCGGCAAACAGATAGCTCGGGACGGCCTGCGCCAGATAGAGACAGGCCAGGACGACGAAAAGCCGCAAGCGCGAAAGCCCAGCAGGCGCCAGCCTGTCTGCGTCGGCGCTCATTCGTCATAGTCCTTCGGTGCGTAACCGTTCAGGAAGGCGCCGGCCTCCGCCCGGCCGCGGGTGACGAGCACTGGAAAGCCGAACAGGCTTTGCCAGACGCGCTGCATGTTCTCGTCGGCGGCGGGGCGCACCAGCGCACAGGCGCGGCAGGCTTTTTCGAGCTGCTCGCGTTCCGCCTTGTACCAGAGGTTTTGCGCCTTGCGCTGGGCGTCGCTCAGCGCGATCTCGATGCGGATATCGACCAGGAGCACGAACGGCTCCCGTTCCTGCGAAAGGCGGCCGAGCGCCTCGATATAGCGCGCGCCATCCGCCGGATCGGCTGGCGCTTCTGCCAGCAGCGAGACTAATGCACCGTTTCGTTGGAGAGACACCGCCACCGCCGCCCCTCAGAATGTGATCTGGTAGGACAACGCAACCGAACGTCCCAGACCCGGAACGTCGGCGCCGCGGGTCGCCGATGCGGAAGGGTTGATGTAGTAGGTGTCGAACACATTGCGCACGGCAAGGTTCAGCACGCTTTCATTGCCGAACGTCTTCGAGACGGCGAGATTGACCAGTGCTGCACCGTCCAGTTCCTGGGTGGCGATGCGGTCGCGTCCGGAAAACAGCTCCAACTCGCTGCGCAGGGTCAGCTCGTTCTCGAAACGGGTGGTGAGATAGACCAGGCCCCTGTAGGTCGAGGGGACACGGTTGTTCGGCAGATACTCGTTCGCTTCGATGTGGCCGTCGCGATCCGCGTCGTATTTGCCTTCGACATAGCCGACCGATCCGCCCAGCGTGAACATGCCGCTGAGGTCTGCCTCGAGATTGGCTTCGACGCCCCAGATACGTTCCTTCTGCTGCGATACCCGGTTGTTGACGATGTCGTAGTTGACGCCGTTGTCCGAGGTCGACAGATAGGTGCTGACGCCGCCGCGATAGTCGCCCCAATCGCCGCGCAGACCGGCTTCCCAGGTGTTCACCAGCTGGGGTTCAGGCGCGATATCGGCATAGCTGATCGCGTAATCCGGCGCGTTGGTGCACGGCAGCAGCGGCCGGATGGCGGTGCCATAGGCGTCGCAGGTTTCGGCGTTGGAGTTCAACCCGGCCCGGCGGGTGAAGCCGCCAATGTCGGTCAGGCTGTAGCCTTGCGAGAAATTGCCGAAAAGCTGCATCCTTTCGGTCAGATCGTAGACGGCGCCGGCGTTGAAGGTGACGGCGTCGTAGTCGAACGAGCCGCCGGTCACCTGGATCGCCGGCAGGCCGATAATGTTCCGGCCTAGCAGAACGGCAGCGGCAGGCCGGGTGAAGTCTTCAACGTTGAGATAAAACTGGTCGTAGCGCGCGCCGCCGCTGATGCGAAAGCGATCCGTCACCGGAATTTCGCCCTGCGCAAACAAGGCAACCGAGTTCTGGGTCGTGGGCGAGATGGCGTCCTGGCCGTTGGTCAGCTGCTGATCGGTGGCATCGAAAACGTAGTCGGCGCCCCAGGTCAGTGTGCTGCCCTGAGTGATAAAGTCCATCGGCGTGTTGACGGTCAGGTTGACGCCGCTGCGCCGCGATTGCAGCGCCGTCTGGTTGAAGTCGGCGGTCGGGTCCGTACCCGGCGGCAGGATCACCGGCCGCGTCGGGTTCGTCGGTAAATACACCTGGCTGTTGACGGCCGAGAATTTGGTAAAGGGCGACTGCTTGAAGATGTCGTTGTAGAACGCCTTGACCTCGAGGTTTCCGAGCGCGAAGTCGCTGTCGGTGTATTTGGCGGTCAGATATTTCGAATCTTCCTTCAGCGGCTTGCCTTCATAGGGATCGCCGAAATCCGGGGAGACGGGATTGGTCGTGTAATCGGTGAACCAGTCCGGCTTCTGGTTGGCATAGGTCCAGTCGACGCTGGCCTCGAAGCGCCTGGAATCGAACTGGTAGCCGGCCACGCCGAAGAGATTGCCCGTGCCGGTGCGGTCGCCGCCGCCTTGCCCAAGCATGGCGTCGGAAGCCACCTCGTTGCCGTGGCCGTCATAGGTGCGGCGCGACAGATCACCGGACGCCGAGAAGAAATAGTCGAAATCGCCTTTCTTGCCCTCGACTGAGACACTGGTGCTTGGCCCGGCCGACTTGCCGGGGTTTTCGGTGAAGGCGGTGACGCCGGTGCGCACCGTCACCTTCGGCTTGTCGCTGTCGCCGCGCTTGGTGATGAAGTTGATCGTGCCGCCGGTGGCGCCGGCGCCATAAAGGCTGGACGCGCCATTGATGACTTCGATGCGCTCGACCGAATTCAGGTCGATCATCGACAGGATGCGTGAGACGTCCCGCAGCGGTGTGTTGCGCGGCACACCGTCGACCATGATGAGAACGCTGCGCCCGCGGAAGGTTTCCGAAGCGCCGGAAATGGTCTGGTTGCGTGGCGCGTAGCCGGGGACGATGCGGCTGATCAGGGTCGCGGCGTCGATATTTTCCTGCGTTGCTTCCTCGACCTGTTGCCGTTCCACGACCTGAACGGACTGGGCAACGCTGGAAATCGACCTTTCATTGCGGCCGGTGACCAGGATCTGATCGAGCACGGTGGCTCCCTGCTGGTCCGTCGGAGCGGCTTCCTGGGCAAATGCCGCGCCTGCCATAATCGACGAACCCAAAGCCGATGACCAAAGAAGCGTACTGAAAAATCTGCGCATGCTGTCCCCATCCATGCCCTGGTCCCCAGCGCCAGAGCGGAAAGGCCCAGTTATAATTCATGATAAAACGAGTCAACATTTATTTTGTGGCTTTTCAAATCAGGATTAGTCAGCGAGCGGATGAGAGCCGGGTACATGAACGGCGCGCATTTTAGCCGGCACTAAGATGCTGAGTTTTCTTGACAAACGGCTTACGGGCGGCCGGCGGCGGCGTCAGCCTTTGTGCTTACAAGAAGCTCTGCGGATCGATGTCGACCTGCACGCGGACCGAGCCGCGCTGCTTCGGCCCTTCGGCCAGCATGGTGCGGATGAAGCCTTGGATGTCGGCGCGCTTTTCACCCTGGATCAGCAAACGGAAACGATGGCGCCCACCGAGCAGCGACAGCGGCGCCTCGGCCGGACCGAGCACGAACAGGTCGCTGGCCTGGGGTGCTGCACGGCGCAGGCCGCGCGCGTGGCCTTCGGCCTCGGCCCGCGTCACCGCACTGACGATGACGCCGGCAAGCCTGCCGAAGGGCGGCAGGGCTGCCCGTTCGCGCTCAGTGATCTCGCGTTCGTAAAAGGCCTCGGCATCGCCCGAGACGATCGCCCGCATCACCGGATGGTCCGGCTGGAAAGTCTGCAGCAGGCCGAGGCTCTTCTTGCCGGTGCGGCCGGCGCGGCCGGTCACCTGGCTGAGCAACTGGAAGGTGCGCTCAGCGGCGCGGGGATCGCCATTGGCGAGGCCGAGATCGGCATCGACGACACCGACCAGCGTCATGTTGGGAAAGTTATGGCCCTTGGCGACCAGCTGCGTGCCGATGACGATGTCGGCCTCGCCATTGGCAATGGCCTCGAGCTCCAGCCGCAGCCGGCGCACTCCACCCATCAAATCGGATGACAGGACGATCGTGCGCGCGTCGGGGAAATGCGCCACGACTTCTTCAGCTATCCGCTCGACGCCAGGCCCGCAGGCGACCAGATGGTCGAGCGTGCCGCATTCCGGGCAAGCCTCCGGCCGCTTCTCATTGTGCCCGCAATGATGGCAGACGAGTTGGCCGCGAAAGCGGTGCTCGACCAGCCAGGCCGAACAAACCGGGCAGCCGAAGCGGTGGCCGCAGACACGGCACAGCGTCAGCGGCGCATAGCCGCGCCGGTTGAGGAACAGCAGCGACTGCTCCTTCTTCTCCAGCGTACGTTGCATCTGGTCGATCAGCAGCGGCGACAGAAAGCCGCCGCGGGCCGGCGGCGCGCGCCGCATGTCGATCGTCTTGAGATCGGGAAGCGCGGCTTCGGCAAAGCGCGCCGACAGCACCGCCCTGCTGTAGCGGCCCTGCTGCGCATTGACCCGGCTTTCGACCGATGGCGTCGCCGACGCCAGCACCACCGGGAAGCCGCTGATATGGCCGCGCACCACCGCCATGTCGCGCGCATTGTAGAAGACGCGATCCTCCTGCTTGTAGGCGGGGTCGTGCTCCTCGTCGACGACGATCAGCCCGAGCTCGCGGAACGGCAGGAACAGCGCCGAACGCGCCCCGGCAACGACGCGCACGCCGCCTTCCGCCACCTGTCGCCAGACCTTTTCGCGCATTCGGGGCGGCAGGTCGGAATGCCATTCCGCCGGCTTGGCGCCGAAACGCTGCTGGAAGCGTTCGAGGAAGGCATGCGTCAGCGCGATCTCCGGCAGCAGGATCAACACCTGCCTGCCCTGGTCGAGGGCTGCCGCCACCGCCTCGAAATAAACTTCCGTCTTGCCCGAGCCGGTGACGCCGTCGAGCAGCGTGACGTTGAAAGCAGCGGCCGCGACATTGGCGCGCAGCATGGCGGCCGCGTCTGCCTGGTCCGGCATCAGCTCCGGCATGGCGTAGGAGGGATCGGGCGCGGCGACCACCGGTCGAGGCGGGATCATCACCGTCTCGAACACGCCTTGCGCCTTGAGTCCCTCGACCACCGTCGACGACACGCCCGCCGCGTGCGCCAGGCCGGATCGCGTCCAGGCAAGCCCCCCTTCCGCCGTCTCCAGCACGCGCGTCCTGGCATCCGTCATCCGGTCGGGCATGACGAGGGTCCGCTGCAGGCCCTCGATCCATGGTTCGGGATCGAACGCCTCCGGCGCGCGCAACAGCATGCGCGCCACCATGCCGGGCGGCGACAGCGTGTACTGCGCCACCCAGTCGACGAAGCGGCGCATGCCGCGGTCGATCGGCGGGCAGTCGAAGACCTGTTCGATCGGGCGCAGCTTTTTGGCGTCGATATTCTCGACCGCACCATCCCAGACGATGCCGGCAACCTGGCGCGGACCGAGCGGCACGCGCACGATCGAGCCCGGCACCACGCGCACGCCGGCAGGCACAGCGTAGGTGTAGGGCCGTTCGGCCGGCATCGGCACCAGCACCGGCGCGGCTGCGACAAAGGGCGAATCTTCGATCATCGGGCGTGACCTTGCCCCGACTTTGGTCTAGATCAAAGGGCAACCCGGAATGTGCATGGCATGCACATGGAAATCTTTCAGGAGACCCCCATGAAATTTTTTGTCGACACCGCTGACATCAAGGACATCAAGGAACTGAACGACCTGGGGCTGCTCGACGGCGTGACCACCAATCCCTCGCTGATCCTGAAATCCGGCGGCAAGATCGCCGAGGTCACCAAGCAGATCTGCGACATCGTCAAGGGCCCGGTTTCGGCCGAGGTCGTTGCGATCGAATACAAGGACATGATGGCCGAGGCCAACATCCTGGCCAAGATCGCCGACAATGTCTGCATCAAGGTGCCGCTGACGCTCGACGGCCTGCGCGCCTGCAAGACGATCCGCACCGAGATGAACCGCATGGTCAATGTAACGCTGTGCTTCTCGGCCAACCAGGCGCTGCTGGCGGCCAAGGCCGGCGCCTCGTTCATCTCGCCCTTCGTCGGCCGCGTCGACGATACCGGCGCGGACGGCATGGAACTGATCCAGGAGATCCGGCAGATCTACGACAATTACGATTTCGACACCGAGATCCTCGTCGCTTCGGTTCGCACCGTGAACCACGTCAAGCAGGCAGCCCTGATCGGCGCCGATGTCGTTACCGCGCCGGCCGCGACGCTGAAGGCGCTGGTCAAGCACCCGTTGACCGACAAGGGCCTGGATCAGTTCGCTGCCGACTGGGCCAAGACCGGCCAGAAGATCGGCTGAGATCGGTTCGATACAAACGAAAAAAGGCCGGGAAACCGGCCTTTTTGTTGCGGACTGCTAAAAGTCTAGTTGGCAGCGCCAGGGAATGCTCAGGCTTTCTTGCCGTGCCTGACCAAGTCCTGGGCGACGGACAGGCTCACCATTTCAGCCAGTTCACGCGCGGCGCGGTTCTCAGCGTCGAGCTGCGCCCGGTAGGAAGCGAACTCCTGCGTCGGCTTGTCGAAGGATGATGGGATCGACCGCTTGCCGGTGGCGATCACCACGCCGGTCCTGGCATCGGTCAGCACATAGTTTGCGGTCAGCGTCACCCTGCCTGCCGTCGGTTCGTCTTCGTCGGTCTGGATCTGCACCACCGCGGCCGATTCGACCAGTTCGGTGACACCGAGATCGAGCATGTAGACCGGTGCCGTCGTTTCGCCGGCACCCTGGCCGAAGGCGAAGATCAGATTGTTGCGGACCTGCTGGGCATAGCGGGTCTTGACCGGCTTGACCGCGATCGAGGCGAGCTCCGCCGACGCGCTGACAGTCGAGCCTGCCGTCAGCGGCGCGCTCGAATAGAGCGGCCTGACCGTGCAGGCCGAAATCAGCGTCATCGAGGCCACCAGCCCGCAGAGCGCGGTGCGGCGCAGCAAGCGCGTCGTCTTTTCCAGATCGGGCCCCATCCTTCTGAAGTCAAGCAACGACATTGACGATCCTCTGCGGCACGATGATCACCTTGCGGGGCGCCTTACCTTCCAGCGCTTTCTGCACGAAGTCGAGAGCCAGAACCGCTTTTTCGACCGCACCTTGGTCCGCGTCGCGGGCAATTGTCAAATCGCCGCGCTTCTTGCCGTTGACCTGGACCGGCAGCACGATCTCATTGTCGACCACCAGTGCCGGATCGTAGACCGGCCAAGGCCGTTCGGCGACCAGATCGGTGCCGCCGAGCGTGTGCCAGCACTCTTCAGCCAGATGCGGCATGACCGGCGCGACCACATGCACAAGGATCTCCACCGCCTCGCGGCAGGCGCCTTTCAGCGCCGCGTCGGCCTTGCCCTCGGCGACGTCGTTGAGCGGCGCGGTCAAGGCATTGGCCAGTTCGTAGATGCGGGCGATGGCCCGGTTGAAGCCGAGCTTCTCGATATCCTCGCCGATAGCCTTCAGGATCTTGTGCGCGGCCTTGGAAACGGCCCCCGCCTCGCCCTCCGGCGCCGCCTGCGGCTTGGCGCCGTCAAGCGTCTCGGCGGCAATGGACACCAGGCGCCAGACACGCTGGATGAAGCGATGTGCGCCGGCGGCGCCATCGTCCGTCCATTCGACGTCGCGCTCGGGCGGCGAATCCGACAGCATGAACCAGCGTGCGGTGTCGGCGCCGTAGCCGTCGGTGATGTCTTCCGGGCTTACCGTATTCTTCTTCGACTTCGACATCTTTTCGAGTGAGCCGATCGCCGCCTCTTCGCCGGTGGCGATCTCGATGGCGCGGCGCTTGCCGCCGACATCCTCGATCCTGACCTCAGCCGGCGACAGCCAGCGGCCATTGTTCGACGCACCGCCGACGCGGTAGGTCTCATGCACCACCATGCCTTGCGTGAACAGGCCCTTGAACGGCTCGGCCAGGTCGAGATGCCCGGTCGCGCGCATGGCGCGGGTGAAGAAGCGCGAATAGAGCAGATGGAGGATCGCGTGCTCGATGCCGCCAATATACTGGTCGACGGCCAGCCAGTCATCGGCAGCCTTCGGCTCCGTCGGCTCGTTGGTCCAGGGCGCGGTGAAGCGCGCGAAATACCACGACGAATCGACGAACGTGTCCATCGTGTCGGTCTCGCGTCGCGCATCCTTGCCGCATTGCGGGCATTTGACATGCCGCCAGGTCGGATGACGGTCGAGCGGATTGCCGGGACGGTCGAATTCGATGTCGTCGGGCAGCTTGACCGGCAGGTCGGCCTTCGGCACCGGCACCACGCCGCAATCCTCGCAATGGATCATCGGGATCGGGCAGCCCCAGTAGCGCTGGCGCGAAATGCCCCAATCGCGCAGGCGGAAGTTCACCTTGCGCTCGGCCATCGGCCGGCCGCCGATGGCCTTCTGCTCCAGCAGTTTTGCGACTTCGTCGAATGCCTGATCCGGCTTCATGCCATCGAGGAAACGTGAATTGATCATCACGCCGTCGTCGACATAGGCCTCTTCCGTGACCTGGAAAGTCTTTGCGTCACCATCTTCCGGCATCACCACCGGGATGACCGGCAGGCCGTATTTGTTGGCGAAGTCGAGGTCGCGCTGATCGCCGGACGGGCAGCCGAATATGGCGCCGGTGCCGTATTCCATCAGCACGAAATTGGCGACAAAGACCGGCAGCGTCCACGTGTCGTCGAACGGATGCACGACGCGGATGCCGGTGTCGAAGCCCTTTTTCTCCGCCGTTTCAAGTGCGGCCACCGAGGTGCCCATATGTCTGATTTCGTCAATGAACTTGGCCAGTTCGACATTGCTCTCCGCGGCCTTCCTGGCCAGCGGATGGTCGGCGGCGACCGCCATGAAGGAGGCGCCGAAGATGGTGTCGGGCCTGGTCGTGTAGACTTCCAGCTCGTTCGTGTCGCCAACAGGCTCTGCTAGCGGCCAGCGGATCAGCAGCCCTTCCGAGCGGCCGATCCAGTTCTGCTGCATCAGCTTGACCTTTTCCGGCCACTCGCCGAGACCATTCAGGGAATCCAGCAGGTCCTGCGCATAGTCGGTGATCTTGAAGAACCATTGCGTCAGCTCGCGCTGTTCGACCAGCGCGCCCGAACGCCAGCCGCGCCCATCGATGACCTGCTCGTTGGCGAGCACCGTCATGTCCTCCGGATCCCAGTTGACCTTGGAGGATTTGCGCGTCACCAGCCCCTTCTCGACGAAATCGAGGAACAGCATCTGCTGGCGGTGGTAATAGTCGACGTCGCAGGTGGCGAATTCACGCGACCAGTCCAGCGACAGGCCCATCATCTTGAGCTGCTCGCGCATGGCAGCGATGTTGGCGTAGGTCCATTCCTTGGGATGGACCTTGTTCTGCATCGCGGCATTCTCGGCCGGCATGCCGAACGCGTCCCAGCCCATCGGATGCAGCACGTTGAAACCCTTGGCCCGCTTGTAGCGCGCCACCACATCGCCCATCGTGTAGTTGCGGGTGTGGCCGATATGGATCTTCCCCGAGGGATAGGGGAACATCTCCAGCACGTAGTATTTCGGCTTTGGATCGTTGTTATGCGCTTCGAACAGCTTCTTTTCGGCCCAGGCCTTCTGCCATTTGGGCTCTGACGCGCGCGGATTGTATCGTTCGGTTGCCATCGGATGATTTTCACTTAAAAGCAGGCGCAGACCGCCGGACAAGGCCCGGTGGCCAAGGTAAATGTCGTCGCGGTGTTCACCATGGATTGCCGGACCCGTCAACTGCGGCGAGCCGGCCAAGACGATTAAAGACAGGCAGGATATGGACATGGCCAGCGCCGTCGAACAGTTTTTCGCCGTCAAGACGAGGATCGCTGCCGCCGAGCGCGAGGCCGGCCGCGACGCCGGTTCGGTGACGCTGGTTGCGGTGTCGAAGACTTTTGAGGCCGACGTCATCCGCCCGGTCATCGAGGCTGGCCAGCGCGTCTTCGGCGAAAACCGCGTGCAGGAAGCGCAAGGCAAATGGCCGGCCTTGAAAGCGGAATTCCCTGATATCGAACTGCATCTGATCGGCCCGCTGCAGTCGAACAAGGCGAGGGAAGCCGTAGCTCTCGCCGACGTCATCGAGACCGTCGACCGCGAAAAGATCGCCGCCGAACTCGCCAAGGAAATCGTGCGCCAGGGCCGCACGCCGAAACTCTACGTCCAGGTCAATACCGGCTCGGAGCCGCAAAAGGCCGGCATCGAGCCGCGCGACGCCGTCGCCTTCGTCGCCCGCTGCCGCGATGTCCATGGCCTCGCCATCGAAGGCCTGATGTGCATCCCGCCGGCCGACGAAAACCCCGGCCCGCATTTCGCCCTGCTGGAAAAGCTCGGCATGGAGGCCGGCGTGGCAAAACTGTCGATGGGCATGTCTGGCGACTTCGAGACCGCCATAGCCTTCGGCGCCACCAGCGTCCGCGTCGGCTCGGCGATTTTTGGCGGCCGATAACCTCGGTGATCTCGCGGCCCTAACAGTAGCATTTGTTGCTGCATCGCTGCAGCGATGCTATATCTAGCCAAGCTAGCTAGGTATCTTCCATGAACTGGCATCTGCAGGACGCAAAAAACAATCTCTCGAAGCTGGTTCAGCAGGCTCGTGAAAAGGGCCCGCAGACCATCACCTTGCGTGGAAAGCCCGCTGCTGTCGTGTTGGCCGCTGAAGAATACGAAAGGCTCGTCGGCTCTAAGCCCTCACTTGCGGAATACCTTCTTTCCGGTCCCGAGTGGGACGACGACTTCGTCGAAGAGGTCAATCGCCGCTCCAAGGGGCCCGGCAGAGACGTGGACCTCTGATGTTTCTTCTGGACACGAACGTCGTGTCGGGTGCGCGAAAGCGAGAGGGGCCAGTGGCGGATTAGATAATCAAGCAAGAGCGCCAGTCTCTGTTTCTAAGCGTCATCACGCTCGGTGAAATCGCACGCGGAATCGAAATGAAGCGGCGAAACGACCCCGACACTGCAAACCATTTAGCAGCGTGGTTCCACGGTCTGCGCCACAGCTACGAAAACCGAATTCTCGGCATAGACGAGAGCATCGCTGCCCAATGGGGTCGCATCTCCGCGATCCGCACGCGCGGCGACGCAGATGGGCTTATAGCCGCGACGGCGCTCTTCCACGACCTCATACTGGTCACACGCAACGTCGCCGATTTCGACGATACTGGCGTCACAATGTTCAACCCTTGGGAAGCCTGACCCGCCTGTGTTGATCCGGTGTTGGGGTCGGCCGCAGGTTGAGCCAGAGCCGGCCCATCATTGCGCCACGACTGGAAACGAAACGCGCCGTTCCTATTTGCTTGGAGTCATCACCAATCTGCTGGAGCCACCATGCGCTACAATCAACTCGGAAATACGGGGATGTGGCGCGCCGAGCCTTGCCTCCAGTCGCGCGATCAGCTTGCTCACCGCCGACGGTGTCATACGCAGCGAACGAGCCGCAGCCGAGAAGCTGCTCGCCTCGACGACGCGGACGAACACTTCGATCTCGCCGGAACGGTTGATATCGGGTCTGGCCATTTGTGAATCTATTTCACAGGAAATATGCCCAAAGCAAGTCTGGTTCACAAGGCATGGCAACACGATCTCTGCGGTCGGGGCGCGGGTCTGGACAGCGCGCTCATTCGAGTTCGAACTGGAAACCGCCATGCCTCTTGCTCTCTACGCCCTCGCTGCCGGCGCCTTCGGCATCGGTGTCACCGAATTCGTCATCATGGGGCTGCTGATCGATGTCAGCAAAGATCTCGGAGTCTCGATCTCGGCCGCCGGCCAGTTGATTTCGGGCTACGCGTTGGGCGTCGTCATCGGCGCGCCGCTTTTGACCATCGCCACCGGCAACTGGCCCCGCAAGACCGTCCTTCTGGCCCTTATGGCGATCTTCACGCTCGGCAACCTCGCCTGTGCGATCGCCCCCGACTACTGGACGCTGATGGGCGCCCGCATCATCACCGCCCTTGCCCATGGCACTTTCTTTGGCGTCGGCTCGGTGGTTGCCACCGGCCTGGTCGCACCCAACAAGAAAGCCTCGGCGATCGCGCTGATGTTCACCGGCCTGACCATCGCCAACATCCTCGGCGTGCCCTTCGGCACCTGGCTCGGCCAGACCTTCGGCTGGCGCGCCACCTTCTGGGCGGTAGCTCTGGTCGGTCTCGCTGCCTTCGCAGTGATCCTGCTTCTGGTACCACGCAGCCAGACGGCGCCCGAGAAGACCAACCTGCGCGCCGATCTCGCCGTGCTGCGCCGCACGCCGGTGCTGCTCGGCCTCGCCACCACCGTGCTCGGCTACGCCGGCGTCTTCGCCGTCTTCACCTACATCGCCCCGCTGCTCACCGAGATCACCGGCTTCAGGGAAGCCGCCGTGTCGCCGATCCTGCTCGTCTTCGGCGGCGGTCTTATCGCCGGCAATCTGCTTGGCGGCAAGGTCGCCGACCGCTGGTTGGTGCCGGCGGTGCTCGGCAGCCTCGTGGTGCTGGCGTTGGTGCTGGCCACAATGACCTTCGCCGTCCACAGCCAAATCCTGGCCGTCATCTATGTCGGCCTGCTTGGTGCCGCCGCCTTCGCCACCGTGGCGCCGCTGCAGATGTGGGTGCTGGAAAAGGCGCAAGGCGCGGGCCAGAGCCTCGCCTCGTCCTTCAACATCGCCGCCTTCAACCTCGGCAATGCCGCCGGCGCTTGGCTTGGCGGCGCGGTGATTGCCCATGGCCTCGGCCTCGGCTCACTAACCTGGATCGCCGCTTTGCTGCCGGTCGCGGCTCTTGGCGTCGCTGCCCTGGCGCTGCGCCTCGATCGCGCCCCCACAATCGGGGCGCCGGTCTGCGCCCAGTCATGAGCATCACGCGCAATCCTTCTTCGACATCATCAAGGAGCATAAAATGGATTATCGACGTCTCGGCGCATCGGGCCTGAAAGTGCCCGCACTCTCTTTCGGCGCCGGCACTTTCGGCGGCTCCGGGCCGCTGTTCGGGGCCTGGGGCAACAGCGATGCCAAGGAAGCGCGGCGGCTGATCGACATCTGCCTCGAGGCCGGCGTCAATCTGTTCGACACCGCCGATGTCTATTCGAACGGCGCCTCCGAGGAAGTGCTTGGCGAAGCCATCAAAGGCCGCCGCGACGCGGTGCTGATCTCGACCAAGACTTCGCTGCCGATGGGCGACAGACCGGCCGACTACGGCTCGTCGCGCTCGCGGCTGATCAAAGCCGTCGACGCCGCCCTGAAGCGCATGGGCACCGATTACATCGACCTGTTGCAGCTGCACGCCTTCGATGCCGGCACGCCGATCGAGGAGGTGTTGTCGACGCTGGACGACCTCGTGCGCGCCGGCAAGCTGCGCTATGTCGGCGTCTCCAACTTCTCCGGCTGGCAGGTGATGAAATCGCTGGCGGAAGCCGACAAGCATGGCTACCCGCGCTACGCCGCGCATCAGGTCTACTACTCGCTGGTCGGTCGCGACTATGAATGGGAGCTGATGCCGCTCGGTATCGACCAGGGCATCGGCGCGCTGGTGTGGAGCCCGCTCGGCTGGGGCCGCCTGACCGGCGAGATCCGCCGCGGCCAGCCCCTGCCGGAAAAGAGCCGGCTGCACGACACCGCCGATTTCGGCCCGCCGGTCGCGGACGAACATCTCTACCGGGTCATGGATGCGCTTGATGCGATGGCTGAAGAGACCGGCAAGACCGTGCCGCAGATCGCCATCAACTGGCTGTTGCGGCGCCCGACCGTGTCCTCCGTCATCATCGGCGCCCGCAACGAGGAACAGCTGCGCCAGAACCTCGGCGCCGTCGGCTGGGCGTTGACGCCGGAGCAGGTCAAAAAGCTCGACATGGCAAGCGAAGTGACCGCGCCCTACCCGTACTTCCCCTATCTCCGCCAGGAAGGTTTCGCCCGGCTGAACCCGCCTGCGGTGTGATCACACGACGTTGAAGCTGCCAATCTCCCCCTTGCGGGGGAGATCAGCTATACTGCCGCTCAGTGCAGCACGAACTCCCCATCCACCTTCCGCCATTCGTTCGGCGCGATCAGCTTCTGGTGCGTGTAGCTGATCGAATGCAGCGGCCCGTCGAGCCTGGCCTTCCAGAACTCGATGAACTTGATCAGCACCGGAAACTTCGGCGCCAGATCGTAATCCTGCCAGATGAAGCTCTGCAGCAGATGCGGGTGGTCGGGAAAATGGTACAGAATCTTGGCCGTGGTCAGGCCATACCCCTTGAGCATCAGGTCCATTTCGGAATGATCGCGCATGACAGCCCCTTGGCCTAGTTGATTCTCCATTCCTCCCAACACCGAATTGTGCGCGCCGTTCCTTAACTGTCTATGATTTTCCTGATCCCAGTCGGGTTTTATGCACGAAAACATGCAGTTAGCAGCGACCGCTGCCGAGTGCTGATGCAACCGAAACGGGAGCTGCGGCATCCCGCCACGCGAATCCAACGTCTAATGTTGCCGTCAGCGCGGAACTGTTAATAATGCCGCCGAATTCGCGGCTGCGTCGCCGTGATCCTGGCTGAGGTCAAGCCGGCGGGGTGGTTTGGGAGGAAAGTGAAGACATGTCCGAGGTGAAGATCCACCGCGTCCAGCCGGCGTGGAAGAAGAATGCGCTGATCGACAACGACACCTACCTCAAATGGTATGCCGACAGCGTGAAGAATCCGGACAAGTTCTGGGGCAAGCACGGCAAGCGCATCGACTGGTTCAAGCCGTTCAGCAAGGTCAAGAACACCTCCTTCGAGGGCAAGGTCTCGATCAAATGGTTTGAGGACGGCGAAACCAACGTCTCCTACAACTGCATCGACCGCCATTTGAAGAAGCGCGGCAACCAGACAGCCATCATCTGGGAAGGCGACAATCCCTACGACGACAAGAAGATCACCTATAACGAGCTCTACGAGCATGTCTGCCGGCTCGCCAATGTGATGAAGAAGCACGGCGTCAGGAAGGGCGACCGCGTCACCATCTACATGCCGATGATCCCGGAAGCGGCCTACGCGATGCTGGCTTGCACCCGCATCGGCGCCATCCACTCGATCGTCTTCGGCGGCTTTTCACCGGACGCGCTGGCCGGCCGCATCGATGACTGCAAGTCGACCTTCGTCATCACGGCCGACGAGGGCCTGCGCGGCGGCAAGCCGATCCCGCTGAAGGAAAACACCGACAGAGCGATCGAAATCGCCGCCAAGGCCGGCACCAAGGTCGATAAGGTGGTCGTCGTGCGCCGCACCGGCGGCAAGACCGGCTGGGTTCAGGGACGCGACATCTGGTACCATGACGAGATCGCCACGGTGAAAGGCGACTGCAAGCCGGAGAAGATGAAGGCCGAGGATCCGCTGTTCATCCTCTATACCTCAGGCTCGACCGGCAAGCCGAAGGGCGTGCTGCACACCACCGCCGGCTATCTCGTCTATGTCTCGATGACCCACCAATATGTCTTCGACTACCATGATGGTGATATCTACTGGTGCACCGCCGATGTCGGTTGGGTCACCGGCCACAGCTACATCGTCTATGGCCCGCTCGCCAACGGCGCCACCACGCTGATGTTCGAGGGCGTGCCGAACTACCCCTCGCAGTCGCGCTTCTGGGAAGTCATCGACAAGCACAAGGTCAACATCTTCTACACTGCGCCGACGGCACTGCGCGCGCTGATGGGCGCCGGCGACGAACCGGTGAAGAAGACCTCGCGCAAGTCGCTGCGCGTGCTGGGCTCAGTCGGCGAACCGATCAATCCGGAAGCCTGGGAGTGGTATTTCAACATCGTCGGCAACGGCAAGGTGCCGATCGTCGACACATGGTGGCAGACCGAGACCGGCGGCATCCTGATCACGCCGCTGCCCGGCGCCACCGACCTCAAGGCTGGTTCGGCGACGCGGCCCTTCTTCGGCATCAGGCCGCAGCTGGTCGACGGCGAAGGTAGGGTGCTGGAAGGGGCGGCCGACGGCAATCTCTGCATCGCCGATTCCTGGCCCGGCCAGATGCGCACCGTCTATGGCGATCATTACCGCTTCGTGCAGACCTATTTCTCCACCTACAAGGGCAAATACTTCACCGGTGACGGCTGTCGCCGCGACGCCGATGGCTATTACTGGATCACTGGCCGCGTCGACGACGTCATCAACGTTTCCGGCCACCGCATGGGAACGGCCGAGGTCGAATCGGCGCTCGTCAGCCATGAGAAGGTGTCGGAAGCAGCTGTCGTCGGCTATCCCCACGACATCAAGGGCCAGGGCATCTACAGCTACGTTACCTTGATGAAAGGCGTGGAGCCGAGCGAGGAACTGCGCAAGGAGCTTGTCGCCCATGTCCGCAAGGAGATCGGCGCAATCGCCTCGCCCGACAAGCTGCAGTTCGCGCCCGGACTGCCGAAAACCCGCTCCGGCAAGATCATGCGCCGTATCCTGCGCAAGATCGCCGAGGACGATTTTTCCGCGCTCGGCGATACCTCGACACTGGCCGATCCGGCCGTGGTCGATGATCTGATCGCCAACCGCCAGAACAAGAAGGGCTGAGGGGATTTGATGGCTGCACTGGGCGCAGTCACGGAGCTCTGGCGTTACCCCGCTAGTTCGCTTGCCGGCGAACGCCAGGACGCCATTTCGGTCGGCCTTGAAACCATCGACGGCGACCGGCTGTTCGGCCTTGTCGATGTCTCGGACAATGAGATCGCGCGGCCCGACCGCGACGCCAAGTGGCACAAGGTGCCGCGCATCCGCACCCGGCTGAGCAAGGACCGCAAGCTGGAGATCGCCGTTCCCGACGGCGACTGGCTGGTAGCGCCGGGCGCTGAATGCGACAGCGCCGTCTCGACCTATCTCGGCTTCGCCGCCTCGATCCGGCCGTTCAGCCAGGACAACGCTCCCGGCTACACCGGCCCGCTGACCGCGGCGCGCTACCGCAAAGCGCCGATCCATCTCTTGACCACCGCATCGCTGGCCCGGCTCAAGGCGCTGCACCCCGAAGGCATTCCCGATCCGCGCCGCTTCCGCCCCAACATCGTCGTCGACATGGCGGCGGTCGAAGGCTCGTTTCCCGAGACCGAATGGATTGGCCGCAAGCTTGCCATCGGCGACCTGCTGGTGACCGTCTCGGAGCCGTGCCGCCGCTGCGGCTTCACCATCATCAGCCAGGACGGCTTTGACCACGATCCCGGCATCCTGCGCAATCTGGTCCGCCACAACGCCCATAATCTTGGCGTCTATTGCACTGTGGACAGGCCTGCCCGTGTCGAGATCGGCGCGCCGATGCGGTTCGTGTAGGCCTCTACCGCGAGGCAGCGAATCGCAGACCTTGGAAAGCGTGGGGTTCGGCCCCGAATCCTATCCCTACCGATACAGATCCGCCCGTGTCGGCGGCAGCCCGCTCGGCCCGCGTGCGCGTTTGGTGACGACGGTCTGAAAAATCTGCGCCGAGGCGCGCTCGAAGGTGATCGAGCAGCCGGTGAGATAAAGCAGCCACAGCCGTGCCTTGGCCTCGCCGACTTCGGCGACCGCCTCGTCGAAGCGAGCCTGTAGCCGCTCGGCCCACAGCCGGCAGGTGCGCGCATAGTGCTCGCGCAGATTCTCGACGTCGTAGACCAGGAAGCCATGCGCCTCCAGATTGCCCAGCGTCATGCCGATCGTGTCGAGTTCGCCGCCTGGGAAAATGTATTTGAGCAGCGCCTTGAACTCCGGCCCCTTGCGCAAGGTTTTCTTCAAGTCGCCCTTGCTGCGCCTGGTGATGGCGTGGTGCAGATAGATGCCGCCGGGCTTCAGCAAGCGATGGATGGTCTTGAAATAGGTGGCGTGGTTGGCGAGGCCGAGATGCTCGAACATGCCGATCGACGATATCTTGTCGAAGGAGCCTTTGAGCTCCGTATAGGATTTGATTTCGATGGTGATGCGGTCCTGCAGCCCTTCGGCGCGGATGCGCTCGCGGGCGAGATCGGTCTGCGCCTGCGACAGCGACACGCCATGGCCGACGACGCCGTAATTTTTGGCCGCATGGATCAGCATGGCACCCCAGCCGCAGCCGATGTCCAGCAGCTTTTCGCCCGGCTTCAGCCTGAGCTTGCGGCAGATATGGTCGAGCTTGTCGGCCTGCGCCTGGTCGATGCCATCGGCGAAATCCTTAAAGTAGCCGCAGCTGTAGACCATGCGCTCGTCGAGGAAGAGCCGGTAAAAGGCATTCGAAATGTCGTAGTGATGCTGGATCGCCTCCTGGCTCGACCCGCTGACATAGGGGTTGCGACCCGACAGATCGGTGCGTGCACTCATCTGCTTGCGTGACAGGAGCACCGCCGGCAGGTCGCGCAGGATCGCCAGCTTCGGCAGCGACTTGAGCTTGGTCCTGAGCTTGCCTTGCGACGGCAGTGCGTAGAAATCGAAAATCGTCCCGTCTTCGATGTCTATCGTCTTGGAGATCCACATCTCGATCAGCGTCGACAACGATGGCCGCTTCACCACCTGCCAGACGATGTCCTGGTCGTTGATGGTGAGCACGGGCCCGATGGCGGGACCGATCCGCTCGCCGGTCCACAGCTTGACCGCAAAACCCGGCTTCAGCGTTTCGATCACCGTTCGCACGATGCGCGCGGCCTTCTCGGCTGCCTCCATGGCCATCCTCCCGAGTCCTGACAATCCACCTTGCATGGATTTTGCCCGCCCTCGCGGCTCTTCGCAACCCGGCGCAAAAGGCGGCTCGCCAGCTATTTCAAATCGGCATCTTGTTTTTTGCTGCAACGCACCCCATCATCTGTACGTGTTCAACAAATCGAAAGGAGGTGATCCGATGTCGAGTGATTTCGTTTTCCAGAACGTGGCCTCAGCGGATTGCACTTTCGGGAAGCAGTCTTCCCGTTAAGGCGCGATAAGCGCGGCGGGTGACCTCGGTCGCCGCCATTGGCCGCGCCACGGACGGAAACACGGAAGGCCGCCGGCTTCGTCAAGAAGCGGCGGCCTTTTCCATTTCCGGATTGTGTGTCGAAGCGGATCAGAATCCGGTCACGCCAGCATCCGCGCGCTGACCGTCTTGTCGACGCCGTGATAGGGCGGATTGAACAGCTTGCCCTGCTGCTCGTAGGTCCAGACCTTGAACAGCGAGAGTTGGTGTGGGCCGAAGCTGTGCAGCAGCGGCACATCCGTGGCATCACGACCGCGCGCGATGACGACGCGGCCTATCCTCGGACGATTATGACGGGGGTCGAACGTGTACCATTTGCCGTCGAGGAACACTTCCATCCAGGCCGAAAAGTCCATCGGCGCCGGGTCGGCCGGTACGCCGATGTCGCCGAGATAACCGTTCACATAGCGGGCCGGGATGTTCATGCAGCGGCAGAGCGTGATCGCCAGATGGGCGAAGTCGCGGCATACACCAACCTGCTCCTCATGCGCTTGGGCTGCGGTGCGCGTCGACCGCGCATAGCCATAGCCGAAGGACAGCCGGTTGTGGACATAGTCGACGATCGCCTGCACCCGCGCCCAGCCGGAGGGAACATGGCCGAAAAGCTGCCAGGCCAGACTGCTCAGATGATCGGTCTCGCAATAGCGGCTGCCGAGGAGGTAGCCGAGCACATCGTCCGGCAGTTCCGCCACCGGCACTTCCCTGGCCAGCGTGTTGACCGCGTCAGGCTCGCCGCTGTCCTCGACGGCTGCGTCATAGAGAATGCGGAAACTGCCGGCGGGTACGGTGAAGCGGCGGCAGGTATTGCCGAACAGATCGTGATAGACCTTGCTCGGCACTGAAGGCGACGTCAGCACGCGCGTCTGCCGTTTGATGTCGGCCTGACGATCCCTGTGGATATCAAGCAGCGAGATGACCGGCGTGGCGCCGACGCATTCAATGGCGATTTCGTAGCCGAGCCGGATCAGCACAATGATTGCCCCTTCGATCCCGTGGAAAACAGTATGCTCAAAACGCCAGAGGCGGGACCATGGTTCCCTGGAACTATCGAAAAGGCTCTCCCGCGGCTTCCCAGGCAGGCGTGGCGACGTTACGGTCGCACGACATGTTTCGACCCTCCCGAAACGATCCCTAACCCCGTGGAAAATCTGATGTTTGCAGGCAGAAAATTCGCCGCGTTCCTGTTCGATATGGATGGCACGGTGCTCAATTCGATCGCCTCGGCCGAGCGCGTCTGGGCGGCGTGGGCGCTTAAGCACGGTCTCGACGTCGAAGCCTTCCTGCCGACGATCCATGGCGTGCGGGCGGTCGAGACCATCACCAGGCTGGCGCTTCCCGGCGTCGACCCTGTTCATGAGGCGTTTGTGCTGTTGCAGGCCGAGTCGGACGATGTCGAAGGCGTGCTGCCGATCGCCGGCGCCGTGCTGTTCCTCAACGCTTTGCCGCCAGAGCGCTGGGCGATTGTCACCTCGGCGCCGCGCCCGTTGGCGCTGCTGCGCATGCGGGCCGCCGGCATCCCGGTTCCCGCCTTGGTGGTCGCGGCCGAGGATGTGTCGCACGGCAAGCCGGCGCCCGACTGTTTCCTGCTGGCGGCAAAGCGGCTCGGCGTCGATATCGGCGACTGTCTGGTCTTCGAGGACGCACCGGCCGGTATCGCGGCGGCGGAAGCAGCGGGAGCGTCGGTGATGGTGATCAGCGCCACTCACCAGCATCCAATGACGACTCAGCACAACTCGATTGGCGGCTATGAAACCGTCTCCATCGCCATCGATGACAGCGGCTGGATGACGCTGGGGGCACAGCGCAGCGCGGCCTGAGAACTGGAGAACTGGAGAACTGGAGAACTGGAGAACTGGAGAACTGGAGAACTGGAGAACTGGAGAACTGGAGAACTGGAGAACTGGAGAACTGCTGTGCGCCTTTTTCTTCAACTCTTCAGTTCACCAGTTCCCCAGTTCTTCCGTTCCTGAACCCCTAGAAATCGCTAGCCAGTCCCTTCACTTCCCAGTCGCCGTAGCGGCCGGGTTCCTTGCCGCCGCGGCCGCCGATTTCCTTCGGCAACGCAGCTTCCTTCTGGCGATACGCTTCACGGCGCGCCTCGGCTTCAGCCAGCGCTCGGCTGGCCGCCGGCGTCAGGTCCTTCTCCCGGTCGGCATCAGCTTTGCTGGGTTGGTCGGTCATGCGATAGTCCGGGCGGATTGAAACCAAGGGCGGCGTTTCCCATCATATAGCCATGAGTTCACCCCGATCGACCTTTTTTTGCCACGGCCGCACAGGGAGCAGATGATGAGCACGCTACGCACCACCATGCTTCTGGCCGCGATGACGGCGCTGTTCATGGGCGTCGGTTTTCTGATCGGCGGCACCGGCGGCATGATGATCGCCTTCCTGGTCGCCGCGGGCACCAATCTGTTCAGCTACTGGAATGCCGACAAGATGGTGCTGTCGATGAACCACGCCGTCGAGGTCAACGCGAAGAACGCGCCCGAATTCCACGCCATCGTCGAGGCGTTGGCCAAGCAGGCCGGCCTGCCGATGCCCAAGACCTATCTGATCGACAATCCGCAGCCGAACGCCTTCGCCACCGGCCGCAATCCCGAGAACGCCGCGGTCGCGGCCTCAACCGGGCTGCTGGAGCGCCTGTCGCATGAGGAGGTGGCGGCAGTCATGGCGCATGAGCTGGCCCACATCCAGCATCGAGACACGCTGACCATGACCATTGTCGCGACACTCGCCGGCGCCATCTCGATGCTCGGCAATTTCGCCTTCTTCTTCGGCGGCAGCCGCGACAACAACAACCCGTTCGGCTTTGTCGGCGTGCTGGTGGCGATGCTGGTCGCGCCCTTCGCCGCCATGATCGTGCAGATGGCGGTCAGCCGCACCCGCGAATACGAAGCCGACCGGCGCGGCGCCGAAATCGTTGGAAATCCGCTTTGGCTGGCATCAGCGCTTGACAAGATCGCCCGCGGCGCCGAACGCATCCGCAACCCGGATGCCGAACGCAATCCCGCGACCGCGCATCTCTTCATCATCAATCCCCTTCACGGCGAGCGCATGGACAGCCTGTTTTCGACCCACCCGAATACCGACAACCGCATCGCCGCGCTGCAGGCGATGGCGCGCGACATGGCAGGCCGCCAGCCGGCGCCGCGCCAAGCGCCGACGCCCGGGCAAACAGAAGAATTCCCGGCCGATGCCGTGCAAGGCCCGTGGGGCAAGGCAGCACGCCCCACGCCGCCGACCAAACCGGCCAAGCCGAAAGCCAATCCGTGGGGCCGCAATCCGTCCGGACCCAAAGGTCCGTGGTCGTGAGCGGCGCCAGACCTCGGCCCGCACATTCAGGCGTTCGCGAAAACAGCTCGGACGAATTCGTCGCCGGCCTCGCCGCGCGCAAGGCAGCGGCGCGGCTCCTGGCCGCCGTTATCGACGCCAAGACGCCGCTCGACGGGCTGACGGACCACGAGAACGGCCACCCGCAATACAAGGTGCTCGACCTGCGCGACCGCGGCCTGGTGCGCGCCATACTGGTGACCGCGCTGCGCTACCGCATGACCATTGCCGGGCTCCTCGCCCGCCGCCTTGAAAAGCCGCTTCCGCCCAACGCCACAGCTTTGTCGCACATCCTGCATGTTGCGGCGGCGCAGATCCTGTTCCTCGACATCCCCGACAGCGCCGCCGTCGATTTGGCTGTGACCCACGCCAAGTCGGACCCGCGCACGCAGCGCTTTTCCGGCCTCGTTAATGGCGTGCTGCGCACTTTGGTGCGCGCCAAGGAGACCGAACTGCCGGCAGCTCTTGCCGCCACCGACGAGGCGCCAAAATGGTTCTCCGACCGGCTGAAGGCCGCCTATGGCGCCGAGATGACCAGACAGATCCTGGCGGCGCATCGCGTTGAGGCGCCGGTCGATTTCACGGTCAAGGCCGATCCCGAATTGTGGGCCGAAAAGTTCGGCGGCATCGTGCTGCCGACCGGCACGGTGCGAGTGGAAAAGCTCAGCGCCTCCGTCACCGAACTGCCGGGCTTCAGCGAAGGCGCATGGTGGGTCCAGGACGCCGCCGCCAGTTTTCCGGCGCGGCTGTTCGGCGATGTCAAAGGATTACGCGTCGCCGACCTCTGCGCCGCCCCCGGCGGCAAGACCGCTCAGCTTATCCTTGCCGGCGCCAAAGTCACCGCCTTGGACACCTCGAAGAACCGGCTGGCGCGGCTGACGCAGAACCTCGAACGGCTTGGGCTGTCCGCCGAGATCGTGCAGGCCGATCTGCTGAAATACCAGCCGGCGGAGCTTTTCGACGCCGTCCTGCTCGACGCGCCCTGCTCTTCTACCGGCACGGTTCGGCGCCACCCGGACGTGCCATGGACCAAGACGGTAGCCGACGTCGAAAAGCTAGCCGATCTGCAAGCAAAGCTGCTCGCCCGCGCCGTCACTTTGGTCAAACCGGGCGGCCGGATTGTTTTTTCCAACTGTTCGCTGGACCCGATCGAAGGCGAGGATCTGTATCGCGCCTTTCTGGCCGGCAACAAGACCGTCGCCGACGATCCGCTGCAGCCCGGCGAAATCGCTGGCATCGACGCCTTCCTGACCCTGCAAGGCACGCTGCGCACCACACCCGCCGATCTTGACCTTGGTTCGCCAGGGGTTTCCGGTCTGGACGGCTTCTTCGCCGCCCGCATGCGACGTGTCGCCTAGGATTTTGTCGGCAGAGCCGCAGCCCTTCGTGACTTCGTCATCCACGGGCGGAGCAAGGAGAGTAGCGACGCAGCGCAGACCCGAGGATGCCATGCCGCGACACATGAGCGCCGCTACGACGCAGAATTCTGCTCCGCTGCAACCCACGGCCAAGGTCACGGAATGGATCCCAGGGCCTCCGCGACGGAGCTTCGCTCCTGCTTCGCCCTGGGATAACGAAGTGCGAATGCCTCGACTAATCCCGAACGGCTGCGCCCCCTAAAGCATGTCGTCCAGGGACCAGTGCTTCCCCCACCTTGCATCGATCTCATCATCGACATTCTGGTAGCGGATATCGGTGGAGAGCCGGATACGCCCCTCCGCACTCTGGTTGGTCGTCGAGGCGTGGATCATATAGGGCGAGTGGAGGACGACATCGCCGGCCTCGAAGTCCGCGATCAGCCAGCGTGTATCGAACCGCTCCGCCATGTCGGGCAGGTCCTTCGACACCCAGCCGCCCTCGCTCATGTTCCTGTTGTAGGCGCTGATGCGCTCCTGCGGGCTCAGCCCGGCATTGTCCCTGGCGAACCGGGCCTCCATGTCGAGGCCGATGGCGTGCGATCGCTCGAGATAGACCAGGCCGCCCATGTCGACGGGAACGTCGCCGATCGGGATCCAGGCCGTGACGATGCGGCTGGTGCCGCCGCGAAGATAGACGAGATCGTAATGCGCCGGCGTCGCCACGGTGGTGCCCGGTTGGGTGAAGCGCATGATCTTGCGCTTGTGCAAATAGGACAGCCCGCCGACGAACGCATCCATCAGCCGGGCCATCCGGGGCTGTGCGCAGAACCCTTCATAGGCGGTGGAGCGAACCAGCGCCATCAACCGGCGATCGGCGAGCTGACGGTCGAACGTGCCGGCGGCCGCCGCCAGGCCAAGCGCGGGATCGGACCCGGGCTGCAGCAAGCCGGTGTCGGCCAGATACGAAAACACCCAGCCGCGAAAATCGATGACGTCGCGGCGCGGCAGCATACTTTTCAGCCAGACATAGCCTTGCTCGGCAAGGAGGCCGCGAATGGCATCGATGCCGATCCCGGCGTCGGTTGGCACGAGGCGACCCAACCGGTTCGGCGCCATCGATAATGTCTTGCCGTTGGCGTTCAGATCGATTGACGCAACAGGACTCCGTCGTTGCATGCCACCTGTTGAGCTTGACATTTCAGCCACCTGCGATTTTTCATCCTTAGCTGGAAATGTCATACTGTTCGCACACTCGCCCATGGACAGAACGAAGCCATGGACTTTTCGCTCACGAACGATCTCTCTTACGCACTCTACAGATCCGCACCGGCCGCGGCCGGCGGCCTGTCGGTTACAGGGATTGGTCGGCATCGCGTCACGCAGGCGATCCAAGCGCGCAAATTGCCGGAATTCGCCGTGGTGCTGATTGAGAACGGTCAAGGCTGGCTTGAAACCAGGACTGCCGGCATGCAGACGATCCAAGCGCCGGCCCTGTTCTGGCTGCTTCCCGGGAGGATGCATTCCTACGGGCCGGACGCATCGGGCTGGCTCGAACGCTGGGCGCTCTTCGACGGGGCCTTGATACGCGATTTCACCCGGCTGCGGCTGATCGCCGAGGACGCCCCTGTCGTCCCCTTGCGCGACCTCGGCAAAATGCAGCGGCTGTTCGACAGGCTGCATGGTGAGCTGTCGCTCGATACGATGCTGAGCCAGGCAGAAGCCGCCGCCACGATGCATCGCATCGTCGTGCGTGCCGCCCGCCAGGCAATGGATTGGAACAACCGTCAACGAAACCCCAGCCTCCAGGATGCCGCCGACATGCAGCCCATCGTCGACGAATTGCGCCGCTGCGCGTGCGACCCGGTCGATCTCGATGCCTTCGCCGCGAAATTCTCGATGTCGCCGGCAACCTTGCGGCGCAGATTTGCGCGGGCAGCCGGCATGTCGCCCAAGGCCTTCCAACTGCGCACGAGGCTCGACCGCGCCAAACAGATGCTGGCCGCCTCCGATTCGCCCATCGAGTCCATTGCGGCCGCCGTCGGCATCCACGACGCCTTCTATTTCTCCCGTCTGTTTCGCGACCGCGAAAACTGTTCGCCCAGCGAATTTCGGTCTCGCCACAACCGCAAGTGAGTGCAGGATTGCCGGGCTTAAACCCGCGAAGCGCTTGACTTTTTTCGGGGTGGGTCGGTGGCCGGCAGCGTGAGGCGCTTCACGTCGGCGGAATTCGACTTCGCATAAGTTCTTGAATCATATAAGCTTGTGCTGGGGTACCGGAACATGATGCCGAAAAGTGTGACGCGGTTTTCGGGCGACAGCATGCTCTATCTCCAGGCGACGAGGAGGGGTTTTGGCACTGGCTGCCGGCAGCACGACACGTCTGTGGACGCTTGTCGCTAAGGAGTTTTGGCGCAAGACGCGCCGGCGCCTTCGCGCGGGGCCAGTCTATCGCTGGCGCTATTCCGGGCGCACGCCCGAACGCGTCCTGATTGCACCGCCCGACCTCAGGCTCGCCGATCCGCAGATCGCGCTCGAGATCTACTATGGCCGCTATCCGCTGTCGGGACACCTCGTCGAGACCGGCGGCAAATCGCCATTCCAGATCGATGTCGCCAATCGCGGCTGGGTGAAGACGCTGCACGGCTTTCGTTGGCTGCGCCATATGCGCGCCGCCGGCACCGAGCTGGCCGCCGCCAATGCACGCGCGCTTGTCTCCGACTGGATCGCCATGCATGGCAACCAGATTTCCGGCATAGCCTGGGAGCCCGGCACCACCGCCAAGCGAGTCATTGCCTGGTTGCAACACTCCTCGGTTGTCCTACAAGGGGCCGAATTTCCGTTCTATCGCGCCTTCCTGAAATCGCTCGCCGTGCAGATCCGCTATCTCCGCTCGATGGCGCGCGAAATGCCGGACGGCAAGGACAGGCTGCGCGCTCGCATCGCGCTTGCCTTCGCCGCGCTGTCGCTGCCGGCGCCGGCCTCGGCACTGCGCGGCGCCACCCGCAACCTGGCGGAAGAACTCGACCGCCAGATCCTTCCCGACGGCGGCCATATTTCGCGCAACCCGATGGCGGTTCTCGAACTGCTCGCCGATCTCCTGCCGCTGCGTCAGACCTATGCCAATCAGGCCGAAACGCCACCGGCAGCCCTGATGGGCGCCATCGACCGCATGCTGCCGGCGCTCCGTTTCTTCCGCCATCAGGATGGCAGCCTGGCCCGCTTCAACGGCATGGGCGCGACCATCCACGACCGCATTGCCACCATCTTGCGCCACGACGACACCGCCGGCGCGCCGCTGCTGCACGCGCCGCATTCCGGCTATGAGCGGCTGTGTATGGGCGGCGTTACGGTGATTGCCGATACCGGCCCGTCGCCGGCCGTCGATGTGTCCAACGCCGCGCATGCCGGGTGCCTGGCCTTCGAACTCTCGTCCGGTCGCCAGCATTATATCGTCAATGCCGGCATCGACACCTATGGCGCTGCCGAGTTCCGGCCGCTGGCCCGTGCCACTGCGGCGCATTCGACCGCCACCATCAACGACACCTCGTCGGCGCGGTTTTCCCATTCGCTGCGCGTCAACGACCTGCTCGGCTCACCCTTGCTCGGCGGCCCGCAGCATGTGCCTTGCAAGCGCATCGACCAGAAGGGCACGCAAGGCTTCATCGCCCGCCATGACGGCTATATGCAACGCTTTGGCTTCCTGCATGAGCGCGAGCTGAAACTGTCGAGCGAGGGCAATGTGCTCGCCGGCAGGGATCGCTTCCTCCGCCCGGGCGGTGCGGCGATCCGCAACAATGGCCGCGACTTCGTCGTGGTGCGCTTCCACATCCACCCTGATATCAACCTTTTGCAGGACGAGCATGACCGCCTGGTGCTGACCGCCGACCAGGCCGACACCTGGGTGTTCACCTGCACCGAAGTGGTGCCGGAGGTCGAGGAATCGATCTATTTCGCCGGCCTTGGCGGCCCGCGCCGCAGCCGCCAGATCGTGCTCGCCTTCAAGGCCTCGGAGATCGCCGAGGTGCATTGGCAGCTCACGCGCACCGGCATCGCCGGCTATCCCGAGAACAGCTGAGCGTCGTTGCCGGCGCCGGCTTGATCGAGCTTCCGGCTTGATTTCCTGACCTCATGTGCTACGGCCCGGCAACGCTCTCCAATCAGCCCTGAAAGGCCGCCAGCCCATGGCCGTCGCCGCCAAGAACATTCCGGCACCCGACCTCGTTCCGGTCCGCCGCGCCCTGCTTTCCGTCTTCGACAAGACCGGCCTGACCGACTTCGCCAAAGGGCTGGTCGCGGCCGGCGTCGAGCTGGTCTCGACCGGAGGTACGGCAAAGGCGATCGCCGAGGCGGGGCTGGCGGTGCGTGACGTCTCGGAACTGACAGGCTTTCCCGAGATCATGGACGGCCGCGTCAAGACGCTGCACCCGTCGGTGCATGGCGCACTGCTCGGCGTGCGCGACGATCCCGAACACGCCAAGGCGATGCACGATCACCGCATCGAGCCGATCGATCTGCTCGTCTGCAATCTCTACCCGTTCGAGGAGGTCCGCCGTTCCGGCGCCGACTATGCCGCTGTTGTCGAGAACATCGACATTGGCGGCCCGGCGATGATCCGCGCTTCGGCCAAGAATCACGCCTATGTCGCCATCGTCACCGATCCCGGCGACTACGCCTCGGTGCTGAACGCGCTGGAGATGAACATCGGCTCGCTGTCGCTGGATTTCCGCCAGAAGCTGGCGGCCAAGGCCTTTGCCCGCACCGCCAGCTACGATGCGGCGATCTCCGGCTGGTTCGCCGAAACGCTTGAGATCGAGCACCCGACCTGGCGCGCCTTCGGCGGCAGGCTGGAAAGCGTCATGCGCTATGGCGAGAACCCGCATCAGAGCGCCGGCTTCTACGTCAATGGCGACAAGCGGCCCGGGGTCGCCACGGCTCGCCAGTTGCAGGGCAAGCAGCTGTCCTACAACAACATCAACGACACCGATGCCGCCTTCGAGCTGGTCGGCGAGTTCGATCCCAACCGCTGCGCCGCCGTTGCCATCATCAAGCACGCCAACCCGTGCGGCGTCGCCGAGGACGCTTCGCTGGCTGCTGCCTATGCGAGAGCGCTGGCCTGCGACCCGGTTTCGGCCTTTGGCGGTATCGTTGCCATGAACCGCATCCTCGATACCGAAGCGGCTCAGGAGATCGTAAAAACCTTCACCGAGGTGATCATTGCGCCGGACGCGTCGGAGGACGCTGTCCGCATCATCGCCGCCAAAAAGAATTTGCGACTGCTGGTCACCGGCGGTCTGCCCGATCCGCACGCCGGCGGCATCACTGTGAAATCCGTCGCTGGCGGCATGCTCGTCCAGGGCCGCGACAACGCGGTGGTCGACGATCTCGAGCTCAAGGTGGTGACCAGGCGCGCGCCGACGGCGGCCGAGATGGCCGACCTCAAATTCGCTTTCCGCATCGCCAAGCACGTCAAGTCGAACGCCATCGTTTACGCCAAGGACGGCGCCACGGTTGGCATCGGCGCCGGCCAGATGAGCCGCGTCGATTCCTCGCGCATCGCCGCCCGCAAGGCGCTCGACGCGGCGGAAGCAGCTGGCCTCGCGGAGCCGTTGACCAAGGGCTCGGTGGTCGCCTCCGACGCTTTCTTCCCTTTCGCCGACGGGCTGATCTCAGCCATCGAAGCCGGCGCCACTGCCGTCATCCAGCCCGGTGGTTCAATGCGCGACGAAGACGTCATCGCCGCTGCCGACGCGCATGGCATCGCCATGGTGTTTACCGGCGTGAGGCATTTCAGGCATTGAGCGCCTCTGCCTTTTCCCACAAGGGGAGAAGGAAAAGTGCGGCGCTATTCCACCGGCTGATCCGCCGGGTACGGCGTCCAGATCAATATCGCGATCCCCACGCCCAGGAACAGCACGATGGCCGCCATGCCGAGCCGCGCCGAGCCGCTGGCGAGCGTGATCGACGCCACCATGAACGGCGCCAGGAAACTCGTCGCCCTTCCGGCCAGCGCATAGATGCCGAAATAGCGGCCGGATTCGGCTGCGGTCACGCTGCGCGCCATGTAGGAGCGTGACGACGCCTGCACCGGTCCGAACGCCAGCCCGATCAGCAGGCCATAGAAAACGTAGGCCTTTTCCGCCGCCGTGCCGAACAGGCCGCCACTATCGGCTCCCGGCATCATCCAGGCGCCGAACAACGTGTAGCCTGGCCCGGTCGAAACGATGCCGATGGTGGCGATGCTGAGCAGGGCGAGCGAAATCATCACGATGGTCTTGGAGCCAAGCGCGGTGTCCAGCCATGCGGCAACCAGGCAGCCGACGATGGCGACGACGTTGAGAATAATGCCGAACATGCCGATCTCGGTGATCGACCAATGGAACATCGCTGCCGCAAAGGTGCCGCCCAAAGCGAGCAGCGCATTGACGCCGTCCTGATAAATCATGCGGGCGACAAGGAAGCGGAAGATGCCTTTGCGCCGGCGCACTTCAGTCAGCGTCGACTTCAGCTCCGACAGCCCCTCGCGCACCGCCGGCCCGATCGGAATGCCTTTGATGGCGTCTGGCGTGAAGAAGAACATCGGCAGGATGAACAGGAAATACCAGCCGGCCGACAGCGGCCCGGTGGCGCGCGCGTCCTCGCCGAGATTCGGGTCGAGCCCAAAGAGCGGGTCGATGCCGATGATCGTCTTGCCGGTCTCCGGCGAACCCGCCAGACAGGCGACGACAAAGATCAGCGCGATCATGCCGCCGAGATAACCAAGTCCCCAGGCAATGTTGGAGACGTGGCCGATCTCGCTCTTCGGCACCAGGCGCGGCATCATCGAATCGTTGAACACGGTCGAGAATTCCGCCGCGACCGAAGCGAGAGAAAAGAACAGCACCACCAGGAAAAGGTTCGAGCCGGGAGCGGCGAACCATAGCAGGCAAAGGCTGATGATCTTGATCGAGGCGAAGAACGCAATCCACGGCTTGCGCGGCCCGGTCTGGTCGGCAATCGAGCCGAGGATGGGCGACAAAACGGCAATGACCAGGCCCGCAACAGCGATGCCGTAGCCCCAGGCCGCCTGGCCCGAAACCGGATCGTTGGCCATGCGCGAGACGAAATAAGGGCCGAAGATGAAAGTGGTGACGACGGTGAAGAACGGCTGCGCCGCCCAGTCGAAGAACATCCACCCCCAGATGCCACGCCCGGATGCCCGCTGCACTGCATCTATCGCCGCCATGATGATTCCCCCGGACACCGCGCTTGTCGGACGCCATGTCTGCATGTTTCGAATGCTCATGCAAACCGCCAAAGATTCGCGCTGCCCCTCACCTGGATGTCGCCGCTGTCTACCTGCATAGAGACGCGAAGAAAGGCGCCGCGCCCCTACCTCCCCCTTGTGGGGAGGTCGGACCGAAGGTCCGGGTGGGGGTCGGTGCCGCACCCCCACCCCGCTGCTTCGCAGCGACCCTCCCCACAAGGGGGAGGGTAAGTCCCGAGCCTCACATCCCCGTCAGATCGCTCATCAGCCCCGAAGCCACCGACAGCCTGGACACGGTGATATCCCCGCCTTCGGTCAGCGCCTGCAGCCGCTCGCGAATGCGCGCCACGCGCTCGCCGCCGGCTTCCAGCCAGGCCGCCACAGGATCCGCCGTCCCGGCATGGCCGGCGAGAGCCGCCACCGCGATGCCGCGCCGCGCCGCGCCGATCGTGTCGGTGGCGCGCGACAGCGCCAGCTGGTCGTAATAGTCCGACGGCGTGATAGAACGCGCCGCCTCTTCGACGCGCGGAATGCGGAAGGCATCGCTGACGGCGAAGAACGCCTTGGCCGAGGCGACGACGTCGGCATTGGCCGTGCGCGCCGTCAGTGCGATGTCGGGGATCAGTCCCGCCACATCGGCCATTGCCAGCTGCCCGGCGAGCTTTTCCGGGGCGCCGGCCTTGAAGAGGCCATACCGCCTCTCCTCGACCCGCTCGCGCGAGAAGGCCGGTAGCAGCGAGAGCAGCTTCGGCTCCAGCGCCATGCGCGCCTCTTGCAGTTCGGCAATGCGCTGGCCGAGCGCTGCGGTGCCGGCATCGTTCTTCAGATACCAGCCGCTGGTCACGAAGATAAGCCGGCTGACGGACTGGTAGAGATCGAGCTGCGCCTGGCCGTCGATGTGGCTGTCCAGCGCATCGATCTCCTGATAGAGCGCCGGCAACGCGAAGCCGTCGCGCACCACGGCGAAGGTGCGCACCACGTCGGCCGCGCTGCGCCCCGTGGCTTCCTGCAGCCGGTTGACGAATGACGGTCCGCCGCGATTGACGAGATCGTTGGCGACGACGCGGGCGATGATTTCGCGGCGCAGCCGGTGGCCATGGATCTCGGCCGCATATTTCTTCGCCATCCGGTCAGGGAAATAGCCCATCAGGTCGCGGTCGAAATGCGCGTCGTCAGGCACGTCGCTGGCGACGATGTCGGAAAACAGCACGATCTTGGCATAGGCGAGCAGCACGCCAAGCTCCGCCCGGGTCAGCGGCTCGCCACGCGCCTCGCGCTCGGCAAGGGCGGCCGGCGACGGCAGCGTCTCGACAGCGCGGTCGAGCAGGCCCCGAGCCTCCAGCGCCGCCATGAACCGGCTCTGGTGCGCGATGTCGGCAAGGCCGCGCTTGCGGGCGATGGAAAGCGCCAGCGTCTGTTCGTAATTGTTGGACAGCACGAGGCCGGCGACCTCGTCGGTCATCTCGGCCAGCAGCTTGTTGCGCGCCGGCCGGGTCAGCGATCCCTTGCGCATGGCGGACGCCAGCGCGATCTTGATGTTGACCTCGACGTCGGAGCAGTTGACGCCGCCGGAATTGTCGATGGCATCGGAGTTGCAGCGACCGCCATTCATGCCGAATTCGATGCGGGCACGCTGCGTGACGCCGAGATTGGCGCCCTCACCGATCACTTTGGCCCGCACATCGAGCGCGGTGATGCGGATGGCGTCATTGGCGCGGTCGCCGACTTCGGCATTGGTTTCGCCCGAGGCCCGTAAATACGTGCCGATGCCGCCGAACCACAGAAGGTCGACGTTCGCCTTGAGGATGGCGGTCATGATCTCGGCCGGTGTCGCGGTGGTCTTGGCGAGGCCAATCGCCGCCGCCGCTGCCGCAGGCAGCGTGATCGACTTCTGGCTGCGCGAGACGATGACGCCGCCTTCCGACAGTTTGGTCTCGTCATAGTCCTGCCAAGACGAACGCGGCAGCGCGAACATGCGCTCGCGCTCGGCCATCGACGCCACTCTGTCTGGATCGGGATCGATGAAGATGTCGCGATGGTCGAAGGCGGCGATCAGCCTGGTCTGCGGCGACAGCAGCATGCCGTTGCCGAACACGTCGCCCGACATGTCGCCGACGCCGACGACGGTGAAGGGGGTGGCCTGGATGTCGCGGTTGATCTCGCGGAAATGCCGCTTGACCGCTTCCCAGGCGCCTTTGGCGGTGATGCCCATCTTCTTGTGGTCGTAACCGGCCGAGCCGCCGCTGGCGAAGGCATCGTCGAGCCAGAAACCGTGTTTCTCCGAAATGGCATTGGCGGTGTCGGAGAAGGTTGCCGTGCCCTTGTCGGCGGCGACGACGAAATAGGGATCGTCGGGGTCGCGCCTGACAACGCCGGCCGGCGGGATGACACCGTCCAGCCCGATATTGTCGGTAATCGACAACAGGCTGGAAACGAAATTCTTGTAGGCCGAGGTGCCGGCCTCGAAGATGGCGTCGCGGCCGGCGCTCATCGGCAGCTTCTTCGGATAGAAGCCGCCCTTGGCGCCGACCGGCACTATGACGGCGTTCTTGACCTGCTGCGCCTTGACCAGGCCGAGCACCTCGGTGCGGTAATCCTGGGCGCGGTCCGACCAGCGCAGGCCGCCGCGCGCAACCGGGCCGAAGCGCAGATGCACGCCCTCGACCTCGGACCCATAGACGAAGATCTCGCGCCACGGCCGCGGCGCCGGCAGGCCATCGACCGCTTGCGAGTCCAGCTTGATCGCCAGTGACTGGCCCCGCGCCTTCGTTCCCGCAACGAAATGATTGGTGCGCAACGAGGCTTCGATCAGGTTGAGATAGCGGCGGATGATGGTGTCGTCATCAATGTTAGGGACTTCCTCCAGCGCGTCCTTGATCTTGGCCTTGAGGTGCTTGGCGGCGACGACGCCTTCCGTCTCGGCGGTCGGGCCGAGACGAGCGACGAACAGTGCATGCAGGCCGCGCGCGATGTCGGGATAGCGGTTGAGCGCGGCCGCGATGAAATCCTGGCTCTGCGGGATACCGGCTTGCTGCAGGTAGCGGCCATAGGCGCGCAGAATGCTGACTTCGCCCGACCACAGGCCGGCGGTCTGGGCAAGCCCGTTATAGCTGTCATTGTCGATGTCGCCGCGCCAGACCGACAGGAACGCGTCCTCGAACAGCGCGCCGCCATCGCTGAGGTCGATCGGCTTGCCGTAGCTGTTCTCCAACTCCATGTCGTGGACGAAGACGGTGTCGCCGCCGTCCTCGCCAACTTCGAAGGTGCGCTCGCTGATGACGCGGAAGCCGATGTTTTCCAGCACCGGCACGCGACGCGACAGCGCTACCGGGCTGCCGTGGTGGTAGATCTTCAGCGCTGCCTGATGCGGTTTCTGCTCGGCATGGCGGTAATAGTCGATGGCGATCGGGTTGGCGGTGCTGATGCCGGCGATGCGCCCCGCATCCTTCAGCGCGACGGCCGCGCTGAAGGAATCGCGATAGCTCTCAGGCAGACGCGCGGCGATCGCCTTCAGCGATGGATCGCCGCCGACGGCTTCCGCAGCTTCGGCCAGCGCGTCGTCCCAGGTTCGCACGATGTCGCGGATCGCCGCTTCGATCACCGCCTGCTCGACCTTCGGCGTCTTGCCGCCGGAGCGGCCGATGATGAAATGCACACGCGCCAGCCCGCCCTCGGGGAAAGCCGGATAGTAAGCCGACAAACGGCCTTCGAAGACGGTCTTGAGATAGGTGCCGATCTTCTCGCGCACGACGCTGTCATAGCGGTCGCGCGGCACGAAGACGAGGATCGAGACGAAGCGGTCGAACTGGTCGGCGCGCACCAGCGCCCGCACCCGCGGCCGCTCGACCAGGCCGAGAATGGCCGCGGCGTGCTTCTTCAGGATCGGCACCGGCACCTGGAACAGTTCGTCGCGCGGATAGCTCTCCAGAACGTTGATCAGTGCCTTGCCGGAATGGTCGTGCCGGTCGAAGCCGGACTTGGCGATGATGGTCTCGGCCTTTGACCTCAGATACGGGATTTTCATCACCGAGCGCGTGTAGGCGGTCGAGGTGAACAGGCCAACCATGCGCAACTCGCCGGCAAGCGTGCCCTTGGCGGTGTAGGTTTTGACGCCGATATAATCGAGATAAATGCGGCGGTGCACCAGCGACTTGGCGTTGGCCTTGGTGACGATCAGCGGCTCCGGCCCATGCAGGAAGGCGCGGATTTCGGGCGTCGTCGTCACCGCCTCGGTGCCGCGCCGGAGCACCAGCACATCCGGGTCGGCGAGGATGCCGAGACCGGGTTTGTCGGCGCGCTCCAGATTGCCGCTCTCCGCGCCGCCGGAATATTTGAACTCGCGCATGCCAAGGAAAGTGAAATTGTCGTCGCGCAGCCATTCAAGGAAGGCGATGGCCTCGGCAACGCTCTTCTTGTCGAGCGGCACGGCGGAATAGCGGAATTCGGAAATCGCCTGGTCGAGACGGGCGAGCATCGGCTTCCAGTCGCTGACGGCGGCGCGCACCTGGTTGAGCATCTTGCGCAGGCGGTCGGCCAGCGCGTCGGCCTGCTCCGCCGTCAGGCGCGGAATATGGACATGGACGACGCTCAGGCGGTCGTGATTGCCATCGTCCTTGAGGGCGCTGCCGTCGCCGAGGATCTCGTCGACGCCGGCCTTGCCGTGACGCACGACGATGACCGGATGGGTGACCAAAGTCGGTTCGCCGGCAGTTTCTGTGATCTCGCCGAGGATCGAATCGAACAGGAACGGCATGTTGTCGTTGACGACGGTGATGATCGTCATCGGGCGGCCCTCGCGGGAGACGCCCGACCCGGCATCGACGGCGACGACACTTTGGCCCTTCTTGTGGGCGGCGACCGCACGTCCTGCCAGGTCGGCGGCGCGCTCCAGGTCGGCGGCGTCATAGGCGGCAATGTCTTCGGCCGGCGCGCGGGCCAGCAGATAGTCGGCGAGCCTGGCCGGCTTCCCGTCGGGTTTCACCCCGGCGGTGGCTGTTTTCTTCGGCTTAGCTGCGGATTTCACGCTCGCCATGTTGTCCTCCCGTCACATGCTTTTACGACTATGGTAGCAGATGACCGCTGTTTGGCGACAAAGGTTTGACGGCTCGATAAGAATTACAGGAATTCGACGGTCAGGCGGCGGTGAACCAGGAGGGAGACCCCATGTCCGGCAAAATCAGCGCACTTGACCTCGGTATCGCGGAACTGAGCGAGGCGACAAAAGCCTATTTCGCCAAATGTGAGGAAAAGCTCGGCCTGGTTCCCAACGTGCTTCTTGCCTATGCCTTCGACGAGAAGAAGCTGCGCGCCTTTACCGACACCTACAATGATCTGATGCTGGGTGAATCCGGCCTGTCGAAGCTGGAGCGGGAGATGATCGCGGTCGTCGTCTCCTCGATCAACCATTGCTATTATTGCCTGACCGCGCATGGCGCGGCGGTGCGCCAGCTCTCCGGCGATCCGGCTTTCGGCGAGATGATGGTGATGAACTTCCGCGCTGCCAATCTTTCACCAAAACAGACGGCGATGCTCGAATTCGCCGTCAAGCTGACGGAAGAGCCGGCAAAGATCGTCGAGGCGGACTGGGAAACACTGCGCAACGCCGGCTTCACCAACCGCGACATCTGGGACATCGCCTCGACCGCCGCCTTCTTCAACATGTCGAACCGCGTGGCGGCGGCCATCGACATGCGGCCGAACGACGAATACCACGCCATGGCGAGGTGACCAATGACGATAGATACGTCAGGCAAGTGGTGGGTTGGCAGCGAGCCCACTGACATCGGAGAATACTTGGAAGCCTATGGCGCCGACAACGCCGAGGTTCATGACTTCAGGCTCGCCCGCTGCAAGTGCGGTTCCATCTCGTTTCTCCTCGATGCCGACGATGACGAGGGTGTGGCGCGACGAACGTGCACGGTCTGCGGATCCGAGCATCTTATCTGCGACAGTGCGGAATTTTGGGACGAAGCCCAGCCGGAACGATGGGCGTGCACCGAGTGCGGCTCCGAAGCTGCAAACATCGGCGTCGGGTTTTCCATCTACCCGGAACGTGACGGCGTTCGCTGGCTTTATGTTGGCGTACGATGCGCGGCCTGTGGCGTTTTGGGATGCTTCGCCGGCTGGAAAGTTGGCACGTCTGATAGCATGGGTCTATTTGACAAAGTCTAGCTTTGAGGTTCCCATAGAAAGGCGGTCAGGATCGCGCCGCGATGGCCGCGGCGGCGCCGGCCATCGTCGTGGCGCTGATGCGGTTGGCGATCTTCATCGCACGCTTGCTCTTCAACAGTTTGCGCGCCTGTGAGGCCGCGACGACCCAGGCGAGATCGATGGCGATCAGAACCACCGCCATCGTCGCCGTCAGTTCGACCCAGCCGATGACACTCACCGAAGCGAGGTCGATGATCGTCGGCAGCAGCGCCAGATAGAACATCATGATCTTGGGATTGCCGAGCGTCACCGCCATGCCGGCAAAGAACAGCTTTGTCGCCGAATCCTCGCGCGGCATCTCGCCTTCTTTTGCGTCGACAGGTGCGGTCCACATCTTGAAGGCGAGGTAGGCGAGGTAAGCGACGCCGATCCATTTCACGACGACGAAGGCTAAATGGAAGGTCTGCGCCACGACCGCCAGCCCGAACACCGCCAGCGACAGCCAGATGGCCTCGCCGATCCACATGGCGAGCAGGAAAGGGAACACGTCGCGAAAGCCTTTCGAGATGACGCGGGCAACAAGTGCGGCGATCGACGGGCCGGGCGAACCGGCAGCGACGAACAAGGCGGCGGCGAAGATCAGGAGCGAGGTGAGGTGCATGACGGAGCCTTCGAGCGTTGGATGGCGAAGAATATCCGATCGGCGTCAATTTGGCACCCTCTGCCTGAGGGCCAACGAACGCGACACATTTCGGAGATCGGACTTGCCCGTGCCAGCGGTTTGAGAAAGGATCGCGGCCGTGAAATCAATCGTCATCCACGCCGCAAAAGACCTGCGCATCGAAGAGACCGATTCGGGCGCGCCTGGCGCCGGACAGGTCGAAATATCGGTCGAGGCCGGCGGCATCTGCGGCTCGGACCTGCACTACTACAATCATGGCGGCTTCGGCGTGGTGCGCCTGCGCGAGCCGATGATCCTCGGACATGAGGTCGCTGGCACGGTGAAGGCACTTGGCGCCGGCGTTTCCAGCCTTGCCGTCGGCGACCGCGTTGCGATTTCGCCCAGCCGGCCCTGCAATGCCTGCCGCTATTGCCTGCAGGGCATGCAGAACCAGTGCCTCAACATGCGCTTCTACGGCAGCGCCATGCCGATGCCGCATATACAGGGCGCCTTCCGCCAGCGCCTCGTCGCGGAGGCCTGGCAGTGCCACAAAATCGCCGACCATGTCTCCATCAACGAAGCCGCCTTTGCCGAGCCGTTCGCGGTAACGCTGCATGCCGTGAACCGCGCCGGTTCGCTGCTCGGCAAGCGGGTTCTGGTCACCGGCAGCGGGCCGATCGGCGCGCTGTGCATCCTGGCCGCGCGCGTCCACGGCGCGCGCGAGATCGTCGTCACCGATGTCATGGACGCGGTTCTGGCCAAGGCCAACGAGATCGGCGCCGACCGCACCATCAATGTCGCCACAGATGCCGACAAGCTCGCTGGCTACAATGTCGAGAAGGGCAGTTTCAACGTCATGTTCGAATGCTCCGGCAATGAGCGCGCGGTGCGAGCCGGGCTCGATGTGCTGAAGCCGCGCGGGGTGCTCGTGCAGCTCGGCCTAGGCGGCGACATGTCGCTGCCTCAGAATCTCATCGTCGCCAAGGAGATCGAAATGCGCGGCTCCTTCCGTTTCCACGACGAGTTCGCGCTGGCCGTCGATCTGATCAACAACCGTCGCGTCGACGTCAAGCCGCTGCTGACCGGCATCTATCCGATGGACGAGGCGGTTGCGGCTTTCGAGATCGCCGGCGACCGCAACAAATCGATGAAGGTACAGATCGCCTTCGCCTGAGCAGGGCGAGACACCCTATGAACCTTGCCCGCTCGGCATCTTGCCGCTAGAAGAACCGTCCCGACATTCATTTCGAGCTTCATTTTGCCTCAGTAACCGCCGGTCTCGCCAACTCCCTGATCACACTTGGCAGGGCGCCGCATTAAGCGGTGCCTGCTCCATTTCACGTGTTCCTCAGGCGGCGGTTCGAGACCGGTTTGGCACTGCTGAACCGTTGTCGCGCGCTTTGCCGCCCGTGACAGCTGATTTCCGACATAGCTAGCTCTCGCCACGCCGTGCCCGCATGGGCATCTCGCCATTGCCGACCTGAAGAACTTCCACACTGGAAGGTCTTCCGGCTTGTCCCAACATCTCGCTATCCGCTGGGCAATCGCGCCCGAAATCGCACCTCGACCCCTGATCCACTGCAACCGCTGCGGCGCCGTGAAAGCCTATCGCTGCAGCGACAAATTCCGCGTCAACGCCAATGGCAAACGCATTGATGTCTGGCTGATCTATCGCTGCATCGACTGCGACAATTCGTGGAATTTCGGCATTTTCGAACGCTGCAACCGCCGCGACATCGAACCCGCGCTGCTGGCAGCGCTCGAAAGCAACGATCCGGCCCTCGCCCGCCGCCATGCCTTCGATGTCGTGGCTTTGCGAAACCGGGTCGGCCGCGTCGAGGAGTTTCCCGATGTCGCCGTTCACAAACACCGGCTCGGCGGCGAAGGCCGACCCGCAGCCGCGCTTGAAATCAGGCTTGGGCTGGAAATGCCGACATCGCTGCGGCTCAACCGTCTGCTCGCCGGCGAACTCGGCATCTCCCGATCAAGGCTTCAGGCGCTGGAGGAGAAACGATTGCTGGTTGTTGTTCCCGAAGGCGCCAGAGCTTTGCGCAAGCCAGCCCGCGACGGCACGGCGATTCGCATTGACCTGGCCGACGAGCCGGATCGTGAAGCCATCATTTCGGCTGCCGTGGGTGAATGACAAGAGGGGCGAAGCACCGGTGCTTCGCCCCTCTCGAATTTAGACAATCAGACGATTACGCCGCGCCCACAACCTTGGCCGACTTCTCGAAGCGCTTGCGCTCGTTCGGGTCGAGATAGAGCTTGCGCAGGCGGATGGTCTTCGGCGTCACCTCGACCAGCTCGTCGTCCTGGATCCAGGCCAGCGCGCGCTCCAGCGTCATGCGGATCGGCGGCGTCAGTTTCACCGCCTCGTCCTTGCCGGCGGCGCGGATGTTGGTCAGCTTCTTGCCCTTCAGCACGTTCACTTCGAGGTCGTTGTCACGGCTATGGATGCCGATGATCATGCCCTGATAGACCTTGACGCCCGGGTCGATGACCATCGGGCCGCGGTCTTCGAGGTTCCACATGGCATAGGCCACTGCCTCGCCCTGTTCGTTGGAGATCAGCACGCCGTTGGTGCGGCCCGGCAGTTCGCCCTTGTAGGGCTGGTAGGCGTGGAACAGCCGGTTCATCACGGCGGTGCCGCGCGTGTCGGTCAACAGTTCCGACTGGTAGCCGATCAGTCCGCGCGTCGGCGCGTGGAAGACGATGCGCTGACGGTTGCCGCCCGAAGGCCGCAGCTCGACCATCTCGGCCTTGCGCTCCGACATCTTCTGCACGACGATGCCGGCGTGCTCCTCGTCGACGTCGATGACGACTTCCTCGACCGGCTCCAGCAATTCGCCATTTTCGCCCTTCTGCATGACGACGCGCGGACGCGACACGGCGATTTCAAAGCCTTCGCGGCGCATCGTCTCGATCAGCACGGCCAGCTGCAATTCGCCACGGCCGGAAACGAAAAACGAATCCTTGTCAGGCGATTCCTCGATCTTGAGCGCGACATTGCCTTCGGCTTCGCGCAGCAGGCGGTCGCGGATGACGCGGCTGGTCACCTTGTCGCCTTCAGTGCCGGCGAGCGGCGAATCGTTGACCAGGAAAGACATGGTCACGGTCGGCGGATCGATCGGTTGCGCATGCAACGCCTCGGTCACCGCCAGGTCGCAGAACGTGTCGGCGACGGTGCCTTTGGACAGGCCGGCAATGGCGACGATGTCACCCGCCTGCGCCTCTTCGATCGGTTGGCGCTCGAGGCCACGGAACGCGAGGATCTTGGAGATGCGCCCGGTTTCGATCTGGGTGCCGTCATGGTGGAGCACCTTGACCGCCTGGTTGGACTTCAGCGTGCCGCTCTCGATGCGGCCGGTAATGATGCGGCCGAGGAATGGATTGGCTTCCAGGATGGTGCCGATCATGCGGAACGGGCCGGGATGAACGGTCGGCTCCGGCACATGCTTGATGACGAGGTCGAACAGCGGCGCCAGGCCCTGGTCCTTCGGGCCTTCCGGATTTTCCGAGACCCAGCCATCGCGGCCAGAACCGTAGAGGATCGGGAAGTCGAGCTGCTCGTCGGTCGCGTCAAGCGCTGCAAACAGGTCGAACACCTCGTTGACCACCTCGACGTGGCGGGCGTCCGGACGGTCGATCTTGTTGATGACGACGATCGGCTTCAGGCCGACCTTGAGCGCCTTGCCGACGACGAACTTGGTCTGCGGCATGGGGCCTTCGGCGGCGTCGACCAGCACGATCGCCGAATCCACCATCGACAGGATGCGCTCGACCTCACCGCCGAAATCGGCGTGGCCGGGTGTGTCGACGATGTTAATGCGGGTGTCCTTCCAGTCGACCGAGGTCGCCTTGGCCAGGATGGTGATGCCGCGTTCCTTTTCGAGGTCGTTGGAATCCATGGCGCGCTCGGCGACGCGCTGATTGTCGCGGAAGGAACCGGATTGCCGCAGCAATTGGTCGACGAGGGTGGTTTTTCCATGGTCGACGTGCGCGATGATCGCGATATTACGAATTTTCATTTTGTGGTCTCGGGAGCGTTGCAGGCAGCAGGCCAAAAGGCGCCGCCTCTTTCGGTTGCGCGGCTCATACAGGGTTTTTCGCAATTGCGAAAGAGGAGGCGCACCACCAAATACTCATCAAATCTTAAGCATCTCGGTGTGAGATGGTTTTGTTAACCAAGGCGGGAACCTTTCTGGGCCCGGGTAGTTCGAAATTCATGACCGACAAACTCAACCGATTTTGGCCCCTCATCGCTTCGGTCGCATTCGCTGCCGTGCTGGCGGCCAATGCCGCTCAATCGGCCGCCACGGTGAAGGAAGCCAATCCGGCTTCGTCGTCCGACCGGACGGCCGAGCAGATGTTTGCCGACGCCCCTGATGGCGTCGACCCCGTGGTCACCGGCCCGGTCAGCGCCTCTTTCAAGCAGAGGCAGCAGGTTGCAGGCTGCGACAGCGCGGTGTGGCCGAAGATTCCGACGGTTTGCTACCCGGACTGACAGTTGCCCATTCCAGGCATAGCGATCCTTCGCACCGACCCAAAGGCTTACGCCGACCGCACCGGATCGAGCGTCACCTTGTAAAGCTCGATGTCGTCGCGATCCATCAGCCGCACGGTCAGCTGCTCTGTCGCCCCTGAAATGTCCACCAGGCCAAAGAACTGCAGGCCGGCCGAGGGTGGCAGGTTCTGGCCCTGTTCGGTGGTCGGCGCCTTGATGAATTTCAGCTCCGGGCCGAAGGTCATGTCGAAATCATTGGGACCGAAGGTACCGGCGTGGATCGGGCCCGAGACGAATTCCCAGAAAGGATTGAAATCCTGGAACCGCGCCTTGTCGGGGTTGTAATAGTGCGCCGCCGTGTAGTGGACATCGGCGGTCAACCAGACCGTGTTGGTGATGCCGGCAGTCTTGATGTAGCGCAACAGGTCGGCGATCTCGAGCTCGCGGCCTTTGGGCAGGCCATTGTCGCCATTGCTGATGGCTTCCGCGCCGACCTTCTTGGCGCCGTCGTCCCAGACGACGAGGCCGAGCGGCATGTCGGCGGCAATGATCTTCCAGGTCGCCCTGGAATTCGTCAGCTCGCGCTTCAGCCATTTCGTCTGCTGTTCGCCCAGCATGCGTGACTGCGGCGTCATGTCCTCCTGCATGTCGGGGCCGTTCGGGCCGCGATAGGAGCGCATGTCGAGGAAGAACACGTCGAGCAGCGGCCCATGCGCGATCTTGCGGTAGACGCGGCCGGGCTCGGACGGCTCGTAGCGGATCGTCGTCATCTCATGGAAGGCGCGCGCCGCACGCGCCGCGAGCACATGGATGGATTTTTCGGTGTAGCGGCTGTCGGCGCCGAGATTCTTCGAATCCGACCAGTTGTTCAGCACCTCGTGATCGTCCCACTGGTAGAAGGTCGGGCAGATGGCGCTCAAGGCCAGAACGTTTTTGTCCATCATGTTGTATTTCCACTGGTCGCGGTACTCATCCAGCGTCTCGGCCACCTTGCGCTTGCCGTCGATCAGGACGACGTTTTTCCACTTGCCGCCGCCAGGCAGGTCTACCTCGTCCTTCATGGCGCCATCGGCATAGATGGTGTCGCCGGAATGCAGGAAGAAATCCGGCGTGTGCCTGGCGATGGTGGCGTAGGTTTTCATGCCGGTCTCATCGATTCCCCAGCCCTGGCCGGCCGTGTCGCCCGACCAGGCGAATTTTATGTCGCGCTTCGAGGCGGGTGCTGTGCGGAAACGGCCGACGATCGGTTCGGAAACGGCGTTGATATCCGACAGGTCGGCGGCAGTCATCCGGTAGAAGATATCCTGGTCGGAGGCGAGGTCGGTAAGCAGGCGCTTGACCGTGAAGTCGCTGGCCGGCGAGGTATCGAGCGGCGCCAGCCGCGTCGCATTGGCGAAGTTTTCCGTCGACGACACTTCGAACATGACGCGCGAAGGCCGGTCGGTGCGCGTCCACACCATGCCGCTCGAGGCATCGACATCGCCGGACTGGACGCCATGGGTGAAGGCCGGGCGCTGGCTGGCGCGCGAATAATAGGGCAAAGCGAGCCCCGATGCGCCGAGCAGACCGGCGGCGCTGGCAGAGGTGACGAAAGCGCGGCGGGTCAACGAGATCTTGTTCATGGCTGTCTCCTGATGGCTTCGAACGGTGCCAGCAAGCTCCAGCTTCAATGTTTCAGCCACATCTCGGGAAGATGAAACTTTGATAACAACCGACAGGTGATCTCCGCCCTTGAGGGGGGAGATGTCGCCGAAGGCGACAGAAGGGGGTCGCCTCGCTTGGAGCGCCGACCTCCTATGCGCAAGAGGCTGAGTCCGGTCGCACGGACCCCCTCTGGCCGCTTCGCGGCCATCTCCCCCCTGAGGGGGGAGATTAGTACCGCGCCTTACGCCGCTTGCGGCTCCGGATCGAAAGCCGGCCTGCTCGTATTGATCAGCAGCGACAGACACGCAGCCACGATCGCCGTCATGCCGGCGATCAGGAAAGCCAGTTCGTAATTGCCCTGCAGTTCGCGCATGGTGCCGCCGAAGGCGGCGGCGGTGGCGGCGCCGACCTGGTGGCCGGCTACGATCCAGCCGAACACGATCGGGCCGCTGCGGTCACCGAAGGCCTCGTTGGCGAGCCTGAGCGTCGGCGGCACGGTGGCGATCCAGTCGAGACCGTAGAGCACGGCGAAGATGATCAGGCTGGTCGCCGAGAAGCCGGAATAGGGCAGATAGATCAGCGCCAGGCCGCGAATGCCGTAGTAGACGCCGAGCAGCTTGCGCGGGTCGAAACGGTCGGTGAGCCAGCCCGAGAGCGTCGTCCCGATCAGGTCGAAAATGCCCATTAGCGACAGCAGGCCCGCGGCCTGTACCTCGGGGATGCCCATGTCGCCGCAGAAAGAGATCAGATGCGTGCCGACCAGCCCGTTGGTGGTGAAGCCGCAGATGAAGAAGGTGGCGAACAGATACCAGAAGACGCGGGTGCCGGCAGCGCGGCGTAGCGTGTTCAGCGTATGCGCCAGGAAATTGCCTTGCGATGCCGGCGATACCGGCGGCACGTCATCGGTCCCGGCGCCATAGCGCACCATGCCGATCGAAGCGGGACGCTCCGGAACCAACAGCCAGACCAGCGGCAGAAGACAGGCGGTGGCGATCGAGACGGCGGTAGCGACGGGCTGCCAGCCGCCCGACTGGGCGAGCGATGCCAGCAGCGGCAGGAACACCAAGAGGCCGGTGGCGCTGGAGGCCGACATCAGCCCCATCACCAAGCCGCGATTGGTCTTGAACCAGCGGTTGACGATGGTGGCGCCGAGCACGGTGGCGACCGCGCCGGAGCCGATACCTGAAAACACGCCCCAGGTGAGGAACAGATGCCATGGCTCGGTCATCAGCAGGCTGAGCGCGGTCGAGCCCGACATGATCACAAGCGAGGCAAGCAGCGTGCGGCGCAAGCCGATACGCTCCATCAATGCGGCGGCAAACGGCCCGGTCAGGCCGTAAAGGAAGATGCCGATCGCGGCGGCAATCGAAACCGTATCGCGCCCCCAGCCGAAGCTTTTATCCAACGGCAGCATCATCACCGAGGGTGCGGAACGAAGCCCGGCCGCGATCAACAAGCAGAGGAAGATGACGCCAACCACGACGAAAGCGTAGCGCTGGCCAAAGGGACGGGATTGAGCTATCATGTTACTGACCGGTACGTTGCAGGGTGAGGACATGTATACGTACCGATCGGTAACACGTCAATCGAGTCATACCATGCCAACGGACAAAAATATTGAACTGACCATCAAGGACGGTCATGCAGCCGCACCGCCCAAGGCTGCCAAGAAAATCCTCGACGTGGCGTACGACCTGTTCTACCGCCGCGGCATCCGGGCGATCGGCGTCGACGAGATCGTCAAGCGCGCCGGCGTCACCAAGCCCAGCCTCTACCGCAGCTTTCCCTCCAAGGACGAGCTCGCCGCTTCCTATCTCAGGCAATATGACCGTGAGTATTGGGAGCGTTTCGACGAAGCCGTGGCTGCCCATCCCGGCGACCCGCGGGCACAGCTCAGGGCTTTCCTGACTCGCGTCGGCAAGCGCACGCAAAGGCCGGACTATCGCGGCTGCGGCATGACCAACGCGGCGGTGGAATATCCCGAACATGGCCATCCGGCGCGCGTCGTCAGCGAGGCCAACAAGCAGGAGTTGCGCCACCGCCTGCGCGCGATGGCCGCAGCGATGGGCGCTAAAGACCCTGACACGCTCGGCGACGGCCTGCTGCTGTTGATCGAAGGCGCCTATATCAGCGGCCAGCTCTTCGGCCTCGGAGGCCCGGCGGCAGCGGTCGCCCGCAACGCCGACCTGCTGATCGAGGCGAGCTTGAAGAAATAACATTTCGAACGTTGGCGCCGCCCCTCACCTGCCGGCATCCTTTCCCGGAAATGGGGCGAGGAACGCTCTCATCACGATTTCGCCAATTGCCAGCGTTGCAAGGTTGTCGCCAGCGGCGCAGCCGGCCACTTTCTCCCGTTCAGGGGGAGAATTGCCCGGCAGGGCGATTTGGGCGGCGCCAACGTTGAGATTGGCACGCTAGGCCGGCCGCAAATTTGGCGATAGGCTGGGGCCAACCTCAAGGGAAAAGTCCGCATGCGAACCCTGCTGCTTGTTCCATTCGCCCTCGCCGCCCTCTGCCAGGCAGCCCATGCCGATGGCATATCCAGCGTCTACACCGACCTCGACTCGCAAAAGGATTGCGTGACCTATGCGCAGGCCGAGGAAGGCGATGGCGACTGGGCCGAACTCGCCTGCTCCGGCTATCGTGGCTATCCCGTGCTGATCGCCTATGACGACGCCCGTGAATCGCTGTTCTACGGATTTCCGCCCGGCGGCGACATGACCTCGGTCTGGGAGAGCTTTTCCGGCTTCAACTCGTCCGGCGCCAAGGTCGAGTGGCGCATCGAGACCAAGGGCGACGTTGCCGTTCCCTTTGCCGTCATCCACCGCCGCTCGATCAGCAATCCCGAGGACGAGAACAAGCCGACCGAAGTGCTGCTCGTCGCCAAGGTCGCCCAGATGGAAGCCCGCGACGGCTGCACCATCGGCCTCGTGCTGGCCACCGGCAACCCGCAGGCCAATGACCAGGCGCGCAAGTTGGCCGACGAAAAGGCGAAGAGTTTCGCCTGTGGCAAGGACAAGCACACCGTCATCGGCAACGTGCCGGCGTTTGGTCGGGTGGATAACTAGTCACGTGGGTGCAAGGCACCCCCCTCTGCCCTGCCGGGCATCTCCCCCTCAAGGGGGGAGATTGGCAGCTTCGCTGGCGGCGCTTTTCTTTCGGCGCTGAAAATTGACGAAAGCCGTTGCGACTCCCCCCTTGAGGGGGAGATGGCCGGCAGGCCAGAGGGGGGTGCCTCGCGCTGGCGTTTGCCGCTTACTTGAACGAGACGCAGGCCTCTCTCGGCGCTACTTCGCCGCCTTCGCCCGTGCGATCGCGTCGACGATCATCTTCTTGGCGTATTTCGAATCGTGCCAGCCTTCGATCTTGACCCATTTGCCGGGCTCGAGATCCTTGTAGTGCTCGAAGAAGTGCTGGACCTGGTCGCGGGTGATCTCGGGCAGCTGCGTGTATTCGGTGACGTTTTCGTAGCGCAGCGTCAGCTTCGGCGAGGGCACGGCAATGACCTTCTCGTCCTGGCCGGCATTGTCTTCCATCACCAGCACGCCGATCGGCCGCACATTGATGACGCAGCCCGGCACCAGCGCGCGCGTGTTGCAGACCAGCACGTCGATCGGGTCGCCGTCGCCCGACAGCGTGTGCGGCACGAAACCGTAATTGCCGGGGTAGCGCATCGACGTATGCAGGAAACGGTCGACGAACAGCGTGCCGGCCTCCTTGTCCATCTCGTACTTGATCGGCTCGCCGCCGATCGGCACCTCGATGATGACGTTGATGTCCTCGGGCGGGTTCTTTCCGATGGCAATGGCTTCGATTCGCATGGCTTAAATCCCTCTCTCGATGTCCAAGATCGATAGCGGGCGGCGCGGCATGGTGCAATGCGGCGATTGGTGCGAAGCGCTAACGGAAGCGCACGGTTTATGATGATTTGTAACCGAGGCCGGTCATTCCCAGACGAAGGCGACCTTCTTGAGCGCCCTCTGCTCGAAAATCTCGACGCCTTCGGCGACGTCACGGCCACCCGCGCCGGCATAGAAGGAAAGTGCGTTCTGGTTGTCTTCCAGCGCCCACACCACCATTCCCTTCAGCCCGTGGTCGGCAAGCCGCGCCCGCGCCGCCTTGAACAGCCGGCTGCCGAGCCCGATGCCCTGATATTCCGGACGCAGGTAAAGTTCGTAGATTTCGCCCTGTTGCTTCAGCTCGCGGGCGCGGTTCTTGCCGATCGTGGCATAGCCGGCGATGGTGCCGCCGATCTCGACCACCAGAACGGTGGCGGCGCGGCGGATGGCGTTGGCCCACCAGTCGGCGCCGCGGCGGTTGATCATCGAGGTCAGCGAGCGATGCGGGATGATGCCGGAATAGGCGCCCTCCCAGGCCAGCTGGTGCACGTCGGCAATGGCGCCGGCGTCGCGCGGTTCGGCTTTCCTGATGTCGATGCTCAGCGTATTCATGATTTGTTAACCATAAACCCGCATCGGCCATTTGCAAGACTCGAGGTCAGCCCGCCGACCGCTTTCTCACAGCCGATCGCGACACTGCTGACAATGGGCAAAGCCTGCCTGGAAAACGCGCCCAGCCGGCGCGGTCAGGCGTCCGTCCGGGTAGCGCGTGCAGGCTCTTCAGATCTCGACGAGATGATCGTCCAGCTCATTGGCGTCGCCCGACGTCACCGGGAAATGCTCGGCCAGCACCGCGCCGACCTGCCCGATCGCCTTGACGAAGCCGTCGGCGAGCCGGTCGTCACCGGCATGCTGCAGGAGATCGCGCACCACGCCGTCCCAGACATGCTGGCCGACCTTGCTGTCGATGCCCGAATCGGCGACCACTTCGGCATAACGCTCGGCGATCGACACGAAGACCAACACGCCGGTGCGCGCCGTGGTGCGGTGGACATTGCGGGCGAGGAACTGCCTGAGCGCATTGTGATGTGCCGCCTGATAACGCTGCCGGCGCGGCACCAGATGGATGCGCAAGCCCGGCAGCGCCCACAAAAGCACCAACACCGAGGCCAGTGCCAGCAGTTGGACAATGACGAAATGCGGCAGCCGGATCGACAGCCACCAGGCTTCCAGCCCATAAGCGACGGCGAGGCTGGCAATCAGCATGCCTGATGTCGCCATGAAGGCGGCGGGAAAGAAATAGCCGTCGCTGGCATGCGCAACGACGCAGTAGATCTCGCCGTCGGTTTTGGCCTCGGCCGCGCGGATCGCGGTGGCGATGCGCTCATGGTCCTGTGGGCTGATCGGTCGTGTTGCCATCTTCTCTCACCAGCTCCCTGAAGACCCGCCACCGCCAGACGAACCGCCGCCGCCTGAAAACCCGCCGCCGCTGCTTGAGCCCGAAGACCAGCTGCTGCCCGAACTTCCCGATGACCATCCGCTGCCCGACGACGAACTTGTTGTCCAGCTGCTGGAGCCCGAGGACGATCCGCTCGGCCCCTGGCCGTAGCGAAAGGTCATGCCCAGCCATTTATACACGCCCGGCGACAGCTTGGTGCCGAAGATCGGCGGCAGGAAGGCCATCGCCAGGCCGCCGAAGAACATCGCCGCCCACAGGATCAGGAAGACCGCGACGACGGGATCGATGGGCGTGCTGCGGTCGGCCGGGTTGCGCTTGCCGCGCGCCTCCAGCTCTTCCGGGTTGCCTTCCAGCACCATCACCATGTCGTCGACGGCCTTGGAAATGCCGCCGGAGAAATCACCGGCGCGGAACGCCGGCACCATGTCGTTTTCGATGATCAGTTTGGTGTGCAGGTCGGTCAGCGTGCCTTCCAGCCCGTAGCCGACCTCGATGCGCATCTTGTGGTCGTTCTTGGCCACCAGCAGAAGCACGCCGTTGTTTTCGCCGGCCTGCCCGAGTTTCCAAAAGCGGAACAGCCGGTTGGCGTAGGGTTCGATCTCCTCGCCGTCGAGGCTGTTGATCGTGGCGACGACGATCTGGTCGGAGCCTTTGGTCTCGAAATCCGCGAGCTTCTGCGTCAGTGCCGCCTTGGTCGCGGCGTCGATAATACCGGCATTGTCGACCACCCGCCCGGTGAGTGCCGGCAGGTCTGCCGCCAAAGCTACAAACAGCATGGTGAGCATCGTCAACAGCGCGATGCCGATCGTCGCGGCTGCGCGGCCAGGTCTTGGCGGATTGAAGACGCGTACTGTCATGCCGTCACCAGTTCCCCTCAACCACCATGACTGTCCTCAATCACCATGATCATGTCGTCGACCGCTTTGGAAATACCGCCGGAGAAATCCCCGGCGCGGAAGGCCGGCACCATGCCTTCAATGATCCGTGTGGCGTGCTGGTTGGTGAGCGTGGCTTCCAGCCCGTAGCCGACCTCGATGCGCATCTTGCGGTCGTTCACGGCCACCAGCAGAAGCACGCCATTGTTCTTGGCCTTCTGGCCGAGCTTCCAAGCGTTGAACAGCCGGGTGGCGTAAGGCTCGATCTCCTCGCCGTCGAGGCTGGGAACCGTCGCGACGACGATCTGGTCGGAGCCTTTGGTCTCGAAATCGGCCAGCTTCTGCGTCAGCGCCGCCTCGGTCGCAGCGTCGATGATGCCTGCATTGTCGACGACACGACCGGTGAGGGCGGGCAGTTCCGCCGCCAGCGCCGCGAAGCTGACGAGCAAGACCAGCAAGGCAGCGCCGGTCATCGTGGCGAAGCGGCCATGCCAGGGATTGGCGATGCGTGTTGTCATCTCGTCACCAGCTTCCCGAGGAGCCGCCGCCGCCGGACGAACCGCCGCCGCCGGAAAAGCCGCCACCACCGCTTGAACCCGACGACCAGCCGCCCCCGCCCGAAGACCAGCCGCCGCTGGACGACCGCTTGTGCGGCTCGAATGTCATGCCGAGCCAGCGATAGCGGCCGGGACCGAGTTTTTGGCCGAAGATCGGCGGCAGGATGGAGGCGGCCATGCTGCCGAAGAAGATGATTGCCCAGATGCTGATGAAGACGCCGAAGAACAGATTGTCGGTATTGATGGGCGGCTTCTGGTTGCGCTCGCCGCGCGCCTCCAATTCCTCCGGATTGCCTTCCAGCACCATCACCATGTCGTCGACGGCCTTGGAAATGCCCCCGGAGAAATCGCCGGCGCGGAACGCCGGCACCATGTCGTTTTCGATGATCAGCTTGGTGTGCAAATCGGTCAGCGTGCCTTCCAGCCCATAGCCGACCTCGATGCGCATCTTGCGGTCGTTCGGCGCCACCAGCAGCAGCACGCCGTTATTTTCCTTGGCCTGGCCGAGCTTCCAGAAGCGAAACAGCCGGTTGGCGTAAGGCTCGATCTCCTCGCCGTCGAGGCTGGGGATGGTGGCGACGACGATCTGGTCGGAGCCTCTGGTCTCGAAGTCGGCGAGTTTCTGGGTGAGCGCGGCTTTGGTTCCCGCGTCGATAATGCCGGCGTTATCGACGACGCGGCCGGTCAGCGCGGGGAGGTCGGCGGCGAAGGCGGTGAGGGGCAGGAAGACGGCCAGAAAGGCGAGAAGAACACCAAGGTTGGCGTTCCTTCGCGTCCCCCTCTGTCCTGCCGGACATCTCCCCCTCGAGGGGGGAGATTGGCAATCTCGCTGCCGACGCTCAGCCGGCAACGCTGATATTTGGCGCAAGGACAGAAGACAGCTGATCTCCCCCCTTGAGGGGGAGATGTCCGGCAGGACAGAGGGGGGTGTGAAGGAACGCAAGGCTGGCAAAGGCCAAGCAGACGTCATCACCCGCCCTGCTTCGTGCCGAAATCGACCTTCGGCGGCTGCATCTTGTCTTCTTCGACGGTGAAGTTGGCGAAGGGCTCGTTGCTGCGGAACCAGAAGGTTGCCCATAGCACCGACGGAAAGGTCCTCAGCGTCAGATTGTAATCCTTGACCGCCAGGATGTAGTCGCGCCGCGCCACGGCGATACGGTTCTCGGTGCCTTCGAGTTGCGCCTGCAGCGCCAGGAAATTCTGGTTGGCCTTGAGGTCGGGATAGGCCTCCGACACCGCGATCAGCCGCGACAGCGCGCTGGTCAGCCCTGATTGCGCATCCTGGAACTTCTTGAGCGCTTCGGGGTCCTTCAGCGTTTCCGGCGTCACCGTGATCTGCGTCGCCTTGGCGCGCGCTTCGACCACCGCATCGAGCGTGTCCTTTTCATGCGAGGCATAGCCCTTCACCGTCTCGACCAAATTGGGAATGAGGTCGGACCGACGCTGATACTGGTTCAGCACCTCGCTCCATGCCGCCTTGGCGTTTTCCTCCGCCGTCGGGATGGTGTTGAAGCCGCAGCCGGCGAGCAGAGGCAGCACGACGGCCATCATCAGCACGGCCGGCAGACTGCGGAAAGGGAAGGCAAGGCGCTGGGCAAACATGGTGAGGTCCCTCGACAGAAGTTGCATGTGAAGCATTAGCACAATCCGCGCTCAAGAAAATGTCTGCCGCTGGCGCGCATTCATGCGCCGGCGAGGCCCTGTGATTGATCGCGCGAACACGGTATGGTTGCCGGCAAACAGGACAGGACCATGGCGGAAGGCCGCGACGGTGACAGCGAATCGCGCCGCATTATCGAGCGCGTGGCGAACGAGGGCGGCCTTGGCAGCGCATCGCTGGTGTCACGGGCAGCGAAAGGCGCGCGCGATCATGTTACCGCAGCGGAGGCCGACCGATCCGATCCGATCGAGGTCTGGGGCACCCGCATCGGTCGCGCACTTGGGCTCATCGTCGCCCTCGGCCTTTTGATCTGGCTCGTGTACTACGTCTCCCGGGGCAGCTAGAGCATGATCCTGAAAAGTGGGAACCGGTTTTCTCGGACAAGCGGGAACCGTTTTGTCCGGAGATCATGCTCCAACCAAAGAGATAGATCAGGATGACGATTCAACGAAAAATTATCCGTATCTAGGATTTTCCATGAACAGCGAAAAAGCCGACGCGCCGCGCGCGGTCATCGTCATTTCCAGCCATGTCGCCCGCGGCTCGGTCGGTAACCGCGCCGCCGTGTTTGCGCTGGAGACGCTGGGCTTTCCGGTGTGGGCGGTACCGACGGTCATCCTGCCCTGGCATCCGGGCCATGGCCGCGCCACGCGCATCGTGCCGCCGCTCGACCAGTTCAAGGCGCTGATGGCCGATCTCGAGCGCGCGCCCTGGCTGGGCGAGGTGGGCGCGGTGCTGTCGGGCTATCTCGGCGAGGCCGGCCAGGCCGAGGCCGTCGCCTCGCTGGTTGCGGCAGTCAAGGCCAAGACGCCGGACGCGATCTATATATGCGATCCGGTGATGGGCGATTCCGGCGGGCTCTATGTGCCCGAGCCGACGGCCGCCGCCATGCGTGATCGACTGATGCCGATCGCCGACATCGCCACCCCCAACCGCTATGAGCTGGAGTGGATGGCCGGCGCGCCCTTGCCCGATCTGAAATCCGTGATCTCGGCCGCCCTCCATGCCGGACCGTCAACAATGCTGGTGACGTCGGCACAGTCGATGATGACCGGCGGCACCGGCAATCTGCTGCTTGACGGCACCCAGGCGCTGCTGGCCGAACACCGCCTCATCGACAAGCCGCCGAATGGCCTCGGCGACCTGACTGCGGCCGTCTACCTCGCCCGCATCCTGTCGGGGCAGCCGCCGATCAAGGCGCTGCAATCGACCACCGCCGCCGTCTACGAAATCCTGGCGCGAACCGCCAAGCGTGGCGGCGACGAGCTGCAGCTTGAAACCGATGCCCAGAGCCTGTCGCACCCGATGGCGATGGTGCAGCTGCGCCACCTCACGCATCCGGGGCGGGACCGCCGGGCGTGACCTCGACCGTGGTCGTCGGCGCCGACGGCTGCAAGGCCGGCTGGATCGCCGTCCGCCGCGATCTGGATGCCGCGCCGTCAGTCCGCGTCTTTCCCAGCTTTGCGGCCCTGCTCGACGCCTTGCCCGCCGATGCGACAGTGGCCGTCGACATGCCGATCGGCCTGCCGGACGTCTCGCAAAGAGGCGGGCGCGGGCCGGAGACCTTGGTACGGCCAATGCTCGGAGCACGGCAATTCAGCGTCTTCTCTATCCCGTCCCGCGCGGCCCTCTACGCCGACATCAGCGACTTCACCACGGTCGAGGCCTGGTATGAGGCGCATCGGCGCGCCAGCGAGGTGGCCAGGGCGACCTCCGATCCGCCACGCGGCGTCTCGATCCAGGCCTTCGGCATCTTTGCCAAGATACGCGAGATCGACGCGCTGCTGATCGCACGTCCGCAACTGCGCCGCCGCGTCTTCGAATCGCACCCCGAAGTGGCCTTCTGCCGGCTGAACGGCGAAAAACCGATGACGCTGCCGAAGAAGATCAAGGGCGCAGTCAATCCTGCCGGGATGGAAGAGCGCAAGGCACTGCTCTGCCGGCACGGCTATACCAGAGCCTTCCTTGACCAGCCGCCGCAACGCGGTGCTGCCGCCGACGATTTCCTCGACGCCGCAGCGATGATGCTGATTGCCGGACGCATTGCCGGCGGCGAGGCAAAGCCGTTTCCCGACCCGCCGCTTGCCGACCGTTTGGGCATTCCCCTGGCGATCTGGGCGTGAGGCAAGCGGCGAGCCATGCGTGCGGCATGGCGATTTGCGACGAAGCCATCTGCAATTCGGCATTGCCCGCGACGGGCATTTGCCGTTAGAGCCTTTCTAACTTGAAATGAGCTGCCGTCGCTAACCCCGAAAGGCTTCATCCCTAGCCCATGCCCCATCTCCCCGAACATCTTTGGACCGGCTACCGCAACTTCATGAATGGCCGCTATCTCACCGAGAGCGGACGCTATCGCGAGCTCGCCCGCGAAGGGCAGGCGCCCGAAACCATGATCGTTGCCTGCTGCGATTCCCGCTCTGCCCCCGAGGCGATCTTCGACGCCGGTCCGGGCGAACTGTTCGTCCTGCGCAATGTCGGCAATCTGGTGCCGCCCTATGCACCGGACGGCGAGTTCCACTCGACCTCGGCCGCGCTCGAATTCGCCGTGCAGAGCCTGAAGGTGAAAAACATCGTGGTGATGGGCCATGGCCGCTGCGGCGGCATCCGCGCCGCGCTCGACACCAATTCGGCGCCGCTGTCGCCCGGCGACTTCATCGGCAAATGGATGAGCCTGATCGCGCCGGCGGCCGAAACCGTTTCGTCCAGCACGTTCATGACGGCAACCGAACGGCAGACGGCGCTGGAGCGGATTTCCATCCGCTATTCGATCGCCAATCTCAGGACCTTCCCTTGCGTCTCCATCCTCGAAGGCAAGGGGCGGCTGTCGCTGCATGGCGCCTGGTTCGACATCTCGACCGGCGAGCTCTGGGTGATGAACAAGGACACCGGCGACTTCGAGCGGCCGGATTTGACGTAGACCCATGATCCCGAAAAGTGGGAACCGGTTTTCGGATAAGGGCATGGTCAAATAAGAGGAGGCAAGAATGCGGGTTTGGCCTGCGATCGCTTTCGCCGTAGCGGCGCTGCTGATTTCGCTCGTCCCTGCCCGCTCCGATGACGGCGCCATTATCGACCGCTGGTATTCGGCGCTGCTGGTCGCCGATCGCACCGAATTGTCGGACCTGCTCGCCGACGATGTCCGCATCAAGCTCGACGATCTCGGCGTCGTGCAGTCGAAGCAGGAGTTCATCGCGTCGATCGACGAATGGAAGGGCGCGGTCGCCGGCGCCGAAATCCGGCATCGCGTCGAAAAGAGCGAGGCCGGCGTCACCACTGTCATCGCCTGCTATGATTTCCCCAACAATGACATGCTGATGCAGGAGACGTTCGGCGTCACCGGCAACCGCATCACCGCCAGTTCGCAAGCGGCGATCGCGGAAAATTGCGACGGCTTCTGACGCGGGCTGGAACGGCCGCGCTGTTGCGCCGCGCCAGTCATCGCCCTACATCGGTCAGCAAGCTCCGCCAATCATCGAAAGATCCCCCATGCCGTCCACGAAAACCGTCGATCTCGCCGCCCATCCGCTGACCAAATGGCAAGGGCCGCTCGGCCTGCCGGATTTTGCCAGCATCGGCGACGACGATTTCTCCTCGGTGTTCGACGCGGCGCTGAAGGCACATGAGGCCGAAGTCGATGCGATCGCCGGCAACAAGGATGCGCCGACCATCGAGAATACGCTGGCAGCCCTCGAGCTCGCCGGTGAGCCGCTCGACCATGTCTCGTCGATCTTCTGGTGCCGGGCCGGCGCCCACACCAACGATGCGATCCAGGCGCTGGAGCGTGAGATCTCGCCGAAGATGTCGCGGCATTTCTCGGCGATCTCGATGAACGAGAAACTGTTTGCCCGCGTCGACGACCTCTACCAGCGCCGGGAGACGCTAAAACTCGACGTCGAGACGCTGCGGGTGCTGGAGAAGACCTGGAAAGGCTTTGTGCGATCGGGCGCAAAACTCGACGCCGACGGCAAGAAGCGGCTGGCCAACATCAGCGAGGAGCTGTCCTCGCTCGGCACGACCTTCGGCCAGAATGTGCTGGCCGACGAGCGCGACTGGGCGCTTTTCCTCGACGAGGCTGATCTTGCGGGCCTGCCGGACTTCGTGAAGAGTTCGATGGCCGAAGCCGCCGAGACGCGCGGCCAGAAAGGCCGCTACGCAGTCACCTTGTCGCGCTCTATCTATGAGCCGTTCACGACCTTCTCCGAACGCCGCGACCTGCGCGAGACCGCCTTCCGCGCTTTCACCATGCGCGGCCAGAACGGCGGCGCCAGCGACAACACCGCAGTGGTGCGCGACATGCTGAAATTGCGCGCCGAAAAGGCCAAGCTGCTCGGCTATGCCTCGTTCGCCGCGCTGAAACTCGACGACACCATGGCCAAGACGCCGAAGGCTGTGCACGACCTCCTCGACCCGGTCTGGGAGAAAGCGCTGGAGAAGGCCGCCGCCGACCAGAAGGAGCTGGAGCGGCTGGCGACCAAGGCAGGCAGCAACGAAAAATTCGCCGCCTGGGACTGGCGCTTCTACCAGGAGAAGTTGCGCGCCGAAAAATTCGCCTTCGACGAGGCGGAACTGAAACCCTATCTGCAGCTCGACCGGGTCATCAACGCCTGCTTCGACGTCGCCACAAAACTGTTCGGCATCACTTTCGAGGAGAAGAAGGGCATCGCCGCCTGGCATCCCGACGCGCGCGTCTTCGTGGTGAAGAACGCCGATGGCAGCGAGCGCGGCCTGTTCCTCGCCGACTATTTCGCCCGGTCCTCGAAGCGCTCCGGCGCGTGGATGAGCGCGCTGAAGTCGGGCTACAAGCTTGGCGATGGCTCCAAGCCGGTGATCTACAATATCATGAACTTCGCCAAGCCGCCGGCCGGGGAAGCGGCGCTGTTGTCGGTCGATGAGGCCAAGACCCTGTTCCACGAGTTCGGCCATGCTTTGCACGGCATGCTGACCGACGTCACCTGGCCGTCGGTGGCGGGCACCTCGGTTTCCCGCGATTTCGTCGAACTGCCTTCGCAGCTCTACGAGCACTGGCTGACGGTGCCCGCAGTGCTGGAAAAGCATGCGCTGCATGTTAAGACCGGCAAGCCGATGCCGAAGTCGCTGCTCGACAAGATGCTGGCCGCCCGCACGTTCGGCGCCGGTTTCGCCACGGTCGAGTTCACAGCGTCGGCGCTGATCGACATGGCGTATCACGCGCGGCCGGATGCGCCGGCGGAACCGCTGCGTTTCGAAGCCGAAACGCTGGAAAAGCTTGATATGCCCGACACCATCGCCATGCGTCATCGCACCCCGCATTTCGGCCATATCTTCTCCGGCGACGGTTATTCAGCCGGCTACTATTCCTACATGTGGTCGGAAGTGCTCGACGCCGACGCCTTCGCCGCCTTCGAGGAGACCGGCGATCCCTTCAACCCGGCGCTGGCGGAACGGCTTCGGAAGAATATCTATGCCGCCGGCGGGTCGAAGGATCCGGAGGAGCTGTACACGGCGTTCCGCGGCAAGATGCCTTCGCCGGAAGCGATGATGGTGAAGCGGGGATTGCTATAGCGCCAGCTTATCTCCCCCCTCGAGGGGGAGATGGCCGCAAAGCGGCCAGAGGGGGGTCGGTCCGACTGGGCTCGACCTCCTGCGGCAGATGAAGGTCGGCGCTTCACGCGAGGCGACCCCCTGTCAACTTGGGCAACATCTCCCCCTCAAGGAGATTAGACCTTCCAAGGATCCGCCACCCTTGGCCAAACCGGCCGCGTCAGCTTCTTGTAATCCGTCACCGCCGGATTGCTCGGATACGAGCTCGGCGCCGAGACATAGATGATCTCCGCCGCGATCGGTTCAAAGCCGGCGTAGAAATGGTTGGTCGACTTGATCAGCAATATGCCCTTGCTCATCGGATCGATACCGATGTTCGAGAAAATATCCGGCTCGAAGGTCTGCGTGCGGTTGGTGTTGAGGATGATGTCGATTTCCGTGCCCTCGACGCGCACCAGCGCCGTTGGCCCGAGCGTCACCCGGCTTGGCCCGAAGCTCTGCCAGCCCTCGCGGACAGCCTTCAACACCTTGACGCGCGCATCGATCGGTTCGCCGGCCAGCGGCCCGGCCTTGCCGCCGAAGCGCAGGTCGATGACGGCGCCTTCGCCTGCCGCCTGGCAAAATGTGACGGCGATCGGGTCCCAGATCGTCGCCACGCCAAAATTGTCAACGTCCTGTTCCAACATGGCGCGCAGCACAACGGTACCGTCGCCGGCGACGCCACCGCCGGGATTGTCCCAGATGTCGGCAATCACAACCGGCTTGCCGGGGTTTCCCTTGCGCACCGCCAGTGCCCGCGCGATGCCATCCTCGGTGTTCAGCATCGTCATCGCCGTCTTTTCGCGCATGGCGTAAAGCTCGCGCCCTAGCCTCTCCGCCAGCGCATCACCCTTGGCCTTGTCATTGTCGGTCACGACCAGGATGCGCGTGCCCATTTCGGGCACGTCCGCGGCCATGAAGCCATGGATGACCGACACCGACAGCACGCCGTCCTTGCCGTGCAGCGCCTTGATGCGGTCGACGAAGGAGCGCATCGGCTCGCGGCTGGTCGGCAGCACCTGGATCATGCGGCAGTCGAAGGTCGAGATCACCGGCTTGATCTCGTCGCGCGCCGCCGCCAATCCAAGCTCGACGACATGTTCGCCGCGCTCATAGAAGTCGGTGTGCGGGAATTCGAGGAAATAGGCCATGACATTGCATGCCGCGACGCGCTTTGGGGTCAGATGACTGTGCGGGTCGAGCTCCACCGCGATCACCACGTCGGGCCCGACGATTGCGCGAACCCGTTCCAGCAGATCGCCTTCGCAATCGTCATAGCCTTGCGCCACCATGGCGCCGTGCAGGCCGAGGATGACGGCGTCGACCGGCAAGGCTGCCTTCAACTGGCCGAGAATCTCGTCGCGCAACGCCTCATAGGTCTGCCGCTGCACCAGCCCGCCCGGCTCCGCCCAAGTGGCGGTGCCTTCGATGACGGTCAGCCCTTCGGCAGCCGCACGCCGGCGCAGCGCGACCATCGTCGATGAGCACAAGGTCGGCGTGTCTGGATGCTTGCCCGGCCCGGCATAGAACGCCATCTCGAACGACGCCCGGTCGGTCGGCACCGGCGAGAAGGTGTTGGTTTCGGTCGCCAGCGAGGCGGTGAAGATGCGCATGAAAGCTCCGTTGTGAATGGCGCGGTTATTTGACCGCCCCGAGCGCCAGCCCGCGGACGAGATAGCGCTGCAGCCAGATGAACAGAATCGCCACCGGCAGCGTCGCCAGCAGCGTCGCCGCCATTACATGGTGCCATTCGATCGTGTAGCGGCCGGCGACCAGCGAGAACACCTGGATCGGCAGCGTGTAACTTTCCTGGCTGCGCAGCATTGTGAGCGCAACGACGAACTCATTCCATGCGTTGATGAAGGTGAAGATGGCGGTGACCGCGATTGCCGGCAGGCAAAGCGGCAGAAACACTTTTCGCAAGGTCAGCCAGCGGCCGGCGCCCTCCATCCACGCTGCTTCCTCGAGATCGCGCGGGATGGTGTCGAAATAACTCTGCAGCATCCACACGGTGAAGGCGACGTTGAAAGCCATGTAGATGACGCCGAGCGCCGTCGTCGATTCGATCAGGCCCCAGGCGGCCATCAGCCGGAACAGGCCAAGCACCAGCACGATCGGCGAGATCATCTGCGAGATCAGCAGGAACTGGCGGAAGGCGCCGTAGCCGGCAAAGCGAAACCGCGACATGGCGTAAGCAGCCGGCACCGAGATCAGGATGGCGCCGACGGTGGCGATAACAGAGACATAGAGCGAATTGGCCAGCGCCTCGCCAAAGCCGGTCGCCACCCACATGTCGGCAAAATTCGACCAGTGGAATTCGCTTGGCCACCAGGTCGGCGACAGCACCTCCTGCCGCGGCTTGACCGCGGTCAAAAACATCACCGCGAAGGGGAAGATGGTCACCACGAGCAGCGGCGAAAGCAGCAGCCAGGCAATGATCGTGCGCTTCAGCTTGGGCATCATGCGCGTTGCTCCCGCATGGCGAGGCGCACATAGATCATGGTGAAGATCAAAAGGATGGCGAACATCAGCAGCGACACCGCCGATGCTTCGCCAAGCTTGCCGATGCGGAAGGCCAGCTTGTACAGATGGGTGACCAGGATGTCGGTCGAGTTGGCCGGCCCGCCCTGCGTCATCACCCAGATGATCGGGAAGGAATTGAAGACGTAGATGGTGTTGAGGACGATGGCGATGTTGATGAACGGCTTCAGCAGCGGAAAGGTGATCTCGCGGAACTGCTGCAGCGGCGTCGCCCCCTCCAGGGCCGCCGCCTCGTAGAGGTCGTCGGGGATCGACGACAGGCCGCCGAGGAAGATGGTCGTGGTGAACGGTACCGTCACCAATATGCCGATCAGCACCTGCATCGGGAATGCCGTCTCGGCGCGCGCCAGCCACTGGATGTTCTCATGGATCAGGCCAAGCCCGATCAGCGCCGAGTTCAGCATCCCGCTTTCGCCGTTGAGCGCCCAGCGCCAGACCACCGCCGTCATCGTCAGCGACACCGCCCAGGGCAGCATGATGATGACGCGGGCAATGCCGCGGCCGTAGAAATCGGTATTGAGGATCATCGCCACGGGGACGGACAACAGCAGCGCGCCGCCGACCACCAGCACGGTCCACAGGCCGGTGCGCCAGAGTGCCGCCAGGAAATCGGGATCGGCGAGGAAGGCGGAATAATTGGCGAAATCGTTGAAGTCCCGCAGCTGCCCAAAACGGCTGACATCATGCGTCGATATCTGGATCAGGTCCCAGACCGGCCAGAAGATGACGACTGCGGCCAGAAACAGGCTGGGCAAGGTCAATAAATAGGGCAGGTAACGATTTTGCATCGGCCGGATTCGTACCGTGTTGGACATAAGTGGCGCTGGCGCGCCAGCTCGGATCAATCTCGCATATCGGTCTAAGGCAGCGCTTCAGGGTTTGAATCTCCTGCGGACGTTTGCGCTGCCCCTCACCTGCCTGCCCATCCTCCGCAGCGGTTGCGGAAGGGAGCCCTTCCTCTCCCCCGTTGATCGGGGGAGAGGTGTCGAGCGAAGCTCGACGGAGTGGGGGTCGACGGAGTGGATGTCGACCCTTGGGGCGCAAGGCGAGGTGATGTTTGCCCCTATTGCCCTTCCTATGTCCGTTCGCGGCGGTTGCCAGGTGGTTCCCCCACTCCGTCTCGGCTTCGCCGAGCCACCTCTCCCCCCTCCGGAGGGAGAGGAAGTGTGGCGCGCCCCGTGGGGCGCGCCGGGCGCAGGGAGATACGCCCTATTTCTTGATCACGGCGTTGGCCTTGCCAGCCGCTTCCTTCAAGCCTGCCTCGGGGTCGCCGCCGAGATAGATCTTCTGCATGGCATCCGAGGTGATCTGGGCGACTTCTTCCCAGCCGGGGATGACCGGTGCAAAGCGGGCGTCGGGCAGCAGCGCGGTGAACGCTGCCAGATCGGCATTGTTGACGTAATAGTCCATCTTGGCCTCTTCCTTGTTCACCGGCAGGAAGCCTTCCCCTTGCGTGAACTTGGCGCGCTGTTCGGTGGTGAACAGGAAGTCGAGCAGCTTCCAGGCCTCATCCTTGTTCTTGGAATTCTTGAACATGATGATGGAATCGGTGACGCCGTACGTGCCGCGCGCGCCGGTCGGTCCGGCGGGGATAGCGGCCACGCCATATTTCAGGTTCGGCGCCTCGTCCTTGATCTGGTTGGACAGGAAGGGCGCGGTGATCATCATGCCGACCTTGCCCTGCTTGAACAGGTTCTGGACGTCCTCGCGGTTGTTGGAGGTGACGCCGGGTTCCGTCAGGCCTTCGTCGATCATCGACTTGTAGAGCTTGGCGGCTTCGAGCGCGCCCGGCGTGCCGAGGCCCGACGTGCCATCCTTGTTGAGAATCTCGGTGCCTTGCGACCACATCGCATAGTAGTAATAGACGTCGGTCTCGATCTCCTTGCCCTGCAGGCCGAAGCCGAACGTGCCGGTGCCCAGCGCCTTGATCTTGCGCGCATCCTCCTGCAACTCGGTCCAGGTTGCCGGCGGGTTGGCGATTCCGGCCTTCTCGAACAATTCCTTGTTGTAGTACATGGCGCGCGCCGAAGCCGCGATCGGCAGGCCATAGGTCTTGCCCTCCATGATCGACGGCGACAGGAAGGTGTCGATGAAGCGGTCCTTGAAGTCTGGCTTGATGTAGGCGTCGAGCGGCTCGGCGACATCCTGCTGGACGAAATCGATCAGCCAGCGGGTGCCGATGATCGACAGGTCGGCATTGGTGCCGGCGGTGATGTCGGTGGTCAGCTTCTGCAGCAGCACGTCCCACGGCACAACTTCGAACTTGACGGTGATACCCGGGTTGGCTGCCTCGAATTCCTTTTTCACCGCTTCGAAATACGGGCCGGTCTTGGCGCTGTATTCGGCGACGGTTACGCGCACCTCGCCGGCATCTGCTTGGGCGGCCAGGGCGAGCAGGCTCATTCCGGCCATCAGGCCGACAGTCCATTTTGCAAGCTTCATTCGATCTCTCCCATTTGATTGGCGCCTGCGCTCTTGCGGCTTTCAGGCGGCCATGGCTTTATGTGACTTTCCTACATTATCCTTCATTTCACGCCGTGCAAGCGGATTATCCTGTTGCTTAATTACATTTCCTAAAATAGCGTTTTCCGACTATCGTGGATCCCAGGGAGGCGCGCAGGGTGGTTTCAACGGCCGAATTCGCGGGCAAGACCGTGCTGGTGACCGGCGCCGGCGGCGGGCTCGGCTCGGCTATTGTGGCGCTGCTGGCCCAACGAGGCGCGCGGGTCGTCGGCTGCGACCAGTCGCAAGATGCGTTGCGCAGCCCACACCTGGCGTCGCGTCACGCCTTCGACCTCCTCGACCGGGCTTCCATCGAGGCGGCGATACCAGCGATCCTTGAGAAAGATGGCGTTCCCGACATGCTGATCAACAATGCCGGCTGGACGCGCGCAGAGACGCTTGCCGCATTGACACCCGATAAGATTGAGCACGAGCTCGACCTCAATCTGACCGGGGTGATGCTGTTCGCCGATCCACTGATCAAGGCGATGGCCGCGCGCGGTTCGGGCAGCGTCGTCTTCATCTCTTCCGTCAACGCCATCGCCCACTTCGGCAACCCGGCCTATGCCGCAGCCAAGGCCGGCATCAATGCCTATGCCAAAGCGATCGCTGTGGAACTCGGCCGCAACGGGCTGCGCGCCAATGTCGTCTGCCCCGGCTCGATCCGCACCGCCGCATGGGACCATCGGCTGGCCAAGAACCCGGATGTTCTCGGCAAGCTCAAGCGGCTCTATCCGCTCGGCCGCATCGTCGACGCCACGGAAGTGGCCGAAGCGGTGGCCTTCCTTGTTTCGGATCGCGCATCGGGGATAACCGGCGCGGTGGTGCCGGTCGACGCCGGACTGACCGCCGGCTTCCTGCCCTTCATCGACGACATATTGGGAGCCTGACCATGACCGATGTCGAGTTCCGCGACCTGTCGAAATCTTTCGGACGCCATAAGATCCTCGAAAAAATCAGCCTCGACATCAAGAGCGGCGAGTTCGTCGTGCTGGTCGGCCCTTCCGGCTGCGGCAAGTCGACCTTGCTGCGCATGCTGGCCGGGCTGGAGCCGATCACCTCAGGCGACCTCTTGATCGGCGGCGTGCGCGCCAACGATTTGCCGCCGCAACAGCGTAACATCGCGATGGTCTTCCAGTCCTATGCTCTGTTTCCGCACCTGAAAGCGGCCGACAATATCGGCTTTGGTCCCAAGATTCGCGGCGAAAGCCGCACGGCAATCGACGACAAGGTGAAAAAGGCGTCCGGCGTCCTCAACCTGTTCTCCTATCTCGACCGCTATCCCCGGGAACTGTCGGGCGGCCAGCGCCAGCGCGTCGCCATGGGCCGCGCCATCGTGCGCGAACCCTCGGTGTTCCTGTTCGACGAGCCGCTCAGCAATCTCGACGCGCAATTGCGCGTGCAGATGCGCACCGAGATCAAGGCGCTGCACCAGCGGCTGAAATCGACCATCGTCTACGTCACCCACGACCAGATCGAGGCCATGACCATGGCCGACCGCATCGTGGTGATGGACCGCGGCAAGATCCAGCAGGTCGGCGCACCGCTGGAACTCTACGACCGTCCCGCCAACAAATTCGTCGCCTCCTTCATCGGCTCGCCGTCGATGAGTTTTGTCTCCGGCGCCCTGAAGACGACGCCCGAGAAAAGCTGGTTCGAATCGGCCGGCGGAGGGCGACTGTCGCTCGGCAGCAAGACGGTGCCGGCTGGCAGCACGGTCGAGGCCGGCATACGGCCCGAACACTTCGTCATCGGCGAGGCTGTCGACGCGATGGCGATCAAGGTCGATGTCGTCGAGCCGACCGGCTCGGAAACCCATGTCTATGGCGCCATCGGCGCTGACACGGTGCGCGCCGTATTCCGCGACCGGGTTCAGGTCAAGCCGGGTGAACTGCTGCCGGTCTCGGTAGCGCCGGGCAACATCCATCTGTTCGACACGGCGACAGGCCTGCCGCTATGAGCGCCGGCATGAAAACGAAAATACCACGATGAAGACGACAACCCAGAAATGAAAACGCCGGCCGACATCATCACGCGCCTGCAGCTGATGTCGCAGGACGGCACCAAATCGGACCGCCGCCTGGCCGGTCTCGTGCTCACCGATCTCGACTTTGCCTCCAAGGCGGCAATCTCGGAAATTGCCGCGCGCGTCGGCGTCAGCGAGCCGACAGTCACCCGTTTCTGCCGCAATCTCGGCTGCGAGGGTCTGCGCGATTTCAAATTCTACCTGGCGCAGGCGATCGCCATTGGCGGCCAGTATCTATCGCCCGAACCGCTGAACCGGGACGCGCGCGAGCAGCGCATTGCGTCGGCCATCACCGAAGCGGCAATCGCCGCCATCCAGCGCGCCAGCGAAAACCTCGACATGAAGACGCTGGTGGGCGTGGCCGCGCGCATCGTCAGTTCGGGCAATGTGCTGTGCATCGGCTCCGGCGGCATTTCCTCGATGATGGCGACCGAGATGCAGAACCGGCTGTTTAGGCTGGGCGTGCCGGTGCTGGCGCAGATCGACGGGCAGTTGCAGCGCATGTATGCCGCGGTCGCTACGTCGGAGACGACGTTGATCGCGTTCTCGGTGTCCGGCTATGCTCGCTCGGTGATCGACGCCGTGCAGGTTGCCCAGCAATATGGCGCCACCACAATCGCCATCACCCCGCCGGAGTCAGCGCTCGCCAAGGCCGCCGACACTGTCGTCCAGTTCCAGTCGCTGGAGGACGGCAACATCTACAAGCCGACCTCGTCGCGCTATGCTCTGCTGTCGATCATCGACATGATCGTCACCTCCGTGGCCGAAACGCGCGGACCCAGGGTTCTCGAAAACCTGCGCCGCATCAAGCAGAGCGTGAACACGCTGAAGGTCGACGATCCGAAGTTGCCGCTGGGGGATTGAGAGTGGGGCGGAAACTGCCAATCTCCCCCCTCGTGGGGGAGATGTCCGGCAGGACAGAGGGGGGCGCTGTTCCGCCGACAGATCAAGGGGCTGCATGCCGCAACGCTGGATCTTCGATCAGCCGCTGAGCGCCCCGATACGCTGCGCCAGCACCGCCGGATCACCCCCGACAATGCACGGTCTTCAGCCGCGCCGTGCCGCCTGCAATGACCGACACGACCGATGCCGGAACGCCCAGCGCCTTGGCCACCAGCCGTTCCAGCGCCGCATTGGCCCGGCACGGCGCGCACGCGCGCCTTCAAATGGCTGCGCCCGCCGACGGAGGTTCGACGGCTTCGAGCCTGTCCACCGAAGACTTGGGTGTCAGCCGGATAAACAGGTCGATGCCGTCGGCGCGCAAGCGGAATGGCGCGCTCATGCCATCGTCAGGCTCACAGGACCAGCGGCGCTATCGTGGTGAGAATGAGCTGCCTGAGAAAGAACAGGAGCAGAAGCAGGATGATCGGCGAAATGTCGACGCCGCCGAGGTCGGGCATGAACCGACGGATCGGCCGCAGCGCCGGCTCGGTCAGCCGGTAGAGCATGTTGCCGATGCTGCCGACAAATTGATTGCGCGAGTTGACGACGTTGAACGCATAGAGCCAGGAAAAGATCGCCGAGGCGATGATGACCCACCAGTACAGGTCCAGCGCCATGACGATTGTTTGAATGAGGGCGAGCATGCCGGTCTCCGATTGTTGCCGACATGTAGCCATTGCGCGCCAAACCGGCAAGGGCCGGTCGCCTATAAGCACCGGGCACAAGGGATTTCGGCAAAACCCCGCCTTGACAGGAAACCGCCGCCTTCGATAAATGCGCCATCCGCTGGACGGGGCTGTAGCTCAGCTGGGAGAGCGCGTCGTTCGCAATGACGAGGTCAGGAGTTCGATCCTCCTCAGCTCCACCAGCGGAATTTTCCTGCCTGTCGACACATCTAAGTTCCGAGACGTCTCGTCAAAGCCCCGCCTTCGCTGCGAGATAGGGCGCCAGGGCAAGCGAGTAGCTGGCGGTCAGATGATGACTGTCCCGCCAGACGATGATGTTGCCGACAACTGCCGGGCATAGTTGCGGCCCGCAAATGGCATCGAGCATATCGATGGCGCGCACATTTTTCTGTCCTTCCGCGGCCAGCGCCAACACGTTGCTCCGCTCAATATCGCTCAGTTTGGTGACGCATTTCGTTGGGGTCGAACTCAGGCATTCGCCCGGGTCGAATTTCATATAGGGCGTGTTGCGGATGGCAACGATTTGCGAGCCGGCGTCCGTCAGCCCGCCCCAGAGACTTCGCAGCCCCTCGATCATCACGTCTTGCTGAACCGCTCCGTAATTGGACTGGCTGGTGAAGATCAGATCCGGTTTCAGCTTTAGGATCTCGGCAAGCACCTTTTCGTGCCACTGCGCGCATAAGACGTTGGGTTTGCCATCCGCCGTGATGGCCACGCGGGTGAATGGGCAGGCGGATTTTGTAAAGGTAACCAGTTTGAAGTTGCGGTCCTTTGCGATCTTGTCCAGTGCCGGCACCCACTGGGCTGCATGAGAATCTCCCACCAGAACCATTGTTTTCGCACCCGTGGGATCGCCTAGAGAGCATCGTTTGGGCTCCGAGCTTTCCTCCTGGTGGCACTTCCTTGCATACACGACCGGCACGTCCCGCCTCAGCCGGGCCAGCGGCGGCAGAAGGTTCACACCGTCCGGGACCACGGCGCCGGAGACGAGAGCGGCGGGCCCAGGGTAGGAAGGCGTGCCGATCAGCGCGGTGTCGATGCGTTCGGTCTTCAGAAAGAGCAGCAGGCTGCCGGATGCGGCCACGCATGTGAGAACCGCCGCGGTGCCGTATCCCAGCGGCTTCCACCAGGCGCCGCCCCGAGCTTGCCGGTAGCGCTGCTCAACATATCGATAGGACAGATCCGATAGAAGCAGGGTCGCCGCAATCAGGCCGAAACCGCCGGCAAGGGTCAGCGAATGACCCTGCGCCTGGAAGATGGTGATCAGCGGCCAATGCCATAGATAGACCGAGTAGGAGCGATCGCCGATGAAACGAAGTGGCAACGAATCGAGCCCACGAAACCGGCCGACTTCAACCTCGCCAGCCAGGATGACCAGCACTGTGGCCAAGGTCGGCAACAACGCACTGACGCCGGGAAATGGAGTTGCAGCGGAAAACAGCAAGGCGGACGCAACGATGCCCAGGATGCCGGCGATCGCCAGCCACTGTCTAGTGAGTGCCGCCAGTCGAAACTGGTGTTCGGTCAGCACCAGCAGACCACCCAGCGCCAATTCCCACAGGCGGGTATGGCTGACGAAATAGGCCTGGGCCGGATCCGTCGCCGTCAAAACGACGGAGGCAACAAGTGATGCCGCGAAAATGAGCGACAACGCCCCGATCAAGCAGGCCCTCAGCGGAAGGTCACGGCGGCGCGCCAGCCAGATCACGCCGATCATCACCAACGGCCAGGCGATGTAGAACTGCTCTTCGATGGAAAGCGACCAGTAGTGTTGCACCGGGCTCGGCAAGGTGTCGGCCTCGAGATAGCTGACCGCAATCGAGGCCAGCCGCCAGTTCTCGACATAAAGAGCGCTCGCCACGATCTGGTTGCCCATTTCCTCCCAGCGCGCCTTTGAGATGAAAAGCAGCGTGCCCAGCAATGCCACCAGCAGCACCAGGGTTGCTGCCGGCAACAACCGTCGCACCCGTCGCGAGTAGAATTCGATCAGTGAAATCCGGCCGCCGCGCAGCGCCATCTGCGCCAGCAGGCCCGTGATCAGATAGCCAGAGATGACGAAAAAGACGTCGACGCCGACATATCCGCCAGGCAGCACATCCGGCCATATGTGATAGACCACGACAAGCGCGACCGCCAAGCCGCGCAGCCCCTGTATTTCGGGTCGAAACCGACGGTTCTGATCGATTGTCACCGGATATCCCCAACAGTCTCAGCCGGCCTGGATCAACCGGCAGTCCGCGCCACGATCTTCATAAGGGCAGAGTGCCGTGAGGCAAGAGCCGATCGCAGCAGTTCATTCCCTTTCCGTCTCCAGTCCGCTCACCAGCGTGTCGACGAAACCCAGCAGCTCACTTTCGAGGTCGGTGGACGCCAGGCCAATGAAACGGTCTTCGAGCGAGATGGCGACGATCCCATGCACGGCGGAGAACAGCGTGCGCGCGCGGGCCAAAAGCTCCGGCGTTGCCGCCGCCGGGAGCAGCTGGGCCAGCGGCTCAACCAGATGCTGGACCAGCACCGCATGTTCGGCCAGATGCCATTCGGGCACCGCCACGCCTGGCGCCATACGGTGCTCGAACAGCGCCTTCCACGCCATGCGGTTGTCGCGGGCGAAGCCGAGATAGGCCTTGGCCAGCGCCTTCAGCCTTGCCCTAGGCTCGGCGACGCCGGTCGCCTCTTGCTGCAGGGCCGCCCCCAGCCTGGCCAATGTGATCGAATTGACGTGCAGGATGAGCTCGTCCAGGTCGGCGAAGGCGGTGTAGAGCGCGCCCAGCGCGCAGCCGGCATCGGCCGTGATGTCGCGCGCACGCAGACCGGCGAGCCCCGAGGACTGGATGCGCGCTTGCGCGGCCTCGATCAGCCTGCCTTTGAGGTCCTCGCGTTTGGCGTCCCGTTTTGCGGTCATTAACCTTCTCTTATGCGCAATCATGAACACCGTTCATTTTCTCCTTGAACGCCGTTCACAATGTGCTACTTTGCCTCATGAACAACGTTCATAGAGGAGAAACGGAAATGTTGAAACAGTTTTTTGCTCTCGTTCGCGGCCGAAGCTACGAAGCCGCCGAGGCGGTCGTCGACCGCAACGCGCTGATAATCCTGCGCCAGCAGATCCGCGATTGCGCCGACGCTATCGCGGCCGCCCGCCGGGCGGTTGCAATTGCCATCGCCCAGAACGAACAGGAAGTCGCGCAGTACAAGAAGCTTGTCCTCCGCATCGACGATTTGGAGAAGCGCACGATCGCCGCGATCGAGCAGGGACAGAATGAACTGGCCCGCGAAGCCGCCGAAACCATCGCCATGCTGGAAGCCGAACGCGACGCCTCCGCCGAGGCGCAGAAAAGCTTCGGCACCGAGATTGAGCGTCTCAAGCGGATTATCCGCGTCTCCGAAATGCGCCTGCGCGAATTGCAGCGCGGCCAGCGCATCGTTGCCGCGGTCGACTCGACCCAGCGCCTGCGAGAAAGCGCGCCCGGCTCCAGCCTGTCGGCGCTCAGGGACGCCGAGGAGACGCTGCTGCGCCTGCGCACCAGGCAAAAGCAGATGGACGACACCGCGGCCGCCATGGCCGAGATGGAACAGTCGGGCGATCCTGCCGCGGTCTCAGAGAAGCTTGCGGCCGCCGGCTGCGGTGCGCCGCTGAGAAGCAGCGCCGACGCCGTGCTCGAACGGCTCACGAAGACCATGACCAAGCCGGCCTGATCGTACCCGGCCTGATTGTTATCCAGTCTGATTGTATCCAGCCTGATTGTATCCAGCCTGAAACAGACCCACGCCCAACCAACCTAACCTTGAAACGAAAGGACCATATCGATGACCCCGAACACCTATTCCCCCAAGGACTCAAGCGCCTGGAAGACCTTCACCATGGCCAGTTTCGCCGTTGCCGCCACAATGATGGCCGGCGGCATCTACTTCATGGAGGCGAGCTTCGCCGCCAAGGGGTTTTATGCCATGGCCGCCATCATGCTCGTGCACACCTCGATCACCATCACCAAGACACTGCGCGACTCGGAAGAGGCAAGCCGCTTCATCAACCGGCTGGAAGACGCCAAGACCGAGAAGTTGCTGATGGAAGTCAGCCGCAGTAACGAAGTGTAACCGGGTTCCCGCTAAACAAGGCTCAACGCGCAAGACCGCTGATCAATCCAGTCAGGATTTTCACCGGTCTTGCCCAATGGAAGTCGCCGCTATGGAAATCGCCCCGATCAATCGTCCCACAGCTCATCTGATGACATCCAGGCGCTTTGCGCCCTTGTTCTGGACGCAGTTCCTGTCCGCCTTCAACGATAATTTCCTCAAGAACACGCTGGTGTTCCTTATTCTGTTCACGCTGGCGGCGGACCAGGCGGCATCACTGGTCACCTTGGCGGGCGCCGTCTTCATGGCTCCCTTCCTGCTCTTGTCGGCGCTCGGCGGCGAGCTCGCCGACCGCTTCGACAAGGCTCTCATAGCCAAGCGTCTGAAATTCGCCGAGATCGCCGCGGCGGGTGTCTCCGTCGTCGGCATCGCCCTGTCGTCCATTCCCGTGCTGATGACGGCGCTGTTGATGTTCGGCATCATCTCGGCGCTGTTCGGACCGATCAAATACGGAATCCTGCCCGATCACCTCGAACGCAAGGAACTGCCCAAGGCCAACGCCTGGATCGAGTCAGCCACGTTTGCCGCGATTCTCGGCGGCACCATAGCCGGCGGCGTCGTTTCCGCCGATGGTATCGGCGTCGCGGTGTTCGGACCGATCATGATGGCGCTCGCCGTCGGTTGCTGGCTCGTCAGCCGCTATATCCCGTCCACCGGTTCGGCGGCGCCCGACCTTGTCATCGACAAGAACATCTTCCGCTCGACCTGGCGCCAGGTCACCGAATTGCGCACCGACACGCGCATCTGGCGCGCCGGCCTGATGACGTCTTGGTTCTGGCTGATCGGCGCCATCGTGCTCTCGCTCCTGCCGGTCCTGATCAAGGATTCGCTCGGCGGCAACGAAATGGCCGTCACCGTCTACCTCGCCGTGTTCGCCGTCTCGATCGCCATCGGTTCGGCCATCGCCGCCTGGATGTCGCAGGGCCGCATCGTGCTGTTGCCGGCACCGGTCGGCACGGCGCTGCTCGCCCTGTTCGGCCTGCATCTCGCCTGGACCATCTCCGGCATGACGCCGTCGCCCCAGGCGGAAACCCTTGGCGCATTCTTCGCCGGCCCAAACACGATCCGCGTCGCCATCGACCTCGCCGGCATGGCCATTGCAGCCGCTTTCCTGGTGGTGCCGACCTTCGCCGCCGTGCAGGCCTGGTCGCCCGAAGCGCGGCGCGCCAGGGTCGTCGCCGCCGTCAGTATCGTCAATGCCGGTTTCATGACTGGCGGCGGCATCATCATGGCCCTGATCCAGACGAAGGTCTCGACCGGCGGCATCCTGTTCGGCCTCGTCGCGGCCAATGCGATTGCCGCCTGGCTGATGCTGAAATATTTGCCGACGAACCCCTTCCGTGACTTCGTCTCCATCCTGTTCCGCGCTTTCCTGCGCCTCGAAGTCGAGGGTATGGAAAACCTCAAGGCGGCCGGCAAGGCGCCGATCCTGGCGCTCAACCATGTCAGCTTCCTCGACGGTCCGCTCGCCTTGACGCTGACCGATGAGGAGCCGGTCTTCGCCATCGACTACACCATTGCCCAGGCCTGGTGGATGAAGCCGTTCATGAAACTTGCCCGCGCTTTGCCGCTCAACCCGGCCAAGCCGATGTCGACCCGCACGCTGATCAAGATCGTGCAGGGCGGCGATCCGCTGGTGATCTTCCCGGAGGGACGCATCACGGTGACCGGCGGCCTGATGAAGGTCTATGACGGCGCCGCCATGGTTGCCGACAAGACCGGCTCGATGGTTGTGCCGGTGCGCATCGACGGGCTGGAGAAGACCTACTTCTCGCGGTTGAGCTCGCAGCATGTGCGCCGCCGCCTGTTCCCGAAGGTCAAAGTGACCATTCTGGAACCGGTCAAGCTCGAGGTGCCGCAAGAGCTGAAGGGCCGCAAGCGCCGCGCCGCGGCGGGTTCCGCGCTCTACCAGGTGATGTCGGATCTCGTTTTCCGCACCCAGGACATCGACAAGACCGTACTGGAAAAGATCATCGAGACGGCGAACGAACGCGGCATGAATCAGCTCGCAGTTCAGGATCCGATCACCGGTTCTCTCAGCTACAGCAAGCTGCTCACGGCTGCCGCCGTGCTTGGTGAGAAGTTCCAGAACCTTTATGCCGACCAGCAGACGCTGGGCATCATGCTGCCCAACGCCAACGGCTCTTGCGCGACGCTGCTCGGCGTCATGTCCGCCGGCAAGGTTCCGGCGATGATGAACTTCACCGCAGGTGCTGCCAATATTCTGTCCGCCTGCAAGGCCGCCGAAGTCCGCACCGTGCTGACGTCCCGCGCGTTCGTCGAACAGGCAAAGCTCGGCGCTGTAGTCGAGGAACTCGGTCGCTCGGTCGACATCGTGTGGCTCGACGATCTCAGAAAGACCATCAGTCTCAAGGATAAGCTGCTCGGCTTGCTGCGCAAGTCGACGCCGCGCGCGAAACGCAAGCCCGGCGATGCGGCGGTGATCTTGTTCACCTCGGGTTCGGAAGGCACGCCGAAGGGCGTCGTTCTGACCCACCGCAACATCCTGGCCAACGCCGCCCAGGCGGCGTCGCGTATCGACTTCCATTCGGGCGACAAGGTGTTCAACGTGCTGCCGATCTTCCACTCCTTCGGCATGACCGCGGGCACGGTGCTGCCGTTGATCTCCGGCGTGCCGGTCTATTTCTACCCCTCGCCGCTGCACTACCGCCTCGTGCCGGAACTGATCTACGGCTCGAACGCGACGATCATCTTCGGCACCGACACCTTCCTCTCCGGCTATGCCCGCACCGCGCACCCCTACGACTTCCGCTCGATACGCTATTGTTTTGCCGGCGCGGAGCCGGTCAAGACAGCGACGCGCATGACCTATATGGAGAAGTTCGGCGTCCGCATACTCGAGGGCTATGGCGTCACCGAGACGGCGCCGGTGATCTCCATCAACACGCCGATGTACAATCGCTCTGGAACCGTCGGCAAGATCATGCCCGGCATGGAATACCGCCTCGATCCGGTCCCCGGCGTCGACGAAGGCGGCCGGCTGTTCGTGCGCGGCCCCAATGTCATGGCCGGTTATCTCCGGGCCGAGAAGCCCGGCGTGCTCGAACCGCTGGAGGACGGCTGGCATGATACGGGCGACGTCGTCGCTATCGACGAAGGCGGCTTCATCACCATTCGCGGCCGCGCCAAGCGCTTCGCCAAGATCGGCGGCGAGATGATCTCGCTCGCCGCTGTCGAAGCGCTGGCCGGCGAATTGTGGAAGGGCTCGCTGTCGGCGGTCGCCACGGTGCCCGACGCGCGCAAGGGCGAAAAGCTGATCCTCATCACTGAGGCATCCGGCGCCACACGAGCGGAATTCCTCGCCTACGCCAAGGCCAACGGCGCCATGGACCTGATGGTCCCGGCCGAAGTGCGGGTGGTCTCAAAGGTACCGGTCCTTGGCTCCGGCAAGCTCGACTTCGCCGCCGTGACAAAAATGGTGCGCGACGAAGAGGCCTTGAAGACCAAGGCCGCCTGACCCGGCTACGGCAACGGGCCGACGCAAGAGCCGGCCCGTTCAGTATGATCAACCCTTCGCATGCCGCTGCGAGATCAGCATCGCCATGCGCTGGACTGCCCGCAGCTCCATTTCCACGCCCGGCGACGATGCCAGCGCCGGCATGTTGAGCGCCACCACGGTCAACGGCTCGAGCGTCGCCAGCAGCACATGGGTCGCCTCAAATTTCTCGAACAGCCAGGCCAGCTGCTCGCGTATATCCTGGTCGACTGGCGCCCCCGGCTGCGTATCGGCGAGCGAGCGCACGGGCTCCTGCTCTAGTGCACGGGCCAGCACCTTCAGGTCGAAATCACCGAGGTCGGCTGCCGGCAGGATCAGCGCACCGTCGACAAGAATATGGCTCTGCAGGCCGCGCAGGAAGCGCGCCGAATCGGTGAGGTCGCCCTCGGCCATATGCTTCAGCAACGAGTCGCGGCGCTTCTCCGCGGTGAGGCTGACGCTGTCATTGTAGATGACTGCCAGCAGCGTCGCCGACAGCACGATCACCACGCCCTGCACACTGCCGCGCCAGCCGAGATCGTCGATGCCGCCCAGCGCCAGCCCGGCGAAAACCGAGCTCAGCGTAATCACGGTAAAGGCGCCGATCGTGTCGCGATGGCCGAGGCTCGCGCGTCCAAGGCCGATCGTCAGCCAACACAGGAACAGGATGGCGATGCCGCCAAGCCGAACCGGCACTTCGAACAGGCCGGGCCGGTAGTCGGTGACCATGAACGGAATGATCAACAGCAGCGACAGCGCCATGCGCTCGACCGTGCGGTTTTCGGCCGCCGACAGGCTGTCGCGATCGCGCGTCATCACCAGCCAGCCGATGGCGAGAAAACCTCCGAACTGGAAGGCAAGTAGTACCGCCATCCGCCATGGCTCGGCAAAGCGTTCCGGGATCGGCGCCAGCAGTAGAAACAGCAGGGCGCCGCCGGCGGCAAAGAACTTTAGCGCAAACGGCGCATGCCGGCGCAACAGCCCCTCGGTCAGCAGCAGTGCGGCCAGCGGCAGCAGGCCCGCCGCCGCGATGGTGACGAAGCGGAAGAGTGCGAGGCCGGTAGTCCAGTCGAGGATGCGGCAGGCGAGCAGAACCGTCAGCACCCGCAAACCGAACAGAAAACGCCGCGACAGCGGATCGCCGGTGTCGCGCCCGCCGACGACCGATATCACGATCAGCAGCCCGAACAGCGCCGCCAGCGAGGTGATGGTGTCGGCCACGAGCGTGTCGTCGAGGTTCATCGGTCAGCGCCCATCAGCTCACACCCAGGCATCATCACGGATGAAGCCATCAGCGTGTCCATGGTCTCAGCACATTCCATTGGCGGCTGCTATCCGCCCAGTGTACCACCGGCAAAACCAGCCGCTGCAGCGTGGCCGCCGCACCTGCTACCGCAAGGGCGGCAAGCGAGCCGCGCGGAACCGCGTCGGCGAGATAGGTGCGCGCCGACTGAAAGCTCATCTGTCCGATCTGCAGCACATCATCGCCGCGCGTGTAGTCGAGTTCCTTGCGGCAGAACTCGTTAAAGGTCTCGACGCGGTGCTTGGCCGCCTCGTCGAAGGTCTTCTTCAGATCGTCCGAGCCGCCCGTATAGGCGTTGGTGATGACGAAGCGCTCTTCGTCGAAACCAGCTTCGGGGCCGACACCGAAGACATGGCGATGGCGCGCCATGATCTGCCGCGCCAGAAGCACATGGGTAAGCGAGCGGCGCGCGCCGGCATGCGGTCCTGGGAACACATTGCTGAACGCCTCCGCGACCATGCCGACGACAGCGGGTACCTGGGTGACATTGGAAATCCAGATCGGCCGCAGTTGATTGCGCAAAAACATCAGGAAGCAGGTCAGGCCGTAGAGGATCCAGCTCAGCCCGCGGCTGCGCTCGTCGGGATCGATCATGACCAGACCGAGGTGCAAGACTTCATAGGGCTTGCCGGCGAGCGATATCTCCATCAGCGCCAGCGAGTTGAAGGCGATCGGCTGCCGGTCGCTGCGCCGGTAGACAATGGTGATGATGGAATGTTCCAGCCGGCTGCGGTCGCCGGAAAACACGCCATAGGTCAGGCTGCCGAACTTCAGTGTCTTGGACGCTACCAGCCGCAGATCGCTGCTCAGCTGCTCCAGTTCGGCAGCCTTCATCCAGCGCCCGGGCCGCTCCACGACGCGCGTCTCGTAGTCGGCGGATACGCGCATGCGCACATCCATGAACCGACCCGGCAGCAGCTGCAGAACCGCCTTGAGCACTATTTTTCCCCTTGGCAAGAACTCCGACCGTATAGTGGCCGCCGTCCACCTAAGACGCGGTAAACCCGAGACGGCAGTTCTTGGTTGTACTCAACAAAGTAAAAGAACAGCTGCCAGCCAGTGCGGGCTCAGCTTTCCGCAGCAACCAGATGGCCGCCGCCGACATCGTTCAGCGCCAGCTTCAGCGGCGCCTCCCCGATCCTGCGGGTGGCGCTCGGGATTTCCTGGTCGAGGCGCGCGAAGCGCGTTCTGCGCTGCGCCGGATCGGGCACCGGCACGGCGTCGATCAGCCGCCTGGTGTAGGGATGGCGCGGGTTGGAAAACACCTGGTCGCGCGTGCCCATCTCGACGATCTGGCCGAGATACATGACGGCAACGCGGTCGGAAATGTTCTCGACCACCGCCATGTCGTGCGAGATGAAGAGATAGGCGACGCCGAATTCGCGCTGCAATTCCTTCAGCAAATCGAGCACACGCGCCTGCACCGAGACGTCGAGCGCGGAGACGCTTTCGTCAGCGATGATCAGTTTTGGTCGTAGCGCCAGCGCTCGGGCGATGCAGACGCGCTGGCGCTGGCCACCGGAGAATTCGTGCGGGTAAAGCTCCATCTGGTCGGCCGACAGGCCGACGCGCTCGAACAGCGCCCCCACCCGTTCGCGGCGCTCGTCCTTGGAGGCGATGCCATGGATCACCAGCGGCTCGGCGACGAGCTCGCCGACGCGCATGCGCGGATCGAGCGAAGCGAAGGGATCCTGGAAAATCATCTGGACGTCACGGCGCACCGCCTTGCGCTCGTCGCGGCCAAGACCGGAGAGATTGCGCCCGCCAATGACGATGTCGCCGCTATACGGCGCCAGTCCGGCCAGCGCCTTGGCGGTCGTCGACTTGCCGCAGCCGGATTCGCCGACCAGAGCAAGCGTTTCGTTGGGCGCGATCGAGAAGCTGACGCCCTCGACGGCGTGGACGCGGCGGGTGACCCGGCCAAAGATGCCGCCACGCAGATCGAAGCGGACATGCAGGTCGTTGACCTCGGCGACATTGGCCGGTTTCAAGACGTCAATCGCATCCCTGGATTTCTGTCGACCGACACCACTGCCGATGCGCGGCACGGCAGCCAGCAGTTCGCGCGTATAGTCGGCCTGCGGGCGGGCAAAAATATCCGATGTCGTGCCTTCTTCGACCATGCGGCCGTCGCGCATGACGATGACCCGGTCGGCCATTTCGGCAACCACGCCCATATCGTGGGTGATCAGGATGACGCTGGTGCCATGCTGGCGCTGCAGGTCGCGCAACAGCTCCAGCACTTCGCCTTGCACGGTGACGTCGAGCGCCGTCGTCGGCTCATCGGCGATCAGCACGTCGGGCTCGAGCGCCAGCGCCATGGCGATCATCACCCGCTGGCGCATGCCGCCGGAGAGTTCGTGCGGAAACTGCTTTAGCCGGCTTTCCGCCTCCGAAATGCGCACCGCCTTCAACGCCTCGATCGCGCGCTGGCGGGCTTGCGCCGACGACAGGCTGGTATGCGCTTCGATGGATTCGGTCAGTTGCCGGCCGATCGACAGCACCGGATTCAGCGAGGTCATCGGCTCCTGGAAGATCATGGCGATGCGGTCGCCGCGAATGCGCCGCATCTGGCGTTCGTCGAGGGTTGCTAGGTCGGTGTCGCCCCGATTCCCATCCCGAAGACGGATCATGCCTGACGATATGCGCGCGGCCGGCTGCGGCAAAAGCTGCATGATCGCCAGCGCGGTCATCGACTTGCCGGAGCCGGATTCGCCGGCAATGCAAAGCGTCTCACCGCGCGCCAGCGTCAGCGACAGGTTGGAGACTACATTGCGCTCGCCGTCCTCGCCGCGCACGCTGACGGAGAGGTTGGCGATGGAGAGGACGGGGGTGTCGGCGAGGGTCATTGTGGGTGGAGCCCTGCGACGGATTGGTTCCGTCGCACCATTCGCACAAACCTTGGCGCTGCCCCCCACCCGGACCTCCGGTCCGACCTCCCCACAAGGGGGAGGTAGGGTGGCAGCGCTTTACCCTCCCCCTTGTGGGGAGGGTCGCTGCGAAGCAGCGGGGTGGGGGTGCGGCGCCGACGTACCGTCATTCAAACACGCAACGCGGAAAATAGAACGACACCACCCAGTTCGGCATGTCGACGATCTCGCTGATGCGCAGGTCCCCGCACACCGAGGCCAGCATATAGGCCTCGACCGGATCGATCTGGTAACGCCCAGCGAGCAGATCGACCATCTGCGCCACCGCCTCCTTCGCGCCCGCCATCAGATCCGGCCCAATCCCCGTCGTCACCTCGTAACCCTTGGCGTCGAGATGGCGCGTCACCGGGCCCGGCGTGGTGAAGCGCGGCGTCTTCAGCCTGGCGTCCTTGACAAGGTCGAGCTTGAGCACGACGTCCATCGGGCTCTCGATCGCCGTGCCGCAGACCTCGCCATCGCCTTGTGCGGCGTGCGTATCGCCGACCGAGAACAGCGCGCCGGCCACCTCAACCGGCAGATAGAGCGTCGTGCCGGCAGCGAGATCGCGGATGTCGAGATTGCCGCCGACCCGCCGTGGCGGCACCACCGAGTGAAGCCCCATCTCAGCCGGCGCATTGCCGATGGTGCCGGCGAACGGCTTCAGTGGCACGCGCGCGTTTTTCCCGAACAGCGCCGGTTCGAGCGCGGCTGCATCGTATTTCCAGATGTTCAGCGCCGGTTCCGTGAAGTCGTCGGCGAGCAGGCCGAAACCGGGAATGTTCGCCGTCCAACCGAAGCCGGACGGTTTGAACATCTCGATCGTCACCTTGAGCGCGTCACCCGGCTCGGCGCCCTCGACGAAGATCGGCCCGGTCACCGGGTTGACCCCGGCGAAGTCGAGCTTGACGATTTCGGCGACCGTGCTGTCGGCGTTCAGCTGGCCGCCGGCGGCATCGAGGCACTGGAACTCGATGGTCGCGCCGGGCGCCACCCGCTCGGCCGGGACAAAGGAATTGTCCCAGCCGAAATGGTGATGGCGCCCATGGATGGTGTAGTCGCAGCTATTGCACATCTTTTACGTACACATTGTCATAGTTGATCGGGATATGGACCGGGTCGACATAGAGGTTGTCGGCGCCGCCCATTCGGGCGGATTTCATGGTGAAGCGCTGTTCGTTGAAGACCGGCGCCCAGGGCGCGTCTTCCATCACCTTGTCGTAGATGGCGCTCCACATCTTGTCGCGTTCGCCGGCCTTTGCCGGGTCGACCACAGAATCCGCCTCGGCCGCCTTGGCGTCGAGGTCCTTATTGCAGTACCACGACCAGTTCCAGCCGCCCGGCACCGCGCCGGCGCAGCCGAGGATCGGGCCGTAGAAATTCGACGGATCGGGGAAGTCGGCGATCCAGGCCATGCCGCCCGACCAGATCATTGGCGCGCCGGCCTTGTCACCGCCGGCGGCGATGACATTGGCCTGCGCCAGCGACTGGATGCTGGCCTTGATGCCGATGGCCGCCAGGTCCTGCTGGATCGCCTGGGCAATGCGCGGGTTGGGATCGGTGTTCATGGCGAACAGCTGCGTGTCGAAACCATCGGGATGACCGGCCTCGGCCAGCAGCGCCTTGGCCTTGGCTACGTCATAGGGATAACCTTTGTATTCCTTGTCGTAGCCTGGCATCGACGGTGGCAGCGGCTGGTTGGCCGGCACGGCGCGGCCGTTAATGATCTGGATGATGCGCGCCTTGTTGAGCGCCATGTTGACGGCCTGACGCACCTTCACATTGTCGAACGGCGCCATGGTGGTGTTCATGGTGACGTAGCCGGTGTGCAGCTGACCGCCTTCGACGACACGCGCCTTCTGCTCGGGATCGGCCATCACCTCCTGGAACTTGGCCGGCGGAATGCCGTCGCCGGGCACATCGATCTCGCCCTTCTGCAAGCGCAGCAGCGCCACGATCGGCTCTTGGCCGATCTCGAAGGTGATCTTGTCGAGATGCGGCAGGCCCTTGTGCCAGTAATCCGCATTGCGCTCGAAGACGATGCGTTGGCCGAGTGTCCACTCGGCGAGCTTGAAGGCGCCGGTGCCCACCGGATGCTTGCCGAAATCGGCGCCATATTTCTCGACCTCTTCCTTCGGCACGACATGGGCGAAATTGATGGCCATGACATGCAGGAAGGTGGCGTCGGGCCGGGTCAGCTCGAACTTCACCGTGTAGGGATCGACGACGGTGACGCCGGAAAGGCCTTCGGCCTTGCCGGCAGCGACATCGTCATAGCCCTTGATCGAGCCGAAGAAGCCGGCGCCGGGGCTCTGCGTCTTCGGATTGGTGACGCGGTCGAGCGAATATTTCACGTCGTCGGCCGTCATCTCGCGGCCATTGTGGAATTTCACGCCATGGCGCAGCTTGAAGGTAAAGGTCTGGCCGTCGGGCGAAATCTCGTAGCTTTCTGCCAGATCGGGTTTCAGGTTGGTGGTGCCTGGCTCGTAATCCATCAGCCCATCGAACAGGCTCTTGATCATCGACCAGTTCTGCCAGTCATAGCCGATCGCCGGATCGAGGGTCGCAACATCGTCCTTGTAGGTGATGGTGATGGCGCCGCCTTGCTTGGCGTTGGGATCGACCGTGTCTTCGGCGCGGACGCTTGTCATGCCGAGCATGAGGGCCAAGGCGGATGCCGCGACTGTGGATGCGAGAAACTTTTTCATTGTTGTGTTCCCTTTCTCTGTTTCATTTTCATCTGAGCTTGATGCGGGGATCGATGAACGGCGCGATGATGTCGGCGAGCAGATTGCCGAGCACGATGGCGAAGGCCGACACCAGCGTGACGCCCATGATGATCGGAATGTCGACGCGCTGGATCGCCTGCCACGCCAGCTGACCGATGCCGGGCCAGCCGAACACGCTTTCGACGACGACGATGCCGCCCATGAAGATGCCGATGTCGATGCCGATCATGGCGATGACCGGCAGGATGGCATTCGGCAGTGCGTGGCGGAATATGATGGCGCTGCGCGCCAGGCCCTTGGCCCGCGCCGTGCGGACATAATCCTGGCGCAGGACGTCTATCATCGACGAGCGCATCATGCGCGCATACCAGCCGGCGCCGAGTACGCCCATGGTCAACGACGGCAGCACCAGATGGCGCCATGTGCCGTAGCCGCCGATCGGAAACCAGCTTAGCCGCACGGCAAAGACGTAGAGCAGCAACAGGCCAACCACGAATTGCGGCGCCGAGACGCCGACGAAGGAGGCGACCATCAGCGTCTGGTCGGTGGCGGTGCCGCGCTTGACGGCCGCGATCAGGCCCATCGAGAGCCCGATCAGCAATTCGCAAAGGATGGCGCCGACCATCAAAAGCAGGCTGGCCGGCAGCCGCGAGACGATGAGTTCGGTGACCTCCGAGCGCTGGATGTAGGAGCGGCCGAGATCGCCGCTGAGTAGCTTCGTCAGATAGTGCCAGTACTGGACCACGAAAGGCTGGTCGAGGCCGAGTTGCTGGCGGATGTTTTCCACCGTCTGCGGCGTGGCACTGCGGCCGGCGATCTGCCGCACCGGGTCGGCCGGCAAGAGGTAGAGCAGCGCAAAAGTGATCAGCGAGACGCCAAGCAGGATGAGCAGCGACTGGATCAGCCGGCGGCCGAGATAGGCGATCATGACCGGCCCCCCATTATTCCCGGCCCCTTTGCGTCGGATCGAGGATGTCGCGCAACGCGTCGCCGATCAGATTGAAGGCCAGCGCCAACGCGAGGATTGCGGCGCCGGGGAAGAACACCAGCCAGGGCGCGGCCTGGAAATAGGTCTGGTTCTCGAAAATGATGTTGCCCCACGACGCGGTCGGCGGCTGCACACCGATGCCGAGGAAGGAAAGCGTCGCCTCGAGCAGAACCGTGGTCGAGATGCCGAGCGTGCCCCAGACGATGATGGTCGGCAGCAGATGCGGCAGGATGTGGCGAAATAGGATGCGCGGCGCACTCGCCCCGATGCTGCGCTCGGCATCGATGAACTCGCGCTCGGCCAGCGATGAGGTCTCGGTGTAGATGACACGCGCCGTCTGCACCCAGTTGACCAGCGCGATGACCATGGCGACGATCCACAGACTCGGCTGAAACACTGCCGCCAGGCAGATGGCGAGCAGCAGCGCCGGGAACGCCATCATCAGATCGGTGAAGCGCATCAGCGCACTGCCGATCCAGCCGCGGAAATAGCCTGCGGTGACGCCCACCAAAGTGCCGATCAAAAGCGCCACGCCATTGGCGACGATGCCGATGATCAGCGAGGTGCGGGCGCCGTAGAGGATGCGGGTCAAGAGGTCACGTCCGAGCAGGTCGGTGCCGAGCCAATACTGGGCGCTGGGCGGCAGCGGCGAGCCCTCGATGGTCAGGCCGTCGAACATCTGCTCGTTGGGATCGTAGCCGGTCAGCCGGGGCGCCAGCACAGCGCCGGCGACAACAATGGCGACGATGACCAGCCCGAGCAGCGCCAGGCGGCGTTTGACCAGCCGACGCCAGACGCCGGCGCGCGGTTTTGCCGGCATGCGTACCGGGAGATCAGGCGCGATGGGACTGGTCATCGCCGCCTTCCTCATCCGTCATTGCCACGATCCTGCGCGCGGCATCCTCGACGCTGATCTGCCAGCTCATCGCCAGCGATCGCAGTTGTGCATAGGCACGCTCGTCATCGCTGCCTTTCGACAGCGCCGTCACCGCGCGCACAATGGTCTGGCGCTCGGCGACGCGCTGGCGCAGCGACGCTATCTCGCCGGCTAAATGCTTGCGTGCCTCGAAGCTCTGCCTTGCGATCAGCAATGCGCTGTACACACCGGCATTGCCGACCGGCTTCAGCAGCTGCGCATCGGCCTTGTGCGACAGCGCCCATTCGATACGCCCCGGCGCCTCGGAACCGATCAGCGCCACCAGCGGCATCGGCCCCTCGCCCGGCTTCCACGGGAATTGCTCGTCAAAGCCGAGATCGGCATCGAAGAAAACGAAATCGGCGGCGAGAGCTTCCGGCGGCAATTCCGGCCAGCAGTCGATCGTAGCCAGGCCGATGGCCGACAATTGCCTGGTGATGGCCTGCACCGTCGGATGCGGGCGATGCAGGATGAAAGCCCGCGCGCCGCCGAGATTGGGGATGCGCGTCCGGGTCATGACACCACCCTCAGGCGCGGACGGCCGAATGTCTTGGCGGGGTCGTAGCGCGACAGATAGGGATCCGGCGCGACCTCATCCTCCTGGCTGACGACCTCGAAGAAGCCATCGGCGATCCGGCCGATGATCACCGGCAGCGTCGCGTGCTGGGAGTGGGCGTCGATGGCGATCGGCCCGAGCCGGGTGGAGAAGCGTCGCTCGGCGAAGGCTTTGGAAAATTCCGCCGGGCCGGCATCAGTGTCGCGCGACAGCACGTCGGCCATCACCTGCACCGAGGCATAGGCGGAGGCCTCGAAGGACGAAGCGAAGGCAGCCGGCCGGGGCGCGAAATAGGGCCCGACCGACAGATGCCCTTTCCCTGTCTCGCCGATCGCCGGCAACTCGCCTTCGGTGAGGTTGCAGGAGATGACGGGGCAGTTTTCCGGCCTGAATGCCGCATCCTCATCGCCCAGCTCGCGGTAAGCCGCCAGGAAGGCGTAGGATGAGGTGCCGATCAGATTGTTGAGGATGAAGCTCGGCCGCGTCGCCCGGACCTCGGCGATCAGCCGCGACACGTCGGTCTCGCCGATGCGCAGATAGCGCTCGCCCAGCACTTTGCCGCCGGCATCCGCGATCAGGTCGCGCGCCACGCGGTTCATCTCCCAGCCCCAAATGTAGTTCGAGCCGAGCAGGAAGCCGTTGGCGCCGAAACGCGGCACGACATGCGCCATCAGCGGAACCAGATGCTGGTTGGGGCAGGCGTGCATGTAGACGACATGCTCGTTGGCCTCGAACCCTTCATAGGGGCAGGCATACCAGAGCATGCCGCCGGCCTTCTCCAGCACTGGGATGGTTTCCTTGCGGCTCCACGAGGTGACGCAACCGACGACATGGCGCGCGCTGCTGGTCCTGAAAATGTCCTCGCACAAAGTCGCGTAGCGATCGGCATTACTTTGCGGATCGCGCTCGACCGGAACCACTTCGATGCCATAGCTCCGATCGGCATTGATGTCGGCGATGGCGCGCATGGCGCCCATCCGGCACGCATCGGAGACCAGCTGGTAGCTGCCCGAGCGGGAATACAGGATGCCGATCTCGATACGCCGTTTCAAACCGATCCTCAGAAATGACAATGCCCCGCAGCCAGCGCCGGAGGGCGAGGCATGCGAGGCATATTTGCCGCCCGGCTACCAAGGCCGGTATTTTGCGCTAGCGTATTCGGTCCGGCGGGTCAGTCAAGCGGGAAAGTACGTGGTCATGGGATCGGCCTTGTCCGGCTGCTTCTAGTTCCGCAGCGTGAACATCAAAGGCGCCACGACAGCCGTACCGGCCTTCTCAGGCGGTGGCGCGGGCACCGTCGCACCCTGCAGAATGCCGAGCGCGGCGCGATCGAGATCGGCGTCCCCCGAAGATCGTGTCAGCCGGACGGAGGTCACCTTGCCCGAAGCGCTGACGACGAAGGTCACATTTGCGGTACCCACGGCGCGCCGCGACCTTGCCGCGCTCGGGTAGCGCTTGTGCCGATTGATCCATCCGATCAGCTGGGAGTTCCATTTGCTTGCATTGACTGATGATCCACTCGATTGCGAAGCCTTCGGCGCCGACGCCTTCGCCGCTGCCTTTTGATCGACACTGGCGGTCACGACCGCTTTCGCCGGCGCGGCCTTTTCCTTCTTCTCTTTCTTTGCTTTCGGCTTGGGTTTTTCGGCAGCCTTCTTCGCCTTCTCGATCGGCTTGTCCTCCACCGGCTTGTCCTCCGTCGGCTTGGTCTCCACCGGCCTGGTCTGCAGCGGAATGACCACATCCGGCGCTATGGTCGGGACGATGTCGGGCACCACCTCATCCAGCGGCGGCGATTGATCGGGCTGCTCGGCCGCTGCCGTCTCGATCGGAGCGGCGGGTTGAACCGCTTCCGTCTTCTCGGTGACCGGCTCCGGCTGACCGGGCTCGGGCTCCACGACCGGCTTGAGTTCGGCAACCGCCTCCTCGATCTGGTTCGGCGGCTCGGGCGTCACCACGTCGGCCGCTGAGTCCACCCGCACCGCCGGCGCCACCATCATCGGCGACAGCTCGATAGCCACAGCCGGCGGGCCGCCATCGGCCATGTTGGCTAGGCTGAAGCTCTGCACGGCATAGGCGATCGCGACATGCGCGCCGACAATGACAATGGCCGCAGCCGCCCACAAACCGATCTCGCGCGCGCCGGCGCCCGGCGGGTCGGCGGTGGGAACGGCCGCGGCCAGTTGCGTCATGGGGCGGCGCCCGGGTGCGGCGGGGATGCGTCCGCTGGCACCCTCTCCAGCCCGACCAGCGCGATCTTCAGATAACCGGCGCCGCGCAGCAGGTTCATCACCTCCATCAACTCGCCATAGCCGACCGCCTTGTCGGCACGCAGGAAGATGCGGGTCTGCTTGTCGTCCTTGGTTCTGCCGTCGAGCACGGAGGCAAAAGCCTGGCGCGGCACGCTGTCATTGCCGATCGCCAGCGTCAGATCGTCCTTCAGCGTCAGGAACAGCGGCGTTTCCGGCCGCGGCGCCGGTGTCGCGGTCGAACCCGGCAGATCGACATTGACGTCGACTGTCGCCAACGGGGCAGCGACCATGAAGATGATCAGCAGCACCAGGATGACGTCGATGAACGGCGTCACGTTGATCTCGTAGCTTTCCTCGAGATCGCCGTCGATAGTCTCGCGAATTCTAGCCGCCATGGCCCATCACTCCGCCGCCAGCGCGGGCGCCTGCGGCACCGTGCGGAAATCGAGATCGCGGCTGACCAGCCGTTCGACCCCGGCCGAGGCATCGGCAAGGAGCTGCCGGTAGCCGGCTATCGACCGCGCAAAGACGTTGTAGATGACCACCGCGGGAATGGCCGCGACCAGGCCCATCGCCGTGGCGAGCAGCGCCTCGGCGATGCCGGGCGCGACGACCGCGAGGTTGGTGGTCTGCGCCTGCGAGATGCCGATGAAGGCGTTCATGATGCCCCAGACGGTGCCGAACAAGCCCACGAAGGGCGCCGTCGAGCCGATCGTCGCCAGCACGCCGGTGCCGCGCGACATGCGCCGCGCCGCCGCCGCTTCGATGCGCGACAGGCGCGACGTCACGCGTTCCTTCAGCCCGTCGCCGGTGACATGGCCGAGCGCACCGGCCGAAAGGGCAGTCTCTTCCTCGGCCGCCCGCACCAAAAGCGCACCGGGGCCGCCACTGTTGCCAAGCGCGCGCCCGGCCTGGCGCAGCGTGGCGGCATTGCCGATGGCGCGCGCAGCGCGACGGGCGCCGAGCTTGCCGAAGAGAATCTCCAGCGATTTGGCCAGCCACACCGTCCAGGTGACGAGCGAGGCGAAGGCCAACCCGATCATCACCGCCTTGACGATGATGTCGGCGGCCATGAACATGCCCCAGGGCGACAGATCGTGCGGCAGCGTCAGCGATATTGCCGAAGGCTCGGCCTGCGCGGATGCACCGGGCTGGGTTGCCGGCCGTAGCGCGGTCGGCGCCGCCTGCCCGGCAGCTGGCGAAGCCGGCGCGACAGGCGCAGCCGGTGCGGGCTGTTCGACTACGGTTCGCGCCGACTGGGGAGCTGCAGCGGGCACCGTCGTCACCCTGGGCTGCGTGTTTGGCTGCTCTTGCGCAGCAGCGCTGCCGGCCGACAGCATGACCGCGGCCAGCGCCGCCAACAAACCATTTCTGGACACGCTTCGTCCTCGCTTCGTCATTGCACGTACCGATCGGCTGGTCGGTGACGGGATGCGGGAACACCCCGATCTCGACCCCGAAAACTCCAGCCACGGATTCTGGCTTCTCTCAAACGCGGCACAGCCGCTGGAAACAATTCAGGCGGCCGAGTGCCCCTGCTTGACTATAAAACATGAGTTTAGTAGTCAACAAACAAGATGGCTTTTTTGGCCAACGATTGTGGGCGCGATGTCTCAACGGCACATCGTCCTGGCATCGGTCTACCTGGTGTCGTCGCACTGAGGGATGGACGGCCGCAGGGTTGCTGGGCCACGATACCGGGCAGCAATTGAGGCAGGCTGCGATGATCAAGGCGATACCGTTCGATTCCCCTATGACGGCCGGCTGGTGCCAGCAAACACCGCGCTGCTGGTCATCGACCTGCAGGAGGATTTCCTTTCGCCGACCGGCTATTTCGCCAGGAAGGGTTATGACCCCGCGCCGCTGCGCGCCATCCTGCCGACAGTTAACCGACTGATATCAGCGGCACGTGCGGCCGGCCTCACCATCATTTACACCAGGCAGGGATATCGCGGCGACATGGCCGACATGACGCCGTACGAGAGATGGCGCCGCAAGCGGGCGGGTCTCGAAGGCACCGACGTGCTGCTGCGCTCCGGCCCCGGCTTTCAGATCGTCGCCGAGATCGACGTCGCGCCGCACGACATCATCGTCGACAAGACCTGCAACAGCGCCTTCACCTATACGGATCTTGAGCTTGTGCTGCGCGCACGCGGCATCACCCATCTGATCTTTTCCGGCTGCACGACCGATGTCTGCGTGCACACGACGCTGCGCGAGGCCTGCGACCGCAATTTCCAGTGCCTGACCATCGCCGATGCCTGCGCCAGTGGCGACCAATACGCGCATGACGCGGCGCTGCATATGGTGACGGTGGAGGACGGGGTATTTGGTACGCTGACGGAATCTGACGCGGTGCTGGAGGCGCTGGCAGTGCTGAGTGGTGATTAGACGCTGGCGGGACAGCACCCCTCTGCCCTGCCGGGCAGAGGGGGGTGTGACGGAACGCTACGAAATAGCTTTTCATTCCACCCGCAAATTCACCCTGCGTGAATGTCCCCACCCGCCCGCGCAAACGCGCCGGGCTGCGGCACCTCAGCCTCACGGCGTGCCAGCGAGTTGCGCAAGAGCGCGATCGTCTCGCGGCCGACGCTGGCGATCTCGCGCGGCCGGTCGACACCGACGATCATGAACTCGCTGATGCCCAGCGCTGCATAGGGCAGCAGCGACAGGGCGATCTGCGCCGGTGGTCCGGAAAGTTCGACCGCCTTGTGTCCGACGGTAGAGGCGCCACCCTCCGAGCGGACCCGGACCGGAAGCGCAAAACGCAGCTTGCCGGCGCGGCCATGCTCGGCGGCGGCGCTGCGCGCCCGTTCCATCAGCTGGCGGATCTCGTCGAGCGAACCAGCCGTGAGTTCAAACACGTCGGCATGGCGGCCGGCGACCTTGAGCGCGGTGCCGGACTGGCCACCCATGCGGATGATCACGTCGACGCCATGCGGCCCCTTGCGCGGCACATAGCCACCCTTGATGCTGTAGAACGCACCTTCATGGTCGAAGGGCCGGTCGTTCGACCACAGCCGCTTCAGCAGCACCAGATATTCGTCGATGCGCTGCCAGACCACGGTGTGGCCGACCGGACGCGTCTCGGCATCGTCGTCATCCAGCGGCTCGCTCAGCATCCTCAGCGCCAGCCGGCCGCCGCTCCTGGCGTCGAGCGCCGCCAGTTGCCGCGCCGCAACGGCTGGCGCGATCACGCCGGCCCAGTGCGTCAGCACCACTTCCAGCGACGAGGTGCGGTCCAGCGCCTGGGCGGCGATGTCCATATTGGTCAACAGCCCGGCCGGGTCGTCGACGACGATGTTCTGGAAGCCGGAATCCTCGATCAGCGACAGCTTGGTCGCCGTCTCGACGAAATCATAGAAGAACGGTACGGCCGAACCGGCATCGGCGGCGTGCGTTTTACCGGGAACATGCGTGAACTCGATCGGCATTGCCATCTCCTCCATCACGTTGGATGTATGTCGCCCCCGGTTTTGAGACGACGACATGCGTAAAAACAAGCATCAGCGCCAAAGCGCGTCCGCGTTCGGTTCATCAACTCCGGTCACTCACTGAAAGCGCTAGGTCGCCACCCTTTCGGCCTGATCGGTCAGGGAATCAAGCCGAGCACGACTGCCCCGGTGAACACGAACGCAAGGGCAAAGACGAGATAGGCGAAAGCGCCGGCATAGGCCGGGCGGAAAGCCTGGCTACTGGCCAGCCTCTGGCTGGTGCGGTCCGTCTCGGCGTTCTGGATATAGGACATATCGACCTCCGTCTTGCGGATTAATCTATAAAATCAGTAGACTTTGTCGAGTGCTATTTTTTGGCGATATGTAGAACGATTTTCTCAGTATTCCTTATTATTTGGTTTGGGATTGCTGGGAGACCCCTGTTGGCGACAAGCGAGCGACAAGCTTGGCCGACATCTGCATAGGCGATAGCATCGCCATTCCGGCGTAAATGCGGATCATTTCGATCGGGAACGGGGAACAGAACATGGGTACAAGACTAGCCGGCAAGATTGCAATCATCTCGGGCGGCGCGACCGGAATGGGCGGAGCGGCCTCGGAATTGTTCGCCGCCGAAGGCGCCAAGGTGGCGATCATCGACCGCAATGGCGAGGCGGCGGCAGCCACTGCGGCGGCGATACGCGCGCGGGGACATATCGCCGAACACTGGGTGGCCGACGTCTCGGACGAGGCGCAGGTCGAGGCCGCAGTGAAGGCGGCGACTGCCAGGCTCGGCCCGGCCACGGTGTTGTTCAACCATGCCGGCACCATCGTGATAAAGCCGTTCCTGGAGACGACAGTGCAGGAATGGGACTGGCTGCATGCGGTCAATGTCCGCTCGATGTTCCTGATGACGCGCGCCGTGTTGCCGGGCATGATCGCTGCCGGTGGCGGTTCGATCGTCTGCACCTCGTCGATCTCGGCTGTGGCGGCCACACCCATGGAGGTGCTCTACGACACCACCAAGGGCGCCTGCCACATGTTCGCGCGCGCCATCGCAGTCGAATTCCGCGACCGCAACATACGCTGCAACGTCGTCTGTCCCGGCTTCATCCGCACGCCGCACGGCCTGCGCGAGGTCGCCGATCTCGGCAAGCTCGGCGTCGACGTGTCGGACGCCGCATTGGCCGCACAGCAGGGCCGCATCGGTGAGCCGGAGGAAGTGGCCAAGGCAGCGCTGTACCTCGCCAGCGATGAGTCCAGCTTCGTCAATGGCACGCATCTGTTTGTCGATAATGGTTTTACGGCGATGTGAGTATCCCAGGCTTGGCGCCTACTCGCTTACCGCTCTTCTCGTCGAAACGGCTTCAGCAGCGCCGACGGCGCAACCGCGTTGCGTGACATCACGGCCATCGCGACGATGGTGAAAATGAACGGCAGCATCAAGAACGTCTCATAGGGAATATGCCCGAGGCCGCTCGCCTGCATGCGCAATTGTAGCGCATCGACGAAGGCGAACAGCAGCGCCGCGCCCGCAGAGCGCCACGGGTCCCAGCGGCCGAACACGACCAGCGCGATCGCCACCCAGCCACGGCCCGACACGACACCAAAGGTGAAGGCGTTGAACTGTGCCATGGTGAGGAAGGCGCCCGCAAGCCCCATCAGCGCACCGCCGAGGATGACCGCCTGGAAGCGCGTGGCGATGACGCTGACCCCAGCGGAATCAGCGGCGCGCGGGTTCTCGCCGACCATCCGCACCGACAGCCCCCAAGGCGTGCGGTAGAGCACGAAAGCAGCGAGCGGGATGGCAATGATTGCCAAGTAGACCAGCGCAAACTGGTTGAAAACCGCTGACCCCAGAACCGGAATATCCGACAGCAGCGGGATCGGCACCGTCTGAAAACCCTTGATGCTGGGCGGCACCGATTGCTGGCCGAAGGTCAGACGGTAGAGGAAATAGGCAAGGCCGGACGAGAACAAAGTAACGCCGATGCCGCAGACATGCTGGCTGAGGCCGAGCGCCACGGTGAACAGCGCATGCAGCGCGCTCATCGCCATGCCGGTCAACACCGCGGCCAGCACGCCGAGCCACAGGCTGCCGCTGAGGCTGGCGGCGGTGAAGCCGGTCATCGCGCAGAGCAGCATGATGCCTTCGATACCGAGATTGAGCACGCCGGCCCGCTCGGAGAACATCTCGCCCAGCGTGGCAAATGCCAGCGGCGTGGCGATGCGGATAATGGCGGCGAGGAAGCCGACCTGAAAGATCTGTTCGAACACCGCGCTCATAAGGCGGCACCGACGCGGCGGATGCGATAGGCCGTGAACAGCAGCGCCACCAGCATGGCGAGCAGCGCCGTGCCCTGGATGACATCGCTGAGGAACGCCGGCACGCCGGTGGCGCGCGACATCGCTTCGGCGCCGGTCATCACGGCGGCCAGGAAGATCGCCGCCGGTACGACGCCGAGCGGATTGAGCCTGGCCAGCATGGCAACGACGATGCCGGAATAGCCATAGCCCGGCGAAATGTCGCTCATCACCTGGAAATGCACGCCGCCGACCTCGCCTACGCCGGCAAGCCCGGCCAGCGCGCCCGACAGCAGCGCCGTCGAAATCAGCACCCGCTCGACGTGGATGCCGCCATAGCGGGCGGCTTCCGGGCTTTCGCCGGTGACCCTGATCCGGAAGCCGAGCGTGGTGCGCACGATCAGGAACCAGATCAACGGTGCCGCGATCAACGCGGCGATGACACCCAGATGCAGCCTTGTGCCTTCGAGCAGCACCGGGAAATTCGCCGAATCCTCGATCGGCGGCGAGATCGGATAGCCGCTGAACGAGTCCTTCCACGGCCCCTCGATCAGCGCCATTAGCGCATAGTAGATGACCGAATTGAGCAGCAGCGAACTGACGACGTCATCGACTTTGAATTTCACTCGCAGGGTCGCCGGCACAAGCGCGACAGCGGCACCGGCAGCAGCGCCGGCCAGCGCCATCGACAGGATCGCCAGCGCGCCCGGCATTGGGATGGCGCCGACGAAGCAGCTGGCCACGGCGCCGGCCAGCAATTGGCCCTCGGCGCCGATGTTCCAGAATTTGGCCCGGAAGGCGACGGCCACAGCCAGCCCGGTGAAGATCATCGGGGCGGCGCGCACCAGCGTTTCGGTGATGGCATAGCTGTCGCCGAACGAGGCCGACAGCATCACGCCATAGGCCTCAAGCACGCCGGCGCCGGCCAGCGCGATGAGGCCGCTGCACAGGACCAGCGCTGCGCCGATGGCCAGCAGCGGCAAAGCGAGATTGAACCAGGCGGGGGTGGAACTGCGGGCTTCGAGGCGGAACATCAGCTATGCCCCTCCGCCGCCCAGACGGTCGCGCCGCCCTTCATCCGCCTGCCGGCACCTTCTCCCCGTATAGACACGGGGAGAAGGGATCCGGGCCCTATGCAACTCCCCTCTTGCAGCTGTGGTGATTGGCGAAACCATGGGTGAGAGCCCCTCTCCCCGTCTCTATACGGGGAGAGGATGCCGGCAGGCAGGTGAGGGGCAGCGCTGACGCTTAAAGTCAGCCAAAAGCGGGCAGTATTATTTGAGGTTTCTGCGAGGAACCGAGTGAGAAAGTCCATCTAGGCTCTGCCCTCCGCCCCGGTCATCAGCAGCCCAAGCCGCGCGATGGTCGCATCGGCGCTGTCCAGCGTGCCGGCGATGCGGCCCTCATACATCACCGCGATGCGGTCGCAGAGCACCAGCAGCTCTTCGAGATCCTCGCCGATGACGATGATCCCGCAGCCCTTGGCACGCATGTCGAGGAATTTTTCGTGGATGAAGCGGGCGGCACCGATGTCGAGGCCGCGCGTCGGCTGCGAGACGATCAGCACCTTCGGGTCGAAAGCCAGTTCGCGCGCCAGCAGCGCCTTCTGCAGATTGCCGCCCGACAGCGCGCCGGCGCGGGTCATCGGCCCGGGGCACCTAATGTCATAGGCCTTGATCTGTTCTTCGGCGAAGGCGCGGATCGCATCTGGCTTGAGCAGGCCCCGGCTGCTGAAAGCCGCAGTACCAATGCGCGGCAACACCATGGAATCGGCGAGCGGCAGATTGGTGACCAGCCCGGTCGTCATACGGTCTTCCGGGATGCGGCCAAGGCCGAGCGCCTGCACCTCGCGCGGCGAGAACCGCGTAACAGGTTTGCCGGCTATCGTCATCGCGCCGGCGTCGGGCGCGCGCGTGCCGGAAATCACCTCGGCCAGCGCCCGCTGGCCATTGCCGGAGACCCCGGCAATGCCGAGGATTTCGCCGGCGCGAACGGCAAGCGATACATCGCGCAGCGGCGTCCCCGAATGCCGTGAGGTGGAAATACCGTCGAGCGTCAGCACCGCCGCGCCTGGGGTCGAAGGTCCTCTTGCCGGCGGCACGATCTCATGGCCGCACATCAGCTGCGCCATTTCTGCCGATGTCGTGTTCGCCGGATCGTCGACACGGCCGGCGACGCGGCCGTGCCGCAATACGGTGCAGCGATGGGTGAGCGCCCGCACCTCGTTCAATTTATGCGAGATGAAGATGATTCCGAGCCCCTGCGCCGCCATCGAGCGCAGCGCCGAAAACAGCCCGTCGACCTCGCCCGGCGCCAACACCGCCGTCGGCTCGTCGAGGATTAACAGGCTGGCGCCGCGAAACAGCGCCTTGACGATTTCGAGCCGCTGCTGCTCGCCGACCGACAGCGCGGAGACAGGCAGGTTGGGGTCCAGCGTCAGCCCATGCCGACGGCTGATGTCGGACAACCGGGCAAGTCCGCCGGCGCGGTCGATGCGGCCGGATTTGCCGGGAATGCCAATCAGAAGGTTTTCCAGGACCGTCAGCCTTGGCGCCAAATGAAAATGCTGGTGCACCATGCCGATGCCGGCGGCCAGCGCATCGGCCGAACTGGTGATCCGCACGGTCTTGCCCTGGATAAGAATTTCGCCGGCATCCGGCGCATAGGCGCCGAACAGCACATTCATCAGCGTCGTCTTGCCGGCGCCGTTTTCGCCCAGCAGGCCGAGGATCTCACCTGGGGCGACGCTTAGATCGACAGCCTCATTCGCCTTGACGGCGCCGAAGCTCTTGGTGATGCCGCGCATTTCGATGAGAGGGGCGGACAAGGATGCTCCTGCGGAGATACCCCTCCCCCTCGAGGGGAGGGTGCCGAGCGAAGCGAGGCGGGTGGGGTCACCTCAACTGCCTCAACCCATGACTTAGCAGGATGGAGCACTTCGCGGAGGACCCCACCCGGCCCTGCGGGCCACCCTCCCCTCAAGGGGAGGGGGTGCGCCGAGCTAATCCGAAACCGGCGTGTTCTCATCCACATCCACCCGGAAATTGCCTTCCAGGATCTCGACCTTCTTCTTCTCGACCAGATCCTTCACATCCGCCGGCAGCGTCTTGTCGAATTTATGGTAGGGCGCCAGGAACGACCCGCCCTTGGCCATGCGCGAGAAATCGCCATAATCCTGCGCGGTGAAGACACCGGCCTTGACCAGCTTGATCGCCTGCTCGACCGTCGGATACATGTCCCAGACCGGCCCGGTTATGACCGTGTCGGGGCCGAGGCTCGACTGGTCGGACATGTTGGAGATGGCGAGGATCTTCTTGTCCACCGCCGCCTCGATGACGCCGAAGCGCTCGGCATAGATGACATCGACGCCGGCATCGATCTGGGCGACCGCCGCTTCCTTGGCCTTGGGCGGATCGAAGAACGAGCCAATGAAGGCGACCTTCTTCTTGATGTTGGGATTGACCTCCTTGGCGCCGGCAAAGAAGGCGTTGACCAGCCGGTTCACTTCCGGAATGCCCATGGCCGCCACCGCGCCGATCGTGCCCGACTTCGACATCTTGCCGGCGATCATGCCGGACAGATAGGCCGGCTCGTGGATCCAGTTGTCGAAGACGCCGAAATTGGGCTCGGCCGGCCCGGCGCCCGAGCCGAACAGCCATGCCGTCTTCGGGAACTGCTTTGCCGTGCGGCGCGATTCACGCTCGGCTGCGAAGGCGTCGCCCAGCACCAGCTGATACCCGCCTTGCGCATATTCGCGCATGACGCGGCTGAAATCGGCGGTCTGCACCTTTTCCGACCATTTGTATTCAATGCCGAGTTCCTTCTCGGCCTTCTGAAGGGCGACGTGGATCTGGTTGTCCCACGGCTCCTCGATCGGCGTGGCGAAGATCGCCGCCACCTTCAGCTTCTTGTCCTTGGCGAAGGCTGCACCCGGCAGCATGGCTGCGGCCAGGCCAAGTGCGCCGAGTTCCAGCACGTCGCGCCGCGACAGGCCGGTCGATTGCGATTTGTTTTTCCGGTTTTCCATCTAGTGCCCCTCTGTTTGACAGCCGTGTCGAGCCGGCTGTTCCGAAATCAGACGCGGAACTATGGAACGGGTGCGGACTTTTGTCCACATGGTCAAATTTAGCGGGACTGCTGCCGGGCTCACGCCTTTTAGCGCAGCGCCTTCTCGCCGCCGGCTACGGTGATGACGCCGACGATGATCAGCCCGGTCAGCAACAGCCGAACGCCGGCGCTGACGCCGAACGTGTTGAGCATGGTCAGAAGCAGTACCAGGAACAGCGCCGCGCCCCAGACACCGGGAACATTGGCCTTGCCACCGGCGACCGAGGTGCCGCCGATGACGACGACGGCGATCGAGGCCAGCAGGTACTCGTTGCCGATATCGACATTGGCGCCGCGGAAATAGCCGGCGAGCAGCGCCCCGTCCATGCCGCCGAGCGCGCCCGACAGCGTGTAAGTCAGGAAGCGGGTGCGGCCGACATTGACGCCGGCAAGCCACGCGGCGCGGATGTTCTGGCCGATCGCCAGCACCGAGCGGCCATAGATCATGCGCTGCAAGGCGATGGCCGCACCGATGCTGAACAATACGGTAAGGATCGCCAGCACTGGAATGCCCAGGATTTGCCAGTTCGCAAAATCGGCAAAGCCGGGCGGCGGCTTGATCTGCAGGCCACGCCCATAGCTGATGTCGATCGACTGGATGATGAAACTGGCCGACAGAGTGGCGATGATCGGCGGGATCCTCAGCGCCCAGATCAGGAGATAGTTGACGGCACCGATGGCAGCGCCGCAGGCGAGCGCGGCGAGCAGCCCGACCACGATCATGGAATCGCTGCCGCCCATGACCTTCATGGCGACGGCGCTGGCGAGCCCGATATTGGCCGGCAGCGACAGGTCGACATTGCCTGGCCCGAGCGTGATGACGAACATTTGGCCGACTCCGACGATGACGGTGAACACCGCCAGCGACAGTGCCGCCGTGACCATGCCACCGCCGCCATAGCCGCCGGTGAAAGCGATGGTCGCCAGCCAGACGGACATCGCGCCGATGAACGACCATATCCAGGGTTTGGCGGCCAGCGATTTCACAAATGTCATCGCTATCTCTCCCTGCGACTGATCAGGACGCGGGCTGCCAGCACGATGATCAGGATGGCGCCGTTGGCGGCGACCTGCCAATCCGGCGGAATGTGCATGAAGGTGAGCAGAGGCGATGCCGCCAGCGCCAGTGTCAGCGCGCCGAGCACGGCGCCGATCGGCGATACCCGGCCGCCGACGAACTCGCCGCCGCCGAGAATGACGCCGGCGATCGCCAGCAGCGTGTAGCCATTGCCGATATTGGCGTCGGCCGAGGTGGTGATGCCGATCAGCGCCATGCCGGACAGAACGCCGAATAGGCCGGTCAGCGCAAACAGCACGATCTTGGTTCGAAGCAGCGACCAGCCAGCGCGCCTGAGCGCCGCCGGATTGCCGCCGGATCCCCGCAGGATGACGCCATAGGAGGTGCGCATCAGCCCAAAATGCACCACCGCTGCGATCGCCAGCGCGGCGATGATAGGGAACGGAATGAAGGGCGGCTTGAAGGCCATCAGCGACAAGAGCCAGTCCGGCGCCTTGCCACCGGGCTTGGGCAGCACCAGAATGGCAAGCCCCTGCCAGACGAAGCTCATGCCCAGCGTCACCACGATCGACGGCAGATTGCGCAGATGGATCAGTGCGCCGAGCAGCGCATAAACGCCTATGGAGCCGAGCAGGATGATCACGCCGAGCAGCGGCGCGTCCTTCAGCCAGGTCGCGGTGACGCAGCCGACAAAGCCGACAAAGGTGCCGATCGACAGATCGAGCTCATTGCCGGCGATGACGGACATCTGGGCGATCGTCGCCAGCGCGATCGGAATAGCGAGGTTCAACATCAGGCTGAAGCCGAAATAGCTGATGGCGCGTGGGTTGAGCCAGGCGATGGCGATAACCACCAGCGCCAGCGACAGCGCCGGCAACAGGCTGCGCAGCAGGCGCGCGCGGGCCGCGCTGCTTCGCGGCGAGGACGTAGGGCCGGGAGCGACTGCCGTCATCTCAGGCCGCGTCGCCGAATGAGGACTGGATGATCTTTTCCTCGGTCAGCTCGTCGCGCGTGAGATTGGCGACGATGCGGCCGTTCTTGAAGACATGGATGTGGTCGCAATTGTCGAGCTCTTCGGTCTCGGTGGTGTACCAGAGGAAGGTCCGGCCCTTGGCCGCCTCCTCGCGCACGAGATCGTAGACCTCAAGCTTGGTGCCGATGTCCACGCCGCGCATCGGATCGTCCATCAGCACGATCTGCGCATCGGAACCCAGTGCGCGGGCAAACAGCGCCTTCTGCTGGTTGCCGCCGGACAGCGAGAAGATGTTGTTGGTCATGTCAGGCGTGCGGATGCCAATCTTCTGCTTCCAGAACTCGGCAAGCTCGGCCTCGCGCTGCGGCGAGATCAGCAGCCCTTTGCGCAGCTGCGCCAGCGAGCGGATGCCGATGTTTTCGGCAATAGACCATTGCGGGAAAATGCCGTCCGATTGGCGGTCTCCGGCCACCAGCGCCACCGGGGCGGTCACCTCGATATCAAGCCTTCTACGCGTCGCGGCGGCAAAGATCGCCAGCAACAGGTCGGTCTGGCCATGGCCGGCAAGCCCGGCAAGCCCGATGATCTCGCCGGCGCGGGCGACAAGCTCCTTGCCGTCCTGCTGCCGCTCGGGCCGCGCCCGCACCCTGAGCGGGCCCGCCGCCGGCCTGGCGGCGATCTCCGCCGCGATCTTCTCGCGCGCTTCCGCGCCGCCCATCGTCGTCACCAGCCGGTCGCGGTCGAACGCTTTTGCCACGTCCGTGGCGACCACCTTGCCGTCGCGCATGACCACGATGCGGTCGGCATTCTGCAGCACCTCGCCCAGCACATGCGAGATCAGGATGCAGCTGCCCCCGGTGGCTACGAAACGGCGCACGAAGGCAAGCAGCTGGCCCGCAGTATGCGCGTCCAGCGAAGAGGTCGGCTCGTCGAGAATGACCAGGTCGAGCGGATCGCGCGTCACCGTGAAGGCGCGCGCCACCTCGACCATCTGCCGCCGGCCGATGGAGAGATCGCCGGCAATGTCGTCTGCCGAGATGCCGTGATCCGGAAAGATTTCGTCCAGCTTGGCGGCAATGAGAGCAGCCGCCTTGCGTCGCCAGCCGAAGCCGGTGAGCGCCGGATGGTTGATGCGCGTATTCTCCGCGATACTGAGGTTAGGGCAGAGCGACAGTTCCTGGAACACGCAGCGTATGCCGAGTTTCAGCGCGCGCGCCACCGAGTAGTCGGTTTCGGCATTGCCACGCACCGCGATCTCACCGCCATCGGGCTGCAGCGTACCGGCCACCATATGCATCAGCGTCGATTTGCCGGCTCCGTTGTGGCCGACCAGCCCGACGCATTCGCCTGATACAACATGGAAGTCGACGCCGTTAAGCGCCCGAACGGCGCCGAAATGTTTTTCGGCGCCGTTCAGCCTGATGATGTCCAAATGGGCGGCGCCGAAATGTTTTTCGGCGCCGCCCAGTCTGATGATGTCCGTATTGGCCTCAGGCATGCTCAACGATATCCGGTCGGTCATGCCGCTGGCAATGAATGCAATGCATCACTTGATATTGGCTTTGATCGCCGCGATTGCGTCTTCCTGGCTGTATTCGTGGGTGGCGACGCCGCCCTCCTTGATTTTCGGCAGCTCGGTCTCGAAATTGTCCTGGGTAAAGGCGAGATACGGCACCAAAAGGTCATGCGGAATGTCGGTGCGGCCGTCGAGCACCTGCTGCGCCACCCAGAAGGCCAGCGACGACACGCCGGGCGCGATCGAGGCCGACCAGGTCTGGTAGCCATCCTTGTCCTTCTGCTCCTTCCACCATCTCAGCTCGTCCTGGCGGTTGCCCATGATGATGGTCGGACGCGGCTTGCCTGCGGCGGCAAAGGCTTGTGCCGCGCCATAACCGTCACCGCCCTGGTCGACGATGCCGACGATGTCGGGCAACGAAGGCAGGATCGTCGCGACCGCCTTCTGCGCCGTCGTCTGGTCCCAGTCGCCGGTCACCGAACCGACGATCTTGAACTCGGGATGGGCGGCGACGCCTTCCAAGATACCGGCATGGATGGCATCGTCGATCGAGGTGCCGGCAAGGCCGCGGATTTCCAGCAAATTGCCGCCCTTGGGCTGGAACTTGGCCATCTGCTCGACTTCCTGCTTGCCCATGTCCTTGAAGTCGACGACGACGCGGTAGGCGCAAGGTTCGGTGACGGTCCCGTCGAAGGAGACGACGACGATGCCGGCATCGCAGGCCTGCTTGATGGCGCCGTTCAGCGCATCCGGCGATGCGGCATTGATGACGATGGCGTCATAACCCTGCAGGATCAGGTTCTGCACCTGGGCAGCCTGGGTCGGCACTTCCTTGTCGGCGGTGGTGAAGATGTCGGCGGCGCCGACGATCTTATCCTCCACCGCCTTCTTGGTGACGATGCCGTAGCTGTCGAGCATCGCCTGGCGCCACGAATTGCCGGCGTAATTGTTGGAGAAGGCGATCTTCTTGCCGCTGGTGTCGGCAAGCGCCGTGCCCGAGGCGAGCATCGCCGCCAGAGCGCTCAGGACGAGCAGTGTCTTCATGTCATAATCCTCCCATAGATTGTCGGCCCCGCCGACTGTTGCAGATGGTTTTGGCGTTGTCTGCCTGTTTTTTATCTATTGTCAGACAAATTCAGATACGCCCGCTTGTCAACTGCGATCGATCACGCTTGGACGATCAACTTCAGGTGCGGCGGTTGAAAAGCCTTCGCGTGCTGGTCTAGGGAAGGGTCCAGGAGACCATGCATGGCAGCGATGCCGCCGACCCTTCCCCCCAGTGCACCCAAAAGAATGGGCGCCCCCGGAATTCCGGCGCGCTGGACGTCAAGCGCCAAGAGCGGCGTAGGTGCCGCGCTTTCAACGGCGAGCCGCGTCTGGTTCACGCTCAGCCATGGCATCGTCAATGAAGTCTACTATCCCGGCCTCGACAGCGCCTGCACGCGCGACATGGGACTGCTGGTCACCGGCCTCGGCGGCTGGTTTTCCGAGGAGAAGCGTGACGCCACGCATGCCATCGAGCCGTTCGAGGAAGGCGTGCCCGCCTACCGGCTGGTCAACGCGACGGCGCGTTACCGGATCGAAAAGCGCATCCTGGCGGATCCGGCGCGCCCGGCCCTGCTGCAGGAAATCAGCTTCACGGCACTCGAGGGCGTGGCCACGGACTACCGCGTCTACGCCCTGCTGGCGCCGCATCTGGTCAATGCCGGCATGGGCAACACCGCCTGGATCGGCGAGCACAAGGGCAAGCCGATGCTGTTTGCGTCCGGGCACGGCGCCTGCCTGGCGCTTGCCTCCTCGCTGCCCTGGGGCGACTGCTCGGCCGGCTATGCAGGCTTTTCCGACGGCTGGCAGCAACTCAGCCGCGCCGGCCGGCTCGATCCGACCTGCCAAAGGGCGGAGGACGGCAATGTCGCGCTGACCGGCGAGATCGGCTTTTCCTTACGCAACAGCAAAGCCTTGCTTGCGCTTGGGTTTGGGGCAACGCCGGATGAAGCGGCCGAAAACGCCGCCGCCAGCCTGAAACGCGGTTTTGAGCCGGCGGCAAAGGTCTATGTCGCGAAATGGCGGAAATGGCAGGCAGGCCTGACGGCGCTCGACCACCATGATGCATCCGGCCTCAACACCTACCGCGTCAGCACAGCGGTGCTGGCGACACACCTGTCGCTGGCGAGGCCCGATGCGGCCGTCGCCAGCCTGTCGATCCCCTGGGGGTTCAGCAAGGGCGACGACGACCTTGGCGGATATCATCTGGTCTGGCCGCGCGACCTCGTCGAAACTGCGGGCGGCTTCCTCGCCGCCGGCGATCCGGCGCAGGCGCTTGAGATCCTCGCCTATCTCCGTTCCATCCAGCAGCCGGACGGCCACTGGCCACAAAATGTGTGGCTCGACGGCTCGCTCTATTGGCCGGGCATCCAGATGGACGAATGCGCCTTCCCGCTGCTGCTTGCCGATGCGCTGCACCGCGCCGGCCACCTGCCGCGCGCAAAGCTCGCCGCCTTCATGCCGATGGTCGAGAAAGCAGCGTCCTATATCGTGCGCAATGGCCCCGTCACCGGGCAGGACCGCTGGGAAGAGGACGCGGGCTACAGCCCATTCACGCTCGCCGTCGAAATATCGGCACTGCTTGGCGCCGCCGATCTGTTCGACGTCAACGGCAAACCCGAGCCGGCTAACTATTTGCGCGAGGTCGCAGATTGCTGGAACGACCAGATCGAGCGCTGGACCTATGTCAGCGGCACACCGGAGTGCCACGAGGCTGGCGTCGACGGGTACTACATCCGCATCGCACCGGCCGACGCTTCAGGCGCCGCATCGCCGAAGGACGGCTTCGTACCGATCAAGAACCGTCCGCCGGGCGATACCGACAAGCCGGCCGAAGCGATTGTCAGCCCGGACGCGCTGGCGCTGGTCCGCTTCGGCCTCAGGGCCGCGGACGATCCGCGCATCGTCGGCACGGTCAAGATCATCGACGCGCAACTGCGCTGCGACCTGCCGCAAGGGCCTCTATGGTACCGCTACACCAGCGACGGGTATGGCGAACACGCCGACGGCGCCCCCTTCGACGGCAACGGCCAGGGCCGACCCTGGCCGTTGCTGGCCGGCGAACGCGCCCACTACGAGCTGGCCGCCGGTAACAAGGACAGGGCGGCAAGCCTGCTCAGGACATTCGAGGCTTCGGCTGGTGTGGGCGGTCTGCTGCCGGAACAGGTCTGGGACGGCGCCGACATACCGGAGCGCGAATTGTGGCTGGGCAAGCCGTCGGGCAGCGCCATGCCGCTGGTCTGGGCGCATTCGGAACACATCAAGCTGTTGCGCTCGCTCCGCGACGGCGCCATCTTCGACATGCCGCCGCAAGGCGTCAAGCGCTATGTCAGGGACAAGACCGGCTCGCCGCTGAGGATATGGCGCTTCAACAACAGGCTGCGCACCATGGAAGCCGGCAAGACGCTGCGGGTTGAACTGCTGCAGCCGGCACTGATCCGCTGGAGCGGCGACCAGTGGCAGACCAGCCATGAAATCAACACGTCCGTGAATGTCTTTGGCGTCCATATGGCGGATCTGCCGGTGACCGATATTCCGCGAGGTAATACGATCGTCTTCACTTTTTTCTGGCCCGACGGCGACCGTTGGGAGAATGTCGACTTCACCGTCGGCATTGAGAACTAACTCGCCAGCAATTTCTTTCCTCAAGCGACTAGGACAACACCATGCAGATCGGAATGATGGGACTGGGCAGGATGGGCGCCAACATGGTGCGCCGCCTGATGCGCGACGGCCATCAATGCGTCGTCTACGACATCAACCCGGCAAGCGTTGCCGCCCTGGTTGCCGATGGCGCCATCGGCGCCGCATCGATGGAGGAGTTCGTCGGCAAGCTTTCCAAGCCGCGCAGCGCCTGGCTGATGCTGCCGGCGGCGATCACCGGCAAGATCGCCGACCAGGTGGCAGCATTGATGGAGCCCGGCGACATCATCATCGACGGCGGCAATTCCTATTATCACGACGCTGTCGACCAGGCGGCCGAGCTTGCGGCCAAGGGCCTGCACTATGTCGATGTCGGCACCAGCGGCGGCGTTTGGGGCTTCGAGCGCGGCTACTGCCTGATGATCGGCGGCCCCGATACGGCGGTCAAACACCTCGATCCGATCTTCGCCACGCTGGCGCCCGGCGCCGATGCCGGCGCCACGCCCGACAAGGCGGGCGGGACCGCACCCTTTGGCTACCTGCATTGCGGACCGAGCGGCGCCGGCCATTTCGTCAAGATGATCCACAACGGCATCGAATATGGCGTCATGGCCGCCTACGCCGAAGGCATGAACATCCTGAAATCGGCCAATGCCGGCAAAAGACAGCGCACTGCCGACGCCGAGACCAGCCCTTTGGAAAACCCGCAATACTATCAGTTCGACATCGACCTGCCGCAGGTGGCCGAGGTCTGGCGCCATGGCAGTGTGATCGGCTCCTGGCTGCTCGACCTCACCGCCGGCGCTCTGAAGAGCGACCCGGCATTGGCCCAGTTCGGCGGCCGCGTCTCCGATTCCGGTGAAGGCCGCTGGACGCTGAAGGCGGCGATCGACACCGGCGTGCCGGCGCCGGTTCTGTCCTCGGCTTTGTTCGACCGCTTCTCCTCGCAGGGCGAATCCGAATTCGCCGACAAGCTGCTGTCGGCCATGCGCTATGCCTTTGGCGGCCATGTCGAAAAGCCGAAGGCCGGCAAGTGAAGGCCGCAGGGGAGACGCGCAAGATGAGCCCGGAACGGTCCGACACGCTGGTGCTCTTCGGAGCAACCGGCGACCTTGCCCACAAGAAGATATTTCCGGCCCTCTACCAGATGGTAGCCAAGGGGACGCTGACCGAGCCGGTGATCGGCGTCGCCTTCGATGCATGGGACATCAACCAATTGCAGGCGCGGGCCCGCGACGGCATCGTCAACGCTGTCGGCAAGATCGACGAAAAGATCTTCGCCAAATTCGCCAGTCTGCTGCGCTATGTCAGCGGCGACTACCGCGACGGCGCGACCTTCGAGAAGCTGAAGACGGCGCTCGGCTCGGCGCAGCGGCCGCTGCACTATATGGCGGTGCCGCCGACCATGTTCGAGACCGTCGTCCAGGGGCTGGAGCAATCCGGTACCGCGCATGGCGCGCGGCTGATGGTGGAAAAGCCGTTCGGCCACGATCTCCAATCGGCGCGCTGGCTGAACCGCGTGCTGCATCTGGTGTTCGAAGAGCAGTCGATCTTCCGCATCGACCACTATCTCGGCAAGGAGGCGATCCAGAACCTGCTCTATTTCCGCTTTGCCAATTCCTTTCTCGAGCCGATCTGGAACCGCAACTTCGTCGAAAGCGTACAGATCACCATGGCCGAGGACTTCGGCGTCGAAGGCCGTGGCAAATTCTATGACGATGTCGGCGCTATCCGCGATGTGATCGAGAACCATCTGCTCAACATCCTTTTGCTGCTCGCCATGGAACCGCCGGTCGGCCGCTCGGCCGACGATCTGATCGACGAGAAGGTGCAGGTGCTGCGCGCCATCCGCACGCTGACCAAGGACGACGTCGTGCGCGGCCAGTTCACCGGCTACCTCGCTGAACCCGGCGTGAAGCCGAACTCGCCGGTCGAAACCTTTGCTGCCGTGCGCTTCATGGTCGACACCTGGCGCTGGCAGGACGTGCCGTTCTTCATCCGCACCGGCAAGAACATGCCGGTGCATGTGACCGAAGTGATCGTGCGGCTGAAGCGGCCGCCGCTCGACGTCTTCGATCCGATCAAGCCCAGCGACGCAAATTACGTGCGCTTCCGCATCGACCCGCAGGTGGCGATCTCGATCGGCGCGCAACGCAAGGCGCCCGGCGACGACATGGTCGGCGAGCAGGTCGAGCTCACCGCGCTCGACGATTCGAAGGGCGACATGCCGCCCTATGAGCGGCTGATCGGCGATGCCATGAACGGCAATGGCCAATTGTTCACCCGCCAGGATGCCAGCGAGCTTGCCTGGCGCATTGTCGGCCCGGTGCTGGGCGACACCACGCCGCCGCATATGTATGAGCCGAAGACCTGGGGGCCTGCCGACGCCATGGCCAGCTTCGGGCCGCCCAACGGCTGGATCAATCCGACTTGAGCAATTCCAGGAAAGTGCGAGCGGTTTTTCCGTCCGGAATTGCGTAAAAACAAAGAGTTGGAGCATTCCCCCGTTTCCCTGAAACGGGGAACGCGCCAAGTGAGCGGAGGAAACGACATGGCCAAGGCAGCCAGGCCCGCGAAGGCCAAGGCGGAACCGATCGTGCTGACGATCGATGTCGGCGGCTCGCACGTAAAAATCCTCACCAGCGCAGGCGGCGAGATGCGCCGGGCCGATTCCGGACCGGATCTGACGCCGCAGCAGATGGTCGCCACGGTGAAGACGCTGGCCGAAGGGCTGCCCTATGACGTGATCTCGATGGGCTATCCCGGCCCGGTCAGGCACAACAGGCCTTCGCTCGATCCCGCCAATCTCGGCAAGGGCTGGGACGGCTACGATTTTGCCGCCGCCTTCGGCAAGCCGGTCAAGGTCGTCAACGACGCGCTGCTGCAGGCGATCGGCAGCTACGATGGCGGGCGCATGCTGTTCCTCGGCCTCGGCACCGGCCTGGGCGCGGCGATGATCCTCAACAATGTCGGCCAGCCGATGGAACTGGCGCATCTGCCGTACCGCAAGGGCGGCAGTTTCGAAGATTATGTCGGCGAGCGCGGCCTGGAGAAATACGGCAAGAAGAAATGGCGCAAATACGTTTTCGACGTCGTCGGGCGGCTGCGTGCGGCGCTGCAGCCGGATTATGTCGTGATCGGCGGCGGCAATGTCGACAGACTGGATGAATTGCCCGCCACATCCAGGCGCGGCGACAATACGCGCGCTTTCGAGGGCGGTTTTCGACTATGGCGCGACAGGGCGCTCATCGTCTGATAGTATTAAAATTCAGTATAGTTGTTCAAAATGACGTGTGGCGCGATACGAAGTCATTGCGTTACGCAGATTTGGCGATTAGATCGGTGGCACCGGATGGAATCATCTGGCGCAACCGCACATATGCGGCAAGACAAATGACTAGAGCGGATTTCCGGCTCCGCTGGGACCACTCTGGGAGTTTCCGCCACCCCCCTAGCGACGGAGAGATAAATTGGCCGACGACAGCAACGACTCTGACAAGGACATCGACCTGCTCGAGCTTACCGCCCATATCGTGTCCGCTTACGTCGAGAAGAACCGCTTGCCCGTTGCCGGCCTGAGCGATCTCATCGCCAGCGTTGCGGCGTCGATCGGCGGGCTCAGCCAGCCGCCGGCCCCAGTGGCGGCGCCGCAGATCCCGGCCGTCAATCCCAAGCGGTCGGTGACGCCGGACTACATCATCTGCCTCGAGGACGGCAAAAAATTCAAATCGCTGAAGCGCCATCTCGGCGTCCATTTCAACCTGACGCCGGAAGCCTATCGTACCAAATGGGGCCTGCCGGCCGACTATCCGATGGTCGCCCCCAACTACGCGGCGTCGCGCTCCGAGCTGGCCAAGTCGATCGGCCTCGGCCGCAAGGCTGCAGTGGCCGCGCCGGCGAAAGCCAAGGGTCGGAAGGCCAAAGTTCCGGCCTGAGTGGGATCAGCGCCTCGGCCCTGAGCCAATCGTTTGGACGACTGGAACAGAAGCCTGCCGGCGAATGAGCCTTGGCAGGCTTCGTGCTTTTGTGGCTTGGATACACCACAGAGATTGCTTTGGGGGAGCAGCGATGAACTACGCCAGAATGGTGATCGAGAAAGAGGCGCCGGAGGAATACGGCTACGATCGCATTCGGTTCAATCTCTCCGAAAGCTCGATCGCCGATCAGAAACTCTCCGACGTCGGCCTGTCGCTGCCGGATCTCACGCTGTTCTACGGCGAGCATCGCGGCGACAAGGAGTTGCGGGCGCTGATCGCGGCGCAAGACAAAGGCATCTCCGCTGACGATGTTCTGGTGACCGCCGGTGCGGCGGGCGCGCTCTTCATCATTTCGACCTCGCTTCTGTCGGAGCGCGACCATCTTGTCGTCGTCCGGCCGAACTACGCCACCAACATCGAGACCCCCAAGGCGATCGGCTGCGCCATCTCCTATGTCGATCTCGATTTCGACGCAGGCTTTGCCATCGATTTCGGCCGCGTCGCCGCCAGCATGCAACCGAACACCAAGCTGATCAGCGTCACCTGCCCGCACAACCCGACCGGCACGATGATGGGCCGGGCCGATCTCGACGCGCTGATTGCGCTGGCCGAAGCGAGCGGCTGCCATCTGCTGGTCGACGAGACCTATCGCGACCTCTCCTATGGACAGCGCCTGCCGGCGGCGGCTTCTCTCAGCCCCAAAGCGATCAGCGTCTCGTCGCTGTCGAAAGCCTTCGGCATTCCCGGCATCCGCATTGGCTGGCTGATCACCAGCGATGCCGAACTGCAGGAGCGCTTCCTCGCCGCCAAGGAGCAGATCGGCATTTGCGGCAGCGTCATCGACGAAGGCATTGCGCGCGGCATGCTGGGGCGCCGCGACGCTTTCTTGGGCGCGCTGCTGCCCGAGATGGCGAAACGCCGCGACATCGTGCAAGACTGGATCGACCGCGAGCCGCTGGTCGACTGGGTGCGGCCACAAGGCGGCGTCGTCGGATTTCCAAGGCTCAATGTCAGTCCAGACTTCGACCTCGACCGTTTCTACGTCAATCTCTTGGAAAACCACGGCACCTATGTCGGTCCCGGCCACTGGTTCGATATGCCCAAGCGCTTCTTCCGCGTCGGTTTCGGCTGGCCGAAAGAGGCGGAATTACAGGGCGGCCTCGACGCCATCACCGCCGCGCTGAGGCAGTAACGTCCGCGTGCAATCGGGCGAGCGGCTGGAAAACCACTTGATCCAGGCCCGATTTTCACGCATACGCGCCCCGAACTTTGATAAGTTTCATTGGCCGGAACAGCGCCCATTTCCGGGAAGTGCCCCGCCGGCCAATGCAAGCAACGGGGCCTGTATCCATGACATCCCATTCCCATACACCGCCTGACCGGCGTTACGCCGCCTTCCGCCATCGCTCCTTCCTGAGCTATTGGGCGGCGCGTTTCCTGACCACCTTCGCCACCATGATCGTGTCCGTCGCCGTCGGCTGGCAGATCTATGATCTGACGCGCGATCCCTTCGATCTCGGCATTGTCGGCATCGTCCAGTTCCTGCCGTCGCTGCTGCTGGTGCTGGTCACCGGCGTTGTCGCCGACCGTTTCGGCCGCCGCCTGATCATGGCGCTGGCGACGGTAGTCGAGGCAGGTTGTGCGCTTGTCCTGTTGTACTTCACGCTGCGCGGTCTCGTCAGCCCGCTGCCGATCTTCATCGTGCTGGCTATGTTCGGCCTGGCGCGCGCTTTTTATGGGCCGGCCTCGTCGTCGCTGTTCGCCAACCTTGTTCCGCCGGAAGATTTCGGCAATGCGATCGCCTGGAACTCGTCCGCCTGGCAAACGGCGACCATTGTCGGCCCGGTCGCCGGCGGCCTGCTCTATGGCGTCTCGGCCGAAGCCGCTTACGCCGTTGCCTCCGTGCTGATGCTGGTGGCCGGTCTGCTGATCTTCACCATTCCGAAACCGGCCCAGCAGAGCGCCACCGACAAGCCGACGATGGAGACGCTGTTTGCCGGCTTCCGATACATCTGGAGCGAGAAGATCGTCCTGGGCGCCATCTCGCTCGACCTCTTCGCCGTGCTTCTGTCCGGTGCCTCGGCGCTGCTGCCGGTCTATGCCCGCGATATTCTGGAACTCGGCCCGTGGGGCCTCGGCCTGCTGCGCTCGGCGCCCGGCATCGGCGCCATCTGTGTCGCGGTCTGGCTTGCCGGGCATCCGCTGCGCGACAGTGCCGGCAAGATCATGCTCGGCTTCGTCGCCGGGTTCGGCGCCTTCACCGTGCTGTTCGGCGTCTCGACCATCACCTGGCTGTCGATCCTGGCCCTTGCCGGCCTCGGCGCCACCGACATGTTCAGCGTCTATATCAGGGAGACGCTGATCCAGCTGTGGACACCCGACGAGGTGCGCGGCCGCGTCAACGCCGTCAACCAGGTCTTCGTCGGCGCCTCCAACGAAGTCGGCGAGTTCCGCGCCGGCACCATGGCGGCGCTGATCGGCACCGTGCCGGCGGTGGTGATCGGCGGCGTCGGTGCGATTGCCGTCGCCGGACTGTGGGCGGTGCTGTTTCCGCAACTGCGAAGGGTGCGGCATCTCAACAGCCGCAACTGATCGAGTAAGCCGCAGGATCCGGCGCTCGGTCCAAATCAGCTTGCGCCGATGACGGCTGAGATGGGCCGGAAGCGGATGGGCCGGTTCTGGGCGAACTAGCCAGAAGGCGGGGCAGCCACAGGGTGGACATTTCAGTCCATATGGAAAATGATTATGTTGCCATGCACAATACTGCAGTGCTCTGGTCTCGACGAGAAACCTTAAATATAGAAGAGAACCACCCGACCTCCGGGTCCAGCTAGCGGGGACGCAAATGGACACTTCAGGGAATCGGCAATCGCATCGCGACGCAAGCGGGCGACCCAGCCGATCGGCCGGCTGGCTGGCCCGCTCCGCCGTCCCAGTGGCATTCCTGCTCGGCATGGCTTTCAGCAGCAACGCGTTTGCGCAGGACCAGCAACTGCCGGTGGTGACGGCGGCCAAGCCGGTGGTGCGTGAAATCGTCGAAGACGATGAGTTCGTCGGGCGCTTCGAAGCCGTCGACGAGGTCGCCATCCGTTCGCGCGTCAGCGGCTATCTGGACAAGATCAGCTTCCAGGACGGCGCACTGGTCAACAAGGGCGACCTGCTCTTCACCATCGACCAGCGTCCGTACCAGGCGGCCTACGATGCCGCCAAGTCGCAAGTAGACGTCGCCAAGTCCCTGCTCGAATTCTCCAAGATGCAGCTGGATCGCGCCGATGAACTCGCCAAGACCGGCAATATCTCGGCCGCGACGGTCGACGACCGTCGGCGGGAATACCTTTCGGCGCAGGCGCAGATGCAAGGCGCGACGGCTGCGCTGACGACGGCCAACCTGAACCTGGAGTTCACCGAGATCAAGGCGCCCTTGTCCGGCCGCATCGACCGCCGGCTGGTGTCGGTCGGCAACCTGGTGCAGCCGGATTCCACCTTGCTGACGACTATCGTCACGCGCGATCCGATCGACTTCTATTTCGACGTCGATGAGCGCCTGTATTTCAGCTACGCCCGCGACGCGAAGGAGCGCGGCGGCAGCATGCAGGAAGGCGCCGGCGGGCTCGAGGTGGTGGTTCGCGTCGCTGACCGCGCGGAGGCGGTATTCAAGGGCAAGCTCGATTTTGCCGAGAACCGGATCGACAACGCGACCGGCACCATGCGGGTGCGTGCAAGGTTTGCCAACGCCGACGGCGTTCTCCAGCCAGGCATGTTCGGGCGCATCAACGTGCCGGGGTCGCTGCCGCATAGCGGCGTCCTGGTGCCCGACGAGGCGGTCGGCGCCGATCAGGATCGCCGCATCGTGTACCTGGTGGATGAGGCTGGGATGGTGTCGGCGAAGCCCGTGCGCACCGGCCCGCTTCTCGACGGCTACCGGGTGATCCGCGCGGGCCTGACCGGCGACGAGACGATCATCGTCAACGGGCTGATGCACGCCAGGCCCGGCACCAAGGTGAAAGTCGAGATGGTGACGTTGCCGCCCAAGGTCGACACCGCCGGGTTGCAGCAATGAGGTTCGCCCATTTCTTCGTCGACCGTCCGATCTTCGCATCGGTCGTTTCGATCGTCCTGCTGATCCTCGGCGGGATTGCTTATACCCAGCTGCCGATCGCGCAATATCCCGAGATCGCGCCGCCGACCATCGTCGTTCGCGCCCAGTACCCGGGCGCCGACGCCGAGACGGTCGCAGCGACGGTGGCAACGCCGATCGAGCAGGAGATCAACGGCGTCGAGGGCATGCTTTACATGTCGTCCTATTCGTCCGGCGACGGGGCGATGGCGCTGACCATCACCTTCAAGCTAGGCACCGATCTCGACCAGGCGCAGGTGCTGGTACAGAACCGCGTGTCGGTCGCCGAGCCGCGCCTGCCCGAAGAAGTCCGCCGCCTCGGCATCACCACCATCAAGAGCTCGCCCGACCTGATGATGGTCGTGCACATGCTGTCGCCCGACAATACCTACGACCAGCTCTACGTCTCGAACTACGCCCGCTCGCGGGTGCGCGACATACTGCTCAGGTTGGACGGCGTCGGCGACCTCATCATCTTTGGCGAACGCGAATATTCGCTGCGCATCTGGCTCGATCCGGAAAAACTGTCCGCCCTGGGGATGACCTCGGGCGATGTGGTGCAGGCGCTGCGCGACCAGAACGTCCAGGTGTCGGGCGGCTCCATCGGCGCGCCGCCGACCAATACCGGCACGGCGTTCCAGTACACGGTCACCACGCAAGGCCGCTTCAACGACGCACGCGACTTCCGATACGTGATCGTCAAATCGGCCGAAGACGGCCGCCTGATCCAGCTGCAGGACGTGGCGCGCATCGAGCTCGGCGCCAAGGATTACGTCACCAACTCCTATCTCAACGGCAAACCGGCGGTGGCGCTCGCCATCTTCCAGCGGCCAGGCACCAATGCGCTCGCCGCAGCCGCGGAGATCCAGGACAAGATGAAGGAGCTTTCCCAGGACTTCCCGAAGGGATTGAGCTACGACATCGTCTACAATCCGACCGAGTTCGTCGCCGAGTCGATCCAGGAGGTCTACAAGACGATCCTCGAGGCGATGGTTCTGGTCATCATCGTCATCATCGTCTTCCTGCAATCGTGGCGCATGGCGATCGTGCCGATCGTGGCGATCCCCGTGTCGCTGATCGGCACGCTGGCGGTGCTTTACGCCGCCGGCTTCTCCCTCAACATGCTGACGCTGTTCGGCCTCGTGCTGGCCATCGGCATCGTCGTCGACGATGCGATCGTCGTGGTCGAGAACGTCGAGCGCAATATCGCCAGCGGGCTGGCGCCCAATCCGGCGTCGCATCTGACCATGGACGAAGTCGGCACGGCGGTCATCGCGATCTCGCTGGTGCTGATAGCCGTGTTCGTGCCGACAGCCTTCATCCCCGGCATTTCCGGACAGTTCTACCTGCAGTTTGCGATCACCATCGCGGTGTCGACGGCGATCTCGGCATTCAATTCGCTGACGCTCTCGCCGGCGCTGGCCGCCCTGCTGTTCAAGCCGCACCACACTGCTGCGGCGCCGCCGCGCTTTTTCCTGGCGCGGTTCGGACGGGCGCTTGCCGACGGCTTCAATGGCGGCTTCGACAAGGTCGCCCATTGGTATTCGAGCATCGTGCGCGTGCTGGTCGGCTCGCGGATAGCGATCGCCGCCACGCTGGCCGTTTTCGCGGCCCTCATCTACGCCACGGTCTATATGGTGCAGACGGTGCCGCGCGGTTTCATTCCGTCGCTCGACCAGGGCTATGCGATCGTCGTCGTCCAGTTGCCGGACGGCGCCTCGCTATCGCGGACCGATGCCGTCATCCAGCAGGCGTCGCAGATCATCCAGAAAACGCCGGGCGTCGACTACGCGGTCGCCTTCGCCGGCTTCTCCGGTGCCACCTTTACCAATGCCAGCAACGCGGGCGTGATCTTCGCCAGGTTCAAGCCGTTTGACGAGCGACTGGAAGCCGGCCAGTCCGCGACCCAGGTCATCGGCAATTTGTTCGGCAGCCTGCAAAGCATCAAGGAAGCCTTCATTATCGCACTGCCGCCGCCGCCGATCCGCGGCGTCGGCAATGCCGGCGGCTTCAAGCTGCAGATCCAGGAGCGCAACAGCGCCGACATGCGGCAGATCCTGGCGCTTGCCTATGAAATTGCCGGCAAGGCCAACAAGACGGCGGGGCTGACCGGCGTGTTCACCACCTTCTCCGCGTCCAGCCCGCAATTCTTCCTGGCGATCGATCGCGACAAGGCGCGCATCCTGAACGTGCCGATCCCCAACATCTTCGAGACGCTGTCTATCAATCTGGGTACCGCCTACGTCAACGACTTCAACGCTTTCGGGCGCGTCTACCAGGTGCGCGCGCAGGCCGACCAGGCGTTCCGCCTCGATCGCGCCGACATCTTGAAACTGAAGGTGCGCTCGGCGACCGGCGCGCTGGTTCCGCTGGGCACGTTGATCGAGATCCGCGACGTCACCGGCCCGGCGCTGGTCCAGCGCTACAACATGTACGTCTCGGTGCCGCTGCAGGGCAACGCCGCGCCCGGCGTTTCCACCGGCGATGCGCTTGCCAAGATGGAAGCGATCACGGCACAGACGTTGCCGGCCGGTACCTCCTACGAATGGACCGAGCTCGCCTATCAGGAGCGTAACACCGGCAATGCCGCTGTCTATATCTTCGGACTGTCGGTGCTGTTCGTGTTCCTGGCGCTGGCGGCGCAATATGAAAGCTGGGTGCTGCCGTTCGCCATCGTGCTGGTGGTGCCGCTCGGCGTGCTCGCGGCGTTGCTCGGCGTGTCGTTCCGAGGGCTGGACAACAACATCCTCGTGCAGATCGGCCTCATCGTGCTGATCGGGCTTGCCGCCAAGAACGCGATCCTGATCGTCGAGTTCGCGCGGCAGGCCCAGGAACGCGGCTTGTCGGCGGCCGAGGCTGCCGTCGAAGCCTGCCGGCTCAGGCTGCGGCCGATCCTGATGACCGCCTTCTCGTTCATCCTCGGCGTCGTGCCACTGATGATCGCGACGGGCCCGGGCGCGGAAATGCGGCAGTCGCTCGGCACCGCGGTGTTCTCCGGCATGCTGGGCGTCACTTTCGTCGGCCTGTTCCTGACGCCGGTGTTCTACGTCACGCTCAGGTCGCTGTTCTCACGGCGCAAGCCGCATGCCGAGGCCGAGTTTTCGGCACCGGCAGAGGTGCCGTCCGAGACGGCCGCCGAGTAGTGTTACACGGGCAGTTCGTGGCGCTGCCGACTATTTCGTTTTGGTGTTGAATTCACGGTTTGCAGCATAGTCGATAGTGAAGGTGCCCGCAGGAGCGCGAACGCCCTGCTTCACGTTGGATATGGTGACTGTCGAGGTAAGGCCCCTCTCGTCAGTCAGGGTCCATCTGCGTAGATCGAGCGATTCCCTGTCAAACACCATAGTGATATTCGAATTGCCGAAGGCCGACTTGTCGGCCAGCCTGATGATCACCTGGGCGCCATCGTCCCTAATACTTTTGAGGCGATTGCCGGAAAAGTTGACCTGATTGTCGAGGAGCAGCTTGAGCGGCGTCTTCGAGAGAGCATAGAGCCGCGATGTCTTGAGCTTCTTGTTATAGACCACCAAGGATTTTCCATCTGCAATTACGCTGACCCCTGATTGGCCTGCATAGTTGAAGCGGATCTTGCCCGGCCGCTGGAGGAAAAATTTCCCTTTGGTCCTTTCCGCTCTTGGGCCCGACTGGACAAAGTCCCCGGACATGGACTTTACCGATGAGAAGTGATCGGCAATCGTCTTCGCTTCTACAGGTGCGGCCAAGGCCGCGGTCGAAAGTTCGGCGTTTATCGCGACAGCGCTGACAACGGCGAACCAGAAAGCCCGCAGTCTTTTGCTGTTATATGCCATTCAGTTATCCTACCCCGAGCAGGCGCGTGATCGAAAGAGATCACGCGCCTTTGAGATCAGTAGCCGTCCGGGCACTGAGCAACGTAAACTCGACCGTTCCGACCGCGATATCTGCACTGGCCGGCTTCGCTGGCGTGCCCGATGACCGCCCCGGCCAGCGCTCCGACCGCCCCGCCAACAACCGCCCCTTTTACCGGGTCGCCGGCCACTGCTGCGCCTACAGCTGCGCCACCCAAACCACCGACGGCAGCGCCTTGTTCGGTGCGGGAGCATGCCGCGAGCGGAATGAGTAGGCTCAAAATGAGCAGCGTCTTCTTCATTAGTTCTCTCCTGGGGCCGTTATTAGCCGAAGCTTAAATGCGCCACGGAGTTTTTCGATCCATCGGAGTGTTTGGGGCGCAATCCAAATCTGCGGGAACGGGCTATGGTCCCGGATCCATCGTACACGCCTCCCATAGGTAAGTCGTCTTTGGGCAAGCTCGGCCGTTCAGAGTAGTTGGATTTGCTCTATCCCTCAGTAGGCTTGCCGAAGATCAGGCTCAAAAACTCGCTCAGCCAGCGCTTGAGGTGCATATCCCAGATCAGCCGGCCGCCGAGATGGTCGCGGCCGGGCTGCGCGCCGGGCAATTCGAAACGGTGTGCGCCGCGCACCACCCAGCGCTGCATCATCAACCGGGTCAGTTCGCCATGGAACTGGATGCCCCAGGCATTATCGCCATAGCGAAAAGCCTGGTTGGGGTAGGTTTCCGCCGTCGCCAGCAGCGTCGCATCCCTGGGCAGCGAAAAGCCTTCGCGGTGAAACTGGTAAACCATGTCGGGCCAGGGCAGCAGCTTTTTGCCGGCTTCGGTCGGCTTCAGCGGATACCAGCCGATCTCGACCAGCCCCTCGCCATGCCCCTCGACCTTGCCGCCGAGATGATTGGCCAGCATCTGCGCGCCAAGGCAGATGCCGAGCAAGGGCCGGTTCTCCTTTAGCGGAACATTGAGCCAGTTGGTCTCGCGGCGGACGAACTCATCTTCGTCATTGGCGCTCATCGGCCCGCCAAACACCACGGCGCCCGCGTGTCCCTCCAGCGTCTCCGGCAGGCTGTCGCCGAGAGGCGGCCGGCGGATGTCGAGGTCAAAACCTTCCTCAAGCAGCATGTGGCCAACCCGGCCGGGGCTCGAAGTCTCCTGATGCAGCACGATCAGGATTTTTGGTTTCGAGCTCGGTCTGGGCGGCATGGAAAGGCGGAATCCTATTCGTCGCTCGACGTTCCGCTGGCGCCGGGCGCGGCGGCCGCCGCCTTGCGGCGCGCCTCGACGCGGTCGTGGCGCTCGACGCCGATCAGTTCGGCGACGCGCCAGACGGTGTTGTCCTCCAACTCGTGCAGTTCGCCATCGGCATAGACGATTTCCCACATCAGGCCGATGAAAGCCTTGCGCGCCTCGGCGTCGAGATGGCGCTTCAAGACGCTGGTGAAGGCATAGAGGTCGATCGCCTCATTGTCGGCGCGCTCGCCGGCGGCAGCCAACGCATCGAGTTCGTCGCCGCTGATCGAATAGCTCTGCGCCAGCACCTGCTTGAACCGCTCCCACTCGACATCCTGGCGCACGCCGTCGGCATTCATCACATGATAGAGCAAAGCCGACTCCGCAACGCGCGGATCGTCCGCATTGGCGCGAGCCCCAGCCCCGGAGGGCAGGTCTTTCAGAAAGGCCAGGATGCGTTCGAACATGGTGCTCACTTCACATTATTGGAGCATGATCTTTTCCAAAAACCGGTATCCACTTTGTGGGATCATGCTTCAGGGATCAAAACAGGCGGAAGCGGCGCGGTGACTTCTCCGCTTCGTCATCGGGGTCGACGCCGGGGTCGTCGGGCAGCCGCGCCAGTTCCTCGGCAGGTTCGACGGGTTCGGCGTCGTTTGGTATTGCGGCGAAAGCGGCGGCGGTGACCGGCGTGACCCGGTCATCGCCCACAGCGGGCTTCGGCTCGGTCGGCGCCTCGCTGATCGTCTTGGCAACGGCGGGATGATCGATCACTTCGGCTTCCTTTGTCGGCTTGGCGGGTGCCGCAAGCACCGGCACATCGGCTTCGTCTTCATGGCTGTCGATGAGCTGGCCCAGCCGCTCCATCGGTGCGCGCCAGGCGAAAGCGTCGAGCTTGCCGCTGACCGGCGATACCGGCGCCCAGCGTTCGGAGACGACGCCGTCGGCGACCCAGGCCGGATCGCGCGGCGCCCTGACCGCCTTGGACAGCAATTGCCTGATCTTGCCCTGGTCGCCGGTCTCTGCCTCCTCGATATCGGCCAGCAGCAGGTAAGCGCCTTCCCGGCGATCCATGCGGATCGCGGCTTCCGCCTCGCGGCGGGCGGTGGAAAAATCCTGCGCATCGAGCGCGGCGCGCGCCACCGTCATCGACGATTCGGCATTGTTGCGCTTCAGCTCCTGCAGCTTCTTCGCCCGGTTGAGACGATCGACCACGGCATCTCCCGGCCTTGCATGGGTGTAGAGCTCGGCGATCTCGGGATGCGGCTCCGCCTTCCAGGCTGCCTCAAGGATCTTCGAGCCTTTGCGCACATCGTTCTGTTTGAACAGAAGATTGGCGGCTGCAACCGCGGCCGGCGCGAAATCGGGCGCGAGCTTGTTGGCCTCGAGAGCGGCTGCCTTGGCTGCATTGGGGTCGCTGTCGGTCAGCGCCTGCGCCTTGGCGGTCAACAGCACAGCGCGGCGGCGATTGGCGGCGTCGCGTTCGATCTGCCTGGTCGACTTCTGCGCCTCCACCAGCTTCAGCGCGCCGTCCCAGTCGCCGCGCCCGGTCAGATCCTCCAGCGTCGACTCGGCGGCCCAAGCCAGTTGCGGCGCGACGGAAGCGGCGCGGCCGGCATAGTGACGCGCCGCGTTGCGGTCGCCGAGCCGTTCGGCTTCGAGATAGAGCCCGCGCAGGCCAAGCAGCCGCATTTCGGGGTCGTCGAGCATGGCCTCGAATTTTTCGCGCGCGCCCTCATGGTCGCCTTCGAGCAGCGAGGCTTGCGCTTCGAGCAACTGGATCAGCGGCTCCTGGTCGGAGCGGATCAGCTTGGCGGCTTCCTTGGTCTTCTTGCGGGCTAGCGCGCCGTCGCCGGCGCCGGCTGCGATCATGCCGGTCGACAGCGCCTGATAGCCACGGTCGCGGCGGCGGACGCGGAAATAGCGCGAGATCGTGTACGGGCTGTTCCACAGCGACTTGATCAGCCACCAGACGATCATCACCGCTGCGACGACGGCAACGATCGCCACCGCCGCCACCATCAGGCTGACCTGGTATTGGTAACCATTGAAGGTGACGACCATCTCGCCGGGACGATCGGCCAGCCAGGCAAAGCCGAGGCCGAGCGCGAAGACGGTGGCGAGAAAGATGAGAATGCGGATCATCGTGTCGTCCTCATGCCTTCATCGCACCTGCAATCAGCGCGTCGACCTGCGTCTCGACGTCGATGCGCGCCTTCAGTTTGCCGGCAAAGTCGGCGCCGGCAGCCTTGACCGCATCCGGCAGCGTTGCGTATTCGCTGAGCGCCTTGGCGTAGTCGCCCTGGTTGACCGCCACTTCGATGCGCGCCACGGTTTCCGGCGCGCCGGCGCCTTCGACGGCGCCGATCGGCCGGACCTTGACCAGCGATTCGGCGCTCGACAAAAGGTTCTGGAAGAAGCCGGCATTTTCATCGACCGGCGTCGCCGCCGCGACCATCGCATTGGCCGCGGCGTCGGCCTCGCCGGCGATCTCGGTGCGGGTCGGGACGCCCTTTTCAGCGTAGGGGCGCAGCGCTGCAATCTGCGGTGCATCGGGCGAGATCGCCGCGAAGGTCTCCAACTCGGCGGCGAACGGCGCGCCGCGGTCAAGCGCCGCCTTCAAGGCCGAAGCGGCGATGGCCATCGCGATCTTTGGCTGCGAGGCCTGCGCATCGACCTTGCCGGCGAGCTGCGTCACCGACTGCTCCAGCGCGGCGATCTTGCCTTCCTGCGCCTTGGCTGCCTCGCCGGCCGATTTCACCAGTGCGTCGAGGCCCGCCAGTCTTTCATTGAGCGGCGCGAGATCGACGGGCGCTGCACCACCGGCCTGGCCAAGGGCGGCGACCGCCGTCTCTATCTGCTTGACCTTGTCGCCAAGCGCTGCAAGCCCGGCATTGTCGCCGGCGCCGCCCTTTTCGACCGCCGATTTCAGCGATGCGACATCGGCCTTGACCTGATCCAGCGCCGAAGACAGCCCGTCGACCTTGGCCGTTGCGGCGCCATTGCCGCTGGCTTCCCTGAGGTCGGCGATTTCGCGCTTCAGCGAAGCGATCTCGCCATTGACGCCGTCGAGCGAGACCGTGCCCGCCCCTGAGCCCGGAGCGCCAAGCACGCCGGCAAACTGCAGCCCCCCGGCGGCAGCCAGCGCGATGACACCGCCGATGATGCCGGCGGCAATGCCGTTCGTGCGCTTCGGTTGCGCGGCCATGGGCTGGTTCCCGGCTGTCCTTGGGGTTTCCTTGGGTGCACCCGGCTTGGGCGAGGCATCCTCGAAACTGTAGTCGGAGGTTCTGGCGCGCGGTGGCGCATCCGAAGCGGTGGGGTAAGGCTGCTCCGCCTGGGTGGACGCCTTCGCATCGGCGTTTTCGGGAGCGGCCTGCGCCGCGGCATCGGAGTGCTCCCACGGCTCGAGATCGGCCTGATCGGCATGAACGGGCTCGTCAGGCGTCTCAGGCTGCGCATTGGCCATGGCAGCGGCATCCTCAGCCGCAACCGACCCTGCCGGGGCCTCGACGTCGTCCGAGTTGGCGACATCCGTCTTGGCGGCATCCGCATCGGCAATGCGCGAGACAGCGCCGGGTTCGAGTTCGATGGTCACCGGCTCGCGGTGGCTTTTCGAATGTCGCATCTTCGGCGTCTTGACCATGCCTGGGCTCCGCAATCCTGCTTCGTCTGGGCGCCCGACGGCGCGTGATGGTTTGAAAAATGGTCTAGCACATCATCATCAGGTGAAAAGGGGCGGCGTGATGACACGGGGCTCAGTCGCCGCGGTGCAACAGCTCAAGCAGCGCCTCCTCCTGCGGTTTCCGCGCCATGCGTATTTTTTTGCAGGCGGCATTGTCAAATGCCGCTGCCACGCGCTCGGAGAGCGCAAAAGCCTGCATGTTTTCAAAGAGATCGCGCAGCCCCGCCCTGTTGGTCAAGGCCTGCAACGCTGCCGCTGCCTTGGCTGAATAGAGCAGCACCGCGTCGACCGCCTTGTCGGACAGGCGTGTACGGAATTCAGCATCGGAATAATCGAGCGAAATCGTGTCGTAGGTTTCGACAGTGCGGACCTCGACGCCGGCATTTCGCAGCCGCGCCTCGAAGGGCGGAAACCGCACGCGCCCTGTGAGATAGACGACCGCCTTGCCGGAAAGGCCGGCGGCAATCGCCTCGGCCAGCCGCTCGGCGTCGCCCGCCCCTTCGCTGACCGACAAGAACCCTGCCGAACGTGCCGCTTCAGCCGTCCTGCGTCCGACGGCATGGCAAGGCAAGGCGGCGAGCGCACGAATGAGTTCTTTCGGCGCATGCCGCACGGCATTGGCGCTGGTCACAGCGACGGCCACGGCATTGTCGCACGCAGCATCGGCGCCAACCGGCAGTGTCACCGTTTCGGTCAGTGGCAGAAGGAGAGGCTCAAATCCCAATTCCTGCAGCCGCCGCATGGTTCGCGACGCCCCGGGCTGCGGTCGCGTCACCAGGACACGCATGTCAGACCCACCCGTCGAAGAAGGTTTCGCCCGCTTTGACCCGCACCATCCTGGCCGCGTCCGTGCCGATGTCAGCGGCATCCAGCGCCAAGCCTTCGGCCTTGACCTCATGCGATTGCGTGCCATCGGGCGAAATGATCAGCCCGGCGAAAACCAGCCTGCCGCCCGATATCGTCGCATAGCCGGCGATCGGCGTGCGGCAGGAGCCATCGAGCGCCGCCAGGAAGGCGCGCTCACAGGCCAGCGCCTGGCCTGTCGGCACATCATGGATGGCCACCAGCATCTTTTCGACCTCGCTGTCGCCGATGCGGGTTTCGATGCCGATTGCGCCTTGTCCCGGCGCCGGCGGAAAGGCGTCGAGCGGCATCAGGTCGGTGACGACATGGCCGAGCCCGAGCCGCTTCAGCCCGGCATAAGCGAGGATCGTGCCTTCGGCAACGCCTTCCTCCAGCTTGCGCAGCCTGGTCTGCACATTGCCACGGAACATGACCACTTCTAGGTCCGGCCGCATGCGCCGGATCAGCGCCTGGCGCCTGAGCGAAGACGACCCGACCTTGGCGCCTTGCGGCAAGTCGATAATGCGCTTCACCGCCTTTCCGATGAAGGCGTCCCGCGCATCCTCGCGCGGCAGGAAGGCGGACAGCTCCAGACCGTCCGGCAGCACTGTCGGCATATCCTTGGAGGAATGCACGGCGATATCGATCGTGCCGGCCAGCAGCGCCTCTTCGATTTCCTTGGTGAACAGGCCCTTGCCGCCGGCTTCCGACAGCGGCCGGTCCTGGATGCGGTCGCCGCTGGTCGAAATGACGACGACCTCGAAGGCTTCCGCCGGCATGCCGTGCGCTTCCATCAGCCGCGCCTGCGTTTCATGCGCCTGGGCGAGCGCCAGCGGGCTGCCGCGTGTTCCGATTTTCAAAGTTTGCATGGCGCGCGGTCCGTGATAACCCCCGGCTGGCTTTGCGTTTCCGGCACTCCCTCTAACTAGGAAAGTCCGGCGACACAATCTCTGGAGACAGCGACGAATTGATCCGCGTTCTGGGCATTGAGACGAGTTGCGACGAGACCGCCGCCAGCGTGGTGACGCTGGACGGCGATTCCGTGCCGGTGATTGCGTCCAACATCGTGCTCAGCCAGATCGAGGAGCACGCCGCCTTCGGCGGCGTCGTGCCGGAGATCGCCGCGCGCGCCCATGTCGAGGCGCTGGACGGCATTGTCGAGGCCGCTCTTGCGGATTCGGGCGTAGCCCTGGCCGACATCGACGCCATTGCCGCCACTGGCGGCCCCGGCTTGGTCGGCGGGCTGATCGTCGGCCTGATGACGGCCAAGGCGATTGCAGCGGCCGCCGGCAAGCCGCTGATCGCCATCAACCATCTCGAAGGCCACGCACTGACCGCAAGGCTGACCGACGGGCTCGACTTCCCCTATCTGCTGCTGCTGGTCTCCGGTGGCCACACCCAGATCGTCGCCGTGCGCGACGTCGGCGACTACCAACGCTGGGCGACGACCATCGACGACGCGCTCGGCGAAGCTTTCGACAAGACGGCCAAAATGCTCGGCCTGCCCTATCCCGGCGGCCCGAATGTCGAGAAGGCGGCAATCTCGGGCGATGCGACGCGATTTGCCTTTCCACGGCCGATGAAAGGATCTGCGCAGCCCGATTTCTCCTTCTCCGGCCTCAAGACCGCGGTGCGCCAGGCGGCGACCGCCATCCAGCCGCTGAGCGAGCAGGATGTCGCCGACATCTGCGCCTCGTTCCAGGCGGCAGTAGCCGATGCGCTGGGCGACCGCGTGGCCCGCGCGCTTGCCCGCTTCCGTGGCGAATTTCCGGACAAGGCCAAGCCGGCGCTGGTCGTTGCCGGTGGCGTCGCCGCCAACAGAGCGATCAAGGCGGCGCTGCAGAAGCAGTGCGCCGAGGCCGGCTTCGCCTTTGTCGCGCCGCCGCTGAAGCTTTGCACCGACAATGCGGCGATGATCGCCTGGGCCGGCATCGAGCGGTTGCGGGCAGGCCTGTCGCAAGAGAACGGCTTCGATTTCGTGCCGCGTTCGCGCTGGCCGCTGGACAGCATTTCGGCCCCGATGGTCGGCTCCGGCCGGCGCGGAGCAAAAGCATGAGCGCCGGCAACACAAGCGGCAGGGACAGAGCCGGCTGGCGCGTCGCCGTGCTCGGCGGCGGCGCCTGGGGCACGGCGCTGGCGCTGGCGATGCTGCGCTCCGGTCACGATGTCCGGCTCTACGCCCGCGACGAAGAGACGGTTTCCGCGATCCGCCGCGGCGAGAACCCGCGTTATCTCCCCGGCATAGCCATTGAAACAGGCATTGCGGCGACCAGCGATATCGGCACGGCCCTGACTGATGCCGATTGCGTGCTGGCCGTGGCGCCGGCACAGGCGCTGCGCGCCATGCTGACGACGGCAAAGCCCCATATGCCGATAGGCATCCCGCTCGTTCTCTGCGCCAAGGGCATTGAGCGCGACACCGGCGCGCTGCTGTCGGCGATCGTTGATGAGATCCTGCCCGAAACTCCGGTTTCGGCCCTGTCCGGTCCGAGCTTTGCCGCCGACGTCGCCAGGGGTCTGCCGACCGCTGTCGTGGTTGCTGCACGCGACGACGCCTTGGCGGCCGAGCTTGCCGCGCGCTTTTCGGCGCAGAATCTGCGCTGCTATTCCAGCGACGATTTGATCGGCGTCGAGATCGGCGGTGCTTTGAAGAATGTCTTCGCCATTGCCGCTGGCGCCGTCACCGGCGCTGGGCTCGGCGCCAGCGCGCAGGCCGCCATGGTGACACGCGGCTTCGTCGAACTGCGCCGCATCGGGGCGTCCTTCGGCGCCAAGCCCGAGACGCTGATGGGGCTTTCCGGCCTCGGCGACCTTTTGCTCACCTGCTCTTCCGCCCAGTCGCGCAATTTCGCCTATGGGCTGGCGGTGGGGCAAGGTAAGCCCTTGTCCGGACTGCCGCTCGCCGAAGGCGTGCCGACGGCGGCGATCGCCGCCCGCATCGCCGCCGAGCGCGACATCGACGCGCCTATCATCGCTGCGGTGTCGGCGATACTGGACGGCACGATCACCATTCGGCAGGCTGTCACGGCATTGATGACCCGGCCGCTGAAGACCGAAACCGGTATTTAATTGTAAACTCCCGTGAACAGCTCGGCATTGTCGCCGCCAGGCACGATGCGGTTTTCATAGTGACCTTCCGGCAGCAGCAGTGCCTCGGCTGGACCGTTGCGCAGGACAACGTCGCTGGTACCTGCCTCCAAGGATAGGGGCGAAGAATGCGAGGTGCCGTTTATCTCGACCTCGCCGTCTGCAAGCTCCCCGCTGGTCGTGTACAGGCTGTATCGTCCGGCGACAGGCACCTTGAAAACGACCGGACGACCGGAATAGAGGCGACGACCAGCCATTCTGATGTTGGGAGCGATCTGGACGTAGCTGTCGCGGATGAGAGGCGCGATCACGGTATCGATCAAATCCATGCGATATGACCAGAGGACCATCTTGGGCGGGGAATCCGAGAGAACTTTGTAGGCTTCCGATTGCCTGCCTTCCTGCAATGTTTTCAAGACATAATGCTGGTCGAGCCAGAGTGTGGAGGGCTCCTGTCGATTGGGCAGCATGGCGATGCCGTCGAAATACTTCTCATCCGGTGCGAGCAAAGATTCCGCGCGCGAGACCAGTTCAAGCTGGGTCTGATTGTTGAGGCGTAGGTAAACGACATTGCTCGCGTAGCTCATGGCGATGGCTGTGATCAGCACCGCGAGGACAGGAACCCGGTAGCGCGCGTGGGTTGCGGTGCTGTCGAGAAGCTCCAACGACCAGAGCGCAACGAAGGGCAACGCCATGATGAAGACATAAGGCCAGGGCTGGTCGTGCGTGAATACCAGCACCGTGATGACGAGTGAAAAGATCAGCGCAATTCGCCTTCGACCATCGAGTTTCATGACCCGCATCAGTGACAGGGCCATACCGGAGAAACAGATCCCGTAAAGAAGGGCGTTCCGCGCCAGTGTCTGTAACACGAACTGCCTCAGTCCCCCGTAGTCACCGCCTCCACGCGTCGCAATCTCGACCGGGCCAAGTATAAGGTTTTTGGCCGCGAGAACAGGGGCGCCTCCACCGAAGATCAAGCAATAGACCATTATCGGAACGGCCCATCCAAGCACGAGCCACCCTCCGCGAACCGCCCCTGTTGCGTAGCGTCTCATCAAGGCTGCGTCAGCAACAAGGCCGATGCCGAGCGCAACGTTGAAGTAGACCGATTTCTGAGTGATGACGAAGGCAAGGCCACTTAGCATGCCGGCGGCAACAAGCTGCCTTGCCCTCAACCCAGGTGCGCGCAGGACAACCAGCAACGCCGCCACGGCGAAGAACACTGCCGGCGGTTCGGCGATGGTACGAAAGATGCGCTCCATGAAATTCGAAAAGCACAGGAGAACGAGGACGATCGTCAAAGCGCGCACGCGATCCTCGCCCAGAGCGCGAGCGCATGCGTAGATCAAAGAGATCGTCCCGCAGGCCAGCAACGCAGTCTGCATGCGGCCAGCAAGCAGAACCGACGTGGCATTCCAGCCGATCAGATGAGCAATCTCATAAAAAGCCGCATAGCCGACCGCCTTGGGATGCCAGATCGTATCGAACAGGCCGTTGGAGAAATATTTCGCCCATCCGAGTTGGACGAATTCATCCATGACGAAGCGGATGTTCCAAGCCAGAACGAACAGCAAGATGATCTTGAGTGCGATCAGGATATGCAGAAAAGTTGTTGTTGGGCGCTGCCCGAGAGCGAACAGCTTGTTTGGTCCCGGCTCCTGCGTATTCAAGACAACCCCCGCGATCGTGCCCAGGCAGACCAACGCCAGGCGTGCTGTCTCGCTGGGCGCAACGCCCTTCATCCTCAGACAACAACTTCGAGGCCGGCAGCTCCGCTTGGCGAAGCATGGTTCCACCGCGGTTAATTTTCCGACACTGTGCGGAACTGAAGCCGTCGCGCTTCGGATTCTTGCAGCGCTCCGCTCCAGCCTGTCTATACGCAGCGGACTTTAGCCGCTGTTAGCCTTTTGCTTGTTAAGAAGGTTATGTTCAAACACGGCAGCCAGCCTTCTGCGACAATGCGGAGGCTTGAAAGGACATCGCGTGCTACAACCCAAGATGGCATCGGGCCTCGTCTGCCCAGTCTGCTATTCCAGGCTTGGCACAAGCCCGGTTGCCCTGACCTGCGAATCTTGCCCTGGCCCCTATCCCGTGCACAAAGGCATTCCGTTCTTTGTCGAGTCGCCGGTGAGGGAGGGCTTCGACGCGAGCTTCCATGAAGAGGCGTATGCCGGTACCAGTACGCGCGCCCGTCTCTACAATTCGCTCAAGCAGGTCATCACCAGCGAATATTCACCGCACGACACGCTGAATTCGTTTCTTGCCTCGATACCTCAGGACTCAATGATCGTTGAGTTCGGCTCCGGCGCACGGCGCGTCCGCCCCGATGTTCTCAACATTGACCTGTTCCCCACCCCGAACGTCGATCTGGTCGCGAATATCGAGCACACGCCGCTTGCGAGCGATTCCGTCGACGTCGTCATTCTGGACAGCGTGATCGAGCATGTTCCCAATCCGGTAGCGGTCGTCGATGAAGTGTTCCGTGTCCTGAAGCCGGGTGGGAAGCTGCTCTGCATCAACCCTTTCCTGTTCCCCTATCACGGCTATCCCGCCCACTACTGCAACTTCACAAAGGACGGGATCGAGCAGCTTCTCCAGCGGTTCGCAAGGGTAGAGGTCCAGACGCATCAAGGGCCGACAAGCGCGATCGTCAACATCCTTTCGGAATATATCGGCGTCGTTGTCGGTCGAGAGAACCGAACCCGCTACATGATAGCGAAAGCCGCAATCCTGACGCTGACATTCCCGTTGAAGTTTATCGATAAATTTCTGGTCGATCGCCCGGAGAGTCACCGGATCGCCAGCATGCTCAGCACCATCGCGACCAAATAGCGTGTCGTTGATCCGCGCTTACCGCCTCGTGACACGCCGGGATCCACCCATCTGCTACCAGCTGAGCAGTTCACAATAATTCGGCCGGTCCGGTGATGCCGATGCTCTCTTTGCCGTCGGGAAATGCCGCTTTGCCATGGCCGCGAAGTCCGAACGCGAAAACAAGACGACATGCTTGTCTCCGGTAATGTGCCGGTCCGCAAGAAGCGACAAGGTGGCGCGTATTCCACCAGGCTCGATGTCCTTCAAGATGATCTTCCGGCAGGCCCAGCGTTCGCAACTGTCGGCCAGCGATTTGAAGAATGCGTCGCGCCCATCGACCGGCACATGATGAATGACGTCGGAAATCGTCACAACATCAAAAGATCCCTGCACGCTGGAAAGGTCCGTGGCGGGCAGAAGTTCGACCTTCGCCCGATTTGCGTTGCTTAGAAAGGCACCGATTGAAGGTGCGAGATCGCACATCGTAACCGTTAGGTCGGGGCGCCGATCAAGCAACCGGTCGACGAGCGCTCCATCCCCGCCGCCGATATCCAAAACCCTCGCGCCGTTCGGCAATTCGCGATCGAGAAAATCCGCAATTACATTGAGATTGACGAAAACACGCCGGTAGATGTCTCCGACCGGCTTGAAATGACGGCCAAGAGCCCTGCGCATGATCTTTCCTGGCGGCAACATTCTCATTCCTCGTTTCCCGTGGTTGAGCGAGAGGATGTCGCCGGCAAGGTGACGGGCTTTAGATTGAACCGTGACAAGATAGCAAAATGCGCAACGACAACGTTCCAGATGAGCAACGCAACTGTGGCGATCGGAGACGCAATCGCAACGCCAAGGCCGAGGCATGAACAGAGAAGCACCATCATGGCTACCGAGATCGGATAGGCCGCAGCCACACCTGCCGCAAAACGCGCAAACGCTTTCAAGCGAAGTGGCTTGCCGAAGGTGAACCAGCTGTGCAGAGCGTATCCCGTAGGCATCACAGCCAGGAATGAAATCATGATGCCCAGCAGGTAATGCCCACCCAGCTGATCAACCGCAATCATGATGGCATTGTGCGCAATTGCGCATATCGCTCCCACCACAGTGTACCGCCATCCACGTTCCAAAAGCGGTCTTTCGTGAGCTCCGGCATGGTTGCTCTTGTCCACTTGGTCGTCGGCGATCCTGGCAGAGCTGAACATTGCCTCAGAACGCTCCTGTCAGTTTCGCGCGAAGCCGGCACATGACGCGCTCCAGCAATCGCGAATCGCGCAAGTAGCGCCTTAATCCCGTCGGCCCGAGCGACAGCATGGTGCGAGCCGCTCGAACCAAGGCCTTCAAGTCGCCGCCCGACGCAGCCGCCAGCGACACATTGACGCTGATCGATGCCCGAGCAGCAGATTCAATCTGGCGTCGGCTGCGCGCCGAAAGCCGGTACAGATGGCGCTCTAGGACAGTCTGCATTTGCGAACGGAATTCGTTCGCATCGCGCGATCCGGTTACGGTCAGCGAATCGCCATGAACCCGGAAGGCTGTGGTTATCTCTTTGTGATAAACGACAGATCCGGCAACAGCGAGCTTCGCCCACATATCCCAATCCGCCGTATACCAAAGCATCTCATCCATGCCCCCGCATGCCAGCCAAGCACTCCGACGAAAAATCGGAGCAGGCACAGACACGAAATTCTGTACGAGAAGCCGTTCCAGCAAGAATTCAGATTCGAGCACCTTTTCGGTTGGCAAGGGACAGTTCCAGCATCCCATTCGCCGGCCGTGGCGGTCAACGATCGCAGTCGGGGCTAAATGAAGCGCTGCTTCGGGTGCGTCCGCGAGCCAGCGTCGAGCGGCCTCAATGCGCCCGGGCAACCACAGGTCGTCTTGGTGGAGTATGCAGACATAATCGGCGGCGGCTAGCTCAACGCCCAGGTTGGTCTTCGACTGCCAAGGCCCGAGATCTTTTCGCCGAAGCAGCCGGAACGCCGGCCGGTAGAGGAATCGCTCGACAATGGCAGCTGTGGCGTTCGTCGGGCTGCTGTCGATAATGATTATCTGCAGGTCGCCAGTCAGCTCCGCAGCAAGTGAATCAAGTGTCGCTCCAATCCATGCCGCCCCGTCATGGACAGGCATGACGACCGACAGAAAAGGCTTTTCGGCTGCGCGGCTTACGGCTTGAATTTCCGCTCGCGAGGCTGCTGAAGGGTTAGAACTCATGTCTGGCGCTCAATGTATCAAGCAGCAACTTGAGCACGAAGCCAGATAGCACCATGGACATGCCGGCCACGCAGATAGTGGTGACCACAAAGGTCAGATGCACTGATTGCTCCATGGGGCCACCGACAAAAATCCAATGTAGCGCCAGTGCCACGTCCGCCGCGAAGCCAGCTGCCGCGAGTACGCCACCGGAAAAAACCAGCCATTCCAAAGGGCGACCGCGCGTCAGCCATGACACAATTCGACCGCTGTAGACCGGATGGTAGATGGCGATTGCCACCTTTGCCAGCATACCGAACAGGATCGCTGAAAGGCCAATCAACGTCGCCATAGCCGAGAGCGCGACGAAGTGAATTCCGAAGTACCATCCACCGATGCGAACAGGTCCGGCAGCGAGAACTGCAAGGCCGGCAATGCCAGTGATCAGCAAGGTCAGCCCAGGCACGAGATACATGGTGTCCGGCGCGTGAGCAATAATGAGCCGCAAATGGCGCCAACCGTCGCGGAAGGAACGCAGATGCGGGGCGCGGTTTCGCTTGTCGGGGTAGAGCTTGATCGGCACTTCACGAATGGTGAGCCCAGCGCGATGCGCATTGATGATCATTTCCGAGGCGAATTCCATTCCCGGCGAGCGTGCGCCGATTTTCTGAAATGCCTCTCGAGTGAAGCCGCGCATGCCGCAATGGAAGTCGCGGATCGGAGATTTGTGCAGCCAGCGAGCGATGGTGGACAGGACGGGATTGCCCAGGTAGCGATGCAGTAGCGGCATGGCGCCCGGCTCGATACCGCCGGCGAACCGATTGCCCATGACAAAGTCCGCACCCAATTCCAACGCATCGATGAAATCGCCCAATTGGCTCCAGTCGTAGGAATCATCGGCATCGGCCATGATGAGATATTTGCCCTCGGCCGCTTCAACTGCAGCGCTGATTGCCGCGCCATAGCCCTTTACCGGCTGATGGACGACCCGCGCTCCCAACTGTTGCGCAATCTCCACCGACCTGTCCGTGGAGCCATTATCGCCGACGACGACTTCCCCCTTGACGCCGCGCCTCAAGAAGGCATCGAAGGCTTTGCGAATGCAAATGCCAATCGTCAATTCTTCGTTCAGGCAAGGAATAATTGCAGAGACGAGAACGCGCTCGGTCTCCATGCTGACCGTGAAAGCAGGCGTGGCGTCGTCGATCCTGACTGTCGTGTCCCCCGCGATGCTCTCCATTGCGTCCTCTATTCAGGCGTTCTGGAAGAACCAGCCCATCCCCACAACTGACCCGCTGGGAGCGTATCATATCGAAAATTGATTATCTTTGACTTACGAAATATCCAGTGGCGTCTTTATAAGCAGCAATCGCAAAGGCCAGGCGCTCTTTTTTCGCAATGCAGCGCTGTTGCCTGTGTCTGCTCTTTCGGGCGAAGCGATATCGTCTGTGACTTTCATCAAACTCATGTGGATCCATCATTTCAATGCCTTGGCCTTGAGCGGGGCGGAGATCCATCGCGACAGATCATTTGGCATTGACCCGAAGGCACCATAAAAGCAAAAACGCGGTTTCGGCAGTTCAAGGCGAACTTTAGTCGCAATCCCAACCCGGAGTTTCGAAAGCATGCTGTTTGCGTTGATTTGCAAGGACAAGCCCGGCAGCCTGCAGGTGCGCGTCGACACGCGGCCGGTCCACGTCGCCTTTCTCGAAGGCCTGAACGCCGACAACAAACTGGCCTTTGCCGGCCCGTTCCTCGACGCCGAAGGCAAGCCCAACGGCAGCCTCGTCGTCGTCGAAGCGCCGGATCTGGCCGGTGCGCAGGCGCTGTCGGCTGCCGACCCCTATGCCAAGGCCGGGCTGTTCGAAAGTGTCGAAATCCGCCAGTGGAACTGGACCTTCAACAAGCCGGCGGCTAGTTAGTTCCGGCGGCGCCTAGAGCGATCCCAGGAAAAGTGTGTAACGGTTTTCCGTCCGGAATTGCGCAAAAATAGTAGTTGGAGCAAAGACATGAACTACTGGCTGTTCAAATCCGAACCTTCGGTCTTCTCCTTCGAGGCGCTGAAGGCCAAGGGCAAGGCCGGCACGCAGTGGGACGGCGTGCGCAACTATGCAGCGCGCAACAACATGAAGGCGATGCAGATCGGCGATCTCGGCTTCTTCTATCACTCCAATGAAGGGCTGAACGTCGTCGGCATTGCCGAGGTCTGCAGGCTTGCCCATCCCGACAGCACCACCGACGATCCGCGCTGGGAATGCGTCGACATCCGCGCCTTCAAGGACGTGCCGAACCCGCCGACGCTGGAGCAGGTCAAGGCCAATCCGAAGCTTGCCGAGATGGCGCTGGTGCGGCTTGGACGGCTTTCCGTACAGCCGGTGACGCCGGCCGAATGGAAGGAAGTCTGCCGCATGGGCGGACTGACGCCGGCTCCGTGACGGCCCTCATGCCGAACAGCGCGAAAAAGTTCATTCTCGACAACACGGCGCTTATGTCGCCGCCGCATGTGCCGGAGATTGTGCTCAATCTTGCCGACGAAGCGCATGACCTCTGGCAGCGCACGGAGAACGAGCTGATCGAAATCGGCCTGCCGCCGCCGTTTTGGGCCTTTGCCTGGGCCGGCGGTCAGGGCCTTGCCCGTCACGTGCTGGACAATCCGTCGGATGTGCGGGGCAAACGCGTGCTCGACTTCGCCTCCGGCTCCGGCCTTGTCGCCATCGCCGCCGGCAAGGCGGGTGCGGCGCACGTGATCGCCGCCGACATCGACCCGTTCTGCGAAACGGCGGTCCGCCTCAACGCAAAGGCCAATGGCGTTGCCATCGACTTTTGCGGCACGGACTGCATCGGCACCGACGCCGGCTGGGACGTGGTACTGGCCGGCGACGTCTTCTACGACAAATCCTTCGCCGACACGCTGATGCCGTGGTTTTCGACACTGAAGGCGCGCGGCGCTGACATCCTCGTCGGCGATCCGGGCCGCTCCTACATGCCGAAGGCGGGACTGGAGCCGCTCGCCGTCTACGAAGTGGCGGTGACGCGGGCGCTGGAGGACGCCCTGGTCAAGCGCACCACGGTGTGGCGCTTCGCTTGACGGCATTGCCGAACAGGCGTTCCATCGCGCATTTTGAAGAATACGCATGTCGTTATCCCAGAACCGTCAGGCTTTGGGCGGCATGCTTGAGGGGAGGACTTTATGGATTTTTCAGTGGTGAACTGGCTGGCGGTGGTTGTCGCGGCCGTCGCGGCGTGGCTGTTTGGCGCCGTCTGGTACACGGCCCTCAGCAAGCCTTGGATGAGGGCGGCCAGGATCGATCCGTCAACGTCAAAGAAATCGATATTGCCCTTCATCATCTCCTTCATCGCCGAGCTGATCATGGCGCTGGTCTTAGCCTTGGTCGTCGGCGCGATGACCGGCGGCGAGCCGGTCCTTGTCGCAGGGCTGATCTTCGGCTTCGTCCTCTGGCTGGGTTTCGTCGCCACGACGCTGACGGCCAACCATCGCTATGAGAATTTCGGCTGGGACCTGACCCTGATCGACGGCGGCCACTGGCTCGGCGTGCTGTTGATCATCGGCGCGGTGATCGGCTGGTTCGGGACGCCGGTCGCCGGCTGAGGCCTGCAGAAGTCGTCAGGTCTGCGTCCTGGCGACTTCGTCGAGGATCCATTCGCGGAAAGCGATGATGCGCGGATCGTTGGCAGTGCTCTCGGGATAGACCAGGAAGTAGCCGAACTCCGGCCCCACGCGCAGACCGAGTTCAAAGGGCTGCACCAGCCTTCCCTGGGAAAGGTCGTTTGCCACCATGGCGAACTCGGCGAGCGCCACGGCATTGCCGTCGAGCGCCGCCTGCACGGCATCGGTAGAGGTTCCAAACACGATAGTCCGGCTGTCGTCGAAATCGTTGATGCCGGCCGCCGCCATCCACATGCGCCAGTTCGGCCATGTCACGCCTTGGCGCGACCATTCGATATGGGCAAGCGTGTGGTTGAAGAGGTCGCGCGGTTCGCGCAGCGGCGGGCCGGAGGTCAGCAGGCTCGGGCTGCACACCGGAATGAGGATGTTGTCGAACAGGCGATGGGCGCGAAGCCCCGGATACTTGCCGACCCCGAACCGGATGCCGACATCGACGTCGTCGAGTTCGAAATCGCGCACTTCGTAGCCGATGTCGAACCTCAGCTCGATACTGGGCTGAAGTTTGCGAAAATCGTCGACGCGCCGCATCAGCCATTTTGACGCGAACTGCGCGTCGAGCGTCACCTTCAGCAATGCCGTGCCGCGCGTCAGCTTGCGCGCCCGCGACACCGCCCGGTTGAGCAGGTCCAGCGCATCGATCGAGGCCTCGAACAGCACCGTACCTGCCTCGGTCAACCGGATGGTACGACTGGTTCGCGTGAACAGCACCAGCCCGAGCTGATCCTCGATTTCCTTGATCTGGTGGCTGACCGCCGCCGGCGTCAGCCCGAGCTCGTCGGCAGCGCGGGTGAAATTGAGGTGGCGGGCGGCGGCTTCCAGAGTCCTCAGCGCGCGCGTTCCGGGCAACAGACGGGACATCAACGTATCCTCAAATAAAACTTGACGATCCGAAAAGAACTACTCGTTTCTCTCATGGATTTCAATGCGGCATGATGCATCCATCGAAACACCATCAAGCCGGATTTGATATCCGGCGGAACACGGGAGCGCATCATGTCCATCTTCGTTTTGAACTCGCCAGCAGCTCGCTCGAACTGGTTGCATGCCGTAACGGACTGGCTTCGCCAGGCGAAAGTCGCCATCAACCTGCCGCGCCAGGACGTGGAGGATCTGTCGGATCGCCAGTTGCGGGACGTCGGCGCGCAGCGCAAGGACGTGACGCGGGCCGTGGACCGGGAACTCGGCCGGCTTGGATTGCTGGACACTGGGTGGCAGAAGCCGAGAAGGCGTTAGGCAATGGTGAGTAGTGAGTAGTGAGTAGTGAGTAGTGAAGGATTGAAACGACGCCGAGACCATCCTACTCCCTACTCCCTACTCCCTACTCCCTACTCCCTACTCCCTACTCCCTACTCCCTACTCCCTACTCCCTACTCCCTACTCCCTACTCCCTACTCCCTACTCCCTACTCCCTACTCCCTACCTCACCACCCTCACCACCGTCCGGTCCGACACCAGCGGCAACAGCCGCGCCATTGTCCGCGCTGTCACCGCCACGCAGCCTTGCGTCGGTGTGAAGCCTGGGCGCGCCAGATGGAAGAAGATGGCGCTGCCGCGGCCGCGCCGGCGCGGCGCCATGTTCCAGTCGAGCACCAGGCAGGCGTCATAGAGGCGGTCGTCGCGCCGCATTCGCTCATGGCTGGCGCCATAGGGGATTTTCACCGGCCGGTTGTAGTTGCGGTCGTCCGGCACCTCGCACCAGCCGAGATCGGCGCCGATCGGCGCCATCGCCAGCCGGGTTTTGCGGCCGGCCGCGAAATGATCGCCCCGAAAATATCCTGACAAAATCCGCATCTCGCCAAGCGGCGTCGCACTGTCGCCTTCGCGCTTGTTGGCTGAGATGCCGCCGCGTCCGAGCGCGCAGGCAAACACCTTGCTGCCGGCCTGCAATATCCCCTGGCTGGGGTTGCCCGGCCTCGCCCGAACCACCAGCACACGCAGCCCTTTCGGCAAAATTGCGCCGGCTGCATTGCGATCGCGTTTTTTCTTGTATGATCGTGTCACGGAACAAATCACTGTGATCGGACTGTTGCGCCGGTCAGCTTCCGCATAAATGGGGAGCGGTCAACTGAAAATTCTTTTCAAAACAATGGATTGATCCATGACATCACGTACCATTCTGATCGTTGACGACGATGACGACCTGCGCGGAACCCTCGTCGAGCAACTGGCCCTTTACGAAGAATTCGACGTCTTGCAGGAAGCGACCGCCGCCAAAGGCGTCGCCGCGGCGCGCGGCGGGCTCATCGACCTGCTCATCATGGACGTCGGGCTGCCCGACATGGATGGCCGCGAGGCGGTGAAGATCCTGCGCAAGGGCGGCTACAAGGCGCCGATCATCATGCTGACCGGCCACGATACCGATTCCGACACGATTCTGGGCCTCGAGGCCGGCGCCAACGACTATGTCACCAAGCCGTTCCGCTTCGCCGTGCTGCTCGCCCGCATCCGCGCACAACTGCGCCAGCACGAGCAGAGCGAGGACGCCACCTTTTCGGTCGGCCCCTACACGTTCAAGCCCAGCCAGAAGCTTCTGATCGACCCGCGCGGCGGCAAGGTGCGGCTGACCGAGAAGGAAGCCTCGATCATCAAATATCTCTATCGAGCCGACCAGAAGGTGGTGACGCGCGACGTCCTGCTTGAGGAAGTGTGGGGCTACAATTCCGGCGTCACCACGCACACGCTCGAAACTCACGTCTACCGGCTGCGCCAGAAGATCGAGCGCGATCCTTCCAATGCTGAAATTCTTGTGACAGAAAGCGGCGGCTACAAGCTGGTTCCTTAAACTTTTCATTGTTCAATAAGCGGTCGGGGCGGGACTGTTTCGGGGAGGATCCGGCTGGGGGAGCCTGGATCGGCCCGCTGCGCAGATTGAAGTGTTAGAGCGTCCTTTGCGCGTTCAATTGGACACGCGGCGCTCTAAGGGAGGGATTGGACTGACCGTTCGGGGACGCAGCTAGAGATGGCGCTGGATGACGACATCCGCATCCTGTCCGCCGTGAAGCTCTTTGAGGGTTTCACGCAGGAACAGCTGCGCCTGCTCGCCTTCGGCGCCGAAGCCACCCATCTGCAGGCCGACCGCAAGCTGTACCGCGAGGATGACGAAGCCGACTCGGCCTATATCGTGGTCAGTGGCCGCATCGTGCTCTACCGGGAGCAGGATGGCGACCGCATCCCGATCGGCACCGCCGGCCCCGGCACGATCCTCAGCGAACTGGCGCTGATCGCCGACTCAAGACGGCTGACCAGCGCCTCGGCCGAGACCGATTCGGAAGTGATAAGGTTGAGCCGCAAGATGTTTCGCCGCATCCTGGAGGAATATCCCGAGGTGGCGGTGAAACTGCACCAGCGCATCCTCGATGATTTCCAGGCCATGATCGCCCGCATCGAGAAGCTGGCGCCAAGGTTTGGCGGGTAGGTCCCCGCGACCGCGCTCACGCTTGGGTGTGTCGAGATTCAGGTCAGGCCGAGTCGAAAATGGCTGATACCGAGAACCGGAGCGGAGCGTACTCAAAGTACGCGAGCACCGGAAGCGCAGGTATCGGCCATTTGCAGGCCGGCCTCACCTGAATATCGGCCCGCCTAATCCAGGTCGAACCGCGCAATCACCGGCACATGGTCCGAGGGCCGCTCCCAGCCACGCGCCTCTCGCAGGATCTCATAGCCGGCAAAGCTCGGCACCAGGTTCGGTGACGACCAGACATGGTCGAGCCGGCGGCCGCGGTTCGAGGCTTCCCAGTCCCGCGCGCGATAGCTCCACCAGGTGTAGAGCTTCTGCTCTGGCGGCACGTCGAGCCGCATCAGGTCGACCCAGTCGCCGGCGATCCGCATCGCGTCGAAATTTTGCGTCTCGACCGGCGTGTGGCTGACGACGTTGAGCAATTGCTTGTGCGACCAGACATCGTGCTCCTGCGGAGCGATGTTGAGGTCGCCGACCAGGATCGAGGCCGACACCTCGTCATGCGCGGCGCGGATGGCGTTCATCTCGGCAACGAAATCGAGCTTGTGGCGGAACTTGCGGTTGATCTCCGGATCGGGCTCGTCGCCGCCGGCCGGCACGTAGAAATTGTGGACCAGGATTGCCTTGCCGCCGGCCTGCACCTTGACCGACAGATGCCGGCTGTCATCGATCTCGCAGAAGCGCCGTTTCTCGACAATCTCGATCGGCCGCCGCGCCACCGTCGCAACGCCGTGATAGCCCTTCTGGCCATGGAATGCGATGTGCTCGTAGCCGGCCTTGCGGAACGCCTTTTCCGGAAACAGCTCGTCGGGAACCTTCGTCTCCTGCAGGCAAAGCACATCGGGCGCCTGCTCCGTCAGCAGCCGCTCGACGATCGGCATGCGCAGGCGCACGGAGTTGATGTTCCAGGTGGCGATGGAGAAGGGCATGCGGCGGTCCGAACAAGGTCGCCGATCTACTGCCAGCCGAGCGCCACAAACACAAGCCAGCCTTTGCGGGCGGCGGCCCTGATTCAGGTCAGGCCGAGTCGAAAATGGTGGTCTCCGAGAACCGGAGCGGAGCGTACTTAAACCACGTGAGCGCCGGAAGCGCAGGAGATCGCCATTTGCAGGCCGGCCTGACCGGATCTAGCGGTGGTTGGTGTTCAGCTCGCGGTTCGCCGTATAGTCGATGGCGAACGTATCCGCAGGGAAGCTGACGCCTTCCTTGGTGTTGTAGATCATCACCGTGGTGTCCTTGCCCTGCGCGTCGGTGATGGTCCACTGGCGCAGATCATAGGATTTCGGATCGAACATCATGGTGATCTTCGAATTGCCGAACACCGACTTGTCGGCAAGCTGGATGGTGGTGAGGTCGCTCTCTTCCTTGATCGATTTGACGCGGCCGCCCGAGAGGTCGATCTTGGTGTCGAGCAACAGCTTCAGCGGTGTCTTCGACAACGGATAGAGATCGGACGTTTTCAGCCGCTTGTTGAGGATGACCACCGACTTGCCGTCGGAAATCACCCGGAAATTCGACTTGCCGTCATAGTTGAAGCGAATCTTGCCTGGCCGCTCAAGGAAGAACTTGCCGCCGGTCTGCTGGTTGTTGGGGCCGAACTGGACGAACTCGCCGCTCATCGATTTGACCGAGGAGAAATGGTCGGCGATCTTTTGCGCCGTCGGCGGCACCGCCGCCTGCGCCGAGGCCAAGAGCTGGAACCCCGGCACGACGTTGACGGCCGCGGCGCCGGCAAGCATCAGGCCAAGGCCGAGCAACTGGCGACGGTTTGGAGCGAAATCGCTGATCGCGGAAAGATCGTTTTTCATGCCGGTCACTCTCGTGTGGTGTGTGTCTCGTTGCAGTCCGTGGACCCCCAGTTAGACTTAAGTTTGGCGGGCCGGACAGCGCTCAGTCGCTGTAACGCGCCAAAAGGTTCAAGGTTGCCGCCGGGCCGTATCGGCTGATCAGAACTTGTCGTCCTCGGTCGGCACCAGAATTTCGCGTTTGCCGGCATGGTTGGCCGGGCCGACAATGCCTTCCTTCTCCATCTTCTCGATGATCGAGGCGGCGCGGTTGTAGCCGATGCCGAGCCGGCGCTGGATATAGCTGGTCGACGCCTTGCCGTCGCGCAGCACGACCGAGACCGCCTGGTCGTAGGGATCGTCGGAATCCTCGAAATTGCTGTTGCCACCACCGCCAGCGCCGCCCTTGCCCGACGGCTCGTCATCGTCCTCGCCGTCATCCTCGGTGATGGCGTCGAGATATTCGGGCACGCCCTGCAGCTTCAGATGGGCGACGATCTTCTCGACCTCGTCGTCGGCGACGAACGGGCCGTGCACGCGCTGGATGCGGCCGCCGCCGGCCATGTACAGCATGTCGCCCATGCCGAGCAGCTGCTCGGCGCCCTGCTCGCCCAGAATGGTGCGGCTGTCGATCTTCGACGTCACCTGAAAGGAGATACGGGTCGGGAAATTGGCCTTGATGGTGCCGGTGATGACGTCGACCGACGGACGCTGCGTCGCCATGATGACATGGATGCCGGCCGCGCGCGCCATCTGTGCCAGGCGCTGCACCGCGCCTTCGATGTCCTTGCCGGCGACCATCATCAAATCGGCCATCTCGTCGATGATGACGACGATGTAGGGCATCGGCTCGAGATCGAGGTTCTCGGTCTCGTAGATCGCCTCGCCGGTCTGGCGGTCGAAGCCGGTCTGCACGGTGCGCGAGATTTTTTCGCCCTTCTTTTCAGCCAACTGCACGCGCGCGTTGAAGCCGTCGATGTTGCGCACGCCGACCTTGGACATCTTGCGGTAGCGGTCCTCCATCTCGCGCACCGTCCATTTCAACGCCACCACGGCCTTCTTCGGGTCGGTGACCACCGGCGTCAGAAGGTGCGGGATGCCGTCATAGACGGAAAGTTCGAGCATCTTCGGGTCGATCATGATCAGCCGGCAGTCCTGCGGCGTCAGCTTGTAGAGCAGCGACAGGATCATGGTGTTGATGGCGACGGACTTGCCGGAGCCGGTGGTGCCTGCGACCAGCACATGCGGCATCTTGGCGATGTCGACGATCACCGCCTCGCCATTGATGGTCTTGCCCAGCGCCAGCGCCAGCTTGGACTTGGTCGTCTCGAAATCGCGGCTGGCCAGGATCTCCCGGAGATAGACGGTCTCGCGCTTGGCATTCGGCAATTCGATGCCGATGGCGTTGCGGCCGGGCACCACGGCGACGCGGCAGGCAATCGCGCTCATCGAGCGGGCGATGTCGTCGGACAGGCCGATGACGCGCGACGATTTGATGCCGGGCGCCGGCTCCAACTCATAAAGCGTGACCACCGGGCCGGGCCGTACCGCGATAATCTCGCCCTTGACGCCGAAATCCTCCAGAACGCCTTCGAGCAGGCGCGCATTCTGCTCCAGCGCGTCCTTGGACAGGCTGGCGTCGCGCACCACGTTCTTCGGCTCCGACAGGAAATGCAGCGACGGCATTTCGAATGTTTCCGAGCCGATCAGCGAGGTCTGCGCCTCGCGCTGGACGCGCGCGCCGGGAGCGGGACGCGGCGCAGGTGCGGCGACGCGGGTCGCTGCATCGGAGCGGAAGTTCTGCACCTTGGCGTTCGTCGCGGCACGGCGCTGGACCGGCTCGTCGTCGAGTTCGACCTCCTCGTCGCCATTGTCGAAACCGGCATCGAGGACGTCGTCATCGTCCGGATCGACGGAAACGCTGCGGTCATTGACCATGGCGGCGAAGAACTCCGGCTCGACGCGGGCGCGGCCATCCGGGCTCATCCGCGCTTCGGCGAATTCCGCCGATTCGACCCGTTCGGCGGCGCGGCGCCATGCGGTGGAGCGCTGCTCCATCTCCGGCTCGAACTCGTCGCGCTCCTGCTGGCGGCGCACAGCCCGGCGATGCATCCAGGCGCGGAAAGACAGCCACCAGTGGGTAACGGCGCCGAGCGCCAGTATCCCCTCGTCGCCCTCGTCCTCGTCTTCGTCGAAGAGCAGGTCGTCCTCTCGGGAATCGGGCTCCGCGGTGCGCTCCATGACGGCAAAGCCGTTCTTGCGCGCAATCAGCGCCGAGCCATAGGCAAACAGCCACAGCGCCGGCGCAATGAGCACCATGGCAATGATGCTGGCAACGATGCCGGTCGGGTAGCCGCCAATGACCAGGCCCGGAATATTGAGCACCATGTCGCCGAACACGCCACCGAGGCCGGTCGGCAACGGCCACGTCTTGGGCGGCACCACGCAGCCGGCCATCGCCGCCGCGAGCAGCGCGAAGCCGAACCAGGCAAGGCCGCGCTTCGGCAGCCTGTCGACGCCGCGCGCCGAAAACAGGAGAAAGCCCCAGATCACCGCCGGCACCAGGGCGGCAACCGCGGCAAGGCCGAAGAACTGCATGGCGAGGTCGGAGAATACCGCGCCCGCATAGCCCATGGCGTTGGTGACGATGTTGTCGGTGGCGTGCGAGAAGCTGGGATCGGCGACGTTCCAGGTCGCCAGCGCCGCGACGCCAAAGGCGACCAGCGCAAACAGGCCGGCGCCGACCAGCCGCCCGACCTGGCGCCGCGCGAATGCCTGGATGCCGTGCCCCGTATCGGTCAGCGCGAGCGGTGCTGAAGCCCCTGAACGCATGCTTCGTTCCCCGTCTGTCATGGACTGGCCGGGCGCATGACGCACTCCGGCAGATTCGGATGTCAGACTATCGGGGGGAAGGTTAAGGCCGCATTAACTATACGCACCCAGAGCCACGATCTTGCTCACTCCACTGTAGGCAGTCTCAACAGTTCGGAACCAATCCGGTCGACGTCTCCCCGCCGGCGGCCATCACTAGAACGTGATTGCGCAGGGACGGAGGCCTGCCAGCACGGTTGCCAAAAAGAGAGGCCCGGAATGACCCGGGCCTCAAAGCGTGAACTCCTTTCGGGAGCGTCACGACGGGATGGGAGAATGCGGGCGGCCGAGGCCGCCCCGCAAGGCTTACGAGTGGTAGGCCGCTTCGCCATGCGAAGTCAGGTCGAGGCCTTCGCGCTCGGCGTCGGCTGTCGGACGCAGACCGATGATCAAGTCGACGACCTTGTAGAGGATTGCGCTGCCGATGCCCGACCACAGCAGGGTTACCAGGACGCCTTTGCCCTGCGCCAGGAGCTGCGTGGCCGTGCCGGCATAGCCGGCGGCGAAGTCGGCCGTCGAATAGTCGACGATGCCGGCGCCGCCGAGGGCGGGATTGACCAGAATGCCAGTGCCTAGCGCACCGATGATGCCACCGACGCAGTGGACGCCGAAGACATCGAGGCTGTCATCATAGTCGAACGTGTTCTTCACCACCGAGACGAAGAAGTAGCAGACGAAGGTGGCGACGATGCCAAGCACGATAGCGCCCATCGGGCCGGCAAAACCTGCAGCCGGCGTAATCGCGACGAGGCCGGTGACCGCGCCCGAAACAGCGCCGAGCATGGAGGCTTTGCCGCGCAGCAGCGATTCAAGCACGATCCAGGCCACTGCCGCCGCCGCCGTGGCGACGAAGGTGTTGATCATCGCCAACACCGCATAGGCGTTCGCTTCGAGGTTCGAACCGGCGTTGAAGCCGAACCAGCCGACCCACAGCAATGAAGCGCCGACCATGGTCAGCGTCATCGAGTGCGGCGCCATGATGTCCTTCTTGTAGCCGATGCGCTTGCCGATCATCAGCGCGCCGACGAGACCGGCAATGCCCGCATTGATGTGAACGACCGTGCCGCCGGCGAAGTCGATGGCGCCGAAGCTGAAGATCAGGCCGGACGGGTCGGCATAGGCGCTCGGGCCGCCCCAGAACCAGACCATGTGCGCGATCGGGAAGTAGATTAACGTCACCCATAGGATAACGAAAAGGATCAAGGCAGAGAATTTGACGCGTTCGGCGAATGCGCCGACGATCAGGGCGGGCGTGATGCAGGCGAAGGTCATCTGGAAGACGACGAACACCAGTTCAGGAATGGCGACGCCCTTGCTGAAGGTTTCCGAAAGCGTCGATACGTTGACGCCGGAGAGAAACATCTTCGAAAGGCCGCCGACGAAGGCGTTGCCCGGGGTGAAGGCGAGGCTGTAGCCGTAGAAGACCCAGATGATCATGACCACGCTGGTGATGGTGAAGACCTGCATCAGCACCGACAGCATGTTCTTGGTACGAACCAGGCCGCCGTAGAAAAGCGCAAGGCCGGGAATGGTCATCAACAGCACCAGCACGGTGGAAATCATCATCCACGTGGTGTCGCCCTTGTCGACGGTAAAAGCCGGCGCTGCTGGCGCTGCCGCCGCGACGGCGGGAGCCGCCTCCTGCGCGAAGGCAGCAACCGTGCCCAATGCTCCGAGCGCTAAGGAGCCCAGCAGCGCGGAGCGCGCCACTGACTTCAAGGTGGAAGGTATATTCATTGAACTCTCCATTGGAATACGTGTTCGCCGCTCAAAGTGCGTCGGTGTCTGTTTCGCCGGTACGGATGCGCACCGCCTGATCGATGCCGAAGACGAAGATCTTGCCGTCGCCGATCTGGCCGGTCTTGGCCGCCGCCGTGATGGCTTCGACGGCCTTGTCGACCAGGTCTGTGCTAACCGCGACTTCGATCTTGATCTTCGGCAGGAAACTGACCGCGTATTCCGCCCCGCGATAGATTTCCGTGTGTCCCTTCTGACGCCCGTAGCCTTTGACTTCGGTGACGGTCAGGCCCTGGATGCCGACGGCGGTGAGCGCTTCGCGCACCTCGTCGAGCTTGAACGGCTTGATGATTGCCATCACGATTTTCATAAGGTTTCACCCTTTGCTGTTGCGGTCCCCCGCGTTTGCACACCTTCACCGATCCCAAAAAGCCCGGAGAGTGCCCAACAGGATTCAAGCTCCGTGCCAGTTGCCGAAGCAGGGTGCTAACTCATTGTAAACAAACGGGTCGCTCGAGTCCCGGCGCCACGGTGCGCACTGTCAACGGACAGTCACTGATTAAAAAGTAGGCAATTTTTCGAAAACGCCTATTCCGCAGGCGGCCGCTTCAGCCGGATCAGGCCTTCCTGGGCAACCGAGGCGATCAGCGTGCCGTCGCGGGCAAACAGCGAGCCGCGGGTGAAGCCGCGCGACCCCTGCGTCGACGGGCTGTCCTGCGTGTACAGGATCCAGTCATCGAGCGGATGGCTGCGATGGAACCACATCGCATGGTCGAGGCTCGCCGCCTGGATGTCGCGGTCGAAAATGGCGCGGCCGTGCGCAAAGGTCGAGGTGTCGAGCAGCGTCATGTCGGAGAGGTAGGCAAGCACCGCCGCCTGGATGCCGCGGTCGGCCGGCACCGGGCCGGTGGTGCGGATCCAGATGTTCTGCTGCGGCTCCAGCTTTTCGCGGCTGGTGTAGTGCTTCAGCATCACCGGCTTCATCTCGATCGGCCGGTCGCGCTCCCAGTAGCGCTTGATGCCGTCCGGCACCGCCTCGCCGAATTTGCCCAGCAATTCGCGCTGCGACAACAGGCTGTCGGGCGGTGGCACGTCGCGTGGCATCGGCAGCTGGTGCTCGAGCCCGATCTCGTCCTGCTGGAACGAGGCCTCCAGCGAAAAGATCGCCTGGCCGTGCTGGATCGCCACCACACGCCGCGTGGTGAAGGAGCCGCCGTCGCGGATGCGGTCGACCTCGTAGACGATCGGCACCTTGGTGTCGCCCGGCCGCATGAAATAGCCGTGCAGGGAATGCACATGGCGCTCGGGCTCGACCGTGCGCTGCGCGGCGACCAGCGCCTGGGCGATGGTCTGACCGCCGAAGACCCGCTGCCAGTCGAGCTTGGGGCTGCGACCACGGTACAGATTGTGTTCAAGCTGCTCGAGGTCGAGAATGCTGAGAAGCTCGTCCATGGCCGCCGTCATGTTTCGTGACCTCGCCGTAAGATGCTATCGCGGTTTCCGACAGGAATGGCGGGCAGTCAAGGCCGGAATATCCTAGCACGGGGCCAAGATGGCCGAGGCTTCGAAAGGAATTGTCATGGCAGACCGCAAGACGGCCGCAAAAACCTCGCTCGACGTGCTGGTCACCGGCGCCGGCTATGTCGGCCTGGCTGCCGCCGTGTCGCTGAAACAGGCGCGACCGGGCCTCGCCGTCGCGGTCGTCGATGCCGCGCCCGCCGGCATCTGGCAGAAAGACGGCCGCGCCTCGGCGATCGCCGCCGCCGCCTGCCGCATGCTCGACCAGCTCGGCGTCTGGCAGGAAATCGTCGGGCAATCGCAGGCGATCACCGAGATGATCGTCACCGATTCGCGCACCGCCGACCCGGTGCGTCCGGTGTTTCTCACCTTCGATGGCGAGGTCGCGCCGGGCGAACCGTTCGCCCACATGGTCGCCAACAAGGACCTGAACGGCGCCTTGCGCCGCCGCGCGCAAAAGCTCGGCATCGACATCATCGAAGGTGTCGCGGTCGCATCGTTCGACGGCAATGGCGCCGGCATCACCGTGCATCTGGCCGACGGCGCGGCGATTGAGGCGCGGCTGCTGGTCGCCGCCGACGGCGTCAATTCCAAATTGCGCGACATGGCCGGCATCAAGACGGTGAAATGGGAATATGGCCAGTCCGGCATCGTCTGCACGGTGGCGCATGAGCGCCCGCACAATGGCCGCGCCGAAGAGCATTTTCTGCCGGCCGGCCCGTTTGCAACGCTGCCGCTCAAGCCCACCGAGGACGGCACCAACCGTTCGTCGCTGGTCTGGGTCGAACGTTCCGAGGATGCCGAAAAGCTGGTCTCGGGCGACGACCTCGTCTTCGAGCAGGAGCTTGAATTGCGCTTTGGCCTGAAGCTCGGCGAAATCCGCGTCACCGACAAGCCGCGCGCCTGGCCGCTCGGCCTGACCATCGCGCGCGCCTTCGTCGCCCCGCGCATCGCGCTTGCCGGCGACGCCGCGCACGGCATCCACCCGATCGCCGGCCAGGGCCTCAATCTCGGCTTCAAGGATGTGGCGGCCCTTGCCGAAGTGGTGGTCGAGGCCGATCGCTTGGGACAGGATATCGGCGCGCTCGACGTGCTCGAGCGCTACCAGCAATGGCGCCGCTTCGACACGGTGCAGATGGGCGTCACCACAGATGTGCTGAACCGGCTGTTTTCCAACGACATCGGCCCGCTGCGCCAGCTCCGCGACATAGGCCTCGGCCTTGTTGAACGGATGCCCAGGCTGAAGGAGTTCTTCATCCGCCAGGCGTCGGGGTTGTCCAACGGCACACCACGGCTGCTCAAGGGTGAGGCGATTTAGGCCGGGAATGAGTGCCGCTTTGTCATAGACGCGGCTCGGCTCCTGACATCAGCCGCGCAATGTTGGCGCGGTGGCGCACGATCACGTAGATGCCGCCGGCGATGACCAGCAACCGGTAGGGCAATGGTTGTCCCATGCCGCCGACGAGGGCGATCGCGGTGAGCGCCGCCAGCATCGAACTCAGGGACACAATTCGGGAAACTGCCAACACCACGGCAAATGCCGTCGCCACGCCTAGACCCACAGGCCAGGACATCGCCAACAAAACACCCAACCCCGTCGCAGCCGATTTGCCGCCGGTAAAATTCAGCCAGATCGAACGGCTATGCCCAAGCAAAACAGCGAGTCCGGCCAGGCATACAATCCAAGGAGCCCAAACGGGCATATCAGATATTGCCGACGGCGGCGCTGCGGAAGACCAGAAACAAAACCAACGGGCAAAGATGACCGCTGCCGCCCCTTTCAGCACGTCCACCAGAAGCACCACCAATGCTGGCCATTTCCCGAGTGTGCGCAATACATTTGTCGCACCGGTGGACTTGGAGCCGTGCTCCCGGATATCGATGCCCTTAAGCAGTTTCCCCGCCAGGTAGCCGGCAGGCGTAGAGCCGATAAGGTAAGCGGCAGCCGATCCTACCACGCTCGCTATCCAGAATGACATGCGCCCGGGCTGTTTCTCAGTTGACCTCAAACCCCAGCTTCTGCCGCAGTCGCAGCATGCGTTGGTCGGCGACCTTGAAACTCTGCTCGCCGCTCTTGGCAACACGATCCAGCATCTGCAGCAGGTCTTCGCGCTCATGCGGATCGAGGCGCTCGCGCAGGAAGGGCGCCAGCTTGTCGATGACGATCGTCGTGTCGTCGATCTGCGCCGCGGCCCATTTGGCGTAGACGACGGCTTCATCGGTCTTCTTCTGGTTGTCCGCAATCTGCGAGATCACCTCGCGGATGACCGTTTCGCGCTTCGGCAGGATCGGGCCGTGCTCCGCTGCCAGTGCGGTGATCAGCGTTGCCGCCGCCACCACCGGATCGTCGATCGCCGTCAGCGGCGACAGCGCCGCCTGCTTGCGCAGCTTCTTGCGCCTTATGTTGCCCTGGACGCGGCCGACGACGTCGGCGACCTCGCGCGCGGCTTCGTTCATGGCCTTCATGCGATACCACCAGAACGCCCCGGCTCCCAGCACGCCGAGAATAGCAATCAGGAAAGGCATGTCGAATTCCCCCGAAAATTGCGGCGACGATAGGAGAACTCCGGCGTTGCTTCAACACGCAGAATTGTATCTGATGAGAAAACAGAGCTGGCCCCCTAATCATCCAGACGCCGAGATCGGACGTCCTGGGTTCAGGTCGCTCGTCACGGGCATCTGATGGTGCAACCGCTTAGCGATAACGCCGACTTCGCATCGAGCGCGGTGCCCATCATGACGATCCGTTCGGCCACTGCAATGCGGCTGTCGGCGCGGTGACGCCGGCCTGGGACGATCCGATGTTCCACCCGTTTCTCTACGGGTCGGGGCATGGGGCGGAATACCGCGCCGGCTTCTACGGCCTTGCCGGCTGGCATAGGGAAGGCCATATGCTGCGCGCGCTATTCGAGGGCGTGATGTTCGAGCATAGGCGCCACATCAATGTCCTGAAGGACGCCGGTGTCAGCTTCGACAAGGCGGTCCTGTCCGGCGGCGGCTCGCGCAGCGAGCACTGGCCGCAAATCTTCGCCGACGGGCTTGGGGTGCCGATCACCGTGCCTGAGGCGCGCGAGACCGGCGCGCTTGGCGCGGCAATCGGCGCCGGGGTCGCGGCCGGCCTGTTCGCCGACTATGAGGCCGGCGTCGACGCCATGACCCGGTCAAGCGCCGCCTATCGTCCGAACCCGGCCATGCAGGACCATTACAACAGGCGTTATCGCGCCTATTGCGGCCTTGCCGATACGCTGCGATCGTTCTGGGACGAACAGGCGGCAGAACCGAGTAGAACACCGCCGAGTAAACCACCGCAATGACCCAACGGCTCGATGGCGACTACGACTACATCATCGTCGGCGCAGGCACGGCGGGCTGCGTGCTGGCCAATCGGCTGAGCGAAAACCCGGCGACGCGCGTGCTGCTGCTTGAGGCCGGCGGCAGCGACAATTATCACTGGGTGCATATCCCGGTCGGCTATCTCTATTGCATCGGCAATCCGCGCACCGACTGGATGATGAAGACTGCCCCCGAAGCCGGCCTGAACGGCCGCTCGCTGGTCTATCCCCGGGGCAAGGTGTTGGGCGGCTGCACCTCGGTCAACGGCATGATCTACATGCGGGGACAGGCGGCGGACTATGATGGCTGGCGGCAGATGGGCAATGTCGGCTGGGGCTGGGACGATGTGCTGCCCTATTTCCTCAAATCCGAGGACCATCATGGCGGCAAGACCGAGCTGCACGGTTCCGGCGGCGAATGGAAAGTGGCGCGGCAACGCCTGTCCTGGCCGATCCTGAACACCGTGCAGGAGGCGGCCAAGGAATTCGGCATCATGCCGCGCGAGGATTTCAACGACGGCGACAATGAGGGGTCCGGCTTCTTCGAAGTCAACCAGAGCAAGGGCGTGCGCTGGAACACAGCCAAGGCATTCTTGCGCCCGGCGCTGCGACGGCCGAACCTCAGGCTGGTCGTCAACGCGCATGTCGAGACGGTGTTGTTCGAGGGCAAGCGTGCTATCGGCGTTTGTTATCGCGTCGGCGGCCAAACCATCGAGGCAAAGGCCAGGAGCGAGGTGCTGCTGACCGCCGGCTCGATCAACACGCCGAAACTGCTGGAGCTTTCCGGGGTCGGCGAGCCGGATCGCCTCGCCGCGCTCGGCATCGATGTGGTTCACGCCAGCCCCGATGTCGGCGAGAACCTTCAGGACCATCTGCAGATCCGCACTGTCTACAAAGTGTCGTCGGCGCTGACGCTCAACACGCTAGCCAACAGCCTGAGCGGCAAGGCGAAGATCGCGCTGCAATATGCCTTTGGCCGCTCGGGACCGATGTCGATGGCGCCGAGCCAGTTCGGCATGTTCTCGAAATCCGATCCGTCGATGGCGACGCCGGACCTGGAGTACCACGTCCAGCCCTTGTCTACCGACCGGCTGGGCGACCCGCTGCACCCGTTCCCGGCAATCACCATGTCGGTCTGCAATCTGCGGCCCGAGAGCGTCGGCTCGGTGCACGCTACGACGCGCGAGCTGGCCGTGCAGCCGGAGATCCGGCTGAACTACCTCTCTACGGCGCGCGACCGCGAGATCGCGCTGCGTTCGGTGCGCCAGGCGCGCAGCATCATGACCGCCAAGGCTCTTGCCGGCTTCCATCCGGAAGAAATCCTGCCTGGTCTCGCCCACCAGTCGGACGAGGACCTGCTGCACCAGATCGGCTCGATCGCGACGACCATCTTCCACCCGGTCGGCACCTGTAGGATGGGTGTCGATGGCCGCGCCGTCGTCAGCCCGGACCTGCGCGTGACCGGTGTCGAGGGCCTGCGCGTCGTCGACGCCTCGATCATGCCGCGCATCGTCTCCGGCAACACCGCCTCGCCAGTGGTGATGATCGCCGAGAAGGCGGCGGATATGATCCGCCGGCCTGCATGACGTCGCCGCCGCCTATGACCCCGGCACGTCGTAGATCGCCCTGACTTCGACGGTGCCGATTTCGGCCAGCGGAATTTTGCCGGCGATCTCCAGCGCCTTGTCGAGAGTGTCGGCTTCGATCATGACGAAACCAAGCAACTGCTCCTTGGTTTCGGCAAACGGACCGTCAGTGATCAGCCGCTTGCCTTGGCGCCGCCGCACCGTCTTCGACGTCTTCACCGATTGCAGCGCCTGCGCGATGATCAGCTTGCCTTGCTGGTCCAATGACCGATCATAGGCCATCGAATCGGCGTCGAGCTTGGCCAGACGCTCCGGCGTCATGGCATGGAGGTCCTTTTCCTCGCCGTAGACCAGACAGACATATTTCATTTCCAGCTCCCTTGCTGTGACGAAGCATATGCGATCACGGCGCCGGCGGCATCCCTGCCGGCAGCAGCGTGGTCGAGCACGCAGACCGCAATGCCGATCACAGTGACCGCAGCAAGCAGCCGGCCGAAGCCGGAAGGTCGCGAGCAGTCGATCTCGTGTAGACGCGCGCTTTTGTCGGCGTCGTTCCAATGGGCAGAAAACAGATTGTTCATCTTGGATCTCCATCCGCCACGAGAATCCGTGGACGCTCGCAGGACGGCCGGCGCCGATGCAAGTCGACATTTTTGCACGCACATTTTTTCAGAAAAAATTTGCAGGGCACGCCGGCGTCGCATCCCGCCGAAACAGCGCGGTGGTCTTCCCCTGCCGCCGCGCTATAGTTGGAGGGAACGCCGCGTGGCCGGCGCTGTCGCTGTAATCAAGGAGAATTTTATGGACCGCACCGCAAACGCCGTCTGGAAAGGCAATCTGAAGGAAGGCAAGGGCACGCTCGACAGCCAGAGCGGCACCTTGAAGGGCACGCCCTATTCGTTCAAGGCTCGCTTCGAGGACGAGAGCGGCAAATCCGGCACCAATCCCGAAGAGTTGATCGCGGCGGCACACGCCGGCTGCTACGCCATGCAGCTGTCGCATTTCCTGGCCGAGAACGGCACGCCCGCCACTGAACTCGACGCCAAGGCGGTGGTGACGCTGGTCCCCGGCACCGGCATCACCGGCAGCGCCATCACCCTGATCGGCAAGGTACCGGGCATCGATGCGGCGAAGTTCAAGGAATTGGCCGAGAAGGCCAAGGCCGAATGCCCGGTTTCGAAGGCGCTCGGCGCCATCAAAGTGTCGCTCGACGCGAAACTGGGGTGATCCGCCGATTTTGCCCGGGGTAGCGATCCTTCGCGCCCCCCTCTGCCCTGCCGGGCATCTCCCGGGGAGATTGGAAGCTCGGTAGCTGGCACTCTTCTTTCGACGTTCGTAATTGGCGAAGGCCGGCGTGACATCTGATCTCCCCACTTGAGGGGGAGATGGCCGGCAGGCCAGAGGGGGGTGCTGTCCCGCCGACGTCTCGGATACTATTGGGCGCCCAGCGCATCAAGCCGGGCGCGAAGGGCGGCGACTTCCTGCTCCAGAGCCTCCAATCTTGCTTCCAGGTCGGAAGCAGGCAAGGCCGGCGCACTCCGCTGCATCGATAACGCCGCGACGTCCACCGGTCCTGCGAGCAGATGCATAAAACGGTCCTCGCGCTGCCCCGGCCCGCGCGGTATTTCCTGGATCAGCGGCGGTCGGCGGCCGATCAGCATGTCGAGTTCAGCGCGCAGGTCTTCGATCGACGAAAACCGCGCCATGCGCTCAGCTCGCGCCAGCAACTCATGCGCCGTCTGCGGCCCGCGCAGCAAAAGCAGGCCGATCACCGCAGTCTGCGGCCTAGTCAGCGAGAAGCGCTGCGCCATCTGATGCTCATAGCGCTCGACGCGCGAGCCGAACATCTGACGCACCAGCCCCTTCTGCTCGAGCAGCTTCAGCGTCCGATGCACCTCTGTCGGCTCGAGCGCCATCACAGGCTCGCGCGCCGTCTTCTGGTTGGCGGCTGCAAGTGCTGCATTCAGCGTCAGCGGATAGACATCCGGCGTCAGCTCCTTCTTCTCGATCAGGCAGCCGAGCACACGGGCTTCGACGGGATTGAGAATGGGAAGGTCATCGCTCATTGAAGTTCAGCCTCCCGGCGGTAAAATTCGGTTGCAAGGGCATGTTTGCGCGCTTGGCCGGCTTTGTCCCTGACGGGGCCGACTAGGTTCATTTCGTGGTGACCATAGCGGGCTTCGAGATAGCGCGCGATTGCGGTCGGGATGAGGCCCGAGCCCATCTCCCGCGTCCGGCTTTTGCGCTCGATCAGGCCGCGGATTTCGTCGCTGGCTTGAGCCGGTATCTCGGTCTGATCGAGGCATTCGCCAAGGTTCATCGGCGGCAGGCTGGCAAAGCCGCGCTGTTCCATCCAGTCGAGCGCCACGAGCGGGCGGATCAGATAGAACAGCTTCTTCAGCTTCACCTCGCCGGAGAAACTGCCGATCTTGGCGACATGCGAACGCGCAAGGCCGAGATAGTGGTGCGATACCTTCGCCGGATCGACGATCTCGGCCAGCAAATCGAGAAGGCGCTGGCGAAACCCCGAAACCTCCTCATAGACGATCGGCGACTTCGCCCATTCGACTATGACGGCATTGCCGCCAAGCGCCAGCAGCAACGCCTTGCGCAGATCCCAGCCGCCGGCATCGATCTCGCCTTCGATCGGATACTCGATCACATCGCGCGCCTGCTGCAGCACGAGGTGATCGGTTACCGGTCTGATATAGACAAAGCGGCAGTCATAATCGCTGTCGGGAGACGGAAACCCCCAGGCGCGGCTGCCGCTTTCGATGGCAAACAGGATTTTTACAGGCTGGCTTCGCACCAGATCAAGGCGGGCGCGCAGCGCCGCGACGGCGTCCGGCGAAAAGTCGGCGGGTAGCGGTGGCGTCAGACTCTGCGCTCCACCATCATCTTCTTGATCTCGGCAATCGCCTTGGCCGGGTTGAGCCCCTTCGGGCAGGTCTGGGCGCAGTTCATGATGGTGTGGCAGCGGTAGAGCCGGAACGGGTCTTCGAGATCGTCGAGCCGTTCGCCCGTGGCTTCGTCGCGGCTGTCGATCAGCCAGCGATAGGCCTGCAGCAGCGTCGCCGGGCCGAGATAGCGGTCGCCGTTCCACCAATAGCTCGGGCACGAGGTCGAGCAGCAGGCGCATAGGATGCACTCGTAGAGCCCGTCGAGCTTTTCGCGGTCCTCATGGCTCTGCAGCCATTCCTTGGCTGGCTCTGGCGACACTGTCTTCAGCCATGGCTGGATCGAGGCGTGCTGGGCGTAGAAATTGGTGAGGTCGGGCACCAGGTCCTTGACCACCTGCATATGCGGCAGCGGGTAGACTTTGACGGCGCCGGAAATGTCGTCGCAGCCCTTGGTGCAGGCCAGCGTGTTGGAGCCATCGATGTTCATGGCGCAGGAGCCGCAAATGCCTTCGCGGCAGGAGCGGCGCAACGCCAGCGTCGGGTCGATCTTGTTCTTGATCCAGAGCAGCGCGTCGAGCACCATCGGCCCACAATCGTCCATGTCGACGAAATAGGTGTCGATGCGCGGGTTCTCGTCATCGTCGGGCGACCAGCGGTAGATGCGGTATTCCCGCAGGTTGGTGGCGCCCTCCGGCTTCGGCCAGGTCTTGCCCGGCTGCACCTTGGAGTTCTTGGGAAGCGTGAGTTCGACCATTACCTCTGGTCCTTTCGGATGACGGGCTTCGGCACCATGGTCAGTACACCCTGGCCTTCGGCGCGATCTTGGCAAGGCTGATGCCGCCGTCCTTTTCCGCCACCAGCGGCTCGGTGTGCACGGGACGATAGCTGAGGCTCACCTGGCCGTCCTCGCTTAGCCGAGCCAGCGTATGCTTGCGCCAGACAATGTCGTCGCGGGCCGAAAAATCTTCGCGCGCATGCGCGCCGCGGCTCTCCTTGCGCGCCTCGGCGCCGTAGACCGTGGTGATGGCGTTGGCCATCAGATTTTCCAGCTCCAGCGTCTCGACCAGGTCGGAATTCCAGATCATCGAGCGGTCGGAGACTTTCAGGTCCTTGAGCTCGGTCCATATCTGCGAAATGCGCTTGCAGCCGTTTTCGAGCGACTCCTGTGTGCGGAACACGGCGGCGTCTTCCTGCATCGCCTTCTGCATCTTCTCACGCAGAACGGCGGTTGGCGTCGAGCCATTGGCGTGGCGCAGCCGGTCGAAGCGGTCCATGATCTTTTCGACCGAGGCTTCGTTTGGCGAAGGGATCGCCGAATTGGGGTCGATGACCTGGCCGGCGCGGATTGCGGCGGCGCGGCCGAACACCACCAGATCGATCAGCGAGTTCGAGCCCAGCCGGTTGGCGCCGTGCACGGAGGCACAGCCGGCCTCGCCGACCGCCATCAGCCCGGGTGACACCCGGTCAGGATTCTCGACCGTCGGGTTAAGCACCTCGCCCCAGTAATTGGTCGGCACGCCGCCCATATTGTAGTGCACCGTCGGCAGCACCGGGATCGGCTCCTTGGTCAGGTCGACGCCGGCGAAAATCCTGGCCGATTCCGAAATGCCCGGCAGCCGCTCATGCAGCACGGCCGGATCGAGATGATCGAGATGCAGGAAAATATGGTCCTTGTTCTTGCCGACCCCGCGGCCTTCGCGGATCTCCAGCGTCATGCAACGCGAGACGACGTCGCGCGAGGCCAGGTCCTTGGCCGACGGCGCGTAGCGTTCCATGAAGCGCTCGCCCTCGGAATTGACGAGATAGCCGCCCTCGCCGCGCGCGCCTTCGGTGATCAGGCAGCCGGCGCCATAGATGCCGGTCGGATGAAACTGCACGAACTCCATATCCTGCAGCGGGAAGCCGGCCCGTGCCGCCATGCCGCCGCCGTCGCCTGTACAGGTGTGCGCCGACGTCGCCGAGAAATAGGCGCGGCCATAGCCGCCGGTCGCCAGCACCACCGTCTTGGCGGAGAAGCGATGGATGCTGCCGTCGTCGAGGTTCCAGGCGACGACGCCGGTGCAGGTGCCGTCCGGCTCCATGATCAGGTCGAGCGCAAAATACTCGATGAAGAACTGCGCATTGTTCTTCAGCGACTGGCCATAGAGCGTGTGCAGGATGGCGTGACCGGTGCGGTCGGCGGCAGCACAGGTGCGCTGCACCGGCGGGCCGTCGCCATAATTCATCATGTGGCCGCCGAACGGCCGCTGGTAGATCTTGCCCTCTTCGGTGCGCGAGAACGGCACGCCGTAATGCTCGAGCTCGTAGACCGCCGCCGGTGCCTCGCGCACCAGATATTCCATGGCGTCTACATCGCCCAGCCAATCCGAACCCTTGACGGTGTCATACATATGCCACTGCCAGGAGTCCGGACCCATGTTGGACAGCGAGGCGGCAATGCCGCCTTGTGCCGCCACCGTGTGCGAGCGGGTCGGGAACACTTTGGTGATGCAGGCTGTGCGCAGGCCCTGCTCGGCCATGCCGAGCGTAGCACGCAGGCCGGCGCCGCCGGCGCCGACGACGACCACGTCGAACTTGTGGTCGACAAAGGTATAGCCGGTGGCCGATTTCGCGTCCTTGGCCAAATCAGCCTCCGAATGCCAGTTTGAGCAGGGCGAAGATCGAGGCGACGCCGACCGCTATGGTGAAAAACGTGCTGAGTGCGATCAGCGCCAGCTTCATGCCTTCGGCATGCACGTAATCCTCGATAATGACCTGCATGCCGACACGCATATGCGTGAGACCGGAAACGAGCACCAGCGCCAACACCAGCGCCACGAACGGACTGGCGAGCGCCGCCCGCACCTCGGCGAAGCCGGCGCCATTGAGCGCGATCAGGAACCCGACGAAGAACAGTATCAGGGGGATGTTGGCAATGGCCGTCAGCCGCTGTCGCCAGAAATGCCCGGTGCCTTCGCGGGCCGAGCCCAGACCGCGGACCTTGGCCAGCGGCGTCCGCATATCGTTGTTGTTCGTGCCGCTCATCACAAGGTTCCCCGCGCCATGTAGCCGGCGACCCAGATCAGCAGCGTGAGCAGGATGGAACCGGCGAGCGTCGCCCAGGCGATCTTCGATGCCGTGTGTTTCTCCAGCCCGGCGCCGGTGTCCCAGACGAGATGGCGCACGCCGCCCAGCATGTGGTGCATCAGCGCCCAGGTGTAGCCGAACAGGATGAGCCGGCCGAGCCAGGTGCCGAAGGCCCAGTTGATCCAATCGAAAGCGCCTTGCGAACTCGCCGCCGCCATCAGCCACGCGGCGACCAGCAGCGTGCCGAAATACAGCGCCCCGCCAGTGATGCGATGAATGATTGACATCGTCATGGTGATCGGTGGGCGGTAAATCGTCAGGTGCGGCGAGAGCGGCCGTTCACGTCTGGCGGTTCGGGTGGCTGGTGATTTGCTCATGGCTGCCCCAGTTCGATGTCCGGAGCCGCGGTGGAAAGCGGCACTTACCGCCTCGATATATGACTTCAGACAGCCGGTTTCTAATGCTCTTTTTGCACCGCGTCAAAGCCGGAAAATCGTTTTGAAAACGTCATTTAGTCTGACAAAAGGCTGCTGTTTCGCTTCAATCGATTTGGCCACCGTCGAAAGCCGGCGCACCGTTCGCTGCAGTGCGGCATTTCCTTTGCAATCGACGCCAGGCTATCGTTTGCAGGTCTGTGGTGTCGAGCCCCTCTTCATCACCAGCGCCTCGCGCGCGTCGATCACGATTGCGTCATGCGACGCGGCTTCCTGGTAGCGGCTGGACTGGTTGGCGGGTGATGCGGCAAATTCCTCGGTCGTGCCATCGGGCCTGACAACGCGCAACGCCGTGCCGAGGTTCTGGACGGTGATCATGCCGCCATTGCCGCATCTGTAAGTTGCCGTGCCGACAGCAGACCGCGGCGCGGTAAGGTCGGTGACGATCTTGGCTGAAGGTGCGGCAGGCGCTGTCGGAGCCGTTGCGGAAGCCGGGGGCGCCACAGGTGCGGCGGACTGCTGAGCCGGCGCGGGCGCGACAGTGGGTGGTACGGTATTCACCGCAGTCGGCGCGCCGTTCTGCGGCACGCAGGCTGCGGCAGTCAGCAAGGGGATCGACAACAGCGTCACCCGAAACGTCCGGCGTAACGCCATATGCTGTCCTCCTGCGCGGCTAACTAGCCGCGATGTTCCACCAAGATCAAGCTCACCCGACTTCAGCGTAGTTGTGTGCGTCGCGGCCGATGGTGCGGGCAAGCATGGCCGAATGATGACGCCCGGGTTTTCTATCCCGTCGGATATTAACCATGTTTGGCGGAGATCGCCGCCGGATGCGCCTGCCCTCTTAACAAAGGTTAAGAAAAGGTTAATTTCCGATTCGATCGGGTCCACAGCAGAGAGGACACCATGCTTTCGAATTCAGGAAGAGCGCGCCTTGCGGCGCTTGTGCTGGCGACAGCCAGTCTCGGCTTCGCCGCCCCGGCAATGGCCTGGTCGCGCCATCATGACCGCGTCTATGCCGATTCCCTAGGCAATCTCGTCATCGACAGCGCCGCCGGCTACAAGCGCATCATTGTCGGCCAAGGCAGGCTGGCCAAGAAATTGTCCGACTACACCAGCGCCGGGCAGCCGGAAGCGGAACCGGAAGTCCTTTATGAAGACGAGGCGGATCACATCTCCAGGCGTGGCTGCTACCAGCCGCCGGTGTTCGTGAAGGGCCGCTCCTATATGTACGGCCTCTCCGACGGCGAAATGCCCAACCTCAGCCCTTGCCGCTGATGATCCGGCACGGCCGAGAGGCCGTTTAAGCGAGACGCTAACCGACGCAGCCTGTATCCGGGATGAACACCGTTTCGGCCCGCTCATAGGAAAGCCGCACGCTGTCGCGACCGTTCTTCTTGGCCTTGTAGAGCGCTTCGTCGGCGCGCCGCATCAGCGGCTCCAGCCCTTCGTCGCCGGTGCGTGCCGCGACGCCGAAGCTCGCGGTCACCCTGGTGCCCGGCGGCAACCCGTCGACACTGCCGGCCGAATAGTGCGTGCGCACGGCTTCGGCAAACAGCCGCGCCGTGGCAAGATCGCTCAGCGACAGAAGCACGGCAAACTCCTCGCCGCCGATGCGGCCGGCAACCGCACGCGTGCCGGCGGCGGCGCGAAGCTTGGCGGCGAAGTCGGCGATCACCTGGTCGCCCGCGGCATGTCCGTATTTGTCGTTGAGCGCCTTGAAGTGATCGAGATCGGCCAGCACCAGCGCGACCGGCACCTTCGTAACAGCGCAATGCTGCAGCACCAGCAAGGCGCGCTCCTCGAAACCCCTGCGGTTGAGCAGGCCAGACAGCGGATCGGTGTGCGTCTCGGTCTTCAGCGCCTTCATCACGTCGAGCGCAGCTGCCGAGAACAGGCAGAGCGCGATCAGCAACGACAGCAGCGCGTGCGTCAAAAGCGCCGTCGTCCAGTAGGACGAGCCATAAAACCCGTCATAGCTGGTGAACGGCCCGTGCGAGATGACGACGAGCAGCGTGCGGCCGATGAAGTTCAGCCCGGACAGCAGCGACAGTACGAACAGGATTTTTTCCGTCGGGCCGTTCTTGCGCACGGCGCGCAGCTCGGCGGCGACCAGCAGGCTGAGGCCGCCAAAGCCGAAATTGATCGACAGGATGCGCCAAGTTAAGTCCGGCTGGACGAACAGGAACCAGCAGAATGCGACCATCCCGCCACCCGCCAGAATGCCGATCGCGATATAGGGCACGCGCCTGCCGTAGCGCGAGATGATCGCACCGACGAGGCAGCAGGCGGCGAGCGTGAAGCAGAGGTTGGAGACCAGCTTGGTCAGCACCATGCCGCCGGGCAGCGTGAAATACTGCAGCAGGAAGCCGGGCGCGGACACGCAATAGCTCGTGCCGAGCACAGCCAGATAGGGCCGGTGGCGCTGGTAGAACCACAGCACGAGGAACGCCGCGCCGAGCGCCAGCGCGATCGTCGGATTGAGCAGCGCTATGAACAGGCCGGTGTCCAAAGGACGGTGACTTCCCCGCTTGACGTCCGGGAAGACCTTAGAGCGCAAGCCCCAACAAGCGGTTAAGCCGGGACGAATATACAACTCGCCACTCATGAAGCTGGTGTACGGAACCGGGACCTGAGGCCGGCGTTTCCTGACAGCAATCAAGGAGAAGTTGTTCATGGCCGACACGATCACGCTGACCGATCACGAAGCAATTCGCTCATGGGCCGCAGGGCGCGCCGGATTTCCGGCGATCGTCGATGTATCGCCCGAAACCGGAACGCAGCCGTTGCTGAGGCTCGTCTTCGGCCAGCACGCCTATCAGGACCAGGATCAGCCTGAACGCCCGGTCAACGCAGGCGGCTACGAGCTGGTCGAATGGGACGAGTGGTTCAAGATCTTCGACGAGCGCGAACTGGCGCTGGTGGTCGCGGCCGACGAACCCGGCAGCCGGGAGGAATTTCATGAAATCATCCGGCGTGCCGGCTAGGGCATATACCCCAAGGGTCTTAGAGCGGCGCGCTTTAAACAAAACCCCGAACGGTTTTGCCGTTCGGGGTTTTGCATAAGCTCAGATCAGGCTTGAACCAGTCTGCGCTATTTCCAGTCGCGGATGTCGACGAAATGGCCGGCGATCGCCGCCGCCGCCGCCATGGCCGGCGATACCAGATGGGTGCGGCCCTTGAAGCCCTGCCGGCCTTCGAAATTGCGGTTCGAGGTCGAGGCGCAGCGCTCATGCGGCTTCAGCCGGTCGTCGTTCATGGCCAGGCACATCGAGCAGCCCGGCTCGCGCCAGTCGAAACCGGCGGCAATGAAGATCTTGTCGAGACCCTCGGCCTCCGCCTGTTCCTTGACCAGACCGGAGCCCGGCACGATCATCGCATCGACATGCGCACTCACCGTCTTGCCTTCGACCACCTTGGCCACCGCACGCAGATCCTCGATGCGGCCATTGGTGCAGGAGCCGATGAAGACGCGGTCGAGCGTGATGTCGGTGATCTTCGTGCCCGGCGTCAGCCCCATATAGTCGAGCGCGCGGATCTTTGACGTCCGCTTGTTCTCGTCCGTGATCTCTTCCGGATTGGGAACGACGCCCTGCACCGAAACGACGTCCTCGGGCGAGGAACCCCAGGAGACGATCGGCGGCAGCTTGGCCGCGTCGAGCACGATCACCTTGTCGAAATGCGCGCCCTCGTCGGACTGCAGCGTCTTCCAGTATTCGAGCGCGGCGTCCCACGACGCGCCCTTCGGCGCGCGCGGCTTGCCCTTGACATAGGCGAAGGTGGTTTCGTCGGCCGCGATCAGGCCGGCGCGCGCGCCGCCCTCGATCGACATGTTGCAGATCGTCATGCGGCCTTCCATCGACAGCGCGCGGATCGCCTCGCCGGCATATTCGATGACATAGCCGGTGCCGCCGGCGGTGCCGATCTCGCCGATGATGGCGAGGATAATGTCCTTGGCGGTGACGCCTTCCGGTAACTGGCCATCGACACGCACCAGCATGTTCTTGGCCTTGCGCTGGATCAGCGTCTGGGTCGCCAGCACATGCTCGACCTCGGAGGTGCCGATGCCATGTGCCAATGCGCCGAAGGCGCCATGCGTCGAGGTGTGGCTGTCGCCGCAGACAATGGTCATGCCAGGCAGCGTGAAGCCCTGCTCCGGCCCGATGATGTGGACGATGCCCTGGCGGATATCGTTTTCGGAGTAATATTCGACGCCGAAATCCCTAGCGTTCTTGGCCAAGGCCTCGACCTGGATGCGGCTTTCCTCGTTCTTGATGCCGAACTTGCGCTCGGGCGAGGTCGAGACATTGTGATCGACCACGGCCAGCGTCTTTTCCGGATGCCGGACTTTTCTGCCGGTCATGCGCAGACCTTCGAAGGCCTGCGGGCTGGTCACTTCATGGACGAGATGGCGGTCGATGTAGAGCAGACAGGTGCCATCATCCTGGCGGTCGACGACATGGTCGTCGAAAATCTTGTCGTAGAGGGTGCGCGGTGCGCTCATGTGCGTAAATCCGTCGATTTGCAAAAAGGGGAAGGGCAGACGCGCGAAGCCTTCGGCGCGGCGAAAGCGGCTTAGCTAAGTCGGCTGGTGAGCGCGCCGGAAATGCGCGAAGAGAAACGCGACGGCAGGCGTTTTCTGTCCTGCAGCACGAAACCCTTATAGGCCGGATCGCCAAAAAGCTCTTCCATGGCGTGGCTCATACCAATGTTTTGGCTTTTCGGCAATTGCGGCGTGTTTTCGCTTCTCCCCTTGTGAGAGAAGGCGAAGAGGGCGGCGCTCAAAGCACCTCGAACACAAAAGTCTTTACCAACGCATCCGGCTCGGCGATCGCATAGCAGCGGAACCATGGGCTTTGCTCGGCCGGCCGCCATTTCCCGGCCCGCTCCAGCCCGTCGAACACGGCCTGGAAGCCGCCGCTGTCAAACACCTGGTCGCGCACGGTGAAGATCGCGTGGCCGCCTTTTCTGGTGATGCGGACAAGCTCGTGCAGGCCGGACGCCGGCGCATGGCTGATGGTGAACACGCCAGTCGAGAAGAAGGCGCGGAAATGCCCGTCTGGCCAGGGCAGCGGCCCGCCGAGCATTGCCTGCTTCAGATCGCCATAGGCATTGCGGCTGCCGGCGATCTTCAGCATGTCGTCGGAGAGGTCGAGCCCGGCAATGTCGTGATAACCCAGCGCCTTCAATGACGGGCCCGACAGGCCGGTGCCGCAGCCGGCGTCGAGCAGCGGGCCTTCACCCACCTTCACATGGCGCGCCACCCAGGCGGTGATCAGGAACGGCAGCAGATAGCCTAGTGAAGCGGTTTCGCCGTCATAGGTCGCGGCCCAGTCTGCATAGGCCTTGGCCAGCCCTTCCGGCGTGTCGGCCGAATAGACGGTACCCAGCGCCGCATTGGCCTTGTCGATCGTCATCGCCTGCATCCTCCGGAATCCTGTCCTCCGCGATCGTAGCCGTGCCCGCGTCGGACTTCTATTCCTGCTGCGCCCGCCGAAGTCGCTGCTCCAGCCCCCGCAGCGCCAGCGACAGGCTGACGGTGAGGATGAGATAGATATAGGCGACGATCGAATAGGTCTCGAAGAAGCGGAACGAGCCGGCGGCGTAGATCTTGCCCATCTGCGTGATGTCGGCGACGCCGAGCACCGAGACCAGCGAGGAATCCTTGACCATGGCGACGAAGTCATTGCCGAGCGGCGGCAGGATGGTGCGGATCGCCTGTGGGAACACGATCAGCCGGAAGCGCTGCGTGCGCGTCAGCCCGAGCGCCTTGGCAGCCTCGATCTGGCCTTTCTCGACCGACTGGATGCCGGCGCGGAAGACCTCGGAGATGAAGGCGGAATAACCGATGGTCAGCGCCATGATTGCACGCCACAACAGCGACACGTCGCGCACCAAAAGCTCGCCGAGATAGCCGGCGTTTTGCAGCGGCGCGGTCAGCGCATTCCACGCAGTCACGAAGGCCGGCGCGCCGGCGAAGGCGATCCAGAACAACAGCACCAGGATCGGCACGCCACGGATGATCTCGACATAGAAACGAGCGATCTGCCTGAGCCAACGCGACCCCGACAGCCCCATCAGCGCAATGCCGAGCCCGATGGCGGAAGCCAGCGCGAAGGCGACCACGGTGACAAGAATGGTGATGCCGATGCCTTTGGCGACGGTGGCAAAAACCTGGGCGTAGAGATCGCTGGCGGCAATGCAGAGCGCAGCCACGATGGCGAGCGCGATCGCAGCGGCAAGCCACCAGGGGAAATCGGATTTTGGGGTTGAGGCGAGCATCAATGCCCAACGCTGGTGAACAGCTGCGCTCGCAAGATCTGCCGATCTCCCCCCTTGCGGGGGAGATGTCCGGCAGGACAGAGGGGGGTGCTGTCCCTCCAACCTGTCAAACGGTTACAGTCACAACCTTTGGCCTCTTTGGAAAAGCTCAAAACAAAAGGGAGGCGATCCTTCACACCCCCCTCTGCCCTGCCGGGCATCTCCCCCGCAAGGGGGGTCAGCGGCCGTCGCGCCAAGACGGCCTACTGCCCCATCTTGTAGTCGAGAAACCACTTCTTGTTCAGCGCCTCGATCGTGCCGTCGGCCTTCAGCGCCGCGATCGCCGCGTTGACCGGCTTCACCAGGTCCGAGCCCTTCGGGAAGATGAAGCCAAAATCCTCGGTGCCGAGCGGGCCGCCGATCAGCTTGAGCTTGCCGCCGGAGGCATCGACATAGCCTTTGCCGGCGGTGCCGTCGGTCAGGACGACATCGACGTCGCCGGATTTCAGTGCCTGCACCGAAGCGCCGAAGGTCTCGAACTGCTTGATGCGCGGGTTCTGCTCATTGCCGTCGAGCACGCTGTAGACGGCGGTGTAGAACGGCGTCGTTCCGGCCTGCGCGCCGATCAACCCGTCGTTGAAGGCGGCGAAGGTCTTGGCGTCGGTGAAGCGGCTTTCATCGGCGCGCACCAGCATGAACTGCTCCGAACGCATATAGGGATCGGAGAAATCGACCTTCTCCTTTCGGTCGTCCTTGATGGTGATGCCGGTCATGCCAATGTTGTACTGGTTGTCGGAAACCGCCTGGATCATCGCGTCCCAGGAGGTGTTCTGGTACTCCACCTTGAAGTTCAGCCGCTTGGCGATTTCGTCCATCGCGTCATACTCCCAGCCGATCTGCTTGCCGGTCTTGGCGTCGATGAACTGCAGCGGCGGATAGGCGTTTTCCGTCACCACCACGACCTTCTTGCCGCCGAGATCGGGCAGCGCATCGGCCGCCCATGCAGCGACGGGCGCGAGGAAACAGGCCGCGAGGGCGGCCAGCAGCAGCTTCGATTTGGTCATGACACGCTCCAGGATGAGAAGCCCGCTTGCAGCCGGGCTCGCATGAAAATCCAGGCGCGACTTTAGCCGTCCGCAGACGGCTTGCAAGCCGGTCCGGTGCTCAGCGTCCGGTGAAAGCGGATTCCAATGCCTTCAACCAACGCGGTTTTAGAACGCCCCGTGGTCGGAATTTATTCCGTGATTGCGCCGCCGGCAAACCAGGCCCCTCCTGGACACGGGAACCCGTCAGATGACGGATCAGGATGGTGACGTAGCCTCACGCAGCTTGGCGACAAATCCGGTCAAGGTCCGGTGCAGCGACTTCAGCTCCTCGACTTCCAGCGGCATGGCGCAGGCAAGGCCTGCGGATACGTCCTTGATGCGGGCGCGTAGCGCCTGGCCCTTGGCAGTCGGTTCGACCAGCACGCGGCGCTCGTCGGCCGGATCGCGACGGCGGGTGACGAGACCAGCCGCTTCCATCCGCTTGAGCAGAGGCGTCAATGTCGCCGAATCCAGCCCCAGCGCCTCGCCGAGTTCGCCGACCGTGCTCGGCGCATGCTGCCACAGCGCCAGCATCGCCAAATATTGCGGATAGGTCAGGCCGAGCGGGTCAAGCAGCGGCCGATAGAGCTTGGTCATCAGCCCGCTCGCCGAATAGAGCGCGAAGCAGAGCTGCTGGTCGAGGCGCGGAACGGCGATCCTCCCGGCGGTGTCCGCCGGGACTTCGCTGGCCCTGGTTTCGGTCTTCGTCGTCATGCTGCCTTTGCCGGAAGCGCCACGGTCGAAAGCGCCACCTCGACATTGCCTTTGATCGCATTGGAATAGGGGCAAATCTGATGCGCGGCCGATACAAGCGCTTCCGCCGCCGCCTGATCAAGGCCTTTGGTCTCGGCGGCCAGTGCGACACCAAGTTTGAAGCCTTCACCATTGGGAAGCAGGCTGACGGTGGCGCTCACCGCCGCATCGTCCAGCGGCAGCTTCTGCTTGCGCGCGACGAAGCGGATGGCGCTTTCGAAGCAGGCGGCATAGCCGACCGCGAACAGCTGCTCGGGATTGGTGGCGCCACCCTGTCCGCCGAGCTCCTTCGGCAAAGCGAGGTCGACCTTCAGCAGGCCGTCGCTGGTCTCGCCGTGGCCGGCGCGGCCGCCGGTGACGCGAGCCTGTGTGGTGTAGAGTGCCATGTCAGTTCTCCATTTTATTTGTACACTATCATTTGGTGTACAAGATAATTCGAGTCAACAGCCATGGCCAAACTCTCGGCCGGCAATCGTTCACAGTCTGGTGAAACGAAAAAAGGCGGCCGAAGCCGCCTTTTCAAAATCCTTGGACCAGGTTTATTCGGCCGGGGTCGCTTCCGCCGCCTTTGCAGCCTCGTCGGCGGCCTTGGCGGCTTCGTCGACGGCCTTCTTCTCGGCAGCTTCGTTGGCGGCCGTCTCGGCGGCCAGCGCCTGGGCAGTGGCAACCTTCTCGGCTTCGATGCGGGCCTTCTCGGCGTTCAGCGCGTCGCGTTCCTCATCGTTGAGCTTGCGGGCGCGCACGCCGGTGTTTTCCGAAATACGGGCCGACTTGCCGCGACGGTCGCGCAAATAATAGAGCTTGGCGCGGCGCACCTTGCCGCGGCGCACGATCTCGACGCCTTCGACCATCGGCGAGTAGACCGGGAAAACGCGCTCGACGCCTTCGCCGTAGGAGATCTTGCGGACGGTGAAATTTTCCTGGAAGCCGGCGCCGGCGCGGGCGATGACGACGCCCTCATAGGCCTGGACGCGGGTGCGGGTGCCTTCGGTCACGCGGACCTGGACGCGCACGGTGTCGCCGGGCTGAAACTCGGGAAGCTTGCGCTTGGCTTCGATCTTGGCGGCCTGTTCGGCCTCGAGCTGACGGATGATATCCATCTCAATAGTCCACTTCTTGTTCTTCCGACAGTCAGAGCGTCCGACACTCGCCTTGCAGTTCCATTGACCGCTCGGCTATGCCCTTTGTCCCCGAGACATCTTGTCTTCGAAACATTGGGCAGGGGCGACTACACCGTCATTGTTGACGGGTCCGGGAGATTTTTCTCGCCAGTACGGGCGGGCACATACAGCTATTTCACTGACTTGTCACGCCTTGGCCCTGTCTTTTTTGGTCGCATGCCACCACGCAATCGTCCAGTGCAGGGTTGCGCCGGCCCTTCAAGCTTCCTAATCCGGGAGCAGCACACTTGTCCGGCGGCCTCACAATGTCTGTTTTCGACGCAGTCCTGCTCTTCCTCGCGGGTTTTCTGTCAGGCGCCGTCAACGCGGTTGCCGGCGGCGGCACCTTCATAACCTTCGGCGCCATGACGCTGGCCGGCCTGCCGCCGATCGTCGCCAACGCCACGTCCTCGGTGACGCAGTTTCCCGGTTACATCACCTCGACGCTGGCTTACTGGACCGACATCAAGCATTTCTGGCGCGGCGCGCTGCTGCTTTGCCTGATCTCGGCTTTGGGCGCGCTGGCTGGTGCGCTCATCCTGCTGGCGCTCTCAAATCCGTCGTTCCGCGCCCTCGTGCCGTGGCTGCTGCTGGCCGCAACCGCCTTGTTCGCCGCCGGGCCGTGGCTGAAACCAACGCCGAAGCCTGGGCATGAAGCCACGGTCGGCTCTCTGGCCGGTTCTCTGGCGCAGTTCGCTACCGCCATCTATGGCGGCTTCTTCGGCGCCGGCATGGGCGTCATGATGCTGGCGACGCTCGGCCTGACGCAATCCGGCGACTATCACCGGCTGAACGCGCTGAAGAACATGCTGGCCGTGGTCATCGCCGCCGTTGCCATACTGGTCTTCGTTTCCGGCGGCGTTGTTGCCTGGCCTCAGGCAATCGTCATGATCCCCGGCGGCGCGCTCGGCGGCTATGCCGGCGTCTGGATCGCAAAGCGCGTGCCGCAAAACGCAGTACGCGGCTTCGTCATCGCCGTCGGCCTGTTTCTCGCCGTCTACTATTTTGCCAAGGGCTGAGCGGCGAGCAAATCCGGCCGGCGCTCCCTGGTCAGCTTCTCGGACTCGGCGCGCCGCCACGCGGCGATCTTCTTGTGATTACCGGAGACCAGCACGTCGGGGATGGGGCGGCCTTCGAACTCCTGTGGCCGCGTGTAATGCGGGTGTTCGAGCAGGCCGTTCTCGAAACTTTCTTCCTCGCCCGACACCGCATTGCCCATGACGCCGGGCAACAGCCGCACAACGGCGTCGAGCAGTACGAGCGCCGCCGGCTCGCCGCCCGACAGGATGAAATCGCCGATGGAGACCTCTTCCAGTCCACGCGCCTCGATCAGCCGCTGGTCGACGCCCTCGAACCGGCCGCAAACGATGACGGCGCCTGGCCCGCCAGCCAGTTCGCGCACGTGCGCCTGCGTCAGCGGCTTTCCACGCGGGCTCATCAGCAAACGCGGCCGCGGATCGCCCGCCGGCGACGTGTGGTCGATCGCCTTGGCCAGCACATCGGCGCGCATCACCATGCCGGCGCCACCGCCGGCCGGCGTGTCGTCGACGGTGTGATGGCGATCGCTGGCGAAGTCGCGGATCTGGATAGCTTCCAGCGACCATGTCCCGACTTCGAGCGCCCGTCCGGCCAGCGACAGGCCTAGCCCGCCCGGAAACATCTCGGGATAGAGCGTCAGCACCGACGCCTTGAACGTCACCGGTTGCCTCCGGCTTCGCGCGGCCCGCGCGGTCGGCCCTTCGCGTCGAAATCTTCTTCGCGCGGCGCGTCGCCATCCTCATCCTCGACAAGGCCGGCGGCTGCCGGGTCGACGCGGAGAAAACCTTCGGCGATCGAAACCTGAGGCACGGCGGCCTGGGTGAACGGGATCAGCACGCCTTTGCGCCCGCCGAGGGTAACGTCGAGAATGTCGCCGCCGCCGAAATTATGCACCGCCACCACCTTGCCGATGACCGCGCCCTTATCGTCGCGGACTTCAAGTCCGACGAGATCGGCGTGGTAGAATTCGTCCTCCTCGCCATCGTCGGGCAGCATCGAGCGGTCGACGAACAGCTCGGTTCCGGCCAGCGTCTCGGCGGCATTGCGATCGGCAATACCCTTGAAGCGCACCACCACGACGGTGTTGGCGGGCCTTATGTCGGTGATCTGGAAAACGCGGCCGTCCTTGGCATAGAGCGGCCCATAATCGGCCAGCGCCATCGGCTCGCCAGTGAAAGTCTTCACCCGCAATTCGCCCTTGATGCCGTGGGCGGCGCCGATCACGGCCATTTGCACGGGGTTCTGGGGCTTCGACATGGCTGATATCCTTTGCCCTGCTCTAACGCCCTACCGGCGTCATTTCAATGACAGGTTCTTCACCGCTTCCTAACCCGGCTGCCTGACAATGGCGGCATGCAGGAATTTCTCATCCCGGCAAAACCCGACCTCCAGGCAGCGCGCGAAAGTTGGCTGAAGATGCTGGCGCGCGAGCGCCGGCTGTCGCCGGCGACCGTCGAAGCTTATGAGCGCGACACGCGCCAGTTCCTGCATTTCCTCACAGGGCATTGCGGCGGCTCGCCTGGTCTTTCCGACATCGCCACTCTCCGCCCGGCCGATCTGCGCGGCTTTCTTGCCGCGCGGCGCAACGCCGGCGCCGGCGCCCGCACGCTCGGACGCGGCCTCGCCGGCATCCGCTCGCTGCTGCGCTTCCTCGAACGGCGCGGTCTCGCCAATGCCGCCGGTGCCGCGGCGTTGCGCGCGCCGCGCCAGCCGAAATCGCTGCCCAAGCCGCTGACCGCCAGCGATGCCAAACATGTCGTGTCGGTGGAAGGCCAGCTGGCTGAAGAGCCTTGGATCGCCGCCCGCAACGCCGCCGTGCTGACGCTGCTTTATGGATCGGGCCTGCGCATTTCCGAAGCGCTGGGCCTCAGCGCCGCCGACCTGGCATCGGAAGCCGACACCGTGCTGCGCGTCACCGGCAAGGGTGGCAAGACACGGCTGGTGCCAGTGCTGCCGGTGGCGCTGCGGGCAATCGCCGAATACCGAAAACTTTGCCCCTATCATCACGACCCCAAGGGCCTGCTGTTTCGCGGCGCCCGCGGCGGGCCGCTCAACCCGGCCATCGTCCAGCGCGACATGGCCAGGCTGCGCTCGGCGCTGAACCTGCCCGACACCGCGACGCCGCACGCGTTGCGCCATTCCTTCGCCACCCATCTGCTCGGGCGCGGCGGCGACCTGCGCACCATCCAGGAACTGCTCGGCCACGCCAGCCTGTCGACGACGCAGGTCTATACCGGCGTCGACACCGCAAGACTGCTCGAGATTTACGAATCCGCCCATCCCCGCGCGTGACACTGTATAAGTCCAGGACAATTTCCCCACGTCGGTTAACCGTTTCGCCGCTTTTCAGTCCTAGAACCGCACCATGAAACGCGCCCTTGCCATCGCCGACCGCGCCGCCCTTGTGTCGCTGAAGCTGCTAGTCGCGCTCAACGCCCTGTTTTTCCTGTCTTTCCTCATCGTGCTGCTGCTTGCCATGGGCAGGGCGCATGCCGAAGCCCCGGCCTGCGCCGGCGCCGATCTGCTGTCGGCCCTGCAGAAGGAAGACCCCGCCGCCTATGCCAGGATCGAGACGGAAGCAGCAGCGACGCTGAACGGCAAGGGCCTGTTGTGGAAGTTGGAGAAATCAGGCGAAAAGCCGTCCTTCCTGTTCGGCACCATGCACATGACCGACCCGCGCGTGACCACTCTGCCGCCGGCAGCCAGGAAAGCCTATGACGCTGCGGGCACCATCATCATCGAGACCACCGACGTGCTCGACAAGCAGAAGATGATGGAGGCCATGCTCAAGGAACCCGAGCTGATGATGTTCACCGACAACACGACGTTGTCGTCGCTGTTGTCGCCGGAGGATGCGGCGGTGGTGAACAAAGGGCTCGATGCGCGCGGCATTCCGCCGGCGAGCGTCTCCAAGATGAAGCCGTGGCTGCTGTCGGCCATGGTCGCGCTGCCGGTCTGTGAGGTCGCCCGTCAGGCAGGCGGCGCACCGGTTCTCGACGTCAAGCTGGCGCAGGACGCCAAGGCTAATGGCAAGCCGGTGGAAGGGTTGGAGACCGCTGCCAGCCAGCTGCACGCCATGGCCTCGCTGCCGATTGCGTTCCACATCAAAGGGCTGGTCGAGACCCTGAAGCTCGGCGACAAGATAAACGACATCAACGAAACCATGATCGTGCTTTACCAGCGCGGCGACACCGGCACCTTCTGGCCGCTGTTGCGTTCGATCTCGCCCGACGAAGACGACGCAGGTTACGCCGAATTCGACCGGACGATGATCACCGGCCGCAACAAGGTCATGGCCGACCATGCCGCACCGATCCTGGCCAAGGGCAATGCCTTCATGGCCGTCGGCGCCATGCATCTTCCCGGCCCCGAAGGCCTGGTCGAGGATTTTCGCAAAGCCGGCTATACCGTCACCGCCGTCGACTGAGCAGCGCCCGTCTTGAATACCGAATCACGTAAGCCCGGCTCTGTGCGGTGCGCAACTGATTCGCAAAGCGGAGGCGGTTGGCCCTATTTTTGGCGGAAAAGGCCAGCTAAGCTCGTTCTACCTCGTTCGTGATTGATTTTGCGGGGGAAATACAGGCCAACAAGCGGTTGCGAATCAGAATTTTCCTGCGTTCGTCAATTTGAAGGCCTAGTATGAACCCGTTCAACGGTTGCGCGTTGAGGGGTGTTGATTGATGCTTTTCATCCACGGAGGACACTTTTATGGCGAACCCTAACGATCCAGCGCCCAGGTCGGGTGGTGGCAGCGGCTGGCTGATTGCGCTGGTCGTCGTCATCCTTGCGATTGTCGCGTACTATGTTTTCGGCAGAAGCGGCGAACATCCTGCGCCCGCAGAGCCGCCGGCAGCCAGCACACCGGCGCCCGCACCTGCACCGGCTGAGCCGATGAAGCCCGCCGAACCGGCTCCCGCACCAGCCCCTGCGCCCGCACCGGCTCCTGCGCCAGCTCCGGCACCCGCGCCTGCTCCGGCGCCGAGCCCGTAATCTGGCCAACTGATCTGGCATCTTGTTCCAGCCAAGAACGGCCTGCTGAAAAGCGGGCCGTTTTGTTTGGGGCACCTATCGGCGAGCGTCGCGATTCTTCACCGCCCCCTATGTCCTGCCGGACATCTCCCCCTCGAGAGGGGAGATCGGCAGTTCACGAACAGCGCCAGGTTAGAAACGTGAGAAACTTGAAAGCTCGCGACGCGGCGGTGAAGTCCAATCTCCCCCCTTGCTTGAGGGGGAGATTGCCGGCAGGCCAGAGGGGGGGGTGCTGTCCCTCCAGCGTTTCCTTAAATATGGATCGGCTTGAAGAACGTCGCCAGCGCCGCTTCCTTGACCGCTTCCGACATCGTCGGATGCGCGTGGCAGGTGCGGGCGAGGTCTTCGGAAGAGCCGCCGAACTCCATCAGCACCGCCGCCTCATGGATCATCTCGCCTGCGCCGAAGCCGACAATGTGGACGCCGAGCACGCGGTCGCTGGCTTTGTCGGCGAGGATCTTCACGAAGCCGTCTGTGTGCAGCATGGCGCGCGCGCGGCCGTTGGCGGTGAACGGGAATTTGCCCATCTTGTAGTCGATGCCGCCCTTCCTCAGCTCTTCCTCTGTCTTGCCGACCGAAGCGATTTCCGGGCTGGTGTAGACGACGCTCGGAATGACGTCGTAATTCACGTGGCCGGCCTGGCCGGCAATGGTCTCGGCCACCGCCACGCCTTCATCCTCGGCCTTGTGCGCCAGCATCGGCCCGGCGATGACGTCGCCAATGGCGTAGATGCCGGCCACGTTGGTCCTGAGATGCCCGTCGGTCTTGACCCGGCCGCGCTCGTCGACCTCGACGCCGGCTTCTTTCAACCCGAGGCTGTCGGAATAGGCCCGGCGTCCGGTCGAGATCAGCACCGCGTCGGCCTCGATGGTCTCGGCCGCACCACCCTTGACCGGCTCGAAGGTAACGGCGGCGCCCTTTTTGGCCTTGGTCACCCCTGTCACCTTGGCGCCGAGCTTGAACTCGAAACCCTGCTTGGAAAGCAGGCGCTGGAACTGCTTGGAGACCTCGCCGTCCATGCCGCCCAGGATGGTGTCGAGGAATTCGACCACTGTGACCTTGGCGCCGAGCCGTGCCCAAACCGAGCCGAGCTCCAGACCGATGACCCCACCGCCGACCACCACCAGATGTCCCGGCACTTTCTCCAGCGACAGCGCGCCGGTCGACGATACGATCACCTTCTCGTCGATGTCGACCTTGACGCCGGGAATGCCGGCGACATCGGAGCCCGTGGCAATAACGATATTTTTCGTCTCGATCTCCTCGACCTTGCCGTCCTCAGCCGTCACCGACACCTTGCCGGCCGCAACCACCTTCCCGGTGCCACGGAAACTATCGATCTTGTTTTTCTTGAACAGGAAGGCGACGCCATTGACGTTGGCCGAAACGGTCGCGTCCTTGTGCGCCATCATCTTCTTCAGATTGAGTTTCGGCGCCGGTATCTCGACGCCCAGCGCATCGAAGGAATGGCCGGCCTCGGCAAACATTTCCGAGGCATAAAGCAGCGCCTTGGATGGGATGCAGCCGATGTTCAGGCAGGTGCCGCCGAAAGTGGCGTTCTTCTCGACCACCGCGACCTTGAGCCCGAGCTGTGCCGCCTTGATGGCGCAGACATAGCCGCCCGGTCCCGACCCGATGATAACGACATCATAAGCCATGTTCGTTTCCCTTAGCTTGGGGCTCAGCGGCCGCCGCTTACATTCAGGATTGCGCCCGTCGTGTAGGACGCTTCATCCGACAAAAGATAGAGAACGGCATACGCGACTTCATCGGCCGTGCCGGCTCGTTTCATTGGCAGCATGTCGCGGAACCGCTCGACCCGGTCCGGCTGGCCGCCCGAAGCGTGGATCTCGGTGCCGATAATGCCCGGCCGTATCGCATTGACCCGCACGCCTTCGGTCGCGACTTCGCGCGCCAGGCCGAGCGTGAACGTGTCGATCGCCGCCTTGGACGCGGCATAGTCGACATATTCGCCGGCCGAGCCGTGTAGCGACGCCGCCGACGAGATGTTGACGATGGCGCCGCCCTGGCCGCCATGCTTGCTCGACATGCGTTTGACCGCTTCGCGCGCGCACAGGAACGAGCCGATGACATTGATGCGCATCATGCGCTCCAGCCGCGCCAGGCTCATCTCGTCGACGCGCGCCTTGACGTCGACGATTCCGGCATTGTTGACCAGGGCGTCGAGCCGACCGAAGCGGCGGTCGACCGCTTCGAACATTGCCACGATGTCGGCTTCGTTGCCGACGTCACCCTTGACCGCAAAGGCTTCACCGCCCGCTGCCTCGATTTCGGCAACCAGCGCATCAGCGGCAGCCTCGTTCGAAGCATAGTTGACCGCGACGCGGTAGCCGGCCTTCGCCGCAAGCCGGCAAGTGGCGGCACCAATGCCGCGGCTGCCGCCGGTGACCAGAAGCACTTTTTGCGATGCACTCATTCCTGGCAACCTTTCAGCAGAAACACGTCCCATGGCAGTTTTGAGAAACCGTTCGGGCCGAAGGCCGTCGACATCTGCAGCGACGGCCCGAGATCGGGGAAGATCAGGCTCTGCGGCGCGTCCGTGCCTTCCGCCGCCAGGAGCGCGATGTTGCCCTTGTCGTCGGCGCTGTAGATGACGCCATGCCAGACCGTGCAGGCGGCAAGCTCGTCACCGGTGACGTCGCCGGTCGGGCATTTGTACATCAGCGAGCCTTGCGGTCGCGAAACACCGGATGTCCACATGACAATGCCGTCGAGAACGATGCCCTTGTCGAGCACCATCTTGAACGAGTTGGTGACGGTGACCGCATCCGTCGTCGGCCGGAAATCAATGCCGGCCTCGCTTTCGGCATCGCCATAGACAGCAAGCGCCAGCGGGCAGGCGGCATGCGCCTCGTAACCCGCTGCGAGAACAGCCAGCCCGGCCATAAATCCGATCATTGGCGAAGCGATGTTTGTCATGAATTGCTCGGGCTGCTCTCGCGGCCGTCGGCGTTTTCGAGCACCTCGAAATCGGTCATCAAGACCAGCGGCTCGCCGGCCGCATCCAGTCCCCAGAAGGAATAATAGTTCCCATCACCGAAGCCAGTGTCGAACATGGCTATATTAAGCGGATTTCCATCAACCGGATTATCCATGCGGAACTTGTCGAACGAGCATGCAACGTCAGCAAGATAGCTGTCGAGTTCCTCCTGCTCGGACATCAGCGTCAGAACCGACTTGTCCATGAACGAAGCAACATTATCATCGACAATAAATCCAGACTTCCAGGACGATGTGCCGACGTCGCGGACGAAGGCAGCCAACTCCCACCGCACCGGCAAGCCAGTGCCAAACCGCAATACCGCTGCAGCAACACGGCCTTGCGCCTCAAGCAACGTGACTGGATAGCATCCCGGCCTGACCTTACGGCTAAACACAGGCCGTTCCAGCCCGGTAATCAGTGGATCGCAAGCGATGATTTCGCCGGTCGGTAGCTCAAGCTCACCGATCGCGGTGACGATGATCTTCCGCTCCGCCATTTCGGCTTCGCTGAGAGCGAAGACACCGAGATTGCTGCTCGCCGGCGCCGAATCCCATTCAGTCGAGGTCGCCGGCGGAGAGATGGCGGCGGAAGCCGCCGGCCGGGAACGCCTCAATACGCTACCCGCTACTCGACCCAGCTTGAACCCAAACCGCGCCAGCCAGCCGCTCATGACGGATCAGCTCCGATCACAAATCAAGCACCAGCCGTTCGGGATCCTCCAGGCTATCCTTGACGCGGACCAGGAAGGTCACGGCTTCCTTGCCGTCGACGATACGGTGATCGTAGCTCAGCGCCAAGTACATCATCGGCCGGATCACGATCTGGCCGCCGACCACGACCGGCCGGTCCTGGATCTTGTGCATGCCCAAAATGCCGGACTGCGGCGCATTGAGGATCGGCGTCGACATCAGTGAGCCGTAAACGCCGCCATTGGAGATGGTGAACGTACCACCCTGCATGTCGGCGACCGACAGCTTGCCGTCCCGCGCGGCAATGCCCAGCCGGCCGATATCCTTTTCGATCTCGGCAATCGACATTTGGTCGGCATTGCGCACCACTGGCACGACGAGACCCTTTTCGGTGCCGACGGCAACGCCGATATGGGCATAGTTCTTGAAGATGATGTCGGTGCCGTCGATCTCGGCATTGACCGAGGGGATTTCCTTCAATGCGTGCGTAACCGCTTTGGTGAAGAAGCCCATGAAGCCGAGCTTCACGCCGTGCTTCTTCTCGAAGATGTCCTTGTACTTGGTCCTGAGCGCCATCACCGCCGACATGTCGACCTCGTTGAAGGTGGTCAGCATGGCGGCGGTCAACTGCGCTTCCTTGAGCCGGCGCGCAATGGTCTGGCGCAGCTTGGTCATGCGCACGCGCTCCTCGCGCGACGCATCGTCGCCCGAGGACGGCGCACGCACGGCGACCGGAGCCGGTGCGGCCTTCGGAATTTCGGCCGGCTGCGACGGCGCGCCCTTGGAAATCGCGTCGAGCACGTCGCCCTTCAGCACCTGGCCGCGCTTGCCCGAGCCAGAAACCTGGTCGACCGACAGATTGTTCTCGGCGATCAGCTTTGCGGCAGCTGGCGCCGGCGGCATTGTGCGCGGCTCGACCGGCCCGGCATCGCCGGCTATCTTGGCGGTCTCGGCCGCGGCCTGCTTGGTCGTATGTGCCGCGTCGGGGCTCGACGCCTGCGACACAGCTTGCGGCTTGGTCTCCTGCTTGGACGCCGGGGCGGCCGTGGCGACGCCTGCCGAGATCGAACCCAGCAACGCGCCGACGCCGACGGTCTCGCCTTCCTTGGCGGTGATCTCGCCCAGCGTGCCGGCGGCGGCGGCAGGCACCTCCACCGTCACCTTGTCGGTTTCGAGCTCGACCAGCGGCTCGTCGACGGCAATGGCATCGCCGACCTTCTTGAACCACTTGCCGATGGTCGCCTCGGTGACGGATTCGCCGAGAGTGGGAACGCGGATTTCGGTAGCCATTGTGCTGTCCGTTTCTTCTCTGTCTGTTCTATTCGCCGGGTTTTGTTCTATTCGCCGAGCGCGTCTTCGAGCAGGGCAGCGAGCTGTGCCAAATGCTTCGACATCAGACCGGTCGCCGGCGATGCCGCCGCCGGACGTCCGGTATAGCGCACCCGCTGATGCTTGGCGTCGATATGAGCCAGCACCCATTCCAGATACGGATCGATGAACGACCAGGCGCCCATATTCTTGGGTTCCTCCTGGCACCACACCATCTCCGCATTGCGGAAGCGCGACAGCTCGGTGATCAGCGCCTTGGCCGGGAACGGGTAGAGCTGTTCGACGCGCAAGAGATAGATGTCGTTGATGCCGCGCTTCTCGCGTTCCTCGTACAGGTCGTAATAGACCTTGCCCGAGCACAGCACGACGCGGCGGATCTTGGAATCCTTGGTGAGCTTGATCGCCTGGTTCTGCAACAGCTGGGCATCGTCCCACAACAGCCGATGGAACGAGCTTTCGCCCGAAATTTCCGGCAGCGTCGACACTGCCCGCTTGTGGCGCAGCAGCGACTTCGGCGTCATCAGGATCAGCGGCTTGCGGAAGTCCCGCTTCAGCTGCCGGCGCAATATGTGGAAGTAGTTGGCCGGCGTGGTGCAGTTGGCGACTTGCATATTGTCTTCGGCGCAAAGCTGCAGAAAGCGCTCGAGCCGGGCCGAAGAATGCTCCGGACCCTGGCCTTCATAGCCATGCGGCAGCAGGCATACCAGGCCTGACATTCTGAGCCACTTGCGCTCGCCCGACGAGATGAACTGGTCGAACACCACCTGGGCGCCGTTGGCGAAATCGCCGAACTGCGCTTCCCAGAGCGTCAGCGCCTTAGGCTCGGCCAGGCTGTAGCCATATTCGAAGCCAAGCACCGCCTCTTCCGACAGCATCGAGTTGATGACTTCGTAGCCGGCCTGTGCCGCCGACAGATTGTTGAGCGGGATGTAGCGGGTCTCGTCCTTCTGGTCGTAGAGCACGGAATGGCGCTGCGAGAAGGTGCCGCGTTCGGAATCCTGGCCGGAGAGCCGGATCGGATTGCCGTCGAGCAAGATGGCGCCGAAGGCCAGCGCCTCGGCCGTCGACCAGTCGATGCCTTCGCCGGAGTCGATCGCCTGGCGGCGGTTTTCGAGGAAGCGGATGATGGTCTTGTGCGCCTCGAAACCCTTCGGCACCTCGGTCAGTTTCTTGCCGATGTCCTTCAGCACCTTGACCGGCACCGCGGTTTTCCCGCGGCGCTGTTCGTCCTGGTTGTCGGCGGTGCGCAGACCAGACCAGGCGCCGTCCAGCCAGTCGGCCTTGTTGGGCTTGTAGTGCTGGCCGACTTCCCATTCGGATTCCAGATGGGCGCGCCAGTCGGCCTTCATCTTGTCGAGTTCGGCCTGGCTGATATGGCCCTCGGCGATCAGCCGCTCGCCATAGATCTGCACCGTCGTCTTGTGGTTGCGGATGTTGGCGTACATGATCGGCTGGGTGAAAGCCGGCTCGTCGCCCTCATTGTGGCCGAAGCGGCGATAGCAGAACATGTCCACCACCACCGGCTTGTGGAACTTCATGCGGAATTCGATCGCCACCTTGGTGGCGTGCACCACCGCTTCCGGGTCGTCGCCATTGACGTGGAAGATCGGGGCCTCGATCATCTTGGCGACGTCGGACGGATAGGGCGACGAGCGCGAGAAGCGCGGATTGGTGGTGAAGCCGATCTGGTTGTTGATGATGAAATGCAGCGTGCCGGCGACGCGGTGGCCGCGCAGGCCCGATAGGCCGAGGATTTCGGCAATCACACCCTGGCCGGCAAAGGCGGCATCGCCATGCAGAAGCAGCGGCAGCACCTTGGCGCGCTCTTCCAGCGGCACGATCTCCTCGCGGCTGCGGCCGAACAGATAGTCCTGCTTGGCGCGCGCCTTGCCCATCACAACCGGATCGACGATTTCCAGATGCGAGGGATTGGCGGTCAGCGACAGATGAACCTTGTTGCCGTCGAATTCGCGGTCCGACGAGGCGCCGAGATGGTACTTGACGTCGCCCGAGCCCTCGACCTCGTCGGGAGCGGCCGAGCCGCCCTTGAATTCGTGGAAGATGGCGCGATGCGGTTTGGCCATCACCTGGGACAGCACGTTCAGCCGGCCGCGATGCGCCATGCCGAGCACGATCTCCTTCATGCCGAGCTGGCCGCCGCGCTTGATGATCTGCTCCAGCGCCGGGATCAGCCCTTCGCTGCCATCGAGGCCGAAGCGCTTGGTACCCTTGTACTTGACATCGATGAACTGCTCGAAGCCTTCGGCCTCGACCAGCTTCTGCAGGATCGCTTTTTTTCCCGTAGCGGTGAAGGAAATCTCCTTGTCGGCACCCTCGATGCGCGCCTGGATCCAGGCCTTTTCCTCGGGGTCGGAAATGTGCATGAACTCGACACCGAGCGTCGAGCAATAGGTGCGGGTCAGGATCTCCAGCATCTGCCGGATGGTGCCGAATTCGAGGCCGAGCACATTGTCGAGGAAGATCGGCCGGTCGTAGTCGGCTGCGGTGAAACCGTAATTTTCCGGGGACAGCTCGTTATAGTCCTCAAGCGGCTTGGCGATGCCGAGCGGGTCGAGATTGGCGTGCAGATGGCCGCGCATGCGGAAGGCGCGGATCATCATGATGGCGCGCACCGAATCGCGCGTCGCCTGATGCACGTCGGCATCCGACAGCACGATGCCATTGGTGACCGCCTTGTCCTTGACCTTCTTTTCCAGATGCTTCTCGACGATGCCCCAATTGCCGTCCAGCGCCGACACCAGTTCGCCATTGGCTTGCAGCGGCCAGGACGGCTTTGCCCAGGAAGCGCCCTTGGCGTTCTTGCGCACATCGCCGGCGTCGTCCTTCAGCCCGGCGAAGAAGTCCTGCCATTCGGGGTTTACCGACTCTGGATCATCCTCATAGGAGGCGTACAGCGCGTCGATATAGTCGGCATTGCCGCCATACAGGAAAGAGGTGAGCGAAAATTGGTCGTTGGCCTGATCTTGTCTTGCCATTTTTGTCCGCGGAGCCTGGCTCCGTCTCCTTTTCAAAAGCGAATAGTGAGTAGCGAATAGCGAGTAGGGATTTTTCCCGGGTCGCGCCGTTACTCTCTTTTCCCTATTCGCTATTCACTACTCGCTACTCACTTGGCCTTGATCGCCTCGACCAGCGTCGTGCCCAGACGCGCCGGCGATGGCGATACTTTAATGCCGGCCGATTCCATCGCCGCGATCTTGTCTTCCGCGCCGCCCTTGCCGCCGGATATGACCGCGCCCGCATGGCCCATGGTGCGACCGGCCGGCGCGGTGCGCCCGGCGATGAAGCCGGCCATCGGTTTCCTGCGGCCGCGCTTGGCCTCGTCCTTGAGGAACTGCGCGGCGTCTTCTTCGGCCGAACCGCCGATCTCGCCGATCATGATGATCGACTTGGTCTCGTCGTCGGCGAGGAACATTTCGAGCATGTCGATGAACTCGGTGCCTTTGACGGGGTCGCCGCCGATACCGACGGCGGTGGTCTGGCCGAGGCCGACATTGGTGGTCTGGAACACTGCCTCATAGGTAAGCGTTCCCGAGCGCGAAACAACGCCGACCGAGCCCTTGCGGAAGATGTTGCCGGGCATGATACCGATCTTGCATTCGTCGGGGGTGAGCACGCCGGGGCAGTTCGGGCCGATCAGCCGCGAGGTCGAGCGGTCGAGCCGCGCCTTGACCCTAACCATGTCCATCACCGGAATGCCTTCGGTGATGCAGACGATCAGCGGGATCTCGGCTTCGATGCCTTCGAGGATGGCTTCGGCGGCGCCCGCCGGCGGCACATAGACCACCGAGGCATTGGCGCCGGTCTTTTCCTTGCCCTCGGCAACGGAACCGAAGATCGGCAGGTTTTCGCCCTTGGCGCCGGTCCAGGTCTCGCCACCCTTCTTGGGATGGATGCCGCCGACCATCCTGGTGCCGTGATAGGCCAAGGCCTGCTCGGTGTGGAACGTGCCGGTCTTGCCGGTCAGGCCCTGAACCAGCACCTTGGTGTTCTTGTCGATGAGAATGGACATCGGAGCCCTTTTCTAAAAACCGTTGATCGAGGAAGGCGAAACGCGCCGGTAGACGCCGCTCACCATGTCTTGCCAGCTGTCGCTGCCGGCAGGTTTGAAATGCAGTCGCATCCGGTAGGCATCGGCATTGTCGAAAATATAGGTCACGCGCGCTGAGCCACGCGGCGACGACCGCTCCAGGACCAGCTCATCGCCGTTCCACGTTCCTGTGGCCGGCGTGGCCGGCACAAAACCCATGGAGTCGAACTGGTGCATGGTGAAGAGCCTGTTTGGCTGGTCGAAGCCGAACACGCTGTGCGAGCCAAACGAGACCGTGCCGTCGCGGCGCTGGCGATAGCGCTGGACCACGAACAGGCCGCCGAACTGTGGCTCTGTCAGCACGTCGGAAGTCGCCGGTCCGCCATCGGCCCACTGCGTTTCCGCCACCTCTTCCTCGCCGCGCCACGCGCCGACGAGTGCCTGCAGGCGCTGGTGATCGGCCGAGAGCGAGGAGAACGCGTTCATGGTCAGAGCCGCTTCAGGTCGGAGACGGTGAGGTCGCTCTTGGCGTTGCCGGTGTTGAGCGTCGTTGCCGGCTCGAACATCAGCACCACCGGCTCGGCGGTCAGCGAGCGCGGCCGGTGCTCGACGCCCTTCGGCACGACGATGAAATCACCCTCGCCGAGTTCGACCGGACCGTCACGGAAATCGATGGCGATCCTGCCCCGCAGGACGAGGAAGGCTTCGTCCTCATGCTCATGCGCGTGCCAGTCGAAGGTCCCGCCGAACTTGGCGACCTTCGCCTGGCTGTCATTGACGTCGCCGGCAATATGCGGATCGAAGACCTTGGTGATCGTTCGATCCGCCGCCTCGACCAGGTTTATCTTGCGCGGAGGCATTCGCCTTCAGCCCTTCACCGCGGCCACGATCTTCTTGGCTGCGTCGTCGAGATCGTCCGCCGACACCACGTTGAGGCCGCTGTCGTTGATGATCTTCTTGCCGAGCTCGGCATTGGTGCCTTCGAGGCGCACCACCAGCGGCACTTCCAGGCCGACTTCCTTGACCGCGGCAATCACGCCCTCGGCAATGATGTCGCACTTCATGATGCCGCCGAAGATGTTGATCAAGATGCCTTTGACCGCCGGATCCCGAGTGATGATCTTGAACGCCGCCGTCACTTTTTCCTTGGACGCACCGCCGCCGACATCGAGGAAGTTGGCGGGCTCGGCGCCGTAGAGCTTGATGATGTCCATCGTCGCCATCGCGAGGCCGGCGCCATTGACCATGCAGCCGATATTGCCGTCGAGCGCGACATAGGCGAGGTCGTATTTCGACGCCTCGATCTCCTTCTCGTCCTCTTCCGTGGTGTCGCGCAATTCCATCAGTTCGGGGTGGCGAAACAGCGCGTTGTTGTCGAACGACACCTTGGCGTCCAGCACGCGCAGGCGGCCGTTTTTCATCACGATCAGCGGGTTGACCTCGAGCAGGCTCATGTCCTTCTCGACAAAGGCCTTGTAGAGGATCGGGAACAGCGTGCCGGCATCCTTGGCGGCATCGCCGGTGAGGCCCAGCGCTTCCACCAATATGTCGACGTCGATGGTCGTCACGCCGGCCAGCGGATCGATGGCGCGGGTGATGATCTTTTCCGGTGTGTCGTGGGCGACGCCTTCAATGTCCATGCCGCCCTCGGTCGAGACGACGAAAGCGATGCGGCCGACCGAGCGGTCGACCAGGATCGACAGATAAAGCTCGCGATCGATGTCGGCGCCGTCCTCGATATAGAGGCGGTTGACCTGCTTGCCGGCGGGGCCGGTCTGCTTGGTCACCAGCGTGTGGCCGAGCATCTCATTGGCGTTGGCAACGACTTCGGCAACCGACTTAGCCAGCCGCACGCCGCCCTTTGCGTCGGGCGACAGTTCCTTGAACTTCCCCTTGCCGCGGCCGCCGGCATGGATTTGGCTCTTCACCACATAGAGCGGACCGGGAAGCGCTTGTGCCGCGGCTTCCGCTTCGCTTGCCTTGAACACCGGCACGCCTTCGGCCACCGGCGCGCCAAAGCTTTTCAGCAGCGCCTTGCCTTGATATTCATGGATGTTCATCTGGATGGTCTCCGGAGGATTATTTAGAGGCGAGATGCGGGGCGATCTTGACGCAGGCCTCGGTCAGGCCCTGCACCGTCGCCACCGAAGCGTCGAACATCTTCTGCTCGGCCTTGTTGAGGTCGATCTCGATGATGCGCTCGACGCCGCCGGAGCCGATGACAACGGGCACGCCGACATAGGTGCCCTTGACGCCATACTGGCCCGAGAGATGCGCCGCACAAGGCAGCACGCGCTTCTTGTCCTTGAGATAGGATTCGGCCATCGCGATTGCCGAGGCAGCCGGCGCGTAGAAGGCCGAGCCGGTCTTCAAGAGGCCGACGATCTCGGCGCCGCCGTCGCGGGTGCGCTGGACGATCTGGTCGAGCTTTTCCTTCGAGGTCCAGCCCATCTTGATGAGGTCCGGCAACGGAATGCCCGAAACCGTGGAGTAGCGGATCATCGGCACCATGGAATCACCGTGGCCGCCGAGCACGAAGGCGGTGACGTCCTCGACCGAGACCTTGAACTCCTCGGCCAGGAAATAGCGGAAGCGCGCGCTGTCGAGCACGCCGGCCATGCCGACGACATGGGTCTTGGGCAGGCCGGAAAACTTCTGCAGCGCCCAGACCATGGCGTCGAGTGGGTTGGTGATGCAGATGACGAAAGCCTTCGGCGCATATTTCTTCAGCCCGGCGCCGACCTGTTCCATGACCTTGAGGTTGATGCCCAGCAGATCGTCGCGGCTCATACCCGGCTTGCGCGGCACGCCGGCAGTGACAATGCAGACATCGGCGCCCTCGATCCCGGCATAATCATTGACGCCGGTCAGCCGGGAGTCAAAACCGTCGACCGGCGACGACTGCGCGATATCGAGCCCCTTGCCTTGCGGGATGCCCTCGGCAATATCGAACAGCACCACGTCGCCGAGGTCCTTGAGGCCGATCATGTGAGCGAGCGTGCCGCCGATCATGCCGGAGCCGATGAGCGCTATCTTGTTGCGTGCCATGTGAGGAAATTTTCCCTTTGTCTGTGACGACGCCCAAATCCCTGGCGATCTGTTGACGGCGTCGAGGAAGAGGCCGGAATGCTATGATCTCAGCGAGATTTCGCCGCATCCAGTAGCCCCGGTGGAAAATATATTCAATCGATTATTTTCGAGTGAATGATTTCAATCGGTTAGAAAGATCGGGATTTACGTAAACGTCAAAGTTTGTATGCCAGCTTGGGAGATTTTACACAATGAGCGTGGAAATCAGAAGACTATATCCAGGCCATGACGCCCTTGTGAAGCGCATCGCCGAAGACGTGTTCGACGAACTGGTACGGGCCGACAGACTGTCCGCCTACCTCGCCTCCTCAGGTCATATGATGATTGTGGCACTGGCCGATGGCGTCGTCGTCGGCCAGTGTGCTGCCGTCATCCACCGCCACCTGGACAAGGTCAGCGAACTCTACGTCGACGAGGTCGGCGTCTCACCCGCCTACCAGCGCCATGGCATCGCGCGAAAGATGCTCGACGCGATGTTCGCGCTCGGCCGCGAGCAAAGGTTGCGGCGAAGCCTGGGTCGGCACCGAGCCGGACAATGTTCCATCGCGCGGGCTTTATGAAAAACGCAGGGAGGAGCATGGGCAGGCGGAGGCGTTTGTAATGTATGCGTATGAGCTTTAGGCGTCGGCGGGACAGCGCCCCCCTCTGCCTTGCCAGGCATCTCCCCCACGAGGGGGGAGATCGGACGTCACGCGACCTTTCGCCAATCTCCAATGGCCGCAGGAATGAGCGGAGCGCCGAAACCGCCAATCTCCCCCCGTGTGGGGGAGATGTCCGGCAGGACAGAGGGGGGCGCGAAGGATCACTACATAATGACCTCTTCGAACCCTCAGACCTGCACTTCCGCCTTCGCCTTTTGCCGTTCCGCCCAGTCCTCCAGCCAGTCGCGGCTTTGCATCTCGATCAGCCGCGAGGCCGTGCGCTCGAATTCGAACACCTCGTTGCCGCGCCTGGCCGTATAGAGCTCAGGGGGCGAGGCATCGGCGCTTACCACCAACCGCGTGTGATGATCGTAGAGCGTGTCTATCAGGAGGATGAAGCGCTTGGCCTCGTTGCGCTTGCCTTCGCCCAGCACCGGCACGTGATCGATGAAGACGGTCGAGAAGCGGCCGGCAATGGCCAGAAAATCGCGCGCGCCGAGCGGCTTTTCGCAGAGGTCGGCGAAGGAAAACCGCGCCGCATTGCCGGCAGCAGCCGGTATTCTCACCTGCCGCCCCTTGAGCGTCAGCGCGGTCTCGGCCGTTGCCGCCCCATGCGTCATCGCCTGCCAGGCTTCGTCGAGCATACGATCGGCTTCCGCATCCGCCGGCGTGACATAGACAGGCGTGCGGGCGAGCTTTTCCAGCCGGTAGTCCTTGTCGGCATCGAGCGTCAGCACATGGGCGTGGCGCTCGAGAATGCTGATGAAGGGCAGGAAAAGCTGGCGGTTCAGCCCGTCGCGATAAAGGTCCTGCGGCGCGACATTCGAGGTGGCGACCAGAACCACGCCATTGGCGAACAGCGCCGAAAACAGCCGCGACAGGACCATCGCATCGGCAATGTCGGTGACCGAAAACTCATCGAAGCACAGCACCCAGGCCTGTTCGGCAAGCTGAAGCGCGACCGGCGGGATCGGGTCGTCCTCCTTGACGTCGCCGTTCTTGCGCGCCTGCCGGTGCTTCTGGATGCGGTCCTGCACATCGGCCATGAAGTCGTTGAAATGAACGCGGCGCTTGCGCCTGACCGGCAACAGCTCGAAGAACATATCCATCAGCATGGTCTTGCCGCGACCGACGCCGCCATGGATGTAGAGGCCCTTGACGGCCTCGCGCGTCTCGCGCTTGCGGGCAAACAGCCAGCCGAGCGCGCTCGACTTGTGCGCCAGCCGCTTGACCGAGATCTCGTCGGTCAGCCGGTCGAGCGCGGCGGCGATGCGCTCCTGCGCAGGATCGCGCTCGATGGCGCCGGTTGCGACCAGATGGTCGTAGCGCTGCCTGACGGTCGCATGGGTCTGGAGGCCGTCACGCAGATGCATCGGTCACGTCGCTGTCTAGGGATAGGCAGCCTATCTTGTAAGCGATATCGGCAAGCCGTTGGTAGTCTGGCCGTCGAATTTCGAACCGCCCGAGGAATAGAGCCGCGCCAGCGTGCCGCCATTCTCGTCATAGAGCGTCAGCTGCTTGCCGGCGACGTTCCACGATTTGATGCCGTCGATGGGCGGCGGGCAATGCAGCGGCCCGGCGCGGAACCCGGCGCCGAATTTGGTCTGCGGCGTCGCCACCTTGCAGCTCTGTCCGGACACGCTGGCGTTCCAGACGCCGGCAACGCTGGCAGCGGTAAGGTCGGAGGCTCCGGCCGGCGCCGATCCGTCCGGCGGCAGCGAGGCGACCTGCGCGCCTGCCGGCGCGGTCGGGAATTGCGACGGGTCGGTGGTGCCCGGCGCTGCCGGGGGAGGCAGCTGGCTTCCGCTCACCGTGCCGGCGGGCGCCGGCTGCAGCGGGGCGGGCTGCTGGTCATCCATCGATGAAAAACGCGAGGTCGAACAGCCGCTCGCAACGAGCGCTGCCAGCGATACGGCCATCAGCCCGCTTCTCGAAAAAATCATTCCAACCTCCGTCGGATCCGGCTGGGGGGAAGCCGTCCGCACAATCTCACCCCTCACCAAGATGGAGAAGGTGGCGAAATTTCAACCCGATATGGTTAAAATAGGGTTTGCACCACGAATTGTTGTAAATTTGTCGCAAAATGGCTGGCGCACAAAAGGCATGTCTTCGCTCTAGCGCGGTTCCAACCGGTACATTGGTTGCGAAAGCGGCACCGGAGCCCGCGGCAGGTCGGCGCATCGGCGGTCGAGCGCAAATGCCGGCGCAATACTGACTGAAGCGCTTAAGGCGCAAGGCCTGGGTGAGCGGTTTCGCGCCTTGCATCCGGGCGAGCTTTGGGACGTTCCCGAGATCGAGCGCGGCTGAAGTCTGCATTTGGCCGTTTACGGCACTGCCGTTTTAGCCGATGGTCTATCGCAACAGGGGGAACAGATGAAATCAATCTTGGCAGTTTTGATCGCGCTGGTAATTTCGACGCCGGCCGCTTTCGCGGGTGAAATCACCGATCGCGCCGCTGAAGCCGAAAAGGCACTGCAGGCGGGTGATGGCGCCGGCGCGCTGGACAAATTCCGCAGCGCCGAGGACGCTCTGTGGCAAGCGATGCCGCTTGGCGTGCAAAATGTGAAGCATATTACCTCGGCCAGCGGCTTCGGCGCCTACGCCGAGCGCCCGAACCATGTCTACAAGCCGGGCGAAGAGATCGTGCTTTATATGGAACCGGTCGGTTACGGCTACGGCTCGGATGGGCTCGGCAACAACCAGATCGCGCTTTACGTTGACCTTACCGTGCTTTCCCAGTCGGGCGAGAAGCTGGGCAGCGTCGAAAAGCTTGGTCGGGTCCAGCTCGCCTCCCGCTCGCATAACCGAGAGATGTTCTTCAAATTAAACGTCTCCCTGGATGGCGTTCCCCCCGGCAAATACCGCGCGGATTTCCTCATGCACGACGAGAACTCGCCAAAGACGGCGCCTTTCACGACCGACTTCGAGATTGCCGAATAGCGCGCCCAGTCGGAAAGAGCCTCGCGGCAACGGAACCAGAGCGCCGCAGATGCGTTCTTAAGCCGGCTGCAGGCCAGTCAATTTGCGAGGCATTGTCCATGATCAAATGGATCATCATTCTTCTGATCGTTGCTGCCGCCGCCAGCCTGCTCGGCATGCCGGCGCTGGCCGGTGCCGCCGCCACCGGCGCGCGCCTGCTGATCGGCATCGTTCTCGTCATCTTCCTGCTGATCGTACTCGGCGTTTTCGCGGTAACCTAGACGCAGCCCACACTGGTAATTCCCGCCCGTTTCCGCCATATAGCGGCGAAACGTACAGGAATTACCTCAGATCATGGCAGGCACTGCCTCCTTCGCCAAGATGAACGGCATCGGCAACGAAATCATCGTCGCCGACATGCGTGGCCGTGCCGATAGGGTCACGGCGGCGTCGGCTGTCGCGCTGAACGCCGATGCGGCGACCAGGTTCGACCAGATCATGGCGATCCACGATTCGCGCACGCCGGGCACCGCCTTTTACATCGACATCTTGAATTCCGACGGCTCGGGCGCGCAGGCCTGCGGCAACGGCATGCGCTGTGTCGTCCAGGCGCTGGCCGCCGAAACCGGCCAGAAGACTTTCATCTTCGAGACCCGCGCCGGCATCCTCAACGCCGTCGAACATGCCGACGGCACCATCTCGGTCGACATGGGCACGCCGCGCTTCGGCTGGCAGGACATTCCGCTGGCGGAGGAATTCCGCGACACCCGCATGATCGAGTTGCAGATCGGCCCCATCGACGCGCCGGTGCTGCATTCGCCTTCGGCTCTCTCGATGGGCAACCCGCACGCCATCTTCTGGGTCGACAACGATGTCTGGTCCTACGAGCTCGAGCGTTTCGGGCCGCTGCTCGAAAACCATCCGATCTTCCCCGAACGCGCCAACATCACCATCGCCCAGGTAACGTCGCCGGAGACGATGATCATCCGCACCTGGGAGCGCGGCGCCGGCCTGACCAAGGCTTGCGGCTCGGCCGCTTGCGCTTCCGTCGTCGCCGCTGCCCGCACCCGGCGCACCGGCCGCAGCGTTACGCTGATGACGCCCGGCGGCGGCTCGCTGCATGTGGAATGGCGCGACGACGACCACGTCATCCTGACCGGCGCTGCCGAATGGGAGTTTTCCGGCAATTTCGATCCGTCGACCGGCACCTGGGCCCGCGACACCGAAAGCGCGGCCTGATGTCTGCACTTGCCGATACCAAAGGCCCCAACTCCCAAGGCATAGACGTCGTCACCTTCGGCTGCCGTCTCAACACCTATGAATCCGAGGTGATGCGCCGCGAGGCCGAAAGCGCAGGTCTCGGCGCGCTCAAAGGCGGCGCGATCATCTTCAACACCTGCGCCGTCACTTCGGAAGCGGTGCGCCAGGCCAGGCAGTCGATCCGCAAAGCCCGCCGCGAAAACCCGGCGGCGCGCATCATCGTCACCGGCTGCGCCGCGCAAACCGAACCGCAGAATTTTGCCGCCATGGACGAGGTCGACCTCGTGCTTGGCAACGAAGAGAAGCTGAAGGCCAACTCCTACCGCGCGCTGCCGGATTTCGGCGTCAACGACAGCGAGAAGGCGCGCGTCAACGACATTTTCTCGGTGCGCGAGACTGCCGGTCATATGGTGGACGCCATCGAGGGCCGGGCGCGCGCTTTCGTGCAGGTGCAGAATGGCTGCGACCACCGCTGCACCTTCTGCATCATCCCCTACGGCCGCGGCAATTCGCGCTCGGTGCCGATGGGCGCGGTTGTCGAGCAGGTCAAGCGTCTCGCCGGCAACGGCTATGCCGAGATCGTGCTGACCGGCGTCGACATGACCTCTTTCGGCGCCGACCTGCCGGGCGCGCCGAAGCTGGGAAAACTGGTGAAGACCATCCTGAAGCAGGTGCCTGATGTGAAGCGGCTGCGGCTGTCCTCCATCGATTCGATCGAAGCCGACGACGATCTGCTGGACGCCATCGCCACCGAGCCCAGGCTGATGCCGCATCTGCATCTGTCGCTGCAGTCGGGCGACGACATGATCTTGAAGCGCATGAAGCGCAGGCATTTGCGTGACCAGTCGATCCGCTTCTGCGAAGATGTGCGCAAATTGCGCCCGGCAATCGTCTTCGGCGCCGACATCATCGCCGGCTTTCCGACCGAGACCGAGGAAATGTTTCAGAATTCGATAAAGATCGTCGAGGAATGTGGGCTGACGCACCTGCATGTCTTCCCGTTTTCGCCGCGCGAAGGCACGCCCGCCGCGCGCATGCCGCAGGTCCGCCGCGAACTGGTCAAGCAGCGCGCGGCCCAGCTGCGCGCCGCTGGTGAGACTGCGTATCGCCGCCATCTGTCGTCGCTTCCCGGAACGCGCCAAACGATCCTTATCGAGCGCGACGGCCTCGGCCGCACCGAAGGGTTCACGCTTGCCGCGCTCGGCACAGGCGCGCCGGGCGAGATCGTCGAGGCAGACATCACCGGCCATGACGGCGCGCGCCTGATAGCAGCCCCGCTCACTGCCCGCGCCGCCTGAGACGATTGAAGCATGGCCGGTTTTTTCAAGAACATATTTTCGTTCGGCAAGAAGGAAGTCGTCGAGGAGCGCATCGACGAAACCGCTCCCCTGCCGCCGATCAAATGGGATGCGCTTGAGGCGCTGAAGCCGGCGGCCGAGCAGGTCGTTCCGGAGTTCTTGAAGCGCGAGGAGCCCGAGCCGCCGACGCCCCACCCTCCCCTCGATGGGGAGGGTCGCCACGAAGTGGCGGGGAGGGGTGAGAGCGCCGACGCCGGCGCCACTCACCCCCACCCCCAAGCTTCGCTTGGGACCTCCCCCATCGAGGGGGAGGTAAAGCCTGCGCCGCAGTCGGCGCCAGAAGAACCGAAGCCCGAACCCGCGCCGACCATCCCGCCCGCGCCGCAACCGGTCGTCCCATCCGAGCCGGAACCGTTGCCGGAGCCCGCGCCGGTAGAAGAACCGCAGCCTGAGCCGGAGATACCCGAGCCGCCTGCACCGGAAGAAGTTCCTGCGCCGCCAGCCGTTCCGGAGCCGGCTCCCGAGTCGCAGCCCCAAGAAGTGCCGCCGGCGCCGGCCGAGCCGGAGATCGAACCATCGCGTCCGGAACCGCAGCTGGAGCCCGCTCCCGTCGAAGTGCCGACGCCTGCCGAGACTCCAGCAGAACCGGCCGCCCCGATCGAAGTGCCGCAACCGTCCGCGCCTCCCGCACAGCCTACCTCAGAGGTCAGCGCCGCCCCTCATCCGCCTGCCGGCACCTTCTCCCCGTATAGCCACGGGGAGAAGGACGAGGCGCCCCACCCTCCCCTCGATGGGGAGGGTCGACGCGAAGCGGCGGGGTGGGGTGATGGCGCCGACGCCAGCGCAAATCACCCCCACCCCCAAGCTTCGCTTGGGACCTCCCCCATCAAGGGGGAGGTAAAGCGCACGTCGGTTGAAGCTGTACCCGCGCCCGTCGAAGCCAAGACCATCGTTGCCGAGCTGGCGCCCGCGCCGGCCCCGCAACCTTCGCCACAGTCAAAACCAGCTCCCGGCAAAGTCACCGTCACCAAAAAGGTCGAGCAGAAAGCCGAGCCGCAAAAGGCGCCCGAACCGGCGCCGCGGCGCTCCTGGTTCCAGCGCATGCGCGACGGGCTTGCCCGCTCCTCGAAAGAACTTACCGGCAACATTGCCGGCGTCTTCACCAAGCGAAAGCTCGACGAAGAGACGCTACAGGACCTCGAAGACGTGCTGATCCGTGCCGATCTGGGCATGGAAACAGCCTTGCGCGTCACCGATGCCCTCGCTGCCAGCCGCTATGGCAAGGATGTCTCCGACGCGGATGTCCGCACCATCATGGCGGCCGAGGTGGAGAAGGTGCTGGCCCATGTCGCCATGCCGCTGGAGCTCGACCTCTCGCACAAGCCGCATGTCATTCTGGTGGTCGGCGTCAACGGCACCGGCAAGACCACGACCATCGGCAAGCTCGCCGCCAAACTGACCGATGGTGGCCTGTCGGTGATGCTGGCCGCCGGCGACACGTTTCGCGCTGCAGCCATCGAGCAGCTGAAGATCTGGGGCGAGAGGACGAAGTCGCCGGTCATCGCCTCGAAGATAGGCGCGGATGCCGCCGGCCTCGCCTACGACGCTTTCGAACGCGCCAAGGAGGCCGGCTCCGACGTGCTGATCATCGACACCGCCGGCCGGCTGCAAAACAAGACCGAACTGATGGCGGAGCTGGAAAAGATCGTGCGCGTGCTGGGCAAGCTCGATCCGGAAGCGCCGCATACCGTGCTGCAGACGGTCGACGCCACCACCGGCCAGAATGCGCTCAATCAGGTCGAGATCTTCCGCAATGTCGCCGGCGTCAACGGCCTGGTGATGACCAAGCTGGACGGCACGGCGCGCGGCGGTATTCTGGTCGCGATCGCGGCAAAGCACAAACTGCCGGTCTACTTCATCGGCGTCGGCGAACAGGTCGACGACCTCGAACCATTCTCGGCCGGCGAATTCGCCAGGGCGATCGCCGGCGTAGCGTAACAGGCAATGATCCCGAAGAGCTGACGGCTTTTTGGACAAGATCATGCGTCAGAAGGAAGTCATGAACCCACCCATCCTCGAACGCGACCCGTCCGACCCGCGAAAGAAGAAAGAAAGCGTCAATCCGCTGCTCAAGCTGGTGCTGGAACTCGGGCCGCTGATGGTGTTCTTCTTCGCCAATGCACGCGGCGCCTGGCTGGTGCAGAAATTTCCTGTCCTGGCCGAATTCGGCGGGCCGATCTTCGTCGCCACCGGCCTTTTCATGGCGGCGACGGCGATCGCGCTGATCGCCTCCTGGCTGCTGCTGCGCACCTTGCCGATCATGCCGATGGTCTCGGGCGTCGTCGTCTTCATCTTCGGCGCGCTGACGCTCTATCTGCAGGACGACGTGTTCATCAAGATGAAGCCGACCATCGTCAACACCCTGTTCGGCGGCGTGCTGCTCGGCGGTCTGTATTTCGGCCGATCGCTGCTCGGCTATGTCTTCGATTCGGCCTTTCGCCTCGATGCCGAAGGCTGGCGCAAGCTGACTTTCCGCTGGGGCCTGTTCTTCCTGTTCCTGGCTCTTGCCAATGAAGTGGTGTGGCGGAATTTTTCCACCGACTTCTGGGTTACCTTCAAGGTCTGGGGCATCATGCCGATCACCCTGTTGTTCACCTTCAGCCAGATGCCGCTGATCCTGCACCATTCGATCGAGGATAAGACCGAGAAGGTGGAAGAAGCCGGCAAGTAGGGCAATTCCAGGAAAAGTGTGAAGCCGTCCGGAATTGCGTCCGAATAAACGGAGACGGCCATGGAATTCGTTACCACGCGCGATGAAATGAGGGCGATCTACAAGACGCCGCGGCCGACCGACGCATCGATGCGCAAGGAGCTCAAGGAGCTCAAGGAGCTCAAGGCGCTCAAGGCCACTGCCGCTCCTTCATCGGCAAGAGCCCTTTCGTGCTGATCGGTTCTTCCGACGGCGCCGGCAATGCCGACGTGACGCCAAAGGCGACAGGCCCGGCTTCGCCCTTGTCCTTGACGACAAGGCCATCGCCATTCCCGACCGGCCCGGCAACAACCGGCTGGACACGCTGGAGAACATCCTGCTCAATCCTTCGGTCGGCCTGCTTTTTCTCATCCCCGGCATGAACGAGACGCTGCGCATCAGTGGCGATGCCCGCATAACCGTCGGTGCCGGTTTGCGCGAGCGCCTCGCCGTCGACGGCAGGCAACCGCAAAGCGTCGTCGTGGTGAGCGTCAAGGCCGCCTACATGCACTGCGCCAAGGCCTTGATGCGCTCCGAATTGTGGAAGCCGGACAGCTGGCACAACCGCGCCACATTGCCGACGCTGGGTAAGATCCTGTCCGATCAGATGGCGTATACCGAAACTGCCGACGATTTCGACGGCTCGCTGGACGAGGCCTACAGCAAGACCCTGTGGTAGATTTCGCGTACGATTCGCCATTGCAGTCCTTTGCCGGTTTCCCTAGCCCTGTTTCCCCGTGATCGAACTCCTCGCCATCTCCGGCAGCCTGCGCGCCGCCTCGACCAATTCGGCGCTGCTGGCGGCGCTGTCCGCGAACGCGCATTCGGATTGCCGCGTAACTGTCTATGACGGGCTCGGCCTGCTGCCGATCTTCAACCCGGATGACGAAGGCGAGCGCACACCGGCCGAGGCCATGCGGCTGATCGAGGCCGTCACCAGCGCCGACGGCATCATCGTCTCCTGCCCCGAATATGCCCATGGCGTGCCCGGCGGCATGAAAAACGCGCTCGACTGGCTGGTCTCGCGCGACGCCGCCGTCGGCAAGCCCGCCATGCTGGCCCACGCCTCCGCGCGCTCGCTCTATGCCCGCGCCGCGCTGGCCGAGATCATGCGCACCATGTCGTTCGCGCTTTGTGAGAATGCGGTTCTGGAGATTGCCTTGCTCGGCAAGAAACCGCCGGAGATAGAAGCGATCCTGGGAGAGGACGAGAACCTGCGGGCCATGCGCGAAGCGGTGCAGGTTTTCGCGAGTTTTATACGCGCAAACGTTGCCTCGTCATCCTAGGGCGGAGCAAGGAGCGAAGCGACGCGGCGCAGACCCTAGGATGACGAACGAAAGGGTGCGGCCGCACCCCAACGTGCCGCTGTGCTACCCCTTCCGCAACGTCTCGACATCGGTCACACCGACATACCAGTCGCGCGCGTTGACCTCTTCGAACACCACCCAGACGTCGTCATTGCTAAGCCCGGTGGCGTCCATGATGGCCGCCGTGACCTTTTTGGCGATGTCGGCCTTCTTGCCAGCGGGATCAGCGGCGATCACTTCCTTGACGATGCGGATGTTGACGAATGGCATGACGTCCTCCCCTTGAATTGTGTCTGATACCGCCGCCGCTGGGCGGCTTCGAAATCCGCTCCGGCGAACCGCTTGGCGGCGGTTCCGGCGGCCGCCGCGCAACAGGCGCCGCGGACATGCGCAGAAACGCCATCAAGGGCCGCCAGAGAAGCGTTTCCAGCAGCCTCAATACGTCTTCGCCCCGTTCACCATCAGCCGCACCATGTAGAGCGACGTGGTGCCGGCGATGTAGAGGCAGTTCAGCTTGTTGCCGCCGAACACGCAATTGGCGGTCACTTCCGGCACCTTGACCTTGCCGATCAGCGTGCCGTCGGGTTCGTAGCAATGGATGCCGTCGGCGGCACTGGTCCAGATGCGGCCGGCCTCGTCGAGCCGGAAGCCGTCGAACAGGCCGGCCGTGCAGTCGGCGAACACCTTGCCGCCCGACACCTTCTTGCCGTGCTTGCCGACGTTGAAGACCCGCATATGCGCCGGGTTCTGCGCGCCATGGGTGCGGCCGGTGTCGACGACATAGAGCTGGCTTTCATCCAGTGAAAAGGCAAGCCCGTTCGGCCGGACCATGTCGGTGATGACGGCTTCGACCTCGCCCGAGTCGGGATCGACCCGGTAGACATTGCAAGCGCCGATCTCGCTTTCGGCCTTGTCGCCCTCATAGTCGGTGTCGATGCCGTAGCTCGGATCGGTGAACCAGATCGAGCCGTCGGATTTCACGACTGCGTCGTTGGGCGAGTTCAGCCGCTTGCCTTTCCATTCGGCCGCGATGGTGGTGATCGAGCCGTCATGCTCGGTACGGCTGACGCGGCGGCCGGAATGCTCGCACGTCACCAGTCGGCCCTGGCGGTCGACGGTGTTGCCGTTGGAATTGCCGGAGGGCTGACGGAACACGCTGACATTGCCGTCGGTCTCGTCATAGCGCAGCATGCGGTTGTTGGGGATGTCGGACCAGACGACATAGCGGCCGGCGGCGAACCAGGCCGGCCCTTCCGCCCACTGACATCCGGTAAACAGCTTTTCCACCTGGGCGTTGCCGTTGAATAGCCGCGCGAAACGCGGATCGAGAATTTCGTAATAGTCTGCGGTCGCCATGCATTTCCTCCGGGCATCACGTGACGCGCGGATCAAGCCAGCCTGCGGGCGCGATGGCAAGGTGGCGCAGGCGCAATTTGTAAGACAAAAGGTGCCCGGCCGGCATGGCCCGCCAGCCTGTCCGGCCGTTTATGGTGCTGTAGCGCTGTATTAACCCGCTATGCGCCCTGTGCAATGGTGCATTGCAACATCTTCTTTTCGCATCGCACCATTCCTATGTCATGGTGCGAACGACCAAGGGAGGAACAAATTCACCGCTGATATGCGGCACGAAAGGACCCTTGCTATGGCTTTTGACAACCTCTTCTCCCGCGCGCGCACCTCCATGGCCAAGCGCCGCCACTACAACCGCCTCGTCGCGGAAATCGAAAACCTGACGAGCCGCGATCTGGCCGACCTGCGCGCCGACCGCTCGGAAATGCTCTACCAGGTCCACAGGCAGATCTACGGCTGAGCATTTCAGACCTCAGCGGGGCACCGCCCCCTCACCCGGATTGCCAAACCGAATTGCATGAGCAATTCGGGCAATCCGACCTCTCCCCCCGGGGAGAGGAGCTAGCCTGTGCCGATGCTTCCCTCTTCTCCCCCACGGGGAGGAGGGGGCGCGTAGCGGCCCGATGAGGGGGCATGGCGCCAACGTCAGCCCGGTGCCGCGAGCGCCTTTTCAATCTGCGGCAACAGAACATCCCTAGCCGACTCCCCTGTCAGCGGCCCGACATGCTTGTAGGCAATCTTGCCGTCCTTGCCGATGACGAACGTTTCCGGCACGCCGTAGACGCCCCAGTCGATGGCCGTGCGGCCAGCCTCGTCGACACCTATCGCCTGGAATGGATTGCCGAGATCACCAAGGAACCGGCGCGCGTTTTGCGCTTGGTCCTTGTAGTTTAGCGCGGCCATGACGAAGCGCTTGTCCTGCGACAGCGCCAAGAGCACCGGATGCTCTTCCCGGCACGGCGCGCACCACGATGCAAAGACGTTGACCAGCGTTACCTTGCCGGCGAAGGCTTTCGAATCCAGCCCGGGCAGGTTTGACCCTTCCAGCGCCGGCAGGTTGGTCTGCGGCGCCGGCAGGCCGATCAGCGCCGACGGCACTGCCGCCTCGTCGCGTCCCGACAAAAGCTGCGACAGGAACAATCCGGCGAGGCCGAGAAAAACCAGCAACGGCAACAGCACGATCAGGCGGCGGCGCGGCGACGCCGGCGTTTCGCTTTCCGTGCTCATGGCTTGCTGGCCCCAGTGCTGGCCCCAGTACCGGCTTTGTCCGAGCGACGCCGCACGCCGGCCGCTTCGAGGTCTGCCAGTTCGCGCTTGCGGGTCCGCTGGTCGAGCAGGATCCAGCCGATCAGCCCGGCCAGCACGATCGCCGTGATGCCATAGGCGGCCGCGACATAGAGTGCGTGTGCACTCATGCGCTTCGCTCCCCTTCCACCGTCACTTCGTCGTGCTCGATCATGGCCTTCCCATGGCTTTGCGGCCTTCTTAGCTTTGCGGCTGGGGCTTCGCAATTGATCGTCGCGCCGGAGCGGTCATATCAATCCGTTCCATGCCGCAGCGCCAGCGCCGCCGCCACCGGACCCAGCACGGCAAGAAACAGCGTCAGCGCGGCAAGAATGAGGAAGGGCTGCAGGAACGGATCAGGATCGGCCACCGCGCCGTAGCTCGCCGACACCCCGAAGATCAGCACCGGGATGGTCAGCGGCAACACCAGCACCGAGATCAGCAGCCCGCCGCGCGGCAGCGCCACCGCCACCGCCGCCCCGACCGCGCCGATGAAAGTGATGGCCGGCGTGCCGACCAGCAGCGTGAGCGCGGTGGCGCCGATGCTGAGCGGCTCCATGTTCATGAACAGGCCGAGCAGAGGTGCCGCAACTACCAGCGGCAGAACGCTGCCCATCCAGTGCGCCAGGCACTTCACCAGCACCGTCAGCGCCAGCATGTGGCGGTCATTGCCCAGCACCAGAAGATCGAGCGAACCGTCTTCGCGATCGGCCTGAAACAGCCGGTCGAGGCCGAGCAGGCAGGCGAGCAGAGCGCCGATCCAAAGGATCGCCGGACCGATGCGGGCGAGCAGCTTCAGGTCCGGTCCGACACCGAAGGGGATGGTGGCGATGACGGCGAGGAAGAAGATGACGCCGGTGAGCGCCCCGCCCCCGGCACGGATTGAGAGACGGACGTCGCGCAGGAAGAGGGCTAGCATTGGCGAGCCGCCCTTAAGGTTCGATCGCCTTCTCGCCGAAGGTGGCGCTCCGTCACACCCCCCTCTGTCCTCCCGGACATCTCCCCCGCAATGGGGGAGATTGGCAGTTCCGTTGCTGACGCCTCTTTTTCAATGCCGGTGATTGGCGAAAGCCGGCATGACATCTGATCTCCCCCCCTGCGGGGGAGATGCCCGGTAGGGCAGAGGGGGGTGGGCGGGAATGCCGACATCACCCTGTTGCTCCCATCCTCAATTCCTTCGCCCCATCCAATCCCAGCGGCAAGTGCGTCGCCGCGACAATCATCCCGCCCTCCGCGCAATGCCTCGTCATCAGCCCCGCAAACCGCGCCTCCGAGGCCTTGTCCAGCCCAGCCGTCGGCTCATCCAGCAGCCACAGCGGCTTATGACTGACCAGCAATTTCGCAATGGCCGCCCGCCGCCTTTGCCCGGTCGACAAATATCCGAAAGGCAGATGGCCGATGCCGCCGAGACCAACCGTCTCCAGCGCCTCCCCCACACCCGACTGCCCGTCGCCGTTGAAATCGCGCCAGAAGCGCAGATTCTCCGCCACGCTGAGCGCCGTCTTCATTGCATTGAGGTGGCCGAGATAGTGGACCGCCGAAGCGATCGTCGGAAACGTCTCGCCGCCGCCCTCGATGCGCACGTCGCCTTGCACCTTCGGCAGCAGCCCGGCGATGACCCTGAGCAGCGTCGATTTGCCCGAACCGTTCGGCCCGGTGACGACCAGCACCTGGCCCTTGTCGAGCGCAAAACCGATGCCGGAAAAGACCGTCTCGCCGCCGCGTTCGCCGCCCAGATTTTCGGCAATCAGCCGCATGCCTGCCCGTCCCGAAAACTTTACCGCGCGATAGCTGCCGCATCGCACAAATTTGCTCCGCAACTGTCTAGAACTATTCCAGAAAATTCTCTATATGCGGGACATCCGTGCCAGCGGTCGGCACGGGAACAGAATTTGCGCCGAACCAGCGCACGCGCCGCCTTGAACGGCTCGGGTTGGCTGGGAACGGACAGCGGAAATGGCCGTACCCGCACCTTTGCGCGTGATTGCATGCCCATCGGCGTCCGTTCCCTTTCAGGCTGAACAGACAAGGACGGACCGCACGTGTCAAAATCCCTCGACAGTTTCAATTGCCGCCGCACCCTCACCGTGGGTCGCGCGGACTATGTCTATTACAATCTGGTCGAGGCCGAGAGGAACGGCCTCACCGGCATTGCCCAGCTGCCTTATTCGATGAAGGTGCTGCTGGAAAACCTTTTGCGCAATGAAGACGGCCGCTCCGTCACCAAGGACTCTATCCAGGCTGTGGCCGGCTGGCTGACGGACAAGGGCACCGCCGGCGTCGAGATCGCCTATCGCCCGGCGCGTGTCCTGATGCAGGATTTCACCGGCGTCCCGGCGGTGGTCGACTTGGCCGCCATGCGCGACGGCCTCAAGGCGCTCGGCGGCGATCCGCAGAAGATCAATCCGCTGGTGCCGGTCGACCTCGTCATCGACCACTCCGTCATCGTCGACGAATTCGGCACGCCACTGGCCTTTGCCAGGAATGTCGAGCTCGAATATGAGCGCAACGAAGAGCGCTATAAATTCCTGAAATGGGGCCAGCAGGCGTTCCGCAATTTTCGCGTCGTGCCGCCCGGCACCGGCATCTGCCATCAGGTCAACCTCGAATATCTCGGTCAGGTCGTCTGGACCTACACGGAAGACGGCGAAACCACCGCTTATCCCGACACCTGCGTCGGCACCGATTCGCACACCACCATGATCAACGGCCTTGGCGTGCTCGGCTGGGGCGTCGGCGGCATCGAGGCCGAGGCGGCGATGCTCGGCCAGCCGGTTTCCATGCTGTTGCCCGAAGTCATCGGCTTCCGCCTCACCGGCAAACTTAGGGAAGGCATCACCGCCACTGACCTGGTGCTGACCGTCACCCAGATGCTGCGCAAGAAGGGCGTCGTCGGCAAGTTCGTCGAGTTCTTCGGCCCGGGCCTGTCCAACATGACGCTGGCCGACCGCGCCACCATCGGCAATATGGCGCCCGAGTATGGCGCCACCTGCGGCTTCTTCCCGGTCGACGGCGAGACCATCCGCTACCTCACAATGTCGGGCCGCGAGGAAAGCCGCATCGCCCTGGTCGAGGCCTATTCCAAGGCGCAAGGCATGTGGCGTGACGCCGGCTCGGCCGACCCTGTCTTCACTGACCTGCTCGAACTCGAGCTCGACAGCGTCGTGCCGTCGATGGCAGGTCCCAAGCGCCCCGAAGGCCGCGTTCCGCTCGAAGGCATTCCGGCCGGCTTCGCAAAGGCGATGGAAACCGAGTACAAGAAGGCTGTCGAAATCCACAAGCGCTATGCCGTCGAAGGCACCGACCATGATCTCGGTCATGGCGATGTCGTCATTGCCGCCATCACGTCCTGCACCAACACCTCCAACCCGAGCGTGCTGATCGGCGCCGGCCTCTTGGCGCGCAACGCCAACCGGCTCGGCCTCAAGCAGAAGCCGTGGGTGAAGACCTCGCTGGCGCCGGGCAGCCAGGTGGTCGCCGAATATCTGGAAAAGTCCGGCCTGCAGAAGGAGCTCGACCAGATCGGCTTCAACCTGGTTGGTTTCGGCTGCACCACCTGCATCGGCAATTCCGGCCCGCTGCCGGCGCCGATCTCCAAGACCATCAACGATAAGGGCCTGATCGCCGCCGCAGTGCTCTCCGGCAACCGCAACTTCGAAGGCCGTGTTTCACCTGACGTGCAGGCGAACTATCTGGCGTCGCCGCCGCTGGTGGTAGCCCATGCTTTGGCCGGCACCGTCACCAAGGACCTGACCACCGAGCCACTCGGCGAAGGCCGCGACGGCAAGCCGGTCTATCTCAGGGATATCTGGCCGAGTTCGGCCGAGATCCAGGAGTTCATCGAGAAGAACGTCACACGTGAGCTGTTCGCCCGCAAATATGCCGACGTCTTCAAGGGCGACGAATACTGGCAGAACGTCAAGGCGCCGGAAGGCCAGACCTATGCCTGGGACGACAACTCGACCTATGTGCAGAACCCGCCCTATTTCGCCGGCATGACCTCCGGTTTCGGCAAGATCGGCGACATCAAGGGCGCGCGCGTGCTCGGCCTGTTCGGCGACAAGATCACCACCGATCACATCTCACCGGCGGGTTCGATCAAGGCCGCTTCCCCGGCCGGCAAATACCTCACCGACCATGGCGTCGGCGTTGCCGACTTCAACCAGTACGGCACAAGGCGCGGCAACCATGAGGTGATGATGCGCGGCACCTTCGCCAACATCCGCATCCGCAACCATATGCTGGGCGAGAACGGCCGCGAGGGCGGCTACACCATCCACTACCCGTCGAAGGAAGAGGAATCGATCTACGACGCGGCGATGAGGTACAAAAAGGAAGGCGTGCCGCTGGTCATCTTCGCCGGCGTCGAATACGGCAACGGCTCCTCGCGCGACTGGGCAGCTAAAGGAACGAATCTCCTCGGTGTCCGTGCCGTCATCGCCCAGTCCTTCGAGCGCATCCATCGCTCCAACCTGGTCGGCATGGGCGTCATCCCCTTCGTCTTCGAGGAAGGCACCTCATGGGCCTCGCTCAACCTCAAGGGTGACGAGCTGGTCGAGATCGACGGCATAAGCACCATCAAGCCACGCCAGACGATGATCGCCAAGGTGACCTATGGCGACGGCACCGTGAAGAACGTGCCGATCATCTGCCGCATCGATACGCTGGACGAACTCGACTACTTCAAGAATGGCGGCATTTTGCAATACGTGCTGCGCGATCTGGCCGCGTAGCGGCCAGGGCTTAGGCAGTAGGGATTGGGCGGTAGCGGGGAACGACATCCCCTACTCCCTACTCCCTACTCCCTACTCCCTACTCCCTACTCCCTACTCCCTACTCCCTACTCCCTACTCCCTACTCCCTACTCCCTACTCCCTACTCCCAGTCTTTCCAAAGCATTGCCCGACCCGATCGAAGCCCCGCCCTGTACGACAGGAGTAAAAACCGGCTGGGCTCAGCAAGATCTGCCCCACGCTCCTGATGCCATGCTCCCGATCGAACCGGGCGGTGAAGTGCTCCCCCTGTGATGGCCATACCCATGGTTGCGGCAGCAAAAATTTCACCGCAACGTGACTTCCCGTTGACTGTCGCTTCTGCCACAAATCTGGGCAACCAGAACAAGGCCGGCGTCACCGGCGGGAATCGGAACGATCATGGCACCTCGACACCCTCTCCGGCTTGCGGCTTTTGCGCTGGCCTTCTCGGCGCTTGCCGGGACCGGGTTCGCCGAGGAATCGGGAACGACCCAGACCGACAAACCGCAGATTGACAGGCCCTTGGGCGTGGTCGAGCTGTTCACCAGCCAGGGCTGCAATTCCTGCCCGCCGGCGGACGCTTTCTTTGCCGAGCTGGCGGCCAAGGACAACGTCGTCGCGCTCGCCTACCACGTCAATTACTGGGACTATCTCGGCTGGCAGGACACGCTGAGCAGCAAGGACAATACCGACCGGCAATATGACTATATGCGCGCCTTCGGCACCCGCTCCGTCTACACGCCGCAAGCCGTCATCAATGGTCGCAGCCATGTCAACGGCGCCAGCCGCAAGGAGGTCGACGGCGCGCTTGCCCGCATGGAGAAATCCGGTGAAGGCATGCGGGTCAGCGTCAAGGTCAGCCGCACCAGCGATCGCGTCATGATCGATGCCGGCGACGCCGGTAGCGGCCCCAGCGACGCCCATGTCGTCATCGTCTATTTCGAACCACCGCAGACGGTGACCATCGCCAAGGGCGAGAACACCGGCCGCAGCATGACCTACTGGAACGCCGTCACCGGCATCCAGACCGCCGGCATGTGGCACGGCAAGGCGCAGCGCTACGAATTGCCGATGACCGAGATCGCCAAGAAAGGCGGCTGCGCCGTGCTGCTGCAATCGGTCGGCAAGGACGGCCTGCCGGGGCCTATTCTGGGCGCGGCGTTTATTCACAAGCCTTAAGAGGCTGGTCCATATCTTTTGATATCGGCGGGACAGCACCCCCCTCTGGCCTGCCGGCCATCTCCCCCGCAAGGAGGGAGATTGGCAGCTTCGCCACATCCGCCATCCTGTCCCACGTTTGAGATTGGCGAAAGCAAACGCGAAATCTGATCTCCACCCTTGCGGGGAGATGTCCGGCAGGACAGAGGGGGTGTGAAGGATCACGACGACAAGTGTCTGGCGCCGCCCAACAAAAAAACCGACGTCAGCTTGCTTCTGACGTCGGTCATTTAGGCTTTGGGATCGTCGCACCCGGTCTCTCCCTGAGGAAAGTCCGAGGTTGGTTCGATCCGACGCAGACCCGTGGGCGGGGGGCTTGGGGTTTACGAGCCGGTGCCGGACCGAACCGTCTCAGGCAACGCCGGTAAATTCGTCGGACATTGGGGCATGAGCGCGGATAAAAAAAGGCGGAAATGTGGCGAGGCATCACCAATTCAAACACCGCGTTTTATAAAAGTGACTGGACGTTGCGAAAACAGCGCGGTCCCGGGATGGTTAGCCGGGCCTTGCAATTCCACGGCGAACACGCCAACTTCTGCAAGCGAGATTCATTTTCAAAGGGATCGCGGGATGACCGATCGCAGCGGTGGGACGGAGGATGGGGACGCATCCGCAATATTGATCCCGCTGCACGAGGCGCGACGCGAACGCCTCGACCAGCCGGTCCGTTTCGACCGGCGTGAACTCGACGAGATCCTGAGGCTGTACGGACGCATGGTCGCCGCCAACGAATGGCGCGACTATGCCATCGATCATCTGTCTGATCGGGCTGTGTTTTCAGTGTTCCGCCGGGCCAGCGAAGTGCCGCTGTTCCAGATCGTCAAGGATCCGAAACTGGCGCGCCGGCAAGGCGCCTTCGCCGTCATCGCCGCCGGCGGCCGAATCCTCAAGCGCGGCCAAGAACTCGGTCGCGTGCTCAACGTCTTCGATGCTAAGCTGAAGATTGTCCAGGCCTAATTGAGAATTGGGGAATTGAAGAACTGAAGAATTGAAAAGAGGATGTAACGGTCGAAATACCGCCGGGTTTGTTCTCAGCTATTCAAATCCTCAATTCTTCAGTTCTTCAACTCCTCAATTCTTCAGTTCTTCAACTCCTCAATTCTTCAGTTCTTCAACTCCTCAATTCCCCCTCCTCAGGCTCTCACGAAACTTCCGCTCCGGCAGCGAATGCGGATCGGGCGGAACCGTTACGCCGCCATTCAGCGACAGCTGCATGAACACGGTGTCAAGCCAGCGCCCATGCTTGTAGCCGGAGCCTTCCAGGCGACCGGAATGGCGAAAGCCGAGCTTTTCATGCAGCCGCACCGAGGCGCTGTCTGCATGGCCGTCGCCGATCACAGCTATGATCTGGCGAAAGCCCGCCATACGGCAGGCTTCAATCAGCGCCTGCATCAGCAGCAGCCCGACGCCCTGGCCCTTCGCATCAGGCGCGACATAGACGGAATCCTCTACGATGAAGCGGTAGGCCGGGCGCGGCCGGAACGCGCCGGCATAGGCGTAGCCGAGCAGCGCGCCACCTCGTTCCGCCACCAGATAGGGAAAGCCCCCCGCCGTCAGGCTGTCGAAGCGCCCACCCATCTCAGTGCGGCTGGGCGGCTCCAGCTCATAGCTCGCGGTGCCATGCGTCACGGCATCGCCGTAGATCTCGGTGATTCGGCCGAGGTCGCCTTCCAAGGCCGCGCGGATGGAAATAGTGCTCATGATTTATGCAGACGATTCATCTGCCTCCATGACAGCAAAGGCCGGCACAAAAGAAAAGGGCGGCCGTTGGCCGCCCTCTTGATATCAGCTGGTCCAGTTGCCTGATGGGAAGACCGCCTAGCGGCGATCGCCCATGAACTGCAGCAGGAACATGAACAGGTTGATGAAGTCGAGATATAGCCTCAACGCGCCCATGATCGCCTTGCGGCCGGCAACGTCGGCCTGATCGCCTTCGTAGTACATTTCCTTGATGGTCTGCGTGTCATAGGCGGTGAGCCCGGCGAAGATCAGCACGCCGATCGCCGAGATGGCGAAGCCGAGCGCCGACGATTGCAGGAAGATGTTGATCAGCATGGCGATCACCAGGCCGACCACGCCCATGACCAGGAACGAGCCGAAGGCCGAAAGGTCGCGCTTGGTCGTGTAGCCGTAGAGCGACAGCGCGCCGAAGGCGGCCGCCGTGGCGAAGAACGTCTGGGTGATCGACGCGCCGGTGTAGACCAGGAAGATGGTCGACAGCGACAGGCCGACCAGGCCCGAATAGACCCAGAAGGTGGTTTGCGCCGCGGCCACGCTCATCGACTGGATCCTGAACGACAGGAAGAAGACGGCGGCGAGCGGAGCCAGGATGACCACCCAGCGGAAGGCGCTGGCATAGATCAGCGTGCCGAAAGCGGTCAGCTGTCCGTCGCCGGTGACGGCGAGCTGGAAAGCGCCCCAGGCGGCGACGCCGGTGATGAGGAGGCCAAGCCCCATCAAATTGTAGACCTTGAGCATGTAAGTGCGCAGGCCTTGGTCAATGTCGGCGCGCGCGCCCGGCACGGCCGAAGTCTGGTAGTTGCGAATGGGCTCAGCCATTGGAATCCTCTGTTGCTTCTGCCCCGTACGGTGTCAGGCCCTTTCGGACCTGGGCGCCGCTGGCGGGGCTCCAGCATGCCTGTGGCGAAATATGATGGTTCTTGACGTCAAGAACAAGACCGTAACGGGCTGCAACGCTTGGTGAATCTCCGGAAGCCGGTTTTCTTGGGCTTCCATGACTGCACATTACCAAGATTTAATCGGAAACGGCAGATTCGGCCAACCTTGCCGCTTGGGGCCTAGAGGTTGCGCAGCACCGGCGCCGCCCTGTGGCCGAGCACCCGCCAAGTGCCGGCAAGGCCGATGCCGACCGTGATCACCAGCGCAAACACCAAGGTCGCCACTGCCACCTCCGGCATGAAATGCGACGGCAGTGTCATGATGCGGGCAACGATGTACCAGGCGGAGACGCCGCCGGCAGCCAACGCGAACACCGCGGTGGCCAGGCCGATCAGCATGTATTCCAGCGAAAACGCCGCGATAAGCGTGCGCCTCGTGGCGCCCAGCGTCTTCAGCACCACGGCATCGTGGATGCGGGCGCGATTTCCCGCGGCGAGCGCGCCGGCAAGCACCAGCACCGAAGCGATCAAGGCAACGCCGGCCGCGGCCCGGATCGCCGTGCCGAGCTGGCCGACCAGCCGGTTGACGACATCGAGCGCGTCCTTGACCCGAACTGTCGTCACCGCCGGGAAGGCGCGGGTGACGGCGTTCAGCAGGCGGGCATCCTCTGCTGCCGTGGCATCCTTTTCGGTCAGCGTCGCCAGCCAGCCATGCGGGGCGCCGGCAAAAGTGTTGGGCGAGAACACCATGACGAAGTTGATGCCCATCGTCTCCCATTGCACCTCTCGGAAATTGGCGATCCTGGCCGTCACATTGCGTCCGAGCACATTGACGGTGACGGTATCGCCAAGCTTCAGGCCGAGCGCCTTGCCTTCATCGTTGGAGAACGAAACCAGCGGTTCGCCGCTGTAATTCTCCGGCCACCAGATGCCTTCGGTCAGTGTCGCATTGGCCGGCTGTTTGGCGTCGTAGGTCAGGCCGCGATCGCCGCGCAGCACCCAGGCGCCTTCCGATGGCACATTGGCCTTGTCGACACTAACGCCGTTCAGCGCCATCACCCGGCCGCGCAGCATCGGCACCTTGACCAGCGTTCCCTTCGGCGCCTCTTTGCCGATCAATGTCGAGAAGGCATCGACCTCGCTATTCTGGATGTCGACGAAGAAGAAATTCGGCGCCCGTTCCGGCAGACTGCCGGAGATCTGCTGCCTGAGATTGCCGTCGATCAGCGCCAGCGTCACCAAAAGCGTCAGCCCGAGCCCGAGCGACAGCACGACGGACGGCGTCAGCGCGCCGGGCCGGTGGATGTTGCCGATGGCGAGCCGAAGCGCGACCGAGCGCACACGCGGGCTTTTGCGCGCCACCCACTGCACCAGAGCACCGACCAGGCGCAACACCAGAAAGGCAAAGATCGTCGCGCCGACGAAGATCAAGGCGATGCGCCGGTCGCCAGAAAACAGGATGGCCAAAGCCGCCAAAGCGAGCGCGATGCCGACCGCCGTGGCAAGATAGGGCAGGCGTGGAAAGCCTCGGCCCTCAAAACCCATTTCGCGAAACAGCGCGGTCGCCGGCACATCGCGGGCGCGGCCGAGCGGCAACAGCGCGAAGGCCAGCGTCACCAGCAGCCCGAACAGCGCGGCAAGAGCCAGCGCACCGGGATAGAAGCCGCCTTCAGCCGGCACCGGAATGACCGACTGGAGCGCAGCGCTGGCTGCAAACGGCATGGCGGCGCCGAGGATGAGGCCAAGCGCGATGCCGAGGCCGGCGATCATCAGGATTTGCACGAGATAGACGGTGAAGACGAAGCCGCCCGAGGCGCCAAGGCTCTTGAAGGTGGCGATGACGCCGCGCTTGCCGTCGAGATAGGCGCGCACCGCATTGGCAACGCCGACGCCGCCGACCACCAGCGCCGTCAGCCCGACCAGCGTCAGGAATTGCGAGAAGCGCTCGATGTTGGCCGACAGCGCCGGCGCCGCATTGGAACGCGTGCGGATCGACCAGCCGGCTTCAGGGAAATCGCTCGCCGCCCGATCCTGGATGGCTTTGAGATCGGCTTGGCTGGCGCCGGCCGGCAGCCGAACCTTGTAGGCATTCTCGACCAGGCTGCCCGGCTGGATCAGGCCGGACGCGGCAAGCCCCGCGGTCGAGACCATCAGCCGCGGCGCGAAGCCGAAACCGTCCGACACCGCATCCGGTTCGCTCACCAGCCTGGCCCGCAATTCGAATGTCGCGCTGCCGACCTTCAGCCGGTCACCGATCTCCACATTCAGCCGGTCGAACAACAGGTCGGGCGCGGCGGCGCCAAAGACGCCTGATTTCTCGCCGAACAAATCCTTTCTGCCAAGCTGCGGCGCGGTCTCGATCGCGCCATAGAGCGGATAGGCGTCGTCGACGGCCTTGGCCTCGACCAGCGCCTGGTCGGAGCCGTCTTCCAGCCGCGCCATCGAGCGCATATTGGCGCTGTGCGACACAGTGCCGAGGCGGTCGAGGAAGGTGCTTTCGGCTGGCGTCGCATCGCGCTGGTTGAGCTGGAAGCGCAAGTCGCCGCCAAGCAGCGTCTGGCCCTGGTCGGCAACGCCTGCGGTGATCGCCTGCGCCACCGAATTGACCCCGCCGATTGCAGCGACGCCGAGCGCGATGCAGGCAAGGAAGATCATGAAGCCGGACAGTCCGCCGCGCATCTCGCGCAGCGAAAAGCGGAACGCGAGCTTCAGCGTCTGCGACAGTGGCATCAGGCCGGCACCTTCACCTGCGCTACCGGCGCATCCTCGATGCGGCCGGAGCGCATCGACACCTGGCGCGAGCAGCGCGCCGCAAGGGCCGGATCGTGCGTGACCAGCACCAAGGTCATGCCGCGCTCGGCCGCTTTGGCGAACAAAAGGTCGGCAACCTGCCGCCCCGTCGCCTGGTCGAGATTGCCGGTCGGCTCGTCGGCGATGAGAATGCGCGGCGACGGCGCCAGCGCGCGGGCGATCGCCACGCGCTGCTGTTCGCCGCCGGACAGCTCGCCCGGATAGTGGGTGACGCGGTCGCTCAAGCCCACCGCTGCCAGCTCGCGCGCGGCGACGCCGAACGGATCGGCATGGCCGGCCAGTTCCAGCGGCACTGCGACATTTTCGAGCGCCGTCATGTTGGGAATGAGATGGAAGGACTGAAAGACGATGCCTATGTTTCGGCCCCGAAACGAGGCGATCTGGTCCTCGCTTTGGCCGTTCAGCAATTCGCCGGCAATGCGCACCGTGCCCGAATCGACCCGCTCCAGCCCGGCCAGCACCATCAGCAAGGTCGACTTGCCGGAACCCGAAGGGCCGACAATGCCGGTCGCCTCGCCGCGCGTCACGTCAAGGCTGACGCCTTTCAGCACATGCACAGACGAAGCCCCTTGGCCCAGGGTCAGGGATATGTCTTTCAGCGCGATGACGGCTTCTGTCACAATTAAAGCGTCCTATATCAGGATGAAGGCTCTGCTTGCCGGAAGCCGTCGCCGGAAGAATTCCTCGGGTATATGGGGCCTGCCACATGTCTTTCAAACGGAAGATATCTTTCAAACGCTTGAATGCCGCAGGGCTCGTCTTTTTCGTCACCCTTTGCGGCGCCATTTCGTCGGTACGCGCCGAGACGTTCACCATCGTCGGGTTCGGCGACAGCCTGATGGCCGGTTTCGGCCTCGGGCCTGGCGATGGCTTTACCGACAAATTGCAAGCTGCGCTGCGGGCCAAAGGCCATGACGTCACCGTAGCCAACGCCGGCGTTTCAGGCGACACCTCGAGCGGCGGCTTGGCACGGCTTGACTGGTCGGTACCGGATGGGACAAGGCTGGTTATCCTCGAACTCGGCGCCAACGACATGCTGCGCGGCGTCTCGCCCAGCATTACGGAAAAGAACCTGGACGACATGCTGGCGAAGCTGAAAGCGCGCAAGATCGCGGTGCTTTTGGCCGGCATGCGCGCCGCTCCCAATCTCGGCGCCGACTACCAGAACGCCTTCGATGCGATCTATCCAAAGCTTGCCGCGAAATACGATGTGCCGCTCTATCCGTTTTTTCTCGATGGCGTCGCCGGGCAGTCCGGCCTGCAGTTGGAGGATGGCCTGCATCCCAATCCGAAGGGCGTCGCAGCGATGGTCAAGCGCATCCTGCCCGCCGTGGAGAACGCGATTGCGGCAGTTCAGGGTGGCGGTTGAACGCCGGCGTGACGAGAATAACACGCGGCGATCATTTTGACCGGTGTGGCCAAAAAGGACATATAGCCTCCAAAAGGAGGGTCATATGGCCATTATCATCAAGAGAGAGGACGCTGTTCGCCTCGCGCGAACTTTGAAACAAAAGACCGGGCTGCAGAGGGCCCGGGTCGCCTGTTCGTAAAAATGCCTGCAACCAACAAACCACTTGCCCCGTTTGACTATCGATGATTCGCTAGGGGCACAGTTCGATTCGAGGAAGGGAGGCTCACCATGCCGCGTCTTTTCACCGCCCTCGAAATACCCCGTGACGCCGCTCTTTCGCTGTCCCTGCTCAGGGGCGGCCTGCCCGGAGCCCGCTGGATCGATGTCGAAAACTACCATCTGACGCTGCGCTTCATCGGCGACGTCGAAGGCCATATCGCCGACGAAATCGCCAACGCGCTCGACCGGGTGCACCGCCCATCCTTCTCGCTCACCCTGTCCGGAGTTGGCGCTTTCGGCCAGAAGAAGCCGCACGCCGTCTGGGCCGGCGTCTTCGCCTCGCCCGACCTTTCGGCGCTGCAGAGCGAAATCGACCGCATCTGCCAGCGGCTCGGCTTGCTTGCCGACCCGCGCAAGTTCACCCCGCATGTTACGCTGGCACGCTTGCGCAATTCGAGCCCGCTCGACGTCGCGCAGTACCTGTCGGCGCGCGGCAATTTTTCGACGCTGCCGTTTCGCGTCGGCCGCTTCGTGCTGATGTCGTCGCGCGATTCGGTCGGCGGCGGTCCCTACATTGTCGAGGAGGCGTGGCCGCTCTCCGGCGTCGACGCCCGCGCCACCAATCTCGTCGCCAGCGCCTCCGACGCTTCGCGGATCATGCGGTAGACCGAAGCGAACGCTTCGGCCCCGTTATAATAGGGATCCGGCACGTCGCGGGTTTTGCCCTGCGCAAACTCTGCCAAGAGATGAATACGTTCGCGGGCACCGGCCGGCGCCAACGCCTTGAGGTCGCGGACATTTTGCCGATCCATGCCGAGGATCAGGTCGAAGCGCGAAAAATCCCCCGGCCTGACCTTGCGTGCCCGCTGCCCTGATATGTCGAGGCCGTGGCGGGCCGCAATCGCGATCGAGCGCGGGTCGGGCGCTTCGCCGAGGTTCCAGCCGCCGGTCGCCGCAGAGTCCAGCACGATGTCGTCCAGCACCATGTCGCGGCCGCGTTCCGCCAGCACGGCGCGAACACGCCTTCGGCCAGGGGTGAGCGGCAGATGTTGCCGAGGCAGACGAAGAGTATGGAATTTATCGGCTTTACGCTCATTCGATATGCGCCGTTCGTGCATTTGGAAGCCCAAAACGCAAAGGACTTTTGGGCGACTTGCATTATGGTGAGGGTCGATATCTGGGATAGCACGGGAAATCATCATGACGAGAGAGAAACTCAGCAAGGACGCCATCGCCGGCGCACTGGCCGAACTGGCCGGCTGGTCGCAGGCAGCCGATGGCGCCTCCATCAAGCGCAGCTTCGACTTCAAGAATTTTTCCGAAGCCTTCGCCTTCATGACCCGCGTCGCGCTGGCCGCCGAGAAGATGGACCATCATCCCGACTGGTCGAACGTCTACAAGACTGTCGACGTGACGCTCAACACCCATGATGCCGGTGGTGTCACTGCGCTCGACATCGCGCTGGCCAAGAAGATGAATGGGTATGCTGGCGGCTGAACGCTGGGGCGGCAACGCCAAATCGGCGCCATCCTCTTGCAGTGGACCGGGACTTTCACCACATTTTCCGTGGCGGCCGCGCGCAACGCGTAGCGCGACGGCCGGCAAGGAGAGGATTGATGGCGCAGCAGCCCGGTTTTGATTTCTTCGGCTTCGGCAGCAAGCTCGGCGACGAGAGTGAAGTGCGCGCCAAATTCTGGCGCACGGCCAAGAAGGCCGCCCGGCAGATTCCGTTCATGGAAGAGGTCGTCGCCGGCTATTATTGCGCGCTCGACAGGAAGACGCCTTTGCGTGCCAAGGGCATATTGCTGGCAGCGCTTGGCTATTTCGTGCTGCCGGTCGACGTCATACCCGATTTCGTCTTCGGCCTCGGCTTCACCGACGACATCGCCGTGCTGACCGCCGCGATCTCCACGGTAAGCGCCCATATCACCCCTGCGCACCGCAAGGCCGCCAAGGCGGCGATCGCCGACAAGAGCTGAATCGGCGTCGCGTTGGCAACTGGGTTCAGAAGAAATCCTCCGCTCAAACAGGACGATAGCGGCTTGGCTTCGGGTTCCGCTGCGGCCGTTGGAAAAGTCAAACTCTTGCCGCTTTCGTGGCCTCCAAGTCGCCGCAGGGACATTGCGAAAGCCGTTTTTTCAAGAAGCGGCGCGGAAATGGCGGTGGTTTCCATGGGTGAATGTCCTTTTCCGAGGGAAATTCACCGTTTGGTAACCCAGATTAAATCAAAATGAAGCGACGGGCAGGACGCCAAGCCGGCCTGCCCCGCACCATTTGGAATACGGGAAAAGCGATGCGCGGATTGATTGCACTAGTCTCGAGCCTGGTCCTGGTGGCTTTTGCCGCGCCGGCGCTGGCGCAGCAGGCGACCAAGATCGGCCAGCACAATGCCTGGGGCACCTACAGCTACCAGGCGCAGGGCGGCAAGGTCTGCTATGTGCTCACCGTGCCGACCGACAAGCAGCCGCCGACGCTCGATCACGGCGACATGTTCTTCTTCGTCAGCCAGCGGCCGGGCCAGCAAGTGTCCTACGAGCCGCAATTCATCGCCGGCTACACATTCCAGGAAGGCTCCAAGGCCACCGTCACCATCGACAAGAAGACGTTCTCGATGTTCACCCGGGGCAAGTCGGCCTGGGTCGAGAACGCCGCCGAAGAGCCGGTGCTGATCGCCGCCATGAAGACCGGCACCGACATGAAGGTCTCGGCGAAGTCCGGCCGCGGCAATCCGACGACCTATGTGTTTTCGCTGAAAGGCATCTCGGCCGCGCTGACGTCGATCGCCAAGTGCAAGTAGGCTGGCGCGGTTCCCGCCGCATGACTCTCGCCGCAACCTGTGCTATGCGCCGCGCTTCTTTTCGGCACGATGGATGAAATCGGCCGCAATTCGCTTATATTGGCGCTGATATGACCCTTTCCTTCGATCTCACCACTGAGGGCGCACGCGACGCGTTGCGCGCTCGCGCCACGCCCGAGAAGCCGTCGCTGATCGGCCTGACCCGGGCCGAGCTCGGTGAAGCCCTTGTCAGTGCCGGCATCGTGCCCGAGCGCCAGGCGAAAATGCGCGCCCAGCAGCTCTGGCACTGGATGTATGTGCGCGGCGTCTCCGATTTTGCCGGCATGTTCAACATCTCCAAGGATCTGCGCGCCGAACTCGACAAGCATTTTACCGTCGCCCGGCCCGAAATCGTCGAGGAGCAGATTTCCTCCGACGGCACGCGCAAGTGGCTGTTCCGCTTTCCGCCGCGCGGTGCCGGCCGTCCCGTCGAGATCGAGACCGTCTACATCCCCGAAGAAGGCCGCGGCACGCTCTGCATCTCCTCGCAGGTCGGCTGCACGCTGACCTGTTCGTTCTGCCACACCGGCACGCAGAAGCTGGTGCGCAATTTGACGGCGGAAGAGATCCTGGCGCAATTGCTCACCGCCCGCGACCGGCTCGGCGATTTCCCCGACCGCGACACACCCGACGGCGCCATCGTCCCTGCCGAGGGCAGAAAAGTCTCCAACGTCGTCATGATGGGCATGGGCGAGCCGCTCTACAATTTCGAGGCGGTGAAGAAGGCGCTGCTGATTGCCTCCGACGGCGACGGACTGTCGCTGTCGAAGCGCCGCATTACGCTCTCGACCTCCGGCGTGGTGCCCGAGATCTTCCGCACCGGCGAGGAGATAGGGGTCATGCTGGCGATCTCGCTGCACGCCACCAATGACGATCTGCGCGACCTGCTTGTGCCGATCAACAAGAAGTATCCGCTGAAGGAACTGATCGAGGCCTGCCGCGCCTATCCCGGCCTGTCCAACGCCAAGCGCATCACCTTCGAATATGTGATGCTGAAGGACGTCAACGATTCCATCGAGGACGCCAAGGGGCTGATTAAGCTGCTCAAAGGCATTCCAGCCAAGATCAATCTGATCCCGTTCAACCCGTGGCCGGGCACCAACTATCAGTGCTCGGACTGGGAGACGATCGAGAAGTTTGCCGACTACATCAACAATGCCGGCTATGCCTCGCCGATCCGCACGCCGCGCGGCCGCGACATCCTGGCCGCCTGCGGGCAGCTCAAATCCGACTCCGAACGCATGCGCAAGGTCGACCGCCTGGCGCTGGAAGCCATGATGATTGCGGGGCATGGCGAGGCGTGAGCCGCCTCTTCGCCTATATCCTCCGTTTCGCTGTCATCCTGTTCGGCTATGTCGTCGCCTCATTGGCGGCGAGCGCCTTTCTCAACGTGCTGTTCCTGGCTTCCGTCGGTTATATGCCGGACGATGCGCACCCAGCGGCGGCCGCGGCGCTGTATTTTTCGATCCCGTTCGTGGCGCTGTTTGTCGCCTATTTCGCTTTCATACCGGCGGTGGTCGCAATCCTGATCTCCGAGGTCCTCAGCCGCCGCGACTGGCTGTTCTATGCACTCGCGGGCGGCTTGGTGGCCGCGGCCTTCCTCGGCTTCGTCCACCAGAACGTGGATTTCGACGTCACCGAACCGCGCGCCATCGCCGCGGTGATCGGCTGCGGCATGGTCGGCGGCATCTTCTACTGGCTAAGCGCCGGCCGCTGGGCCGGAAGCTGGTGGCAGGCCGCTACTTCGCCTGAGCGGTCAGGATCTTGAGCGCGAAGGCCGAAAACACACCGGCAAAGAGATAGTCGACGACCCGCGTTACGCGCGGGCTGGCCTTCATCGCCGCCGAAAACCTTTCCGCGGCAAACACCATCGGCGCCGTCACAGGGATCGACAGCACGATGAACATGAGGCCGAGGGAGAACAGTTTTCCCGGCGCGTTCGGATCGTGAGCCGAGACGAACTGCGGCAGAAACGTCATGAAGAACAGGATGATCTTCGGGTTGAGCAAATTGACGCCGAGTCCGGCGGCCCAGCTGCGGAACAGCGAAATCTGCGGGCCATTCTTCTTCTGCGGTGAAAACGCCGAGCCCTTGGTCATCGCCTGCCAGGCCAGGAACACCAGATAGACGGCGCCGAAGATTTTCAGCACCAGGAAGGCCATCGGCGAGGCGACGATCAGCGCCGAGATGCCGACCGCCACCAAAGTTGTATGGATCAGCGTTCCGAACAGAGCACCCGCCAGCGAGGCAAAGCCGGCGGCGCGGCCCTGGCTCAGTGTTCGCGAGACGAACAGCGTCATATCCGGCCCCGGCGTGATCGCCAGGATCATGGTGGCGATGGCGAACTGGATCAGTGTTGTGGTGTCGGGAATGAAGGACATCGGTGGCCCCTGGCGAATGATCGTCGGTCTATAACGCAGCCTCCCCGCTCACGCCAGCAACTGACTAGCGTGGCATCTGGTCCAGCGGCTGCGGCGGCCGGCGCCCGTTCATCCCTTGCGCTGGCCGGAAATGCCGTGATACCTCGCCCGCGAAACTCACGCGCGGAACCGCCAAAATGTCCCCAGCAATGCCCAAGACAAAAGACGTCAAGAAGGTCGTGCTCGCCTATTCCGGCGGTCTCGACACCTCCATCATCCTGAAATGGCTGCAGACCGAGCTCGGCGCGGAAGTCGTCACCTTCACCGCCGATCTCGGCCAGGGTGGCGAGCTGGAGCCGGCGCGCAAGAAGGCCGAGATGATGGGCATCAAGGATATCCGCGTCGTCGATGTCCGCGAGGAATTCGTCGCCGACTTCGTATTCCCGATGTTTCGCGCCAATGCCGTCTACGAAGGCACCTACCTGCTCGGCACCTCGATCGCCCGGCCGCTGATCTCCAAACACCTGGTCGAGATCGCCAGGGAGACCGGGGCCGATGCCATTGCGCATGGCGCCACCGGCAAGGGCAACGACCAGGTCCGTTTCGAGCTGTCGGCCTATGCGCTGAATCCCGACATCAAGGTCATCGCGCCGTGGCGCGACTGGTCGTTCAAGTCGCGCACCGACCTGATCAACTTCGCCGAGCAGCACCAGATCCCGGTGGCGAAGGACAAGCGCGGCGAAGCACCCTTCTCGGTCGACGCCAACCTCCTGCACTCGTCCTCCGAGGGCAAGGTGCTGGAAGACCCGTGGAGCGAGCCGCCGGAATTCGTCCATCAGCGCACCGTCTCGCCGATGGACGCGCCGGACGCGGTCACCGAGATCGAAATCGAATTCTTGAAGGGCGACCCGATCGCGCTGAACGGCAAGAAGCTGTCGCCGGCCGAGATGCTGACGGCGCTCAACGATCTTGGCCGCGACAATGGCATCGGCCGGCTCGACCTGGTCGAGAACCGCTTCGTCGGCATGAAATCGCGCGGCGTCTACGAGACCCCCGGCGGCACCATCCTGATCGTCGCCCACCGCGCCATCGAATCGATCACGCTCGACCGCGGCGCCGGCCACCTCAAGGACGAGTTCATGCCGCGCTACGCCGAGCTGATCTACAACGGCTTCTGGTTCTCGCCCGAGCGGCTGATGCTCCAGGCGATGATCGACAAGAGCCAGGAAGACGTCGAAGGCACGGTGCGCCTGAAACTCTACAAGGGCAATGTCATGGTCACCGGCCGCAAATCCAAGAAGACGCTCTATTCCGACGCGCTGGTCACCTTCGAGGATGACCGCGGCGCCTACGACCAGAAGGACGCCGCCGGCTTCATCCGCCTCAATGCGCTGCGGCTGAGGACGCTGGCGGCAAGGAGCCGCAAGGGTGAACCAAACTAGTGTTCCAGGAAAACCCGGCGGTCACGCAGGGTTTTTATTTGGTACCTCTAATATAAGAGGCCAAGCTGGCTGACATGGTTTCCGTTGACCTTTTAAAAGCCTCATCTAAATTCCTTCGCGGGACGGAGGGATTCTGATCGTGAAAAACGCCATTTTTCTCATGCTTGCGGCGGCCATCGTCTTTACCGGATGCCAGTCCTCGCAGGCGGCCGCAAAACGCGAGCAGGACGGGTGCATCTCCGCCGTCCATCTATGGAGCATCACGTTCAAGCACGAAATCGCCTCTTTCATGGGCGTCTCGCAGGAGCGCATGCCGGCCCTGTTCTGCCAGCGCATCACCGAAGGAGTACGCAGCGGGCGGATCAGCTACTCCGATTTGAACAGAGTGCAGCTAGACCTGCCGACCGAGATATGGCTGGTCATCAAGGGCAAGTCAAAGGCGGCTGCCAGGGCCGCGCCGGTGCTGCGCAACTCCAAATTCCGGAGCTGCAAAGGTACTGAAGGCGCCTTCGAGGTTCCTATTTCCCAGAAGTGCCCGTTGAGCGGCTACGCACATTATTGAGAGCCCAGGCGCTCAGCCGGCATTTGCGCCAACGATCGAGCAATTCGAGAAAGAGCATGCCCGACTTTGTCCGTAACTGCGTAAAAACAAAGAAATAGAGCGGCGGCAAAGAACTCAGTGCTTTTCCTGCTTGATCTTTTCGGGCCCTTATCTAGCCTCCTCACAATCGATGGGGGCAGCTGACAATGAAGCCGTGGTTTGTGGCCCTGCCTGCAATGGTCGTCATGCTGGCCGGTTGCCAGACTGGGCAGGAGCAAGTGAGACAGGATCCCGAGGCGGCATTCGATCGCTGCGTCAGCAAGGTGGCCATATCGAATATATCGGCCAAACACGAGATCGCCGCTTTTATGGGCGTTTCCCTGGAGCGCATGCCGCCACTGCTGTGCCGCCGCCTTGTCGATGCCATGAAGACCGGCCGGCTGACCTTCTCCGACATAAACCGCCTCCAGTTCGACCAGTCCACGGACATCTGGAAGGTCATAAAAGGCGGTTAGCCGCTTGGCTGCTGAACGGTTTGACCGCCAAAAGCTCCAGTCCTTGCAGAAAAGCCCGCGCATGGCCGGGCTTTCCGTTCTTCGATCTGGATATTTCTATCAGCCGCCGTCGATCGCGTCGGCGATCTGGGCGATGGCCTGCTGGTAGACGCTGGCGGAATTCCAGCCGGCGATGGCCCCCATATTCGCACTCGCGCTCGCACCCGCCCGCCAGCCATGAGCCTTGAGGAAGTTGGCCGTCGAAGCCAAGGCCGTCGCCTTGTCGCGCAGATTTCCGTTGCCGACGCCATACTTCAGGACATTGCCGGGCAGGAACTGCGTATGGCCGATCTCGCCATGCGCAGCGCCGACCGACGAGGCGCTCAGCGCGCCGCGATCGACCAGCTTCAGCGCCGCAATGGCGTGCGGGTAAAAGAACCCCGGGCGACGGCAATCATAGGCAAGCGTCAGAATGGCGGAGACCGTGTTCTGGTTGCCCAGGGAGGCTCCGAAGCCGGTTTCCATGCCCCAGATGGCCAGCAACACGCCCGGCGACACCCCGTAATTGCTCTCGATCCTGTCGAACATCGCCGCATTCGACTTCTTCAGCGCACGGCCCCTGGAAATGATCGCAGCTCCGCCACGGCGCTTCATGAAGGCGTCCACCGAACCGCTGAACGCCTTGTGGATGGCGCGGTCGACGGAGATTGTCTTTGTCGCGTAGCTGGCACCGGCCAGAGCAGCCAGACCCTTCCCGCCGACACCTTCGGACCTGGCCTGCGCGGCAAAGTCCTGCTTCCACGCTTCGAAGCCCGCGCCGGTCTTGCCGCAGCTGGCCGCCGCCTGCGCGCCCGTCGCCAGCGCGAGTACCGCGACCACCGCGGCAGCAATAATCTTTCCCTTGGCAAGCAATGCCATGCTTTCTCTCCTGATTGCCTGAATCACGTCCCGGTTGCGAACTTGCCAGCGAAACGCGCCATTGTCACCGTACCCCCGGCGCTACCCTGGCCAATGCAGCGGAATTTGCTTACGATCAAGTGCTTATTGTGGCCGAAACGCCCGGCGCCGGGCAGGCGAATTCGCTGCTCGGGTAAAAAGAGGTGACGGGGGCATGGAACGGCGGCCCGTGGCGGGCGTTTGGGCGAGGCGCCGCTCCGCACCATATTCCTCCTCTGACGCCATACGCCAACGCCTGACGCATCGAGATCGACATGAAACTGTTCGACTGCCCGCATTGCGGCCACCGCCTCTACTTCGAGAATGCGCAGTGCCTGAATTGCGGGAGTCTCGTGCTTTACGATCCCGAGCATGCGCGCTTTGCCTTGTCTGACGTCGACGGCATCTTCCACTGCAGCAATGCGGATGAATGCGCCTGCAACTGGATGGCCGAACCGGGTCATACCTACTGCCGCGCCTGCGTGCTGAACCAGCTGATCCCCGACCTCTCCGTCGACGGCAACCGCCGCCGCTGGATTCGCGTCGAGGCGGCCAAGAAGCGCGCCGTCTATTCGCTGCTCGCCTTCGGCCTTCCGGTCGCGCCCAAGCACAAGCACGGCGACGAAATCGGCCTCGCCTTCGACTTCATTGCCGATCCGATCGGCGGCGGTCCCGGCGGCGAACGCATCCTTACCGGCCACGACAACGGCCTGATCACGCTCAACGTCGCCGAGGCGGACTCGGCCGAGCGCGAGCGGCGTCGCGTCGAGATGGGCGAAAATTACCGCACGCTGCTCGGTCATTTCCGTCATGAGCTTGGCCATTACTACTGGGACCGGCTGATCCGCGACGAGCCGCAACGGCTCGATGCCTTCCGGGCGCTGTTCGGCGACGAACGCCCCGACTACGAGCAGGCGCTGAAGGCCTATTACGCCAATGGCGCTGCGCCCGACTGGCAGCAGAACCACATCTCCGCCTATGCGACGTCGCATCCATGGGAAGACTGGGCCGAGACCTGGGCGCACCATCTCCACATCACCGACACGCTGGAGATGGTGCACGCGCTGAATTTTCCACTCGGCCAGCTTGAGACGATGGAGACCAATGTGCTGCCGCAAGGCGACACCGGCGGCCGGTTGCAGGCGGCGCCCGCGGAACCTGACGCCGTGCCCGAGCCGTTCGAAAAGATTCTGGCCCGCTGGCTGGTACTCTCGGAAGCCTCCAACTCGATCAACCGCTGCATGGGCCTGCCCGACCTTTATCCCTTCGTCATTTCGGACGTGACGGCGCAGAAACTCAGCTTCGTGCATGAGCTTTTGACCGGTTTGCCGAAAGAAACCGGAACAAATCGTGAGCTGGCGTCGGTATTTTAGCCGGAACGCATGCGTTCTGGTTTCGTTTGGTGTCGCGAGGGACCATGAAAGGGAGAGAAACCATGAGACGCATATTGTTTCCGGCCGTCGCCGGGGCGCTTGTCGCGATGTCGGGTGCGGCACTCGCCGATACCGCCGTCTCGGCCGTCACCGATCTTAATGTGCGCGCCGGCCCCGGCCCGCAATATCCTGTGATCGGCGTGCTCGCCGCCGGCCAGTCGGCGACGCTCAATGGCTGCATCGAAAACAGCAAATGGTGCACCATTGCGGAAGCCGGAGGCCAGGGCTGGGTCTATTCCGACTATGTCACGGCCGATTTCGGCGGCAACCGGGTCGTTCTGACACGCCGCCCCGCCAACGCCGCCATCACCGTGGTTACACCGCCGCAGGATGATTATCCCGATACCTATACCGGTGCGATTCTGTCCGACGACGGCCCCGTCGACGCCATCGACAGGCCACCGGCGGAAGTCGGCACCTATGTCAGCACGCACCGGCTCGATCCTGTCTATCTCGAGGGCGAGGTGGTGACCGGTGCCACCTTGCCCGACACGGTCGAACTGCGCGAAATCCCCGACTACCGCTACCGCTACGTCTATGTGAATGGCCAGCAGGCGCTGGTCGACCCGCAGACACGGCGCATCATGTACGTCGTGCGCTGATTTTGCCTGGAAAGGATGACAAGTGAACTCGTGCCGCCCTCCTGCCGAGGCTGAGGGCGGCAAAAGGGTCGCTGAACAGCAGCAATTGCGCGAGAGCCGACGATCCCCTAGATCATGCGACCCGATGCGTTCGGCAGAGGAACTCGCGTGATATCAGATCCAGCCGCCTTCGAGCGCTATAGCAACACGGCCACCGAAAAGACGAACCTGCCGCGGCTGATAATTGGAACGGCGGTCGTCGTCCTGTTCTGGGTGGCGATCACCCTGGTTGTGGTGCTTGGCGGCACCTATGTCGCGATCGTCTGGCATGTATTGCCGGACGATCCGCGCGGGCCGCTTCAGGGCTTTCTGGCCTCGCCCATCGGCATACTCACCGCACTCACCTCGTTTACCGGCATCTGGCTCGGCCTCTGGCTTGCCATGCGTTTCGTCCATGGCGAGCCGCTCTCGGCGCTTTTCGGCGCCAGTCGCCGCGTGTCCTTGTCGGGCTTCCTCAAGGGCCTGGTTGCGGTGCTGATCACATCGGCGCTTTCCGAAATCCTGCTCTACTGGCTACAGCCCGAAATCGCCCGCGGCACGATCAACCTGTCGACCTGGCTGCTGTTCCTGCTCCCGATCGTGGCGCTGACCCTGCTGCAGACCTCGTCCGAGGAGATGCTGTTTCGCGGCTATCTGCTGCGCGGCCTGGCCAAGCGCTTCGAGAGCCCTTACGTGTGGGCGCTATTGCCCGCTTTGCTGTTCACCTCCTTGCATTGGAGCCCGGGCTCGAGCCCCGCCATCAACGCCTGCGTGCTGGCCTCGATCGCCGCCTTCGCCTTGCTGTTGACGCTGGTGGTTTATGTCACCGGCAATCTCGGCGCCGCCTTCGGCGCCCATCTCGGCAACAATCTCACCGGCTTCCTGCTGATCTCGCATCAGGAGAACTACAATTCCTTCGCCCTGTTCAACGCCAAGCCGCTGGAAGGTCCGGACTGGACGACGACGGATGCCGTCATCATCGCCGCCATCGGTATCGTCTGCACCTTGCTGACGATCCTGCTGCTTCTGCACCCGCGCTCGCCGCTGAAGGTTACGGCCGACCCTCGGGATGCAGGGTGAACTAAACAGGGACCGATCCAGAGACCGGGAAGCCGCCCTTGTCTTGACTCTTCGGCCGATTTCCTGTCTACAGCCCCGAAATCCGCGACGAGTATCCCTCCGAGCAAGCCGACCAGGACGCCAAAACCTTTTGAGGTGGGTGCTGTAAACAGATCCTGGAGGCCAACACCCGGCAGCGCTGAGCGCCCCCGGGTGCTTTTTGGTTTTGAGCTTTGCTTGGATGAGCGGCGCGAACGCACTACCTCTCGGGCACCATCGGGGTGCCTGAGAAAAAGGAAACGGAATGTTTGAATCGCTGCAGGAGCGCACAAGAGGCGTGGCGGGCCATCGGCCCGACAGGGATCACCATGAATCCAAGGCGCTCTCGCGCGGCGGGTTGACCAATGTTTGAATCACTTCAGGAGCGCCTTGGCTCCATCCTGAACGGCCTGACAGGCCGCGGCGCGCTGTCGGAGGCTGATGTCTCGGCGGCGTTGCGCGAGGTGCGCCGTGCGCTGCTCGAGGCGGACGTTGCGCTGGAAGTGGTGCGTTCCTTCACCGACAAGGTGCGCGAGAAGGCCGTCGGCGCCGCCGTCGTCAAGTCGATCAAGCCTGGACAGATGGTCGTCAAGATCGTCCATGACGAGTTGGTCGACATGCTCGGCGCCGAGGGCGTCGCCATCGACCTCAATGCGCCGGCGCCGGTCGTCATCATGATGGTCGGCCTGCAGGGCTCCGGCAAGACGACGACCTCCGCCAAGATCGCCAAGCGCCTGACCGAGCGCCAGAACAAGAAGGTTCTGATGGCCTCGCTCGACACGCGGCGGCCCGCGGCGCAAGAGCAGCTGCGCCAGCTCGGCGAGCAGGTCAAAGTCGCGACCCTGCCTGTCATTGCGGGCCAGAACCCGGTCGACATCGCCAGGCGCGCCGTCCAGGCAGCCAAGCTCGGCGGTCATGACGTCGTCATCCTCGACACCGCCGGCCGCACCCATATCGATGAGCCGCTGATGGTGGAGATGGCCGACATCAAGAAGATGTCGAGCCCGCACGAAATCCTGCTGGTCGCGGATTCGCTGACCGGCCAGGACGCCGTCAACCTTGCCAAAAGCTTCGACGAGCGCGTCGGCATCACCGGCCTGGTGCTGACCCGCATGGACGGCGATGGCCGTGGCGGTGCCGCGCTTTCGATGCGCGCCGTCACCGGCAAGCCGATCAAGCTGATCGGCACCGGCGAAAAGATGGACGGGCTGGAGGAATTCCACCCCAAGCGTATTGCAGACCGCATCCTCGGCATGGGCGACATCGTCTCGCTGGTCGAAAAGGCCGCCGAAAACATCGACGCCGAGCAGGCGGCGGCGATGGCCAAAAAGATGCAGTCGGGCAAGTTCGACCTGAACGACCTTGCCGGCCAGCTTCAGCAGATGTCGAAAATGGGCGGCATGGGCGGCATCATGGGCATGATGCCCGGCATGGGCAAAATGAAGGACCAGATGGCGGCCGCCGGCCTCGACGACAAGATGTTCGGCCGCCAACTCGCCATCATCTCGTCGATGACCAAGGCCGAGCGCGCCAATCCGGACATGCTGAAACATTCGCGCAAGAAGCGCATCGCCGCCGGCTCAGGCACGGATGCGGCCGAGATCAACAAGCTCTTGAAAATGCATCGCGGCATGGCCGACATGATGAAGGCGATGGGCGGCAAGGGCAAAGGCGGCGGCCTGATGCGCGGCATGATGGGCGGCCTTGCCTCCAAGATGGGCCTCGGCGGCATGATGCCGGGTGGCCCCGGCGGCATGATGGGTGGCGGCATGCCCGACCTCTCCAAGATGGATCCCAAGCAGCTCGAAGCCTTGCAGAAGCAGATGCCCGGCCTTGGCGGCATGAAGGGCCCGCCCACCCCGAGCGGCGGTGGCCTGCCCGGTCTGCCCGGCGGCATGAAGCTTCCCGGCCTTGGCGGCGGTGGTCTGCCCGGCCTCGGAAAGAAGAAGTGAGGACGCTATGAACGAAGAAAAAGACATGGCCGACGCACGCACCATCCTGGCCGGCTATCGCGCCTCGATCGACAACATCGACGCCGCCCTCATTCATATGCTGGCCGAGCGCTTCCGCTGCACCAAGGCGGTCGGCGTGCTCAAGGCCGAGCATGGCCTGCCGCCCGCCGACCCGGCGCGCGAGCAGGAGCAGATCACCCGCCTTCGCCAGCTGGCGAAGGACGCTCATCTCGACCCCGATTTCGCGGAAAAATTCCTCAACTTCGTCGTCCGCGAAGTGATCCGCCATCACGAGCAGATCGCCGCGTCCAACGGCGCAAGCAAAACCGGCTAACAAAGTGCATGTCGCCCAAAAGTGCGCAGCGGTTTTGGGACAACGACCTGCACCAGACAAAGCCATTAACCCAACACTGAAATCAGAAATTTAGGAGAAATGAAATGCCCTTGAAGATCAGACTGGCCCGTGCGGGCTCGAAGAAGCGCCCTTACTACCACGTCGTCATTGCCGACGCCCGTTCGCCGCGCGACGGCCGGTTCATCGAGTCGATCGGCTCGTGGAACCCGCTGCTGCCCAAGGACGGCGAGCGCGTCAAGGTCGACGCCGACCGCGTCAAGCATTGGCTGTCGCACGGCGCTCAGCCGACCGACCGCGTGCTGCGCTTCCTCGATGAGGCCGGCCTCCTCAAGCGCGAAGCCCGCTCCAACCCGAAGAAGGCCGAGCCCGGCAAGAAGGCGCAGGAACGCGCCTCTCTGCTGAAGAAGGCCCAGGAAGACGCTGCCGCCGCCGTTGCCGCCGCTGCTGCAGCCCCGGCCGAAGCGGAAGCCGCCACCGCCGAATAAGCATCGCGTCATCGCATCGACAAAACGGCGGGCCTGTGCCCGCCGTTTTGCTAATGTGCGGCGATGTCATATGCGTTCGAACGAAAGATGACTGAGCGGACCGTCACGGAAGAGACCCTTTTCGGCGGCGTAGCCGGAACGCTGTTGCGATGCGCCGGCGCCACGACAGGCGTCGTCGTGCTCAGCGGATCGAGCGGCCGCATCGACGTCACCCGCGCCCGGCTCTTTGCCAAGGAAGGAGCATCCGCTCTCGCGCTGCAATGGTTTGGCGGCGAAGGTCAGGTGCCCGGCATTTGCGAGATCCCGCTCGAAACGTTTTTCGCGGCGACCGACTATCTTGTCCAGATGGGATGCCGGCGCATCGTCTATGTCGGGACCTCGAAAGGCGCCGAGGCCTCCCTGCTTGCGGCGGCTCACGATCCACGCATCGGCCTCGTGGTTGCGATCAGCCCGACATCGGTGGTCTGGGGCAATATCGGGCCGGGCCGCGACGGCGTCAGCTGGCCGGAACGATCGTCGTGGACGCTCGAGGGGATTCCTTTGCCGTTTGTCCCAAGCAATCCCGCTTGGAACGCTGAGTATGTCGACGGTCTGGTGTCCTACCGGGGGCTCTTCCAGCGTGCCTTGCAAACCTTCAAGGACGCAGCGGCCAAGGCTGCCATTCCCGCCGAAGCTATTTCAGCCGACATTGTTCTGGTTGCGGGCGGCGACGACGCGCTATGGCCATCGCTGGATTTTGCCCAGTCGATCGTTCGGCGTCGCCAGGACACAGCAATGACCACCTGCCTCGTCTCAGTGCCCGACGCCGGCCACCGCATTCTGCTGCCGGGCGAAAACACGCCGCGCTCGGGGCTGCACGCCCATGGCGGCAATGACGACGCCGACACACGCCTGGGCCGCCTGGCTTGGGAGCATATCCGGGGATTGCTGTAGCGCAGGCAGCCATGGTCCAGCTGCCTTGGGCAACAGCGAAACCGGCGATCTATAGCCGCCGGTTTCCGATGTTGGACCTGGCTGTGTTCAATAACCGTCGGGGCAGCTGGCGATATAGGTGCGCCCGTTGCGGCCGCGGTAGCGACATTGACCGCTTTCGCTGGCACGGCCGATCAGCGCGCCGGCTACGGCGCCGACGGCGCCGCCGACGACGGCGCCCTGAACCGGATCATTTGCCACAGCTGCGCCAACCGCCGCGCCGCCGAGCCCGCCGACCGCGGCACCCTTTTCGGTTTGCGAGCACGCACCCAGTGCGGTCGCCAGTACCAGAATGATCATCGCTTTTTTCATTGTCGTTCCTCTCTCACGCGGATCGCCGTCCTCGCCGCCACGGCTCTAACTCCCAGACAGCTGATTTGATCCCGAAGACGTGAGAGATCCCGGTGCGCGCGCCTGTCACATTCGTGCCGACCGCCGCCGAGCTTGTTGAAATGCAGGACGTTTTACCTTTCAGTGGCCTTCTTCAGATTGGCGAGGCCAGCCTCGAAATCCTTGCCGATCAGCGTATCGAAATTCATGAAGAGGCCCAAAAGCTTGGCAATGAAGGGCCGGCTGCCGCGCATTGCCCAGGTGACTGCGGTGGTGTCGCCCGAGGGCTTCAGGGTGAAGTCGACGCTGTTGTTGGCCCGGAACGGCTTCTCGAAGTCGAGCTTCAGCGACACCAGCGAGGATGGCACGGAATTGACGATCTCCATGCGTCCCTTGCCGGCCTTGGCATTGCCTTCCCAGGCGTAGGCGGCGCCCTTGCCGGCATCAGCGCCCGACTGCGTGCGCTTCATCAGCGGGTCGAGCTTTTCGTAGGGTGACCACTCCGGCCAGTGCTTGAAATTGTTGATCAGCGGAAAGATCGCTTCCGGCGCGGCCTTGATGCTGGCGGTGCGGGCGGTGACGAAATCATTCGACCTCGTCGCCGCATTGATGAGCACGGCGGCGATGATGACGACCAGGAGGATGAGAATGGTGCTGAGCATGTTTTTCTCCTCGCTTAACGGCTGAACGGGATCAGGGCGCGCACGCTTGGGTCGCGCAGATAGAGACCGCCCCACAGGATGATGCCGAGATAGACGCTAAACAGCGTGTGCGAAAACAACGGGCTGCCGACGCGCATATTTGTGGCGATGGCGCCGCCGAGATAGCCGGTGAGCAGGATGGCACCGAGCACCGAGGTGCGGGGCAGCGCATAGAGCGCGGTCGAGATCAGCCCGATAATGCCGAGCGTGCGCGCGACATTGACATCGGCCGGCCAGCCGAGCGACACCATGGTCTGGGTGACGACATCGAGCGGCGGCAGCTTGATGACGCCATCGAAGATCATGAACAGGATGATGAGGCCGCTGAGCACGCGGCCGGTCCACAGGGCGCCCGACGAGACGGGCATGGTTTGAGAAATACTCACGGGTGTTCCCTCCTAAGTGGTTCGAGCCGTTTGCTGGCTTCGGACCAAGGACGAGCGATGGGGCGGCGATCCTACAGGGTGCGGATTCTTTTTGGGTAGCAGCAAGCAAAAGCCGCTGCGTGGCGATCCTTCACACCCCCCTCTGGCCTGCCGGCCATCTCCCCCGCAAGGGGGGAGATTACACGCTCGACCGCTCCGGCAATGTTCCATGAATGAGCGGAGCATCGAAACCGCCGATCTCCCTCCTTGCGGGGGAGATGCCCGGCAGGGCAGAGGGGGGCGCTGTCCCTCCACCTTGACGGACTATCGACATCCACCAGTCACGGCTATTGATAGGGCTGGGCGAGAGACGAGCGAATGGCCGGCGAGACTGATCTGAAAAAGCTGCTGGCGGCGATGACGCCGGAACTGCTGCCGGACGTCTACGTGTTCGCTACGCTCACACCTGGAATCAGCCGGCAGGCAGGCCTCGATCCCGTGATGGTCTTTCGCGAGCGCGAGGGTGTGACACTGATCGTGACCGAGGACGCGGCACGGGCGGCCGGGCTGACCGCTTCGTTCCGCTGCCGCATGATCACCCTGAACGTCCACTCCTCGCTAGAAGCCGTCGGCTTCCTCGTCGCCATCACCGCCCGGCTGGCCGCCGCCGGCATGGGCGTCAATCCGGTCTCTGCTTTCTATCATGACCATCTGTTCGTGCCCGCTGAGCGGGCCGAGGAAGCGATGGAGTTATTGCGCCAACTGGCCAAGGATAACGCCGGCTGAATATCAAGCTCGACGCACGTAGAGAATATCCGGCAGGCCTTCTTCGTTGGTGGTGCCCGCGCCGAACGCCTCGGGGCGAAAGCCATGGCGCTCGTAGAAGCGACGCGCGCCGGTGTTGGCCTGGAAGCAATGCAGTTTAACGATCCGTAGCGCGGCGGTCGCTTGCACCAGCAGCCGGCTGCCTATGCCTTGCCCCGTCCAGGCGGGGTCGAGATAGAGCTGTTCCACCCAATCGCCGCTGAGGGCAATGAAGCCGACAATGCCGGTGCCGGCCTCGGCGACCGTCACCTGCTGCCGGGACAGCACGATCTCGCGGATGAAGGCAAGATCCTCATCCGGCGTGTGGATGACCGGCATCCAGGAGAACGAGCCAAGTGCGGCCCGCATGACAATGGCGATGGTCGCGGCATCCAAAGCCGTGGCGGGGCGCAGCACGATTTTGGTGGGATCGTTCAAAGGCGTTTCTCAACAGAGGTCAGCGCTGCCCTCATCCCCCTGCCGGGACCTTCTCCCCGTGAACGGGGAGAAGGAAGGCTTCGGCCGAAGGCCGAGCCCGCGACTACGGGCCGCCGGCTTTCCGGCGCCCCGCGGAGGGCCAGCCGCGGCAGCGGCGATACGGCCCGTGAGCGATAAACGGAATCGGCCGAAGGCCGAACCCCGTGAGCGAAAACAAACCAGCCGTCAGGCCGCCTTCTTCTTCGGCTGGATCAGGCCGCGCTCGACCAGAAGCTCGGCGATCTGCACCGCGTTGAGCGCCGCGCCCTTGCGCAGATTGTCGGAGACGATCCACATCGACAGGCCGTTGTCGATGGTCGAATCCTCGCGGATGCGCGAGATGAAGGTGGCGTCCTCGCCGGCCGATTCCAGCGGCGTGATGTAGCCGCCATCCTCGCGCTTGTCCAAGACCTGGCAGCCTGGCGCTTCGCGCAGGATGTCGCGTGCCTCGTCGGCGGTGATCGGCTTTTCGAACTCGATGTTGACGGCTTCGGAATGGCCGATGAACACCGGCACGCGCACACAGGTCGCCGTCAGCTTGATCTTGGGGTCGAGCATCTTCTTGGTCTCGGCGACCATCTTCCACTCTTCCTTGGTCGAGCCGTCGTCGAGGAAGACGTCGATATGCGGAATGACGTTGAAGGCGATGCGCTTGGTGAACTTCTTGACCTCGACGCCATCGGCGACGAACACCGCGCGGGTCTGTGTAAAGAGTTCGTCCATGCCCTCCTTGCCGGCGCCGGATACCGATTGATAGGTGGCGACGACGACGCGCTTGATGGTGGCGACATCGTGCAGCGGCTTCAGCGCCACGACCAGCTGCGCCGTCGAGCAGTTCGGATTGGCGATGATGTTCTTGCGGGTGAACAGCGAGATCGCATCCGGGTTCACTTCCGGCACGATCAGCGGCACGTCCTGGTCGTAGCGGAAGGCCGACGAGTTATCGATGACGACGCAGCCCTGCTTGCCGATCTTCGGCGACCACTCCTTCGAGACGTTGCCGCCGGCCGACATGATGCAGATGTCGGTGTCGGAAAAATCATACTGGTCGAGCGTCTTGACCTTCAGCGAACGGTCGCCGAACGACACTTCGGTGCCCTGGCTGCGCCGCGAGGCCAGCGCCACGACTTCGCTTACCGGAAAGCCGCGCTCTTCCAGTATGTTGAGCATTTCGCGACCCACATTGCCCGTGGCGCCGACTACCGCAACCTTGAAACTCATCAGAAATCTCCTGTCCCTCTCCGCTTGGTTTTTGGAGAAAACCCGCCGGCCAATGCGGGTTTCGTCCCCCGGGCCGGACCCGGGAGAGGGTGGTTAGCCCAAGGGAATCACACCGTTTTGGTGGTGGTTTTGGCCATAGTTTTGCTGGAACGGTAAGACGCGCCAACGCGCCCGGCCCCATGATTGTGGCCGGGGAAGTCGAATGCAAGAAGAGCCATCAGAAGGCCGCGCATCGAAAATGATCCCGTTCGATGCCGGCTTTTACGCGGTTTGCGTCAGGAGTCAATTGCGGGAGGCACACGCCTGCTCTGTACAATAGCGGCCGCAAGAAGTACGAACGCCCAAATAGTGTTTGGCTGGCGTGCGTCAGCCCCGGCATGTGCTCCATGATGAGCCCAGACCCTGAATTCCGAAAGAGTGAGATGTCCAATTTCGAAGCTATTGTTCCTGCGCTGGCAGAGGCGCTGGAAAAACGCGGCTATACCGAGCTGACGCCGGTGCAGAAGGCGGTGCTGGAGCTCGGCGAGTCCGACGCTCTGGTGTCGGCGCAGACCGGCTCCGGCAAGACCGTCGCCTTCGGCCTCGCTTTGGCGCCGACCCTTCTGGGCAGCGCCGAACGTTTTGACCAGGCTGGCGCACCGCTGGCGCTGGCCGTGGCGCCGACACGCGAGCTCGCTCTGCAGGTGATGCGCGAACTGCAATGGCTCTACGCGCCGACCGGCGCCACCGTCGCGTCCTGTGTCGGCGGCATGGACATGCGCTCCGAACGGCGCGTGCTGGAGCGCGGCGCCCACATCGTCGTCGGCACGCCCGGCCGCCTGCGCGACCACATCACCCGCAACTCCCTCGACATGTCGGCGCTGAAAGCCGTGGTGCTGGACGAGGCCGACGAGATGCTCGACCTCGGCTTTCGCGAGGACCTCGAATTCATCCTCGATGCCGCACCGGCTCAGCGCCGCACGCTGATGTTTTCGGCCACCGTGCCGCGCTCGATCGCCACGCTGGCGCAAGGCTATCAGCGCGACGCCGTACGCATCTCGGCCGGCGGCGAGGAAAAGCAGCATCTCGATATCGAATACCGGGCGCTGAATGTCGCCTATCCCGACCGCGAGAACGCCATCATCAACGTGCTGCGCTTTTACGAGGCGAAGAACGCGCTGGTGTTCTGCAACACCCGCGCCGCCGTCAATCATCTGACGGCACGCTTCAACAACCGCAATTTTTCCGTCGTCGCATTGTCGGGCGAGCTCAGCCAGAACGAACGCACCCACGCGCTGCAGGCGATGCGCGACGGACGCGCCAAAGTCTGCATCGCCACGGATGTCGCCGCGCGCGGCATCGACCTGCCCAATCTCGAACTGGTCATCCATGCCGATCTGCCGACCAATCCCGAAACGCTGCTGCATCGCAGCGGCCGTACCGGCCGCGCCGGCCGCAAGGGTGTCAGCGCGCTGATCGTGCCCAACGGCGCCCGCAAGCGCACCGAGCGCCTGCTGCAGAATGCAGGGCTGAAGGCGACATGGGCGAGCCCGCCCTCGGCCGACGACGTGATCAAGCGCGATGACGAGCGCATCCTTGCCGATCCAGTCTTCGACGAGCCGGTAGCCGAGGACGAGCGCGGTTTCGTCGACACGCTTCTGGCCAGGCATGGCGCCGAACAGATTGCGGCCGCCTTCGTGCGCCAATGCCGCGCCAGCCGCTCGGCGCCCGAGGAGCTTACGGATGTCGCACCGTTCACGCCTTCGCGTGACAAACCGGCGGGCGAAAAATTCGAGCCCCGCGATGAAGCGCCAAGCCGGCGCGACGACTTCGGCGACAGTGTCTGGTTCTCGCTGTCGATCGGGCGCAAGCAAAATGCCGAGCCGCGCTGGCTGATCCCGATGCTGTGCCGCACCGGCAACATCTCCAAGCGCGAGATCGGCTCCATCAAGATGCAGCAGGATGAGACCTACGTGCAGATCGCGGCCGACTGGGCCGATCGCTTCCTCGCCGCCGTCGGCCCCGACAAGAAATTGCAGGGCAACATTGCGGTGAAGCGCCTGGACGGCACGCCCGACCTGTCGCGGGCCGGCTACCAGGCGCCGAAGCCCGACAAGAAGCCGCATCGCGGCAAGCGCCCGTTCGAGGCGCCGCAAAGCGCACACAAGCCGAAATTCGAGAAGCGGGAACGGCCCCCCGGCGATGCAAAGCCTTGGGCCGGGAAACCGAAATTCGACAAGGCTGGACCGCCGAAGAACAAGAAACCGAAGAAGCGGCCGGTTTGAGGCTCTTATCGGCCAATTACAGATGCAGGCGCTGCCCCTCATTGCCCTGCCGGGCGTTTCTCCCCGTATAGTGACGGGGAGAAAGGGCTGACCGCAGCCTTGGCGCTCTCTTGCAACGTTGGCGATTGGCGGAATCGTCGATAACAGCGACCCCTCTCCCCGCCACTATACGGGGAGAAATGTCCGGTGTCCGAACCGGATAGATAGGTAACAGAATGGACCGATAGCATGGGTGACAGTTTTCTTGTCCGCCGGAGGACCGGCGATGGTTTGGCGAGAGACTGGCATCATGGACGAGCGGCTACGGTTTGTTGTGGAGTGTCTTTCTAGGGATAAGACGATGGTTGCGCTTTGTGCGGCCTACGGGATCTCACGCAAGAACGGCTACAAATGGCTAGGACGCTATCGGACGTTTGGGCCTGAGGGTTTGCACGACCTGCCGCGAGCCCCGCTCAATCATGGCCGGGCGACAGCTCAGGACCTGGTTGAGCGGATTGTGGCGGCCAAGGAGCTGCATCCGCTCTGGGGTCCAAAGAAGATCGTGGCACGGCTCAGGCGCACGGCTCCCGAGTTCATGTGGCCTTCAGCCTCGACGGTCGGCGCGATCCTTGCGCGGCATGGGCTTGTCCGCGCCCGCAAGCGGCCACGGCTACGGGCCTGCGGCAATGGACCCTGGCCACAGCCGCAAGAACCGAACGCGGTGTGGACTGGCGATCACAAGGGCTGGTTCCGGACCCGCGACGGCTGGCGTTGCGAACCCTTGACGGTGATGGATGCGTCGAGCCGCTACCTCCTGGCGCTCGAAGCGACGGGGTCGACGGCCGATAGCGAAGCCTGGCCGGTGTTTGAGCGGCTGTTTGAAGAGCATGGCCTGCCAGATCGGTTCAGAAGCGACAATGGCCCACCCTTCGCATCGGCCGGCGTCACCGGACTGACGCCGCTTGTCGTGCGCTTCATCAAGCTCGGCATCACCTTGAGCGGATCGCACCCGGCAGGCCACAGCAGAACGGACGTCACGAGCGCTTTCACCTGACCATGCTGCCGATGGCCGAGGCACCGGAAGCCGACCGAACGGCACAGGGCCAGGCCTTCGAGACCTTCCGCCACAGCTACAATGAGGAACGTCCCCATGAGGCGCTGGGCATGGATACGCCCGCCCAGCACTACCGGTCCTCACAGCGCGCCATGCCCAGGACACCACCCGAGCCCGTCTATCCGGCCGAGGCCTCGGTCCGCCGCGTGCGCCACAATGGCGAGATCCGATGGAATGGCGGCTTCATATATGTCTCGCAAGCGCTGGCGGGCGAACCGGTCGCTGCGTTGGAGACCGAAGACGGACAATGGACACTCTCATTCCATGCCCACCCGCTCGGCTTCATCGACACACGGCACATGAAGCTTGTCCGCCGCAGCGCCGCGCCAACCAATCCGCTTGGCGCTGCGGCGGACGCATAGGGGGAGAGAAGTGTCACCTATGTATCCGGTTCAAAGTGTTACCCATCTATCGGCTGGACACCGGCAGGCAGGTGAGGGGCAGCGCCAACGCACCGGAAAATAAAGCAACTCATGCCTGAACCGTTCGCCCTCCATTTCGTCCACCCCCTTGCAGTCCGCCGCAACTTTGAACAGTCTGTGCCTGCACGGGGGCGAGGCTAAATGCGCGGCGAAGTTCTTCACTATGACGAGGCCCAGGGTTTCGGCTTCATCACCGGGGCGGACGGCAACCGCTACACCTTCGCGCGCGAGGATCTGCGCCGTGATACCGTGATCGCGAACGGCGCTGTGGTCGAGTTTCTGCCGGCAAGCGGTCAGGCGCGCGACGTTTTTTCAATCCGCGCCCAGCCCGCCAGTCCCGCCACCGCTGCGCCAGCGGCAAGCGCCGCGCCGCCCAAGGCGGCTGCCGGTTCAGCCGCCCCACAGCATTTCGGCCGCCTGGCGGAAGACGGCGCGGTTCGCGATAGCGGACTGCCGGGTTATTTCTGGCGAGGCGTGACGCGCAACTACATCAACTTCGCCGAACGCGCCCGCCGCAAGGAATTCTGGGGCTACTGCCTGTTCTGGACCGTCAGCTTCATCCTGGTCGGAATTGCCGGCGCCCTCGCCGACCAGGCCGTCGGCAATTTCGATGCCGGCAACTGGCCGATTGTGATGATCGGCGTCTGGGGGCTGTTTTGGCTAGCGACGTTCCTGCCCTGGGTCGGGCTCGTCGTGCGCCGCTTGCACGACATCGGCCTGACCGGCTGGCTGGCAATACCTTACTTCGCAATCACCTTCATGTTCGCTCCGGCTACGCTGATCCTCGCGCTGATACTCGGATTGATCCCGACCCAGGCCCACGAAAACCAGTGGGGGCCGGTGCCTGGAGGAGGCGGAGCCTAGACCCGCACCAAGAAATGAGCAGCCGGCTGTTTGCGGACAGCCGTGCTATAACAATGGCTTAGGTCGCAGCCGGGAAGGCAGCTGCTGTTTTGACCGAACGAACGAAATATTTCTCTTGCCATTTAGTCTGTGCATAGATAATCTGTGCAATCATCAAATCGACGATCGAAAACGGATGATGGAGCCAAGACAAATGTGGACCAACGAGTACACCGCAATTTCCCCCCTTTCGGCGCAGGCCATCTGGAACGCGCTCAAGGCGCTGCACGAAGGCCGCCTCACCTACGAAGGGTCCGATACCTTCGTGCTGCACGGCCCGTTCGCCAAGGGCACCCGCGTCTCTGTAACGCCCGTCGGGCAGGACACCTTCGAATCGACGATCGTCGACCTCGTCGACGCTGTAACCTATGCCGACGAGACCTCGTTCGGCGACACGAAACTGCTGTTCAGGCATACGCTGACGCCGGTCGAGGGTGGCACTCAAGTGACTCATCGCCTCGAGATTTCCGGCCCATCGGCCGCCGAGGTCGGACCAGAGCTCGGGCCGCAGATCAGCGGCGATTTCGACACTTCGATGGCCAAACTGTTCGAGCAGGCAATGGTGTTGGCGAACGGTGGCTGATCAAGGGGATCTGAACACGCGCTTCAGCGGACCATCCGAGAGCCCCGGCTTGCTGCTCTGGCGAACCACCATGCGCTGGCAGCGCGTCATGACGGCGGCGCTGGCCCCGCTTGACCTTACCCATGTCCAGTTCGTGCTGCTGGCTTCGGCGATGTGGCTCGGCCGCTATGGCGAGCCGCCCAACCAGGTCCAACTCGCCGCCCAGGCCGGCACCGAGGTGAAGATGACGTCGGACGTCGTCGCCCGGCTTGAGGCAAAGGGACTGATTGTGCGGGACACCGACCCGCGGGATTCCCGCGCCAAGGTGATCCGCGTCTCCACGACGGGGACGGCCGCAGTCCAGCGCGCTATCGTCGCCGTCGAAGCCGCCGACGCTGCTTTTTTCTCAACCGTGGATGAGGCGCAACTCGTCGGCCTGCTGAAACGGCTGGCCGGCGAGATCCGCTGAGTCGGCCGCTAAGCCAGGAACTTGGCGATGATGGCATCGCCCATTGCGACAGTGCCGACTTCGGTCATGCCCTCGGACAAAATATCCTTCGTCCGCAGCCCGTCGTCGAGCACGGCGGCTATGGCGCCTTCGAGCTTGTCGGCCTCATCGACCATGCCGAAGGAGTAGCGCAGGCACATGGCAAACGACGCGATCATGGCGATCGGGTTGGCGATGCCCTGTCCCGCAATGTCGGGCGCCGAGCCATGCACCGGCTCGTACAGCGCCTTGCGCTTCCTGGTCTTCACATCGGGCGCGCCGAGCGAGGCCGACGGCAGCATGCCGATCGATCCGGTCAGCATGGCGGCGATGTCGGACAGCATGTCGCCGAACAGATTGTCGGTGACGATGACGTCGAACTGCTTTGGCCAGCGCACCAGCTGCATGCCGCCGGCATCGGCCAGCATGTGGTCGAGCTTGACGTCGGCATATCTGGCTGCGTGGGTCTGGGTGACGACCTCGTTCCACAGCACCCCGGATTTCATCACGTTGCGCTTTTCCATCGATGTCACGTGGTTCTTGCGCGTGCGCGCCAGCTCAAAAGCGACGCCGGAAATGCGCTCGATCTCGAACGTGTCGTAGACCTGCGTGTCGATGCCGCGCTTCTGGCCGTTGCCGAGATCGATGATCTGCTTCGGCTCGCCGAAATAGACTCCGCCGGTAAGCTCGCGCACGATCAATATGTCGAGGCCCTCGACGACTTCCTGCTTCAGCGAGGACGACGCGGCCAGCGCCGGATAGCAGATGGCGGGCCGGAGATTGGCGAACAGCTCCATATCCTTGCGCAGCCGTAGCAACCCGGCCTCGGGACGCACCTCGTAAGGCACCTTGTCCCATTTCGGCCCGCCGACGGCGCCGAACAGCACGGCGTCCGCAGCCATCGCCTTTGCCATGTCGCCATCCGAAATCGCCGCGCCATGCGCGTCGTAGGCACAGCCGCCGACCAAGCCTTCATCAGTGGCAAAACCGCTGCCGAGCTTTGCGTTCATGGCCGCGATCAGCTTCTTCACCTCGGCCATCGCCTCGGGGCCGATGCCGTCGCCGGCGAGCAGGAGAAGATTTTTCGAAGCCATGGAGAACCGTCCGATGCTGTTTGGAGAAACCGCGGCCTTGCTAAACGCCAAGAGCTTGCGGCGCAAGGGGATGAAGAACGCTACGACGGCGCCCGCCTCTCAAGACCTGGGTTCCTCGCCGTGGCCAGAGGCGGGGGAGAGGAACAAATCACTTGTGCGACAAAATATTCACCAACCGGCCGAACGGATCGCGCACATAAAACCGCCGTACGCCCCACGGCTCGTCGGCCGGACCGTATTCGACGGCAAAGCCGGCGGCCCTCATGCCTTGCAGCGCCGCATCGACATCGTCGACCTCGATGGAGAGGTCCGGCACCGGCGTGCCGGAGCCGCCCTGGGCCATGAAGCTGATCTGCACCTGCATCCGTTCGTCGGACCCGTAGGTGACGATCCAGCCCTGATCCATCAGCACATCGAGGCCAAGCACGTCCTGATAGAAGCGTTTCGCCGCCGCCGCGTCCTGCGTCCCGATATTGGCTACGATGCGCCGGACCGTCATGGCTTTGGCCTCCTCAAGCCGTGCGCCGCAGCGCCGTGACTTCGATCTCGATCTTCATTTCCGGCTTGTTGAGCTGGCACACGATCATCGTCGCCGCCGGCCTGATCTCGCCGAAAGCCTCGCCGAGGATGGGGAAGACGACGTCCACGATGGCCCGGTCTGTGATGTAGTAATGCGCCCGCACCACATCGGCCATGTCGAAGCCGCCATCCCTCAGCGCCTCCGCGATGGTCGCCAGGCAATTGCGCGTCTGCGCCTCCACCGTTTCCGGCATGGTCATCGTCGCATAGTCGTAGCCGGTCGTTCCCGACACGAAGCACCAGTCGCCCTGCACCACCGCGCGCGAATAGCCGGCGGTTTTTTCGAAGGGCGAACCGGTGGAGATGAGTGTGCGCATGGAGCCTCGCTGTGGTTTCGGACACTTTGCAGGGAAAGGGCCGGCTAGGCCATGGGCCAAGTCAGGTGCAAATCTTGGTCGTCGGCGGGACAGCACCCCCCTCTGGCCTGCCGGCCATCTCCCCCTCAAGGCGGGAGATTAGCAGTTCGGACGCCTTTCTCGCTTTCCACATTTGCGATTGGCGAAAGCCAGAGTGACGTCTGATCTCCCCCCTTGAGGGGGAGATGCCCGGCAGGGCAGAGGGGCGTGTGACGGATCGCGACGAAACAAGCATGAACACCGAGTGTTCGCCGCGCTGCCGCGAACTCTAGTTCCCCGACTCCTGCGCCTTGTCCATTGCTTCCTTCACATCCGCAGGCCAGGTCTTCACGTCAGGCCACGCCTGCGGCTCGCCATTGTCGCCGCGCCGGGCGAAGTAGAGCGTGTGCTTGGCCGGGTCGACCGCCATGAAACCGTCATTGCTGCCGCATGCGTGCGGCACGCAGCCGGTGGCGTAGAAGGCGCCCGACGCCGTCTTTTCGGTGCCGCCGCCGACCAGCAGGCTGGTCGCCATGTCGGGCATGGTGTCGCCGAGCAGCGTCTGCGCCGCCTTGTAGACGGCCTCATTGTGGAAGGCGTCGATGATGTTCTGGTATTTGGCCGGATCGACGTCCTTCCAGTCCGTACCCGGCTCCGGCGCGTAGGTCAGGTCGCCCGAGATCGTCAGCCCATCGCTGGGCGACCATTGCAGCGCTTGCTTCGTATCGCCCGGCAACAGATACGGCACGAAATAGATGGCGTTGTCGGCCACCGCCGCCGGCGGCGCGCCGCATTCGTCCTGTTCGACCTTGAGGCTTTGTATCTCGCCGCCTTCCGGTTTCCAGACGATGACCTTGGCCGGGCCGCACTGGTTGCCGCCGTCGCCAACATCGACCAGCGCCACGTTGACGCCGCCGACCTTGACTGTTCTGTCGAAGAACACGTCGTAATTGCTGGCCAGCTGCTTGCCGTCATAGGCCAGCACCTTTTCGCCATCCTGCTCTGGCTCGGTAATGGTCAGCTGCCCGCCCTCGAACGGGACCGGCCCCTGGCTGTCATCGTCCGCCAGGGCCGCATTGCTCGACGCGCCCGGATCGGCGGCGGACGGATCTTCTGCCGGCACGAGGACCGTGTCGGTCTGTGCTTGCGCGCCGGCCACCGGCATCAGCATCCACGCCAGCGCGCAGGCGCCGGCAAGAAGAAAACGTGTCATGACTGTCCCCTCCGTTCAGCCGCCACGAACCCGGCTTTGTGGCGGCCGGGCCATCTCGTACCACTCAGGCCCAAGGACGCTCGGCAGCGTTCTTCTTCTCGAACGAGGCGATGGCGCCGGCCTTCTCCATGGTCAGGCCGATATCGTCGAGACCGTTCAGCAGGCAGTGGCGCTTGAAGTCGTCGAGGTCGAAGGTGACCACGCCGCCGTCGGGGCCGCGGATTTCCTTGGCCTCGAGGTCGACCGACACCGTCGCATTGGAGCCGCGCGAGGCGTCGTCCATCAGCTTCTCCAGGTCTTCGGGGCTGACGGTGATCGGCAGGATGCCGTTCTTGAAGCAGTTGTTGTAGAAAATGTCGGCGAACGACGTCGAGATGACGCAGCGAATGCCGAAATCGAGCAGCGCCCACGGCGCGTGTTCGCGGCTCGAACCGCAGCCGAAATTGTCGCCGGCGACCAGGATCTGCGCCTTGCGGTAGGCTGGCTTGTTGAGCACGAAGTCGGGGTTTTCCGAGCCATCGTCCTTGTAGCGCATTTCGGCGAACAGGCCGCTGCCGAGCCCGGTGCGCTTGATCGTCTTGAGATAATCCTTGGGGATGATCATGTCGGTGTCGACATTGACGATCGGCATCGGTGCGGCGACGCCGGTGAGCTTGGTGAATTTTTCCATGGCTTTTGCCCGTTCTTGATCGATAATTCGTTGCGTCAGGGTTTGCTGGCGCCCGGTTTACACAAAGCCGCCGGCAAATAAAAGGCAACTGTTGGTGCGCGGCCCCGATCGAAAGATCGGCGCGGCACTGTCTTTAAAACCAGCTGCCGTTGGTGCACCTTACGCCCATGACCGCACAATCGAAGATTATCTATGCCCGGGAGCCTGAGCTCGACGTCGCCGAATTCCGCCGCGTGCTGGTCGAATCCACGCTCGGCGAAACACGCCCCGTCGATGACGACGCCCGGCTGCAGGCGATGCTTTCGGCCGCGAACCTGGTGCTGACGGCGCGGCTCGACATCGAAGGCAGGCCGCTGATAGGCGTTATCAGGGCCATCACCGACTTTTCCTGGGTGTGCTATGTCTCAGAGCTCGCCGTATCCCAATCTGCGCAAGGCCTCGGCATCGGCAAGGGCCTGATGGACGCGGCCCGCCGGCAGCTTGGGCCTTCGGTCGCCATCAGCCTGATCTCGATGCCCGACGCCGTCGGCTTCTATGAGCGTATCGGCATGACGCGAATGGCCGACGCGTTCTGGTTCTCCCGCGAGGGCTGACGAGCGTCGAGCGCAATTGCCGATCGGGTTGGGCAGTCAAGGCGGGCAAGGTTCTCGGCAATGCGGAACGGTGTTCAGGACACCGCGGAGCAACGCCTCCTTTGTCGCCCTTGACCCGCGCTTCATCCGGTCCAAATCCGCAGGATGGGAAATCGCCGATCTCTGATAGGCACCGCCGGCTGGGGAATTCCGTCTCGATACAAGGCTGACTTTCCGCAATCCGGTTCGCATCTCGAACGTTACGGAAAACGCTTTCCGGCCGTCGAGATCGACACCACGTTCTACAAGCCGCACCGCCGCGAGACCTATGAGCGCTGGGCGCACGCCGTGCCGGAGCACTTCCGCTTCGCGGTCAAGGCACCGAAGAACATGACCCATGATCATCGCCTCGCCGATTGCGAGGGGCTGACAGAGGACTTTCTCGGGCAGGTCGAAGGTCTCGGCGAAAAGCTGAGCGTGCTTCTGGTGCAGCTGCCGCCGAGCTTGCCCTTCGAGCCGGAGGTCGCCGGCGGCTTCTTCGACATGTTGGGCAGGCGTATCCGGGCAAGGCTGGCATGCGAGCCGCGCCATCCCACCTGGTTCGGTGCCGCGGACGCACTGCTGGCCGGTCACCAGGTCGCACGGGTCGCCGCCGACCCGGCTTCGGTTCCGGAGGCAGCAGGGCCAGGTGGCTGGCCCGGCCTTGCCTATTTCCGCTGGCACGGCGCGCCGCGGATCTACTATTCGGGTTACGATGCCGAAACGCTCGACCGGTTTGCGCGGCAAGTGGAAGCAGCAGCAGATTCCGGCGCCGAGGTGTGGGGGATTTTTGACAATACGGCCAACGGGCATGCGCTGGGCAACGCGATGGCTGTCAGTGCGATGGTTGCTTAGACTCTCGCGGGACAGCACCCCCCTCTGGCCTGCCGGCCATCTCCCCCGCAAGGGGGGAGATCAGATGCCGCGACCGCTTTCGCCAATCGCCGACGTTGCAAGAATGGCGCCTTCGCCGAAGCTGCCAATCTCCCCGCTTGCGGGGGAGATGCCCGGCAGGGCAGAGGGGGTGGGCGGGAACTCGACAGTGAGCTTTTGCCGCCTCAAATCACGTTCAATTCCCGAAACGCCCTTCCCTCAGCCACTCTGGCGTACCCAAACGCCGAGCAATCCACCGTCCGATACCCGCCATGCACCAACAACTCCGCCAGCGCCTTGCCGACCGCCGGCGCCTGTTGCAGGCCGTGGCCGGAAAATCCGTTGGCGAAGATGAAATTGCCGACCTCTGGATGCGGCCCGATCACGGCGTTCTGGTCGAGCGTGTTGTAGTCGTAATGGCCTGCCCAGGCGCGGGTCGGCTTGATCGCCTCGAAGGCGGGGATGCGGGTTGCCAGCACGGGCCAGATCACCTCTTCGAACAGCGGCCAGTCGACGTCGAAATCCCTGGGGTCGGCGGGGCCATCGCCCTCCTCCGGTTCGGCGCCGCCGGTGAGATAGACCGAGCCTTCCGGCCTGACATAGATGCCGGAGGGATCGACCAGCAGCGGCATGTCGGCGTATTTTTCCCGCGCCTCGAAGACGAAGACATTGCGCTTGCGCGGCTCGACCGGCAGCGCGAGTCCCGCCATGCCGGCCACCCTGCCGGCATTCGGCCCGGCGGCATTGACGACGATGCCGGCTTGCAGTCTTTCGCCATTGTCGAGGTCCACTCCGGTGGCGCGGTTGCCCTGCCTCTCAATGCCGGTGACATCGGCGGCGATGAAATCTATTTGTCTGTCACGCAATGCCTTGCGAAACAGCGTCAACATGGCATGAGCGTCGAACCAGCCCTCGCCGGTACGGCCGAAGGCGCCGGCGCTGATGCCTTCGGTCGACAGCCATGAAAAGCGCTTTGCCAGCTGGTCGGCGTCCTCGAGCAGAATGTCGGCGCCCTCGGCGACCTGCGCCTCGTGGTTGGCTTTCAGGATCGGCAACCCGGCGTCGCCGGCCAGGATGAGATAGCCGCCTTCGCGAAAACCGATATCGGCGTCGGTGCCGAAGGTCTCCTTCAGCCGCCGGAACAGGTTGAGCGTGAACTGCGACAGCCGGATATTTTCCGGAATCGAGAATTGCTGACGGATCGAGGCCATGGACAGCGTCGTTGCGGCATGAGCGAATTGCGGGTCGCGTTCGATCAGCGCGATGGAGCCGGAAAAGCCTTCCTCGCGAAGGTAGTAGGCGACCGAGGAGCCGACGATGGCTCCGCCGATGATGACGATGTCGTAGCGCACTTTGTTCTCCGATCCACCAGCCCTCACGCGGCTGGCAAGGAAATCTCGAAGCGCGTGCCGCGCCCGGAGTCAACCAGCGCGACCGTGCCATCATGCGCTTTCAGGAGGGCCAGCACGATGCCGAGGCCCATGCCGGTGCCGCCGGACTCGCGCCGCGTGGTGAAAAACGGCTCGAAAATGCGCGCCCTGTTGCTCGGCGAAATGCCGGCGCCATCATCGCTGATCGCAATCGTCACTTTGCCGTCGGCGCTGGCAGCCGCCAGCAAAACCTGGGTCGCGCCGTGCCTGGCGGAATTGTCGATCAGGTTGGCAAGCACGATCGCCGCATTCTCGGCCGAGATGCGCAGACCGGTTTCGCCGCCCGTCTCGACGCGAACCGCCAGCCTGCCGTCCACCGGCAGCAATGCCAGCGCCGCATCGAGCGATGTGCTTTCGCCGCTCGGCGCCAGGTTTTCCGCGCGCGCCAGATCGAGCAGGCGCCGTACCAGCAGATTGAGCCTTCCGGCATCGTTGACGATGTTGCCGGAAAACCGCTTGCGCTCTGCCGCGTCCATCGCCTCGCCGGAATCGCGCAAGAGTTCGGCCGCGCCCTGGATCGCCGTCAGCGGCGATTTGAGCTCGTGCGAGACATGGGTGGCAAAGGTCTGGATCGAGTCGGAGCGCGCCTGCAGCTTTTCCGCCATGTCGAGGAAGGCGGCGGACAGCTCGGCCATTTCGCGCGTGCCGTGATGGTCGAGCGGCCGGATCGCGTCGCGGTCGCCGGCGGCGATGCGCCTCGTGCGCTTCATCAGCGCGTAGATCGGCCGGCTCACGGTGCGCAGGAAGACCAGCGCGATCAGCAGCGTGCCGAACAGCATGGCGATGGCCGCCAGCGTCACCTTGCCGCGTTCGCCATAGAGATGCTTGACGATGTTGTTCGGCGTTCGAGACAGATAGATCACGCCGGCGATATGGCCGTCGACCGCGATCGGCATGGCGACAAAGACGCGAACTTTCGTGCCGCGGCTGACCGAATAGAGCGGCGGTGGCGGCTGGTCGGGAATTCGTTGCCTGAGCGCGCTGGCATAGTGGCCGGTAAGGGCGGTGCGCACCTCCTCTACAAGGGCCAGCGACAGGCCGACCTCGTCGCGCCCGGCAATGACGACGCCATGCGGGTCAAGCAGCCGGAAGCCGGCCAGGGTGGTTTTCTGCGTGGTGTCGAGAATGCCCGACAGCCGCGCGCCGATCGCTGCAAAGGCCGGATCGGTGGCGGCAGCGACGCCGGCGGGCCGGGTCGGCAGCAAATAGTCGGAGGCGAGATCGAGGGTAGGCTCGATCGGCTGGTAAGGCGTGTCGTCGCCGCGGCTGGCTTCGCCGCTGTCAGCCTGCATCGGCACCCCAAGCTTCTCCGGGGCAATGGCGGCGTCACTGATATTCTGCGCATAGATGGCGGCGATGACGGCGCCTTGCGCGATCAACTCGCCCTCGGTCTGGCGGATCAGCTGGTTTTCATAAAGCCGGAAGAAGAACAAGCCGACCAGCGGCAGCGCCAGCACCATGATGAGGATGGCGAGGACCACCGTGGCCAGCCTTGGCCGCCATTTGGTGCCGATCCATTTGGCGTCGCTCAGGCGCCGCATCGGCCAAGCCGGAAACCGACGCCATGCACGGTTTCGATGGCGTCGAGACAGCCTGCCGCCGCCAGCTTGGCGCGGATGTTGCGGATGTGGCTATCGACGGTACGGTCGGCGACATGGATGTTGGCGGCATAGGCGCTGGCCACCACCAGATCGCGCCCCAGCACATGCGCCGGCCGCGCCAGAAATCCCCTGAGGATCGAGAATTCGATCGCCGTCAGCGCCAGCGCCTTGCCGTCGAAACTGGCGCCGTGGCTGGCCGGCGCCAGGCTGAGCTTGCCATGCGCGAAGTTCTTGTCGTCGGCGGGGTCGGGCGCCACCGGGCGGGCGCGGCGCAGGATGACGTTGACGCGCGCCACCAGTTCGCGCGGGCTGAACGGTTTCGTCACGTAGTCGTCGCCGCCCATTTCGAGCCCGAGGATGCGGTCGATTTCCTCGTCGCGCGCGGACAGGAACAGAACCGGCACGTCGGAGCGCTGCCTCAGCCGCCGGCAGACTTCCAGCCCGTCCATCTCCGGCATGCCGATGTCGAGCACGACGAGATCGGGCACGCGGCGCTCGATCGCCTGCAGGGCCGCGGCGCCGTCGGACACGGCCTGCGTCTTCATCCCGGCCTTTTCCAGCGCAAAGCAGATGATCTCGCGTATGTGCGGATCGTCGTCGGCGACCAGGATCTGATGCGGCATGGATCTAACGGTCCGGCACTGAAGGTTGCGAGGGCTGGGTAGGTGGAGGAAGCACGAGCGGACCTCTCTTGTCGAGAACCTGCACGAGCCTCCAGCCGCGAAAGCTCCAGGCGCGCCACTGCTTCTGCTCGGCGATAGTGTCGTCGATCATCATTTGGTCGGCCAGATAGGTGGTTTGGTTTCCGAATTGGTGCATGTAGAGGCGGTCCAGCGCCGGCATGGCGGCAGCGCCGAGCGAGCGCAGATATTCGGTATCGATAGGCGTGCCGTCGCCGGTCATTTCAAGGGAATGGTCGATATTGAAATTGGCGATCGTTGCGGCGAAGTTGATGAAGCAGCAGGCATAAAGCGTCGCCGATAGCGTCAGAAGATTGGCGGAGAGCAGCCATTCGTTGGATTTTCCAAGCGCGATGCGGGCAATGATCAGTGCAAGCCCTGACGCCACCAACCCCATCCAGACGAAGGCGGCGATGCGCCAGTAGGTCAGTGCATAGACGCCGATATAGAGATCGAGCCTGAGAATCGACGAGATGACCAGCACGATGTTCTGCGCCACCCAGGCATAGACCAGCCGGCGGATCAGCGGATCGCCTGAGGTTTCGCTGCCCGGCCGCAGCGCCGCCAGCACGAAGCCGGCGGCCAGCAGCGCCGTGGCGATCAGCGGATAGGCGCCGCGATGGGCATAGGCGGCATAGCTCAACCCGTCCGGCAGGGCGACCCCACCCCAGAGATAGGCTGCGTCGAGCCCGGTCTGCAGCGCAAACAAGGCGTTGAAGACGATCAGCGCGCGCAGGATCGCGGCCTTGCCGAAGACGACGGCCTCGATCGTTGTCGCTGGTTTAGTCGCGGCCGGTGCGGCCACGGCTGCAGGCGGCGTCAAAGGTGGAAGGCGGCGCAGGAAACGCGGCAGGCGAGGCCGCAGGAAAGCCCAGACGCCGGCGAGCACGAGCAGCCAGAAGACGATCCGCGCCAGCTGGATGAGATCGAGCAGCTTCATCAGGTCGATCAGCGACAGCCAGTATTCGATAACCGGGTTGGCGGTGCCGAACAAAAGCAGGAACACCGCGCCCAGCGTCACCGGCATCACCCAGACGATGATGGACGCCAGGCGGATGCGGCGGCCGCCAAGCCGGCGCACCGTGCGGCGCCATTGGAAAAAGTCACGGATAAGGCGCAGCGGCGCCGCCAGCAGGAACAGCGCGACCTGGCCGGCAATGCGGGCGATGCCGTGCCGCAGCCGCCCGGACAGGGACAGCGCAAACACCACCAGCGCCACGACAGCTATCGCCACCGACAGCGGGCTGACGTTCTCGGCCAGCGGCAGCAGCGCGACGAACAAAGCGGCCAGCTTGAGCCAGGGTCGGGTGGAATTCAGCGCGGCAGGATGCACAGCGACCACCGCGCCGGCGATCAGGATGGCAAACAGCAGGACAGTGATCCCGGCGGGCTGGCCATAGAAGAAAAAATCCGCCAGGGCGACGAGCAGGACGGCGATGCCGAAGCGGCTGGAAAAGCTTGCAAACGATGTCATGCGCGGATTTTCCTGACGGGCTTGGTCCGCTCGGCCGGTGGGCGGATAAAAGGGAGCAGGCTCGCTTCCAGGTAAGGGCGGGCCTCCGTCCGGGGCGGATCCACCAACCACCAGCTTTCGCTGCGCAGGCGATAGGGCAAGGACCAACGGTTTCGCTGTTGCATGCCGCCTTGTCGCGGGCTCGCATGGAAACGGCGGGGCGGAGCGGAGGAGGTTTTCCGCAGGGATGTGCAGTTTTCGTGCAGGACCTGCGCTTACGGCCGGGGCGCTGCCCGCCATCTTTCCGGACGTTGGCGCTGTCCCAGCCAGGCTCCTTTCCTCTCCCTCCGGAGGGGGAGAGGTGGCTCGGCGAAGCCGAGACGGAGTGGGGGAACCACCTGGCAATCGCCGCGAACGGACATCGGAAGGGCACTGAGCGCATTGCTCGCCTTGCGCCCAAGGGTCGACCCCCGTCGAGCTTCGCTCGACACCTCTCCCCCGATCGACGGGGGAGAGGAAAGGCCCCCTTCCGCAACTGCTGCGGGACGGGCGGGGCAAGCGCAAGCTTTCGCGGTTGGCTCGATATCAGGAACCGGTCGTCCGCACTCTTGCCTCACCCGCCCCCACGCGGCATAGATCGGCGATGACAAGCGAACTCTACTGCCCGCGCCGCTCGGTGCTTTACGTCCCGGCCTCCAACGACAAGGCGCTGGCCAAGATCGCGACGCTGGCCTGCGACGCCGTGATCATCGACCTCGAAGACGCCGTCGCGCCCGCCGACAAGATTGCGGCGCGGGACAAACTGGCCGGCATCTTCGCCAGCCGGCCAGTTGCCAATCACCATGGGCGGCGTTGCGAGATGATCGTGCGCGTCAACGCGCTGTCCAGCGAATGGGGCACTGAAGACCTGCTCGCCGCGGCAAAATTGGAGCCCGACGGCATCCTGTTGTCCAAAGTCGCCACGCCGCGCGACATTCTGGAAGTCGGCGACGTGCTCGACGATAATTTTGCCCCCGACAGCGTCAAGCTCTGGGCGATGATCGAGACGCCCAAGGCGATGCTCAACATCGGCGCCATCGCCGAACTCGGCCGCGACCCGGCCTCGCGCTTAGTTTGTTTCGTTGCCGGAACGAACGATCTGGTCAAGGAAACCGGCATTCTGGCGACGCCCGACCGCCGCTATCTTGTGCCCTGGCTGATGCAGATGGTGCTGGCGGCGCGGGCCGGCAGCATCGACATGCTCGACGGCGTCTCCAACGATTTTCGCGACCTCGACGCGTTTGCGCGCGAATGCACGGAAGCCGCTGCCATGGGGTTCGATGGCAAGACGCTGATCCACCCCGCCCAGATCGAAACCACCAACCGCGCCTTTGCGCCCGCGCCCGAAGCTCTCGCCGAGGCGCATGCGGTGAAGGATGCCTTCGCCTTGCCGGAAAATGCCGGCAAGGGCGTGATTGCTCTGAACGGCAGGATGGTCGAGCGGCTGCATCTGGCGCAGGCCGAGAAATTGCTGGCGAAGGCCGCCGCCATCGGCGCATGATTGCCTAAGCCGGCTTCGGAATACCCCGCCCTACAAGACAGAACTTACGACAGGACCTGACCCATGAGACTCTACCGCTTTCTGTCCGCCCCCGATGATTCCACCTTCTGTCACAAGGTAACCGCGGCGCTGAACAAGGGCTGGCATTTGTACGGCTCGCCGACCTACGCCTATGACAAGAAGACCAAATCGATGCGCTGCGGCCAGGCGGTGGTGAAGGATATCGACGGCCAGGAATACGGGCCGGATACCAAGCTGAGCGACTGGTAGGCTTTGCCAGGCACGGACGCAGGCTGTGTCGAGATTCAGGTCAGGCCGAGCCGAGAACAGTGGTTTCCGAGAACCGGAGCGGAGCGTACTTAAAGTACGCGAGCACCGGAAGCGCAGGAAGCTGCCGTTCGCAGGCCGGCTTCACCTGAATATCGGCGCAGCCTCACTCCGCCGCCTCTTCGATTTTCTCCATATCATCATCCGACAGGCCGAAATGGTGGCCGATCTCGTGGATCAGCACGTGGGTGACGATGTCGCCCAGCGTCTCTTCGTTCTCGGCCCAGTAGTCGAGGATGGCGCGGCGGTAGAGGGTGATGCGGTTCGGGCCTTCGCCGGTCTGCGGGTTCCAGCGCTCGGCGATGCCGCGGCCCTCGAACAGGCCAAGCAGATCGAACGGCGTCTCCAGCGACAGATCGTCCATGATCTCGTCGGTCGGGAATTCGGCGATCATGATGACGATCTCGCCGGTCAGCTTGCGGAAATCGTCGGGCAGATGCGCGTACGCCTCCAGCGCCAGAAACTCCATCTCCTCGATCGAGGGCGAGAGTTCATCGTGCCAGGTGCGGGTCTTGTAGATGCGGGCCATGCTTTGTCCTTTGATCCCGGCATATAGGCTTTCCCTCCGGACTCGGCAAATGGACGGGTACCTGGCCGATGACTGTTTCTTTGCGCCGAATGGCTGCGACCAAAGTCCAAGGTTGGCCTCGCCACCTTTGATCAAGGAATAAATTCCTTCTGACTCCGCTTGACTCTTTCGGCACCCTCTGGAATCTATAGGAACATAACAGGAACAATTATGAGAGAAATTGACCGTCATGGCGACATCAGCCGTGGCGCGGGAGACTGTTTTTGCCCTGCGCCGCCAGATCGCGAAGATCGAGGGAACGCTGCCCGAGCGCCTGGCCGTGCCGGCCGGCGAGCGACCTCGTGCGCGTGCTGAGGGCTGTCTCCACGCCGCGCCTGAACCCGATTCCGATGTTACCATCATCCGGCGCGGGCTTGCCGCAGCTTCGCCGGATGCTTTCCTGGCCACCGGCATCGAACGCCTCGATGCGGCCCTCAGCGGCGGCCTTCCGAAAGCTGCCTTGAGCGAAATCCATGGCCTTGAGACCCGCAATGCCGGGGCCGTCGCAGGCTTTGTGCTGTCGCTTGTCAGCCTGATCCTCAAGGGCCAGCCCTTGCCCGTGCTGTGGATCGGCACGTCGGAGATTTTTCGCGAGGCCGGCTTTCCCTATGCCAGGGGATTGCAGGGCATGTTCGGTATCGCACCGGAGCAGTTGCTGTTTTCCGAGGCGCCGAAACTCACCGATGCGCTGTGGGTAGCCGAGGAGGCCGCCAAGATGACGGCGCTCGCCGCAATCATCCTCGAAATCCGTGGCAGCCCGCAGCGGCTCGACCTCACCGCGACGCGCCGGCTGCACGCGCGCGCCCAAAACGCCGGCCGGCCGGTATTCCTGCTGCGCCAGGCCGGCGAAGCCGAGCCGACCGCCGCCCCGGTGCGCCTCATCGTGTCGGCTGCACCAGCGACATCGCGCCGGACGATCGCCGGGCCGCTTGCCGGGTCGATCGGCCACCCTGCCTTCACCGTCAGCATCGGCAAGAGCCGCACCGCTCTGCCTGGACAATTCACACTGGAGTGGAACCCCGATGAACACGCATTCGAAGAAAGAAAGCCCCGCGAAAAACGGCCAGAGAATTCTGTCGCTGTGGTTCCCGCATCTGGCGGCCGAACGGATCCTGCGCCAGCGCCTGGGACGGTCGTGGCGTTCCCGGCCTTCGGATCATTTCCCGCTCGTGATCAGCCATCGCGACCGCAACGCCCAGCGCATATCGGCCCTCGACGAGCGGGCTGAGGCGCTGCATCTGAAGCCTGGCATGGGCATTGCCGACGCCCGTGCCATGCATCCCTCGATCGACATTGTCGAGGCCGATCCGGAGGCCGACCGCCGGCTGCTCGAAGGCCTCGCCGACTGGTGCGACCGCTATACGCCGCTGGTGGCGCTTGACGGCGTCGACGGGCTTTATCTCGACGTCACCGGCTGTACCCACCTGTTCGGCGGCGAGCGCGCCATGCTGGACGACATCCTTGCGCGGTTTTTCCAGCAGGGTTTCGATGTCCGCGCCGGGTTGGCCGCGACGCCGGGTGCAGCCTGGGCGGCAGCGCGCTTTTGCGGCGACCGCATCGTTGTCTCCGGCGAGGAGGAAGCGCTGCTCGCCCCCTTGCCGCTGGCCGCACTGCGCATCGAGGCCGATATCCGCGCCAGCCTGGAAAGCGTCGGTCTGCGCACCGCCGGCGCGGTCATGGCAGCGCCGCGAGCGCCGCTCGCCCGCCGTTTCGGCGCGACCTTGCTGTTGCGTCTTGACCAGGCGCTCGGCCGCCTCGACGAGGCGGTATCGCCGCGCCTGCCGGTGGCCTCGCTTTCGGTCGAACGCCACCTGGCCGAGCCGGTCGTGCTGACCGCCGAGATCGAACGGCTGGTGCTCTTGCTGGCGGTGACGCTGAAGGCCGATCTCGAACGCCGCGGCGAGGGCGCAAGGATGCTGGCGCTGCTGTTGTTTCGCGTCGACGGCGCCGTCAGCCGCATCGCTGTCGGCACCTCGCGTCCGCTGCGCGAACCGAAGCTGATCCAGCGCCTGTTCCATGAGCGGCTGGCCGCGCTCGAACAGGACATCGATGCCGGCTACGGCTTCGACCTGGTTCGGCTTTCGGTGCTGGCGGCCGCCGGCTTCGACATGCAGCAGGCCGATTTGACCGGCGAGGCCGAGGATGACGGCGCCGACATGGCACTCTTTGCCGACCGCATCCGCGCCAGGCTCGGCGACAGTGCGGTGCTGAAACCGGTCGCCCTCGAGAGCCATCTGCCGGAGCGCGCCATCGCCACCATCCCGTTCTCGGAAGCGCCACAACGCAAAACACCGCTCAGGAAGCCGGGCTCGAAAGACGCGCCGCGCGCAACCATCTTCCCGCCGGAACGGCCGATCCGGCTGTTCCGTTCGCCCGAGCCGATCGAGGTGCCGGCCACCGAAATGCCTGAGGGTCCGCCGATGAATTTCCGCTGGCGCCGCGCGCTCTACCGGGTCGCGCGCGCCGAGGGGCCGGAACGCATCGCGCCGGAATGGTGGCGTGAAACGTCAAGCGATCCGCTCACATCGACGCGTGACTATTTCCGGATCGAGGATGCCGACGGCCGCCGCTACTGGCTCTACCGGCAAGGCCTCTATGGCAACCCGCAGGTGCCGCCGCGCTGGTTCATGCATGGGGTCTTCGCATGAACGCGCTGACCGTCATCCCCTATGCGGAATTCGGCATCCAGTCGAACTTCTCCTTCCTGCGCGGCGCCTCCAAGCCGGAGGAGCTGGTGGTGGCGGCCAAATTCCTCGGCTTTTCCTCGATCGGACTGGCAGACCGCAACACGGTGGCCGGCGTCGTGCGCGCCTGGCAGCAGGCCAAGGTCGAGAAGCTCGCCTATCACCCCGGTTGCCGCCTGGTGTTCGGCGACGGCACGCCGGACATTCTCGCCTATCCGCAGAACCGCAAGGGCTGGGGCCATCTCTGCCGCATGCTGACGCAAGCCAATTTGCGCGATGAAAACGAGAAGGGCGCGACCCTTCTCCAGCGCAGCGACCTGCTCGAATGGGGCGACCTGCTGTCGCTGGCGGTGCTGCCGGATCTCTCGGCGAATGCCGACGATCCCCTGGCATTGGTCCGTCAACTGAAAGACCGTTTCGGCGCTAATTTGCGGCTAGGCATGGCGCCGGATTATCGCGGCAATGACCGTTTCCGCATCGAGCAGGCGGCGGGCATGGCGGACATCGTCGGCGTGCCGCTGATGGCGACCAACGACGTGCTTTATCACAGCGCCGAGCGCCGCTCGCTGCAAGATGTGCTCACCGCCATCCGCCTCAATTTGCCGGTCGCCGAGGTCGGGGTGGAGCTGACGGCCAACGCCGAGCGCCATCTGAAGCCGCCGCTGGAAATGGCCCGTCTCTTCCGCCCCCATCCACGGGCGCTGGCCGAGACGCTGCGCTTTGCCGGCGAACTGACCTTCTCGCTCAGCGACCTCCAGTACAATTATCCCGACGAGCCGACGCAATCAGGGCTTGGGCCGCAGGCCGAGCTAGAGCGTCTGGCCAGGGAGGGGGCCGCCACGCGCTATCCGGCGGGCGTCCCCGCTTCCGTCTTGCAGCGCATCAGTGAGGAGCTCGCTCTGATCGAGCGTCTGAATTATGCGCGCTATTTCCTGACCGTTTACGACATCGTCCAGTTCGCCCGCAATGAGGGCATTCTGTGCCAGGGCAGAGGCTCGGCCGCCAACTCGATCGTCTGCTACTGCATCGGCATCACCGAGGTCGGCCCCGAGCGCATCGACACGTTGTTCGAGCGCTTCATTTCCGAGGAACGCAACGAGCCGCCCGACATCGACGTCGACTTCGAGCATGAGCGGCGTGAGGAGGTGATCCAGTACATCTACTCCAAATACAGCGCCAAGCGCACCGCGCTGGCGGCCGCCGTCATCAGCTATCGCGGCCGCTCGGCGCTGCGCGAGGTGGCCAAGGCCATGGGCCTGTCGGACGATGTCCGCAGTGCGCTCTCCAGTTCGATCTGGGGCTGGTCGACCTCGGAGCTCGGCGAGAAGGAGGCCCATGCCGGCGGCCTCGACCGCAACGAGACCTCGACCAGGCATGTGATCGCCCACGCCAACGAGATCATGGGCTTTCCCCGGCATCTGTCGCAGCATGTCGGCGGCTTCGTCATTACCCGCGACCGGCTCGACGAGATCGTCCCCATCGTCAAGACGGCGATGGAGGCGCGCAAGATGGTCGAGTGGGATAAGGACGATCTCGACGCGGTGAAGATCCTGAAGGTGGATATTCTAGCGCTTGGCATGCTGACCTGCCTGAAGCGCGCCTTCACCTTGCTCACCGACCATTATCCGAAGGCCCGGGATGATTACGGCCGACCCTATGTGCTGGCCACCCTGCCGCCGGAAGAGAACAACGTGTACGACATGATCTGCCGCGCCGACACGCTCGGCGTCTTCCAGATCGAATCGCGCGCGCAGATGTCGATGCTGCCGCGTCTAAGCCCGCGCGAATTCTACGACCTGGTCATCGAGGTGGCGATCGTGCGGCCCGGCCCGATCCAGGGCGACATGGTGCACCCCTATCTGCGCCGTCGGCAGGGCAAGGAAGCGGCTGAATATCAAAAGCCAGAGCTGGAGGCTATTCTCAAGAAGACACTCGGCGTGCCGCTGTTTCAGGAACAGGCGATGAATATTGCAATCGTCGCCGGTGGTTTCAAACCCGGCGAAGCCGACGAACTACGCCGCGCCATGGCCACCTTCAAGCGCACCGGCACCATCGGCAATTACCGCCAGCGCATGATCGACGGCATGGTCGGCAAGGGATACACCAAGGACTTCGCCGAGCGCTGCTTCAAGCAGATCGAAGGCTTCGGCGAATACGGCTTTCCCGAAAGCCACGCCGCCTCCTTCGCTTTGCTCGTCTATGCCTCCTGCTGGTTCAAAACCTTTTATCCCGACGTGTTCTGCGCCGCGATCCTGAATTCGCAGCCGATGGGGTTTTACCAGCCGGCCCAGCTGGTGCGCGACGCGCGCGACCATGGCGTCGACATCCGCGACGTCGACGTCAATTTTTCCGACTGGGACTGCACCCTGGAGAAAGCCCAATTCGATCCGGGCCGCATCCTGGCGCGCCATGCCGAAATGCGCGGTGTCATCAAGACCCGGTACGCCGTCCGGCTTGGCTTCCGTCAGATCAAGGGCTTGGCCGAGAAGCGTATGGAAGCTTTCACCGCGCGGCGCGGCGCCGGCTATACAAGCGTCAGGGATGTCTGGCTGCGCTCGGGCCTCGATGTCGGCGAAATCGAAAGACTGGCGCAGGCTGACGCCTTCCGCTCACTCGGCCTCGATCGTCGTGAAGCCTTGTGGGCGGTGCGCGCGCTGGATGGCAAGAGCGCCGCCGAACGGCTGCCGCTGTTCGACCAGCCGGCGATCCGGCTGCGCGAACTCGAGCCCGAGACAAAACTGCCGACAATGCCGCTCGGCGAGCACGTCATCCACGACTACCGCGCGCTCGGCCTGTCGCTGAAGGCGCATCCGGTCGCCTTTCTGCGCGAGCGGCTCGACCGCGCCGGCGTCATTCCCAATGCCAATCTCGGCTCGGTGCGCGACGGCAGGCGGGTCTCGGTCGCCGGCCTGGTGCTGGTGCGGCAGCGGCCCGGCAAGGGCAATGCGATCTTCCTGACGCTAGAAGACGACAAGGCCGTCGCCAACGTCATTTTCTGGGAGCGGACCTTTACCCGTTTCCGGCCCATCGTCATGGGCGCGCGCTTCGTCAAGGTCACCGGCAAGCTGCAGTCGGAATCCGACGTCATCCACATCGTCGCCGAAAAGATCGAGGATTTGACACCGTGGCTGACGGTGCTGCTGGAAGAGATGACGCCGGCTGCCCGGCCCGACATTGCCACCCTCTCGGACAAAGCTGAAAGGGTCATGCCCAAGGGGCGGAATTTTCAGTAGGGCAAGTGCAGGGCGGTCGGGAGCCCATGACATTAATGCCGGCAAGGGCAGAGGGGGGCGCGAAGGATCGCCAACAGAATGGCTTCTTAGGCTGAGGTCCGTTTGAACCACCCCTGGTCCCTCAGCCCGGCCCACCCAATCGCGGCGGCGACAGCACGTCTTCCGCCGAAATCGTCCGCGCCTCCGAGGGCAGCATGATCGGGATGCCGTCGCGCACGGGATAAGCGAGCTTGGCGATCCGCGAGATCAACTCGCCGCGCACCGGGTCCCAGGCCAGCGGCCCCTTGGTCAGCGGGCAGGCCAGCAGCTCCAGCAATTTTGGATCGACATTGACCGACTTGCCGTCACGCCCATCCGCAGCCATTGGATCCCCCTTCAGCCATCGGCTCAGCCCTTATTGCAGGCTGGAGCCAAAGTCCTCATTCTCGCGCGCCAGCGCCATTTCGGTGATGGCGATCAGCGTCTCCGCGCGGGCTTTCAGGTCGGGCGCCTCCAGCAGCGCCTGTTTCTCGGCCGGTCCGTAGGGCGCCATCATCGACAGCGCATTGACCAGCATGGTGTTCTCGGCGCGGCTGACGCTTTCCCAATCGGCTTCGAGATCGTTGGCCTGCAGATAAGCGCGAAACGCTTTCAACAGCGCCGGCCGGTCGACCTCGCTTGCCGCCTGGTCTTCGGCAAGATCGGTGAGGAACGGCGCCAGCTTGCATTGCCGGAAAGGCGTCTTCACCGGCAATTCGCTGGTGATGCGGAAACGGCAGACGCCCTGCAGCGAAACCAGATAGCGGCCGTCGCCGCTCTCGGCCATCGAGATGATGCGCCCGGCGCAGCCGACATTGCACAGTTCCGGCTCCCCGTCGGCGCGCAACGCGCCATTGAGGCTGGGCTGGACGATGCCGATCAGCCGCGCGCCGGCGATCGCCTCATCCACCATCTGCAGGTAGCGCGGCTCGAAGATGTTGAGCGGCATGCGCCCGCCCGGCAGCAGCAGCGCGCCGGCAAGCGGAAACACCGGAATGGTTGCCGGCAGATCCTTGCCGACCCGGTAAAATGCGTTTCCGACCTGCACCTTCACTCCTCCGACCCGCTTCGGGCGCGATGTTATCGGCCTAATCTGGCGCGGCGGCCGCCGACCGCAAGGCCCGACAGCCACGCCCCGGCAATTTGGCCGGCAAACGGCTCAGGAAAACAGCAGCGACGACAATTTGCGCCGTGCCGCCAGCGTCGCCTCGTCGGTCATGCCCCAGGCCTCGAACAGTTTCAGCAGCTGCGCCCTGGCGCCGTCCTCGTTCCACGTCCGGTCGGCTTTTATAATCGCCAGAAGATTGTCGGCCGCCGCATGGCGCTCGCCCCTGGCGTTCTGGATCATGGCGAGGTCGAAACGCGCCTGGTGGTCGCCGGGATTGGCGGCCAGTCGCTGCTCGAATTCAGCTGGATTGCCAAGTGCTGCCGCTTCCGCAGCCAGCGTCATCTTGGCACGCAGCGCGGCAAGTGCCGGCGCATTTTTCTTGGCCTCCGGCGCCGTTGCCAGCAGCGCCTCGGCGCCGTCGCTGTCGCCGGCCTCGAACAGAAGCTCGCCCAGCCCGGCAATCGCCTCGATCGTCTCCGGCGCTTGCGCCAGGATGGCGTCGTAAATGTCGGCTGCGGTCTGCGCATCGCCCGCCGCATGCGCTTCCGCCGCCGCGGCCAGTGCTTCGGCCACCGGCGGCGCGCCATTGCCCTTGCCGCCGACCTTGGTGATGAACTCGGCGATCTGGCTCTCGGGGATGGCGCCCATGAAGCCGTCGACAGGCTGGCCGTCCTTGAAGGCGATGACCGCCGGGATCGACTGGATGCCGAGCTGGCCGGCGATCGAGGGATGATCGTCAATGTTCATTTTGACCAGCTTGACCTTGCCGCCGGCGGCCTTGACCGCCTTTTCCAGAAGCGGCGTGAGCTGCTTGCAGGGCCCGCACCACGGCGCCCAGAAATCGACCAGTACCGGCTGTTTGCGCGATTCCTGGATGACGTCGGCGGCGAAAGTGGCGGTCGTGGTGTCCTTGATCAGCTCGCCAGCGGCAGGTGCTGCGCCGGGTGTCGGGCCAAGTGCCGACTTGGCCGGCTCGGCGCCGCCATATTGCACGGACGTGGTGTACTGGCCAGAATTGCCGCCGAATTGGCCGCCAAACGGATTGTTGTTGTCGCTCATGTCGTCGCCCTTCCGATCGCGCCCAGCGGAGCAGCGCGACGTCCTTAACTAGAGGTCAGTTTTCGCCATCCATGTGGCGATCAAGCCGAGACTTTCAAGATAGCAGCATCATGTCCGGTTGCCTCGACGAATCTGATGAGGTCGGCGGACGCGATCGACGTCGTCGCCTCATTGGTCAGCGGATGCGCGTTGACTGTCGCATGTGCTATCAAATCCTGGTCGAGCACCACTTTGACCCGTCTTTCGGTGTCGTTGATCAGCCCGAACACGGTGACCGCGCCCGGAATGACACCGAGCAGCTCCATCAGCATCTCCGGCTTGCCGAACGACACCCGGCCGGCGGCGCCGATCATCGTGTGGATCTGCTTCAGGTCGACGACCGCCTCCTCGCCGACGCTGACCAGGAAGAAATTGTCCTTCTTGTCCTTGAGAAACAGATTTTTCGTGTGCCCGCCCGGTATCTCGCCGCGCAGCGACTGCGAATCGGCCACCGTATAGAGCGGCGGATGGCGCACGGTCGACACTGATATGCCGAGATCGGCAAGAAAGGCGAAAAGCTCGGCTTCGGTCTTCGGCATTGGTGGTCTTTCCCTGTATCGGCGCGCGGCAAAGCCGTTTACGGCCAATGATGCCGCCGAGACAAGACCGTCATGCGGGAAGTCGATGAACCACCCGCGTGGCCGACAAGGTTCCGCCAAGCGATTTGGCGCGACCAAAAAGCCCGTCATTTCCCTGTTGCAATCGCCGCGCTCTTCAGCCATATAGGCCCGGCTTGCGGCCAAAGGGCCGTGTGAGCGGGTGTAGCTCAGGGGTAGAGCACAACCTTGCCAAGGTTGGGGTCGAGCGTTCGAATCGCTTCACCCGCTCCAGTTTCCTCTAGGGGAATCAAGCGATGAAGAGGCGCCTTTCGGGGCGCCTTTTGCTTTTTCCAGACCGGCGATGTAAGCGCGTTGCGGAACACTTGTTCTCCCTCAGAACCAGGCGCAGGTAAGACGGCGTGGCGCACAATCCCTCGGGTTCAATTTCGGCGAAAGGCGGCACCGCATCTGAAGCGCTTGCTTGGCTGGCGTTGCGGAACGCCGCGTCCGAATGCGGCTCAGGCTCGCGCTTGATCAACCCGCAGCCCCTGCGCGCACTCCCGGCGGGACGCAAGTGGGCGCATGAGATTGCCAAGGTAATCTTCGATGGCCTCATGGCAGGAAGCCTGTCGGTGCCGGCGCAATTGGCTGCCGGATGGGCGAGGTTCGGCAGCGCAACCACCGCGTTGATCATCGAACTCGGCAAGATCTGGGACAATCCCGCAGCGGCTCGCCGCGTCCAGTACCAGCTTGAGCAAATGCTTCTCGAACCCGACGATCTTGCCACGCCGCGCAGGCTGGCGCGAACGCTCGGAATTCGCGTCGACGCTCGCAATCCGACCGCGACCGAACTGCCGGAAGGCATCGATCAGATCTATGCCCATCTGATGCTGGATGGCCGGATCGAGGCTGTCGTGCAGTTCGGTGCACTCGGGACGGTGACGAGCGATCATTGGATTGAATTGATCCTGGATGTAGTGCCTGCTGAGCGGCTTGCGGGAGGATCGCCTGGACCGCAAAAGGGCGCCGGCGCGACCACGTCAAACACGCCTGCAGCCGAGGTATCGTTTGCCATGGCGGGAAGCGAGCCCGATCAGGACAGCCACTTCGGCAAACTCGCGCAATTGGCCGCACAGGCGCATGACCTGGTTCGGTCGAGCGCTGAACCGTCAGAGCCTGTTACGCCGCGCCGCGCACGGGTCGCGGACAAGCACGACGAGGATCGCACGGCGTTCTGGAACAGCTATTTCGCGACCGAGGATCCCTGGAACTACAGCTCGCTCTATGAGCAGGAAAAATATGAGCGGCAGATCGAGATCCTGCCTGCCGGTCCCATCGGCCGGGCGCTTGAGCTGGCCTGTGCGGAGGGCCATTTCACGCGGCAGCTGGCGCCGCGCGTGGGCCATCTGACCGCAACCGACATCTCCGCCATAGCCATCGAGCGAGCCCGCGCCCGATGCAACAATCAGGCGAATGTCGAGTTCGGCGTACTCGATTTCGCTGCCGACACGCTGCCGGGTGAGATGGATCTGATCTTCTGTTCGGAGGTGCTCTACTATCTGGACGATCTCGCCGAGTTGCGGCGCATCGCCAAGAAATTCGCCGAGGCGTTGGCGCCTGGCGGTAGTTTCATCAGCGCACACGCATTCGTGCTGCGTGACAATGTCGAAAAGACGGGCTTCGACTGGAACACATTCGGTGCCCAGGCGATCTCCGAGACGCTGGCAGCGACCGAAGGCCTGGTGCTCGAGCAATCGATCCAGACCGAGCTCTACCGCATAGACCGCTTCCGCCGCCTATCGCCGGGCGATGTGGCGACGGACCCGGTGATCGATCATGTGCCGATCCGCGCGCCCATCGAAATCGGCGTCGCGCGAAATATCGTCTGGGGTGGGGCGCGAGCCTTGCGCCGCGACGTCGCACGTAACGAGCAGCGCCAGCATATCCCTGTCCTCATGTATCACGGCGTTGCCGATGAAGGTCCGGCCGCGCTCGCTCGCTTTCGGCTCACGCCCGCCGCATTCGCCAGCCAGATGGGATGGCTGCGCGCCAATGGCTTTCACGCCATTGGCTCCGAGCAGCTGGAAGCATCCATCGCCAACCGTCAGCCTTTCGTCGGCCGCCCGGTGCTCATCACCTTCGATGACGGCTTCCAGAACTTCGCCGACCATGCCTGGCCGATCTTGCGCGCCAACGACCTGAACGCGGAAGTGTTCCTGGTGACGGACCTGGTGGGCGAAAGTGCAAAGTGGGACACCGACATCGGTCCGCCGACGCCGCTTATGGGCGCCGGGACGGTGCGACGCCTCGCTGCCGAAGGCGCCTTCTTCGGCAGCCACATGGCGACGCATCGCGCCATAGATGGTCTGTCGAGCGCTGACCTGGCCGCCGAGCTCCTGCGCTCTCGTCTGTTCATCGAACGCTGGACCGGCCGGCCAACCAGGGCGTTCGCGGCCCCCTTCTCCGTCACCGACCGACGGCTTGGCCGGCTGGCTAGGGAGTGCGGCTATCGAGTAGGCTTCGGCCGCAGGCACGGGCCGGCGGACCTCCATAGCGATCTCATCGACCTTCCGCGCATCGAGATTCGCGGCGACCGCTCGCTCGATGACTTTGTCGCCACTGTCGAGGCCGTGCTCGGATAAACGGTGAACTTGTCAGTTCATTATTGGGCGACTTGCGACACGGCTGACATCAGCTCCTTCGGGTTTGGGGCGCCAAACATGTATCGCCCACCCTCCGGGACCTCCGTGAAGCTCCAGCGGACGATCCCCTGCCGGTCCAGCAGGAACTGACCAACCAGTTGTCCGTGTCCCGTGGCCATCATCTGCTCGTCGGCTTCGGTCAGTTCGTAGTGGTCCTTCTTGTCGAGGATTGCGGCGGCTGTCATCGGATCCATGGGACCGGGCAATTCGCCAGGTATGTCGACCCGCATGTCCTGTGCCGCTGCCATCGCGACCTTGTACGGCCAGTTCGTCTCGTTCTCGGTGAATTCGAGATTGGGCAGTCCAAAAGCACGATGTGAAGCGCGTTCCGGGTCCGACGCCGCAAGCAGGTTCGGCATTGGATGGTAGCGGAAATAGAGCCGCGCCCGTTCGATCGGCGTGTTGACCACCGTCAGGCTCTCCACGCCCTTTTCGCGCAGCTCCGGATCGAGACGCGCCTGAGCGGCGATGTGGCGCCGGCAAAACGCACAATGCAGACCTCGAAACAGGCCGACCAGCACCGGTTTTTGCCCGCGAAAGTCGTCAAGCGCAATCTTGCCTTCCTGGGTAATGGCGTCGAGTATCAGGTTCGGCGCCCGGTCGCCCGGTTGAAGCGGTATCAATCCACTAGGCGCGGACATGTCCAACCCCCTATCCCGGCTAGTCGAGAAAAGGCAGCACCACAAGCGCTTCCGGGTCGAGCCCGTGCTGGGCGCATATACCCTGCGCCAGGGAAAAGTAGCGTTCGGCCTCGGCCAGATTGTCGAGGTCGAGATTAAGCGTTGCGAGTCCATCATAGCACGGAAACAGCAGTTGGGGCTCGCCCGTTTCGCGGGCTACCTCCAGTGCTTCGTGGAACAAGCCGATCGCCAGTTCCGGATGGCCGTTGCACTGGTGGATCTGCCCAAGCACGATCAACGGCACTGGCAGGTGCTCGCGCTGGTCGAGCGCCCGGTCAATCTCGATGGCCTTCTCGGCAGCAGGCACGCCCTCCGTTGGACAGCGATCCGTGAAAGTACAACAAGCTACCGCCAGATTGGCGAGGAGGCGCGCCTGGAAACCCAAATCGCCAATACGGCGCGCCACTTCAAGACCGCGCCGACAGACCTCCATCGCCTTCGCCGGATCGATGGTCGTGTAGAGCACCCCGAGATTGGTGTAGCCGCGGCAGGCCGCGCCCAGCAGACCGGCGGCTTCGGCCAATTCAATGCTGCGCTCAACCTCACGCACGGCTTCATGGTTTCGCCCAAGGCGAGCCAGCGCAACAGCCTTGGTATTAAGTGCCTCGGCGGTCACGAGGGTGGCATCATCGGAGACATGTTCCGTTGTCAGAGAGCGTACGCAATCCAGCGCCGCGTCTGCCCATTTTGCCGCGAGAGTGTGATCTCCGCTGCGGAACGCCTGTCGGCCACGTTCTTGCCAGAGATGCGCCTGCTCGATCGGGGCATCCGCTCCATCGAGGAGCGCTGCCGCTTCAGCGTAGCGCGATTCCGCGTCGTCCCGCTTGCCCACGTCCCAAAACAGCCGACCGATCTTGCGCAAAACGCGCGCCGCCGCGACACGATCGGCTGACTCGCGATAGGCCTGCAGCACCGCCTCGTAGTGGCGGTGTGCAATCTCGCGGCGGCCTGCCGGGCCGCTCAAATCGGCAATGCGCTCTGCAATTGCCAGTTTGAGCGGTGTTTGCCCGATCGCGCCCAACGCAGTCAGTGCTCGCTCGTAGAAACGAAGGGCGTCGTCATTGGCGTATATCATGCGAGCGCGATCTCCCGCCGCCTGCAGGTAATGCGCGCCCCTCTCCCGCTCGGCGCTCTGAGCGAAATGGTGACCGAGCACGGCCAGATCCTCGAACCGTTCCGGCTTGTCGCCGCACAGTTGCTCCAGGGCGGCACCTACCCGGCCGTGGATGTCGGTCCGGCGTTGCAGGAGCAGATTCTGGTAGATCACGTCCTGCAGCAATGTTTGTGTAAAGCGGTAGCTTTGCGACGAGACCGAGCCTGATCCGGCAACTTCCTCGATGATTTCCGCATCGCAAAGCAGTTCGCAGCCCGCTTCCAGTCGGCCGGGGTCGGCTGCCACGGCTTTCAGAAGCGTGGCATCGAAGCGCGGGCCGATTACCGCGGCTTCCTGGGCCAACCGGCGCACCCCTTGCGGCAGCCGGTCGACGCGAGCAAGCAACATTGCCTGGATCGTGGCGGGGATGCCGGTTGCGACTTCGCCTGCCACGGTCCGCCATTGCTGGCCCTCGCGCACCAATACACCGCGATCGATAAGGCCGCGAACGATCTCCTCCAAGAAAAGCGGGTTGCCGCCCGCGCGCTCGAGGATCTGGTCGAGAAGCCCTCCTGCGGCGTTTACCCAGCTCTCGCCGAAAAGCGCCGCCACCAGGCGGCGTCCGTCATCGCTGTCGAGCGGCGAAAGCCTGAGCGCTGTGTGGCTGACCCGACTTGAGTCGAGTTGGTCGTTGTCCGACGCCGGACGATGCGTGACCAGCAACATCAGCCGCGTGCGTTCCAGTCTGTCCATCACGAAACGCAGTGCCTCGAGCGAGACGGAGTCGGCCCAGTGCAGGTCTTCGACGACAATCAACAGCGGCGACAACGCAAGCCGCCGTTCCATGATTGTGCGGACCGCGTAGAGAATTTGCCGCCGCAGCTGCTCGGGCTCGACATGCTGCAAGGTGGCATCGGGGTCGCCGAGGCCAAGCACATGGTAGAGCAAAGGCATCAGCCGCTTCGCCTCCTCGCCCTGCAGGCCGAGATCGGCAAGCAAGGCTGCGAGCTTGCCCCACATTTCGTCCCCATTGTCGTTTTGCATCATCCCGGCAGCGCTGCGCACCACTGCACCCAGGGCGCCAAATGATTGTTCACCCAGCGGTGAGCACGTGGCCTGCCGCACGGCGACGTTGCGAAAACGATCCTCGTCGCCGACGCGGGCGACGAACTCCTTCACCAACCGCGACTTCCCGATACCGGCTTCGCCGACGAGGCGGACAAGCTGGGCCGAGCCGCCGCACGCCAAGTCAAGGCTCGCCAGCATTCTGTTGAGCTCCGCATCACGACCTATTATGGGCGCACTGAGGCCGAGCGCCTCGAGCCCGCGCGCTGCACGCGGCGCCGCAAGCGGTGCATCCAGTCGGTGGACGAGCACACTGCCAGCCTTGCCGCGAAAGACGACATCGCCCAGCGACTCGTACGAGAAGGCATGCCGGGTCAGCCTGTGCGTGAGTTCGCCCACCAGCACCTCACCCGGTGCAGCCAGCGATTGCAGGCGTTGCGCCGTATTCACCGTGTCGCCGGTCACCGAATAGGATTTGGCGGTGCCGATGCCCAATCCGCCAGTAACGACCGGACCCGTGTTTATGCCTATGTGGAGCAGCAGCGGCGAGCCGGAGTGGCGGGTGCTTTCACCGAGCCGCGCCGTCCGGGCGATCATGTCGAGAGCGGCTCGAAGCGCACGTTCCGGATCGTCCTCATGCGCGACCGGCGCACCGAACAAGGCGAGCAGAGCGTCGCCGATGAATTTGTCGACGAAACCACCAAAGCCTTGCACGGCCGCCGTCAATTCCTTGAACAGTTCGTTCTGCAGCGCCTGCATGACCTCGGGGTCGAGCTGCTCGCTGAGTGTCGTGAAGCCGCAGAGATCGGCGAACAGCACCGTTACCGTTCGTCGATCGGCGTCGGAGACGGAATGCGGCCCCTCTTCGCTTTCGATGTTCGGCGACGGAGCTCGAGAGGGCTGCGCAATGGTGCGGCTTGGTGTCGGAGCAGGCCGTTCGGCAGCTTTTGCGGACGCACCCACGCTTGCCCCACATTTAGGACAGAACTCGAAATCAGGTGCGCAGGCGTAGCCGCAACTGGCGCATGGCACGGGCTGGCGGCGGCCACACTTCGGACAGAAGGCGTAACCGCCCTCGATCTCGAAACCGCAGCCAGAGCAGTTCATGGACACCTCACCAGAGCATGATGCCGAAGAGTGTGAAGCGGTTTTCGGACGACATCATGCTCTATCTCTTTGACCTTGGGCCATGACGCGTGATCTCGCCACGCTCGTCACGGCCGGGGTATTCACAAGGATGAACCGATAGTCGTCAACCGGCAAGCGGCAGCACAAATGGGCATCGGTCTGGGTTGGCGGTGGAGCACTGCCGATACGGGCGGCCGCGTGGCCGTGATTTGCGAAAATTCCCTCGTCCCGCCGTCTTCCTGCTATGATGGAGATGAGGAGGCGACCCATGAGCGAGAACCGTAAGCTGGCCGCAATCCTGGCTGCAGATGTGGTCGGATACAGCCGGCTCGCGAGCGCGGACGAAGATCGTACCTTGGCGCGGTTGCGAGCACTGCGCAGCGACCTGATCGATCCGATCATTGCAGTGCACCACGGGCGGGTTATCAAGCGTACCGGAGATGGGGCGCTGGTTGAGTTTCGCAGTGTGGTGGATGCCGTGCGCTGCGCCGTTGAGATTCAAAACGGTATGGTTGAGCGCAATGCCGGCGTACCGCAGGAGCGCCGCATCGAGTTCAGGATCGGCATCCATCTGGGCGACGTGGTCGAAGAGAGCGATGGCGACCTGATGGGTGACGGCGTCAACATCGCCTCGCGTCTGGAGGGCGTTGCGGCGCCCGGCGCCATCTGCCTGTCCGAGGATGCCTATCGCCAGGTCAAGGCCAGGCTTGACCTCTCGGTCAGCGATCTCGGCAGCACACAGCTCAAGAACATCGCCGAGCCGATCCGGGTGTATTCGCTGCAGGTCGGCGCCGGGGCCAAGGTGGCCGTGACCTCGCAAACCCCGACGAGCCCTCCGGCTGCGGCAGCGCCGCCGAAACTGTCGATCGCCGTGCTGCCGTTCGCCAACATGAGCGGTGATGCCGAACAGGACTACTTCGCCGACGGCATCTCCGAAGACATCATCACGGCGCTGTCCAAACTGTCACAGCTCTTCGTCATCGCTCGCAATTCGTCCTTCATCTTCAAGGGCCAGAACGTCCATGTGCAGGATGTCGGCACGAAGCTCGGCGTGCGCTATGTCCTTGAAGGCAGCGTACGCAAGTCGGGGAACAAGGTACGCATCACCGCGCAGCTCATCGATGCAATCTCAGGCGGCCATCTTTGGGCGGAGCGGTTCGATCGCGATCTGACCGACATTTTCGCCGTGCAGGATGACGTGACGCAGCACATCGTCGGTGCACTGGCGCTCAATCTGACCGAGGATGACCGTCTGCGGCTGGCGCCCGAACACCAGCGCAACCCGGAGGCGTATGACTGTTTCCTGCGGGGCCGGGAGCTATGGCACCGGCTGACGAAGGACACGAACGTCGCGGCCCGCGAGCTCTTGCAGCGGGCCATCGAACTGGACCCGAAATTTGCCTCTGCCCACGCTTTCCTAGCCCTCACGCACGGGCTCGATTACCTCAACAGGTGGGGTGCGTTGGACTCGATGGCGCAAGCGGAAGAGGCAGCAACGCGAGCGGTAACGCTGGATGACAGCGATCCCTGGGCGCACTGGGCGCTGGCATCGGCCAAGCTTTACACACGACGGCACGATGAAGCCATCGGCGAGGTCGAGCGCGCGATAGCCCTCAATCCGAACTTCGCCGAAGCGCACGTCGCCCGCGGCGAGGCGCTGTATTATTCGGGTAGGCCCGCGGAGGCGCTAGAGAGTTTCGCCCGGGGAAAGACCTTGAATCCATACTTTCCGGATGTGCTTCTGCACTTCCAGGCTTTGGCATCGTTTCAACTGGGAAGGTACGAAGAGGCCGTCGACCTCTTGCTGCAACGGCTGGCTCGCAACGCTGTCACCGACGTCTCGCGTGCGCTTCTGGCGGCATGCTACGGCCATCTGGGCCGTTTGGAGCAGGCCCATGCGGCATGGCAGGACCTGCTTCGCGTCAATCCCGCCTATTCGCTGGAACACCGTCGCAAAGTCTTGCCTTACAAGAACCCTGCCGATTTCGAACTCATGGTCGAGGGGCTCCGCAAGGCCGGCGTGGTGCAATGACGGGCTAAAGCCCGGCCGGATCAGAGGCCTGAGGCCCGGCCGATCTTGCGCCATCGGGCGTTTTCGCGAACCGGTTTCAGGTCATCGGTCGTCTCGGCAAATGTCCGCAACCGGTATTGCCGCAGCAGGTCCGGGAACAGCGCCCCTTCCGGCAGTCCGGCAAGCTGCTCGCGGACCGAGATCTGTTCATCGATGACCCGCATGCCCCAGGCATTTTCCCGAACCTGCAGCTCGGCGGCCAGATCGCGCTCTTCTGGCGCGTTTTCATCAAGCGCAGCCAGCAGGATCGAGTGGAAAAGCGCGACATAGCCAATCTGTCTCAGGCCGCCCACAACCCGCACGCGCGGCAATATGGCAAGGGCAAGGAACATCAGGAACAAGTCCGGCAAAAGCATGCCGTCCAGCAGTGCCTGCTGGAGATGCGGCCGCTCGAACGGGATGGAAAGACCATGCGGCCTGTCAGGCTCGATCAGCCGCCCGTTCTCGAGGACGAGCTTGCGCACGCGCTGCTCGCGGATGCCCCAGAAATAGGCCGTGGCATTGGGCAGGAACCTGCCAAATGGGCCCGATGCGGCTTCTTGCAAGGCATGGTCGAGACGCCGGCGCCTTGCGGGCTCGAGGAGCAGCCTGGAAAGAAGACTGCCTTCATCTTCCAGATGCCGCGCCACGACAGTCGCGGCCAGCCTATCATCGATGAAAACCGGCCGGGCCATGCCGGAACGATCCCAATCGGCGACCAGATGCTCGTTGAGTTCTGTCAGCGCATCGGCGGCGGTTGCAAACACCTTGTCCTGGCTGGCAAGCAGCGTGCCCAGCCAGCTTCTGGCATCCGTCTCATTGCCCACCGTTTCGAGCGCGCGCCCGTTGAGGGTGACGGGACCGGCCGCGCAGGCGCTTTTGCGGCACAGTTTGTGGCGCCCCATGCCAAACAAATTGACCTTGTCGTCGCCGACATCGAGCCATCCCGGCCCCTCCCGGCCGGTTGTCTCCATGGTCATGGTCGTTCCCATGAAGCCGAAAAAAGCCGACAGCCCGTTTTCGACCGCGCCGAGCCAGGCAAGCAGCAGGGCATCGAAGGTGATGCGATCCATCAGAAGCAGGCAGTGCAGGCCGGACTGGATAACCGGTCTGTGGTCGAATTCGTCGAGGGCCTTGCCGATCGCTTCAGGCTGCATGATCGCACCGAGGCGCTGCTGCAGGACGTCGCGCAGGATCGAGCGGGCAGCGATCGACGGGGCCGATCCAGGCCTTGCCACCGGCCGCCACAGATGGCGGGCGTAATCGGAAACCGGTGCATTCCAGTTCTGCTCGATGTCACGCACGACCTCCGGGCAGAGCAGCGACAGCACGGCCAAAATGTCCACCGGAGGGGCAAGGGCAGGGACGGTGGTCATCAGAACCGCAGCCGGGCCATGCTCAGGAGGTCGTGGTACTGCCCGTCGGTAAAACCGGCCTTCACATGCCGGCCTTCGACCTCGAAGCCGTGGCTTGTGTAGAGACGGATGGCCGGTTCGTTGTCGGCATAGACGCTCAATTCGACCCGCTTCAGGGCGCGCCAATTGTCGGCCACGTCGAGCAGCGCGCCAAGGATGGCAGAGCCGATGCCTCTGCCGACAAAGCCATCGTCGAGGCCGATATTGATCTCGCCGATATGCGAGCGGCGCGGCGAACCCTGCGCGACCAGGCTGCCGTGGCCGACAACCTTGCCGTCCAACTCGGCAACGATCCAGGTGGTTTCCGGGCCGGACTTGGCGATGCGCCGCTCCACCTGCTCCACCATCTCGAACGGCATCCTGAGCGTGCCCCAGCGGAAGCCCGGCATATTGAAGATAGCGCAAAGCGCCTCGGCATCGCTTGGCCGGACGGCCCGGAGCTGCGGCTGGATTTTCTCTAGGGGTGGCGTGCTGGTCATGGCTTTTCCGGCTACAGCAATTCCAGGAAAAGTGTGAGCGGTTTTCCGTCCGGAATTGCGTCAGAACAAATGACAGAGGCAATATGCCCGGCACGATGCACCGGACGTCACCTGAAAATCCAGCCGTCTCTGCGACCTATGCCGATTGCGCGGCAAAATGCCGGGGGGCGGCGTAGAGTTTGAGGATACCGCTGACGCCGATCCAGCCGAAAAGGGCGAGCCAGCACAATGTCCCGGCCGCCGTCCAGTCGATCCGGTGCACGGCGGCGTCGGTGATGACGAGGCCAAGGACGGCAAGCAGGCCAACCAGAAACTGCGCCAGGCCGAGCACCAGCAATTCCTCACGCGGCGCACTTCTCCAGACGAGATAGGTGCCGCCTGCACCCGCGAGGAAGATGGCGCTGTAGACCTGGGCGTGGAAGGCATCGATCGGCCATGGCCAGAAGCCACCGAATGTCAGGGGAAACAGCAACAGGCCGACGCCGTAGGCCCCGAGAATCGTCATTTCCACCGGTAGGTAGGCGCGCCATGCGGGGTTCAAGATCACGCCTTTTGCAGAAGGGCGGGCCCTTGCCCGCCACAGGAACAGCCCGGATACCGCGGCTGACGCAAGATAGACCAGAAACCAGAGCCAGGGGGCTTTGCGCTCGAAGTTGAAATAACCGAGATTGATGAACGAAGCCGCCGACACGATGACGGTGAAGATGAAGGCCATGACCAGCACGAGCCTGCCGGGCGACCAGCGATTCCAGACCAGCAGCGCCGCCATCACTGCCATTTCGGCGGTGTAGAAGCCGCCGAGGAAGCGGGCATTGAACGGCGTGACGGCCCAGGGCCAGCGCGGCTTGACCAGCGCAGGCGCGAAAAACAGGCCGGCCCCGACGATCAGGACGATGATGACCCCCGCCGAGAAAAGGCGCAGGGCCGCCGGAAATGGCGGGTTGTCGCGTGTCGGCATGGAGAAAACCCCAGAGATGAATGCCCCATGGGCTATCATAGTTTGGAATTCAACAAATGGAAATTGACCTGTCACCAGGCTTGTCCATTCGAATGGCCGTCCGGTCCGTTTAGCAGTATGATGGAGCGTTCGGGTCGAAGATCGGTCCGGCCAACACGCCTAGAGCCGGATGATTTCAGGTCTGTCCGACCTGAAATCTGAATCCGCCTCTGAATCAGGAAGAGCATGATGTCGTCCGAAAACCGCTTCACACTTTTCGGCATCATGCTCTAGCGGCGCAATTTCCGGAGCCTGCACGATGACCGAAGCTCAGGATCTGTTCTCGCTTCTGCGGCAATCGACCGATGTCGATCCGCAGGCAATCGACGCAATCCGGCAAACCATCGCCGAGGGCAAGGACCGCGAACTTTGCCGCATCAATGCGCTGGCCTTCGCCAGCAAGCATGGCCTCGACGAGGAACGCACCATAAGCGCCTTTCTCCATGCGGCGCGGGTGGGCATCTTCGACATTTCCTGGAATGTTCTGTGCCCCGGCTGTGGCGGCGTGCTCGACACCAACGCCACGCTGAAAACCATGCAGAAGGACGAATACACCTGCGCGCTGTGCTCCCAGGGCTATTCGCCGACCCTCGACGAGATGGTCGAGGTGACATTCACCGTCAGTCCCCGCGTGCGCAGGATTGCCGCCCACAATCCACACGAACTGCCGTTGGTGGAATATTACCGCCAGATCTACTGGGCGTCCGGGGCCGATCTGCCGGACGAGGATCTGGCGGAAAAGATGGAAGCGTTCTCGCTGGAAGATATCGAGCTTGCGCCCGGTGAAAAGGCGGTTCTGCACATCCAGCTTCCGCCCCAATTCATCATCGTCTTCGAGCCGGTCACGCATTCGGCCCAGTTCATCGACGCGAAGGGCGAACCGGCAAAAGAGCGGCGAAACCTCTCTCTGGCCTTCGACCGCGACCATGTCCAGAGCCAGACGCTGGAGATGCAGCCCGGCCCATTGCGCATTTCGCTGGAAAACAGGACCGACACGCGCGTGCTGCCGACGGTCTTCATCGCCTGCCCGGTATTGCATGATTTCCTGGGCAAGCGCCGGCCCTTCGTGACCGCCAAGCGCCTGCTCACCAACCAGACGTTCCGGGATCTCTATCGCACGGATACGCTCGACATCAACCAGCGCCTGAAGATCACCAGCCTGACCTTCCTGTTCACCGATCTGCGCGGATCGACCGAGCTTTACGAGCGGGTGGGCGATCTTTCAGCCTTCGATCTCGTACGCGAGCACTTCCAGGTTCTGCACGAGATCGTCGCGGCGGAGGCAGGGGCGGTTGTGAAGACGATCGGCGATGCGGTGATGGCGACCTTCGCGACGCCTGACCGTGCGATTGCCGCGGCGCTGCGGATGCGCGACGCCATGCGGGCCCTCAATGACAAAAGCGGGCGCGAGGACCTTCTGCTCAAGATCGGTGTTCACGCCGGCCCCTGCATAGCCGTGTCCATGAACGAGCGGCAGGATTATTTCGGCCAGACGGTCAACATTGCTTCGCGGGTCCAGAACCTCGCCAACGCACAGGCGATCTTCGCCACGCGTGCGGTGGTCGACGACAATCTCACCGCCGATCTGTTGCACAGGAACGCGCTGACGCCCGTGCCGCACGAGGTCTCGCTGCGCGGCATCGAGCGGGAGATTGCGGTTTATACGATCCCCTGAAGAGTTCTCTGCCGCTCACACGCGCTTGCAGAGGAAATAACGGTCGGCGGGCTCCGAAGTGGGCGCCGGGAGCTGTTGCAGCAGCGGGTGATCGAGCGGCGTGCCACTGACCGCGAAGCCGCCGACGCGAAGCAGGCTCGCAATCAGATCGGGAAGCCAGGTAGCGGTCACTGCATCGCGATGGTCATAGCCGGTGCCAATGTCGGCATGAACAAGGGCGGCTTCGATGCCAATGAACTTGCGGCCCGTCTCGCGTATTTCGCCGAGCACGAGGTTTTCAGCTTCGGGAATTGAGCTAGTGTGCGCGCCAACTTCGCGGTCGAACACCACGATCCGGCGCCCGGGCAGAAGCTCGCGCAGATGGTGGAATGTCCGGCCATTGCCGAGGCCGAGCTCAAGCACAAGCCCCTCCATCTTAGCCACCTCGGGGCAGATTCGATTGAGAATGTCGCGCTGCGCGGTCATCCTGCTGATGAAATTATCGAGGCGACTCATATGCGATTGTGTGTCCTGAACCAGCAGCCCCGCTCGAGGCTTGCTGCATATAATGGCGAACGACGAACCCTGCAATAACGCAACCGGCCGCCGACAAGCGTCATACCGGGTGGAGTGTTCGGCAGGCCGCGCGGTGGAACAGCGATATCACTTGTAGGGGTCTGCGGCGTCCCGCAAGCCGTCGCCGAGGAAGTTGAACGCCATGATGACGAGGATGACGGGCAGCATCGGCAAAAGCAGCCATGGATAGAACGCGATCACGCTGACGCTGCGCGCCTCGGTGAGCAGGATGCCCCAGCTGGTTATCGGCGCCCTCAGGCCGAGCCCGAGGAAGCTCAGCGCCGTTTCGCCCAGGATCATGCCAGGGATGGAGAGCGTCGCCGTCGCGATCAGATGCGACATGAAGCCGGGAATGAGATGCCGCCTGATGATGCGGCTGCTTCCAGCGCCCATCAACTGCGCCGCCAGAACGTAATCCTCCTCGCGCAAGGCCAGAAGCTTTGAACGCACGGCCCGCGCCAGTCCGGTCCAGTCGAGCAGCCCGAGGATGACGGTGATGCCGAAATAGATCAGGATCGGACTCCAGGTTATCGGCATGATCGCCGCCAGGGCCAGCCATAGCGGAATGCTGGGAATCGATTGCAGGACTTCGATTATCCGTTGGACGATCAGGTCGAAGATACCGCCGTGATAGCCGGCCAGCCCGCCGATGACGATGCCGAGCAGGAAGCTGAAACTGATGCCGACGAGGCCGATAGTCAGTGAAATGCGTGCGCCATAGATCATGCGCGAGAGCACGTCGCGCCCCAGCCTGTCGGTGCCGGCCAGAAACAGCTGCCCGTTTTCGGCAGGACAGACAAAATGCCTGTCACCTTCGATCAGGCCCCAGAACCGATAAGTGTCGCCCTTGCAGAAGAAACGGAGCCGCTGAACATCGTCGTGCTTCTCGATGTAGTTCCGCTTGAGCGTGTCCATATCCAGCGTCATCTGGCGGCCATAGACGAACGGCCCGACGAACTCGCCATTGTGGAACAGGTGCACGTGCTGCGGCGGCGCATAGATGTAGTCCATGTTGCGCGAGTGCAGATTGTAGGGCGCCAGGAACTCGCAGATCAGTATCCCGGAATACAGCACTGCCAGGAATATGCCGGATATAAGCGCAAGCCGGTGTTTGCGGAATTTCCACCACATCAGCCGCAACTGCGATGCCTGAAAGACCTTCGATTGCTCCGGCGTCATCGCCTCGACCGACTGCAGGTCGAAGGACGCGCCGGAAATGTAGTGTTGCAGTGGAGCACCCGGAGCGGGCAGCGGCGAGTCCTGCTTCATTTGGTGCTGCCACCCTGCAAACGAATTCGTGGATCAAGCAGCGCCAGCGCCAGGTCGGAAATCAGCACGCCGATAACCGTCAGGAAGGCGAGGAACATCAGGAATGACCCTGCCAGATACATATCCTGGCTTTGCAGCGCCTTGATCAGCATCGGCCCGGTCGTTTCCAAAGACAGAACGATAGCCGTGATCTCAGCGCCGGAGATGATGGCCGGCAGGATCGAGCCGATGTCGGAAATGAAGAAGTTGAGCGCCATGCGCAGCGGATATTTGACCAGCGCCTTGAACGGATGCAGGCCCTTGGCGCGCGCCGTAACGACATATTGCTTGTGCAGTTCGTCGAGCAGATTGGCGCGCAGCCGCCGGATCATGCTCGCCGTGCCGCCGGTGCCGATGATCAGGACCGGGATCCAGAGATGGGCGAGGATCGACTTCGCCTTGGCCCAGCTCATCGGCTCGCCGAGATATTGCTGGTCCATGAGGTGGCCGATGGACGTGCCGAACCAGATGTTGGCGAAATACATCAGGATCAGCGCCAGCATGAAATTCGGAATGGCAAGGCCGAGAAGGCCGAAGAAAGTCAGGCCGTAGTCGCCCCAGCTGTATTGATGCGTGGCGGAGTACATGCCGATCGGAAAGGCGATGAGCCAGGTGAAGATGATCGTGACGAAGGAAACCAGCACGGTCAGCCACATTCGGTCGCCGACGACGTCGCGAACCGGCAGCTCATATTCGAAGGAATAGCCGAAATCGCCGTGCAGCATCCCGCCCACCCAGTAGAAGTAGCGAATGACCGGCGGCTGGTCGAAACCATATTCCTTGCGCATCATCTGGATGCGGTCGGAATCCACCGCTTCGCCCTGGGCCCGAAGCTCAGCGACATAGCTGTCGAAATAATCGCCCGGTGGAAGTTCGATGATGGTGAACACCAGCGCCGATATGACCAGCAGCGTTGGAACCATCACGGCGATGCGCCAGACAAGATATCGAAGCACGCTCAGGAGCCTCCAAGCCAGAATGTGTCCGGCATGTAGACACCGAAATAGGAGGTCGGGTCATAGCCGAAAAGTGCCTTGTCAGGCAGGTTGCGCAGCCGCGAGGATACCAGAATCGGCTGATGCGTTGCGTTCACCGTGCCTATTGAAAACACCTGATCGGTGTAGATCGACAGCATGGAGTTCCAGATTTCGGCGCGCTCGCTGGCTTCGGTCGATCCGTTCCATCGCTTGAGCAAAGCCATCAACTCGACCACTTCAGGAAGATCGGGCGCCTCACCCATCTTGCCATGGGACAGATAGTGAGCACCCCAGAGCGGCCACTGCAATTGGTCGTCGATGGTGGGGGCCAGTTGGTACGGATTCATGTCGGCGGTCGGCACGCCATTGTCGATGCCCGACCACATCGACATCATGATCTGGCCGCCAAGCGCGCGGCTGCGGAAGATGTCGCGCTGCGAAGTCCGGATGAACAAAGCGATGCCGATCTTGCGCCAGTGATCGGTGATAAGTTCGAGCGCGTCGGTTTCCAGCGTGCTTTCGCCGGCCGTTTCCACGATGATCTGCGCAGAGCGTCCATCCGGAAGCATCCGCACGCCGTCATCGTCACGGGCCTGAAGCCCGACCTCGTCTAGCAGGGCATTGGCCTTGTCGGGATCATGGGCGATCCAGGCTTTCGCGTATTCCGGCCGGTAGAGCGGGCTCTCCGGCAACACCGTATCGGCACTTTCCTGCGCCAATCCATAGAACACGGCCATGTTGATCTCACGCCTGTCTACAGCAAGCGAAAGTGCGCGGCGCACGCGCACGTCTCTCAAAAGGGCACGCCACACCGGGTCGGCACAATTCAGATTGGGCAGCAGCGCCAGCCGCGAGCCCTGAGTGCGTTTCCATAGATGCATCTTCACCGGGTAGCGCTTCTCCGCATCCTTCAGGAAGGAGTAATCGCTGAAGTCAATTCCCATGCATTGCAGGTCGCTCTCCCCCGCACCGGTCTTGGCCGAGATGATCGCCGACGAGCTGACATTCATGATGATCTGGTCGACATAGGGCAGTTGCCGGCCATTCTCGTCTATTCGATGAAAGAACGGGTTGCGCTCGAAGATAAACTGCTCGGCTGGCGGCTTGGTCCGGTTCCGCCAGGGATCGAGCGTCGGCAATTCCGGGTTCTCTGGGCGATACTGCCGCGACATGCGGATATGCAGGAGCGTCCATTTCTTGGCCCGGTTCTCCTTCATCAGGCCGGCGAGCCGGAATGGATCCTGGTATTTCTTGTGGAACTGCTTGAGATAGGCGGCCGGCAGAACGAGCGATATCGGCGCGGCAGCAGCGAGCTTGGGCAGGAAGTCGGGATTGGGCGCGTCCCAACTGTAGCGCACCGTCAGCGGATCGACGATCTCGAAGCGCGGCGGCTGGCCGTCCGCCAGCAGGGTCGGGGCGAGCCCCCCTTGCGAAAGCTCATCGTTCAGCCAGACATCTTCCCAGCAATAGCGAAAATCCTCCGGCGTCAGCAGGCTGCCGTCGGACCATTTATGGCCTTCCCGTATCTTGAAAGTGAAGATGCGATCATCCGCTACGTCGAAACTTTCGAGAATGTCGGCATGCAAGTTAAGTTTTTCGTCATAACCGACCAGCCGGGAATACCCGTAGATCGTCATCATCCGGATGTCTTTCTGGCTGCCGATGATCGTACGCAGCGTGCCGCCATACTGGCCGGGCTGCCGGCCCATCGCAGCGAGGTTCAACGCGCGCGGGCTCTTGGGCAAGCGCTCAGCGAGTGCCGGCAACGCCTTGGCCGTCAGCTGCGGCTGAAGAAAATCCGGCTCCAGATCTCCGGCACGCGCCGTGCCCGGAAGAAGTGCCGAAGCCATCAGTCCAAGGACGGTGCGACGACTGATCAATGGCGTAGCTCGCTGATATCGGCCGAACGTCGGGCCAGCACGAGGTGGCCGCCGCCAAGATCGATCGGCGACAGCGTATCCTCCTCACCCTCGTCGTGGAATTGCGGTCCCCATGCGCTGGTGTCGGAAGCGCCGCCGAGCTTCAGCATCTTGAAATCCATCGGCCGGTCGAGATCAGGGAAGGGGACTGCGGCGAGCAGTGAGCGCGTGTAGGGGTGGATCGGTTTCCTGAGCAGAATTTCGCGCGGTGCAAGCTCGACGATACGCCCGCCGCACATCACCGCGATGCGGTCCGCCATGTAGTCCACCACCGCCAGATTGTGGGATATGAACAGGTAGGTCAGGCCCAGTTCCTTCTGCAGGTCCTTCAGAAGGTTCAGGATCTGCGCCTGCACGGAGACATCGAGCGCCGAAACCGGCTCGTCGCAGATCAGCAGTTCAGGCCCCAGCGCCAACGCGCGCGCGATGCCGATACGCTGACGCTGCCCGCCGGAGAAGCTGTGGGGATAACGCTGGATGAAGCGCGGATCGAGCCCGATTGCCTGCATCAGGCTCTTGACCGTGGCTAGCCGGGACGCGGCATTGCCACGTTGATGGATTTCCAGCGGCTCGCTCAAGATGTTTTCCACGGTCATGCGAGGCGAAAGCGACGAGACCGGATCCTGGAAAACCATCTGGAGTTTCGCCCGCAGCAAGCGCAGGGCGTCTCCCTCGGCTTCCAGGACGTCGATCGGTCCGTCGCGGCCGTTGAAGATCACGGAGCCGCCGGTAGGGGTGACGGCCCGCATCAGGATCTTGCTGACGGTAGTTTTGCCGCAGCCGCTTTCGCCAACCAGGCCCAGGCACTCACCTCGCCTGATGTCGAAGCTGACGCCGTCCACGGCGCGAACAGAGGTCTGATGGCTCCCGCTGAACCATCCGGAGTTGCGGATGGTGTAGACCTTTTTCAGATCCCTGACCGACAGCAGAATGTCGTCCGGCCCCTTCGCTTCCGGCGCCGTCTGCTTGCCCAGCAGGGTCCCGACATTCACCGGCACCTCGCGGAGCGCCTTCAGCCTTTCGCCAGGCTTCAGGTCGAAATGCGGGACGGCTGCCATGAGGCCCTTCAGGTAAGGGTGGCCTGGCCGGCGGAATATTGCCTCCACAGGGCCCGCTTCCATGATCTCGCCATGGTACATGACCACCACCTCGTCGGCGACATTGGCAACCACCCCGAGGTCGTGCGTGATCAGCAGCATTGCCATGTTGAGCTTGGTCTGAAGCCCGCGCAGCAATTGCAGGATTTGCGCCTGGATGGTGACGTCCAACGCCGTCGTCGGCTCATCGGCGATCAACAGAGCGGGCCGGCAGATAAGCGCCATGGCGATCATGGCGCGTTGCCGCAATCCTCCCGAAAGTTCGAACGGATACATGTCGTAGGCGCGCTTGGGATTGGGGAACCCGACGAGGCCGAGCATTTCCTCGGTCCGTGCCTTGCGCTCCGTCCGATCCATGTGCGTATGAATCTGCAGGGATTCGCTGACCTGGTTGCCGATCGTGTGCAGCGGCGACAGCGATGTCATCGGCTCCTGAAAGATCTTGCCGATGCGGCTGCCTCTCAACGCCCGGATTTCGGGTCCGTCGCGCGGCATCTGCAGGATATCCTGCGTCGTGCCGGGCTTTTTGGGATCGGAAAACAGGATACGGCCGCGAACATGGGCCGTGTTCGGCAAGATGCCCATCACGGCCTGGCTGAGAACCGATTTTCCGGAACCGGACTCACCGACAAGTGCGGTGACCTTGCCGGGCAGGACGCGAAGATTTGCCCGCCTGACGGCATGCAACGGTCCCCCGACAATGGCAAAAGAGATGCCAACATCCTCGATCCGCAGCAGATCAACGCCTGCATCCATTCCCACACCAGCCCCAATCTGGCGCCTCCCGACCGGCCCCAAAAAAGCAAGACTAGCGCATTGTCAGCGCAGAGCAACTTGGATTCGAAACGAATTCCCCGGCGACCGGCGGCCGGACAGCATACCAGGGCGTCCAGATCGGATGGTGGTGACTACTGGAGCTTCCTCCGGTCGCCCGCCGACAGCCGCGCGGCATCGCGATGAAGCAGCATGACCTGCTCGGCGTCCGATATCCGATCGTGAAACGGCTGCAGCGCAGCGTCTTCATCGAGTGCGAGAGCACCCGACAGATCGGGTGAAAGCACCGTCAGCTTCTGCTTGCTGCCCGCCAGTTCCTCCTCGCCGAGCGTCAGCCAACTGTTGGCCCCGCAATAGCCGGCGAAGTCCTTGCTGGCGAGAACGCTGTGCGGATATTTCTTGGTCAGGGTCTGGAGACGCTGGACCTCGTTTACAGCCGAGCCGAAGACCGAGAATGTGAGTCGGTCGGTAAGCCCGACATTGCCGAACATCACATTGCCGACATGCAGGCCGATACCAAATTTTATGTCGCCCAGTCCTTGCTCTTTTCTGCGCAGATTGAGCTCCATCATGCGCATGCTGGCCTTGTGCGCAGCCGCAAGAGCAGCCTGGCAGGCGATCTCTGACTGCGCGCGGTGCCTTTCGCAGGGGTAGACGGCAATGAATCCATCCCCCAGGAAACTCATGATCTGCCCGCCTTTGCGATTGAATGGTGCTGCGATGGCATCGAAAAACTGGTTCAGCGTATCGATATAGACTTCGCGGCCGGAGGTTTCGGCGAGCCTTGTCGACCCGCGCATATCGCCCATCACCAGCGCGGCCCGGATTGTGTCGCCCTCGCCGCGCTTGATCTGGCCGTCCAGCACGCGCCTGCCGGCGTCACCGCCGAGATACGTGGTCATCATGTTGTCGGCGAGCTTGGTGAGCACCGCCATCTTGCTTGCTATGGCGAGATGGTTCTGGATCCGCAGCAGCGCCGAAATCATGCTGTCGCTGAAGCCTGAAGCACTGTCGGTGGACCAGGACCCCAACATGCCCTGACTTGTATCGCCATTGAAGGGATGGACGAAAGCCATGTAATCGGTGACGCCCATAAGCCTGAGCTCATCGAAAACAGGAAACTCCGACCGCACCGACGGGTCGAGCCGGCGCCGCAGATGGTCGAGCTTGTTGCTGAGCAGATGGTAGTATGGGCTGGTTAGGAATCTGTCGGAATGGACGCCGTTCTCACTCCGGAAGCCTTCCACTTCCAGGCCTTGGCCGCGAATCCAGGTGAAACCGAGCGCGTCATAAAGCGGATGCAACATCGAAAAGCTCAAATGCACCCGCTTCAGCGGCAGGCCGGCAGCAGCCAGCCGTTCACAAAAACCCTTGACCAATGTTTCCAGGTCGTCGCCCGCCAGCGCCGATTGGGTCAGCCAATCGGCAACCTTATCCATGAGAATGTTGGAAATTTCTGCTTGCGCTGTGCTCATGCTATCTCGAAACCCGTCGAAGACGAGCCATCTCCTTTGATCCGCAAAATTCTCGAAGTCAATGAAGCCGGCTTCGGGGGCAGAAGCCGGCGAAGAATATCCCGAATGACTGTCCTTGCAGGAAGCAAGCAGACGTCGACCGCACAAATCACCTGCAACACTATGTGGCGAGGCTGCCGGCGAAGTGCAATCCCGATCCTGACATCGCGCAAATAATTGGTCGGCTCAGGCACCGTTGGGCTCGCCGGGTCTCAAGAACCATGGCCGCGGCGCATTGCGGAAAATCGATTCCCCAAGCCGTCATCAGACTGGCGCCTTCGCCTTCAGGCTTGCGGCAGCCATTGCATAGCCGCCGGCGGCGCCATCGATGAAGTGAACATGATCTCGCTGCAGCGGCGAGATGACGAGGCATGTCATCAAGGCCGACTTCTGGCGGTGCAGGCCATAGTTGCAGATGCCGGCCTCTTCCGCTTGTTTCAGCCGGTTGTCGATCCGCTGCAACACATCCGCGTCGACGTCGATGGTCATCTTCAAGCCGTCGTCGAACTTGCGGAAATCCGAATTGCTGGCCACCTCGCGCTTGTAGACCTTCGGATCGAAACCACCGATCGTCCAGCCCAATTTGTCGGTGACGGCCGTAAGCGTCATCAGGAAGATCACCCACAGCTTGGCCAGCCACCGCCGCCCCGGCGGCGCCGTGGCCCGTGCCTCGACATCGAGACCGGCGGGCAAGAGACTATAGGCCGGACCGTCCACCGGCACCGGGTGGCCATCGCGCTCCTGCCTGCCGGCAAGGGCGATGATGTCGGAAGCCAGAAACTGGAAACCACGCAAGTCGCGCGATGCCCCCGGTACGGCTATGATCGAGACAATTTCGCCATGCCGGGTTTCGATCGGGTTCCAGCGGCAGGAGAGGCCGGTCAGATCCGGCCGCGCGCCGGCCGGGGCGGGGTCGACGCGGTAGCGCCCGGCCTTCATTTCGGCTTCCGCCCAACTGCCGCCACCGCCGGCGAACATGGCATAGAAGGCTGCTTCGGAGGCCTGGAACCTCGCCACGCGAACGTCGAGGCCTTGCGCTCTTATGTCCTTTATCGGCACGATTGCGGCACGCAAGGTCAGGTCCAGTTCGTCCGCCACCCATCTCTGGACAGAAGCCAGCGCGTTACGGGCGATCTCCAGCGCCGAGCCGGGAAACGCCACGAGCGCGCCGTCGCCGCCGAAGACGAAGGGAAGATCTTGCCGGCCCAGTGCATTGAGCAGCGCCGAAATGACGCTGGCGCCGGCCATATTGACGGTTTTGTAGCGCCCGGCTTCGATCGCCTTGGTCGAGCCGACGATGTCGGCGGTGGCCAGCGCCCAGCCATCGGGGAGAGGCCGATAGTTATCGACATCGGCAACGCTTTCGAACTTTGCGAAGACCGGCAAAGAAGCGACGAACGGGTCGGACGCGACTGCTGTTTCCATAAGCATCAGATAGCACATTCCAGCGCTTGAAGGTGAAGTCGATCATGCCTCGAAATTGACTTGGGCAGGCTTTGCGATGATAGGATCGCGCGATGCGAATTGCCTTCTACGCCCCGCTGAAGTCGCCCAATCATCCCGTTGTCTCCGGCGACCGCCAGATGGCACGGATGCTGGTCCAGGCGCTGCAGCATGGCGGGCATAGCGTCGAACTGGCATCGGAGTTGCGCTTCTATCTACGCCAGCCGGAACCGAAAAGTTTCGATGCGCTCATGATCGAGGCCCGGGACGAAGCCGCGCGACTGACAAGGCTTTGGGACCGTGACGGCAAGCCCGATCTCTGGTTCTCCTATCATCCCTACTACAAGGCGCCCGACCTGATCGGGCCCGAGCTGGCGTTGGCCTTTGCTGTCCCCTATGTGACGGCCGAAGCCTCCTATTCCGAACGGCGCAACGCCGGTTCGTGGGCCGATAGCCAGGCATTGGTGGCGCGAGCCATCGAGCAGGCGGCGCTGAACATCTGCTTCACGCAAAGGGATCGCCAGGGGCTGGCGGATGCTGTTCCCCACGCCGCTCTCGGTATGCTTTCACCCTTCATCGACACATCGGCATTCCACGAAATGCCGGTACTGGATTATCCGACGCGCCTCGTGACCATCGCCATGATGCGCCCGGGCGACAAGGTCTTGAGCTATCGCATGCTGGCGCAGGCGCTCGGGTTGATCGGCCACCTCCCCTGGACGCTGTCGGTCGTCGGGGACGGACCTGCCCGTGACGAGGTAAAGGCGCAATTCGCCGGCTTGCCCGCCGACCGTATCGAATGGCTTGGCGCGATTGAGCCGGTCGCCGTGCCGGATGTCCTCTATCGCGGGGGAATCTACGTCTGGCCGGGTTACGGCGAGGCCTATGGCATTGCCTATCTTGAAGCACAGGCCGCCGGCCTTCCGGTGGTGGCTCAGGACATTGCCGGCGTGCCGGAGGTCGTGCGGCATGGCCAGACCGGGTTTCTCACCCCGCCAGGCGATGTGGCGGCGTTCGCTTCCGCAATTGCAAGGCTTCTGGCCAATAATGATGAAAGAACCATCATGGCTGCAGAGGCCAGACGTTTCGTTCTCGAAGAACGCTCTCTCGGTGCTGCAAAGGCCCGCCTGGCCGAACTTCTCAAGATGATCCCGTTGTCATGACATCCGACCCGACTTGGCAGCCCCTGGTGGACGAGCTGGCGCACCGGCAACGGGCGGGCCGCAAGGCAGAGTTCTGGCTGCGCGACGATGACGCCGTGGATCCAACGCCGGCACTCGATCGCTTGCTCGACCTCACCGGTGACTTCGCGGTTCCGGTCACTCTGGCCGTCATTCCGGCCCAGACCGACGGGAAGCTTGTCGTCCGGCTTGACGCGGCGCCGCATGCCACGGTCGCCATTCATGGCTGGGCGCACCGAAATCATGCGCCCGAGGGTCAAAAAAAGCAGGAGCTTGGCGCGCATCGGCCACGCGAGGTGGTGCTGGATGAGCTGGCCGGCGGGCTGTCGCGTGTAAGCGGCCTGCACGGCGCACGTGCGGTTCCGATGCTGGTGCCGCCCTGGAACCGGATCGACGCCGGCCTGGTACCCGACCTCGGATCGATAGGATTTGCGGCATTGTCGGTGTTCGGGCCGCCAAGGCCGGCTTCCCTGGCGGTCATCAACAGCAATGTCGACATCATGGATTGGCATGGCACGCGCGGCTGCCGCGATCATGGTCTCTTGGTTCAGGCCATCGTCGCGCAATTGCAGCGTGCATTCGACGGCGGCGAACCGGTCGGCCTGCTCACCCACCATCTCGTCCATGATGAATCGGCATGGCTTTTCCTCGAACGGCTGTTCACGATCACCGCGCGGACCGAAGCCTGCGCATGGCTTCCGATCAGCACACTGACAGAACGCAGCGCCGGAAAATAGCTCAGCGCTTTTTGTGCAAGACTGGAAATGTGAGCGTCTGGCCATCCCGCGCCGCAAAAGCGCCGGCAAATCTGTCCTTGGCCAGTTTCTCCATCTCGTCCAGCTCATCGTCGGTGCGTGCCGGATCGTGGTGAAACAGCGCAAGCCCCCACGCGCCGGCGGCCTCGCAGAGCTTGACGCCCTGTTGCCATGTCGAGTGCCCGTTGCCGCGGTAGCGCTCCATTTCCTCCTCGGTGTAGGTGCAATCGTAAATGACGAGGTCGGCATTCTCGATCAGGCCGAGCACCGCCGGATCGAGTTTGCCCGGCTCGTGCTCGGTGTCTGTGATGACCGCCACGACGCGGCCCCCCCATTCGACCCGGTAGCCGATGCAGCCGCCCGGATGGGTAAGACTACCGGTCCGCACAACAACTCCTTCGCGCGGCCGAAGCACGTCTCCGGATGCGAAATCGCGGCAGTCGAGGCTCGCCTTGCAGACACCGAGTGTCACCGGAAACCATGGCGGCCGAATGAATTCATCGACCATCTGCCGCGTGGTCATGCGTCCAGCCAGATGCCCGGACCAAAGCGTAACTTTGATGCCTCGTTCATAAATAGGCTTGAAAGCCGGCAGCCCGATGACGTGGTCGTAGTGGCAATGGGTGAAAAACAGGTCGAAATCGGTGACGCCCGCCGCCCGAAGCGTCCTGCCGGCAGGCCGCAAGCCGGAGCCCGCGTCGAACAGAAGCGTATGCTTGCCGCATTGCATCTCGATGCAGATCGTGTTGCCGCCATAGCGAGCAAATTCTGGCCCCGACACCGCAATGCTGCCGCGCACGCCCCAAAACCTGACAAGGAAGAAATCGTCGTCCATGCACCCTTTCGCCCATCGTAGCCAACCAACTGCTGCCAGAGTCGTTCCAGGAAAGGTGTGACACGGTTCCGGAAACTGCATCAAAACAAAGAAACAGAGCGGCTCGCCGCTTCAGTGCAACTGTGAATCGCTCTCGGCCGTTCGTGCGTCGATCAGGTCCGCGGTCGTACTGCTTAGCCTATCGGCAAGAACCCGCAATATCTCGATGGTCATTTCGGGAAACTCCTTCATAAGCCTCAGGAAATGGTCCTTGCGGATTCTCAAGGCCTCCAGCTCACTTGCCGCTTTGACGGTGGCAGTACGGGAGCTGTTGCACAATATGGCAATCTCGCCAACGATCGAATTTGGCAGCAATTCGGCAACTTTGATCGGCCCATTGTCGGAATCGACGAGAATATCCGCGCTGCCCGAAAGGATGACATAGGCGGCGTCTGCCTCGTCGCCCTGCCGGAAAAGAATCTGGCCGGCACTGTAGTTCACGCGATCGGACGTGAACGCGAGCAGCTTGAGCTTTGTCGGCTCGATGCCAGAGAACAAGGGAACGCGTTGCAGCATTCCAACTTCATCCTTGAGCAGCATTGTCGCAAACCTTCCTGAATTCGCGTTTGCCAGACTATGACACAAGTTCCTTGAAGATACCGTTTCCCGCCAAGAGTGTCTCGTGTGTTCCGTCTTCCACCAATTGGCCTGAGTCAAAGACCACAACCCGATCGAACATCGCCGCCATTGCCGGATTCGTCACCACCCACACAATTGCCGGCGAATGGCCGTCGCGTCTGGCTTCGTCGAGCACATTCCGCAACACCTTGTCCTGCACGCGCTGGTCGAGCGCCGACAGCGGCCGATTGAGAATGAGGAAATCGGGACGCTTGAGCAAGGCGCGGGCAACATCGAGCTTCTGTCGCTGTCCGCCGGTCAGCCGCCTGCCGGCGGCGCCGACGTTGAAGTCCAGGCCGACATCCAGAAGCTCGGCATAAAGCCCCAGTTCGTCAAGAATATCATAGACGATGGAGCGAATGCGGTCCGGCGCGTCGGGATGGTTGTTGCCGACACGCCCGAACAGGACGTTGTCCATGACGGTGGCCGCGGCGATGTATTTGGCAGGGTCAAACCGTTCGACAGCTTTCTCCAGCTCGGCCGGCAGGTTTTCATAGAACTGGTTGCGTGCAGCGATGATCTTGCTCATCAGCTCGTCGGTCAACAGGCCGAAGCGATGCCGGGGCTCGATATAGGCAAAGCTTAAGGTGACCATCATGGCGCGGTCGTTCTCCGAAACCGCATCGTAGGGGCGATTCTTGAGCCGTTGCAGCAAGGTTTCGTAGGCGGGTATCTCCTCGGCGCTCATGAAGGCGAGCTGCTGGAAGAACTGGTGTTCGGGCGGCAGGTCGGCAAACAGCTCGATCGCCTGTTCGGCGATCTCCATGCCCATTTCGTAGAGCGTGCGGTCGAGGCCGGCTTGCTTCAGCACGGAAGCAAAATAGGGATTGGACGCCAGTGCCTTGTGAGCCAGTTCGGGGCCGGCCGCGGCGCCGAAGAGCAGGTTCTGGCCGATCGTCGCTTCCTTGTTGTAGGCGCCCGGTTCAAAAGGAACCACCAGCGCGCTCAGGCCTTCTTCCTCCAACCGGGTTCGCAGCGCCGCACGCAATTCGACGATCCGCTCGGCAAGCTTCGTGTGGCGCTTGAGGTCGGCCGAAGAGCGCAAGCCAAGATCCAGAATGTCGCGCGACAGAAGAACCGCGTCGAGCACCCGGCGCACGGCTTCGAAGAGGTCGTGCGGGCCGGTGGCGCCGGCGGAGGCATAGTTGATCCAGTCGCTGCGGATATCGAGATCCGGATTGCCCGACCGGCGCGCCTCGTCGATATTCCAACGGTGCTGGTCCGCCGCTGCGCCGTCATATGTCACCGATGTCAGCGGCGCATGCTTCAAACCGTAGAGCAAATTGTCGCGCAGGCTTGCCTGGAACAGGAAAACATCCGACGAAGCGTAGGACATGCGCCGGCCGGTCACGGCTTCGGGGAGATCAAGCAAGTCATCGGAGCCCGAAACGATCCTTCCGCTGTCCGGCCAGGTCAGCCGCGCAAAGGCTTCCGCAAGCGCCTCCGCTCCCCCTGTTGCGGTGCTGACCAGAGCCACCGTCTCACCCGGCTTGACCTCGAGCGAGATGCGATTGAGGAGCATTGCGCCGCCATCGTCTGCTATCGACAGGCTGACCGCCGACAGCGGCTTGGTCATCGGATCGGGATCGTCGACCGTCAGTGCTCCGATTTCCGGCGCGATGATATTCTCGACGGTGAACTGTTCGACGACCTGCTGATATTTGACCTGGACATCCTGCCGGTCCTGATCCCAGTCGATCAGTTCCTTCATCGGTCCGGGCAAGTCCTTGTAAGCGCCGATCACGGCCACGAGCTGGCCGACATCCAACCTCCCCTGGATGACCAGATAGCCACCGATCATGTAAAACAGAAAGGGCGTGAGCTGCGCGAGAAAATTGTTGAGGAACTTTACCATGAATTTCCATTGGTAAAGATCGAAGCGGATTTTGAAGATGAGCCCGAGCCGGGCTGCTATGTCGGCGCGCTCGTAGTTCGACGTATCGTGGACGTGAACCGCGCCGATGCCGTCGACGATTTCGCCAACCCGGCCTGAAAGCGCGCGCGCCGTCAACTGCCGCTGGCGCCCGAGCACGAGCAGCCGCCGCCGCATTCGCGGGATAAGCACGATCTGGATCGCCACGATCACGACCGCTATCATTCCGAGCCAGACGTTCTGGACCATGATGAACAGCATGGCCGTCAGCGCCTGGCCGCCGAGCAGCACCGGCTGCAGGAAGGCATCGCCAATGAAGCCGCCCAGCGGCTCCACCTCGTCCTTCACCATGGTCGCCACTTCGGCGGATTTCACCCGCTTGAAGTAAACCGGCGGAAACCGCAGCACACGATCGACCAGATCGAAACGAATACGCCGCAGCATGCGTTCGCCGAGCCGGCCCTTGTAAGTGTTGATGTAGAGCTTGAACAAGCCGTTGATGACGACCAGCAAGAGGAAAACAAGGCTGAGCGCAAGCAGCGTCGACGTGCGGTCGAGCTGAAAACCGGAGAAGAACTGCACCTCGCCGATGAACGGCAGGTTATAGTGCAACCTCATGAATGGCAGGGTCGCGCCCGGTTGCTCGAACCCCTTGCCCTGGATCGGGCCGTTGACGATCAGCTTCGGCAGGTCGAACGACATGAAATACGGGACCATCGAAAGCACGACGATCATCAATATCCAGAGCTGCTGCTTCCTGGTGTGCGTCCAGATATAGCGGGCTAGGCTGGTTTCCATATGCGATTGTCAGTTTGAAGGATGCAGAATGTAAAGGCACCTGCTGGCGAATGGTGTATCGGCCATGTCTTCGCTGCCATCGACCAGTTCGAAGCGGCAGCTGCGCGCCAGACGGATGGGCGCCGATGGTCCGGACAAATGCAATCGGCCTCCTCCGGTCAATGGCGAAACGGCTTGCGCCACAGTCGCGTCCGCAAGTCGAACAGGCTTGCAAGAGGCAAGATTGCGTTGTGTCGCCCGAAATCCCAACATAGAAGACGAATATGATGGATGTCACGCAACCACGCAATGCCGGCATGGGTGGGCATGAGCAAGCCCTGGACCTCACGCGGGGAATTGCCGCCTATGTCGACCACCCTCTCGTGGCCGGGCTGGCGCGCGTCATCGCCAAGCATCCGCAGGCCGATATCGCCAATGCCTTCAACCACAAGCAGGTCGCCTGCAAGATGTGGGCGCTCGACAGGCTGTTCGAAAGCTGCGGCGGCCGGTTCGAGCGCATATGGGTTCTGGGTGGATGGTACGGCGTATTGCCGGCGATGCTTTTCAATGACGCCCGCTTCGACATCGGGGCGATCGACAGCATCGACATCGATCCCGAAGTCGGCGCGGTCGCCCGGACACTCAACCGGCAAGCCGGCGAGCGGTTTCAAGCGCTGACGGCAGATATGTACACACTCGACTATGCCGCCGGCGGGCCTGACCTGGTGGTCAATACGAGCTGCGAACACATAGCCGATCTCAGCGCCTGGCTTGCCCTGCTTCCGCGGGGTACGAACGTGCTGCTGCAGTCGAACGATTATTTCAGCGAGCCGACGCACATCAACTGCGTGGCGTCACTTGCAGCCTTCGAAGCCATGGCGGCGCTGCGGCAGATCAGGTTCTCCGGCGAATTGCCGACAAAAAATTATACACGCTTCATGCTGATCGGAGCTGTTTGAAGCGCTCGCACAGGATTTGCGCCGAGCGCCGCGCCCCTTCCAGATCGAGACGATGCGCGGCTGGCGGCGGTCCGGCAAGCGCCTGCTCGATCGCATGCGCCAGACCTTCAGGCGTCAGGTCCTGTTCCGTCAGCACCGTTGCAAGACCGAGCTCTTCGAGCATCAGAGCGCGACGCGTCTGCTCGGTTTCCCCGCCGGCTGCAAATGGAACGAGCAGCGAGCGACACCCCGCGCGCATGACATCGCAGACCGTGTTGTAACCCGCCTGCGAGACCGACAGGCGGGCGCCGGTCAGCAGGCTGGCGAAATCCTCGCGGAACCGGAAGATGGACAGGCGTGGGGAGGCATCGCGTGAAATCGCGTCAAACTCGTCCTTCGGCAGGTTTGGGCCGGTGATCAAACACCATGTCCAGGCGTTATCGGCATTTCGCGCCGCCGCGACGGTGGATCTGACAAGGCTCTTTCCGGCCGCCCCGCCGCCAACCGACACCAGAACGTCGAAGCGCTCTGAGGCCGCTTGCGCCGGCGGCGCGGCAACGAGCCCGGTGTAGGCGACCTCGGCCCTGATCGCCCCAGCCAGCGGAAATGTCTTGTCGATGGTTGCGAAAGCCGGATCGCCATGGACCATGACAAGATCGAAATGCCTGTTGACGAGATCGACCGTTTCTTCGTTTCGGCTCGGCTTCACGCGCTCCTGAAGGATGTCGCGGACGGACGCCGCCAGCAGCGGTCTGGGCGATGTCGCTTCGATGGCCTCGATCAGTGGCAAGAGTTCGAAACGCATCTGCCGGCGTCCAAAGGGAAACGCCTCGATAATGACGATGTCGGGCCTGTAATTCCGGAAAGCCTGCAGCAGCATCTCTGAGCGCCGCGTCTTGAAATCATCGTCGATGGCTTTGCCCTGCAGGTCGACAAGTCCGGAAAACCCTTCGTCACCGGAGGTGACAGGCGGCAGGGTCACGGATTTTACACCCGATCCCGGAAATCCCGCGATCGGCGCTCCGCCGGTCACGACGGTGACGTCGAACCCGTCATCGACCAGAGCCGCCGCAATGCGGCTGGCGCGCGCGAGATGGCCGATGCCGAGCAGGTGCTGAACATAGAAGAAAGCGCGCAGCCGCTTCATTCGGCGACCCGCCACTCCCGCTCGAACAGTTCCTTGAGCTGTCCAATGCCTGCCACATGGTCGAAATTGCTTCGCACGCGCCGCTCCGCGGCGTCGCCGAGGCGGGCGCGCAGGACGGGATCGCGGATCAGGCGCTCCAGCGCCTGTGCCAGGGCAGTCGGGTTTTCCGAGGGAATCAGCAGCCCGGTTTCATCCGACGATAAAAGCTCCGGCACGCCGGAAATATCGGTCGACACGCAGGCAAGCCGCTGGCTGGCCGCCTCCACCAGAACATTCGGCAGGCCGTCCCGGTCGCCGTCCGCGGTGATCCTGCAGGCCAAAGCGAAAATGTCGGCGCTGCGGTAGTGCTCAAGCACCTCCTCCTGCGCCAGCGCGCCTTTCCAGGAGACGCGCCCCTCCAGCCCGAGCCTTTGCGCCAGCGCTTTCAGCCGTTTCAGTTCCTCGCCGCCACCGATATGCTCGAAACGCCACGCCAGATCGCCAGGCAAGAGGGCAAGAGCCTCGAGCAACGTATCATAGCCTTTCTTTTCAACGGCGCGTCCGACACTCAAGATCATGACCGGTTCGGCCGGCGCCGAGCCGTCATGCTGTTTTCGCGCCTCGCCGAAACTGCCGAAGCGGTCAAGGTCGAGCCCATGATAGCTCAGATGCACGGACGAACTGCCGTTGGCGAGTTTTTTCAGATGGTCGAAGCCGGTTTTCGTGCACGTGACCGTCCAGCGCGCCGAGGAAAGCTTGCCGGCCAGATCCCAGTCCGCCGACGTCCAGATGTCCTTGGCATGGGCTGAGCAGCTCCAGGGCAAGCCACGAAGCTGGCTGGCATAGCGCGTCACAGATGCCGGCGTGTGCGCGAAATGGGCATGCAGCCATCCCGCGTCTTGCGGCCATTCGGCGGCCAACACGAGCGCTTGCCCGAAGCGGCGCGCGCGATTGCGGGTAAAGTCGCGGCGGATATCGGCAGCCAGCGATTTGAGCGCGCGCCAGAAGCCAGGCCGCGGCAGACAGGCAAACAGCGACCGAAGCACGCGCAGCGGCTCTCTGTGCAGATATTCCGGTAGATAGTGGACGGGGGCCTTGATCTCATCGTGCACGGGATGGCGTTTTGCGTCGGTCGGCCGCCTGAGCGCGAAAAGTATCAGGTCGAACCCCGCACGCTCCAGACCGAGCAGCTCCTGCGCGATGAAGGTTTCCGACAGCCGCGGGTAGCCCTTCAGAACCACGACGATCTTGCGGTGTTGCAACTCAGTTCATGCCTTCAATGACCGAAAGGTGATGGCCGGCCCGCCGGTCGAGCAGTTCCGCGACGATTTCGGAAATATGAGGCAGCCCTTCCAGCGTCAGATGCGCATTGCTCTGCGATGGGCGGGGCCGGCCCGGCAAAACCTGCAGCGCATCGGCGAACCGCTGGGCATCCTCGGCCTCCTCAGGCAAAAGCATCTCGATGAGGCCGAGTTCGGCTGCGCGCCGTGCCCGGATCAGCTGTTCCTCGCGCGGCGTGACGCGCGGCACGATCAGCGCCGGCTTGTCGAAAGACAATATCTCGCAATAGGTGTTGTAACCGCCCATCGCCACCACCGCCTTGGCGCCGGCAATCAGCTCTTCCATGCGGTTGTCGAATTCGATGATCTTGACATAGGGGATCTTGGCCCCTTTCCTGACCAGCTTGTTGCGCTTGCGCGCCGGCATGTAGGGCCCAAGCACGATCAGCGCCCGGTGCTGCAATCGCGGATCCTGCTGATAGGCCTCGATGACGTTGTGGATCAGGTCGGCGCCGTCACCGCCGCCACCGGTGGTAACCAGGATATAGTCGCCCTCGGGCCGGTGGCCGGGCAACTGGTTCTGCTGCAGGCTCCGTTGCAGGAAACCGACGAACTTCATCTTTGCCCTGACCGCCGGCGGCACGTCCAGGCCGGTCAACGGATCGTGGAAATCCGGCGGGCCATAGACCCAGACCTTGTCGTAGAACAGGCCAATCTTGCGCATCACATCCCTGCGTGCCCACTCCGCTTCGAGCAAATGCGGCGCGTCCATCACCTCGCGCAGGCCAAGCACGAGCGTGGTGCCCCGCGTCTTGAGGTAGGACAGCGTATCCTCGATCTCTCCGCGCAGCCCCAGCGGTTCCTTGTCAACGATGAAGATATCCGGCCGGAAGCTCTCGGCTGTGTGGCGAATAATCGACTGCCGCATCCTGAGCGTCTCATGCAGATCGATGTCCTTTTCCAGCGAGGTGTATTCGCCGTTGCGTAGCTTGATGACGCTGGGGATCTTCACGAAGTCGACGCGGGCGCGGTAGTCGAAGGCGCCGGCGATGGTCGCACCCGAAATGATTAGCACCTGAAGTCCGCGGAAATCCCCGACCAGCGAATGAGCGATCGTTCGGCAACGCTGCAAATGGCCGAGCCCGAACGTGTCGTGGCTGTACATGAGAATTCGTGCGTCTTTTGCGTGCTGTGTCATTGTGAACGTCTTTTAGAATTCTCGCCGGACCGTGGGCAACCCCGCAGGCTTCGAAACCATTCTCGCGGGTCTATCGACCTGTTTTGAAACATGGGGGCGAGAGGTACGCAACGGCATTCTTCACCAGGTCACGAATGCCAGGGGCGCTGATTGTGGCGCCATGCCTTGTCTTCGCCGACGATAGACGGCCCGAGCACAAATCTCTGTCATGAGGCTTGACCCCGTGGAATTAAATGCCCTGCGGCCTGAGGCAGGCAAAGCGCACATTGCGAAAAATCAAGGGCGACCAAGGCGAAACGAGGCTGCCGCACATTGTGAGGAGAACCCGCACCTTGGGAAAATGCTTCATAATCCATCGAAACACAACGGCCGCCAGAGGCCGCACGTTGCGGCCTTTTATCCTGCCATCAGCCTTGGCCTGTGGCAAGCGTCCGGTCCTTGCACCGTTCAAGCTGGTGCAATCTCGCGTCATCCGGCTTGCTCCGCCATGTGGAGGATAGCTTCGCCCTCAATGAGATTCGCAGGCCGGGCGCCCCATTCGCCAGATCCGTCACAAAGCTTTGCGTGAACACGCCGGCCGGAACGGCGGCTAAGCCAGCCGAGCCCTTGTCGTCCTCGGCGTTGCCAGCAGCAGACTTGTCTCGCTGCCGGTTATCCCGGGGATGAGCCGTATCCGCCTAAGCACCGCGTCGAAATCGGTGAGCGAGGCCGTGCCGAGTTCGACCACCAGGTCCCAGCGGCCATTGGTGGTGTGAATGGTGGAAACCTCGGCGAGGCCGCCAAGCGCCCGGACCACGCGGTCGGCAGCATGGCCCTCGATCTCGATCATCATCACGCCGCGTATCCGCTGGTCGACCGCGTCGGCGCGCAGCACCACCGTGTAGCCGATGATCTCGCCCGTTTTTTCCAGTCGCTCCATGCGCGCCCTGACCGTGGCGCGCGACACCCCGAGATCGACCGCGAGATCGGAGATGCTGCGCCGGGCATCATGCCTGAGCAGCGTGACCAGCCTTTCGTCGAGCAAGTCCATGATTCTATCCACTTTGACCAAACTGACTTATCGAATTGATAAATCATTCTTCTCGAAATGCCAATTTCGCCTGTTCATACTGCCGGGCCGGGATGGTTCATTCCACGCATCAACCGCCCAATCAATTTACAAGGACAACAAAAGCCATGCGCTGCAGGATCGTTGGCGCGCCGGTGCAGGACGGCGCCGGCAGGATGGGATGCGAGATGGGGCCAAGCGCGCTGCGCACCGCCGGGCTTGTCTCGGTGCTGTCGGAGCTCGGCCACGAGGTCGAGGACTGGGGCGCAGTGCAACCGGCCGCCGTGCGCGCAATCGTCCATGGCAATCTCGCGCTGAAGGCCCTACCGGAGATTTCCGCCTGGACGGCGGCAATTGCCGAGACCGCCTATGCGGCTTCGCGAGACGCCATGCCGATCTTCCTTGGCGGCGACCACGCGATATCGGCCGGCACTGTGTCGGGCATAGCCCGCCGCGCCGCCGAACGCGACCGGCCGCTCTTCGTGCTGTGGCTCGACGCGCATCCGGATTTCCACACGCTCGATACCACCGTCAGCGGCAATCTGCACGGCGTGCCGCTCGCCTATGCCAGCGGCCGGCCGGGCTTCAACGGTTATTTCCCGGACCTGCCTGTCGCCGTCGACCCTGCCCACATCTGCGTCATGGGCCTGCGCAGCGTCGATCCGGCGGAGCGCCGGGCGCTGAGCGAAGCGGGGGTTACCGTGCACGACATGCGCACCATTGACGAGCACGGCGTCGCACCTTTGCTGCGCGCCTTCCTGGCCATCGTCGAAAAGGCAAACGGCCTGCTGCATGTCAGCCTCGACGTCGACTTCCTCGACCCCTCCATCGCGCCGGCCGTCGGCACCACCGTGCCCGGCGGCGCCACCTTCCGCGAGGCGCATCTGGTGATGGAGATGCTGTCCGACAGCGGCCTGGTCTCCAGCCTTGATCTGGTCGAACTCAACCCGTTCCTCGACGAGCGCGGCCGCACCGCCACGCTGATTGTCGACCTCGCCGCCAGCCTGATGGGCCGGCGCATCATGGACCGCCCGACCCGCAGCCATTCCGGAAGCATTGCATGACCCAGCCTTCCCGCCTTGCCATCGTCCCTTTCGTCAGCGTCGACCGCATGATGAAGCTGGTGCTGACCATCGGCGTCGAGCGGTTCCTCACCGAACTCGCCGCCTATATCGAGGAGGATTTTCGCCGCTGGGAGCTGTTCGACAAGACGCCGCGCATCGCCTCGCACAGCCATGACGGCGTCATCGAACTGATGCCGACCAGCGACGGCCGGCTATACGGCTTCAAATATGTCAACGGCCATCCCAAGAACATGCGCGAGGGGCGCCAGACCGTCACCGCCTTCGGGGTGCTCGCCGATGTCGGTTCCGGCTATCCGATGCTGCTCACCGAAATGACGATCCTGACGGCGCTGCGCACCGCGGCCACCTCCGCCGTCGCCGCCAAATATCTGGCGCCCAGGGGCGCGCGCTCAATGGCCATCATCGGCAATGGCGCCCAGTCCGAATTCCAGGCTGTCGCCTTCAAAGCGCTGCTCGGCATCGACCGGCTGCGGCTCTACGACATCGACCGATCGGCTTCGGAAAAATGCGCCCGCAACCTCGCCGGCAAAGGCTTTGACATCACCATCTGCGCCACCGGCCAGGATGCTGTGGAAGGAGTCGACATCATCACCACGGTGACCGCCGACAAGCAGTCCGCCACCATCCTCACCGACAACATGGTCGGTTCCGGCGTGCACATCAACGCGGTCGGCGGCGACTGCCCCGGCAAGACGGAACTGCACCGCGACATCCTTTTGCGCTCCGACATCTTCGTCGAGTTCTCGCCGCAGACGCGCATCGAGGGCGAAATCCAGCAGCTCCACGCCGACCATCCGGTGACCGAGTTGTGGCAGGTGATGACCGGCAAGGCGGAAGGCCGCAAGACGGCGGAACAGATCACCTTGTTCGATTCCGTCGGCTTCGCCACCGAGGATTTTTCCGCACTGCGCTATATCAGAGACCAGCTTCAGGCCACCGGCCTCTACGAGGAGCTCGACCTGCTCGCCGATCCCGACGAGCCGCGCGACCTCTTCGGCATGCTGCTCAGGGCAGCGCTGCAGCCGGCAGCCGCCTGAGGGGCTTCAGCCGCGCAACGGCGCGCAGCTCTCCCGTTCGACGAGCACCGGGGTGAGCACTTCGCGGCGCGAATGCGCCGCCGGCTCGGCAACCCGCTCGAGCAGCAGGCTGACCGCCCGCGTGCCGATCTTCTCGACCGGCTGTGCGATCGTCGTCAGTGGCGGCCAGGTGGTGACGGCATAGGGTATGTCGTCGAAGCCGATCATCGACATGTCGCCGGGGACCCGCAATCCGCGCCCGCGCAGCACTGTCAGCGCGCCCATGGCCATCAGATCGTTACAGGCAAACAGCGCCGTGATCCCCGGCGCCTGCGCCATCAGCCGCTCCATCGCCATGCGGCCGCCGGCGAAGTGGTAGTCGGAATCCACCACCGAGGCCGGCGGCAGGTCGAGGCCGGCTTCCTGCAGCGCCATGGCGAAGCCGCGCAGGCGGGCGGGGCTGGAGCTGGAATCGCGCGGGCCGCCGATGACGCCGATCTTCTCGTGGCCGAGCCCGGCCAGATAGCGGCCGGCGAGATAGCCGCCATGATCGTGATCGACCAGCACGGAATCGACATTGACCGAATGGATCTCGCGGTCGATCAGCACCGCCGGCACGCCGGGCAGAAGGCTGGAGAACACCCGCGCATGATCCGACGAGCCGGCGAAGATCAGCCCGTCGATCTGCTTGGCCATCAGCACCTGGAGGTAGCGCTCCTCCTTCTCGGCGCTGCCGTCGGAGTTGCACAGGATCACAGTATAGCCGGCAAGGAAGCCGGCATCCTCGATCTGGCGCGCCACGCCGGCGAAGAACGGGTTGGAATTGTCCGGCAGCAGCAGGCCGATGGTCTTGGTCTCGCCGCGCCTCAGGCTCCGCGCCAGCGTGTTCGGACTGTAGCGCAAGGCGGCGATGGCCGAATGCACGCGCTCGGCCGTCTCCGGCTCGACATGGCGCGTGCGGTTCATCACATGCGAGACGGTTGCGACCGACACTCCGGCATGGCGCGCGACATCGGCAATCGTCGTCATTTCTTGTCCCCTAGTGCATGTCGCCCGGAGTGTCCGGCGGATCTGGGAAAATGACATCCATAAAACAAAAACCAAAAAGCGCGACGCGCTTTATCGGATCACCCTCAACAGCTTTTCCCGATAGGCATCCAGAATGACGGCGAGCACAATGACAAGGCCTAGCACGATCGGCTTGAAATTGTCGCCGACACCGAGCAGCTCGTAGCGAACGCCGGCGACCGGGCCACCGATGTTGACGCAACAGATAGACCATGGCGACGATGCCGGCGCGTTCTCCCTTCCGCCGGAGCGCTGTATCCTTCTCAGGCTAGTGATTCCCGCAGACAGGAAACCTTCATGAACGGCCTGACGCCCATACTTTCCACCGTGACCGCCTCGTTCCTTGCCTCCTTCGTCGAAGTGGTCGAGGCCTTCACCATCGTGCTGGCGGTCGGCGTCACCCGCAGCTGGCGGCCAGCGCTGACAGGCGCGGCGCTGGCGCTGGCGGTGCTGGCGGCTCTGGTGCTGGCCTTCGGACCGCTGCTGGCGCTGATTCCCATTGCGGTGCTGCAGTTCGTAGTCGGCGTGCTCCTGGTCCTGTTTGGCATGCGCTGGTTGAGAAAGGCCATTTTGCGCAGTGTCGGCGTCATCGCCCTGCATGACGAGGACGCGGCCTTTTCAAAGGAAACCGCCGCTTTGCAGCAGCAGGCCAATGACCGCCGCGCCGATTATCTGGCCGGGCTCGCGGCCTTCAAGGCGGTGCTGCTCGAAGGTGTCGAGGTGGTGTTCATCGTCATTGCCGTCGGCGCCGCGCATGCACAGACCTTCTATGCCAGCCTTGGCGCGTTGGCGGCCTTCATCCTGGTAACGATCATCGGCCTTGCGGTGCACAGGCCGCTGACGCGGGTGCCGGAAAACGCGCTCAAATTCGCCGTCGGCCTGATGTTGACAAGCTTCGGCATTTTCTGGACCGGCGAAGGCCTGGGCACCGACTGGCCGGGCGCCGATCTGGCGCTGCTGGCCATCTTCGCAATCATCGCCGTCGCGTGCTTCGCCATGGTGCGCTGGTTGCGCGCCAGCTACCCCAAGGCTGCACAAGGAGTTGCTCGATGAACGTCGTCCGCCTCATTCTAAAGGAGCTCGTCGGCATGTTCATCGACGACGGCAGCCTTGCGACGCTGGCGCTGCTGTTGATCGTGGCGATTGCCGCGGCAGTGAAGCTGCTGGCGTTGCCGCCGCTTGCCGGCGGCGTCCTGCTTCTGCCCGGCTGCCTCGTCATCCTGCTCTACAGCGTGCGCCGCGCGGCACGGCGCTCCGGTCAGTAGAGGGTGAAAAACACCGGCAGCATGCCGCTGATCCGCAACTGCTCAATCGTCTCGATGGCCGGGAACAGCGCCAGGAAATAGAGCCCGTCCGTGAATGTCCGCCGCAACGCCTTTGTCGAGAACCGGCGTTCGGCTTCATCGTGAAACAGCAGCGGGTTCGGCCAGAAAGGCGGCGTGCGTTCGGCATAGACGCTGTAGGCGGGGCCGAACTTTCCAAACAGGAACTCGGCTTCCTTGCGCGCCGTCACCCGGAACACCAGGTAGCTCACCAGAGCCAGCGCCGCCGCCACCGGCACCGAGCCGTACATCAACCCGACGCCCGCGACGCCGACCGTGGAAAAGAAGTAGAGCGGGTTCCGGCTCATCGAGAACGGGCCGATGGTGACCAGCTCGTCGTTCTTCCTGCCGCCGACATAGAGAATGCTCCACAGACGGCCAAGGAAGCAGACCAGCACGAAGCCGATGCCCAGCCCCTCGATGTATTCGTGCCCGTCCGAGCCTTCGACGAGAAAGGGCTTGGTGAACAGCAACAGCATGACGGCGAGGGCTGCCGCCACTTGTATGACGAGCAGGCGCTTGTGCTGGTCGAACGCCTTCGCTGCCGGCTTGGGGGGAGCGTAGCTCATCATAGTTCCTGCACTCCGGCAGGGCTCATAGCGCCGGTGTCTCGCCACTCACCAGCGAGACGGCGGCCGATTATCTGGCCGTCAATCTTGGCTTCGGACTGACCGTCACCTCGCTGATCATGACCGGCATCCTTGTCGTCGCGCTGGCGCTGCAATTCGCGCAGAGGCGTTATGTGCCATGGGCCTATTGGCTGGCGGTGGTGCTGATCAGCGTCGTCGGCACCTTGATCACCGACAATCTGGTCGACAATTTGGGCGTCCGTCTGCAAACCACCACGATTGCCTTCACGGTCTTGCTCGCCGCGACATTCGCGGTCTGGTACGCCAGCGAAAGAACGCTCTCCATCCATACGATCGTCACCACCAGGCGCGAGATCTTCTACTGGCTGGCTATCCTGTTCACCTTTTCGCTCGGCACCGCGGCCGGCGACCTTGTCGCCGAGACGTTCGACATTGGCTATCTCACGACTGGCTTCTTGTTCGGCGCGGTCATCGTCTTCATCGCCCTCGGCTATTTCGCCTTCGGCCTCGACGCCATCCTCGCCTTCTGGCTGTCCTACATCCTGACGCGGCCGCTTGGCGCCTCGTTCGGCGACCTGCTGTCGCAGCCGGTCGAATATGGCGGCCTCGGCTTCGGCACCACCTTCACCAGCATGATCTTCCTGGGCTGCATCGTCGCCCTCGTTCTCTATATGAGTCTGAAGAAGGGCACCGGCGAGGCCGACAAAATCCTGCTTGAATCGGAGTAGATGCAAGCACCTGCACGCCCGCCTGACGCGACGAGAACGCGCCAAAACGTCAATGGATCCCTGCCGTGGGTCGCCCTGGGCAGCTATCGCGCTCACCTCATGGACGGAAGAATGAACTCCAGGAAATCCGGTTATAGCGGCCTCCAAATTAGCCTGCATTGGATGATAGCGGCGCTTGTCCTGTTCCAGCTCCTGTTCGGCGAAAACATGACAATCTATGTCGATGCGGCAGCGGACAGACGCCAACTGTCGTCCTACGGGCAGACCATGGGGTCCGCCCATTACTGGGTCGGCCTGGCGATCCTGTTGCTGGTGTTCGTGCGACTGGCCGTCCGCCTCTTCATCGGTGCGCCCAAGCCGCAATCCACAATGCCGAAATGGATGGCTTTCGCCTCACGCACAACGCATGCGCTGTTCTATGGCCTTCTCGTTGCCGCTCCTGTTTCCGGGCTTCTGGCCTTTTATGTTTGGAGCTGGATGGGCGATGTCCATACTTGGGCAAAGCCGGTATTCATCGTTCTGATCTGCATTCATGCCGGTGCGGCACTCTTCCATCATTTTATTCTGAAAGACGCCGTGCTGCGCAGGATGCTTGTCCCTGCGCGCGATCCGGTCGGATGACACTTATGGACATGTGCAACGACCAAGAGCGACCAGGCGCCGGCGGATATTCTAGGAACGGACCGCCGCCGGTGCTAGCATGCCGCTCTGGCAAAGCCTCGGCAACAGACCGGAACAGAGATGCGACTTCTCCTTGTTGAGGATGACCCCAGGACCGCAGACTATGTCGTCAAGGGCCTGAGCGAAGCCGGGCATGTCTGCGATCTGTTGCGCGACGGGCATGACGCGCTGTTTGCCGCGACACGCGACGCCTATGACGTGATCGTCGTCGACCGCATGCTGCCCGGCCTCGACGGCCTGTCGATGATCAAGGCGGTGCGGGCGGCGGGCGTGCGCACGCCGGCGATCTTTCTGACCTCGGTCGGCGGCGTCGACGACAGGGTTGAAGGGCTCGAGGCCGGCGGCGACGACTATCTCGTCAAGCCATTCGCCTTTTCCGAACTGCTCGCCCGCATCAACGCGCTCGGCCGTCGCCCTGCGGTGCAGGAGCTGAAGACGACGCTGCGCATCGCAGACCTCGAAATGGACCTGATCCAGCGCCGCGTCACCAGGCAGGGCCAGGCGATCGACCTGCAGCCGCGCGAATTCAGCCTGCTCGAAGTGCTGATGCGCGGCGAGGGCCGCGTCATCACCCGCACCATGCTTCTGGAACGGGTCTGGGATTTTCACTTCGACCCCAAGACCAGCGTCGTCGAAACCCATATCAGCCGGCTGCGCGCCAAGATCGACAGGCCGTTCGAAACCACGTTGATCCACACCGTGCGCAACACTGGCTACAGTGTTCACGACTGAGGCGCGGCATGACAGAAACTTGCTATGACTGAGACAGGCTCTCGCCTGCTGCGCAGCACGCCGTTTCGGCTGGCCCTGACCTTCGCCTTGCTGTTCGTGCTCGCCTTCATCCTGTCAGGCGCCATCGTCTACCAGCTGATGAGCGCGGATCTTGCCGAGCAGCTCGACCAGTCGGTCAAGGAGACCTATTCGGTCGTGGCGGTGACCTATGCCGGAAACGACCGGGAGGATCTGGTTTCGGCAGTCGACAGCCACGCCGCGCTCAGCCCGAGCAAGGAACAGCTGTTCTCGCTCACCGATCCCGCCGGCAATCGCCTGGCCGGGAATTTCACCGCCGCCGACCTTCCCGATGGCTTTTCGGATTTTGCCGCTTCCCTGCCAGGCGTTGCGCCGGACACTATGTACCGCGCCTGGACCGGTTCGGTCGGGCCCAACAGCCTGACAATCGCCTTCTCGCTCTCCGAAACCGAGGAGCTGGAACGCATCGTTTTGATGAGCTTCGGCTGGGCCACCCTGATCATTTCAGGGCTGGCGGTGGCTGGCGGCGCCTTGCTGGCGTCGCGTGTGCAGCGTCGCCTCGACGGCATTGCCGCCACCATGGACGATGTCTCCAACGGCCGGCTCGACGCCCGCATTCCACTGCTCGGCAATGGCGACGACATTGACGGCGTCTCGCGCCAGGTCAACGCCGCGCTGGAGCGGCTGGCGGCGCTGGTGGACGGCATGCGCCAGGTCAGCGCCGACATCGCGCATGATCTGAGACGCCGCTCAACCGGCTGCAGATGATTTTGGAAGCTGCGGCCGACAGGACCGCGCGGGGTGAGGCCGTTGCCGATGAGCTGGCGGAGGCACGTGGGGAAAGCCTGCAGATCAACGATACTTTCGATGCGCTGTTGCGTATTGCCCAGATCGAGGCCGGCGCTCGCAAGGCGCGCTTTGTCGATCTCGACCTCACCGGCGTCATCGATGCCATTGCCGAAATCTACGCCGGTGTCGCCGAGGATGACGGCAAGTCGCTGTCGGCCACGATCGTCCACGGCACCCCATGCCTGGTCCACGGCGACCGCGACCTGCTGACGCAATTGTTTGCCAATCTGGTTGAGAACGCGCTGCGGCATTGCCCCGATGGCACGGCAATCCTTCTATCGGTGCGGCGGCAAGGCGACCGCATTCTGGCTGAGGTCGCCGACAATGGCCCCGGCATCCCGGCGCAGGAGCGCGAAAAAGTGTTCCAGCGGCTCTACCGGCTAGACTCCAGCCGCACCACGCCCGGCAGCGGCTTGGGCCTCAGCCTGGTGCGGGCCATCGCCGACCTGCATGGTGCAACGATTGCGCTGGAGGATCGCCGGCCTGGGCTGGCGGTAATTGTCGGGTTTCCTCGGGCGGAGGGCACCGGTCCCGGCTTGAAATGACAACGCCAGAGCCAGGTCGACCCCACTCCGTCGAGCGAAGCAGCGACGGAGTGGGGGAAGGCGCTCATGAAACGCGAAGTCGCTGACAACTTTCTCCAAGTTGATGGTCGCATCCGACAAAGGCGGTCGCGATTAGCCTTGCACATGTTTCCACCCGGAACGGCTGCGGGTTGATCAAGATGACCGTCGAACCTATCGCCCCACCGCACCCCGGCGAAAATCCGAGGGCGACATCCCTGCCAGCTTGCGGAAGGATTTGTTGAAGGCGCTGAGCGAGCCAAAGCCTGAATCCATGGCGACGCGCAGCACATTGGCGTCTTCATGCATCAGCAGCGCCTGCGCGTAGCTCAGCCGCAGCAGATTCATATATTCGTTGAGCGTCATGCCTGTCGATTTCTTGAAAATGCTCATGGCGTATTTGGGGTGGATGTCGGCGGCAGCGGCAATGTCGACGCAGTCTATGTCGTAGAGGAAATTCTCGGCGATGAAGTCGCACATGCGCCCGACATTGCGCAGCGATTGCTGGTCGAACGGGCCGCCGGGTTCCTGGCCGATGGCGGTTTCCGGCACCAGCCGGTAGGGCTCGAAGCGCACCCGCTCCAACCGCAGCAGCAGCTCGTTCACGGCGTGCTCGGTTATCGCCGGATCGCCCGAGCGGAAATAGCGGTTCCAGCGTTCGAAATTGTGATGGTCGGCCTGGTCGGTCGCCGATGTCACCAGCGTGGCGCCGGTCATCAGCCGGTGGCGGACATCCGTCGGCAGGTGCAGGCGGAAGAAATGCACCAGCGGCAGATGCGCGCCGGCATAGATGGCGTCGTCGGAGAGATCGTCCATCTGGTGCGGCAGCCCGCCCCAGAACAGGCACATGTCGCCCGCCGTGAGCGCGATCTCGTGCTCGTTCATGCGGTAGTGCACGCTGCCGCGGACGATGAAATTGACCTCGACCTGGGCATGCCAATGCGGCTTCAGCATCACCAGCGGATGGTTGTGAAACATCTGCAAAGCCATCGGCAGGCCTTCGACGCTGCTGGCGCCAGGCTGGTAAAACGGCCGTTCCGGCATCTTACTTTCCGCCCATCTTTTATTCCCGTTGTCAGGGACAAGCCTTCCGCGCCGCCTAGTCTAGCCATGCTCGCGAAGAGAGAGCAAATGAAATGGGAGGATTTCAATGCGCACGACACTGATCTGTGCCGCGCTGGCGCTTGGCCTGGGCTCAACCCCGGCTTTGGCGCAGTCCGGCGAAATCACGATCTGGAGCTGGAATATCGCCGCTTCGTCGCTGAAGGCGACGGTGGCCGGCTTCAACAAACAGCATCCCGACGTCAAGGTCACCGTTCAGGATCTCGGCAACCAGCCGACCTATGACAAGTCGATCGCCGGCTGCGCGGCCGGCGGCGTCGGCCTGCCCGATATCGTCTCGATCGAAAACGGCGAGGCCGAGAATTACTGGAGCCAGTTCCCCGATTGCTTCGTCGATTTGCACACGCTGGGCTACACCGCCGACGACCAGAAGAAATTCCCGGACTTCAAGCGCACCGAACTGGAGGTCGGCGACAAGGCCTATGCCATGCCGTGGGATTCCGGCCCGGTAGCCGCCTTCTACCGCCGCGACTTCTACGAGAAGGCTGGCGTCGATCCGGCCTCGATCAAGACCTGGGACGATTTCATCGCCGCCGGCAAGAAGGTCCAGGCCGCCAATCCCGGCGTCACCATGACCAATGCCGATTTCAACGGCGACACCGAATTTTTCCGCATGATTTCCAACGAACAGGGCTGCGGCTATTTCGCCGCCGATGGGCAGTCGATCACCGTCAACCAGCCGAAATGCGTCGACACGCTGGCCAAGATCAAGGACATGAAGGACGCCGGCATCATCTCGTCGGCCGACTGGGGCACCAAGATCACCAACAACACCGCCGGCACCGTCGCCACCCAGGTCTATGGCGGCTGGTATGAGGGCACCATCCGCACCGAATCCGCCGGCAAAAACGGCAAATGGGGTGTCTATCTGATGCCGAGCCTGACCGCCGACGGCCCCCGCGCGGCCAATCTCGGCGGCTCGTCGCTCGCCATCACCTCATCCTCGAAGAACAAGGAGGCCGCCTACGCCTATCTGAAATACACGCTCGAGACCAATGAAGGCCAGATTACCATGCTCAGGGATTTCGGCCTGGTGCCGTCACTGATCTCGGCCCTCGACGACCCCTACGTCTCGCAGGGCCTGCCCTATTGGGGCGGCCAGGCAGTGTGGAAGGACATTCTCGCCACGCTGCCCAAGGTGGTGCCGAGCCGCGGCACGCCGTTCCAGAGCGACGCCGAAATCATCATGCGCGCCGTGCAGACCAAATATCTCGGCGGCGGCTATCCCGATGCCAAGGCCGCCCTCGACGACGCCGCCAGCCAGATCGCTTCGGCGACGGGACTGCCGATCAAGTGACCAAGGCGGTGATGCTGGCGGCCAGATATAGGGCAATTTGCCGGACTGTTGGCGCTGCCCCTCACCTGCCTGCCGGCATCCTCTCCCCGTATAGTGGCGGGGAAAGGGACGCTCTCGCCCAACAGTGCGCCAATTGCCGGCGGCGTCCGCCGGCTAACAACACGCCGGATATCAGCCGGGAAAGAGGAAGGAGGAGGAAACCATGCGCTACCAGAACGCCACGGCCTATCGCTTCCTTACGCCCTACCTCCTGATCTTCGCCATCTTCTGGGTGTGGCCGATCATCTCCTCGTTCATGATTTCCTTCCAGGCGACGCGCACGGTGCCCTGGCGCTTTGCGCCGACGTTCAACTGGGGCCGCCTGATCGGCGACCCCGCTTTCTTCAACGCGCTGAAGAACACGCTGCTCATCCTCGTCATCCAGGTGCCGGTGATGATCTCGCTGGCGATCATCATGGCGGTGCTGCTGAACTCGCCGCTGCTGAAAGCACGTGGCCTCTACCGCTTTGCCTTCTTCGCTCCGGTGGTGGTCGGCGAGGTCGCCTATTCCGCCGTGTTCCGGCTGATGTTCAACCTGGATTTCGGCATCATCAACAAGCTCCTCGCCGGCGTCGGCCTGGCCAAGATCGACTGGTTCTCCAACGTCACACCGGCCATGGCGCTGATCATGATCGCGGTAACCTGGCGCTGGGCCGGCTACAACGCCATCATCCTGCTCGCCGGCCTGCAGTCGATCCCCGAGGACGTCTATGAAGCAGCGACGCTCGACCGCGTCAGCAAGCTCAAGCAGTTCTTCTACATAACGCTGCCGCTGCTCAAGCCGGTCATCGTGTTTTGCGCCGTGCTGTCGATCATCGGCACCATGCAGCTGTTCACCGAGCCGTTCCTGATCACGGAGCGCGGCGGCCCCGGCGGCGGCACCGAGACGCTTGGCCTGCTGCTCTACCGCCAGGGTTTTCGCTCGCTCAATTTCGGCTACGCCTCGGCCGTCGCCTACACCATGGCGGGGCTGGCCATCGCCATCACGCTGGTGCAGCTGTGGCTGACAAGAGAGCCGAAATGAGTTCGCTGTCGCAACGCCGGCTCGGCCGCAGCGTCCTGCTGCATCTGGTCCTGACACCGCTGGCGGTGATCTGGCTGTTTCCGCTGTGGATGATGGTGGTGTTTTCGACCATGCCCGACAACGGCATTTTCAGCCCCGGCATAGAGCTTCTGCCGCACGGCAATTTCGTCGACAATTTCAACAACCTGCAGCGCGACACCAATTTCGTCGGCGCTATCGGTATTTCGGTGGCGGTGGCGGTGACCTACACCTTCTTCTCGGTGCTGCTGACCTCGATGGCCGGCTGGGCGCTCGCCCGCTATCAGTTCTTCGGCAAGGGCGCGGTGGTGGCGATCATCCTCGGCACCATTACGCTGCCCTATGCGGTGGTGCTGATCCCGCAATTCATCATGGTGGCGCGCGACTTCCAGCTCGCCAACACCTGGATTGCGCTGATCGTGCCACCCTTGTTCAATTCGCTGGGCGTGCTGTTCATGCGCCAGGCTTTCTCGATGATGCCGGCCGACCTTTTCGACGCGGCACGTGTCGAGGGCGTCAAGGAATGGCGTATCTTCCTGTTCGTCGCTTTGCCGCTGGCGCGGCCGATGCTGGCGGCGCTCGCCATCATCCTGTTCCTCGCCTCGTGGAACAATTATCTCTGGCCGCTTTTGATCAACAGCCAGCCCGGCGCGATGACGGCCCCTGTGGCGCTCGGCACGCTGATCGGCCTGACCAAGGTCTCATGGGGCGGCATCATGGCCGGCGCCGTCATGTTGACCGTACCGATGCTGGTCGTCTTCGTTCTGCTGCAGCGCCATTTCATCGCCGGCATCGCCGCCGGCGCCGTCAAGTAGGGACAACAGCGATATGGCGGCAGTCACCCTCACCAATGTCGTAAAACGCTTCGGCGTCTATGAGATCATCCATGGCGCCAACATCGATATCGCCGATGGCGAGTTCGTCGTCTTTGTCGGCCCGTCGGGTTGTGGAAAATCGACGCTGCTCAGGATGATCGCCGGGCTGGAGGATATCAGCGGCGGCGAGATCGCCATTGGCGGCAAGGTGATGAACGATGTCGAGCCGGCCGAGCGCGGCATCGCCATGGTGTTCCAGTCCTACGCGCTCTACCCGCACATGAGCGTGGAGCAGAACCTGAGCTTTGGCCTCAGGATGACCGGCAACCCCAAGGAGGACACCGAGCGGCGGGTGAAGCGGGCCTCCGAAATCCTGCGCATCACAGAGTTGATGGCGCGGCGGCCCAGGCAATTGTCCGGCGGCCAGCGCCAGCGCGTTGCCATTGGCCGCGCCATCGTGCGCGAACCGCAAGTCTTCCTGTTCGACGAGCCGTTGAGCAATCTCGACGCCGAGCTGCGCGTCCAGATGCGGGTCGAGATCTCGCGCCTGCACAAGGAGCTCGGCACGACGATGATCTATGTCACCCACGACCAGACCGAAGCGATGACGCTGGCCGACCGGATCGTGGTGCTGCGCGGTGGCCATGTCGAGCAGATCGGCCGGCCGCTCGATCTCTACGACAATCCCGACAACCAGTTCGTCGCCGGCTTTGTCGGCTCGCCGAAGATGAATTTCATCAAGGGCCGCGTCGTCGGGCGCAACACGAGCAGCGTCACCGTCGAGCTGGTGGGCGAGGAAAAGACCCGCATTATGCAACCATTGACCGGCGCCGTGCCGCAAACAGGAGCCAAGGTCATTGTCGGCGTGCGGCCCGAACATTTCGGCAATGGCGGCGAAGGCGACGCCGACCTCACTGTCGGCATCGACGTGGTCGAGCATCTCGGCGGCACCAGCTTCATCTATGCCAGGACCGCCCATGGCGAAGACCTGGTGATCCAGCGCGACGCGGCAAAGGTCCCCGACACCCAGGAGATCACCGTGTCCATCCGCAAATCCTATCTGTTCGATGAAAACGGCCAGCGGCTGCGCTGACCTTCCAGCTATGCAAGGAGAATGATCATGACTGCAACCGCGCCCATCCGCTGGGGGATACTTGGGCCCGGCGACATCGCCAAAGCGTTCGCCCGCGGCGTGGCAGGCTCGCGCACCGGCACGATCGTGGCGCTCGGCGCCCGCAATCCCGGCAAGGCAGGCTTGGCCGAGACGTTTCCCGGCGCCCGCATCCTCGACGGTTACGACGCGCTGCTCGCCGACCCCGAGGTCGATGCCGTCTATATCGCCATCCCGCATCCCGGCCATGCCGAATGGGCAATCAAGGCGGCGGAAGCCGGCAAGCATGTGCTGTGCGAAAAGCCGCTGGCGCTGACCGCCTTCGAGGCCGACGCCATGATCCATGCTGCGCGCAAGGCCGGCACCTTCCTCGGCGAAGCGTTCATGTACCGGCTGCACCCGCAGACGGCGAAGCTGGTGGAACTCATCAAGTCGGGCGTCATCGGCGATGTCAGGCTGATGAAGTCGAGCTTCGGCTTCGCCATGCCGGGCTTCATGCCCGAGCACCGGCTCTACGCCAACGATCTCGCCGGCGGCGGCATCCTCGATGTTGGCGGCTATCCCGTCTCGATGGTGCGGCTGATTGCCGGGGCTGCGACTGGAAAACCCTTTGCCGAGCCGGACAAGGTTGTCGGCACCGCCCATCTCGGCAAGTCCGGCGTCGACGAATGGGCCTCGGCGCTGCTGCATTTTCCCGGTGGCATCGTCGCCGAGGTATCCTGCAGCATCTCGCTCAAACAGGACAATGTCCTGCGCATCCTCGGCACCAAGGGCCGCATCGAGGTGCCGGATTTCTGGTTCGCCGGCGGCGGCAACCGCGATGGCGGCCCTGGCCGGATCGATGTAATTCTCGCCGACGACACGCGCGAGACCATCAGCGTCAACGAAACCCGCCATCTCTATTCCTTCGAGGTCGACGCCGCCGGCGAGGCGATCCTGGCCGGCAAACAGGAGTTCGCCTGGCCGGGCATGAGCTGGGCCGACAGTCTCGGCACGCTGCGTGTGCTCGACAAATGGCGCGCTGCCGTAGGGCTCGAATATGAAATCGAAAAGCCGGCTAAGCGAACCAACACCCTTTCGGGCCGGCCGCTGCGCACCGGCGGCACCGCCATCGGCAAGCGCAAGATTCCGGGCCTGTCGAAGCCGGCCTCCGTGGTGGCGCTCGGCTTCGAGGATTTCCGCACCTTCTCGTCGGGCGCAATCCTGCTCGACGCCTTCTTCGAGGCCGGCGGCAATCTGTTCGACACCGGCTACGTCTACGGCGGCGGCTACACCGAAACGCTGCTTGGCCAGTGGCTCAGGAATCGCGGCGTGCGCGAGCAGTCGGTGATCATCGCCAAGGGCGCCCACTCGCCGCTCTGCTATCCCGATGTCATCGGCAAGCAGCTCGCCCAGTCGTTGGACCGGCTGCAGACCGACCATGTCGACCTCTATTTCATGCACCGCGACAACCCGGATGTGCCGGTCGGCGAGTTCGTTGACGCCATGGACGCCGAGGCCAAGGCCGGCCGCATCCGTGGCCCGTTCGGCGGCTCGAACTGGACGATGGCGCGCATGGACGAGGCGATTGCCTATGCCGAGCGCACCGGCAAGCAGAAGCCCGGCGTGCTCTCCAACAATTTCTCGCTGGCCGAGATGCTGGAGCCGATCTGGGCCGGCTGCATCACCTCGTCGACCGACGACTGGAAATCCTGGCTGACGAAAAGGCAGATGCCCAACTTCGCCTGGTCGAGCCAGGGCCGCGGCTTCTTCACCGACCGCGCCGGCCGCGACAAGCAGGACAATGAGGAGCTGGTGCGGGTCTGGTATTCCGAGAAGAACTTTGGCCGCCGCGACCGCGCCATCGAGCTGGCGCAGCGCCTGGGCAAAAGTCCGATCCACATCGCGCTCGCCTATGTGCTGGCGCAGCCCTTTCCGTCGGTGCCGTTGATCGGCCCGCGCACGCTGGACGAGTTGGAGGACAGTTTGAAGGCGCTGGATATCAAGCTGTCGGCGGAGGATGTGGCGTGGCTGGATAGCGGGCCGGAAAGGCGGCGGGCTTAGCAGCTAATCTCCCCCCTTGAGGGGGAGATGTCGCCGAAGGCGACAGAGGGGGTCGCCTCGCGTGGAGCGCTAACCTCCTTCTGCAGCGGCAGGTAGGCCGAGCCCAGTCGAACGACCCCCTCTGGCCTGCCGGCCATCTCCCCCGCAAGGGGGGAGATTAGCAGCTCATGCGTTCCACCTACCGATCGATCCGTGTCGACAAAATAATCGACGACGACGTCCGCTCGACCCCGTCCATCGCCCCGATCTCGTCCAGCAACGCATCCAGATCCCTGATCGACGGCGCGTCGACGATGACGATCATGTCGAAATTGCCGCTCACCGAGTGCAGCGTCCGTACCGGCGGCAGCGCCTGCAGCGCCCGCACCACCTTGTCGGCGAGCTTGGGCGTGACGGTGAGCAGCACATGCGCCCGCACAAGCCCCTGCTCGTAGTCCGGCGCCATCCGCACGCCATAGCCGGTGATGATGCCGCGCTGTTCCAGCCGCTCGATCCGGCTCTGCACTGTCGTGCGCGAAACGCCGAGCTGGCGCGCCAGCTCAGTGGTCGACGCGCGGGCATTGGCGCGCAGCAGGGAAAGCAGTTTTTGTTCGGCGTCACTGAGCATTTCGACGAACCTCGTCGGCGTATCGTTCAAGTGCAGGGTTCATTTCAAACGATCCCACGCTTCCTTTCGACAGGCAAGCTGCGATTCTTGAAGGCATCGCGTCCACCGCGCGGCGGTCTGGGCCAAAGAGTTTTCACGAGGGGCAAGGTCATGAAGAAAATCATCGTCGTCGGCGCCGGCAAGATCGGCTCCACCATTGCAGGCATGCTCGCCGACAGCGGCGACTACCACGTCACCGTTGTCGACCGCGCGGCGGCGCAGTTTGCCGCGGCCGAACTTCCCGCCGGCGTCGAGGGGCTGGAGCTCGATATCGCAGCGCCGGGCGCACTCGAGGCCGCCCTTGCCGGCGCCTTCGCCGTGCTGAGCGCCGCCCCCTTCCATTTGACCACGCGCATCGCCGAAGCGGCCGCCGCCACCGGCGTGCACTATCTCGATTTGACCGAGGATGTCGTCTCGACCCGCCGCGTCAAGGAGCTGGCCAAGTCGGGCAACAGCGCCTTCATTCCGCAATGCGGCCTGGCGCCGGGCTTCATCTCGATCGTCGCCAATGATCTCGCCAGCCGCTTCGACACGCTGGAAAGCGTTCGCATGCGCGTCGGCGCGCTGCCGCAATACCCGTCCAATGCGCTGAACTACAATCTGACCTGGAGCACCGACGGCGTCATCAACGAATATTGCGAACCCTGCGAGGCGATCGTCGAGGGCGAGCTGATCGAGGTGCCGCCGCTGGAGGAGCGCGAAGAGTTCTCGCTCGACGGCGTCACCTATGAGGCCTTCAACACCTCCGGCGGTCTCGGCACGCTGGCCGAGACGCTGAAGGGCAAGGTGCGCACGCTGAACTACCGCACCATCCGCTATTCCGGCCACGCGGCGATCATGAAGGCGCTGCTCAACGATCTCGGCCTGCGCCACCGCCGCGACGTGCTGAAGGACATTTTCGAGAGCGCCCTGCCGGCAACGCTGCAGGACGTGGTCATCGTCTTCGTCACCGTCTCGGGCCGCCGCAATGGCCGCCTGCTGCAGGAAACCTACGCCAACAAGATCTATTCGCAGCGCATTGGCAGCCAGGTGCGCAGCGCAATCCAGATCACCACTGCCTCAGGCATCTGCGCCGTGCTCGACATGCTGGCCGACGGCACCTTGCCGGCGACCGGTTTCGTCAAGCAGGAAGACATCGCGCTGGATGCGTTTCTCGCCAATCGTTTTGGGCGCGCTTATGCGCAGCACGAGATGGTGAGCCGGCTGGCGAGCTGAGCTACTTCACCCTCCCCCTTGTGGGGAGGGTCGGCGCGCAATCGGAGCGAAGCGGAGATGGCGAGACGGGGTGGGGGGTGAGCGCCGACGGTTGGCGAGGACCCCCACCCTGCTCCGCTCCGCGGATCGACCCTCCCCACAAGGGGGAGGGTAAAGCGCCCGCTACTTCCGCAGAGCCATCGGTCGTCCGAGCAGAAACCGGATGAAGTTGCCCGCGGTCCGCGGCGCCATGCGGGGCTGCGTCGCCTGTCGTGGCGCGCTTTGCCTTCGCGCTGGCACCTTGGGTTCGACACCCGGTCGGCCCACCGTGAAGGAGGGCCCCGAGACCGGCTTCCCCCTCAACACGTTGGCGGCGTTGTTGTCATGGATGACGATGCACCATTGCGCGCCCTTCGATGCCGCCACGACGGTGTTGAAGCGCGTCGCCATTTTTGCGTGGTGCTCGCTGTAGACGCCGCTCATCGCCGGCGATCTCCTTTCGACCAGCGTGCCGAACGCCGACGTGACATAGTCGTGGTGCGTGTAGCGTCCGCTTGCCGTCTCGAAATTCTGGCCGTCCGGAAAGGCAATGTAGAGCGGCTGCAGGTCCACCACACGCTTTTCGATCTCCCGGCGCGCGTAGTGGTCGACGCGCTCCATGAAGGTCGGCGCCAGCGCGTCGTCGCTGTCGAGCCGCGTTAGCGAGACATACTCGGCATCGCTGTCGTCGTGGACGAAAGCATTGAAGCGATTGTTGTAATCGTCGCCGGCCTCGACAAGGATCGGCCTGACGTCGACACCGGCCACGCAGCTGCACACGGTGCGAATATAGTTCTCGTGCGTATCGGCATCGAACGCCACAAGGACGGTAAAATCCTTCAGCGACTGGCCTTCGAGCGACGACGCGCAATAGGTGTCGAACAACGCCAGGCGCTCGACCAGCCAGACCGGGTCGAGATTGGCGCGGCCCTTTCCGTCCCACTGGCTTGGCTTGAAGCCAGCGGCGATGTTGTAGCGTATGGCGATGTATTTCTTCAGGCCGGTGTCCATGGACCGACACTTAGTACATTCCGCTGATCTGCGACAACCAACGGCTGGGCGGCCACCCTCCCCCTTGTGGGGAGGGTCGGCTCGCGGTCGGAGCGAAGCGGAGATGGCGAGACGGGGTGGGGGTGAGCGCTGACGGTCGGCGAGGACCCCCACCCCGCTCCGCTACGCGGATCGACCCTCCCCACAAGGGGGAGGGTAAGCGCACTTCAAATATGCAGCGCGTGGCCCAGCGCCTTCAGCGCCGCTTCCTGGAAGCCTTCGCCTTGCGTCGGATGCGCATGGATGGTCCCGGCGATATCCTCCAGCCGCGCGCCCATTTCCAGCGCCAGGCCGAACGCCGCCGCCAGTTCCGACACGCCTTGCCCGACCGCCTGGATGCCCAGCACCAGATGGTTGTCCGCGCGGGCGACAACACGAACAAACCCGTCCTCGCCGAGTTTCGTCATCGCCCGGCCGTTGGCGGCGAAGGGGAACTGGCCGATCTTGATTTCGCCTGAAGCCTTCGCCTCCTCCGGCGTTAGCCCTGCCGTCACCAGCTCCGGATCGGTGAAGCAGACGGCCGGGATCGAGCGCTTGTCCCAGCTGCGCTTGTGGCCGGCGACGATCTCGGCCACCATTTCGCCTTGCGCCATCGCCCGGTGCGCCAGCATCGGCTCGCCGGTGACGTCGCCAATGGCATAGATGCCGCGCATCGAGCTGCGGCACTGGTCGTCGATCTTGATGAACTTGCCGGCCATGTCGAGATCGATCTGATCGAGGCCCCAGCCCTCCGTCACCGGCTTGCGGCCGACCGTGACCAGGATCTTGTCTGCCGCGATTTTGGTGCTCTTGCCGTCCGCGGTCTCGACCAGCAGCGCGTCGCCCTTGACCCCCTTGGCCTTGGCGCCAAGCATCACCTCGACGCCGAGCTGGGCCAGCCGTTTCACCACCGGCCGGGTCAGTTCCGCATCATACTGCGCCAGCACGCGCGGCAGCGCCTCGACCACGGTCACCGCGGCGCCCATTTTGGCGAACGCCATGCCGAGTTCCAGCCCGATATAGCCGCCGCCGACCACGGCGAGCCTTTTCGGCACCTCGCCGAGAGCCAGCGCTTCTGTGGATGAAATCACCGGGCCGCCGAACGGCAGGAACGGCAGTTCCACCGTCGCCGAGCCGGTGGCGATCACAACCGTTTCGGCGCGGATGATCTGGGTGCCGGTCTCGGTCTCGACCGCGACGGTCTTGCCGTCGCGGAACGTCGCCCAGCCATAGACGGTCTTGACCTTGGCCTTCTTAAGTAGCCCGGCAACGCCCCCGGTCAGCCGGCTAACAATGCCGTCCTTCCACGCAACCGTCTTGCCGAGATCGAGCACGGGCGCTGCTACCGAGATGCCGAGCGGACTGCTGCCGCCGGCCATATGCGCGACCTTCTCGAACTCTTCCGCCGCATGGATCATCGCCTTGGACGGGATGCAGCCGACATTGAGACAGGTGCCGCCCGGTTTGCCGGCTTCAACGATCACCGTATCGATGCCGAGCTGGCCGGCACGGATAGCGCAGACGTAGCCGCCGGGCCCGGCGCCGATGACCAGCAGCTTGCAGGAGATTTCTTTCATGGCGTGACCCTTTGATGCGAGGGAATGTTCCGTCGCGATCCTTCGCGCCCCCCTCTGTCCTGCCGGACATCTCCCCCACGAGGGGGGAGATCAGCAGCTTCTTCGCTTCGCTCATTCCTGCAACGATGGAGATTGGCGAAACCCTGCGTGACGTCCAATCTCCCCCCTTGTGGGGGAGATGCCTGGTAAGGCAGAGGGGGGCGCTGTCCCGCCGTCATCTCGGTCGTTCCGCCCCTCAATCCACAAATATCAGCGCTGGCGTCTCAATCAGCGCCTTGATCCGCTGCACAAACACCGCCGCATCCCAGCCGTCGACCACCCGGTGATCGAAGCTCGACGACAGGTTCATCATCTTGCGCGGGATGAACTGGGTGCCGTCCCAGACCGGCCGCACCATCATCTTGTTGACGCCGACGATCGCCACCTCAGGATGATTGATGACCGGCGTCGTCGCCACGCCGCCCATGGCGCCGAGCGAGGTAATGGTGATGGTCGATCCCGACAGCTCGTCGCGGCTGGCCGTGCCGGACTTCGCCGCTTCGGCCAGGCGGTTGAGCTCGGCCGCGCAATCCCAGAGGTCGCGCGCCTCGGCGTGCTTGACCACCGGCACCACCAGGCCCGACGGCGTCTGCGCGGCAATGCCGATATGGACGCCGCCATGCTGATGGATGATGCCGGCCTCGTCGTCGAACAGCGCGTTGATGTTGGGCTGGTCGGCAATCGCCTTGACCATCGCCCGCATCAGGAACGGCAGCAGCGTCAGCTTCGGCCTCTCCACACCCTTGCGCTTTTCCTTGTTGAGCGCCGCGCGCAACTCCTCGAGTGCTGTGACGTCGATCTCCTCGACATAGGTGATGTGCGGGATGCGTGACTTCGCCAGCGACATTTTTTCGGCGATCTTGCGCCGCAGTCCGATGACCTTGATATCCTCGACGCTGTCATTGCGCGCCAGACCCGACGCCTTCGCTACCTGCGGTCCGCGTGCCAGGAATGCCTCGATATCTTCGTGGCTGATGCGGCCGGCAGGGCCGGTACCCGACACCTGGCGCAGATCGATCCCCGCCTCCTTCGCCCTGAGCCGGATGGCGGGCGACGCCAAGGGCTTTTCGCCCTCCGGGCGCGGCGCGCCGGTGGGTGCCGCACCTTTAGATGTCGGCGCAGTACCCCCACCCCTGGCCCCTCCCCACAAGGGGGAGGGGGATTCAGTCTCAGGTGCCCGTGCGCTTTTGGCTGCTGGTGCAGGTGGTGGCGACTTGGCGTCGGATTTCGTGGCCGAAACGCCTCCCTCTTGTGGGGGTCCGGAGGACGGGCGAGACCCGTGGCTCGCCCCGGCAGGGGTGGGGGTCGGTGCCGCCGTGACCTCTGACGATTTCGAGCCTTCGGCGACATTGCCCTCCCCCGCCACTTTCAGCCGCACGATGGGCGAGCCGATCGCCACCGTGTCGCCGATCTCGGCGCCCAGCCACAGGATCTCGCCATCGACCGGCGAAGGTATTTCCACCGTCGCCTTGTCGGTCATGACGGCGGCAAGCACCGAGTCCTCGCGCACGAGGTCGCCGACCTTGACGTGCCACTCCACAAGTTCGGCCTCGGCGACGCCTTCACCGACGTCCGGCAGCTTGATGATGTGTTCGCCCATCCCTAGGCTCCCATGGTTTCGAGAAGCGCGCGGCCGACACGGGCCGGCCCCGGGAAATAATCCCATTCCTGCGCATGCGGGTAGGGCGTGTCCCAACCGGTGACGCGCGCCACCGGCGCTTCCAGATGGTAGAAACAATTTTCCTGCACCAGCGCCGACAGCTCGGCGCCGAAGCCGGAGGTCAGTGTCGCCTCGTGCACGACGACGCAGCGTCCGGTCTTCTTCACCGAAGCGACTATCGCGTCGAGATCGAGCGGCAGCAGGGTCCGCAAATCGATGATCTCGGCATCGATGCCGGTTTCTTCCACGGCCGCCTGCGCGACATAGACCATGGTGCCGTAGGCGAGCACGGTGACGGCCGAGCCCGCCCGGCGGATCGCCGCCTTGCCGAGCGGCACCGTGTAATGGCCGTCGGCGACCTCGCCCAGTTCATGCTTCGACCATGGCGTCACCGGTCGGTCGTGATGGCCATCGAACGGTCCGTTATAGAGCCGCTTCGGCTCCAGAAAAATCACCGGATCGGGATCCTCGATCGCCGCGATCAGCAGCCCCTTGGCATCATGAGGATTGGACGGCACCACCGTCTTCAGCCCCGACACATGGGTGAACAGCGCTTCCGGGCTCTGGCTGTGCGTCTGTCCGCCAAAGATGCCGCCGCCGGTCGGCATGCGGACCACGATCGGACAGGTGAAATCGCCGTTCGAGCGGTAGCGCAGGCGTGCTGCTTCCTGCGTCAGCTGGTCGTAAGCCGGGTACATGTAGTCGGCAAACTGAATTTCCACGCATGGCTTCAGCCCATAGGCGGCCATGCCGATGGCGGAGCCGACAATGCCGGATTCGTTGATCGGCGCATCGAAGCAGCGGGTCTTGCCGTACTTCGCTTGCAGGCCTGCCGTGCAGCGGAAGACACCCCCGAAGAAGCCGACATCCTCGCCATAGACGATGACGCGTTCGTCGCGCGCCATCGACACGTCCATGGCGTCGCGGATCGCCTCGATCATGGTCCGTCTCGGCATGGTCAGACTCCCGCCTGCTGGCGCTGGCGCCTGAGATGCGGCGGCATCTCGGCAAACACGCCCTCGAACATCTCGCGCGTGGACGGCTTGCCGCCGGCATGCAGCGTGCCGTGGCCTTCAGCTTCCTTCTGCGCCGCGATCACCGTGTCGAGGATTTCGGCTTCCGCCTGGGCATGGCGCTCATCCGACCAGACCCCGCGCAGGATCAGATGATTCTTCAGCCGCATCACCGGATCGCCGAGCGGCCAGGCGTCGGATTCGGTTTTCGGCCGGTAGGCAGACGGATCGTCCGAGCTCGAATGCGCGCCGGCACGGTAGGTGACATATTCGATCAGCGTCGGCCCGAGATTCTGCCGCGCCCGCTCCGCCGCCCATTTGGCCACGGCATGCACGGCGAGATAATCATTGCCGTCGACGCGCAGCGCCGGAATGCCGAAGCCGAGGCCGCGCGCGGCAAAGGTGCCGGAGCCGCCACGCGCAATGCCTTGAAACGTCGAGATCGCCCACTGGTTGTTGACGACGTTGAGGATGACCGGCGCCTTGTAGGTCGAGGCGAACACTAGTGCGGAATGGAAATCGGATTCGGCCGTCGAGCCGTCGCCGATCCACGCCGCCGCGATTTTCGAATCGTTGCTGATAGCGGAAGCCATCGCCCAGCCGACCGCCTGGATGTATTGCGTCGCCAGATTGCCGGAGATCGAGAAGAAGCCATGCTCCTTCGACGAATACATGATCGGCAGCTGCCGCCCTTTGAGCGGATCGGCCTCGTTGGAATAGATCTGGTTCATCATCGTGACCATCGGATAGGCGTCCGCGATGAGCAGGCCGGCTTGCCGATAGGTCGGGAAATTCATGTCGCCCGGCGCCAGCGCCTTGCGGAAAGCGCAGCTCACCGCCTCTTCGCCCAGATGCTGCATGTAGAACGATGTCTTGCCCTGGCGCTGCGCCATCTGCATGCGGGCATCGAAGCTGCGCAGCGTCATCATGTGGCGCAACCCCTCGAGCAACTCCTCGTCGGTGAGCAGCCCGGCCCACGGCCCGACCGCCTCACCGGTGCGGTTGAGCACACGGATGATGGAAAACGCCATGTCGCGGATGGTGCGCGGATCGACATCGATGTCCGGTCGCGGCACCGAGCCGGCCTTGGGGATAGGCACATTGGAGAAGTCGGGCGTTCCGCCCGGCCGCACTTCCGGCTCCGGCACATGAAACCGCAACATCCCAGAGGTCATGACCATGGTCCTCCCATTTGCCTGGCGTCGATATTTGCACATCCGCGCGCCCGGCACAGCGCCAATTCATGGGGCGCCGGAACCGATCCGGCGTCCCGGCCGGCAGGCGACCGCAAGATGCAGATATGTCGGCGAAATTTCTTGTCGATGTTGGGGAGCGGCGCGCAATTAGGCGCAAAGTTTTGCAGGATTTCCGGCAGATAGTCACTTCACGGCCTCCGGGAGAGATGAAGGCACCAAGGTCGGCGAACTCGCGCTTTCCTCCCCCGTCGATCGGGGGAGAGGTGTCGAGCGAAGCTCGACGGAGTGGGGGTCGACCCTTGGGGCCCTAGGCAATGCTTGAGATAGTGCCCTTCCTTTGTCCGTTCGCGGCGATTGCCAGGTGGCTCCCCCACTCCGTCTCGGCTTCGCCGAGCCACCTCTCCCCCCTCCGGAGGGAGAGGAAGGGCGCTAGGGTCTCGAACTCTCTGGAGAACGTTCACTCAGCGACCGCATCATGCTAACCACCCTCCATGGCGCAGAAAAAAGGATATGAGGTCGATTCGTGGCTGGCGAAGCCTGACGCGCGCATATCGATCGTCCTGCTTTACGGACCCGACCGCGGCTTGGTCGCCGAGCGGGCCAAGGCCTTTGCCGCGAAAACCGGCCTGCCTCTCGACGATCCGTTCTCCGTCGTCCGGCTCGACGGCGCGGAGGTCGATCGCGACCAGGGCCGGCTGCTGGACGAAGCCCGCACCGTGCCGATGTTCTCCGACCGGCGGCTTCTGTGGGTGCGCAACGCCAGCGGCCAGAAGGCGCTGGCCGACGACGTGAAGGCGCTGACTGCGGAGCCCGCGCGCGACGCCATCATTCTCATCGAGGCCGGCGACCTGAAAAAGGGCGTCGGACTGCGCGCGATCGTCGAGGCCGCCGACACCGCCATGGCGCTGCCTTGCTACGCCGATGAAGCCCGCGACATCGATAGCGTCATCGACGACGAGTTGCGCAAGGCCGGCATGTCGATGGCGCTCGACGCACGCCAGGCGCTGCGCCGCAATCTCGGGGGCGACCGGCTGGCCTCGCGCGGTGAAATCGAAAAGCTGGTGCTTTACGCCCACGGCCAGAAGGACATTGGCCTCGATGACGTCAGGGCGATGTCCGGCGACGTTTCCGGCGCCTCCTTCGACGACGCGGTCGATGCTGTGCTGGAAGGCAAGATCGGTGACTTCGACACCGCCTTCACCCGCCACTGCCTGTCCGGCGGCCATCCTTTCCTGGTGCTGTCCTCGGCGATGCGGCAGCTGCAGCAGCTTCAGGTCATGCGCGGCCAGATGGACACCGCCGGCCGCAACGCCGCCTCGGCCATGGCCGGCGCCCGTCCGCCGGTGTTTTTCTCGCGGCGCAAGCTGGTGGAGAAGGCGCTGGAGCGCTGGAACGTCGAGGCGCTCAGCCGCGCGCTGAACCGGCTGCAATCGGCCGTGCTGCAGACCAGGCGCAGGCCGGATTTGTCGGAAGCGCTGGCACGGCAGGCGCTGCTCAGCATTGCGGTGGAGAGCGCGAGGCTGGCGCAGCGATAAGACGATTTGGCTAATCTCCCCCCTTGTGGGGGAGATGGCTGGCAAGCCAGGAGGGGGGCGCTGTCCCGCCGACGCCCCAGGGTAGTGTGCTGAGAGTTCTGCAAATCGCTGAGAGGGGGCGGTCATGGCAGGCTGGTGATTGTTCACGTCACCTGATTCCCGCGAAGGAACGCCACCATGACCAAGACTGAAGTTAAGACCGCCAGCGCTGCCGTCAAAGACATTTTGCTTTCGAACCCGGATGGATTGCACGAAGTGCTCCGTGCGGTGATGCAGGAGGTGCTTGAGGCCGAGATGGACGAGGCGCTGGGTGCCTCGAAGAGCGAGCGCACGCCCGAACGGCTTGGCTATCGCTCGGGCTATTACGGCCGTACCCTTGTGACGCGGGTCGGCAAGCTCGAGCTGCGGGTTCCGCAGGACCGGGCCGGGCGCTTCTCCACCGAGCTGTTCGAGCGCTACCAGCGTTCCGAGCGGGCCTTGGTGGCGACACTGGCGGAGATGTATGTGCAGGGCGTGTCGACCCGCAAGGTGAAGGCGAACTGTGCGGCCATGCCTTCTCGGCCCCGTCGATCTCGGCCATCAACAAGCGGCTGGACGAGAGCCTCGCTGCCTTTGCCAGGCGCCCCCTTCAAGAGCCGTTTCCTTACCTCAGTATCGACTGGGACGGAAGGCGCCAGATCCTGGCCGTGGAGATGGCCAATCGCGAGAGCCGCTCGGCCTGGAGGGACTTCCTCGTCGGCCTCAAGGCGCGCGGCCTCAAGGGCGTCGAGTTGGTTGTGTCCGACGATCACGCCGGCCTGGTGGCAGCGATCGGCGAGGTGATCCCCGAAGCCGCCTGGCAACGCTGCTACGTGCACTTCCTCAGGAACGCGCTCGATCATCTGCCGAGGAAGCACGGCGACGACTGCCTGCAGGAATTGCGCTGGCTCTACGACCGGCGCGATCTCGCAGAGGCCAGGGCTGATCTTGCCGCATGGCTTGCCAAATGGTCGGCACGCTATCCGCGCCTGACAGGCTGGGCCGAGGATGCCATCGAACAAACCCTGACCTTCTTCAGGCTGCCGAGACAGCACCACAAGCATCTCAAATCCACCAACATGCTGGAGCGGCTCAACGAGGAAATCCGCCGGCGCACCTATGTCGTGCGCATCTTCCCCAATACCGAAAGCTGCCTGCGCCTGGTCAGGGCCTTGGCCGTCGAGACCAATGAAAACTGGATGGAGGCCAACCGATACATCAACATGGACGACCTGCGCGAGCACAAGAAGCTCGCTCTGCGCCAAGCCGCATGACCAGCATCATGGCCGCCCCATTTTGCAGAACTTGACGCACACAACCGGCCAGCGACCCGCAATGACACTTCGGGTATCCCAGAGAACATCGTGATCGGTTTATCCGAGAGCAGGCTGGCATTCCTTCGCGCCCCCCTCTGCCCTTCCGGGCATCCCCCACAAGGGGGGAGATTGGCTGTTTCCACGTCGCAAAAGAAAGGGCCGGCACCGCCAGCCCTTCATCCTAAGCCAGAACTTCATTCGCCGGCTAGATATGGCGCAACCTCAACCTTCTACCGCTCGTCCTTCAACCGCCGGCATAGCTCGTCGAGCTGCTCCAGGCTGCGGTAGTCCACGCGGATCGCGCCGCCCTTGCCCTTGTGCTCGATGGTCACGATCATGCCGATCGTGTTGGTCATCAGCTTTTCCAGCGCCAGCGTGTCGGCATCCTTGCCCGATACGCCGTGTGCCGGTTTTCCCTTGGGCGGCGTGCCGCCCGCCGGCATCTGCGCCAGCGCTTCCGCCTGGCGCACCGAAAGCCCCTCCTCGACAATCTGCTTGGCGAGCCCAGCTGGATCCTGCGCCGTGACCAGCGTGCGGGCGTGACCGGCTGACAGCGCGCCGTCGACCAGCAAGTCTCGGATGACGTCGGGCAGCTTCAGCAGCCGCAGCGTGTTGGCGACGTGGCTGCGGCTCTTGCCGATGACATTGCCGAGATCGGCCTGGGTGTAGCCGTGATCGTCGATCAACTGCTGGTAGCCGAGCGCCTCCTCGACCGGATTGAGGTCGGTGCGCTGGACGTTCTCGATGATCGCCAGTTCGAGCGCCGTGCGGTCGTTGACGTCGCGCACGATGATCGGAATCTCGGTCAGCCCGGCGCGCTGCGCGGCGCGCCAGCGTCGCTCGCCGGCGATGATCTCATAGCGCCCGGCCTGCGTCGGCGAAGGCCGCGCCACCACCGGCTGCACCACGCCATGTTCGCGGATCGACTGGGCGAGATCGGTCAGGTCGGCGTCGCCAAAGTGCCGGCGTGGGTTTTTCGGGTTCGGGCTCAGGAATTCGATCGGCACCTTGCCGTCGGCATTCAGGCCCGGCTTTTCGGCCGCTGCCACCGGACGGTCGATCTCCCCGATCAGCGCCGCCAGTCCACGCCCCAGTCTCTTTCTCGAAAGGTCTTCGCTCATCTCAATTCCAGATTCTTGATCGTTTCGGTGACGGATCGGCTTTGTTTATCGACCCTGCCTAATCAAGCGGCGCGCAATTTGCGCTCGCGGCGGATCACTTCGGACGCCAGCTGCAGATAGGCCTGGCTGCCTGAGCACTTGAGATCGTAGAGGATTGCCGGCTTGCCGTAGGACGGCGCCTCGGACACCCGCACATTCCTAGGAATGATCGTCTCGTAGACTTTGTCGCCCATGTGTGCCCGCACGTCCTGCACCACCTGGTTGGCGAGGTTGTTGCGGCCGTCATACATGGTCAGCACGATGCCCTGGATGATCAGGTCTGGATTGATAGAACGACGCACCTGCTCCACCGTTTCCAGGAGTTGGCTTAGCCCTTCCAGCGCGAAGAACTCGCACTGCAGCGGCACAAGAACAGAATCGGCTGCCGCCATTGAATTCAAAGTCAAAAGGTTGAGCGAGGGCGGGCAGTCGATCAGCACATAGCCGAACGGCGCACCGCGCTCGGTGGCGGCGCGCAGCGCGTTGCGCAGCTTAAGCACGCGATCCGGCGCCGAGGCGATTTCCATCTCGATGCCGAGCAGATCGAGCGTCGACGGCACGATCGACAGGCCGGGCACCGCCGTTGGAATGGCGGCCTCTTCCAGGCCGAGTTCGCCGGTCAGCACATCGTAGGAGGAGACGGTGCGGTCCTTGCGGTCGATACCGAGACCCGTCGAGGCATTGCCTTGCGGGTCGAGATCGACGATCAGCACCTTTTCGCCGATCGCGGCCAGCGCCGTGGCCAGATTGATGGCGGTGGTAGTCTTGCCGACGCCGCCCTTCTGGTTGGCGACGGTGATGATGCGAGGTCCGGTTTTCATGGGTCTGTGCCAGGTATTCATGTGGGCCAGGTATTCATTTGCGTCGCCAAGGTTGCGAAGGAGAGCTTACGCCGTCCGCAGATCGGTCACTTCGAGGATGACGCCATGGGCGTCGGTCATGCTCGGATGTTCTACCAGATCGAAAGCCCAGCGGTGAGTGCTTTCTTCCACCTCGGAGCGGTAATCCCGGCCTTTGTGGAACAGCGCCCGCGATCCCTTGGTCAGCCACGGCGCCGACAGATCGAGCAGCGCCGGCAGCGCGGCCAGCGCCCGCGCCGTGATGATTTCCGGTGCGGAAACAAGCGCATAGCTGTCGTCGATGCGCCGGGCGACGACCCGTGCCGGCAAACCGAACTGGCCAATGACCGCCTGCAAAAACGATGCTTTCTTGCGGTTGCTCTCAACCAGATAGATCGACGCGCCGTCGCGTTCGACCAGCAGGAAAGCCAGCACCAGGCCCGGAAAACCGCCGCCCGAACCGAGATCTGCCCAGCGTTTGGCCTGCGGGGCGATTCGCGCCAGTTGCGCGCTATCCAGAATATGGCGGCCCCAGACGTCGTCCAGCGTCGACGGCGCGGCCAGATTGATGCTGCGGTTCCATTTCAGGAACAACTGTTCGAACGTCACCAACCGATCGAATGTTTCACGTGAAACCGGTCCCGCGGCCTCTTGCAGGCTCGCCCATGAGGCAGCGCTCACGCAACGGCCCTTTGCGCGGCCGATTCAGCGTTGCGGACGTGCGCGACGATGATTGCCAGCGCCGCCGGCGTCATGCCTTCCATACGCTGCGCGTCAGCGATCGAACGCGGCTGACGCGTTAGCATCTTCTGCTTCAGCTCATTGGACAGGCCGGGAACATCGGCGAAATCCACCGACGCCGGGATCAGCCGGCTTTCCTCGTGGCGGATTTGTGCGACATCTGCCTGCTGGCGATCGAGGTAAACCGAATATTTCGCTTCCGTTTCGAGCCGCTCGGCGGTTTTGGGGTCGATTGCGCCAAAGGCCGGCACAACACGGGCCAGCCAAGCGATATCGACGCCGGGATAAGCAAGCAATTCATAGGCGGAGCGGCGCACGCCGTCCCTGTTGATCTCCAGCCCATGCCGCGCCGCTTCGTTGGGCGTCATCGTCGTCGCAACTGCGAGTTCGCGCGCCCTATCAAGATCCTGTGTGACTTGATTGAACCGCTGCGTCCGCTCCGGCGACACGATACCAAGCCGATTTGCCAGCGGCGTAAGCCTTTCATCGGCATTGTCGGCGCGCAGCGATAGGCGAAACTCCGCCCGCGAAGTGAACATGCGGTAGGGCTCGGCAATGCCGCGGCTGGTGAGGTCGTCGACCATCACACCGATATAGGCTTCGGTGCGGCTGAGCACGATTTGGTCATCGGCCGCCGCCTTGCGCGCGGCGTTGAGCCCGGCGAGCAGGCCTTGCGCGCCGGCTTCTTCATAACCGGTGGTGCCGTTGATCTGACCGGCGAGGAAAAGCCCCGCAATACGTTTGGTCTCAAGCGTCGGCTCGAGCTCGCGCGGATCGACGTGGTCATATTCGATGGCGTAGCCGGGCTGCAGCATGGTCGCGCGTTCCAGGCCCGGGATCGTCTTCAGAATGTCGAGCTGGACGTCTTCGGGCAGGGAGGTCGAGATGCCATTGGGGTAGACGGTGTCATCGTCCAGCCCTTCCGGCTCCAGGAATATCTGATGACCTTCTCGATCGCCGAACTTGACGATCTTGTCTTCGATCGACGGGCAGTAACGTGGACCTACGCCTTCGATCGAGCCGGAATACATGGCGGAGCGGCCGATATTGGCGCGGATCAGCGCGTGCGTCGCCGGCGTCGTACGCGTGATGCCGCAATGGATTTGCGGATTCTTGATTGTGTCGGTGAGCAGCGAGAACGGCACTGGATGTTCGTCGGCCGCCTGGCTTTCCAGCGACGCCCAGTCGATGGTGCGGCCATCGAGCCGCGGCGGCGTGCCGGTCTTCAGCCGTCCAAGCGCGAAACCGGCGCGGCTCATCGTCGCCGACAGGCCAAGGCTGGCTTGCTCGTTCATCCGCCCGGCGACAATCTTCCTGTCGCCAATGTGGATGAGGCCGCGAAGAAAAGTGCCGGTGGTCAGGACGACTGCACCGCACGCCAACCGGCGCCCGTCGGCCAGGAGCACAGCGGCGATCCGTCCTTCTTCGATCTCGAAATCCAAGACTTCGCCTTCGACGACGTCGAGACCGTTCTGCTGCCGAATCGCTTCCTGCATGGCCAGCCGGTAAAGCTTGCGGTCGGCCTGCGTGCGCGGCCCGCGCACGGCAGGGCCTTTGCGGCGATTAAGCAGGCGGAATTGGATGCCGGCAGCATCGGCGATGCGGCCCATCAGCCCGTCCATGGCGTCGATCTCACGCACCAGATGGCCCTTCCCGAGGCCGCCGATCGCCGGATTGCAGGACATGACACCGATCGTGTCGAAGCGCAGCGTGATCAGCGCGGTCCTGGCACCGGCGCGCGCGGCAGCGCTCGCAGCCTCGCACCCGGCATGGCCACCGCCCACCACAACCACATCATAGTGATCGATCATTGTCCCTTCCAGATTCAGAGATTTCCCGACACATGTCCCCACGAGAGGACGCTGTCAAGGATTGCAGGTTGATTCGTTCACGGGGAACGGAGTGCTGAAAGCCGCAGAGGTGTTTCACGTGAGTCATGGAAGCAGCGAAGCCTCGGTTGGCGCTGGCCCTTATCTACCTGCCGGCATCTTCTCCCCATGAACGGGGACAATGAGGGGCGGTGGCCAGTTGCCCTTTTGTTAAACGTCTCGTTTCACGTGAAACGCACTTGGGCGGCCCCCCTTCACGTGAGTCACTCATACCAGCGCCCCGTCATGTTTCACGTGAGTCACTTCCCAATGCAAAACTGCGAAAAGATTACGTCCAGCAGGTCCTCGACATCCACGGCGCCGACAATCCGGCCGAGCCGGTCCGCCGCGAGACGCAGCTCCTCCGCCCGCAGCTCCTGGCCGCGCTCTTGCCCCGACAAAGCCGAGATCAGAAAGCGCCTGGTCTCATTGAGCAGCTCCACATGCCGCAACCGAGACGGCAGGATGTCACCGGCATCGCCGATAGCAGCCGCGGCGCGCCTGCCGATCTCGGCCAGGAGTTCAGCCAACCCAGTGCCGTCCACCGTCGAGATCAACGCATCATACGCCTCCAATCGCGGCGAGCCTTTCAAGAGATCGACCTTAGTGCCGATTCTCAAAGCCGGGGCCTCAAGAGGCATGTTGCCGATCGCACTCGGGTCCGCCAGATCTTCCAGCAACAGCACCAGGTCAGCCGTGTGCGCCTTGGCCCGCGCCTTTTCGATACCGATCGCTTCGATCTTGCCGGGCGCCTCGCGCAGGCCCGCGGTGTCGGTTACCCTGACCCGCACTCCGTGGACATCCAGCACCACTTCGAGCAAGTCCCGCGTCGTGCCGGGCTCGTCGGTAACAATCGCTGCCTCACGCCTGGCCAGCGCGTTAAACAGGCTGGATTTGCCGGCGTTCGGTGCACCGAGGATGACAACCTCAAACCCGTCACGGAGGATCTCGGCGGCATGGAAGCCATCGACATGCCGGCCGATCTCCCCCACCATCGCGCGCACATCGGACCAAACCGTGTCCGAAACGGAACCGGGCACGTCGTCTTCGTCGGCGAAGTCGATTTCCGCCTCGATCATGGCCCGTGCATGGATCAGGCGATGGCGCCAGCTAAGATAGAGTTCGCTTTGCACTCCTTCGGCATTCTGCACGGCAAAGCGCCGCTGCGCTTCGGTTTCGGCGTTGACCAGATCGGCCAACGCCTCCGTCTCGACCAGATCCAGCTTGCCGTTGAGAAGAGCCCGGCGCGTAAATTCCCCAGGCTCCGCATGACGCAGGCCGTCAAAGCCGGCGACGATCTCCAGCATCTTGCCGGCGACGGCGCGGCCGCCATGGACGTGGAGCTCGGCGACATCCTCGCCGGTAAAACTGTTCGGCCCAGGAAAAAACAGCACCAGGCCGTTGTCGATAAGCGACCCGTCCACCGTTCGGAGCTTGCGCAGGGTCGCAACCCGGTCCTTGACCGTGCCACCGGCCACCGTTTCGACAACGAATCGAGTCCTCGGTCCGGAAATGCGGATGACAGCGATGCCGGCGGGCAGGCGCCCGCTGGACAGCGCAACGATCGAATCGCCTGAAATCATTTGCCCGTTCTCACCGGTCGCCTAGGTGTCAACAATCCCACAGTGTCGCGGCCGTCATGAACCGGCTGTTCGTCAATATCAAGGTCGATCGCGAGGAGCGGCCGGATTACCAAATCTGTATTGCCACCTTGTCATCCATGGGCGAGCAGGCGGGTAACAGCTGACCATGGTCCTAATTCGATGCCAAGCAGTTCTGGGCGGGCCAGCAAGCCCTACGCAGGCCGCATCGTTAACGCCTGTGCCTGGCCCGGAACCGTGAAGCTGGAGCCCCATCGCCCCCCGCAGCCTTCGTTCCGGCTGCGAAACAGAATCCCGACCCGCGTCACGCCGATATTGTCGCCCTCATCGGAATGCATGCGAATCGACCGAACATTGGCCAGTGGCATCCGGCCGCCGACCGGCAGACCGGAGCTATGCACCGGCTATCCTGCCCGTGGGGCCGGATCCGTAGGAGTCGAGCCGCTGTTGCGACGCCGGTAGCTCAACCCGTGTTTCCGTCCCAGGTCGAAGGAAGCGCCGTCAAATCAATGGATGGCGGCCGCGGCCCGAACAGCAAATCCTTGGCCGCGACCACCGCTCCGACCGTGATCAGGATGCAAGCAACAGCGACCGACCAGTGAAACACACCAAAGTCTGCCAGCAGAAGCACGATGACCGAGAAGAGGGGCGCCGCGTAGGAGAGGGCGCCGAGGATCATGATGTCGCCGTGCTTGCAGCCATAGTCCCAGGCGTAAAAGCCGGCGCCTAGCGGTATTACGCCCAAGATGACGATGGCGCTCCACTGCGTCGCCGTCTGTGGCCAGACGGTGGTCTCAAGGGTGAGGTGCAGCATCAAGGCGACCGCAGCCGTGATGAAGCAGTAACCGGCGACCACATCGGTCGGCACCTTGCCGAAGCGGCGCGACAAAACCGAATAGCCGGCCCAGATGAAAGCGCAGAACAGCGCGATGACATGCCCCTTCATCACACCATTGGCCAGTCCGATCGTGCCGCCCTTGGTGATCACCACAATGGCGCCGGCAAGGCCGAGCATGACGCCGGCGATGTGATGGGCCCTAAGCTTTTCTCCAGGCAGGAAGGCGGCAAAGACGACGATCAGCAACGGCCAGAGATAGGCGATCAGGCTGACCTCGACCGGCGGCGCCGACTGGATGGCGAAGAAATAGGCGCAGTGATAGATGCACAGCCCCGCTGTGCCGAGCGCCCAGACCTGCCACGGCTGGCGCAGCGACTTGATCGCCGCCGGACGGACAAGCCAGCTCGACGCGCCGACCAGCCCGCCAAGCAGAAACGTCATCGCCGCCAGCTGAAAGGGCGGAATCGGTCCCGCCGCCGTCGAAAGCAGCGCCAGGAAGGACCATGTCAGGATGGCCGAGAAGCCGATCAGGGTCGGGATTGTTTTCTCCATGCGGCTTCCGATCTTTGAGACGCGATTACTCGCATGACGACAGCTATGGAAATTGCCGCCCAAGGCCACGCCCTGTCGGAAATGCGACCTGTTTGCCCCCGCAATGAAAAACCCCGTCCCGGTTTCCCGGAACGGGGTTTCATGCATGACCGATGATCCGGTGAAACTGCTTACGTGTTCATTGAATCGAAGAAATCGGCGTTGGTCTTGGTCTGCTTCAGCTTGTCTATCAGGAACTCGATCGCGTCGGTGGTTCCCATCGGCGCCAGGATGCGGCGCAGGACGAAGATCTTCTGCAGATCCTGCTTGGAGACCAGCAGGTCCTCCTTGCGGGTGCCTGACTTCAAGATGTCCATGGCCGGGTAGATGCGCTTGTCGGCGACCTTGCGGTCGAGCTGGATTTCGCAGTTGCCGGTGCCCTTGAACTCTTCGAAGATGACTTCGTCCATGCGGCTGCCGGTGTCGATCAGCGCGGTGGCGATGATCGTCAGCGAGCCGCCTTCCTCGATGTTGCGGGCCGCGCCGAAGAAGCGCTTCGGCCGCTGCAGCGCGTTGGCGTCGACACCGCCGGTCAGCACCTTGCCGGAGGACGGCACAACGGTGTTGTAGGCACGGCCGAGGCGGGTGATCGAATCGAGCAGAATAACGACGTCGCGGCCATGCTCGACCAGGCGCTTGGCCTTTTCGATGACCATTTCGGCGACCTGGACGTGGCGCACCGCCGGTTCGTCAAAGGTCGAGGACACGACCTCGCCCTTCACCGAACGCTGCATGTCGGTCACTTCTTCTGGCCGTTCGTCGATCAGAAGTACGATCAGATAGCATTCCGGATGATTGGCCGTGATCGAGTGGGCGATATTCTGCATCAGCACCGTTTTACCGGTACGCGGCTGCGCGTTGATGAGCGCGCGCTGTCCCTTGCCGATCGGCGCCACCAGGTCGATCACCCGCGACGAGATGTCCTTGCCGGTCGGATTGTCGATCTCCATCTTCAGCCGCTTGGTCGGATAGAGCGGCGTCAGATTGTCGAAATGGATCTTGTGACGAATCTTTTCGGGATCGTCAAAATTGATCGTGTTGACCTTGAGAAGGGCGAAATAGCGCTCGCCCTCTTTTGGGCTGCGGATCGGCCCTTCGACGGTATCGCCGGTCTTCAAGGAGAAGCGGCGGATCTGCGAGGGCGAGATGTAGATATCGTCGGGACCCGGCAGATAATTGGCGTTGGCTGAGCGCAGGAAGCCGAAACCGTCCTGCAACAACTCGACCACACCATCGCCGATGATCTCGACGTCCTGGGCGGCCAGTTTCTTCAGGATGGCAAACATCAGTTCCTGCTTGCGCATGACGCTGGCGTTTTCCACTTCGAGCGATTCGGCATAGGCGATCAGCTCTGGCGGCTTCTTGTTCTTGAACTCTGCGAGTTTCATTTCTTGCATAGACGGACTCTGAATCTGCTTTGGGGAAAATATATCGGCTGGATGCGATAAATGCCGGGCGCGGCCGAAAGCAATCAAGGGCGGCGCATGACGGGAAGGAAGACCCGTCTTTTATCGTCGGTCGGGGGAAAGAGCAAGCTGCGTTTTGTCGACCGAAATGGGCCTAGAACGGCTTGACGACAACCAGGATGACGATGGCGATCATCAGCAATGTGGGGATCTCATTGACGATTCGCCAGTGCCGCGCCGGTTTTTCATTGCGGTCCTCGGCGAATTTCCTGACAGCACCGGCCAGATAGCCATGCACGCCCGACAGCAACAGCACCAAGCCTATCTTGGCGTGCAGCCAGCCGCCGTGAAAGCCAAACACTTTCCAGGCAAGCCAAAGCCCGAACACCCAGGTGACGATCATCGCCGGATTGATGATGCCGCGCAGCAGACGCCGCTCCATCACCTTGAAGGTCTCCGATTGGACGGACCCCTTCTCTGTGTCGGCGTGGTAGACCAGCAATCGCGGCAGATAGAGCATGCCGGCCATCCAGGAGATGACGGCCAGGATATGGATTGCCTTCGCCCAGGGAAAGAAACCCTCAGGCGCAAAGAAAAACAAAAGTGCGGTGAGAACAACCAGCACTCCGATGCCGATGGTCATCCGCATCATCGCCCCACGAGTGCTGTTGCCGCCCGTATTATCTGATTGAGCCATCAGCGTGTCGCGCTCCGCACCTGCTTCACCATCGCCTCGACATGCGCCACCGGTGTCTCCGGCGTGATGCCATGGCCGAGATTGAAGATCAGCGGTCCGTCTCCCAGCGCCTTGAGGATCGCATCGACGCCGTCCGACAGGGCTTTGCCGCCGGCCACCAGGCGCAAGGGATCGAGATTGCCCTGGACCGCCCCTGAATGCTGCAGTTCGTTCGCAGCCGCCAGGGGCACGGTCCAGTCGATCCCCAGCCCCGTCACCCCGGTCTTCTCACGATAGGTCTCGTAGCGGGCGCCGGCGCCCTTGGGAAAGCCGATGATCGGAACATCGGGATAAACCGCACGAACTTGCCTGACGATCTCCGCCACCGGCTGCACGCAGAACTGCTCGAAAGACGCATCATCAAGCACGCCGGACCAGGAATCAAAGATCTGCACCACGTCGGCACCGGCTTCGATCTGGCGGATCAAATAGGCCGCGGAGTGATCGGCGAGCACTTTCAGGAGATGCTTGAAGGCCATCGGTTCGCGATAGGCAAACAGCCGCGCCGGCGCTTGGTCGGGTGTGCCGTGGCCGGCGATCATGTAGGTCGCCACGGTCCACGGCGCGCCGCAGAAGCCGATCAGCGTGGTCTCGTCAGGCAATCTTGCCCGCAGCCGGCGAACCGTCTCGTAGACCGGTTCGAGATTCACGTGAAACGTTTCGCCGTTGAGAGCCGAAATCTCATCTGCAGTGATTGGCGTCAGCAGCGGCCCGCGGCCCTCCTCAAAGCGGACATCGCGCCCCAGCGCATGCGGCACGACCAGAATGTCCGAGAACAGGATCGAGGCATCGAAGCCAAAGCGCTCGATCGGCTGCAGCGTCACCTCGACGGCCAGATCAGGATTGTAGCAAAGATCGAGGAAGGACCCGGCGCGCTTTCTGGTCTCGCGGTACTCCGGCAGATAGCGCCCGGCCTGGCGCATCATCCAGAGCGGCGGCGGAAATGCTGCCTCGCCTCTCAGCACGTCCAGCACGATGCGGTTCTCGGGCATTGAGCGCTCTCTTCCCCTGCCTTCTCTATAATTAAATAGTTTATTTCTAGAATCTTCTGATTCTAAGAGTCTGTTGGTATCGGTGGTTGTCACCTGTCCCGCTTTGCCCTGGAAAAGACCAGCCAGCATTTTGTCGCGTGCTTCTTCCGCGGGATTGGCAAAGAGTGTGGATGACCAGGATTCCATCACTGGCGTCAATGGTTTGGCGTAGCCGCTGAAAAACCGCCTCTGTGGATGAAGCGCTGGCAAAAACGCCCGTCCCCAGATTTGTCCCAGCCGCACCGTGGAGCTGACAGCGCATCGAATTGTGGACAACTGGCCTTCTGATACAGTCGCCTCCAGCCGGTCGCCTTTGCGGTCCCTATTTATCCACACAAGCCCACAGCCTGAGGCGCCCCCTGTGAACAAACCCCAGAGCTTCTTTCACCTGCACCTGATCTCCGACGCCACCGGCGAGACGCTGCTGGCGGCCGGCCGCGCCGCCTCGGCGCAATACAAGGATGCGCGCGCCATCGAGCATATCTATCCGCTCATCCGCACCGAAAAGCAGGTGGCGAAAGTCTTCGAGGACATAGAGGAGGAACCGGGCATCATCCTCTACACCGTCGTCGACCAGAAGCTGGCGCGCGGCATTGACGAGCGCTGCGCCACCATGGGGCTGCCCTGTGTTTCGGTGCTGGAGCCGGTCCTCACCGTCTTCCAGTCCTATCTTGGCACGCCGGCCGGCCGCCGCGTCGGCGCCCAGCATGTGCTCGACGCCGATTATTTCCACCGTATCGACGCACTCAATTTCACCATGGAGCATGATGACGGCCAGCTGCCGCTCAATATGGACGACGCGGATGTGGTGCTGATCGGCATTTCCAGGACATCGAAGACGCCGACCAGCATCTATCTCGCCAACCGCGGCATCAAGACCGCCAACATCCCGATCGTGCTCGGCGTGCCGGTGCCCGAAAGCCTGGTCGCTGCCACCAAGCCGCTGATCGTCGGGCTGATCGCCACCGCCGAACGCATCTCGCATGTCCGGCAGAACCGCGTGCTCGGCAACAGCAGCACCTACGAAGCGACCGATTATGTCGACCGTGCCTCGATCGCCGAAGAGCTCGCCTATGCCCGCCAGATCTGCACCCGCCACAATTGGCCGATGATAGACGTCAGCCGCCGCTCGATCGAAGAGACCGCGGCAGCCATTGTTGCCCTGCGGGGGAAGAATAGATGATGGGATGGCAACGCGACCTCCTGCCCCAATCAACCACTATCGACCAGGCCCAGAACCCATGACCGAAAAAATCATCCTCGCCTCCGGCAGCCCGTTCCGCAAAGCAATGCTCATCAATGCCGGGCTCGGCATCGAAGCGGTGCCTGCCGATGTCGACGAGCGTGCGCTCGAGGCGCCGTTGCAGGACAGCGGTGTGTCGCCGGAAGATGTCGCCCTGATACTCGCCGAAGCCAAGGCGACCGAGGTCAGCGAACGCAGATCGGGCGCCTTGGTGCTCGGCTGCGACCAGACTTTGTCACTGGGAGATGAAGTGTTCCACAAGCCGGCCGACATGGAAGGCGCCCGCCGCCATCTGTTGGCGCTGTCAGGCAAGACGCATCAGCTGAACAGCGCCGCCGTGCTCTGCCGCAACGGCAAGGTGCTGTGGCGCCATGTCGGCATCGCCAGCCTTACCATGCGCAAGCTCGATCCGGCCTTCGTCGGCCGGCACCTGGCCCGCGTCGGCGCCAAGGCGTTGTCGAGCGTCGGCGCCTACCAGATCGAGGGCGAAGGCATCCAGCTGTTCGAAAAGATCGAAGGCGATTATTTCACCATTGTCGGCCTGCCGCTGTTACCGGTGCTGGCGGAATTGCGTGCGCTCGGAGCCATCGATGGTTGAGAAAAAAGCTTTCGTCACCGGCCATCCGATCGCGCATTCGCGCTCGCCGAAGATCCACGGCTATTGGCTGAACACATACGGCATCGACGGCAGCTATTATGCGATCGATGTCGCGCCGGCCGATTTTCCCGAGTTCCTCTCGTCGCTCGAGGCCAATGGCTATCAGGGCGGCAACGTCACCATTCCACACAAGGAAGTCGCCTTCGCCCGGGTCGAGCGCCGCGACGAGGCGGCGGAGATGATCGGCGCGGTCAACATGCTGTGGCTGGACGACGGCGTGCTGTGGGGCGGCAATTCGGACTGGATCGGCTTTGCCGGCAATCTCGACGAGCATGCCCCGGGCTGGGAGAGAAGCGCTCCGGCCGTGGTGCTCGGCGCCGGTGGCGCCTCGCGCGCGGTCATCCACGCGCTTAAAGTGCGCGGCATTAAAGATATCCGCATCGTCAACCGCACATTGGCGCGGGCGCAAGAACTCGCCGACCGCTTCGGGGCCGGCGTCTCGGCGCATGGCGCGGTCGGCGACTTGCTTGGCGATGCCGGCTTGCTGATCAACACGACGGCACTTGGCATGCATGGCGATGCGACGCTGGCCGCCGATCCGGCCGGCCTGCCAGCTCACGCCATTGTCGCAGACATCGTCTATGTGCCGCTGGAAACACCGCTGCTTGCCGCTGCCCGCGCGAGAAATTTGAAGACGGTCGACGGGCTCGGCATGCTGTTGCACCAGGCTGTGCCCGGTTTCGAACGCTGGTTCGGCAAGATGCCGCAGGTCACGCCTGAGTTGCGACAGATGATCGTCGCCGACATCCTCGCCAAATGATGGGTCGCAAATGATGGGCGCCAAATGATGACCGTGCTCGGCCTCACCGGATCGATCGGCATGGGCAAGTCGACGACGGCGAAAATGTTCGTCGACGCCGGCGTGCCGGTGCATGACTCCGACGAGACCGTGCATCGCCTCTATGCCGGCAAGGCAGCACCTCTCGTCGAGGCGGCCTTTCCCGGCACCGTGATTGCCGGTTCGGTCGACCGCACCGAGTTGGCGCGCCGCGTGCTCGGCAACGCTGCTGCGCTGAAGACATTGGAGGCGATCGTCCATCCGCTGGTGCGGGCCGATGCCGATGCCTTTCTGGCAAGGCACCGCGCCGCCGGCGCGCCGCTCGTCGTGCTCGACATTCCGCTGCTGTTCGAAACCGGCGGCCGCAACCGTGTCGACAAGGTCGTCGTCGTCACCGCGCCGGCCGATATCCAGCGCGCCCGCGTGCTGGCGCGTCCTGACATGAGTGAGGAAAAGCTGGCGGCAATCCTGGCCAAGCAGGTGCCCGACGCCGAAAAGCGCCGGCAGGCCGATTTCGTCATCGACACCGGTGAAGGCATGGACGCCGCCCGCACCGCGGTCGGCGCGATCATTGCCGAGCTCTCAGGACGCTGAGCTCGCCTGCTAACTCCTGGGGGATAAGTCGCGCCCATCAGGCCCCTGACGGCAGGCTGTCGGCATTACCCATTGCCATTTTGTTCCGCTCCATGATTCTACTCCTCCAGGAGTAGGTTGATTCTATGCGTGAGATCATTTTCGATACCGAAACCACCGGACTCGACATGCGCGACGACCGCATCATCGAGCTTGGCGGCGTCGAGCTGGTCAACCGCTTCCCGACCGGCCGCACCTTCCACAAATTCATCAATCCGCAGGGGCGCGCCGTCCATGTCGAGGCGCAAGCCGTGCACGGCATCAGCGCCGCCGACCTCGTCGGCAAGCCGACCTTTGCCGAAATCGCCGAGGAATGGCTCGCCTTCACCGACGGCGCCAAGCTCGTCGCCCACAACGCCAGTTTCGACATCGGCTTCCTCAACACGGAATTCGGGCGGCTCGGCCAGCCGGCCATAGACACCGGGCGCGTCGTCGACACGCTGGCGCTGGCGCGGCGCAAGCACCCTATGGGACCCAATTCGCTCGACGCGCTCTGCCGCCGCTACGGCATCGACAACGGCCACCGCACCAAGCACGGCGCGCTGCTCGATTCCGAGCTCCTGGCCGAAGTCTACATCGAACTCATCGGCGGCAAGCAGGCCGCACTTGTCCTCGACGCCGTCGTGGTGCAGCTCAACAGCAATGGCGACGTTGCCGATATCGACATCTCGATCGCCGCCAGGCCAATTGCCCTGCCGCCGCGCCTGACCGAGGGCGAGCGAGCGGCGCATGCGGGGCTGGTGGCGACGCTCGGTGAAAAGGCGCTGTGGCTGAAGGTGGCGGCGGGGTGAGCGGATCGCGGAGGTAGCGTTCCGTCACACCCCTCTCTGGCCTGCCGGCCATCTCCCCCTCAAGGGGGGAGATCAGCAGCTTCGCCGCTCCAGCCCATTCCTGCAACGTCTAAAGTTGGCGAAGGTCGCGATGACGGCCATCTCCCCCCTTGAGGGGGAGATGCCTGGCAAGGCAGAGGGGGGTGCTGTCCCGCCAGCATCTCAGTAGACAAAACCCGGCACGAAGCCGGACTTTCAATTCATGCGCGCGACGCGAGCCTTCAGCTCACCTTGACCTTGGATGCCGCCTGGTCCTCGGCCAGCTTCTGCTGGAACATCTGGGCGAAATCGATCGGGTCGAGCATCAGGGGCGGGAAGCCGCCATTGCGGGTGGCTTCGGCGATGATCTGGCGGGCGAACGGGAACAAAAGCCGCGGGCATTCGATGAACAGGATGGGCAGCATGTGCTCCTGCGGGAAGCCGGCGATGGCAAAGACGCCGCCATAGACCAGTTCGACATTGAACAGCACTTCCTGGTCGAAGGACGCCTTGGCGTTCAAGGTCAGATTGACGTCGAACTGCTTGTCGGAGAGCGGGTTGGCATTGACATTGACGTTGATCGCGATGCCGGGGGCCTTGTCGCGGCCGCGCAGCGAGTTCGGCGCGCCGGGGCTTTCGAAGGACAGGTCCTTCACATACTGGGCAAGCACGTTGAGCGACGGCTGCGCCGTTTCGCCGTTGCCGTTGGCGGCGCCGACCGGCGCGTCATCTTTGCTGGCCATGAGCCTTGTTCCTTTTGCCTGGACAGCAGCGCTGACCGAATTGAAATCGGGCGTTGGCTAGCATGGTCGGCATGACAAGACAAGGTTTGCCGCCTTCAGGCCGAAGGGGTCGATGTAGCCTCAGTCGTCCTGAAGGCGACGGTCAGTCGTCCTCAAGGCGACGGTCAGTCGTCCTTCAGGCGGCGCCACGGCGAGTTATGGTCGGGACCGCGCTTGAAATCGTCCTCGCGCGAATAGTCGCCGTCGTCGAGGTCGATGACCTTGTCGCGCGACCTGCCGCGAAAACCGCCGGCGGTGAAATCGGTCGCGACGACGATGCGGCCCTTGAGCCTGCGCCAGGCAAGGTCGCGCACCGGCGGCAGGAACAGCAGCAGGCCGATAATATCGGTAATGAAGCCGGGGATGATCAACAGGATGGCGGCGACCACGATCATGGCGCCATGCGCGAGCTGGCGGCTGGGGTCGCCGCCGCCGGCCATCTCGGCGCGGACCCGCGCCATGACACCAAAACCCTGGTGCCGGAGCAGAAGCACGCCGGCAATGCTTGAAGCCAGCACCAGGCCGACCGTGGCGAGCGCCCCGACCTCGCGGCCGACAATGACGAAACCGGCGATTTCCAGCAGCGGCAGCGCAAGCAGGAACAGAGGAAGGAAGGAAATGCGCAAGTCTTGACCGATCGTTTCCATGTTTGCCGGGCGGCGCATAATCGCCGCTGGCACTGAGGCCGTTAGATAGGTATGCCTGCCTTTGATTTGAATGATTGCGCCATGCGTTCTATATGCTTTGCATGTTTAACGCCATGCGACCGCCGCCCGATTGGCTGGCGGTCCCGGCCAGGTCAGGGATTGATTGGCGAAAGATATGGGATTCTTCGACTTCGGCACCATTTTCTTTCTGATTGCGGCGGTGGTGATCTTTTTCCAGCTGCGCAACGTGCTTGGCCGCCGCACGGGCAGCGAGCGCCCGCCCTTCGATCCGTACACGGCCAGCCGCACCGAGAAGGACGCGACCCAGAAGCCCGAAAATGTGGTTTCGCTGCCACGCAAGCGCATGCCGGGCGAGACGGCTGCCGAGACCTATGCGGCCATCGATGCCTTCGCAAAGCCCGACACCGACCTCAACAAGGGCCTGCGCGCGATCAAGGATAATGATCCCTCCTTCGACCCCAAAGTCTTCGTCGACGGCGCCAAGATGGCTTATGAGATGATCGTCATGGCCTATGCCGATGGCGACCGAAAAACGCTGAAGAACCTGTTGTCGCGCGAGGTTTTTGACGGCTTCGTTGCCGCGATTGGCGACCGCGAGGCGAAAGCCGAAAAGATCCAGTCCTCCTTCGTCGGCATCGACAAGGCCGACATCGTCTCGGCCGAGATGAAGGGCGGCGAGGCCCACATCACGCTGCGCATCGTGAGCGAACTGATTTCGGCGACCCGCGACAAGGCGGGTGCCGTCATCGATGGCGATCCCGAGACGGTGGCCGAGGTCAAGGATGTCTGGACCTTCGCACGCGACACACGCTCGCGCGATCCGAACTGGAAGCTGGTCGCCACCGAGGAAGAAGACTGAGCCTATGCATGTCGCCCGGCGCGGGCAGCTTTTTTGGGATAGCGACATGCAGGCAAACATGGGCAGTGGCGAGGCTGAGGTGTCGCTCTCGCCGCTTTTCGTGGAAAAGTCCTTCGATGATCTTCCCGGTTGGAATTCCGATGACCATCTGCCCGCTTTCGAAGCCTTCCGCCGTTCGGCCTTTCATGTCCTGAACAAGCCCTACCGCACCGGTTCGTTGGGCGTCCGGTTCGACGCGTTTGCCGGCGCTTATGACGAGGCGCGTACCGTTTCGCCGGCGAATCGGTCGGCGGCCAAGGGTTTTTTCGAGCGCCATTTCGCCCCGGTCCAGATTCGATCCGAAAACCCCGGCCTGGTCACCGGCTTCTACGAGCCGGAAGTCGAGGCCTCACCAGTGCGCACGGATGAATTCACGGTGCCGCTGCTGGCGCGGCCTTCCGATCTCGTCGACATCGATGATGCCAACCGCCCCAAGGGCATGGACGACTATCTCGCCTTCGCCCGCGATACGCCGCAGGGCCTGGTGGAGTATTTCGACCGCAGTGAGATCGAGAGAGGCGCGCTGGCCGGCCAAGGCCTGGAAATCGCCTGGCTTGCCGACAAGGTCGACGTCTTCTTCATCCATGTGCAAGGTGCGGCCAGGCTGAAGATGACCGACGGCCGGCTTTGCCGCGTCACCTACGCCGCCAAATCCGGCCAACGTTTCAGCGGTCCGGGGAAGATTCTCGCCGAACTCGGCGAAATCCCACTGGAAAAAGTGACGATGCAGTCTATCCGCGCCTGGTTCAGGGCGCATCCAGACCGCATCGACGAGATCCTCTGGCAGAACCGCTCCTACATCTTCTTTCGCGAAGCCGATGTCGACGATGCCGCACTCGGTCCTATCGCCGCCGCCAAGGTGCCGTTGACGCCGGGCCGTTCGCTCGCGGTCGACCGGCTGCTGCACACATTCGGTACCCCCTTCTACATCGACGCTCCGTCGCTGACCGCCTTCGACGGAAAACCGTTCCGGCGGCTGATGATTTCGCAGGACACCGGCTCGGCCATCACCGGACCGGCGCGGGGCGATCTGTTCGCCGGCTCCGGGGATGCGGCCGGCGAGATCGCCGGCGTCGTTCGCAACGCGGCCGATTTCTATGCCTTGGTTCCACGCGCTCTCGTTTCGGAATCGAATCGATGAGCAAGCGTCCCGATAAACTCAATGAAGACGACCGGGTGCTGTGGAACCTGGTGGCGCGCACCGCCCGACCGCTGAAGGGCCGGACCGCGGTCGACATTCCCGACATCGTCGTCGACCCTAAGCCGGCACAGACGCCGGTCGCTGTCGGTCCGGTCCTCGCCGCCAAGCCGAAGGCGCAGCATGTTTCGCATGCGCTGGACGAACCGACGCTGGACAAGCTTAGGAAAGGCCGGCTGCCGATCGAAGGCCGCGTCGATCTGCATGGCATGACCCAGGACGAGGCCTATTCGCTGCTGTTTTCGTTCCTGCACCGGGCCCATGCCGGCGGCATCCGCTATGTCCTCGTCATTACGGGAAAAGGGTCGTCGTTGGGCGGCGACGGCGTCTTGCGGCGCGCCGTGCCTGCCTGGCTGTCGACGCCTGCCTTCCGGCCGCTGGTCTCCAGCCACGATCACGCCGCCCGCAACCACGGCGGTTCGGGCGCGCTCTACGTTCGGCTCAGGCGAACCCGCTGATGACGCCGTTCGGCGAAAAACTGCGGGCGCTTCGAGCCGAGCGCGGCTTGCGCCAGAAGGACATGGCGCAGGCGATCGGAGTCAGCGCCGCCTATCTGTCGGCGCTGGAACATGGCCGCCGCGGCGCGCCGACCTGGACGCTGATCCAGAAGATCATCGGCTATTTCAACGTCATCTGGGACGATGCCGAAGAGCTGGCGCGTCTGGCCGAGGCCTCACATCCGCGGGTGAGACTCGATACGTCCGGCCTCAGTCCTGCCGCCACCGAGTTGGCCAATCTCCTGGCCGAGAACATCGAGAAGCTGAGCGAAGCCGAGCTTGCCCGCATCACCGCCTCGATCCGGGCCGCACTGGAGCGGCGTAAGTAGGGCGGCGCCAAGGCCACGAATGCTCATCAATAGCGCCGGCATTTCATCCTGAAGGCGATGCCCGCCGGCCGTTAGCCAGCGGGCATATAGCGAGATTACTTCGCGCCGGCCTGGCCGCCACGGCCGCCAGTGCTGTCATGATCGCCGCCGCGGCCGCCACCCAGGCAGTCCGAGGTGAGATCGCAACAGCGATTGCCCCACTGGTTGTTCTTGGCGCAGCCGGTCTGGTCGGCCATAGCGGATCCGGCCAGGGACGATACCGCGATGGCGGCGAGGAAAGCATTACGCAGGAAAGCAGTCATTTGAAGTCTCCATGGTTGGGTTTCTGTTTACGGCTGTGTGTCGCCGCTGGAGACGGTTTGGTTCACGCAGGTAGCGAAACTTTTTGAGGAGGCGTTTCGAGAGATAAGATTTCGAGGTCAGCGCTGCCCTCATCCGCCGCGCTGCGCCTATTTTGCAACGTTGACGATTGGCGAAATCACCGATGGCAGCATCTTTCTCCCCGTCACTATACGGGGAGAAATGCCCGGCAGGGCAATGAGGGGCAGCGCCGACTTGCGGTTATCTCGTGAAAGTTATTAGCCGCGGGCTTCCCACGAAGCTGTTCGCAGCGACGCGCTCACATGCATCGTCCTTATTTACTGAACCGCGCCGACCAGCACCTGCTGGCCGCCGCGGATCGAGACCCAGCGGCCGGTGTTGTCGATGGCCTGCCGCTTGAGGAAGCGATAGCCGGTGGCGTCCCAGATCTTCACCTTGTCGGTCAGATTGTCGAGGACGTAGTCGCCCTTGTCGGTGCGCACCGTCAGCACGGCATGGCCTTCGCCGTCCGGCTTGCGCACGACGGTGATCAAGAGATCGGCCAGCGACACGCCAGAGCGCGAGAGCTGGCGGCGCTTTTCCAGCACATAGTCTTCGCAATCGCCGACGCCCTTGTCGGGATAGGCCCAGACCTCGTCCTTGCCATAGATGTCGTAGTCGCTCATCGGCTTGACGGCGGCGTTGACCCTTGACGTCACGTTGATCAGCTTGCGCATGAAGGCGTCGGTCATCGCGGCGGGGTTGAGGTTGCTCGGCCGGATCGAGCATTCGCCGGGCTGGGTTTTACAGAAATCATAGTGGCCGATCGGCTGCGAGGTCATGCCGCCCGTCGCCATGGCGCCGCCTGCAAGTGCCGGCACTGCCCAGCACGCAGAGATCGCCAGCCCTGCTGCCGCCCACAAGCGCAGCGTCCGTGCCATCGGTGAGGAAGTCATTGTCCCCGTTCGCCCTTGTTCTTAACGAAAGGTTAAAGGGGATTTACACTCCGTGTCAATTATCGGGGGAGCCAGATTCTTCGGCATGGTTACCCGCGCCCGCCCAACAGCGTCTATTGTGCAACAGAACGCCTGTGGCGCGCAAAATCGCCCCGCTTTTGCGGGCAATGCACGCTGCAGCCGGATCGAGCCTCAGCCTTTGGCGGAGCGGACCAGCTTGGGTTTCACCGCTACGCGTGTTTGGCGGCCGTAGCTTGTGATGAAATCGACGATGCGCGGCACGATTTCCGAGCGGAATCGCGACCCGTTGAAGACGCCGTAATGGCCGACGGCCGGCTGCATGTAATGCGCATGCCGGTCAGCCGGGATGTTGGGGCAGAGATCGTGGGCGGCCTGGGTCTGGCCGAGACCGGAAATGTCGTCGTTCTCGCCTTCGACCGTGAACAGCGCGACATTGCGGATCGCCTTGGTGTCGACAACCTCGCCGCGATGCGTCATCTCGCCCTTGGGCAGCGCATGGCGCACGAACACCGTGTCGACGGTCTGCAGATAGAATTCCGCCGTCAGGTCCATCACCGCCAGATATTCGTCGTAGAAATCGCGGTGCTTCTCGGCATTGTCGCCGTCATGCTTGACCAGGTGCATGAAGAAGTCCTTGTGGGCGGTGATGTGCCGGTCGAGGTTCATGCTCATGAAGCCCGACAACTGCAGGAAGCCCGGATAGACTTCGCGGCCGAAGCCCGGCACCGGCCAGGGCGCGTGCATGATGACGTTGTCGCGGAACCAGTCGATGCCCTTTTCCTTGGCCAGAAGATTGACCGCGGTCGGATTGCGGCGGGTGTCGATCGGCCCGCCCATCAACGTCATGGTCGAGGGCACGAAGGGATCGCCGCGCTTTTCCATCAGCGCCACCGCCGCCAGCACCGGCACCGAAGGCTGGCACACCGCCATCACATGGGTGTCCGGCCCCAGCGCATGCAGCATGTCGATGATGTAGTCGATATAATCGTCGAGGTCGAAATGGCCGTCGGTCACCGGCACCATGCGGGCATCGACCCAGTCGGTGATGTGCACGTCGGCATAGGGCAGCATCGCCTCGACCGTGCCGCGCAGCAGCGTCGCATAATGGCCCGACATCGGCGCCACGATGAGAAGCTTGGGGTCGGCCTTGCGCCCGTCGGGCACCGACCGCTCGAAGCGGGTGAGATTGCAGAACGGCCGCGACCACACGGTCTTTTCGCTGACCTCGACGCTTTTCCAGTCGACCACGGTCTTGCTCAGGCCGAAATGCGGCTTGCTGTAGCGGCGCGTCGTGCGCTCGAACAGTTCGGCGGTGGCAGCGACCGAGCGGCCCCACGGCGTATGCGAAAACGGATTGAGCGGGTTGGTGTAGAACAGCCGCACTGCATCGGCATAAAGCCGCGCGGGCTGCAAGGCGGCATGGTTCATTTCATAGAGCTGATAGAACATCAGGTACTCCGCAGCTGCCGTGACCGAAGGGACGACGGACAGCGCCGAGCCTTGAATGTCTCGCGCGGAGGTTAACAAGATATTGCTGCGATGCAATACGTCACGTGGCGTGACATATGCCAATTTTTCGTCCAAGGCCTTGAGAAACCGCGTTGGGCGGGTGCAGCCGGCTCAATGTGCACTGCAAAATGCAAGGCTGTTGGACGACGGGGCAGGATGTGTCCGGCCCGATCGGGCCGGACTTGGACAGATCTAGACGCGCGCCATGCACACCGAGGTATGGCCGGAGCCGATGAAGCCGAGTTGGCCGGCGGCACCCTTGGACAGATCGAGCACGCGCCCTTTGATGAACGGGCCGCGGTCGTTGATGCGCACGATGACGCTGCGGCCATTATTCTGGTTGGTCACTTTCAACTTGGTGCCGAAAGGCAGGCTGCGGTGCGCGGCGGTCAGCGCCGACGGATTCATGCGTTCGCCATTGGCGGTCCTGGAATGCAGTGCGTACCAGGAGGCGCGGCCGCACTGGCCGGCGGCGGAGGAGGCGGATGCACCGACCATTAGGCCAGCCGCGATCGTTACCGCGACAAGCGCGGTCTGGTTTGTTTTCTTCATGTTGGGGGGATTGGCTCCGTTTTCGACAGACCCCAGCCGTTAAGTGCCGAATAAGGCGGGAAATGCGGCAAGCATCGGGCAGTTCCGTGGCACCGGCACACGTTTGGAGTCGCTGGGAAACAGTTTGTCAGGCATCTTTCGTGTGGCGCGGCCGTATCGCCGGCGATATTGCGAGCTGTTTCACAGATTCCGTGAGCAAGGCAGGACGTTATAGTACAAGTAGAAGAGAGCGCGATTGGGCGCCGTCCTTTCGCTCTGTCATCACGGTCATGGCGCAGTTGACGATCGACTTCGGAAAGGAATCTTGGCGATGAGACTGTTCAGATATCTGCTGGCTCTGATCGTACTGACCATCGGCGCGCTGTGGTCGCTGCAAGGCATTGGCGTGGTCGGCGGCAGCTTCATGACCGGCCAGTCGCAATGGCTCTATATCGGCATCGTGACCATGCTGGTCGGTTTCGCCGGGCTGGTATGGGCGAGCCGTTCGCCGGGGTGAGTTGCGACGAAAGTCGACCGCCACAGATCGACCCCCACTCCGTCGAGCTTCGCTCGACACCTCTCCCCCGATCGACGGGGGAGAGGAAAGGCGCGAGCCTTGCAGGGGCGCGAACTTATGCGGCCTGGCTCCCCACCTCTCCCTCCGGAGGGGGGAGAGGTGGCGCCGCGAAGCGGTGACGGAGTGGGGGAAGGCGCTGGTCAAACCCGCAGTCGCAAACAGGGCCAACCCGGCGAGCAAGAAAACAGCCACCCCATATTGCCGGTCCATTCTGTTACCTATCTATCCGGTTCGGATAGAATGCCCTGCCCGCGACAGCACTACCCGAACAGCTGATCCAGAATCCTGCCCTCCAGCCTGGCAAGCTCGACCGAACCGCGCCGGCGCGGCCGCGCCACCGACACGTCGAGATCGAGCGCGATGCGGCCGTCCTCGATCACCACCACCCGGTCGGCGAGCGCAACCGCCTCGGCGACGTCATGCGTGACCAGCACCGCGGTGAATTTTTGCTCCAGCCAGATGCGTTCCAGAAGCTGCTGCATTTCGATGCGGGTCAGCGCATCGAGCGCGCCGAGCGGCTCGTCGAGCGCCAGGATCCGAGGCTGGCCGATCAGGGCGCGCGCCAGCGCCACGCGCTGCTTCTGGCCGCCCGACAGCACCGAGGGCCATTCGTCGGCGCGGTCGGCGAGGCCGACTTCACCCAGGATGGCGAGCGCGCGCCGCCTGGCTTCCGCACCGGTGGCAAGCCCGGTCAGCCCGACCTCGACGTTTTTCACCACGCTGGCCCAGGGCAACAGCCGCGGCTCCTGGAACATGAAGCGGCTCTCTTCCCCGGCGCCGGCCTTCGCCTCCGGCCCGAATGTAAGGGATCCAGCGGTTGGCCGATCGAGCCCGGCCAGCAGCCGCAACAGCGTACTCTTGCCGCAGCCGCTCTTGCCGATGACGGCCACAAACTGTCCGACGGGCACATCGAGATCGATGCCGTCGAGCACGACCTTGTCGCCAAAGCGCTTTTCCATGCCCTTGAAGGCAAAGGCGCGCTGCCTTTCGACGGCCTCCTCCGGCCGTGACGGTTCCGGCGCGGCGACGAAGGAACGGATGGCGGTCAGGCTGGCGGTTGGCATCGAACCCTCAGGCGTTCTGGAAGGCGGGATGCCAGCCGAGCGACAGCCGCTCGAGCAGGCGGGCGAAGCTGTCGGCAAGCTTGCCGAGCAGCGCATAGATCAGGATCGACAGCACGACCACATCGATCAGCAGGAATTCGCGTGCCTGCATGGCCATGTAGCCGAGGCCGGAACTGGCCGAGATGGTTTCGGCAACGATCAGCGTCAGCCACATGATGCCCAGCGCATAGCGCAGGCCGACGAAGATCGCCGGCAGCGCGCCGGGCAGGATCACCTGAAAAAACAACGCGCGGCGGTCCATGCCGTAGACCCGGCCCATCTCGACCAGATGCGGGTCGACGCTCTGGATGCCGAGCAGCGTGTTGACGTAGATCGGGAAGAACACGCCGAGCGCCACCAGGAACAGTTTTGCTTCCTCGTCGATGCCGAACCACAGGATGACCAGCGGGATCAGCGCCAGATGCGGGATGTTGCGGATCATCTGCAGCGTCGTGTCGGTCAGGCCGCGGCTGAGCGCCGACAGCCCGTTGGCAAGGCCGAGTGCAAAGCCGATCGAGCCGCCGATGGCAAAGCCGGCCAGCGCGCGCAGCGTGCTGACGCCGATGTTCTGTATCAGCTCGCCCGACAGCGTCAGCCGCCAGAAGGCCTCGGCCACCGCGCTCGGCGCCGGCAGTACATTGGCCGGCATCACGCCGGCGCGGCTGGCGGCTTCCCAGCCAAGCATGACCAACGCCGGCAGCAGCCAGCCGATGCCGTTCTGTTTGACCCGTTGAGCCAGGCTCATGACGACGCCTGAAGGCGGTTGGCGCCGTGGAAGCCGACGGCGAATTCATTGGCGATGTTCTCATGCGCCCGTGCCCGCCTGGTGCCCAGGCCGAGACGCGGGAACAGAAGCTCGGCGACGCGGTAGGCTTCCTCGAGATGCGGGTAGCCGGAGCCGATGATGGTGTCGATGCCGATCGCCTGATACTCGCGGATGCGCTCGACGATCTGCTCGGGCGAGCCGACCAAAGCTGTGCCGGCGCCGCCGCGCACCAGGCCGACGCCGGCCCACAGATTGGGCGAAACCACCAGCCTGTCGCGGCGGCCGCCATGCAGTTCGGCCATGCGCCGCTGTCCCACAGAGTCCATCTCCCTGGTGAAGCGGGCCTGGGCATTTTCGATCTGGGCATCGGTGACGTGGCTGATCAGCCGGTCGGCGGCGCGCCAGGCCTCTTCCTCGGTCTCGCGCACGATGAAATGAAGCCTGATGCCGAAACGCAGTTTGCGGCCGCGCCGTTCAGCCTTTTTGCGCGCCGCGCTGAGTTTTTCCGCCACCTGCGCCGGCGGCTCGCCCCAGGTCAGGTACATATCGACGAGATCGGCGGCGAGCTCCTGGCCGGCATCGGACGAGCCGCCGAAATAGAGCGGCGGCCGCTCCTGTTGCGGCAGAAGGTCAAGGCGGCCATTGTCGACGCGGTAATATTTGCCGTTGAAGTTGACGCTCTCGCCCGACACCAGCGCGCGCCAGATGGTCAGGAACTCTTGCGCCTGCGCATAGCGCTCGTCATGCGGCAGGAACACGCCATCGCCGGCAAGCTCGGTCGGGTTGCCGCCGACCACGACATTGAGCAGCAGGCGGCCATTGCTCAGCCGGTCGAGCGCCGCCGTCTGGCGCGCCGCGAAGGTGGGCAACGTCACGCCGGGCCGTAGCGCCACCAGGAATTTGAGCTTTTCCGTCAGCGCTGCAAGGCCGGAGGCGGTGATCCAGGAATCCTCGCAATTCTGCCCGGTCGGCAAAAGCACGCCGGGAAAGCCGAGCCGGTCGACGGCCTGTGCGATCTCCTTGAAGTAAGCGAACTCCGGCGGCCGCTGCTGCTGTTCGGAGCCGAGATAGGAGCCGTCGCCATGCGTCGGGATGAACCAGAAGAAATCGAGCGGGCCGGCTTGCGGGCTTGATGAAGCGGTCATGGCGAAATCCCTGAAGCTTGAAACGGCAAAGGCGCCGGGCGTTTTCCGCCCGGCGCCACACAAGAAAGTTCAATTGCCCGGTGCGGTCCACACGGCGTCGGAGATGCGCACCGCGTTCGGGATCAGCTTGAGCTTGTAGAAGCGATCGGCTGTCGCCTGCTGGCCGGCGATGATCTCGTCGGTGATCGGGAAGATGCCGAATTTGGTGCGGTTGGCCGCGATCGTCTGTGCATCGAGCGGCACGCCGGTCACCTCATGCAGCGCCGCGGCAACCTTGTCGCGGTTCGCGTCCGCCCATTTCGCCGCCACGCCGAGCGCCGATATCGTCGTGGCGATCGTCTCCGGATGCGCCTTGGCGAAATCCTTGTTGGCGAGGAAATAGGTGTTCACCTTCAGCACCTCGCTGGAGCGCGCCAGCACGCGCGGTTGGTAGCGTGTCTCGGCGATGGCGTAGAACGGATCCCAGACCGCCCAGGCATCGATCTGGTCGCTGGCGAAAGCCGCCGCAGCATCGGCCGGGCTGAGATAGACCGGGGTGATCTGGTCGAAGGGGATGTTTGCTTTTTCGAGTGCCGCGACCAGCAGATTGTGCGCGCTGGTGCCTTTGCCGACGCCGATGCGCTTTCCCTTGAGGTCGGCGAGCGACTGGATCGGCGATGCCGGCTTGACGAAGATCGCTTCGCCGTCGCCATTGGCCGGCAGTGCCGCCGCATAGACGATGTTGGCGCCGGCCGACTGGCCGAAGATTGGCGGTGCGTCGCCGGTCCAGCCGACATCGATGGCGCCGACATTGAGCGCCTCGACCAGCGGCGGGCCGGCGGTGAATTCGACCCATTTCACCGCGACACCCTTGTCGCTCAGCGCCTTCTCGATCGCCTGCTGCTGCCGGGCGATGACCGGCAGGCCGGTCTTCTGATAGCCGATGTTGAGCTGCTTCAACTCCTGCGCCGAGGCACTGAGCGAGGCAGCAATGCCCGCCGCCAAAAGGCCAAGGCCGAAAACGCGTCTGGTCAGGCTGAACATGATCCCTCTTCCTTCGCTGCGAACCGGCGCCGGGAAGGGCTCCCTGCCGTGGATGAGAGACAAGGCTAGGTAGGTCTATAAATTTAGTAGAGAAACGATTTTGCGAGTTGGCTGCTTGACGTGGAAATATTTTCTTCAGAACCCAGCGCTCGTCATCCTAGGGCGAAGCAAGGAGCGAAGCGACGCGGCGCAGACCCTAGGATCCATGCCGTGACGTTTGCCGTAGAGTGGAACGGATCAGAATGTCGCTTGTGCGCGAACCGAGGCTCGATACCCTGAAACCATGACCGGCTACGTCTACATGACTGCAAGCCAAAAACGCGGCACGATCTACATCGGCGTCACCAACGATCTCGCCCGCCGCATGCCTGAACACAAATCCGGCCAGGGCGCAGGCTTCACCAGCCGCTACGGTGTTCAACGGCTGGTCTGGTATGAGGAATTCTTCGACATCACCGATGCCATTCAACGCGAGAAGTCGCTGAAGCGATGGCCGAGACAGTGGAAGATCGAACTGATAGAGAAGGCCAATCCGGAGTGGTTTGAGCTGTTTCGCGGAACCGGGTGGTAGGCGCCCGGTTTGTTGCTCCCCTGGAGCGTAGCATCAGCGTCTCGGCATGGATCCTAGGGTCTGCGCCGCGTCGCTTCGCTCCTTGCTTCGCCCTAGGATGACGAAATCGCGAAGGCTGGCGCTAATCACCATCACCTCACTGCGACCAATACTGCCAGGCCCAGTAAAATCCCTCGTCGCGTGGCGGCAGGCGGTCGCGTTCGGCGTCGAGTTGCACGGGGGCCGGCGATTTCGGTTGCGGCTGTGACGACGAGTTCTCCCGCCAGGCGAGCAGCCAGTTGCCGAGGTGGGCGAACAGCACCGCGGTGGACTGGGTCATGACATCACTCCTTCTGTTCCGGATCGGCGGTCGCCGTGCTGCGAAGGGAAGCAGCCGGTCAAACCGGCAGAAACTTGTTGTCATTCCTTTCCCGCCCACGGAACCAGCTGACGCTCGATCCGGCGGATGATGAATTCCAGCACGAAGGCTATTGTCGCGATCACCACTATTCCCATCACCACGACATCGGTGACCAGGAACTGGGCGGCCGACTGGATCATGAAGCCGAGGCCGCGCGTTGCCGCCACCAGCTCGGCTGCAACCAGCGTCGACCAGCCGGCGCCGAGCGCGATGCGCAGGCCGGTGAGGATCGACGGCAGCGCGCTGGGCAGGATGACATGGCGCACCACTTGGCGCTGCGTCGCACCAAGCGAACGGGCCGCATCGATGCGCTCCTTTGAGACACCGCGCACGCCCGAGGCCGTCGACAGCGCCACGGGCGCCAGCATGGCAATGGCGATCACCAGGATCTTTGACGGCTCGCCGATGCCGAACCAGATGATGACCAGCGGCAGATAGGCGAGCGGCGGGATCGGCCGCAAAAATTCGAGCAAGGGATCGAAGATGCCGCGCCCGACCGTCGAAATGCCCATAGCCAGCCCAGCCGGAACGCCGATGACGATGGCCGCGAGCAGCGCCGCGAACACGCGGCCGAGGCTGGCGACGATGTGCTGGAGCAAAGTCGCGTCGACGAAGCCGTCCTTGATCACCACGATGAACTTGGTCCACACGGCAGCGGGCGACGGCAGGAACACCGGCGACACCAGTTGCAGGCGCGCAGACAGCGCCCATGCCGCCAGCGCGGCCAGGATGGTGACGGCGCTGATCGCCCGCGAGGAAACCCCGCGCCGCTTCCGCACCGGCCGCGACCACGGCACCGAAATGGCATCGGCCTCGCCGGTCCCGGTGGCTGGCCGCTCGCTGTAGGAGGTGACGCTCATGCCGCCTCTCCTTCGAAGATCGCATCGGTCAGATCGCCGCGCGCCGCGGCAAAGGCTGGATCGGCCTTGATGGCGCGGATCGGCTCGCCTGCGGCATAGCGCCGGCTGAAACCGGTCTCGAATGTCCGCACCACGCGGCCCGGTCCGGGCGCCAGCACGACGATGCTTGTGGCCAGCACCAGCGCCTCCTCGATGCCATGCGTGACCATCAGCACGCCAACCCGGCTTGCGGTCCACAGGTCGAGCAGCGTCGTCTGCATGCGCTCGCGCGTCAGCGCATCGAGTGCGCCGAGCGGTTCGTCGAGCAGCAGGAATTCCGGTTCGGCGGCGAGTGCACGGGCGAGTCCGACGCGCTGGCGCATGCCGCCGGACAATTCCCAGATGCGTTTGTCGCCGACGCCGTCAAGCTTGACCAGCGCCAGCAACTGGTCGGCGCGGCGCGCCCGCTCGGCTCGCGGCACGCCGCGCAGCCTGAGCGCAAAGGCGACGTTTTCACGAGCCGTCAGCCAGGGAAACAGCGCATCGTTCTGGAACACGACCGCCCGGTCGGAGCCTGGGCCGGTGATCGGCCTGCCGCCGATCGTGGCGACTCCGCGCGCGGGCTCGACCAGGCCGGCGGTGACATTGAGCAGCGAGGTCTTGCCGCAGCCGGAGCGGCCGACCAGCACGACGAAATCGCCCTTGGCGACATCGATGGAAACTCGGTCGACCGCCGGCGCTGCCTGGCCGTCATAGTGAACCGAGACCTTGTCGAGTACGAGATGCGGGTCGAGTACGAGATGCGGCATGAAAAGGGGCTCCGGAAGAAAATCAGCCTGCCCCGGCCCTCGTTAAGCGGATCCGGGACAGGCAGCACGCGGCGTCAGGGAAGAGGAAACCGCGCGTGTTCAGAGCATTCCAGGAAAAGTGTGAAGCGGTTTTCCGTCCGGAATTGCGTAAAACAGAAGATCAGTTCGAGGCCAGAGCCTCGGTCACGTATTTCGACGACACGTATTTCGAATAGTCGGGCAGCACGGCGTCGATCTTGCCCTGCTCCTTGAGGAAGGCCGAAGCTGCCTCGATCGCCTTGACCGTGCCGCCGCCGAGGAATTTGTCGGAAGCCTGCTCTTCCAATGTCGGGAAGACGTAACCCTTGAGGAGCTGCGGCACCTCTTCCAGTTTGGCGCCGGTGATCTTGGCGATCTTGGCCGCTTCCGGCGACGAAACCGACCATGCCTCGGGCTTGGCCAGGAACTGGGCATAGGATTCGCCGGTCACCTTGACGAAATCGCGCACGGCGTCCGGGTTCTTTTCGGCGAAGTCGGTGCGCACGATCCAGGCGTCGAAGGTCGGCGCGCCCCAGGCGGCAACCTGCGAGGAATCCAGCACCACCTTGCCTGTCGTCTTGATCTGGCCGAGCGCCGGATCCCAGACATAGGCCGCGTCTATGTCGCCGCGAGCGAACGCGGCGGCTATTTCCGGTGGCCTGAGATTAAGGATTTCGACCGACTTCGGGTCGACGTTTTCGTGCTTCAGCGCGGCAAGCAGGCTGTAATGCGTGGTCGACACGAACGGCACCGCCACCTTCTTGCCGGCGAGGTCGGCGATCTTCTCGATGCCGGATCCATTGCGGGCGACCAGCGCCTCGGACTGGCCGATCAGGCCGACGACAAAGATGGTCTGGATCGGCAGTTCGCGGCTGGCGGCCGCGGCCAGCGGACTCGAGCCGACATAGCCGATATCGACCGAACCGGATGCAACGGCGGCGATGACATCGGCGCCCGAATCGAATTTGCGCCAGTCGATCGTGGCCTTGGTCGCCTTTTCATAGGCGCCGTCGGCCTGCGCTACTTTGGAAGGTTCGACCACCGTCTGGTAGCCGATGGTGATGTTGAGGTCCTGCGCCTGGGCCGGGCCGAGGAAGGCCGCACCCGCCAAAGCTGCCGACGACAGGAGGACAATGCGTCGCGAAATGCTGGACATGAAAGGCTCCATGAAAAATGAGAAAAACCGGATGCCTGTTCATAGTCAGCTAATTCTATCATTCTTGTAGAGTTAAATCCTTCCAAGCAAGAAGCACTTGTTAGAAAAAAACCACCGGCTGATGCGGGCGCGGTGACCGGCCCGTGTCGAACCGTGCGCAAACGCAAACGGCGCCCGAAAGGTGCTGAAGAGTTGGTGGTCCTGCCAACCCTGGCTACGGAAGAGGCCTGATTTGGTGCTCGGCGCGCCGCTTGCGGCCTGCCGCAGGATCGATGTCGAGCCGTTGAGCCTCACCGACTTCCGCAGCGACGGCCACCGCTGGATGCTGCGCTCAAGCGGCGTGCCGGTGGCCGCCAAGGCCGCCCGGTCTCAGAGCGACAACGCGGCGTCCTGATATCGGGCGCAGGGCGGCGCCCGAGTTGTCGGGAGTCATGTTTCGCCGATCCGCGGGCTGCGACCCAAAATTCCTGGCAAAGCCCCAAATGGCGCAAATCCATGCTGTAAAAGACGGTTGATTTGAAAACACGTTCCGCGTGTTCGACGGTAAGTATAGTAATCTTATCGACATTGGGAGCAGGAGCCGCCGCTCATCGCCGCTATCGCTCGCGGCTGGCTGTGACCTTAACGGCACAAAGCCTTGCCAAAGTGGCCCCTGCGGCGTGAAAACGAAGCAAAATCAAGGTTTCTCGGCTTGTATATCATGTCAGTAGAATTTATGTGTCGAAGCAGCTTGCACGCGGCGGGGAGGCACGTCAGGCGTTTCGCAACCGATGGTTTTGGGCCATCGCCTGACAGAGAAACATTCGGTCTATGCTCACCAAAAAAGGCAAGTACGGCCTCAAGGCGCTGGTCCATCTGGCGCAACTGCCGACGGGACAGCTCGCCTTTGTCGGCGACATCGCCAGCGGCAACAACATTCCGAAGAAATTCCTCGACGCCATTCTGGGCGAATTGCGCAATGCCGGTTTCGTCCAGAGCCGCAAGGGCAAGGATGGCGGCTATCGCTTGGCGCGCCCGGCCGACGAGATCAAGGTCGGCCATGTCGTGCGCGTCCTCGACGGACCGCTGGCGCCCATCCCCTGCGCCAGCCGCACTCAGTATCAGCGCTGTGAAGACTGCAATGAGGCGACATGCCAAGTCCGACATCTGATGCTCGAGGTCCGGCAGGCGATCGCCGAGGTGCTCGACCAGCGCACGCTGGCCGAGATGCGCGACATCGTCCTCGACGACCTTCCGGTCGCGAGGGACATCGACGAGCTTGCGCCGGCGCAAAAGGTCCCCGCCTGATCCTGAGCGTGCTCGCATGAGCGTCGCGCGCGCCAATTCGATCATCCGCAGCTCGATCATCATCGTCGGTGGCGGCGCCAGCGGCGTCGTGTTGGCCGCGCATCTGCTGAAGTCGCCCAACCCGGACCTTCGCGTCACGCTGATCGAAAAGCGTCCGCATTTCGGCCAGGGCATCGCCTATTCGACGCTCTTATCGGCGCACGTGCTGAATGTCAGCGCCGCGGGGATGAGCGCCTATGCCGACGATCCCCTGAATTTCTGGCGCTGGTTGCAGGGGCGCGGCCTGATAAGCCAGGAACAGACGCCGCAGACACCCTTCTATGCACCGCGCAGCGTCTATGCCCGCTACCTCAAGGAAGTGCTCGACGAGCTCGAAGCGCGCGAAAAGGAAACCGGCCGTCTCAGGCTGATTCGCGAGGAAAGCCTGTCGATCTCGCCGACATCGTCCGGCGTCGAAGTTGTGCTGGCCAACGGCACCAGCGTCGTCGCGCATCTGGCGGTGCTTGCCACCGGCCATGACGAGCAGCCCGGCGCCGGCCAAGGGCACGCAATCCGCATGGGCACCGAGGCCGACACCGCGCTCGATCCTGAAGCCCGCGTGCTGGTGCTGGGCACCGGGCTCAGCATGGTCGATGCCTTTCTGTCGCTCGAGCAGCGCGGCCATCGCGGCGAGATCGTCGCCGTGTCGCGGCGCGGCCTGCTGCCGTCGCCCCACCGCAAGGGCAACCCGATCAAGCTCGACGTCGCCGACATTCCGCTCGGCACGCAGCTCTCCTATTTCGTCGGCTGGTTCCGCGACCTGATCCGCGAAAACCAGAAGGCCGGCATCGACTGGCGCGACGTCGTCGATGGGCTGCGACCCTTCAACCAGAAGATCTGGCAGAACTGGCCGTCCTCGGCCAAGCGCCGCTTCGTCGAGCACACCAAGGCCTGGTGGGACATCCATCGCCATCGGCTGGCGCCCGAGGTGCATGCCCGCGTCACCGAGGCGGTGCGCACCGGCCGCATCCGCCCGGTCGCCGGCCGTGTCGTCGGCATCGAGGCTGGCGATGGATTCACCGTCGGCATCCAGTCTCGCCACACAAAGGCGCTGGAAACGCTGCAGGTCGCCCGCATCTATGATTGCACCGGCATCGCCCGCGACATCTCGACGACGTCGAACAGCGTCGTGCGCTCGCTGGTCGACCGCGGCCTGGCGCGGCCCGACCCGCTGCGGCTTGGCCTCGATGTAACGGCCAAGTGCGAAATCATCGCCGGCGACGGCACCGCATCGGCCAAGATCCTCGCCGTCGGGCCGCTGACCCGCGGCACCTTCTTCGAGATCGACGCCATCCCCGACATCCGCGTGCAATGCGCTAGGCTGAGCAAGCAGCTGCTAGGGTAAAGCTGTTGACGTCGGCGGGATAGCACGCCCCTCAGAGGGGGGTGGGAAGGATCGCTACGGAGGGTGTTGGGCTTGAGTCCAAAGCCGGCCTAAAACTGGAATTCCATTCCCCCTCTCGCCGGTTGATTGGCACGATCTACCTTCTTTCCGACTGCAAACGGCCGGAAAAGAAGCTACGCTGCCGCTCTGCCCCCGAGGCGGTCGCTTGTTCAAGGGAGCACATCGATATGAGCGAGCACGGAATAGCTGCGCCAGGCAGTTCGGACGGCGCGTTATCCCGCCTGCGTCCGCCCTACGCCTCGGTGCTCGACCTCATCGGCCAGACGCCGGTGGTCGAACTGACCAAATTCGACACCGGCAAGTGCCGGCTGTTCATCAAGCTGGAAAGCCAGAATCCAGGCGGCTCGATCAAGGACCGCATTGCGCTGTCGATGATTGCCGCGGCCGAGAAGGAAGGCAAGCTCAAGCGCGGCGGCACCATCGTCGAGGCGACCGCCGGGAATACCGGCCTCGGCCTCGCCCAGGTCGGCATCCCCAAGGGCTACCGCATCATCCTCGTCGTGCCCGACAAGATGTCGCGCGAAAAGATTCAGCATCTGCGCGCGCTCGGCGCCGAAGTGCGCATGACGCGCTCCGATGTCGGCAAGGGCCATGCCGAATATTACCAGGACATGGCCGAGAAGATCGCATCGGAAACGCCCGGCGCCTTCTACGCCAACCAGTTCGCCAACCCGGCCAACCCCGAGGCGCATGAGACCACCACCGGACCGGAAATCCTTGCCCAGCTCGACGGCGACCTCGACGCCGTGGTCGCCGGCGTCGGCTCCGGCGGCACGCTGACCGGGCTTGGCCGCTACTTCGCCAGAACATCGCCGAAGACCGAAATGGTGCTGGCCGATCCCGTCGGATCGGTGCTGGCGCCGCTGATCAAGACCGGCAAGATGGAAGAGGCCGGCAGCTGGACCGTCGAAGGCATCGGCGAGGATTTTGTGCCGCCCAATGCCGATCTGTCGCTGGTCAGGAAAGCCTATTCCATCCCAGACAAGCAGAGCATGCTGGCCGTGCGGGACCTGCTTTCGAAGGAAGGCATTCTCGCCGGCTCGTCTTCCGGCACGCTGCTGTCGGCCGCGCTTCGCTATTGCCGCGAGCAGACGACAGCAAAACGCGTCGTCACCTTCGTCTGCGACAGCGGCAACAAATATCTGTCCAAGGTGTTCGACGATTTCTGGCTGGCCGAGCAGGGGCTGGCCGAACAGGAACAGCATGGCGATCTGCGCGACCTCGTCATGCGCTCGCACCGCACCGGCGACACCGTTTATGTCGGCCCCGACGAAAGCCTGCTCAACGCCTATGGCCGCATGCGCCGCTCCGATGTCTCGCAGCTGCCGGTGCTGGACAATGGCAAGCTGGTCGGCATTATCGATGAGGGCGATATATTGGCCAAGGTCGACGGCCCCTATGAAGGCCGCTGGGACCGCTTCAACGCTCCGGTGCGCACCGCCATGACCTCCAATCTGCACACGCTGCAGGCCAGCCAGACGCTGGATGCGCTGCTGCCGGTGTTCGACCGCAACGAGGTCGCCATCATCTTCGATGGCGACGAGTTCGTCGGCCTGATAACCCGTATCGACCTGATCAACCATTTGAGGCGCGCACGATGACTGCTGAAACACCCCCATCGGGCAAGAACCGCCTGGCTTTTTCCACGCGCACCATCCATGGCGGCCAGAGCCATGACCCGCTGACCGGCGCGGTGATGGTGCCGATCTACGCGACCTCGACCTATGGCCAGCAGTCGCCCGGCGTGCACAAGGGGTTCGAGTACGCCCGCAGCCAAAACCCGACCCGCTTCGCCTTCGAGCGCGCGGTGGCCGATCTCGAAAGCGGCTCGGCCGCCTTTGCATTCGCGTCCGGCCTGGCGGCGATCTCGACCGTGCTCGAGCTGCTCGACAGCGGCGCCCATATCGTTGCAACCGACGACATCTATGGCGGCTCGTTCCGGCTGATGGAGCGGGTGCGCAAGCGCTCGGCCAATCTGCAGGTGAGTTTTGTGGACTTCACCGATCTGGCGGCGGTGGAAGCAGCGATTCGCCCGGAGACAAAACTGCTCTGGGTCGAAACTCCGACCAATCCGCTGCTGCGCATCGTCGACCTCGAAGGCGTTGCGGCACTCGCCAGGCGCAAGGGCGTATTGACGGTCGCCGACAACACGTTCTGCAGCCCCTACATCCAGCGGCCGCTGGAACTCGGCATCGACATCGTCGTGCACTCGACGACGAAATATCTCAACGGCCATTCCGACATGGTCGGCGGCGTCGCCATCGTCGGCGACAACAAGGACCTCGCCGCCCAGCTGAAATTCCTGCAGAACGCCATCGGAGCCATCTCCGGTCCCTTCGACAGTTTTCTCGCGCTGCGCGGCATCAAGACACTGGCGCTCAGGATGGAGCGGCATTCCACGAACGGCCTGAAGATTGCGCAGTGGCTGGAGGCGCGAAAAGATGTGCGCCGCGTCGTCTATCCCGGCCTGGCCAGCCATCCGCAGCACGCCATCGCCGTCCAACAGATGCATGCCTTCGGCGGCATGATCTCGGTCGACCTCGACCGCGACCTCGCCGGCACCAAACGCTTCCTGGAACGGACGCAACTGTTCACGCTGGCTGAAAGCCTCGGCGGCGTCGAAAGCCTGATCGAACACCCGGCGCTGATGACGCACGGCTCGATCCCGGCGGAAAAGCGCGCGGAAATCGGCATTTCGGATTCGCTGGTGCGGTTGTCGGCGGGGATAGAGGATGGCGATGATCTGATCGCCGACCTGGACCAGGCGCTGCGGGGGTAGGCGTACCGGATGCGTACCGATGACAATGAGGGGCGGCGCTGACCGTCGAGATTAAATCCCAATCCGCCGCGCGTTAACACATTCAGCAGCCTTTGCTTAACTCTTCGCCGCTATGTCCCGCCCCGGGGAGGCATGGCGAGAGTGAGTGTGATGGACAACAACCCGGAAAAGCGCAGCGAATGGCGCGCCATTTTTTATGTGCAGGCCCGCGTGGCCATCCTGTTTGTCCCGGTCGTCGCCAGCCTTCTGATCATTGCCGCTCTTGCCGGCAACGACCACAGTTCCGACGCCCTCGACCGCACGGTTACGGGCTCGGTGAAATAGCGGCACGGCCGTCGGCTTGCCTGCCCGGGAACGGCCGCCTCAGAAAAACTTCGGGATCGGGCCGTTCTGCGGCGTCACGTCGCCTTCCAGATCGATGAACGCCTCGTCGACAAAGCACCAGGCCCAGCCTTCCGGCGGGTCGTAGCCTTCGATGATCGGGTGCTTGGTGGCGTGGAAATGCTTGGTGGCGTGGCGGTTGGGCGAGTCGTCGCAGCAGCCGACATGGCCGCAGGTGCGGCAGAGCCTGAGATGCACCCACATCGAGCCGCTCTTCAGGCATTCCTCGCAGCCGAGCGCGCTCGGCGTCACCGTCTTGATGTCGCGCGTGTGTTTGCATTCATCCATTATGCTCTCCTGGCCAGTTCGGGCGCTGCTGCGTCGGGTCGCGCGAGATAGGCGTGCAAGGCAGCCACCACCTGGGCGCCTTCGCCGACGGCGGCGGCGACCCGCTTGACCGAGCCGGAGCGCACGTCGCCAATGGCGAACACGCCGCTGCGGCTGGTCTCCATCTGGCCCGCCCCTATGTCGGCGCCGGTGCGCACGAAGCCCCTGGCGTCGAGCGCGATATCGCACCCAGCCAGCCAATCGGTGTTGGGGTCGGCGCCGATGAACAGGAAGAGATGCTGGATCGGCCGCATCTCGACGCCGCCGGGGTTGCGCCAACGCAACTGGGTGAGATTGCCGCCTTCGCCTTCCAGCGCCTCGATCTCGGTCTCGCCAAGCACCTCGATGTTGGGTTGCGCCTCGATACGCTCGACCAGATAGCGCGACATGGTTTCCCTGAGGCCGCCGCGGCGCGCCAGCATCGTCACCTTGCGCACCTGGCTGGCGAGATAGACCGCCGCCTGCCCCGCCGAATTGCCGGCGCCGACCAGCGCCACTTCTTGCCCTGTGCATAGCCGCGCCTCGATCGGCGAGGCCCAGTAATGCACCGACGTGCCCTCGAACTCGGCCAGCTTGGCGATGTCGAGGCGGCGGTAGCGCGCGCCGCTGGCGATCACCACCGTGCGTGCGCGCAGGCTTTCACCGTCGCCGACGGTAAGCGTGTAGCCCTCGCCTGCTGCACCGAGCAGCTTGGCCTCGTCGGGGATGACTATTTCGACGCCGAATTTCTGCGCCTGGTTGTAGGCGCGCGCCATCAGCGCCATGCCGGAAATGCCGGTGGGGAAACCCAGATAGTTCTCGATGCGCGCGGAGGCGCCGGCCTGGCCGCCGAAGGCGCGGCAATCGAGCACGATGGTCGACAGCCCTTCGGATGCCGCATAGACCGCGGCCGCCAGCCCCGCCGGCCCGGCCCCGACAATGGCGACGTCATAGACCATGTCGGGATCGATCGGCCGCAGCAGGCCGATGCAGCGGGCAAGTTCGGTTTCGCCGGGATTGTGCATCAGCTTGCCGTTGGGGCAGAGCACGATCGGCAGATGGTGCGGGTCAACATGAAAATGCTCAATCAGCGTCTTGGCGCACGGGTCGCTGTCGGAATCGAGCGCGCGGTGCGGCTGGCCGCTGCGGCGCAGAAATCCCTGCAGCCGCAGCGTGTCGCCATTGCCGGCCGGGCCGATGACGACCGGCCCGCTCGAGCCGCTTTCCAGAAGCCCGACGCGGCGCAGGATCAGCGCCCGCATGATCCGCTCGCCAAGGCTTGCCTCCTGCACCAGCAGGTCGCGCAGCCGCTGCGAGGGGATGACGAAGGCCTCGACCGGCTCGGCCGCCTCCGCATTGACCAGCGACGGCCGGCTGGAAAGCTGCGCCAGCTCGCCGATGAAATTGCCGGGACCATGAGTGACGATGGTCTCGCGCCGGCCGGGCCTGGCATCCTGGGTGATATCGACCGTGCCCGACAGGATGACGATCAGCCCCGGCGCCACGGTGCCGGCGGTGACGATGTGCTCGCCGGCGGCATAGGAACTCGCCTCGCCGAACCGGCGCATGCGCTCGATATCGGCGTCGCCCAGGATGGGAAACATCTGGTCGCGGCGGGTGACGGTGATCGGCTGGGTGGGTGGGGCCATAGGTGCGAGCGTAGCGCCACGGCCGCCGGGTTTGAAGTGGTTTGTTGGGGGACTGGCCGGAAGGGGAGGTGGCTCCCGCGCCAGCTGGTTCGGAGCTTCGCATGGCCCCGCGCTGCAAGGCAAACAGCGCGCCGACCAGTGCGACCTTTATAAGGGCGAGCCCGAGCAGTACCGCCAGCAGTCCTCGCTCACCAGTATGCTGCAAGAGCAGCGCGCCGACGGTCGGCGCCGGGCTATCGCGTTACGCCAAGCGCCTGAGGTGCGGTGGTATCCTCGGGCTCCCCGAAGGCAGATCGTGGCGAAATCCCATTCGTCACATCTTTGTAGAGCGCTATCGGATGCGGGCGCCCCACCAGATATCCTTGGATTTCGGGACATCCTTCCTTCATCAGGAAGGCACGCTCGTCCTCTGTTTCGACACCCTCCGCGATGACAGGCAAGGTCAGCGCATTCCCCAGGCTGAGTATCGTGCGCACGATGGCCGCCGATTGGACATTCGAACCGACACCCGAAACAAAACTGCGATCTATCTTGATCTTGTCGAATGGAAACGCCTGCAACGAGGACAGCGAGGCATATCCCGTGCCAAAATCATCCATCGAGACCCTGACGCCCAACGCCTTCAACCTCCGCAAAACCGACAAGGCAGTTGCCCGGTCGCGGATGAGAACCCCTTCCGTGATTTCCAGTTCCAGCCGCCCTGGAGCAAGGCCGGTCTCGTAGAGGATAGAGTGAACGAGGCCTACCAGGTCCCCGAAACGGAATTGCACGGGAGAGAGGTTCACGGCGATCTGCAGCGGTGAGGGCCAGGAGGCCGCGTCTCTGCACGCCTGCCTGAGCGTCCATTCACCTATCTCAACGATCGTGCCATCCTGTTCGGCAAGCGAGACAAACGCGTTTGGGGAGATGAGCCCATGCTTTGGATGGTGCCATCGGGCGAGTGCCTCGAAGCCGAAGATTTCGCCGTCCATCCTGGCTTGCGGCTGATAATGAAGCACAAGTTCGCCATGGGCGACCGCAGAGCGCAAATCTCGCTGCAAGGCGTAGCGCTCTCTTAGCCGCTTATCCATCTCAGGATCGAAGAATTGCACCATTCGACGACCGTCCGCCTTGGCCCGGTAGAGCGCTGCGTCGGCATTTGCCATCAGCGCCGCTGCATTCTCTCCGTCTTTCGGATAGATCGCCGCCCCGATGCTCACCCCGATCGAAATGTGCTGGCCCCGGATTTCGAATTTGCCTGCCGCCGATTCGAACAGACGGTCCGCAACGTCCTTGGCACTCGCGGACCGGTCATCCATGGCCAGGACAACCGTGAATTCGTCGCCACCCATGCGCGCGATAAAGGCCTCAGGCGCCGCGGTTTGGAGACGCCGGGAAATGGTGCAAAGCAGATCGTCGCCGGCGGCGTGCCCGAAAACGTCGTTCGCCTCTTTAAAATGGTCAAGGTCGATGCTGAAGACGGCAAAGCTGGCGTGCGTTGCTTTTGCGCGCTCGAGCGTCGTGGCCAGGTGTGCTGCAAGCGCGGCTCGGTTCGCCAGGCCGGTAAGCGGATCGTGGTGCGCGAGATGCGCGATTTCCTCGTGCCGTGCCATCAGTTCGGTGCGCGCTACGTTCATGTTCTCGCGCGCGTCGTCCAGGCCGTGGGCGGCTTCCCTCACCTTGTCCTGGAGCAGGTTGAAGCTTTCGGCCATCTCTCCAAGTTCGTCACGAGAGTTTACCGTAACCGGCATGATATTCACGGAGGCATGCGCCGCAGCGAGGTCTCCCCGCCCCAGGGCGACCATGGCGAGAGAGAAATCCTTCAGCGTTCCGGATGTCAGACGCTTTGCCGCGTTGCTCACCTCGGTCGCCGAATGGGTGATCATTCCCGGCAAGATCAGGCCAACGCTGATGGTCAGCAGCGCGACAACGACAAAAATGTCCTCCAGCGCGGCTACCAATGAAGTGTCGCCTTGGGGAACGCTGCCGATCGCCAGGAAATAGCCGGCACCGTCAAGCACGAGCACAAAAAGCATGGCTCCGGTAAGCTTCAGGTGAAGCGTATGTGGCAGCAAGGGTAGACCGAGTGCGTATCGATCCTCCATAGCGCGCCAGGCGTAGAGCGCAGCACCCGAATATGCCAAAGCCAGACCGAACAGGACGGTAGGAAGGCCAAATTGCTGAAATCCCAGTATGGCGGTCAACAGCCATATTGCAGCCGCGCCTACGCCAAGGATGATCGTTCCCCTGGGAGCCCGGAAGGGTCGCTCGGCTTCGGGACTATCACGGCGCAAGAGCCAGACTGCGATGTTTGGCATGCAGATGCTGATCAGGTACGTAAAATTGGCCGCGGCGATCATCCAGAGCGGATACCCGCACAGCATGAAGCCGATTGCCGCGGCAGCTGTGAGCAGCGTTGCCGCCCAGGGACAATCTGTTGAGGTGCGCCTGGCCAGGAAGCTCGGCAGCAGGCCGTCTTCGCTCAGCTGCGCAAGGGTCCGCGCGGCGCCTGCCAATGGCTGCAACGTTCCATGGAACATGTTCAGCATGATGAGCCAGATGGCGGCCGCCTTGCCGAAACTCCCCAACAAGGGCGCAAAGGTGGGCCCGAGAGCTATGGCGAGGTCGGTGCCGAGCGGCTCCGGCCCGAGCACACCCAGCCAGACAACCGGCAGGACCAGGAAATAGACGCCGGCCATTGCGGCGCTGGCCCACATCGCCAGAGGAATGTTGCGGTTGGGATCGATGGTTTCGCCAACATGGCAGGCTGCAGCCTCAAATGCCGGTGCGGCAAACCCGATCAGGTACAGTCCCGCCATCACCGACGTGATATCGCCGAACAGGCCGGTAAACGGGCTGGTCAGGGCAAAATCCGTCGCCTGCCGCCAGTCGACCGAGCCACTGATGACCGGGACGAGGGATGAGAGAAACGCAAGCGTCGCGGAGGCAGTGGCGATCGGGATCGCCAGTTGGACCACCCACTTGATTCCACACAGGTTGACCGCCGTAAAGAATGCGATGAGCCCGCAGGCGACCGCCTCCACGGGGAGGCCCGGCAGGTACCATTGCTGGATTGCAGACGCTGAAAGAACCGCTGTCAGTCCGCAGGTCGGCACCCAACCCCACCAATAGCAGGTGCCCGTCAGAGCCGAGAGAACGGGACTGTAAGGTCGGAAGGCTTCGGCGCACGCTGCAGAGATACCGCCGACGCGGTTTGGCCACATGAGAACCAATTCGGTCCACGCAGGCGCGGCGGCCCAGCCTAGAAGCAGACCAACAACGAGCAAAGGAACCGCAGCGCTTCCTTGACCGGGAATATTCCCCTGACCGACAAAAAGGGCGGCAATCAGAAACAGGCTTTGATTGCTGCCACCCATGGCGAGCGCTGTCGTGCCCATCCATCCCAAGGTTCTCGGGTGCGGTCGTGAAGGCGTGAGGCCCGGCATTCAGAGACATCCATTCGAGTGCGGAGCGCTGTCTGACTGGCGAATGTAACCTGCGGAGATATGTCTGTCGAACGTCGCGCTCCCGAAGTCAAAGTTGGACCTTAGGTGAGACGTATTAAGACTTCGTACCAAACCAGATCCGCCCGATGATCGCTGTCAACTTGCGGTAGCTGCGGTTCAATCATGCTGATGCCGGCCCGAATGGATCGATCTCCTCCGATCCGGGATACATATCAATTTTATCTAATCGCCCACTATGAGGGATAGTCGCGAATACAGCCTAATATTGATTATTATCGACAAATCTCGTGATTGCGGGGCGCCATCATTCGAAACGGCGGCTGAAGTCGACTGTAGATCGCTAAGCACATTGACCGCTGTTGACTTCGTACCTCGCCATCGTGGGGGCAAGCACCGAGACTTCACGCCGTGCCTCAAGTTGGAGCTAACTTGTGCGAGCACGCCGCATAGCCCCGCGTTGCAGGGCAAACAGCGCGCCGACCACGCTGGGCGCGGCGGTCGGCCTTGGCGCGCTGGTGGGTCCTTCCCAGGCCGGCGCCCGTACGGTCGATATGGCGATCGCTCGCTACCATCATCCGATCTGCACCAAACTGGCCTCGGTGACATTTCTGACCATAGGCGTGGCGACGCTCTGGACCGGCCTGCCCGGTTCTGCCGGCCGCGGTGATTTTCTATGGCGCCCGCATCGGCTAGCATGGCCGAGTATCGTCACATGCGGCGACATGGTGTTCTGGACGATGCTTGAGCGCGACGCGACCTCGCCAGCGGGCACGCCTTCGACGCCGGCCCGTAGCAGGAATGTGTTCAGCACCAGAACACTTGGGATCAGCGTTGCGGGAGCCTGCACACGTGAGTACTCCGCCTCACAAGCCTTCCGGCTGGTCCTCGAGGACGAACGACGCTGCAATCAGGTCATCGCCGCTGATGCGGCCACTGCCGCCAACCATGATGGATGCGACTTTCTGAAAGGTCTTCATGTCGGCCTCTGTTATGCGCGCATCGCGCATTCTCGCCCTGAGAGAACCCAAGCGGGTATCAAGGGCTGGCGATGTCTCGACGTCATCGATCATCTTCGATCATCCTGGAGCGCAATGTGAAATCCGCTGCCCGCCGCCATGGCCGGCGGCGGGCGGCAGCTATTCGATCAGTCGTAGACCTTCACAATTTTCCGGGTGCTGGGATCGACCAGGACGGTGCGGTTGTCGACCACGACGTAGCGGTATTTGACGTTGGGAACTTCGTGCAGCTCGACCGTATCAGGCAAGGCACTGCCGACGTTCAGCTCCACGCCCGGGATCTTCACCGAAGCCAGCGGCTGCTTTTTTACGTATTCGCGGACGACCGTATCCTGCTCCGGTGTGATGACGACATCCTGAGCTGCGGCGCTGCCGACGCCAGCCAAAAGCAACAAGCCTGCAGCGGCACTTGCAAAGTGGATTTTCATGGTTTTCTCCTCGCGTAATCCGGCGACGGCACCACGCCTGTTCGCCGAGGGACCGAACTTGAGATCAGCCAGATTGTTCCTGTGACTTCAGTCTGCGGCGAACCAGACCAAAGTCGGATATCAGCTAAGACCCAAGTCCCGAGGCGGAACGTTCAAGTGGGGCAGGCGTTTCCCAAATGCAACTAAATAAAACAGGAGAGGAACACATGGCCGACGGCCCAACTGTTGTTAATTCTGGTGGTGGTGGCGGCACTGCGATTGCCGTTGTTCTTGCACTTATTGCAGTCGTAGTATTGCTTATTTTTACCGGCGTCATCAATATCCGCGGCGACGGCGGCAAGGATATCAACGTCAAGGTTGAAGCGCCAAAGGTGGAAGCTCCGGCTGTACCCGCAAAGCCTGCGGCACCTGCCCCAGCCCCTGCGAGTGGCGGCTGATCTGCTCGTATCCACGCTTCCGAACTGACCTATGAAAAGGAAATTCCCATGACTAAATATTTCGTCAGCGCCACCGGCGCCCTCCTCCTTATGGCGGGCATCGGCACCTCGTTTGCCGAGGACGTTATTGTTCTCAAGCCCGAACAACAGACGGTCGTTCGCGAATATATCCATAAGCAGAAGCTGGCCTCAGTCAGTTTGCTCGGCGTCGAACTCAATGTCGGCACGGCACTTCCAGACACTGTCGAGCTCCACGCAATCGACGTTCCGGATGTCCGCTACAAGTATACGGTTGTCGGAGATCATGCGGTTCTCGTCGATCCCGACACGCGCAAGGTCGTGCAGATCATCGAATAACGCGCGAGCCCGCCGCTCCGGTCTGGAGCGGCGGGCTGTGGCTGCCCTGTGAAAGTCTACGGGCAGCCTTTTCTCAACGGGAGGATGTCTGATGTTTAGCGACAAGGAAACTTGGGTCCTGGAAGCTGCCTTACTCGCGGCAATTCCAATTTGCGTAGCCGTCACCGCACTCGTGGCATTTTTGACCGCGGCCTGGATATGAACCGCTTCCTCTTTGTGATGGGCGACTTTCTATCCCGGCCACCGGGCTTCTATGTCCTTCTTGTAGCCATGCTGCTCTGTACTGCGTTGGTGCCATTCGGCCTGACGAATGTGGTCACCTACGCATTGTCGGTAGCGGCCATCGTGATCACCGGCGTTGTGCTGATCCAGGGTTACCGCGACACGGCCGCCATTCACGCCAAGCTTGATGAGATTATCGTTTCGCTGAATGAGACCAGAAACGATGTCGTCGGCTTGGAGCATGCCGAGCCGGAGGAGATTCGGGAGAAGCTCCAGACACTCGAAGAAGAAGCAATGAAAGCGGTTCGCCCGCCGCATTGACCCTCCGCTGGACTATCTGTCATCCATCAGCAAAAAAGCCCGGGAACCGGGCTTTTTTGCTTCGCGTCTAAATCATTTCGGACTTATCCGAAACGGGAATTTGGTGCCCAGAAGAGGACTCGAACCTCCACTCCTTGCGGAACACGGACCTGAACCGTGCGCGTCTACCAATTCCGCCATCTGGGCTGGTGCGGGCTCATGTAAGCGGGCAAACGATATGTGTCAACGCGCTTTTTCGAGGGCCGCTGCCTGCCGGCTTAGTTTCCCGGGGGTCAGCGCCGCCCCTCACCCGCTTGCCGGCATCCTCTCCCCGTTCAGTGACGGGAAGAGGGGCGCTCTCATCGATGAATTTTCGCCAGTCACCCGCGTCACAAGAAGAGCGCCGAGGCTGCGGCCAGCCCTTTCTCTCCGTCACTATACGGGGAGAAATGCCCGGTGTCCGAACCGGATAGATAGGTACCAGAATGGACCGATAGCATGGGTGACAGTTTTCTTGTCCGCCGGAGGACCGGCGATGGTTTGGCGAGAGACTGGCATCATGGACGAGCGGCTACGGTTTGTTGTGGAGTGTCTTTCTAGGGATAAGACGATGGTTGCGCTTTGTGCGGCCTACGGGATCTCACGCAAGAACGGCTACAAATGGCTAGGACGCTATCGGACGTTTGGGCCTGAGGGTTTGCACGACCTGCCGCGAGCCCCGCTCAATCATGGCCGGGCGACAGCTCAGGACCTGGTTGAGCGGATTGTGGCGGCCAAGGAGCTGCATCCGCTCTGGGGTCCAAAGAAGATCGTGGCACGGCTCAGGCGCACGGCTCCCGAGTTCATGTGGCCTTCAGCCTCGACGGTCGGCGCGATCCTTGCGCGGCATGGGCTTGTCCGCGCCCGCAAGCGGCCACGGCTACGGGCCTGCGGCAATGGACCCTGGCCACAGCCGCAAGAACCGAACGCGGTGTGGACTGGCGATCACAAGGGCTGGTTCCGGACCCGCGACGGCTGGCGTTGCGAACCCTTGACGGTGATGGATGCGTCGAGCCGCTACCTCCTGGCGCTCGAAGCGACGGGGTCGACGGCCGATAGCGAAGCCTGGCCGGTGTTTGAGCGGCTGTTTGAAGAGCATGGCCTGCCAGATCGGTTCAGAAGCGACAATGGCCCACCCTTCGCATCGGCCGGCGTCACCGGACTGACGCCGCTTGTCGTGCGCTTCATCAAGCTCGGCATCACCTTGAGCGGATCGCACCCGGCAGGCCACAGCAGAACGGACGTCACGAGCGCTTTCACCTGACCATGCTGCCGATGGCCGAGGCACCGGAAGCCGACCGAACGGCACAGGGCCAGGCCTTCGAGACCTTCCGCCACAGCTACAATGAGGAACGTCCCCATGAGGCGCTGGGCATGGATACGCCCGCCCAGCACTACCGGTCCTCACAGCGCGCCATGCCCAGGACACCACCCGAGCCCGTCTATCCGGCCGAGGCCTCGGTCCGCCGCGTGCGCCACAATGGCGAGATCCGATGGAATGGCGGCTTCATATATGTCTCGCAAGCGCTGGCGGGCGAACCGGTCGCTGCGTTGGAGACCGAAGACGGACAATGGACACTCTCATTCCATGCCCACCCGCTCGGCTTCATCGACACACGGCACATGAAGCTTGTCCGCCGCAGCGCCGCGCCAACCAATCCGCTTGGCGCTGCGGCGGACGCATAGGGGGAGAGAAGTGTCACCTATGTATCCGGTTCAATGAGGGGCAGCGCCGACTCGGCGAATGAGTTGGCCGAAAACCTCACCCCTCCAGCACGTCCTTCGACGCCACAGTGGAATCGGCGTTGAGCTCGTAGATCACCGGCACGCCGGTGCCGAGCTCGAGCTTGACGATCTCCTCGCCGCTCTTGCCGTCCAGCGCCATGATCAGTGCGCGCAGCGAATTGCCATGCGCGGCGACCAGCACGGTGCCGCCTTTCAGAACATGCGACTGCATGTCGTGCAGGTAATAGGGCCAGACGCGGGCGCCGGTGTCCTTCAGGCTTTCGCCGCCGGGCGGCGGCACGTCGTAGGAGCGGCGCCAGATGTGCACCTGCTCCTCGCCCCACTTCTGGCGCGCGTCGTCCTTGTTGAGGCCGGAGAGATCGCCATAGTCGCGCTCGTTCAGCGCCTGGTCGCGGATCGTCTTCAAATCGCTCTGGCCGACCGCGTCGAGAATGTGCTGGCAGGTCTTCTGCGCCCGGATCAGCGCCGAGGTGAAGGCAATGTCGAATTTCAAGCCGCGTGCCTTGAGCTTCTGGCCGGCTTCCTTGGCCTCCTTGTGGCCCTGCTCGGTAAGGTCGACATCGCGCCAGCCGGTGAACAGGTTCTTCAGGTTCCATTCGCTCTGGCCGTGGCGCACGAGCACGAGAGTTCCCGACATGTTTGCTCCTTCCAAATTATGGATAGTTTAGCTCAAGCCGAGCACGTCCCGCATGGAATAAAGTCCGGGCTTTTTACCGCGCGCCCAGAGCGCGGCCTTGACGGCGCCGCGGGCAAAGATGGCGCGGTCCTCGGCATGGTGCGACAGCGTGATGCGCTCGCCGGTTCCGGCCAGGATGACGCTGTGGTCGCCGACCACCGAGCCGCCGCGCAAGCTGGCAAAGCCGATGGTTCCTGGCTTGCGCACGCCGGTATGGCCGTCGCGTGACCGCACATCTTTGCCGGCAAGGGAAATGCCGCGTCCCGCCGCCGCCGCTTCGCCGAGCAGCAAGGCGGTGCCCGAGGGCGCGTCGACCTTGTGCTTGTGGTGCATTTCGAGGATCTCGATGTCGAAATCCTCTGGACCGAGCGCGCGCGCGGCCTGCTCGACCAGCACCGCCAGAAGATTGACGCCGAGGCTCATATTGCCGGATTTGACGATCGTCGCGTGGCGCGCCGCGGCCTCGATCCTGGCGTCGTCTTCCGCCGAGCAGCCGGTGGTGCCGATGACATGGGCAATGCGTGCCTGCGCGGCATAGCCTGCGAATTCGACGGTGGCTGCCGGCATGGTGAAATCGAGCACGCCGTCGGCCTTGGCGAACACCGGCAGCGGATCGTCGCCGATCGTCACATTGATGATGCCGATGCCGGCAAGCTCGCCCGCATCCCTGCCGAGATAGGGCGATCCGGTTCGTTCGACCGCGCCGACGACGCGGGCGCCGGGGATCGAATGGATGGCGCGGATCAGCGTCTGGCCCATGCGGCCGGCCGCCCCCACCACCACCAGGCCCATTTCGCCGGATTCGCTCATGCTGTTCTCCCCACCGCCTTCTTGGCGCGGCTGCGCCGGACCGGAGTTTGGACGGGCTTCGAGTCGTCGACAAGCCCCAGTCCGTTCTTGCCTTGAATGCGGTGGAAGCGGGCGTAGACACTGTTTGGATCGGCCATCAGTGCGGCATGGGTGCCTTCCTCGACCAGGCGCCCCTCTTCAAGCACGATAATGTGGTCGGCGTTGACGACCGTCGACAGGCGATGCGCTATCACGATGGTGGTGCGCCCTTCCATCACATGGGTCAACGCCTCCTGGACGCGCGCCTCGGCCTCGTTGTCGAGCGCCGAGGTCGCTTCGTCGAGCAAAAGGATCGGCGCGTTGCGCACGATCGCCCGCGCAATCGAGACGCGCTGGCGCTGGCCGCCGGAAAGTGTCGAGCCGCCCTCGCCGACGGGCGTGTCGTAACCCTGCGGCTGCTGACGGATGAACTCGTCGGCCGCCGCCAGCACCGCCGCCCGCTCGATCTCGGCGTCGGTCGCCGAAAGTCGGCCAAAACGGATGTTGTCGCGTATGCTGCCTTCGAACAGATAGGGGGCCTGCGAGACATAGGCGATCGAGCCGCGCAGCGAGTGCTTGGTGACTTTGGAAATGTCCTGACCATCGATCTCGATCGAACCCTTGTCGACATCGTAGAAGCGCTGCAGCAGCGCCACGAGCGTCGTCTTGCCGGCGCCCGAGGCCCCGACCACCGCCGTAACCTTGCCGGCCGCGGCGGTGAAACTCAGGTTCCTGATCACCGGCATGTCGGCGCTGTAGCCGAACGTCACATTGTCGAAGCGAACCTCGCCGGTGGTGATCCTGGCTTCGACCGCGTCGGGCGCATCGCCCTGTTTAGGCTCCAGGTCGAGCAGCTCGTAAATCATCCGGGCGTTGACCAGGGCACGTTCCATACCGACCTGCGTACGAGCCAGGCGCCGTGCCGGATCGTAGGCCATGATCAGCGCGGTGATGAAGGAAAACACAGCGCCTGGTGGTTGTCCGAGCACCAGCGCCCGGTAGCCGGAATAGGCAAGGACGGAGGTAATGGCGAGACCGCCCAAAATCTCGGAAATCGGCGACAGCCGCTCCGCGACCCGGGCGATCTTGTTGTTACGCTGCTCGGCCGTATCGGCCATGATGCCGATCCGGCGCGCCAGCTCGGCTTCCAGAGTGAAGGCCTTGACGATGGCAATGCCTTGGGTGGCCTCCTGCACGGACCCGTTCAGCCGCGAGTTGATCAGCACCGATTCCCGGTTGATGCGCCGCAATCGGCGGGTGATGTAGACGACGGCCCAGATCAGCGGCGGCCCGATCAGCAGCGAGCTGAGCGACAACACCGGATCCTGGTAGATCATGACGCCGACGAGGGCGATCAGCGAGACCGCGTCGCGGCTGATGGAGGTCAGCGTCAGCGACAGCAGATCGCGAACGCCCCCGACATTCTCGTTGACCTGTGCCGCCAGCCGACCGGAACGCGTATCGTTGAAGAAGTCGACGCCGAGCTTCATCAGGTGGTCGAAGCTGCGCTTCTGGTAGCGGGCGACCAGATTGTTGCCGATCTTGGCCAACGCGACCGCCTGGCCGTAACCGGCGAAGCCGCGCAGCACGGAGGCGGCCATGAACCCGGCGCAGATCCAGACGATCATGTCGCCGCGTCGTTCGTAGAAGATCTCGTTGATCATCGGGGCCATGATCCACGCCGTGAAGGCGGTGGTGGCGGAAACAATCAGCAGGCAGCCGACGGCAACGACATAGGTCCAGCGATATTCACTACCGTTTTCGGCCAGGATGCGGCGCAGCACCGCAGTGACCTCAGCTGGCTGGACTTTCAGTTTGAGTGGACTTTGAGCGGTCAAATCGCGGGCGCTTCGTGGTTTGCTAGAGCATGATGCCGAGAAGTGTGAAGCGGTTTTCGGACGACATCATGCTCTATCTCTTTGATTTAGAGCCGGATTCAGATTTCAGGTCGATTCGATCTGAAATCATCCGGCTCTAGGGATGCCAGGCTGGAATTCGGCCCCCTCTTAGCGCCCCGGCTACGGCTTGCCTATGGCGAAACTTCATCGCGGCCCGAGGTCAGGGTCACGAAAGCGGCAGCCATTTCCAGGAAAAGACCCGTTTTCGGGACGAAATGGATCATGCCCGCCAGCGCCGCCCCGCGGTCTGGACGCCGAACAGCGACGGGTTGCGGGCATAGGCGGCAAGGCCCAGAAGCGCCGCCAGCGGGTGGGTGATGACATAGACCGGCATCGAGGCCATCAGCGCGCTGTGCGGCGCCTTGTCCTCGAAGGCGGCGCGGAAATTGCCCTCCTTCAGTGCCGGAACGATCTTTTGCGCGATGCCGCCGGTCAAGAACACGCCGCCGCGGCTCATGAACACCAGTGCGAGATCGCCGGCGGTGCGGCCGAGGCAGGTGACGAACAGCGCCAGCGCTTCCTCGGCGACCGCATCGGTCTTGGCCAGAGCCGCCCCGGTGATTTCGGCCGGCGTGGCGAACGGCGCCGGCTTACCGTCGGCCTTGGCGACCGCCCGGTAGACATTGACCAGACCGCGCCCGCACAGGATCTGCTCGCCCGAAATGCGGCCGTCCAGCTTTTCGATATGCGGGAACACCTCGAAATCGCGCGGCGTCCGCGGACCGATATCCATATGGCCGCCTTCGCCAGGCACCGGTATCCAGTGGTGGAGGGCATGAACCAACCCAGCGACGCCGAGGCCGGTGCCGGGACCGAGCACGACACGCCCGGCATTCTCCTCCGGCGCGCCGCCGCCGATCTTTTCCATATGCTCTTCGCCGAGCGCCACGACGGCCAGCGCCTGCGCCTCGAAATCGTTGAGCACGACGATGTCGCCCAGGCCCAGATTGGCAAACATCTGCTTCGGCTTCACCACCCAGGGACAGTTGGTAAGCGGGATCTCGTCGCCATCGACCGGCCCGGCGATGGCCAGCACTGCCGAATTCGGCCGGATGGACGACCGGTCGAGCACCGCCGCCTGGATCGCCTCGTCTATGGTGGCGAAATTGGCGGTTTGCACGATATGCGGCTCACCGGCTTCCGAATTTGCGTCGAGCACGATCGAAAAGCGCGCATTGGTGCCGCCGATGTCGCCGATCAGCACTGGAAACCGCAACGCGGTGTCGTCGTCGCCTGACATGCTCTTGCTCGTCCCCTTTGCGGCGCCGTTGCGACCGTTTCAATCGCCCGGTGTTCAATCGCCCGGTGTTCAATCGCCCGGTGTTCAATCGCCCGGTGTTCAATCGATTGACTAGCGCATGGCCCCGGAAAGGGAAAGCGTCAGTTCGCCATCACTGTCCGACGTTTGCCGGCGGCCGTCGCCTCGGCAGGGGAATGCCGATCTCCGGCGTGGCGGTGAAGGCGTTGGCTGCGCCAGGCAAGCCGCCCGCATTGCCCGCAATAGGCGGAGGCGCGTCGGGTTCCGGCGCCCTGGCGGCCATCGGCACGCCGCCGCCGCGATAGGTGACGGCTTCGGCCGAGTCGGCATCGGGCTGGTCGAGCACGAACTGGCATTGTTTCGGCAGGTTCGCCATCGTCATCAGGTCGCGCGCCTTGGGCGCGTCCGGGTTCTTGTTGGGCCGCCACGGCTCCTCGGTAAACCACCAGGCCAGCGGCTTGCCGCAGCCGTCGTCGTCGGGCGTCGCTTCCTGCCCCTTGCAGTTGGGCGAGCCCGGCTGGCAGCCGATGCGGATGTGGAAATGATAGTCATGGCCCCAGAACGGCCGGATTTTTCTCAGCCAGGTACGGTCGCCGGTGACGGTGTCGCACAGCTTCTTCTTGATCCCGGGATTGACCAGGATGCGCTCGACTTCCGGATAGCTCGCGGCGCGCTTCAACAGCTTGGTATGTATCGGCTTCCACAGCCTGTCCTTCACCAGATGCGTCTTGTCGTCGACCATCAGCGTGGCGCTGATGTTTTCGCGCTCCTGGGTCGTAAGCTTGCGGTCGGGCATCGGCGTCAGCCAGATGTCGGCGTCGAGGCCGATCTGGTGCGAGGCGTGCCCGGTCAGCATCGGGCCGCCGCGCGGCTGCGAAATGTCGCCGATCAGAAGCCCCGGCCAGCCGTCGGCGGCGGCATCGCGCGACAGCTTCTCGATCAGCGCGATCATCGTTGGATGACCCCAGCGCCGGTTGCGCGAGGGACGCATCACCTCCCAGTTCTGGCCGTCCATCGGAATGGCGACGCCGCCGGTGAAGCAGCCCTTTGAATAGAAGCCGAAGGATTGCGCCGCAGCCACCGCCGGCAGCTTCTTGGCGCCGAACAGGTCTTTTGCCCGTGGCTCGGCCGTGATTGCGCCCGCCACCAGCCCGGCCAGCGCCACGATCGCCAGCGCCGCCGTCAGGAACGGCCGTCTGCCGGTCAAGGATCGCATTGAAATCGTCATGAACCCCCGCTGCAAAAGTCGGCGACACCGAATCATATCACGCTCGGGCTCGCGTTTCGATTATCCGCCGTTCATCGGGCTGCGCGGCTCGCCGTCGCGCCAGCTGCCGTCGGCCCACATTCGGTCGAACGCCTGGCGGTAGTCCGGATAGCGGAACCGGTAGCCCGCTGCCTTGATCGCGGCGTTGGCGACGCGCTTGTTCTCGCCATAGAAGGACCGCGCCATGGGCGAAAGTTGGGCGGTCTCGAAAGGAATCTCCGGCGGCGGCTCGACGCCCATCAGCGAAGCGGCATAGGTGACGACATCCTGCGGCGGCGCCGGCTCGTCATCGGTGACGTTGAAAATGCCGCCTCTATTGCCACCGATGAGGTGCCAGAGCGCGCCGGCGATGTCGTCGCAATGGATGCGGTTGAACACCTGGCCGGGCTTGACCAGCCGCCGCGCCGTGCCGTTTTCCAGATTGACCAGCGCGTTGCGTCCTTGCCCGTAAATGCCGGAAAGCCGCAGGATCGCCACCGGCTTGCCGGTATCGAGGCCAAGCTGCAGCCAGTCTCGCTCGGCCGCCACTCGCATCGACGAGCGTTTCGACACCGGCCGGCACTCGGCCGTTTCATCGACCCAGGCGCCGTCATAATTGCCATAGACGCCGACGGTCGAAAGATAGCCGATCCAGCGAAGCGCCGGCATCGCCTCGATCGCCTTGCGCGCGGCGAGAAGCACAGGGTCGCCGGCCTCCTCCGGGGCTACGGAGATGACAAGATGGGTGGTGGTCTCCAGCGTTTCGCCGATTTCAGGTGTCAGGGCGCCGTGAAACAGCAGCGGCGCGATGCCGGCCTGACGCAATGCCTCGAATTTCTCGGCCGAGCGCGTGGTGCCGAAGATCGTAATCGCCTCCGCATTGGCCCGTGCAAAGGCTTTGCCCGAATAGCCGGCGCCGAAGATAAAAACCTGTTTTTCGCTCATGCGTGCGCCTCAATTGGCAATGCGGACAGCCATTCGTCCTGCACTGTCGTGTCGGTTTCGGTTTTCAAGTAGATCGCCGCCTGCCCGTTGAATTCGGCGGCCGTCACCAGCCGCGCCAGCGCCCAGATCGCCGCGCCGCGCACCAGCGGCGAGGCGTCGCCAAGGAGGGTGCGGACAGGGTCAGCCAGCAAAGTATCGCCGGAATTGCCGGCCGCAACCAGCACGTTGCGGACAAAACGATCGCGGCCGATGCGCTTGATCGGCGAGCCCGAGAAGAAAGACCGGAACGCCGTGTCGTCCAGCTGCAACAGCTCGCCGAGCGGCGGCTCGCGCAGTTCGTCGCGGGCAGCAAGCTTGGCTTCCGAAGCGGCGCGGGCAAACTTGTTCCACGGGCAGGCGGCGAGACAATCGTCGCAGCCATAGACGCGGTTGCCGATCTTTTCGCGGAATTCTTGCGGGATGGGCCCCTTGTTCTCGATGGTCAGGTAGGAGATGCAGCGCCGGGCATCGAGCCGGTAGGGCGCCGGAAAGGCGTCGGTCGGGCAGGCGTCGAGACAGGCGCGGCAGGACCCGCAATGGTCTACCTCGGTCGCATCGGGCGTGAGCTCAGCCGTGGTGAAGATGGTGCCGAGAAACAGCCAGGAGCCGTGCTCGCGGCTGACCAGGTTGGTGTGCTTGCCTTGCCAGCCGAGCCCGGCGGCCTCAGCCAGCGGCTTTTCCATCACGGGCGCCGTATCGACGAAAACCTTCACGTCGCCGCCGGCCCGCGCGACGATCTTGCCGGCGATCTCCTTCAGCCGGCCCTTCATCACCTCGTGATAGTCGCGGTTTTGCGCATAGACCGAGATCGCGCCGAGATCGCGCCTTGCCTGCAGCGCACGCGGATCGTGGTCGGGGCCGTAATTCATTGCCAGCACGATGATCGAGCGCACCTCGGGCCACAGCGTCGAAGGCTCGCTGCGGCGTTGAAGCGTCGCCGCAATCCACGCCATCGAACCGTGAAAACCATCGGCGACGAATTCGGCCAATCTGGCTGGCGCCAGCGGGATCGCATCGGGCGTGGTGACGGCAACCGCATCGAAGCCGGCGCGCCGCGCCTCGGCGTCGATCAGCGCGCGCAGGGTTTGGCTTCTAGAAGTCGAGGTCCGCATAATGCGACACCGGCGACAGGCCGCGCACCCGGTCGGAGAGCAGCGGCCGGAACGACGGCCGCGATTTCACCCGCGTGTACCATTCGCGCGCCGCGGCATGCTCGCGCCAATCGATCTCGCCGAGATAATCCAGCACCGACAGCGTCGCGGCCGCCGCCAGGTCGGCATAGGTGACCTTGCTGCCGGCCAGCCAATGACGGGTGCCGGCCAGCCAGTTGGTGTACTTCATGTGCTGGCGAATGTTGGCGCGCGCCGCGCGGATTGCCGCCGAATCGGGGGAACCGCCGCCCGCCGTTTCCGGCATCACCGGCTTCAGCACGCGCTCGCGCACCAGATGCCGGGTCACTTCGCTCTCGGCCTTGTTGAGATACCAGTCGGTCAGGCGGCGGATTTCGGCGCGCTGCATCGGGTCTTCCGCAAACAGGCGCTTGTCGCGCTTCAGGACACCGCGCGTTTCGTCGAGATATTCAGCGATCACCATGGCGCCGACGATCGGCACGTCGCCCTCGGCCAGCAGGATAGGCAAGGTGCCGGCCGGGTTCAGCGCCAGAAACTCCTTGCGCCGCGTCCACGGCTTTTCCTCGATCAGCGCCAGCTCCTCGCCATATTCGCCGAAGGCGAGGCGCACGAAGCGGCAGGTGGCGAACATCGGGTGATGGAAAAGCGTCAGCATGATTCCGCGATATTAAGGCGCACTGGCGAATCGCCGTCCGCACCGGTAAGTCTTGGCGGCCCGTCATGCGGCCGTCACGGTGCTGCGACCTATAGGGGGACTTCCGCGCCGTGACAAGCAAGCCCTTTTGCCAGCCGTTTCCTTCCGTCCCTTGAATGCCGAGGTTGCCATGGATAGCCACACCATCGTCGAAGCCCTGCTGCTCGGCCTGCTGGAGGGGCTGACCGAGTTCATCCCGGTCTCCTCGACCGGCCATATCCTGCTCGCCGGCCATTTCCTCGGCTTCCATTCCACCGGCAAGGCGTTCGAGATCCTGATCCAGCTCGGCGCCATCCTGGCGATCCTCAGCGTCTATTTCCGCCGTCTGTGGCAGATGCTGCTCGACCTGCCGCATGATCGGCTGACGCGGCATTTCGTCATCGGCATCCTGATTGCCTTCCTGCCGGCCGCCATCATCGGCGCGCTGGCGCATGATTTCATCAAGACGGTGCTGTTCGAATCGCCAAGGCTGATCTGCATCATGCTGATCATCGGCGGAGTCGTGCTCTTGGCCGTCGACCGCATGAAGCTGCAGCCGGTCTACCGCGACGTCGAGCGCTTCCCGACAAGGCTTTACCTGCAGATCGGCCTGTTCCAGTGCCTGTCGCTGATCCCCGGGACGTCGCGCTCCGGTTCGACCATCGTCGGCGCGCTGCTGCTGGGCGTCGACAAGCGCGCGGCGGCGGAATTCTCCTTCTTCCTCGCCATCCCGACCATGGTCGGCGCCTTCGCCTTCGACCTGTTCAAGAACCGCAACGTGCTGAGCAGCGCCGACCTGCCGGTCATCGCCATCGGCTTCATCGCCGCCTTCGTTACCGCGCTGATCGTCGTCCGCTTCCTGCTCGATTACGTCTCGCGCAACGGCTATTCGCTGTTCGGCTGGTGGCGCCTGGTGGTGGGAGCGGTTGGGTTGGTGGCGCTTTTCATTTGGGGGTGAGCTTTACCCTCCCCCTTGTGGGGGTCCGAAGGACGGGCGAGACAGGCGGCTCGCCCCGGTCAGTCGATCCGCAAAGGGTTGTGTGCGTCAAGTTCTGCAAAATGGGGCAGCCATGATGCTGGTCATGCGGCTTGGCGCAGAGCGAGCTTCTTGTGCTCGCGCAGGTCGTCCATGTTGATGTATCGGTTGGCCTCCATCCAGTTTTGATTGGTCTCGACGGCCAAGGCCCTGACCAGGCGCAGGCAGCTTTCGGTATTGGGGAAGATGCGCACGACATAGGTGCGCCGGCGGATTTCCTCGTTGAGCCGCTCCAGCATGTTGGTGGATTTGAGATGCTTGTGGTGCTGTCTCGGCAGCCTGAAGAAGGTCAGGGTTTGTTCGATGGCATCCTCGGCCCAGCCTGTCAGGCGCGGATAGCGTGCCGACCATTTGGCAAGCCATGCGGCAAGATCAGCCCTGGCCTCTGCGAGATCGCGCCGGTCGTAGAGCCAGCGCAATTCCTGCAGGCAGTCGTCGCCGTGCTTCCTCGGCAGATGATCGAGCGCGTTCCTGAGGAAGTGCACGTAGCAGCGTTGCCAGGCGGCTTCGGGGATCACCTCGCCGATCGCTGCCACCAGGCCGGCGTGATCGTCGGACACGACCAACTCGACGCCCTTGAGGCCGCGCGCCTTGAGGCCGACGAGGAAGTCCCTCCAAGCCGAGCGGCTCTCGCGATTGGCCATCTCCACGGCCAGGATCTGGCGCCTTCCGTCCCAGTCGATACCGACCGCGATCAGCACCGCCTGGCTCATGACAACACCGGCTTCACGCACCTTCTCGTAGCGCGCATCGAGGATGAGGTAAGGAAACGGCTCTTGAAGGGGGCGCCTGGCAAAGGCAGCGAGGCTCTCGTCCAGCCGCTTGTTGATGGCCGAGATCGACGAGGCCGAGAAGGCATGGCCGCACAGTTCTTCCGTGATCGCCTTCACCTTGCGGGTCGACACGCCCTGGACATACATCTCGGCCAGTGTCGCCACCAAGGCCCGCTCGGAACGCTGGTAGCGCTCGAACAGCTCGGTGGAGAAGCGCCCGGCCCGGTCCTGCGGAACCCGCAGCTCGAGCTTGCCGACCCGCGTCACAAGGGTACGGCCGTAATAGCCCGAGCGATAGCCAAGCCGTTCGGGCGTGCGCTCGCTCTTCGAGGCACCCAGCGCCTCGTCCATCTCGGCCTCAAGCACCTCCTGCATCACCGCACGGAGCACTTCGTGCAATCCATCCGGGTTCGAAAGCAAAATGTCTTTGACGGCAGCGCTGGCGGTCTTAACTTCAGTCTTGGTCATGGTGGCGTTCCTTCGCGGGAATCAGTGACGTGAACAATCACCAGCCTGCCATGACCGCCCCCTCTCAGCGAATTTGCAGAACTCTCAGCACACTACCCCGCAAAGCGGATCGGGGTGGGGGCGCCACACCCCCGCCCCGTTTCGCCAACGACGCGTCGCGTCGCTTGCTCACCGACCCTCCCCACAAGGGGGAGGGTAAAGGCCGCTAACTCCTCCCAAAAAACGCGTTCTCGACATGCACCGGCCAGCGCCAGGGCAGCACCGCCACCATGTCGAAGCGCATCGACAATCTGCCGTAGTCCGGCTGCCGCGACAGCCAGATGTCGGCGGCGCCTTCGATGCGGCGCTCCGATTCGTGGCCGATCGCCTCCATCGCTTCCATCAGCGTGCGCCGCGCCTTGACCTCGACGAACAGCACCAGGTCGCCGCGCCTGGCGATCAGGTCGATCTCGCCGAAGCGGGTGCGATGCCGGCGGGCGAGGATGCGATAACCTTTCAGCATCAGCGCCGCTGCCGCCAGCCACTCGCCGCGATGGCCGCGCCGATAGGCTTTTTGGCGGCTGGCGGCCGGGCGCTCAGCCACCTTCGCCTTCTCCAACCGCATCCCTGAGTTCCAGCAGCCGGCGGTAGAGCGACTGCTTCTGCCCGCCTGTCATCTTCGCCGCTTCCGCCGCCGCCTTGGACGCCGGCATTTCGGCGGCCAGCGACAGCAGCAGCCTGTCGATGTCGGCGGGTTGATCGGCCTTGATCTCGGCGGGCCCGACGCAGATGACGATCTCGCCCTTCGGCGTGTCAGCCGCCGCATAGTGGTCGGCCAGCGCCTGCAGCGTTCCCGTCCGCATCTCTTCAAAAGTCTTGGTCAGCTCGCGGCCGATGGCGGCCTTGCGCCCACCACCCAGCGCCTCGACCATCGCAACCAGCGTTTCGGCCAGCCGGCGTGGCGACTCGAAGAAGATCAGCGTTGCCGGCACCGCCCTGAACGTTTCCAGCTTTGTCATCCGCTGCCCTGATTTCACCGGCAGAAACCCGGCAAACAGGAAGGCGTCGGACGGCAGGCCCGACGCGGTCAGCGCCGCCAGCGGCGCCGATGGGCCGGGGATCGGCACCACGCGCAGGCCGCGCTCCAGCGCTTCGCCGACCAGCCGGTAGCCTGGGTCGGAGATCAGCGGCGTGCCGGCATCCGAAATCAGCGCCACGCTCTGCCCGGCCTCGAGTGCCGCGATCAGCTTCGGCCCGGCCTCGCCGGCGTTGTGCTCGTGATAAGCGGTGGTGCGCCGCCGGATGCCGTAGCGATCGAGCAACACGCGCGAGACGCGAGTGTCCTCGCAGGCGACGATGTCGGCGGCGGCCAGCGTCTCCAGCGCGCGCAGCGTGATGTCGGAGAGGTTGCCGATCGGCGTCGCCACCAGATACAGCGCCGGCGCCAGCGACCGGACCGCGATCTCGGTCTGCCCGATCACATAGCTTTGCTTCTCGCCGGTCACCGGGGTCTCTCCATTTCGCCCTGTTTGGCACGGCCTGCGCCGGGTTGCAAAACTCCCGAACGTCGAGCCAAACCTGACGCCGATGTAACCCGGCGGCCATGTCTTTGCCACAGTGGGGAACGAAAGCGTGGCTGGCGGATTGAATACCTGAGTCTCTTGAGGAGGAGGACAGGATGGACAGCCTGGAATTGCAGGACGTTTTCGAGCCCTATTATGCCGAGCGCAAGCGCTTCACTGCGCGAAAGGGCAAGCGTGCGCTCGCCGAAAGCGACACCGGCCTGGCCAGTCGGGCGGCCACCGCCTTGCCGACGAATGTCAGGCTTTCGGACAACAAACCGGACAGCACGACGGAGCACTGACCGTACGATGCCCAATCGTTTCGATATCTTCATCACCCGTCTTGAAACGAAGAGCGCCCGCGAAGGCGCGCCGCCGCATCCGATGAACGACCAGAACAGCGTCCGCCGGGACAAGAGCGACGCCAAGCCGGCCCGGACCGGAGAGGCGCATGCCGAGAAACACCGCGGCAAGCGCCGCTTCAAGCACGACGCTTAGTTTGTCGATCGGTGCAACATCGTCATCCTAGGGCGAAGCAAGGAGCGAAGTGACGCGGCGCAGACCCTATGATCCATTCCGTGACCTCTGCCGAAGGATGCAGCGGCGCAGAATTCTGAACCGCTGCAGCGCCTTAACCTCGCGGCATGAATCCCGGGTGAAGCCCGAGGATGGCGAACGCGGGCGTGGAACGCCCCAACCACATCAGTCAGCCTAGGTATCGCGTCACCCTCACCTCCAGCAATCGCACCAACTCCGGATCCATGAATCCGTAATCATCCGGGATGTCGAGGCAGATGACGCGGGCCTTCTTCAGGCTCTCCTTGAATTTCTTCTGCAGCTTGGTGCGGTGCGCCTTTTCCATCACGAAGACGATGTCGGCCCAGGCGACCAGCTCATGCGTCAGCGGCGTGTGGGCGTCGTGGTTGGTGCCGGCCGACGCGACCTCGATCTACGTTTGGAGAACACCTGCTCGGCGGTCGGGCTGCGCAAGCGGTTCTGGCTGCAGACGAACAGCACGTTCTTCATCGCGATCTACCGCGCCAAATCCGCCACCACGGCATCGAGCACGATCATGCCGGCTGGCGTGGCGCGTAGCCTGGCATTGCCGATCGGCGCCACCAGCCCCTCATCCTGCAGCACGGTCAGCCGGGCGCTCGACAGGCCGAGCCCGGAAAACGCCTCGTAGCGGGAAAGGGCGATGCCTTCGGCCAACCTCAGCCCCATCAGCAGGAACTCGTCGGCCTCTTCGGAGCGCGTCAGGATCTCGCCGCCGGTGACGCCATGGCCCCTGGCCTCCACCAGATTGGCCCAGGTCTCCGGCATCCGCTCGGCGATCGTCACAACACGGTGGCCGTTCTCGATAAAGCGGCCATGCGCGCCCGGTCCGACGCCGACATATTCGCCATACCGCCAATAGGTCAGATTGTGCCGGCTCTCGGCGCCCGGCCTGGCGTGGTTGGAAATCTCATAGGCCGGCAGGCCATGCGCCGCGGTGACCTCCTGAGTCAGCGCATAGAGATCGGCGGCCCGGTCATTGTCGGGAACGGTAAACTTGTGCGCCGCATGCAGCGCATGGAACGGCGTGCCTTCCTCGATGGTCAGCTGGTAGAGCGATAGATGGTCGGCGGCATGGCCGATCGCCTGTTCGAGCTCCACCTGCCAGTCGTCCAGCGTCTGGCCGGGGCGGGCGTAGATCAGGTCGAAGGAAAGTCTTGGGAATATGTCCCGTGCCAGGCCAATTGCATGCAGCGCCTCGTCGACATTGTGCAGCCGGCCGAGGAAGCGCAGATCCTTGTCGTTCAGCGCCTGCACGCCGAGCGACACGCGGTTGACGCCGGCGGCGCGGTAGCCGCGAAAGCGCTCGGCCTCGACCGAAGATGGATTGGCTTCCAGCGTCACCTCGATGCCGTCGGGCACCGTCCAGTTCTTCGCCACGGCGTCCAGCACCGCCGCCACCGTCTGCGGCTGCATCAGCGACGGTGTGCCGCCGCCGAGAAAGATGCTGGTCACTTCGCGCGGCCCGGTGCGCTCGCGCATGGTCTTCAGCTCGGTCTCGAAGGCGCGGGCAAAGCGCTCCTGGTCGACCGGCTGGTGACGGACATGGCTGTTGAAGTCGCAATACGGGCATTTGGCCGCGCAGAACGGCCAATGGATGTAGACGCCGAAGCCCGGGCTGCGGTCCAGCGACATTAAGCTGAGCCTAACCTGGCGCGGGCGAATTTCTGGAAGGCGCGGGCGCGGTGCGACAGCGCCGTCGGCTGACCGGGCTTCCAGCCGTGTTTTTCCTCAGCGCTCATCTCGCCGAACGTCTTGTCGAAACCGTCGGGCAAAAACACCGGGTCGTAGCCGAAGCCGAGTTCGCCGCGCGGCGGCCACACCAGCGTTCCCTCAGCTTCGCCGCGATAATATTCAGCCTCGCCATTGGGGAAGGCCAGGCAGATGACGGCGACGAACCGCCCCTTGCGCTGCGCTGGCTCGGCGGCGCCGACCTCCTGCAAGGCCACTTCGGTGCGCTGCATGGCCATGCCGAAGTCGCGGCTGCCATCGGGAGCTTCGGCCCAATTGGCGGTGTAGACGCCGGGAGCGCCGTCGAGCGCGTCGACGCACAGGCCCGAATCGTCCGACAGCGCCGGCAGGCCGGTCGCCTTAGCCGCGGCGAAGGCCTTGATGTAGGCGTTTTCCTCGAAGGTGGTGCCGGTCTCCTCCGGTTCCGGCAGGCCGTAGTCCTTTGCCGACTTCGCCTCGAAGCCGAACGGACCCATCAAGTCGGCGAATTCGCGCAGCTTGCCTTCATTGTGGCTGGCAACGACGATCTTCTTTCCATCGAGAGAATGCATCAAAGGCCCCAGATCCTTGGCTCGGCGAATTCGATCGAATTGCCCGAGGGGTCGCGTATGTAGATCGAGCGCCCGCCCTGCGGCCATTCGAATTCGCTTTCGATGGCGATGTTTTTCGCCTCAAGTTGCGCCTTCCACTGTGCGAGTTCATCCGCACTTGCGGCAAAGCAGAGATGGCCCTCGCCGACCGTGCCATGTGGCGGCACTTTCAGCCGCGCATCGGGCGCCGGCGGGATTTTGGTGGCTTCGGCGTTGAAGACCAGCAGCACGCCCGGGCCGCAGCGGAAGAAGAGATGGCGGCCGTCGACCTTGCCGAGGAGAGGGAGGCCGAGGACGTTGGAGTAGAAGGCTTCGGCAGCGGCGAGATCCGTGACGTAAAGCGCTGACTCAAGAATAGCGGAGGGTTGCATCAGGCACCCCCCTCTGGCCTGCCGGGCATCTCCCCCGCAAGGGGGGAGATTGGCAGTTCCGCTGGCGGCGTCTCAACGTTGATGGTTGGCGAAAACGGTAGCGACCTCTGATCTCCCCCCTTGCGGGGGAGATGGCCGGCAGGCCAGAGGGGGGTGTGAAGGATCGCCGACGTCATCACGTTAAATTCAATCAGGCCACAGCCATCTGCTGCAAGCTCACCAGCCGCTGAATGCCCTTCTTGGCCAACCCCATCAGCTCCGCGAACTGACCTTCCGAGAACGGCTCGCCCTCGGCGGTGCCCTGGATCTCGACGATGCCGCCCTTGCCGGTCATGACGAAATTGGCGTCGGTGCCGGCAGACGAATCCTCGATATAGTCGAGGTCGATGACCGGCTTGGCGTCGTGGATGCCGCAGGAAATTGCCGCGACATGGTCCTTCAGCACCTTGGCAACACTGGCCATCTGCCGCGCTTCCATCCAGCGCAGGCAATCGTAGAGCGCCACCCAGCCGCCGGTGATCGAGGCCGTGCGGGTGCCGCCATCGGCCTGGATGACGTCGCAGTCGACGGTGATCTGCTGTTCGCCCAGTGCCTGCAGGTCGACAACGGCGCGCAAGGAGCGGCCGATCAGCCGCTGGATTTCGAGCGTGCGGCCGCCTTGCTTGCCGGCCGAGGCTTCACGGCGCATGCGCTCGCCGGTCGAACGCGGCAGCATGCCGTATTCGGCCGTCACCCAGCCCTTGCCGGAATTGCGCATCCAGCCCGGCACCTTTTCCTCCAGGCTCGCCGTGCACAACACATGCGTGTCGCCGAATTTCACCAGGCACGAGCCTTCCGCGTGTTTGGAGACGCCGCGCTCGAAGGAGATGGCGCGCATTTCGTCGGCTTGGCGTTTAGAAGGGCGCATCGAGGCCTCTTTCTGTTCTTTTACGGTTGCGTCGGCGGCTTGTAGACGCATGCAGCCCATGGCGCAAAGGAAAAGGCCGGGCGATCTGGCACAGACGCCGGGTTGCGCGGGGGCGATGGAAGTCTATATCCTTGAGCCGGAGGTTTTTGGCTCGAATGACCAAGGCAGTCACCGAACCCAGTCTGCTGGCGCCCGCGCTGCAATCGCTCGACATGCGTTCGCGCGACATTTTTAGGCGCATCGTCGAATCCTATTTGAAGGACGGTGAGCCTGTGGGATCGCGCAGCCTGTCGCGCATCCTGCCGTCGTCGCTGTCGCCGGCCACCATCCGCAATGTGATGAGCGACCTCGAACATCTCGGCCTGATCTATGCCCCGCATATCTCGGCCGGGCGCCTGCCGACCCAGACCGGCCTGCGCTTCTTCGTCGATGCCTTCATGGAGCTTGGCGATCTCTCCGACGAGGAACGCCGGGTCATCGAGGCGCAGGTGCGCGCCTCCGGCTCGGGCGCGACGCTGGAACACATGCTGACCGAGGCCAGCCAGATGCTGTCGGGCATGTCGCGCGGCGCCGGCCTGGTGCTCGCCACCAAGAACGAGGTGGCGCTGAAGCACATCGAGTTCATCCAGCTCGAGCCGACCAAGGCGCTGGCGGTGATGGTGTCGCAGAATGGCGATGTCGAGAACCGCGTCGTCGACCTGCCGGCCGGCATCACCGTCTCGCAGCTGCACGAGGCCTCCAACTTCCTCAACGCCCATATCAGGGGCCGCACGCTCGCCGAGGCGCGCATCGAGATCGCCCGCATCAAGGACGAGACCAGGGCAGCGCTGGACACGTTGTCGCAGGACCTGGTCGAGAAAGGCCTGGCGGTGTGGGCCGGCGCCGACAGCGGCCTGCCGGCGCGCCTTATCGTGCGCGGCCGCGCCAATTTACTCGAAAACGTCACCGCCCAGGCCGATATCGAATTGCTGCGCCACCTGTTCGAGGATCTGGAGACGCAGGACGGGCTGATCCAGCTGCTCGACCTCGCCGAGGACGGCCCCGGCGTGCGGATCTTCATCGGCTCGGAAAACAAGCTGTTCTCGCTCTCCGGCTCGTCGCTGGTCGTGGCACCTTACCGCGACAAGGACGCCCGCGTCGTCGGCGCGCTCGGCGTCATCGGCCCGACCAGGCTGAATTATGCCCGCATCGTGCCGATGGTCGACTACACGGCCCAATTGATTACCCGGATGTTAAGATAATTCCGAAGCCGTGATCACCGTAAAGGAGGGCGCAGAATGGCGCTTGAATCGTTCAAGGCCCAGATCAGCATGCTGCTCGAAGAAATGGTCAACCAGCCGGAGGACGAGCACGAAATCCAGGAGCAGCTGCGCGAAAAACTGCGCGAAATGCGCGCCATGGGATTGCCGCTGCCGGAAGATCTTGTCGCATTGGAAAAGCGTCTCGACGACGATCTGGACGTCGAAGAGGAAAGTTGAGCGGTTCTCTCGTCGAATCTGCGCGCGCACGCTTCTCTTTTGCGGCGGCCGCACAATATCTCCCTTGTCGTGACGCGCCGACGGCGCGAGTTCGAGGAGAACAGCATGATCCGGATTGCCGGCTTCGCAGGCCTTGCCCTGCTTCTGGCCACCAGCGCCTTCGCCCAGCAGGCTGATCAACTGCTGCTGACCGGCAAGGACGCTTTCGGCGACTGGAAGGCCGACAAGCCAGGTGTGCGCCGGCTGATTAGGCCGGATGATCTGAAAAGACCCAACATCACCGGATCCGCCTCCAACAGCGCCGGCCTCGGCGATCGGCCCGAGGGCGCGAAGCCCGTCCTGCCGCCTGGGTTTTCGGCCGAACTGGTTGCTTCCGGCATTTCCAATCCGCGGGTCGTGCGCGTGGCGCCGAACGGCGACCTGTTCGTCGCCGACAGTGACGCCAACCAGATCCGCGTCTATCGGCTGGCCAAGGGTAGCGCGAAGCCGGCCGAAGAGGGCATTTTTGCCGACAATCTCAACCAGCCCTATGGCATCGCCTTCTACCCGCCTGGCGACAAGCCGCAATGGGTCTACGTCGCCAACAACGACAGCGTGGTCCGCTACGCCTACCGCGACGGCGACCTTAAAGCCTCCGGCGAACCGGAGACGATTGTCTCCGACATCCCTACCGGCGGCCACTGGACCCGCGATATCGCCTTCTCGCCGGACGGGAAGACGCTGTATCTCTCGGTCGGCTCCGGATCGAACGTCGCGGAGGGCATGCAGAAGGCACCGAAGGGCGGCCTTGACGCCTGGGCAAAATCACAGCCACTCGGCGCCACCTGGGGTTCCGAGGATGGCCGTGCCGACGTGCTGGCCTTCGGCCCCGACGGCAAGAATGGCCGCATCCTCGCTACCGGCCTGCGCAATTGCTCGGGCATGACCGTGCAGCCGGCCACCGGCGCGCTGTGGTGTGTCGTCAACGAGCGCGACGGTCTCGGCGACGATGTGCCGTTCGAATATGCCACCTCAGTCAAGGACGGCGCCTTCTATGGCTGGCCCTGGTATTATATCGGCGCCAACGAGGACCCGCGTCACGAGGGCGCGCGCCCAGACCTCGCCGGCTCGGTCACCGTGCCCGACGTGCTGATGCAGGCGCATTCGGCGCCGCTCAACATCGCCTTCTATGACGGCGGCAATTTCCCGGCAGAGTACAAGGGTGACGCCTTCGTCGCCCTGCACGGCTCCTGGAACCGTGGTATGAGGACCGGCTACAAGGTGGTGCGGCTGAGATTCAGCGACGGCAAGCCGACCGGCGAGTACCAGGATTTCATCACCGGCTTCGTCCTCTCCGACGACGCCGTCTGGGGCCGGCCGGTCGGCGTCGCGGTGGCCAAGGACGGCGCGCTTATCGTAACCGAGGATGGCAACGGCACCATCTGGCGCATCACCCATGTCGATGGCCCATCCTGAGCCGGCGAACAGCGCAATCCGGCCCTAATGCACGTCCCGATGGATCACCTTGGGATAGGTATGGATCACCTCGGCCGATGAGACGCGGTCATCGAAACCGGTATCCCTGAGATTGAAGAGGCCGACCGAGCCGAAGGACTTCTTCGCCCCTTGCGCGAAGCGGCCGTCGCTGAAATCGTGTTCGTAAAGCGTCACCGTGACGTGGCCGGCATTGAGCTTCGGCACGTAAACACTGCTGATGGTGTCGTTGGCGACGCCAAGCTGGTTGACGTTGAAGCGATAGAGGTCCTGCACCATGCGCCGGGCCGCATTGCCATTGATCATCCAGTATTCGCGGCGCGATGCGCGGTTCGGGTCGATGAGTTTGAGCGGCGCCTTGCGGCCAAGCCCGAGCCAGTGCTCGAACACCATCACATTGGCGCCCCACGGATAGGGATAGTTGGACTTGTCGATGATGCGTGGCGGGCCATCCTCGGCAATCTCGGCGGTATCGACATAGTCCAGCCATTGCAGCTGGAACGACGCTTCCACGTTGAGGTCGGTACTGCGCGGATCGGCAGGGATGATGCGCCAGTCGGAGACCGGCGGATATTTGGTGTCGAGGTCGATGTAGAATTCGCCTTTGGCGGTGTCGTCGGGGTCTATCTTTTGCGGTCCGTCACGCTCCATCGCCACCAGTCGCACCTTGAACCGGTTGTTGACTACCAGCGGATAGATCATCGGACGAATGGGGTGAGCGCCAGGGTCCCGGCTGTCGGTAAAATATCCAGTCTGCGGAACGACATCGCTATCGCCCTTGTCGAACAGGCTGAAAGCCTGACGCCCCTCGAACCACAGATACCATTCCAGCTCGTGGACGTGACCGCGTGCTTCGGAATAGTTGTTGGGCATCCACTTCATAAGCTGGATGTGAAGTCTTTTGGCTAACATGGGTGCTCCTGCCGTTCGGAGCCATGCGAGATAGCCGACCGCCTTCGAGGCGTAAGTGAACCATCTCTCGCTTTCAGGCGATGATGACCGGCTTTCATGTCCTGCTTGGCGCAATCGAATCCGTTTTGCCGTTGCAGGCTTTTCATGGCATCAGAGTCGTTTCACGAGGTGCGACCGTCATGACCCTCACCGGCTTCCTTGCCTATAGTGCTGCGCTGGGCATCGCCGCCGCCATTCCCGGCCCCGGCGTCACCGCGCTTGTGGCGCGGGCGCTCGGATCCGGCTTCCGCTCGTCGCTGGCGATGTCGTTCGGCCTGATGCTCGGCGACCTCATTTATCTCACCGCGGTGGTGCTCGGCCTTGCCTTTGTCGCGCAAAGCTTCGGCATGGTGTTTCTCGTCATCAAATGGCTGGGCGTCGCCTATCTCGCCTTCCTCGGCTGGCGTTTCTGGACGGCCGGGATCACGCCCGAGACTGTCGAGGCCAGGAAAGGCAAGGGCGGCCTGGTATCGAGCTTCCTTGCCGGCCTCACCGTCACGCTGGGCAACCCGAAGACGATGATCTTCTACCTCGCCATCACGCCGACCATCGTCGACCTGAAGACCATCACGCTCGCCGACTACGGCATCCTGGTCGCGCTCACCGTTATCGTGCTCTTCGTGGTGCTTGTGCCCTATCTGGCGCTGGCCGCCAAGGCGCGCTGGTTCCTGAAATCGCCGCGCGCGCTGAAGGCGCTGAACCGCACCGCCGCTGGCTTCATGGTGGGCGCGGCCGCAGCCATTGCCGCACGTCAGTAGATCGGTTCAGGCAATTCATTCCGCCGATCGGTCCATCCGGAAATGCGGCTTCGGAAGGCAAGCGTTTTCAGCAAGCGGCCCACTCGATATTTTCGGCCGGCAGCCTATCTTGCGCGGGCGAAAGCCTTATTCTGTCCGCCGACGCCAATTGCCTGATCTGATTTGGGAGCGAAACCAATGAACAAGCCTTCCGCGCGCGTGCCCGGCCGCGGCCGTGTCTACAACTCGATCACCGAGACGATCGGCGACACGCCGCTGGTGCGGCTCGACAAGTTCGCCAAGGAGAAGGGCGTCGTTGCCAACCTTCTTGCCAAGCTCGAATTCTTCAATCCGATCGCCTCGGTCAAGGACCGCATCGGCGTTTCGATGATCGAGGCGCTGGAAGCGTCGGGCCGGATCAAACCCGGCAAGACGACGCTGATCGAGCCGACCTCGGGCAATACCGGCATCGCGCTCGCCTTCGCCGCCGCCGCCAAGGGCTACAAGCTGATCCTGACCATGCCCGAAACCATGTCGGTGGAGCGCCGCAAGATGCTGGCGCTGCTCGGCGCCGAACTGGTGCTGACCGAAGGGCCGAAAGGCATGAAGGGCGCCATCGCCAAGGCGGACGAGCTGGCCGCCACCCTGCCCGACGCCGTCATCCCGCAGCAGTTCGAAAACCCGGCTAATCCGGAGATCCACCGCCGCACCACCGCCGAGGAGATCTGGAACGACACCGATGGCGGGGTCGACATCTTCGTCGCCGGCATCGGTACCGGCGGCACCATCACCGGCGTCGGCCAGGTGCTGAAGCAACGCAAGCCCTCGGTGCATGTCGTCGCCGTCGAGCCGGAGGCCTCGCCGGTGCTGTCGGGCGGCCAGCCCGGCCCGCACAAGATCCAGGGCATCGGCGCCGGCTTTGCGCCAAAGATCCTCGACACTTCGATCTATGACGAGATCGTCAAGGTCTCCAACGAGGATTCGGTCGCCAACGCCCGCCTCGTCGCCCGCCTTGAAGGCGTGCCGGTCGGCATCTCGTCGGGCGCCGCCCTGCAAGCGGCGATCGTCGTCGGCTCGCGGCCGGAGAACAAGGGCAAGAACCTTGTGGTGATCATCCCGTCCTTCGCCGAGCGCTATCTGTCGACGATCCTGTTCGACGGGCTAGGCGCTTAACGTCTCAACGGGATAGCGGGGATCCTTCGCATCCCCCTCCGCCCTGCCGGGCATCGGGGGGTGCTGTCCCTCCGACATCGGAAGTCTCATGGCTGGACCGCAGAAAACCCGGCTGTGGCGTCCGCCACCGGCTTGAGCGGGAGGCGGCTTCAGGGTCAAATCGCCCCGGCCTGCTTCGTGTGGGCAGGGGGAGAATCTCATGTACAAACTTTACACGCGCCCAGGCAGCGGCGGTTTTGTCGTCGAGGCCGCATTGGCGCTGGCAAACGCGCAATTCGACCAGATCGATGTGCCCAAGAAGGATCCGCCGGACCCGGCTTTCCTCGACATCAGCCCGTTGAACCAGGTTCCGGTGCTGACCTTGCCCAACGGTCAATCGATAACCGAATCGGCGGCGATCTGCATCCTGCTTGCCGAGCGCCATCCGGAGGCGGGTCTGGCGCCGGCCGCCGGATCGCCGGATCGCGCCGGTTTCCTGCGCTGGATGGCGTTCATGTCATCGGTGCTCTACCCCGCCATCCTGCGCCTCTACTATGCCCATCGCTACACCACCGATGCCGACGGCAAGAAAGCCGTCAAGCAGGCAGCCATTGCCGAGATGGACCGCGGCTTCGCCATTGTCGATGCAGCCCTCGAGGGGCGCGGCTGGCTGGTCGGCGACGCGATGTCGCTGGCCGACATTTACCTCGTCATGCTGGTGGCCTGGCACCCCGATATGGACAAGGCGCGAGCCGACTGGCCGAACATCGAACGCTTATGGTCGGCGCTGCGCGCGCATCCGCTGATGAAACGGCTCAACACCACGCATGAGATGTGGCCGGCCTGAACGGACGCTTCAATTTCGCAGGATCGCCCGTTTCGCCTGCAGGAAGCGGCGCACGGCGGGGTCGCGTTCAAGGCCGATCGCCCGGTCATAGGCTTCGACCGCTTGCGCCGCATTGCCGAGCCTGGCCAGCAGGCCGGCGCGAGCGGCCCAATAGGGCTGATAGTCGTTGAGCCGCTTGTCGTCGCCCAGCACGTAGAGCGCCGCCAGTCCTGCCGCCGCCCCTTCGGCCTCGGCAATCGCCACGGCGCGGTTGATCGAAATCACCGGCGAGCCTGATATCGCCGACAGCGCATCGTAGAAGTTACGGATCGCCGCCCAATCGGTTTGGCCGGTCCGTCGCCGCGTCGCATGCACCGATTGTACCGCCGCTTCGAGCTGGTAGCGGCCGATGACGCCCATGGTGGCGGCGTGGCCCAGCAGCGCCTCGGCTTCGTCGATCAGCGCGTGATCCCAAAGACGGCAATCCTGTTCGGCGAGCGGCACATAATCTCCAGCCGCATCGCGCCGCGCCGGGCGGCGCGCCTCGGCAAACAGCATCAGCGCCAGCAGGCCGAGCGCTTCCGGTTCGTCCGGCATCAGCGATGCCACCAGCCGCCCGAGCCAGATGCCTTCGGTCGCCAGATTGCGCGCTCTCGTCTCGGTCCCTGCCGGGTCGGTCCAGCCTTCGGCGAAAGCCGCGTAGATCGCTTCCAGCACCGTTCCCAGCCGCTCGCCGAGTTCGGCGCGATCCGGCACGCGGAACGGAATGCCGATCTCGCGGATGCGGCTCTTGGCGCGCACCAGACGCTGGCCCATCGTCGCCGGCGAAACCAGGAAGGCCGAGGCGATCGTCGCCGCGTCGAAACCCAGAATGGTCTGCAGGATCAGCGGCGCCCGCACGCTGGCTTCGATCGCCGGATGCGCACAGGCAAACATCAACCTGAGACGTTCGTCGGGAAGGTCTTCGTCTTCCATGCTCGCCTCCATCTCCTCGGCCATCAGCTTGAGATGGTCGCGGCTCGCCTCGCTGGTCAGCCGACGGCGCACCGCGTCGACGCGCCGCCGGCGCGCCACGGCCAGCAGCCATGCTTCCGGCTTGTCGGGCACGCCGGTCTGTGGCCAGCGCTCCAGCGCCGCGGCGAAGGCCTCGGCCAGCGCGTCCTCGGCGCCGGCCACGTCGCGGGTGCGCGCCGCTAGCCAGGCGACCAGCTTGCCGTAACTCTGCCGGGCGGCCGCTTCGGCCGCCGCCCGCGCGATCTCCGGGCGATTGTCCATCACGGTGTCATTTCTTGGGCATGTAGTCGGCCATTTCCCAGATCGGCCGCAACTCGACCGTGCCGGCGCTCGCCGCCGGACAGCGCGCCGCCCAGTCGATGGCGGTATCGATATCGGCCGCCTCGATCATGTAGAAGCCGGCAAGCTGCTCCTTGGTGTCGGCATAGGGGCCGTCGATCACGTTGGTCTTGCCGTCTGTGATCCGCACCGAGGTGGTCGCCTGGGTCGGGCGCAACCGTTCGCCGGCGAGCCATGCGCCGGATTTCTTCAACGCTTCGGTATAGGCGGCATATGCTGCGCTCATCTGCTGAGCCTTCTCGATTGGCGTGTTCGCCTGCGCGGCTTCGTCGCTGTTGATCAAAAGCATGTATCGCATGGGTCTTCTCCCGTGGTTTCGAAGGCCGCGTCCTAGCGGGGCCAGACGTATGTCGCGCGGCGGCGGCCGATTTCGACGGGCTTCAGAAAAAACTTTCGCCTCCGCCAGGAGATTTCGCAAGGACCAGATGTTCCTCCGTCTGCTGGCGGATGACCGGCAGCGGACTGGCCGTGGCTCCGCACAGCACTATCCTCCGTCGTTGGCGGGCACGTCACACGAGGCATGGGAGAAGAGAATGGAACTCGTGACCCACAAGAAATTCAAGAACGGCCGGTTGATGCCATGGGGCAAAGGCACGGTCGTCAGCGGTGCGAAAGGCACCGTCTATCTCTGCGGCAACACCGCGACATCGGCTGACTACGATCCGGCCGGCAAGAAGGGTGGCGGCTTCGCCGGCGATGCCGCGGCGCAGTGGCGGGAAGTTCTCGGCAACATCAAATCGGATCTGGAAGAACTTGGCAGCGGGCTCGACCATCTCATCAGGCTGACCTTTTTCGTCAAAGGGCCATTTCCCGACGGCGGCGTCCTCAGCTCGCCTAATTTTCGTCTCGACGTGCTGGACGCGTTTTTCGCCGAGCATTGTCCGAAGCATTGTAGCGACAACAATCCGCCGCCTTCGGAGGTAATCGGCGTCGCAGCGCTTGCCCAGGCAGACATCGTCATCGAGATCGTCGCCGTCGCGGCGCTGCCGGACTGAGGCGCGAACGAACAGGCCGGCCTTGCGCGAGGTCGCCGTTGCGATCGAAGCGCGCCGGCACGAGCTGCGCCGCCGCGCCGGTGCGGGCGTTGCACAAGGCCTCGGCTCTGGCCAGTGAGCGCCCGGCGACGAGCAGGATCAGGCGTGGCTCGCTCTCCAGCAATTGCACGATGCGGCCGCCGAAAATGCCATAGCCGCCAACGACCAGAAGCCTCATCGCGCCGCTCTTTTTGCGTATGTCGTTCCCGGAACCGAGGTCACTTTTGGGTGACATGTGATTAGCCGATCACGTGCGCACGTATCGCGGCGGACAGGATCTCGCAACTGTCCTTGCGGCCGAACATGGCGTAGCGGTTTTTGGCGATGCGTTCGTAGAGCCAGTCACGCAAGGGGCGCGGGATGAGCAGCAGGGCCTTCGCCGCCCGCCACGGCCAGCCGAGTTCGGCCATCACCGCGATGAAACTGTCCAGCCGGATGAAGGGAGCGCCGCCGACAAGGACCAGATTGGTCTCGTAGCTGTCGGTGCGCAGCCCGTATCTCTGGAACAGCGCCTCGCCGAAGGGCGACTGCGCCGTGGCGAAGCGGAAGCGGTTTTTGCGGTCGAGCCCGACCACCGTGCGTACGAAGCCCGAGCACAGCACGCAGACGCCGTCGAAAACGATCAATGGCTGGCTGGCATCGAAGGGTTCAGGAGAAGAAGTCACGGGACGTCCGGCAGCTTGTGTCTTCAGACACTAAGCCCGCCGGCAGCGGGATCAAAGTCGCGGCGTTGTCGCACGGCTTCTCGCGGCCAGCGCGGGGCGCTCGGCGCGATAGGTGGTTGCGCGGGGATCGGCCTCCGGTCTGCAGATCCGGCTGTCGTGACGCGTTTCGAATGTCATGATCAATGCGCGCCGAGCGAGCTGCCGCGACGGGCGCAGGCCGGACCCGGGCCGCGCATGTAGTAGCGCTCCGGCCGATAGGTCGGCGCGATGAACTCGCGGATGGCGGCGGCATAGCCGGCGATGTGGCCCCAGAATTTCATTTTACTCAAGTCCCTGTCCCGATTTTCGGATGTCCCGTCCGATTGCGGGGATCATAGTGTCGAGGCGTGAATAGTCGGTGAACACGATGTTAATCTTTGGTCGAAAACCCCATGCTTCGTGGCCGGAATGCGGCTGTTTGGGGGTCTTTCGGTGTGGTTCGTCGCCATTTCCGGCATTGTGACTTTTGCATCACATATGTTTCGTCTGAATGTCGCTTGGGCGCGGTTCTGTTTCAGATTGGCGAGCCTCTCGAAATTTCCATGCCCGCTGCCGAAATGCCGCTGGTTGCGCGCCCGGAACCGGAACGGGCCTTGCCCGTTCTCGCTTGAACCGCATCGCGCAGGAGTTCGCCATGGCACCTCGCCCCGCCTGGAAGGGCTATCTGAAAATGTCGCTGGTCACCTGCGCTGTCGAACTGACCAACGTCGTCACCCACGCCGAAAAAGTTTCGTTCCGGGTGCTCAACCGCAAGACCGGCAACACGGTCAAGCGCATCTATGTCGATTCTGAAACCGGCAAGCCGCTGGGCGATGGCGACGAGATCAGGGGCTATGAGGTGAGCCCCGGTGAGTTCGTCTATATCGAGGACGAAGAGATCGAAGCGGTGCAGATCGAGTCCTCGCACACGATGGCGCTGGATGGCTTCGTCGACAAAGCCTCGATAGAGCAGATCTATCTCGACACGCCCTATTATGTCACGCCCGCCGACAAGGTGTCGGAGGAGGCCTTTGCCGTCATTCGCGATGCCATGGCGGACAAGAAGATGGCCGGGCTGGCGCGCGTCGTGCTCTATAGCCGCGAGCGGCCCGTGGTCATCGAGCCGCGCGGCAAAGGCATGGTGCTGACCACCTTGCGCTACGGCAACACGGTGCGGGAGCCGGAGAGCATCTTCGGCGACATCAAGGCGGTGAAGACCGACCAGGAGATGACCGATATGGCCGAACGCATCATCGACAAGAAGAAGGGGAAGTTCGATCCGTCGACATTCGAGGACAAGTTTGAGGACGCGCTGCTCGAACTGATCCGCGCCAAGAAGGCCGGCAAGAAGGCTCCGAAAGCGCAGGCCGCGCCCAAGCCGTCCAATGTCGTCAATCTGTTCGACGCGCTGAAGAAGAGCCTGTCCGATGGCGGCCAGGCGGAAGGCCCGGCGAAGAAGGCCAAGCCGGCGGCAAAAAGCGGCAAGGCGAAAGCTTCTGCGCCCAAGCGCAAGTCGGCTTGAGGGTCGGCGCCGTGGCCAGCCTCGAACAATATCAGTCCAAGCGCGATTTCAAGAAGACGGCCGAGCCGGCGGGCAAGGTCGCGCGCGGCAAGCAGCCCGGCGGCATCTTCGTCGTCCAGAAGCACGACGCGACCAGGCTGCACTATGATTTCCGCCTTGAGCATGAGGGCGTGTTGTGGAGCTGGGCGGTGACGCGAGGCCCGAGCCTCGACCCGCACGAAAAGCGGCTGGCCGTGCATGTCGAGGACCACCCGATCGACTATGCCGGCTTCGAGGGCACCATTCCCAAGGGCGAGTATGGCGGCGGCACCGTCATCGTCTGGGACGAAGGCACATGGACGCCAGAGATCGACCCGGCCAAGGCGATGAAGAAGGGCCATATCGACTTCGAACTCAACGGCCAGAAGCTGAATGGGCGGTGGCATCTGGTCAGGTTAAGACCCCGCCCGGGCGAAAAGCGCGACAACTGGCTGCTGATCAAATCCGAGGATGCCGCCGCCCGCCCCGGCGAGGATATCCTGAAGGACGCACCGAAATCGGTGAAGTCCGGCCTGACCATCGAAGAGGTCGCGGAAGGCAAGACCGCCGACGGCAAGAAGCCGAAGGTCTGGCACTCCAACAAGCCCGCGGCATCCAGCAAGGCGAAAGCCGGCAAGCGCCTCGACTTCGTCGAGCCGCAGCTGGCGACGCTGGAGCGCGAGGCGCCGCCCGGCGAGGACTGGCTGCATGAGGTGAAGTTCGACGGGTACCGCATGCAGGCGCAGATCGCCGGCACGGAGGTGCGGCTGCTGACCCGCACCGGCCTCGACTGGACGGAGAAATTCGGCCCCGAGATCGTCGCGGAACTCGCCCAGCTGAAATGCAGCGACGCCATCATCGACGGCGAGATCGTCGTGCTCGCCGACAGCGGCGTTTCGTCTTTCTCGCTGCTGCAGCAGGATCTCTCCGCCAATCGAACCGACCGCTTCACCTACTATGTGTTCGACCTGATGCGGCTTGACGGCAAGGATTTGCGCCGCGAGCCGCTGGTCGAGCGCAAGCAGGCGCTGCAGGAGCTGCTCGGCGAGACGGCCGAAAATGCCGCTGTTCGCTTCAGCGACCATTTCGCGGAACCGGGCAAGATCATGCTGCAGCACGCCTGCCGCATGGGCCTCGAAGGCATCGTCTCCAAGCGCGCCGATGCTCCCTACCGGAGCGGCCGTGGCCCAAGCTGGGTGAAGTCGAAATGCACGGCCCGCCAGGAATTCGTCATCGGCGGGTATCTGCCCTCGGACAAGACCGGCCGCGGCCTGCGCTCGCTGCTGGTCGGCTACCACGAGGGCGGCAAGCTCCACTATGCCGGCCGCGTCGGCACGGGCTTCACAGCCAGGAGCGCCACCGATTTGAAGAAAAAACTCGATGCGCTGAAGGCAGACGCCTCGCCCTTTGCCGCCGCGGTGCCAAAGGGCAAGGGTTTGGTCTGGGTCAGGCCCGAACTTGTCGGCGAAGTGGAGTTCCGCAGCTGGACCTCGGACCGTATAATACGCCACGCGTCGTTCCAGGGACTGCGCGAGGACAAGCCGGCGGAGGAAGTCGTGCAGGAAAAGCCATCGAAGGCGGCGAACAAGGCAAAGCCGGCGGCAAGCAGCGCCGGCAAGGCCGCCGGGGCTAAGGCGCCCGCGACGATCACGACCAGCGTAAAACTATCCCATCCCGACAAGCTGCTGTGGCCCGAGGAAAAAATATCCAAGCAGGACTTGCTCGAACACTACGCGCTGGTCTGGCCGCGCATGGAGCAGTTCATCGTCAACCGGCCGCTCAGCCTGGTCAGGGCGCCGGATGGCATCGGCGGCCCGCGCTTCTTCCAGAAACATGCTTCGGCCGGCATGAGCGACAAGATCGCCCGGATGAAGGATCCGACCGATGGCGAGGAAATCCTGTTCATCCGCGATTTCGACGGCCTTGCCGCTCTGGTCCAGTACGGCGTGGTCGAGGTCCACATCTGGGGCTGCAAGATCGAGGAGCTGGAAAGGCCGGATCAGATCATCTTCGATCTCGATCCCGATGAAGGCGTCGACGTAAAGGCAGTGCGCGAGGCCGCACTCGACATCAGAGGCAAGCTTGACGATCTGTCGCTGCCGAACTTCGTCAAGCCGTCAGGCGGCAAAGGCTATCACGTGCTGGTGCCGCTGAAACCCTCGGCGGATTGGGAGGAAGTCAAAACCTTCTCGCATGATTTCGCCAAGGCGCTGGAGCAGGCCGCGCCCGACCGCTACACGGCGACGCTGTCGAAAAAGGCGCGCACCGGAAAAATCTTCGTCGACTATCTCCGCAACGGCAGGGGCTCGACCACCGTCGCGCCCTACTCTTCCCGCGCCAAGAAGGGCGCGACGGTGTCGATCCCGGTGACGTGGGCGGAGGTTGAAAAGGGGCTGGCGCCGAATTCCTTCCCGATCGGCGACAAGACGACGCTGAAGGAACTAGCGGAGGCCGATCCGTGGGTGGACTTTTTCAAGCAGGGGAAGGTGCTGAAGCGGGGGTGAGCGTCGCGCGCCTCACCTGCTACGCAAGCGTTCCGTCACACCCCCCTCTGTCCGGCAGGCCAGAGGGGGGTGCTGTCCCGCCAGCGTCGCCCAATTAGCGCTGCCGAACCTCTACGCCAAAAACACCCGTTCGAACGCCTGCTTCCCCGGCGGTGAAAACACCACCGCGCGGCTGTCCTTCTCCCGCCTTGCCCATTTCTCCGACAGGATCTTGTCCAGAATAGCCGCGCCGAGCGTTCCCGCGAGGTGCGAGCGGCGCACGCTCCAGTCGAGACAGGCGCGGCAGACCGGCCGGCGCGGCTTGACGCCGACATCGATACCGAGGGCCGAAAAATATGACGCCGCCGACGGCCCGAGCCTGATCTCCCCCGGCCGGATCTGCCCCGGCCTGATCTCCCCGAGCCTGATCTCCTTGTCGTCGCGCAACAGGATGCCGCGCGCGAGGAGCCGGTCGAGCATCGCCACCGCATGTTCGCCGGCGAGGTGGTCGTAGCAGACGCGGGCGACGCGCATCGCGCCGTCGCGCGGGCCGGGCCGCACGCGCTTGGGGCCGACCGCTTCGGCCACCCCGGTGATCGCCTCGATCATGCCTGCCACCTGCGGCCCTGCGAGGCCGTAATAGCGATGCCGGCCCTGGCTGGCCAAGGTCAGCAGCCCACCCTCCATCAGTTTCGACAGATGCGAGGACGCCGTCGGCAGCGAGACGCCGGCCTCCAGCGCCAGTTCGCTGGTCGTCAAAGCCGTGCCGCCCATCAGCGCATTCAGCATGTTTGCCCGCGCCGGATCGCCGACCAGGCTGGCAATGCGGGCAATGTCGGGTCCTTCACGCATAGTTAGGTCTCCATCGAAGCATTCTCGTCAGATAAGCATTATTGTCGGGCGGGATCAAGGAGAACGCCGATGCCAACCGCTTCCGCCCCATTCGCCGACCGCCGGCCGTTCCCGTTCGTCACCTGGCTGCAACGGCGGCTGCTCGCCCGCTGGTACGACCGCCACCTGCAGCGGCTCGATCTCGCGGAGATCGACGACCATCTGCTGCGCGATCTCGGCCTGACCCGTGAGGATGTGCGCCGCGAATGCGCAAAATCCTTCTGGCAGGCCTGACCGCCAGCGCTTTTGCTTAGCAGACACTGCGGCATAACGTTTCGACGCCGCTCGAACTATCCACGCGAAACCCAAGGAGATCACGATGACCATCACCTGCTTCATCCGCTATGAGATCGACCCGTTCGGCAAGCCGGCCTTCGAGCAATATGCCAAGGCCTGGGGCCAGGCGATCCCGCGCTGCGGCGCCGATCTGATCGGCTACTACGCCCCGCACGAGGGCTCGGCCACCACCGCCTACGCCGCCTACAACATCGACAGCCTCGCTGCCTACGAAGCCTATCGCGCCCGGCTTGCCACGGATCCCGCGGGCAAGGCCAATTACGAATTCGCCCGCCGCGAAAAGTTCATCTTGAAAGAAGACCGCATCTTCCTGAAGCTGGTGTCGGGGCCGCATGGACCGCGGCACCTGTTCCAGACCGCGGTCAAGGAGGAGATATGATCGCTGTCATCTTCGAGGTGCAACCGGCTGAGGGAAAGCGCGATGCCTATCTCGGCATCGCCGCGGAACTCAGGCCGCTGCTCGACGGCATAGACGGTTTCATCTCGATCGAGCGCTTCCAGAGCTTGGCCGACCCGAACCGCGTGCTGTCGCTGTCCTTCTGGCGCGACGAGGAAGCGGTCGAGGCATGGCGCAACACGGAAGAGCACCGGCAGGCGCAAAAGGCCGGCCGTGGCGGAATCTTTGCCGGCTACCGGCTGCGCATTGCGCATGTGGTGCGGGACTATGGGCTGACGGAGAGGGATGAAGCGCCGGCGGACAGCAGGGCGGTGAACGGGTGACTAGGTATCGGCGTCGCGCCAGGCCCCCTCATCCGGCCGCTTCGCGGCCACCTTCTCGCCGCTGGGGAGAAGAGACTGGCGCAGGCGTCGAAAATCTCCTCTCCCCTCGGGGAGAGGTCAGCCGAGCGAAGCGGAGGCTGGGTGAGGGGGCGCTTGGCGCTCACGCATTCCCGATCAGCACCCCGGCCGCAAACACCAGCGCCCCGCCCAGCACCACCTGAAACGCTGCGCGCAGGAACGGCGTCTGCATGTAGCGGTTCTGCACGAAGGCGATCGCCCACAATTCGAAGAACACCACGACGGCCGCCACCGCCGTCGCCGTCCAGAAATGCGGGATGATGTAAGGCAGCGCGTGGCCGAGGCCACCCAGCGTCGTCATGATGCCGACGGTCAGTCCGCGCTTGATCGGCGAGCCACGCCCCGACAGCTTGCCGTCGTCGGAAGCGACTTCGGTAAAGCCCATCGAAATGCCGGCGCCGATCGAGGCGGCGAGGCCGACCAGCAGCGTCTGCCAGGTGTCGTGCGTGGCAAACGCCGCGGCAAAGATCGGCGCCAATGTCGAAACCGAGCCGTCCATCAGCCCGGCCAGTCCCGGCTGCACATAGGTCAGGATGAACTGGCGTTGCTCGGCGCTGGCTTCCTCGTCCTTCACCTCGCCAGGCACAAGTTTCTGCTCCAGCCGATGCGCCGAATTCTCATGGCTTTGCTCGGCCGCGGCCAGGTCGCCGAGCAGTTTCCGCGTCGAAGCATCGCCGGTGCGCTTGGCCGCTTCGACATAGAAGCGATAGGCCTGCCGCTCCATCTCTTCGGCTTGGCGCCGCACATGCTCGATGCCGAGCGGCCGCACCAGCCAGTCGGGTTTGCGCTCGTAATAGCCTTTCACGTGCTCGCGGCGCAGCAGCGGAATGCGCTCGCCGAAACGCTTGCGGTAAAGCTCGATCAGGGAATCGCGATGGCCGTCCTCCTCCTCCGCCATCGCCTCGAACACTTTCGCCGATTGCGGAAAACTGTCCGCCAGCCCGTCGGCATAGGCGCGGTAGATGCGCCCGTCATCCTCTTCGGACGAAATTGCCAGCGCCAGGATCTCCTGTTCCGACAGCGTTTCGAAAGGACGGCGGCCGAAACCGAAGACACGGGAAAGCATGAGAAATCCACCCCAGTTTAGAACAATTCTAAACTAGGCGCTGCAGTCTCCGCGGTCAATCGCCAGTCAAGAAATGTTGAAGCGCCGAATTGCAGCGCACCCTTCATTATCGGCAAATGTTCACCTATATTGTCGCGACACGCAAGCGAAAGGCATGAGCAAGATGACGGCAAAGCCGCACGACCACTTCGATCCGAAACCCGTCCTCGATCTTATCGCCAGCATCGAGGCCGATTTGCAGCGGCTGAAAGGCCTGGTCGAACAGCAGGTCGAAAAATTCGACCCCGCCAATCCGCACAACAAGGCGCCCGACGGCAAGCTGACCGAGGAGGGCGTCGAGTGCTGCTACCGCCTGTTCGACGAAGGCAAGTCGCGCTATTCGGTCGCCCAGCAGATGAAGATCTCGTTTGCCGCCGCCACGCACCGGTTCAATTCCTGGCGCAAGGCGGGCGGGCCGAAGCGGCAGAGGGCGTTGCTGGGATAATTGGCGAAAGCCGAAGCGACATCTGATCTCCCCCCTTGAGGGGGAGATGCCTGGCAAGGCAGAGGGGGTCGGTCCGACCGGGCTCGACGTCCTGCGCGGCAGATGGAGGGCTAGCGCTTCACGCGAGGCGACCCCCTCTGTCGCCTTCGGCGACATCTCCCCCTCGAGGGGGGAGATTAGCAGCTTCGCCCGCCCTACGGCGTCAGTTCAATTTCCTCCGTCTCGCCGCCATTGCAGGTGTAGCAGCAATCCTCGCATTTTTCCTTGTTGTTGGGGCCGACGCCCCAATAGGTTCCCTCGTCGCCGTCGACCCAGGCGCCGTAGCAGATGGACTCGCCCTCGTCGCACGACACCGGGATCTGCTTGGTCTCGCCATCGTCGAGATAGAAATCCTTGTCGTTGCCCGGCCAGACATAGTCGCGGTCCTGGCTGTAGAGCTCGAGGCGCATGGCGTTGGGATGGCTGTTCTTGACGGCGAAGGTGATGTCGGCGGCGTGCGCGGCCGGCGCAAACATCGCGGCAAGCGACAGCGCGACGAAGATGCGGCGCGTGATGGTGAAAGACATTGAAACCCCCGAGGCAAATCGGCCCCCCGGCCGAGGGAATCAGCATCGCATGATGGCGGCTGACATTGAAGGGGAGCGGCTGACTGATTTTGGGGGGATTGGGAAAGGGCGGAACTGCTGATCTCCCCCCTCGTGGGGGAGATGCCTGGCAAGGCAGAGGGGGGCGCTGTCCCGCCGACCTCTCATTCCTGCAGCCGCGTCATTTCAATTTTAGGCTTGCTGATCCATACGCTGGCGATCCTTCGCGCCCCCCTCTGTCCTGCCGGACATCTCCCCCACGAGGGGGGAGATCAGCAGCTTCGGCGCCCCGCCCCTCACTCAACCAGATCGATCGTCTCGGTCGTCTTCTCCACGCAGATGAAGCAGCAATTGTCGCAAGGCTGGTCATTGTCCGGCCCGACCCCAGCCGAGATCGCATCATTGCCATTCACCCAGGCGCCGTAGCAGATGTTTTCGCCTGAATTGCACGAGATCGGCACCGATTTCTGCGAGCTGGGCTCGATCAAAAACACCTGGTCGCCGCCCGGCCACGACATCTTGCGGTCACGGCTGAACAACTCCACCGCCACCGCCTGGCTACGCAGGTTCTTGACGAAGAACGCCATGTCGGCGGCGTGCGCCGGCGTGGCGATGAGGAGGGCGGCAAGGGTGAGGCGGAGCATGATGGGCGGTCCCGAATCGGAGATGCGAGGGTCGCACGCCGCGAGGGCCGGGCCTAGAGCCACGGCTAGGCAAGTCCCCCTCACCCGGATTGCCAGCCGAATTGCGAAAGGCAATTCGGGGCAATCCGACCTCTCCCCGAGGGGAGAGGAGCTCGCTCGGCGCTGGTGCTCGCCTCTTCTCCCCAGCGTGGAGAAGGTGGCCGCGAAGCGGCCGGATGAGGGGGCGGCCTCGTGATACCCTACGCCCCCTACTGCCCCACTTCACATGCGGCGCCAGCGGCCGGATCGCGTCAATCACCTCGGCGACTTCAGCAACGTCCAGATCCAGCCGGCAAACGGCAGCACCAGGAACGGACAGCCGGCGGCAGGCAGCGGTGCGGAGGTCGGCAGCAGGGCGCGCCCCACAGCACCATGGCCACCGTCACGACAAACAGGATGGCGCACCGGTGGGCCGCATCCACAGCGCAAAAGTGCTCGACGCGCCGATCAGGACGAGCGCCGCCGCCCACAGCGAGATGCCGCCGACATAGGAGGGCACGCTGGCCTCAAGGCCTGCCGCATTGCCGGCGAGCAGCAGCGTCAGGCATCAACCTCGACGCCGGTATCGAGCCCGCTGCTGGCCTTAAACAGGCCAACACCCGAAACGCCAAACACGCAGGCAACGATCGCGCCGACAATGAGGCGATGACCTGGAAGGTCATGATGGGCCTACTGTTGCAGATTTCGAACGGAGTGAGACGGACGGAAGTGAACCGAAACACCGGAGAGGAACTGGCCCCTTCGCGTCTTGGCGATAAATACGTTTCAGAGTCATTTGACAATGTCTGGATTGATAGGAACTTATGTCGAAAATGGAGAATCGCAGTGGCTACCTGGAAAGACCTTGAAGGAAGTGTTCGTCGGTCCGCTGCTGCAATTTGGGGGAGAGAATTTCGATCAAATCTCGTGCACGGACGCCAAATTGATGCCTATGCCCACATCGATGAAAAACACCATGTCGCAATAGAGGTTACGGAGAAGAAAGATATAAAGAAAATCCAGGAAGATATTAATAAACTAGTCCACGTCAGAAATGTCAATTTCAATAGCGGGTTTATTACTACTGACTGCTTGTGCGTGACGTCTTATACACCGACGCCAGCGATGCTCGCAGCCGGAAAGCAGATCAATATCGACATCCTAAGCATAGATGATTTTCAGACTAGGTTCCTGCCATTTGATGCATACGACGCCATCCGACGAAATGCCCCATTCGGAAGCGCGATTGATCCGGCGACGGGCAATAAGGATACGAAACAGTACGTTGTAGTTAGCCTCGTCGCTGAGAATGGAAGTGAGCTTGACGCCTCAAACGTCAGTAAACTTGTCGCATCAGGCAAGGTTGTTGTTCTAACTGGTGAGTATGGTACCGGAAAGAGTAAATGCATCGAGCATGTTTATAAGACCTTAGCCACGGAAGCTTGGTCGAACTTGAAATTTCCGTTGGCGATAGATCTCAGAAAATGCTGGGGCCTGAAGGACAGATACGAGATAATTCAACGGCATGTCAAAGACGTTGGCTTGAACTCTAGTATAGACGCGTTCTTCAAGGCCTACACCAGCGGGATGCTTGTCCTGCTTCTCGATGGATTTGATGAGCTTGGGGTTCAGCTCTGGAGCGATGACTCAGACGCTCTAAGATCCCTCCGATCAGACGCTCTGGCTGGTGTACGAGATCTAATTTCTCATCAAAAGGGAGGCGTGCTGATCTGCGGTCGAGACCACTATTTTGACAGCAATGATGAACTTTTTTCGGCGTTTGGGCTCGGAGTTTCTTCCGTACAATTGATACGCTCGAAAGACGAATTCACATTTGACGAGATTGCTGAGTTTATGAGCCTAAATGGATATGCCGAGGATATCCCTGAATGGCTGCCTCGAAAGCCGTTGAGTTGCGAGTTCTTCCTTAGAGTCCTGGGGGACACGGGCGCCAGTTTGACCGACGAGCTCGACCCCATCCGATTTTGGGATCTTTTGTTGAATGCCATATGCGAGCGCGAAGCAAAAATTCACCCATCGTTTGATGTCGAGACGATTAAGAGGATTCTTGTTGAGGTGGCTTCTGCCACTCGGACCAAAAGCGCCAATGTAGGCCCGATATCTCTAGCCGATATTCAGGCGGCCTTCGAAAGGGTCGTCGGCCATGCCCCTATTGAGCAAGCAAGCGCCCTTCTTCAACGGCTCCCGGGCCTCGGGCGCACGGCAGCGGACAGCGAGGAGAGGCGATTTGTGGACACCTACCTGCTAGACGGCCTCCGGGCCATCGACGTTGTTTTTATCGTCGACAGAAAAGATGACCGTGCGTCGTCATTTTCTTGGACAAATCCATTAGGAGAAAGTGGCCTGTTAATTTGCGGCCGTAAACTTCTGGAATTAAATTTAATTGAAGATGCCCTAACCTACTGCAAGGCAAACTATGAGTCGAACAATAAGACGATGATTTTGGACGTATTTTGTTCCATATTATTAAGTGGTATTTCAGATATCGACTTCGGCGGCATTTATATCGATGGCGGCTACGCGTCGATTGTCGACTTTTCTCATGCTCGCGTGACCGGCATTCAAGTAGACAACAGCGTGATAGAGCGGTGCATCATAGCGAGTGCCGCGGTGACCAATGTGCGCTTTGAGAAGAATGTCATTGGCGTCCTTGAAGGAATTTCGAGTCCTGCCGCTATTCCTGTCTGGCTGAGAAACAATTCGATAGAAGGGTACTCGTCTGTAGCCACCACTTCGCGAATTCGGCAGGTAGGAAGGAAGAAGCGTTGCTCCGAGGGCTCGGGAAACTCGTTAAGCAAAACGTTCTGGACAAAATACTGTCTAGATTAATCAGCGAGCAAATGCTTCGAAAAGAAAAAGGTGATAGCGGAAATCTCTATATACCTATCAGGAGCGAGTCGGGGCGGGCTGGCCGTATGTTAGCCGAGCTTAGCCTTTCAAAAGACTCGGTTTGGGTTTTCGCATCGTCGCTTTAGGGGCTTCAGTTTAGTCACCCATCTTCAGCGCCTGGATAAACGCCTCCTGCGGGATATCCACCTTGCCGAACTGGCGCATCCGCTTCTTGCCCTCTTTCTGCTTGTCGAGCAGCTTGCGCTTGCGGGACACGTCGCCGCCGTAGCACTTCGCGGTCACGTCCTTGCGCAGCGCCGAGATGGTTTCGCGGGCGATGACCTTGCCGCCGATCGCGGCCTGGATCGGGATCTTGAACAGGTGGTTCGGGATCAGCTCCTTCAGCTTCTCGCACATCTGGCGGCCGCGCTTTTCCGCCGCCGTGCGGTGAACCAGCATGGACAGCGCGTCGACCGGCTCCTCATTGACCAAGATCGACATCTTCACCAGATCGCCTTCCTTGTAGTCGGTCAGATGATAGTCGAAGGAGGCGTAGCCCTTGGAGATCGACTTTAGGCGATCATAGAAGTCGAAAACCACTTCGTTGAGCGGCAGGTCGTAGATCAGCATGGCGCGCTTGCCGACATAGGACAGGTCGGCCTGGATGCCGCGCCGGTCCTGGCAAAGCTTCAGGATGCCGCCGAGATAGTCGTCGGGGGTCAGGATGGTGGCGCGGATCCACGGCTCCTCGATGGCCGAGATTTTGACCACATCGGGCATGTCGGCGGGGTTGTGCAGCTCCTTCATCGAGCCGTCGGTCAGCAGCAGCCGGTAGACGACGCTCGGTGCCGTGGCGATGAGGTCGAGGTTGAACTCGCGCTCCAGCCGCTCCTGGATGATTTCGAGATGTAAGAGGCCAAGGAAGCCGCAGCGATAGCCGAAGCCGAGCGCCGCACTGGTTTCCATTTCATAGGAGAAGGAGGCGTCGTTGAGGCGCAGTTTGCCGACAGCGGCGCGCAGATCCTCGAAATCAGCGGCGTCGACCGGGAACAGGCCGCAGAACACCACCGGCTGCGCCGGCTTGAAGCCGGGTAGCGCATGCGCGGTCTGGCGCTTGTCCTCGGTGATGGTGTCGCCGACGCGGGTGTCGGCCACTTCCTTGATCGAGCCGGTGAAGAAGCCGAACTCGCCGGGGCCGAGCTCGTCGACATTGATGCGGGCCGGCGTGAACACGCCGGTGCGCTCGACCAGATGTTTTGCGCCGGTGCCCATCATGCGGATGGTCGCGCCCTTCTTCAGCACGCCGTCGATGATGCGCACCAGCACGATGACGCCGAGATAAGCGTCGTACCAGCTGTCGACCAGCATGGCTTTCAGCGGTGCTGACGCATCGCCTTCGCGCGGCGGCGGCAATTGGTGGACGATGGCCTCCAGCACATCGGGAATGCCGAGGCCGGTCTTGGCCGAGATCAGCACGGCGTTGGAGGCGTCGATGCCGATGACTTCCTCGACCTGCTCGCGGATGCGCTCGGGCTCGGCGGCCGGCAGATCGACCTTGTTCAGCACCACGACGATCTCGTGATTGTTGTCGATGGCCTGGTAGACATTGGCCAGCGTCTGCGCCTCGACACCCTGCGAGGCGTCGACGACCAGCAGCGAGCCTTCGCAGGCGGCGAGCGAGCGCGACACTTCATAGGCGAAGTCGACATGGCCGGGCGTGTCGATCAGGTTGAGGATATAGTCCTCGCCATTGTTGGCGCGGTATTTCAGCCGCACCGTCTGCGCCTTGATGGTGATGCCGCGCTCGCGCTCGATGTCCATCGAGTCCAGCACCTGCTCCTTCATGTCGCGCAGCTCCAGCCCGCCGGTGGACTGGATCAGCCGGTCGGCAAGCGTGGATTTGCCATGGTCGATATGGGCGACGATGGAGAAATTGCGGATGTGGTCGAGAGGCGTGCTCATGATGGGGCGGCTTTAGCAGGGGCGGGTTGCAGGGGCAAGCGGGGTGGCGGTGCCCTTGCCTTCTCCCCTTGTGGGCCCGTTGCGTTATAGGCTTTGGGCGTGGAGAGAGACGGCAAGGGCAATGCGAGGTGGTTTCCGGCGCTGGTTTGTGGCCAGATGGGGTAGGAGTTGGCGTATTCGGCGGATTTCGGGCGCAGTGCGACCCTAGATCAGGTCGCCAGCGTCACCCAGCGACGCATGTTGAAGGCCATGGCGGCGATGAGAACCTGTCCTGCCGCCTTGGCCAGACCGCGATAGCGGATGGCGCAAAGTCGCATGCGGTTCTTCAAGGTGGCGAAGGTCGTCTCGACGGCAAAACGTTGCCGGGCGATCAGTTGGTTGAACTGCTTCAGGCGCGCCGGCAGGCGCGGATGATGCTTGTTGGCCCGCCGCATCAGCCGCGGCTTGATCCCGCGCTGCCTCAGCGACAGCTCGCGCGCCTTGGTGTGATAGGCCGCATCCGCCAGCACCGCGCCTTCGTCGCCACAGATCAGATGATCCGCCTCGACCGTGTCGTTGACGTTGGCTGCTGTCGTCCTCACCCGGCGGATCAGACCAGAACCCTGGTCGACGCCGACATGGGCCTTGTAGCCGTAGGAGGAGCCAGGCTTGCCCTGCCGGCGTGTAAAGCCGGCATCGGGATCGCCGGCATCGCCCGCTTCGTGCGCGGCCCCACTGGGCGGCCGTGCCGCCGCCGTCTCGATCACCGTGGCATCGAGCATCGTGCCGCGCCGCAGGATCAGCCCGGCCTTGTCCAGTTGATGGTCCCGTTCGCCAAACAGCTTCTCCAGAAGCCCGGCCTCCACGAGAAGATTGCGAAAGCGGTTGAGCGTGGTGTGGTCGGGCACCGTCTCCTCGAGCGTCAGTCCAACGAAGCGGCGGAACGACAGCCGATCGGCGAGCGCCTCCCTCCAGTTCGTTGTCCGACAGCCCATACAAGGATTGCAGCAGAAGCGCCTTGAACATCACCAGCGAATTGTACGCAGGCCGCCCCGCCCCAGTTGGCGAGCGCAGCCGCGCCAGGATCTTCTCGAAGCGATACCACTTCACCAGCGACGACAGCCGGTCCAGTCGTCCGCTCCGACCAAGACCCTGCGGCAGCAGAGCCTCTACAAAACTGAACTGACCGCTCGGCTTTGTCGTCATCGCAAAATCCCCGTTTCAAAAACAGGGAATCACATCCACCCAATTTTGCAACAGTCCCCTTGTGGGAGAAGATGGATCGGCGCGCAGCGCCGAGACGGATGAGGGGTGTTCCAGCTTGACGCCGGCGTTCTTTCACCGCCATGGCTGCAAACTGACATCCCTTACATAAGCGATTATCGTGGTGCAGACGCTGTCCATGTCTTTCAGGACATCGTCGTTCCAAAAGCGCAACACACGAAAGCCTCTCGCCTCCAGTTCCGTTCTACGGGCCTGGTCTGACTCTGAGTCCGCATGCTGACTCCCATCGATCTCGATGATGAGGAGTGATTCAAGACAAGCGAAATCGGCGACGTATTTTCCAACAGGAACTTGGCGCCGAAATTTGATCCGATCGAGCCTGCGGTCACGTAGTTCGTGCCACAGTTTGTCTTCCGCCTCCGTCATTTCACGTCGGAGCGAACGGGCAAAGTTTCGTTTGGCAGGAGCGACGGGCTGATGTGGCATGACGTTAGATTAACCAACGTCTCACTCCGCTGGAACACCCCTCGTCCGTCTCGGCGCTTCGCGCCGATCCACCTTCTCCCACAAGGGGCCCGTTGCGTTATAGGCTTTGGGCGTGGAGAGAGACGGCAAGGGCAATGCGAGGTGGTTTCCGGCGCTGGTTTGTGGCCAGATGGGGTAGGAGTTGGCGTATTCGGCGGATTTCGGGCGCAGTGCGACCCTAGATCATGTCGCCAGCGTCACCCAGCGACGCATGTTGAAGGCCATGGCGGCGATGAGAACCTGTCCTGCCGCCTTGGCCAGACCGCGATAGCGGATGGCGCAAAGTCGCATGCGGTTCTTCAAGGTGGCGAAGGTCGTCTCGACGGCAAAACGTTGCCGGGCGATCAGTTGGTTGAACTGCTTCAGGCGCGCCGGCAGGCGCGGATGATGCTTGTTGGCCCGCCGCATCAGCCGCGGCTTGATCCCGCGCTGCCTCAGCGACAGCTCGCGCGCCTTGGTGTGATAGGCCGCATCCGCCAGCACCGCGCCTTCGTCGCCACAGATCAGATGATCCGCCTCGACCGTGTCGTTGACGTTGGCTGCTGTCGTCCTCACCCGGCGGATCAGACCAGAACCCTGGTCGACGCCGACATGGGCCTTGTAGCCGTAGGAGGAGCCAGGCTTGCCCTGCCGGCGTGTAAAGCCGGCATCGGGATCGCCGGCATCGCCCGCTTCGTGCGCGGCCCCACTGGGCGGCCGTGCCGCCGCCGTCTCGATCACCGTGGCATCGAGCATCGTGCCGCGCCGCAGGATCAGCCCGGCCTTGTCCAGTTGATGGTCCCGTTCGCCAAACAGCTTCTCCAGAAGCCCGGCCTCCACGAGAAGATTGCGAAAGCGGTTGAGCGTGGTGTGGTCGGGCACCGTCTCCTCGAGCGTCAGTCCAACGAAGCGGCGGAACGACAGCCGATCGGCGAGCGCCTCCCTCCAGTTCGTTGTCCGACAGCCCATACAAGGATTGCAGCAGAAGCGCCTTGAACATCACCAGCGAATTGTACGCAGGCCGCCCCGCCCCAGTTGGCGAGCGCAGCCGCGCCAGGATCTTCTCGAAGCGATACCACTTCACCAGCGACGACAGCCGGTCCAGTCGTCCGCTCCGACCAAGACCCTGCGGCAGCAGAGCCTCTACAAAACTGAACTGACCGCTCGGCTTTGTCGTCATCGCAAAATCCCCGTTTCAACAGGGAATCACATCCACCCAATTTTGCAACAGTCCCATAAGGGGAGAAGGCAACGACGCGTCCGCCCCCAATCACGAAGCGGTGAACCATGTAACGAAGCCTCGGGCAGCGACGAAGTGTGGGATGAACCCGCCGCAACGGAGACCCCCGATGACTGGACTTAACCCAAAACGCGCCGGCATGCTGGTTGCCGCAGGCGCGGCGCTGATGATGCTTGGCGGCGCCGCCTTCGCCCAGCCGCTCACCGTGGTCGAATTGTTCACCAGCCAGGGCTGTTCGTCTTGCCCGCCGGCCAATGCCAACCTGATCAAGGTCAAGGACCAGCCGGGCGTTCTGGCGCTGTCGTTCAACGTCACCTACTGGGACTATCTCGGCTGGAAGGACATTTTCGGCCGCGAGGAATTTACCCAGCGCCAGGTGCGCTATGAGCCGTCGCTCGGCCGCTCCGGCCCGTTCACGCCGCAGGTGGTGGTCAATGGCGGTGCCGATGCGGTGGGCGCGGCATCAGGCGAGATCGAGCAGCTGATTTCCGCGAGCGGTCACACGAACGGGCCGACGCTGTCGCTCGACGGCGGCAAGATCAGCATCGGCGCCGGTTCCGCGCCGGCCGGCCGCGCCGATGTCTGGCTGGTCCGCTACAACAAGGGCGTCGTCGAAGTGCCGGTGGCGCGCGGCGAGAACACCGGCCGCACGCTGCCGCATGCCAATGTCGTGCACTCGCTGGAGAAACTCGGCAGCTGGAGCGGCGACGCCACCACGCTGCCGCTGCCGGCGGCAAGCGGCGGGCTGAGCACCGCGGTGCTGGTGCAGTCGCCGGGTGGTGGGCCGATCCTGGCTGCAGCCGCCGACTGATTCTTTTTCTACGCAACGCCGCTAGCGCGGCATAACCGGGCTCGCATCCGCGCGCCCTCTTCAAGGAGGAAATACCATCATGACCAAGACCCTGACCGCGCTCGCCCTTGCGCTTTCGATGACCGGCTTCGCCGCCGGCGCCCGTGCCGACGAAGCGACCAACGCCATGAAGCCGGCGATGGCCACCGATGCGATGAAGCCCGTGACCGATGCCATGGCGCCGGCGACCGGTGCCATGAAGCCCGCCGACCCAATGGCGACGAATGCAATGAAACCCGCCACCGACGCCATGAAGCCGGTTGATGCGATGAAGCCCGCAACGGATGCGATGAAGCCGGCGGACGCCATGGCGCCCGCGCAATAAGGCTTGGTCCCATGGCCCGGCCGCACAATGGCCGGGCCGGCGCACGGCAATTTGAGAAACCAGGCGGGACGTTCTGTCGTATAGTCTTCGCCACCATCAAGGAGATCAGACATGACCGGCATTGCAAGGACGAGAACGCCGATCTTCAAGAGCGCGCTTGCCGCGCTCATCGTCGCCGCCGCGGCGGCTGCCTTCTGGCAGAGCCCGGCGCGTTCGGCCGAGGACGCGGTGGTGATCCCGCCGCCGGCAGTGGACGAGAAGGCCGCCAGCGGCAGCGAGAAGGCTATCTTCGCCGGCGGCTGCTTCTGGGGCGTGCAGGGCGTGTTCCAGCACGTCAAGGGCGTGACCAAGGCCGTCTCCGGCTACACCGGCGGCGCCAAGGATGACGCCGTCTACGAAACGGTGGGCAGCGGCCGCACCGGCCACGCCGAATCGGTCGAGATCACCTACGATCCGTCCAAGGTGACCTACGGCCAGCTGCTGCAGGTCTATTTCTCGGTCGCCCACAACCCGACGCAGTTGAACTTCCAGGGCCCCGACTCGGGCACCCAGTACCGCTCGACCATCTTTGCCGAGAACGATGCGCAGCAGAAGATCGCCCAGAGCTACATCGCCCAGCTCGACCAGGCGAAGGTGTTTGCCAAGCCCATCGTCACCACGCTGGAGACGGGCAAAACCTTCTATCCGGCCGAGGAATATCACCAGGACTTTTTGACGCTGAACCCGACCTACCCCTACATCGTCTACAACGACCTGCCCAAGGTGGCGAATTTGAAGTCGCTGTTCCCGGGGTTGTACAGCGAGAAACCGGTGCTGGTGCTGGCGGGGAAGAGCTGAGGGGCGATAGGACTTGGCCGGACGCAGAGAGCGGCGACGCCCTACCTGAGACGCCAGCGGGACAGCACCCCCCTCTGCCCTTCCGGGCATCTCCCCCTCATGCGGGGAGATTGGCAGCGTCGCTGACGGTGCTCATCTTGCAAGGTTGGCGAAGGCCGCAGTGAGGAGCTGATCTCCCCCCTTGAGGGGGAGATGGCCGGCAGGCCAGAGGGGGGTGCCTCGCGCAAACCGCGATTAGAGAGCCCTTCAATCATACGTCAGATCCGTCGCCTTGCCCCCAAACACCCGATACGCATAGAACGAATAGAAGATGATCACCGGCAGCACGACCACCGTGCCGGCGAGGATGATGGCCAGGCTTTCCGTCGCCGACGCCGCCTGCCAGATGGTCAGCCTCTCGGGCACCACGAAGGGGTAGAACGACCAGGCAAGCCCGGCAAAGCCGAGCGCGAAGATGGCGGCGAGCGTCAGGAACGGCCGCAGCGCGTGGCGATCGTCGGGCTTGGGCAGGTGGAAGGTCTGCCGCCACAGCCACAGGAACAGCAGCGCCGACAGGATCGGCAGCGGCGACAGATAGAGCATTTCGGGCCAGACGAACCATTTGGCGAAGATGCGCGGACTGGCAAATGGGGTCGCCAGCGACACCGCCGCCATGCCGAGCGCGGTCAGCACCAGGGCCGTGCGCAGCCAGGCCACCGCCTTCCTCTGCAATTCGCCCTCGGTCTTGTAGATGACCCAGGCCGCGCCCATCGCTGCATAGGCCGCCGACAGGCAGAGCGCCACCAGCGCCCCGAAAGCGATGCCGCCAAAACCGACATCGAGGCCAAGCACATAGACGCCGAGCATATAGCCTTGCGCCAGCGAGGCGATGACGGAACCGAGGAAGAAAATGCGGTTCCAGCGGTGCTTCTTGCCGGCGGGCACCTTGGCGCGGAAATCGAAGGCGACGCCGCGCAGGATGAGGCCAACCAAAAGCACGAAGACCGGAATGTAGAGCGCGGTGAGGATGACGCCATGCGCCAGCGGAAAGGCGACCAGGAGCAGGCCGACGGCCAGCACCAGCCAGGTCTCGTTGGCATCCCAGAACGGGCCTATTGCCGCGATCATGGTGTCCTGCTCGGCATCTTCGGCGACCGAGAACAGGATGCCGATGCCGAGATCGAAACCGTCGAGAATGACGTAGATCAGGATGGCGAGGCCCATCAGGCCGGCGAAGATCAGGGGCAGCGCGGTTGGCCAGTCGAAGCTCATCGGTCTGTCATCCCTCTCATCAACGGTTCTGCCCTTCGCTATTGCTCCGGGCGTTCGTCATTCGAAAAGCCAAATCGTTGGCTTTTCGTCCGCTACGCGGACCATTCCTCACTCCGCTGCGGCCGGTTGCGACATCGCCGTCTTCATGACGCCCGGCAGCGGCGAGGTATCGCCGTCCTTGGCGGCCTTCAGCGCCAGGTGCACCAGCACGCCAAGATAGGCGATCAGCAGCAGCACATAGAGGAGGAGATAGATGGCGAGCGTCAGCGCGACATGGCTGCCGGCGACCGGGCCGATAGCGTCGGCGGTTTTCAGCACGCCGGTGACCAGCCAGGGCTGGCGGCCGATTTCGGTGGTGTACCAGCCGGCCAGCGTCGCCAGCCAGCCCGACAGCGCCATCGGCACCATCAGCATGGCCAGCGGCCTCGGCAGGCTGTGGCGGCGCTTGAGGAAGAAGGTCGCCGACCACGAGACGATGAGCATCAAAATGCCGGTGCCGACCATGATGCGGAAGCCCCAGAACACTGGGAACACCGGCGGGTGCAGGCCGGGATAGTCGTTGAGCCCCGGCACGATACCGCTGGTGGCGTGGCGCAGCACCAGGCTGGCGCCGTCGGGAATGGCGATCTCGAATTTGTTTTCCTTCGCCGCCTCGTCGGGCAGCGCAAACAGCACCAGCGGCACGTTGGGGCCGGTGTTCCAGTTCGCCTCCATGGCGGCGATCTTCTGCGGCTGGTGCTCCAGCGTGTTCAGCCCGTGCTGGTCGCCGGCGAAGATCTGGATCGGGATTAGGATGGCGGCGGTGAAGACGCCGGTGCGCAGCGCCTTCCACATCGATTCCGACCGGTCGCCGGTGAGGTAGCGCAGCGCCGACAAGCCGGCGATCAGGAACGACACCGTCAGGCCGGAGGCAAGCAGCATATGCGTCAGACGGTAGGGCATGGACGGGTTGAAGACGATCGCCCACCAGTCGACGGGATGCGCCTTGCCGTCGATCATCTCGAAGCCGGCCGGCGTCTGCATCCAGGAGTTCAGCGCGATGATCCAGAAGGCCGACAGCGTGGTGCCGCCGGCGACCAATACCGTCGCCAGCGTGTGGACGCGGTTGGAGACGCGGCGGAAGCCGAACAGCATGATGCCGAGGAAGGCCGCTTCGAGGAAGAAGGCGGTGAGGATCTCGTAGGCAAGCAGCGGCCCGGCGATGTTGCCGACCTTTTCCATATAGCCCGGCCAGTTGGTGCCGAACTGGAAGCTCATGGTGACGCCGGAGACCACGCCCATGGCGAAGGACAGCGCGAACACTTTCACCCAGGTGAAATAGGCGCGCATCCAGGCGGAATCATTGGTGGCGTTGTAGCGGAGCTTGAAGAACAGCAGCACCCAGCCAAGCGCAATCGTGATGGTCGGAAACAGGATGTGGAACGAGATATTCGCCCCGAACTGCATTCGCGACAGGATGAGCGGGTCCATGCGGGCTCCGGCTGCTGTTGTTAGCGCAGAATAGGCGGCGGATGCGGTCCGGTCAAAGCGGCTTGGCGTCACGCGGGGCGCGTTGTCGCAGCAGATGGGATCAATCCGTCAGTGCCCCGATACCCCCATGACGAAACGGCAAAAGGGGAACGTTTGTTCACAATTGTCAGCAGCGGCATTGACTTCGCGCCGTGCGCACCGACATTCAGCGCAATAATAATCCCCGCCTCTTTCAAACAGTCGTTTTCGGCCTCATGTCTTCCACTAATTTGCCTTCCATCATTTCGATTTCCGGGGTCACCAAGACCTACGCCACCGGCTTCAAGGCGCTGAAGGAAATCAACCTCGACATCGAACGCGGCGAGATTTTCGCGCTGCTGGGGCCGAACGGCGCCGGCAAGACGACGCTCATCTCGATCGTCTGCGGCATCGTCAACCGTTCGTCGGGAACGGTGACCGTCGACGGCCACGACATCAACCGAGACTACCGCGCCGCGCGCAGCCTGATCGGGCTGGTGCCGCAGGAGCTGACCATCGACGCGTTCGAGAGCGTCTGGGCAACCGTAACCTACAGCCGCGGCCTGTTTGGCAAGGCGCCCAATCCGGGCTTCGTCGAAAAGGTGCTGCGCGACCTGTCGTTGTGGGACAAGAAGGACGCCAAGGCGATCACGCTGTCGGGCGGCATGAAGCGGCGGCTGATGATTGCAAAGGCGCTGTCACATGAGCCGCGCATCCTGTTCCTCGACGAACCCACGGCCGGCGTCGACGTCGAACTGCGCCAGGACATGTGGGCGATGGTGCGGCGGCTGCGCGACGATGGCGTCACCATCATCCTCACCACGCACTATATCGAAGAGGCCGAGGCGATGGCCGACCGTGTCGGTGTCATCAACCGCGGCGAGATCATCCTGGTGGAGGGCAAGGCCGAACTGATGCGCAAGCTCGGCCGCAAGCGCCTGATCGTCGAATTGCGCAACCCGCTCACCGCCATTCCCGATGCATTCTCGCACTACGCCTTGGAGCTGTCGGGCGATGGCACACAGCTGACCTACACCTATGACAACCAGAGCGAACGCCCCGGCGTCGCATCGCTGCTGCGCGAACTCGAGACGGCCGGCATCCAGTTCCGCGACATGGACACGCAAAACAGCTCGCTCGAGGAGATCTTCGTCAATCTGTTGAGGCAAGAGCCATGAATTGGCGAGCAGTATGGGCGATCTACCGGGTCGAGATGGCGCGTGCGTTCCGCACCGTGCTGCAGAGCATCGTCTCGCCGGTGATCTCGACATCGCTTTATTTCGTCGTCTTCGGCTCGGCCATCGGCTCGCGCATCACCGAGATCGACGGCATCAGCTACGGCGCCTTCATCGTGCCCGGCCTGATCATGCTGTCGCTGTTGACGCAGTCGATCTCCAACGCCTCCTTTGCCATCTATTTCCCGAAATTCGTCGGCTCCATCTACGAGCTCTTGTCGGCGCCGGTGTCGTATCTGGAGATCGTCATCGCCTATGTCGGCGGCGCCGCGACCAAGTCGATCATCCTCGGCCTGATCATCCTGGCGACGGCCTCGCTGTTCGTGCCGCTCACCATCCAGCATCCGTTCTGGATGCTGGCCTTCCTTGTCTTGACGGCGGTGACCTTCAGCCTGTTCGGCTTCATCATCGGCATATGGGCGAAAAGCTTCGAGCAATTGCAGCTGGTGCCGCTGTTGATCATCACGCCGCTGACCTTCCTCGGCGGCAGCTTCTATTCGATCAACATGCTGCCCGAGACCTGGCGCACGGTGACGCTGTTCAACCCGGTCGTCTACCTGATCAGCGGTTTCCGCTGGAGCTTTTACGGCAAGTCCGATGTCTCGGTCGCCGTCAGCCTGGGCATGACGATGGTGTTCCTCGCCATCTGCATCGCCATCGTCGCCTGGATCTTCCGCACCGGCTACCGGCTGCGCAACTGACCCTGCCGCTCTAAAGCGCGTCGCGTTTGAACGGACTCAGGCGACGCGCATTAGGTCTTTGTTTTTATGCATGTCGTTTGCTCAAATCGGGACCACTTTTGAGCGACATGCAAATAGGCGATCGCCCGTGCGCCGGTCAAATCAACAGTTTTGCTGGGGGCAAATTGGCCACGTTGGCCGCCACGCTTCTTGCTAGATCGCCTTGATGAGGCGCAGCAACCCCAGCATCTCGATCAGCCTGCCCTCGCGGAAGGCGATGTAGGTCGGTTCTTCGACGCCATGGAAGCGGCGCTTGAACGCCGCCTGGCCCTTGAGGTTGAACTTGCTGCGGTTGACCCAGGGCGACTCATAGGCCCGCTCGAAGGCGTTGCGCCAGAAGCTCGATTCGGCAAAGCTGTTGGCTCCGACATCGAGCATCGGCGACAGGCCGAGCGTGACGACCGAAATGCCCTCATTGCGAAACCGGTCGACGGCGAATTTGGTCAGCCCGATTTCGGCATGCGGCGAGGCATCGATGTGCTTGCGCTTGAACGAGGTGGTATAGCCGATCACCTTGCCATCCCGGAACATCGGATCGAAATCGAGCAGAGCGACGAGCTCGCCTTCCGGGCTGTAGAGCACGAAACGGCGCATATCGATGCCGAGATGATCGGCAAAGGGGCGGTTGAGGAACGCCATCTCCCAGCGCTTGACGATGCGGTCGGCCCGCCAGTTCTGTGACAGGCGCTGGACCTCGTCGAGATAGACCGCTCCTTCGCCAAAGGAAAACCCCTTCTTCAAGAGCCAGCGTTCGGAATAGCGCACGGTTTCGTTGCGCTTGCCGGAAAAATCGTGAGCCGGCAGCTCCAGCCGCGTGTCGACGCCGAGGCGGTTGACCTGGTAGCCGAGCCCTGCCAGAACGCGCGCCGTCGGTTCGCCGATCTGCACGAACCACGGGCTGTCGGCGGCTTCGACAAAGCGCCTGATATAGTCGGGCCGATCGGCCGGATGGGCGGCCGGGTCACCGAGCGCGAAATGGTGCTTCATCTTGGTGCCGAAGGCGATGTAGCCGTCGGCGTCGCCGAAATAGGACAGTTTTTGCTGCACGGCGGTCGAATAGGCCAGCGAGAAGTCGCCGTGCTGGCGGACAAGCGCCAGCCGCTCGACATGCGAAAAATCCTGGCGCGGCACCTTGGCTGCGGCGCCCTCCAGCAGTCTGTCGAGAAAGATGCGCAAGGAGGGCATGGTCGAGCTTCCGCGTGCCGATGATAAACAGAGGCTTGCCCCCAAGGCCTCGAATCAGTCGCATTGACGCGACCTCATTATCGATCATATCGCCCCTGTGCCATATGGGACGTGCCATATAGGACGGGTCCCCATGGCGCACCTGAAAGGAAATCTCGACCGAATGGCGGCTACGACAAGCGAAACGATGCCTATCGTCCTGGGGCCGAAAGGACCCGACTATACGGTTATCGTCATCGGCGCCGGAGCGGCGGGGCTGGCGGCCGCCGACGCGCTTGGCCGGCGCGGCGTGCGGGTCGTCGTGCTTGAAAAGGAGCCGCGGATCGCCGAACCGTGGCGACGGCGGCACGAGAAGCTGACCCTCAACACGCATCGCGCGCTATCGGCCCTGCCCGGCCTTGCCTATCCGCCACGCACCGCCGCCTTTCCGAACAAGGATGCCATCGTCGGTTATCTCGAGGATTTTGCCCGCGCGCGCGGCATAAGGGTCGAATTCGGCACCGCCGTCGAGCGGATCGAACGCAGAGGCAATGGCTGGCTCGTCCATACGGGCCGGGAAACGCTGAGCGCCCGCAATGTCATCGTCGCCACCGGCCGCGACCGCTTGCCATGGACGCCGGACTGGCAAGGCAAGGCGACTTTCACCGGCAAACTTGTCCACGCCGCCGATTTCGGCACAGCACAGGACTATGTGGGCAAAAGCGTGCTGGTGGTCGGAGCCGGAAATTCCGGCTTCGACGTGCTCAACCACCTCGCCCGCGCCGACACCAAGGCCATCTGCTTGTCAGCCAGGCAGGGTCCGTCGCTGATGCCGAAACGGATCGGCAAGGTCGCCGTGGCGCGCTTCGGCGGTTTCATGGCGATGCTGCCGACGTGGATTGCCGATGCCGCGATTGCCGCGACGCAGCGGCTGGTGTTCGGCGACCTCGCCCGCTTCGGCCTGCCGCCGGCGCCGAAAGGCGGCGCCAGCCGGCTCGGCGTCGAGCAGATCGCTATCGCCGTCGACGACGGCGCCGTCGCAGCGCTGAAGGCCGGACGGATTTCGGTGGTGGCGCCGGTGGCGGCTTTCGAAGGCGCCGGCGTGCGGCTGAACGACGGCACGGTGCTCGAGCCGGATGTGGTGATCGCGGCAACCGGCTATCGCACCGGCCTGGAGGCCATGCTGGGCGATCTCGGCGTGCTCGACGCCAAGGGCGTGCCGAAGGCCAATGGCGGCACCCCGAGCGGCCAGCCCGGCCTGTGGTTCATCGGCATGCGGCCAAGCCTGACCAGCTATTTTCACAGCGCCGGCCTGCAGGCCGAAGCGATTGCCCGTCAGATCGCCAAGGGGTTGTAGACGCTGCGGTGCGCTTGGTCCGACACATCTGCATGGCGGGATCGTATATTTTGGCGGTTAGCCGAAGCGCCCTGTCCCTTCGTCATTCTCGGGTCTTCGCGACGCCGCTGCGCGGCTGCTTCGCCCGTGGGATGACGAAGCTGAGAGCTTGCGGCCAATCTCCCAACGCAGGCGCTTGAATCCACTTCATGTCTTGTTATATAACATGTTATCAAAATTGGACAAACCGACCATGGAAGACATCATTCGATCCCTTGGCTATCTCACCCTCGGCAGCAGGCTGAAGCGTATCGGCGAGCAGTTGCAGGCCGATACGCAGCGCATGCTCGATGGGCTGGAGGTGCCGGTGCAGTCCAGCCAGTATCCTCTGCTGGCCGCGCTGGACCGGCTCGGGCCGCTGCCTGTCGGCGAGCTGGCGCAGTCACTGGGGATCACCCAGCCGGGGGTGACGCGCAGCGTGGCGCTGCTGGCCGAGTTGGGGCTGGTCGAGGCCGCGCCATCGAACGACGACCAGCGCCGCAGGATGATCTCGCTGACCGCGAAGGGCCAGCGCCTGGTCGATAAGGCGAAGAGGGACGTTTGGCCGCGCATCGAGAACGCCGTTGCCGACTTGTGCAAAGGCCTTGCAGGGCCGCTTCTCGAACAACTCTCGGCAATAGAGGACGGCCTGGCCGCGGCCCCGCTCGACCGTCGTGTGAAACAGGATGCTGCGCCATGAGCCATGTCCTCGATCGTCCGGTCTGGAGCGCGCTCGACACGCGGCATCGGATCTTTGCGTATGGCGACAGGCTCGCCAGGCGCTATCCCTCCTCAATCGTCCCCTTCGCGGCTTCCGGGGCAGACGGCGCTGAGAGCCTGCAGGCGCTCGCAAGCCTCATTCCTGCAGGTGAGAGCGTGTTCATGCTCCAGGCGGACCCCATTGCCTTGCCGCCGGAACTGACCGCGACCGTGACCGCCTTCGGCGTTCAGATGGTTGCCGAGGCGCCATTGCCTTCCGTGTCGGACGAGCGTGTGCAGCAGCTGACGCAGGACGACGCGGCCGAGATGCTTGCTTTGGCGTCACTGACCAAGCCCGGCCCGTTCACGCTCAAGGCGCTGAGCCTCGGCGAGTTCTGGGGCGTGAAGATCGGCGGCCGGCTGGCGGCGATGGCCGGCGAGCGCATGAAGCAGCCCGGCTACAGCGAACTCAGCGGCGTCTGCTCGCATCCCGAATTTCGCGGCAGCGGCCTCGGCCGGCTGCTGTCGGTGTTCGTGGCCAACCGAATTTTTGCGCGCGGCGAAGTTCCCTACCTGCATGCCTATGCCAGCAATGCCGGCGCGGTCCGGTTGTACGAGTCCATCGGCTTCAGGCTGAGGGCAGAGATGAATGTGGCCGTCGTGCAGCGCGCCGGCTAGAGGGCTTTGTTTTTTACCCAATTCCGGACGGAAACCGCTTCACACTTTTCTGGAATTGCTCCAGGCCGCCTTGCAGGCCTCAGGCTGATTTCGGCTCCAACCGGCGGAAACCCACGGTTTCCATAAGCATATCTTCCTCGACCATGCCGGCATTGTGCAGCGCAAGCAGGTTCAGCGCGATCTCCCGCGCATCCGCGGAATCGGGATGCACGTCGCGCCTGCGGCAGGCTTCGTCGAACACGCGTTGCAGCCTGGCGATGTCGTCGGGTTTCAGCAGGCCACGGGCATAGACGGACTTTGGCATCGCAGTCTCCTCCAGAAGACGTAGGACGCCATGTTTAAAAGTCCATTCTTTTCCAATGCTTGAGCGCAGCTGCCTGGGTTTGCACGAATCCGACCGAGCGTGGCAGTCAGACCGCGATCACGCTGCCATTCAGTCAGCACCTCGGCCGTGGCCTGTTCCGCCGCAGTCTGCTTGACGTGCCGCCACGCTTGCGAAACAAGAGCTGCCACAAAGGACAGCGAGGCACAAAAGTGAGTTTCTGGGGACTGGCGCAGCTCGTCATTTCGACGGTGATCTTCCTGCTGGCGGCCATCGCGGCCAAGCAATGGGGGCTGGCGCCAAGCCTTGGCAAGATCGTGCTGACACTGGCGCTCTATACGGCGGGCAATCTGATGATGCTGCGGCTGGTTCGTGAGTTCGGCATGTCGGTGTCGTTCAGCCTGTCGGCGGTGATCCAGCTGGTGGCGGTCAATGTGGTGGCGCTGGTGTTCTTCGGCGAACGCGTCAATGCCTTGCAGGCGACCGGCATCGTGCTGGCCATCGCGGCGGTGGTGCTGATCTCGCTCGGGCCTTACCTGCAGGGGCGACTGTAATCCGATGAAGACTCCGCGTGCGTTCACCAACTGGCTTGAATTTCCGGTGCTGCTGGCCGGGCTGGTGATAGCCGCCGGGCTGTGGGGCTTCGAGGAACTGATGGAGGTGGCGCGGGCCACCACGCCGCACGCTTTCGATACTGAGATCCTGCTCGCTTTCCGAAAAGTGGGTCAGCCGGATGTTCCCGTCGGCCCGGCATGGCTGGAAGGCGCGATGCGCGACATCACCAGCCTCGGCAGCTCCAGCGTGCTGGTGCTGATCGTAACGGCGGTGATCGTCTACCTCCTGCTGATCCGCAGGCCGAGGACGGCGCTGCTGATCTTTGTCGCGGTGGCTGGCGGGCAGCTGCTGTCGACCTTGCTCAAGGCCGGCATCGACCGGCCGCGCCCCGATCTTGTCTCGCACCTGGCCAACGAGACGTCGCTGTCGTTTCCCAGCGGCCACGCCATGCTGTCGGCGGTGACCTATCTCACGCTGGGCTCGCTGGCAGCGCGCTTCCTGCCGGGACGAACGACGAAAATCTATGTCCTCAGCCTGGCGGTGCTAGTAACGCTGCTGGTCGGCGTCAGCCGCGTCTATCTCGGCGTCCACTGGCCTTCCGACGTGCTGGCGGGATGGTGCGCCGGCTTCACCTGGGCGACGCTGTGCTGGCTGGCGGCGCGAATGCTGCAGCGGAACAAGGCGGTGGCCGATGGCAACGAGCCCGAAGACTGACGATCCGGAGCGACATTCAAATCAGCCGGTTGATCAGCCCGTGTCCGCAGCCTGCCAGCAGAAAAACCGCCGACAGCAAGGCTGCCGACGTCGTCAAGGTCCTGAAAATCTTCAACTGATATTTCCCCGCCAGTAAGAGCCAAGGCGGTAGCGTAGCATGCTCATCCCGTATCCCGCCATCCGGCTTTGTGGAGAGATCATGTTTCATGTATGCTTTATGATGGTTGAAACATCACTATGATTGTATTACACGTCGTCTCCGCAGACTCAGACGGGGGTTCCGACCGATGATCACTGCCGCGCAGATGCGCGCCGCGAGGGCGCTGGCCGGCATCGATCAGAAGACACTCGCCGAGCGTGCCGGCGTTTCGCTTCCGACAATCCAGCGCATGGAAGCGAGTGACGGCGTGGTCAGGGGTGTGGTCGATACGCTGATGAAGGTTGTCCAGGCTCTCGACGAGGCCGGGGTGGAGCTCATCGGCGAGAACCAGACCAGCGAGCGCGGCGGCCGGGGCGTGCGCCTCAAGCCGGTCGCGCCGCCGAACCCGCAAGGCTGAGCCGGCATATAGTCGCGACGGCGACCGCCGACAGTCCTGCCGACGATCCCGCCGCCTTCACGCAAGCGGAAGGCAGTCCATGGATCAGATCCGGCGGGCAGTGCATCAACCGGCCCAGAAGTCGGCAAAGCCGACATTTTCAGAGCTGTTCACGCCCAAGCTGGTGACGGTCTGGCGCGAAGGTTACCGCCTGCCGCGGTTCAAGGCCGACTTCATGGCCGGGCTGACCGTCGCCATTGTCGCGTTGCCGCTGTCGATGGCGATTGCGATTGCTTCGGGCGTGACGCCGGAGCGCGGCCTGTTCACGGCCATTGTCGGCGGCTTCATCGTCTCGGCGCTCGGCGGCAGCCGCTTCCAGATCGGCGGCCCGGCCGGCGCCTTCATCGTGCTGGTGGCGGCGACGGTGCAGCGCGAAGGCGTCGACGGACTGCTGCTGGCGACGATGATGGCCGGCATCTTCCTGCTCGCCATCGGCTATCTCCGGCTCGGAACCTATATCAAATTCATCCCTTACCCGGTGACGGTCGGCTTCACCGCCGGCATCGCAGTCATCATCTTCTCCGGCCAGATCGTCGAACTGTTCGGGCTGAGGCTTGCCGGGCCGGAGCCCGGGCCGCTGCTGCCGAAGCTGATGGCGATCGGCCACGCGGCCGGCACGCTCAATATCTCGGCAACGCTGGTGGCGGCGCTGACCATCGCCACCATCGTCGGGGTGAAGCGCTGGCGGCCCGGCTGGCCGGGCATGCTGATCGCCGTCGGACTGGCCTCCCTTGTCGTGGCGCTGCTTTCGCTGCCGGCGGAAACGATCGGCACGCGCTATGGCGGCATTCCGCGCAGCCTGCCGTTGCCGGCACTGCCGGGACTCAACCTCGACAAGGCGATTGCGGTGCTGCCGGATTCGGTGGCTTTTGCGCTGCTCGGTGCCATCGAATCGCTGCTCTCGGCCGTGGTCGCCGATGGCATGACCGGGCGGCGTCACCGTTCCAATTGCGAACTGGTGGCGCAAGGCTTTGCCAACATCGCGTCTGCCCTGTTCGGCGGCATCTGCACCACCGGCACCATCGCCCGCACCGCCACCAATGTGCGGGCCGGCGCGCATGGGCCGGTTTCCGGCATGCTGCATTCGCTTTTTCTGCTGGTCTTCATGCTGGTGGCCGCACCGCTGGCCAGCTACATCCCGCTTGCCGCCCTTGCCGGGGTGCTGGCGGTTGTCTGCTGGAACATGTTCGAGAAGCAGGCCTTCGCCACATTGCTGCGCGCTTCGCGCGGCGACGCCCTGGTGCTGATGGCAACCTTCCTGATCGTCGTCTTCCGCGACCTCACCGAAGGCATCGTCGTCGGCTTCGCGCTAGGCTCGATCCTGTTCATCGACCGTATGGCCAAGTCGATCGCCGTGGAGGCGGATTTGCCGCTGGTGCAGGACGATGTCGCCGACAGCAGCGGCCGCGCCTACGATGCAAGCGAGGCAAGCGACGCCGACACCGTCGTCTATCGCATCTCCGGCGCCTTCTTCTTCGGCGCCGCCTCGACTGTCGGCACGGTGCTCGACCGCATCGCCGACCAGCGCAAGAACTTCATCCTCGATTGTTCGGCGGTGCCGTTCTTCGATTCCACCGCGGCCAATGTCATCGAGGGCGCGGCGTACAAGGCGAAACGTGCCGGCGTGCGTTTCATCATCGCCGGCGCCTCGCCGCAGACGCGGCGCATGCTGATCAACCACGGCGTCAAGCGGCCGCTGGTGACCTTTGTCGCTTCGATCAAGGATGCGCGGGCGCAACTCAAAGCCGCGCCCGCTGGCTGAGCCGGCAAGTGTGCGCCGTCAGTCCAGGCTCAGCACCGCGATCTCACCTTCGTTCATCAGCGGCACGAAAATCCGCGTGCCATCTGTGCCGATGTCGGCGCTGCCCGGCTTGAACTGCTCTACAGCCTCCGGCGCCTCGCCGACTTTGTACCGATAGAGCGTGCCGGTCATGAAGGCGGTGGCGTAGATCCTGTCGCCGATGGCGACGACGCCATCAAGGTCGGCAAAGTTTTGTGCGCCAGGCAGCGGCGTCACGGCTTTCGTCGCGAGATCGACCGACAGCAGGCCCCCGGGCGCGGCAGTGCTGAAGTCCGGCTTGATACCCTTGCCCCACGAGGCCACGATCAGCCGGTCGCCATCGGCAAAGATGCCGTTGGGCGCGGCGAGCTTCGCATCCTTCACGAACAGGTCCGGCTTGTTGCCGTCGATGCGGTAGATCGCATCGGCCAGCATGTCGGTGACATAGACCTTGCCCGATGAGTCCGATGTGACGTCGTTGAGGAAGACGGCACCGGGCACATCGATGGTCGAGACCAGCTTGCCGCTGGCGAGATCGACGATGCGCACCTTGGTGATGTCGGCGACGTAGAGCTTGCCGCCAGAGATCGCCGAGCCCTTCGGTGCATCCATGCCGGCGGTCCAGTGCCGGCTAACGACCTTGCCGTCCAGCGACAGCACCGAGAGATAGCCGTTGCCGTCGGCCTCCCCGGGATTGCCGACGATGTTGGAGACGATGATGCGATTGTTGGCGGCATCGAACAGCGCCGATTCGGGTTGCTCGAAGCCCGAGGCGCGCCAGAGTTCGGCGGCCTCGGCCGCAGGCACAAGCGCGATACCGAAGGCGGCGAGACAAATGGAGGGGATGAGGGTTTTCATGGCCAGGTCTCCTGTGGTGGATGGCGGAGAGCTAGGAGTTTCGATACTTTTCCGGAAGGGCGATTCGAGCTAGTATCGGAAACCGATACGAAATGGCGCAAAAGAGGTGCATCCCATGAACGGCCTGATCTTCGAGGCGCTGAAGCGGACGCTGAAGGCCAAGGGCGTCACCTATCGTGAGCTAGCCGGGCGGATGGGCGTTTCCGAGCCGACGGTGAAGCGCATCTTCCACGAGCGCAACTGCAAGCTCGACCGTCTCGTCGGGATCTGCGCTGCCGCCGGCGTCGAGCTGGAAAACGTGCTGGGGTCGATGAACCGGGGGCCGGGACCGGTCAACCGCATCGCGCCAGAGGTCGAGCGCAAGCTTGCCGGCCGGCCGGCGTTGCTGTTCATCTTCGTCATGCTGTCGGAGAAATTCACGCCCGAGGGCGTCATGCGCTCGCAAGGCTTAAGCGAAGCGTCGATGTTCCTCTATCTGCGCGATCTCGAAGCGCTCGGCCTCATTGCGCTGGGCAGCGGGTTGTCGGCACGGCTGCTGGTCGACACACCGATCCAGTGGAATTTCGAAGGGCCGCTCAGGCCGCTATTCGAGATGACAAACAAGAATTTCATCGGCTGGGCGATCACCCATCTGGAGCGGGAAGCGACCTTCGTCTCTTTCTCCAGGCGGATGCGGCCGGAGACGGCGGAGATGGTGAAGCGCGAGGCGGAGGAACTGGCCGAGCGCGCCAAACTGCTCGCCCATCACGACCAGCACACGACGCCGGAAGACGGGCTGACCGGCTACAAATGGACATTTGCTTTTGGCGCAACCCCGTTTCCGGCGATCATGCCGATCGGCCCGCACCCCAGGGATGCCGGTGCGTCCGACCGGCCCACCGCTCCGGCAAAGGGACGCCGCCCGTTGCCGGCTTGACGCGCCAGCCGCGTTTCAAAACCGAAACCATGATAGAGTTCGCGCGCTGATTTGCCAGACTGTACGGGGCGGGTTTGCCGAATGCGTGACCGTCCCCGCAAAATCGAAGTGATCCTATGCCGACCGCGCCAACACTTGAACTTCGCCGCTATTCGCGCCTGAAAAATTTGCGGGAGCGCGCAGAACGCCAGGGTGCTGCATTGCAGTTCTGGGCGCGCACGGCATCGCTCGCCGTGATCTCCTGCTTCTTTTCCTTGATCAGCCGCTGGGATGCCTCGCTGCTCTTCGTGCTGGCGGGCCTAGCGCTGTTCCAGCTGGTCGGCCTGATCCAGTTTCGCTTTGCGCGCCGTCGCAACGCGCCATGGTGGATCGGTTACCTCGTCGGTACGCTGGACATCATTCTGTTGACCGTTCTGCTGGTAACGCCCAACCCGTTTTCCCGCGAGGTCGCGCCGGCTGCGATGCAACTGCGCGAGGGCAGCTTCAAATTCCTGCTGATTTTCGTATGCCTTGGCGCGCTGACCCTTTCGACGCGATTGGCGCTCTATCTCGGCGCGCTCGCGGCCTTGACGTGGACGATCGGGGTGGGATGGGTGGTTTTTCATGCGGGAACCGTCATTCCGGCAACGAACCTCTATTCGCTGCCGATGACAGAGCGACTGAATCTCTATCTCAACCCCAATTTCGTCGATACGTTCGCGCAGGCGACCAATGTGTTGGTTGTCCTGATTATCGGCGCGATCATGGCGCTGGTCGTCTCCCGTTCCCGGCATCTGTCGGAAGACTATGTCAAGGCGGAGCGCGCCCGCGCCAATCTCGCCCGGCATTTTTCGCCCAATGTCGTCGACCAGCTCGCCTCGGATGACGAGCCCTTCGGTCCGGTCCGCCGGCAGGATATCGCGGTGCTGTTCGCCGACATCGTCGGCTTCACACACTATTCCGAGGATCATCCGGCCGAAGCAGTGTTCGAACTACTGCGTCAGTTCCACCGTCGCATGGAGCAGGTCGTTTTCGACCACCATGGCACCGTCGACAACTATATCGGCGATTGCATCATGGCGACCTTCGGGGTTCCGCAAGCCAGCCATGACGACGCAACCCGGGCCATCCGGTGCGCTGAAGCGATGATCGCCGCTATCGAAGACTGGAATGTCCAGCGTGTGTCCAGGGGATATCCGCCGCTGGACGTTCGGATCGGTGCACAATATGGCGCCGTCGTCCTCGGCGCGGTCGGCAGCGAGCGCAACCTGTCCTTCGCGGTGGTGGGCGACACCGTCAACGTCGCCAGCCGTTTGCAGGCGCTCTGCCGGGAACTTCAGGCGAATATTTGCTTTGGGTCACGACTGATTGAGGCCGCGAAGGCGGAATCGCCAACGACACGGTTGAATGCGCGCGATCATGGACCGGTTAGCATCCGCGGCCGGGACGAACCGGTCCATGTCTGGGTCGAACACAGGGCCGAAAACCAGGGCGCTATTGCGGTTTCGGCGTGATGCAGGCCGCCATGTGAGACGCCTGAACCTCATGACTCAGGCCGAAGCCATCACGTGTCTGAGGCGATTGCGCCAGCCTTCGCGGCTGCGGCGTCGGTGCCTGCCTTGTCCTCCCAGGTCACCGCCCGGTAGTCGAACCCAAATTCCAGCGTCGGTTTCACGATGCGGAAGAAGGGCGACAGGTCGAAGTCGCGCGGCGTGTAGAGCGAGTGGTGGCGGATGTGCAGGATTTCGCGGCGCGAATAGTTCGACTGCGCCGAGGCGCGGCCGGGCGCGCGGGTGATCTCGGGCAGGATCGGGTAGCGGATCTCGCCATAGGCTTCGGCGATCAGCGTCGAGCAGATGGCGCGCGTCGGATCGCCGGAACCGAAAGCCAGCATGCGGCGGCGCCAGCGCACCGGCACCGGTGGCGTCGGCAGGAAAAAGCGCAGCATGTCGAAGATGTTCTTGAGATCGTATTTCAGGCCGAGCTTGCCGATCATGAAGGCGACGACATGGTCGCGGTCTTCCGGGGTCAGCCCGCTCGCCCGGCAGATACGGGTGTTGTAGGTGCGGTAGCGCGACAGCGGCACGGCGACACAGCCTTCGCCGAGCGTCACTTCGATCAGCCGACGCCGTTCCGATCCGTCCTCCGGTTCGGACAAGGCATCGCCGACATAGAAGGCGGCGTGCGACCAGGTCGACTGTGTCAGGTATTTGATCGCCGCCGAGATCTTCTGGTTGCCTTCGATGAGCAGGATGTCGCCGGGCTCGAGCGTGCGCCGCAACGTCTCGGCATCGGACGGCGTGTAGGGCTCATAGCCCGAGGATTCGTCCTGCAGCCGGCCGGCAAGCCAGCGGCCAAGGCGGTCGAGAATCGTGTCGCGCGGCGCGGTCATGGCAAAGTGTGACTAGCACGAGGTGACGCCCTCGGCCATGATCAACCGACCGGGACCTCTTCCGACAATGCCGGGCCGGCGAGGTCGTCGCGCGCATTGCGTGCGAGCTTCTTCGTCGAGCGCTTGGGGCTGTCGCCGAACAGCTCGGCCGCTCCGGCGAGGCAGCTCTTCTTCAGGCTTTTTTCCGAGCGCTTCAAAAGCTTGCCAAGAAGCCTTGTGTCCTGCGCATCGCCGAGCGGCTCACCGTCGGCCTCGAGCAACACGCGCATGACGAAGACGTCGTGCAGTTCGCCGAGCTTTTCACCCAGTTCGTCGACCGCCTTGCGCCGCACCTTGATCGGCGTCGGCCACAGCCGGCCGAGCAGCGAAAGATGCATCGAGTGGGTCTTGGCCGCCTTACGCAGATCGTGGAAATCCTCGGCTCCTCCGTGGGATCCGGCCTTGTCCAGCGCCTTCCTGGCCCGGCGCAAGGTCTTGCGAGCGCCTTCCGCAAGCACATCGGCTGCATGCTCAGGCAGATCGGGGAGCAGCAGCCGCTCGATCCGGATCAGGCCTTCCTCGCAGGCGGCCGTGGCCGCGCCTATGGCGGCGTCGAGACCAGCCCCGGCATGGATTTCATGCTGGCGGGCGATAAGCCGGTCGCGCACGCTGTCGAGGCCGCCGGCAACCTGCTCGGGAAAGGCGGCTGCCAGCCGGTCGACGGTCTCGACCAGCGCGGTCGCCTCGCGCGGCCCGGCAAGCAGCGCCGCCACCTGACGGTAGCATTGGTTCTCAGTCCGACAGAATGTTTCATTTCCGGAACGGACCAGCCGCAGCAAGGCGCGCGCGCTCTTCAGCCGCTTGCGGCATTTGTGCAATGCCTGCTCCGGCTGGTCGCGCGCGACGGCCAGATGGGCAAGCGCCTTGCCGATCTCCTCGCCAAGGATACGCCTGACCTCGCCGGTCAGCGGCAGGCGCGGATCGATGCGAAAGCTCATGCGGCGATCTCCGGAATCCCCCTAGAGCATGATGCCGAAAAGTGTGAAGCGGTTTTCGGACGACATCATGGTCCATCTCTTTTGATTTAGAGCCGGATTCCGATTTTAGGTCGACCCGACCTAAAATCATCCGGCTCTAGGGCGAGCGACGCGTTGTAAAATCTCTGCTCGCCGGTCACTTCGCGGCCGAGCCAATCAGGCAGCATTTCGTCAGGTACATCCTCCGGCGTCTCCAGTTCGGCCACCACAAGGCCGGCTAGAATCCCGCCGAAAACATCGACTTCGTAGAGATAGCCGCGATGCCTAACATGGTGGCGTGTCTTCTCGATGACATGTCCGATGGCGAAGGCCAGCATCTCCTCTGCGTCCGCCAGTGGAATTTCATATTCGTATTCGTCACGCTCGCGGATCTTGCTGCCGAATTTGAGCGTCAGCTTCGCCGAACTGCCGTCGCTGATGCGCACGCGCACGGTGCGGCCAGGTGCTGCGGCAAGGTAGAACTGGCGAATGCGTATATTCGCCTCGGCCATTTCTAGCCATTCGGCGGTGGAGACCAGGAACTTGCGTTCGACTTCCTTGCCCATGGCCGCGCACTAAAGCGTCTGCGGCCCGACATGGCAAGCGGCCGTAGATAATCAATTTGACTTTAATCAATCGATTGATTAAACACGCCGACATGATCAAATCCGCGCCCGACAAAATGCCCCGCCAGGAGACATCGCCCGCCGAGCAGACGCGCGCCGCACTGGTGCTGGCCGCGCTCAAACTGTTCGGGCGGCAGGGCTTCGACGGCACCTCGACGCGCGAGATCGCGGCGGAGGCGAAGGCCAACATCGGCTCCATCGCCTATCATTTCGGCGGCAAGGAAGGGCTCCGCGGGGCCGCCGCCGACCACATCGTCGAGACTATCCAGGCGGTTGCCGGCCAGGCGCTCGGCGGCATGCAGCTGCAAGGTCAAGCCAGTTCAGAGACGGCGCGGGCGCAGCTCTCGACCGCATTGGAGCGGATGGTAGGATTTATCGTCGCCCGGCCGGAGGCGGGCGATATCGTACAATTCGTACTTAGAGAGTTGTCGCATCCGACGGCCGCCCTCGACCGCATCTATGACGGGGTGTTCGAACCGACGCATCGCCGCCTCTGCCAGATCTGGGAACAGGCGACGGGCGAGCCGGCCGAAAGCGAGGCCACCAAGCTCGTGGTCTTCACGCTGATCGGCCAGGTCATCTATTTCCGCATCGGCCGCGAAGCAGTGATGCGTCGTATGGGCTGGCGCGAGATCGGTAACACCGAAGCCGCCAAGGTGGTGGCGGCGGTCACAAGCAATCTTGGCGCCATACTGGCGGCCCGAAATCCGGTCGCCCGCAAGGAGAGCAAGCGATGAGTTTTCTCTGTTCCCTGCCGCTCGCAGCCCAGCTGTTCGGCGCCTGCGCGCCGGCAGCGCCGCTTGCCGTCGGCTATGTCGAGGGCGACTATGTCTTGCTGGCGCCGATCGAAGTGGCGCAGGTCGAGACCGTCGCGGTCAAGCGCGGCGACCGTGTTGTATCAGGCACGCCGGTGGTGACTCTCGAAAGCGCCGACGCAAAAATCGCCGTCGCCCAGGCAGAGGCCGCGCTCGCCCAGGCGCAGGCGCAGCTGGCCGACCTGCAGATCGGCAAGCGGCCGGAGGAGATCGCGGTGCTGAAGGCCGAGGTCGACATGGCCAAGGCCCAGGCCACGGATGCCAAGCGCAAATACGACCGCGCCGCCGACCTGTTCAAGCGCGGGGCCGGCACGCAGGCCGACTACGACACCGCCGCCGCGACGCTGGAGACCGCCAATGCGCAGGTCGGCCAGGCGCAGGCCAACCTCGCCGTCGGCGGTCTGCCTGCGCGTCCCGAAACGATCAAGGCGGCAGACAATCAGGTCAAACAGGCACAGTCGGCGTTGGAACAGGCTGAGTGGCGGCTATCGAAGCGCGTGCTGGCGGCACCCTCGCCCGGCCGCATCAATGACGTCATCCGCAATCCCGGCGACACCGCTGGTCCGACCGCGCCTGTCATTTCGATGTTGCCGGACGGTGCGGTAAAGCTCAGCGTCTATGTCCCGGAAAGTGCGTTCTCGTCGATCAAGGTCGGCACGCTGCTTGTCGTCCATTGCGACGGCTGCGGGCCGGAGGTGAAGGCGCGCGTCAGCTATGTCTCGCCCGACCCGGAATTCACCCCGCCGGTGATCTACTCGCTCGAGAACCGGCAGAAGCTGGTCTACCTCGTCGAGGCGCGGCCTGAGGGCAAGGCGCAAGCGCTGCAGCCGGGACAGATCGTCGATGTCGAGCTGGCGGCCTCCGCAAAATGAACGCCATCGACGTTCATGGCCTGGTCAAGCGTTTCGGCGACAAGACTGTCGTCGACCATGTGACGATGACGGTGGCCGAGGGCGAGATCGTCGGCTTTCTCGGGCCCAACGGGTCCGGCAAGACGACGACCATCCGCATCATGTGCGGCCTGCTGACGCCCGACGAGGGCGAAGGTACGGTGCTGGGTTTCAACATCCGCACCGAGTCGCTCCGCATCAAGCGCGAAGTCGGCTACATGACGCAGAAATTCTCGTTCTACGAGGATTTGACGATCGGCGAGAATCTCGAATTCGTGGCGCGGCTCTACCGGCTGAAGCCGGTCGAGGAGCATGTGTCGAAAACGCTGGAAGAGCTTGGCCTGACGAGCCGCCGCAACCAGCTCGCCGGCACGCTGTCGGGCGGCTGGAAGCAGCGGCTGGCACTGGCCGCCTGCATCATGCACAAGCCGAAGCTGCTGCTGCTCGACGAGCCGACCGCCGGCGTCGATCCGAAGGCGCGGCGCGAATTCTGGGACGAGATCCACCGGCTGGCGAGCGGCGGTCTGACCGTGCTGGTGTCCACCCACTACATGGACGAAGCCGAGCGCTGCCACCGAATCAGCTACATCTCCTACGGCAAGATGCTGGCCACCGGCACGGTGGACGAGGTGGTGACGAATGCCGGTCTGACCACCTTCGTGCTGCAGGGACCGCGCCTCGACCAGGTCGCCGATGCACTCAGGGACCGGCCCGGCGTCGACCAGGTGGCGCCGTTCGGCGCGACGCTGCATGTCGTCGGCTCCGACAAGGCAAAGCTCGAAAAGGCGCTCGCCGATGTCGAGAAGGAGCACAAGGGCGTCAGCGTAAAACCCGGCGAGACCAGCCTCGAGGACGTCTTCATCCAGTTCATGTCCGGCTCGAAGGACAATATGGCATGAACAGCGTCTTCTCCTTCGCCAGGCTAGGTGCGCTGCTGATCAAGGAATTCATCCAGATGCGGCGCGACCGCATCACCTTCGCCATGATGCTGGGCGTGCCGCTTTTGCAGCTGGTGCTGTTCGGCTACGCCATCAACAACGATCCCAAAAGCCTGCCTGCCGCACTGGTGGCGACCAGCAACGACCCCTACACCCGCGCCATTGTCGCGGCCCTGCAGACGACCGGCTACTACCGCTTCGACCATGTTGCGCAAAGTGCCGAGGCTGCCGAATTCCTGATGGCGCGCGGCGATGTTGCCTTCGTCGTCACCATCCCGGCCGATTTCGGCCGCCGGGTGGAGCGCGGCGACAATCCGCAGATACTCATCGAGGCCGACGCCACCGACCCGGCCGCCGCCAGCGGCGCCATCTCGACGCTAAGCAAAGTGGCCAGCCAGGCGCTGCTTCGGGCGCAAGGCATGCAGGAGGCGGCGAGTGAGGCCGCCAGGGGCCAGCTCGATGTGGTGGTGCACCAGCGCTACAATCCGGAAGGCATCTCGCAATACAACATCGTGCCCGGCCTGCTCGGCGTCATCCTGCAGATGACCCTGGTGATGATGACCTCGATCGCGCTGACCCGCGAGACCGAGCGCGGCACGATGGAAAACCTGCTCGCCATGCCGTCCAGCCCGTTCGAGATCATGCTGGGCAAGGTGCTGCCCTATCTTGTGGTCGGTGGCGTCCAGGTGGTGGTGGTGCTGGCGGCGTCGAAGCTCTTGTTCGCCATCCCCTTCACCGGTTCCATGTCGCTGCTGCTTACAGCCGTATTGGTGTTCGTGCTGGCGCTGGTGCTGCTTGGCTACACCATCTCGACCATCGCCCGCACGCAGATGCAGGCGCTGCAGCTGACCTTCTTCTTCTTCCTGCCGTCGATCCTGCTGTCCGGCTTCATGTTCCCCTATCGCGGCATGCCGGGCTGGGCGCAGACCTTCGGCGAGATTTTTCCGCTGACGCATTTTCTGCGCATCACCCGCGCGGTGATGCTGAAGGGCGCCGAACTGCCGGCGGTTGCGGGCGAGATCGCCTGGCTGGTCGGGTTCGTGGCCTTGTTTGCCGGCGTCGCATTGGTGCGGTTCAGGCGCACGCTCGACTGAGCGTTCAGGAATTGAGCGATCGCGGACCGCTGACGAACGGACTGCCCCTGACATAGAACCGCAGCGGGCGGTCAGCATCCTTCGTGATGCCGATGCGGATGCCTTGGCCGATGTCGCCGGCCTGATGCTCGTCGGCTGCCAGCCATAGCGGGCCTTGGCGGCACAGATCGAGGCCGTCCAGCGAACGGTCGATGCGCAATGCCTGGGCGAGCCGCCCCGGCCCGCGCGCCAGGTCGCGCAGGCGCTCCACGCCCCGGTTCAGCCGCATGATGGCGATGCCTTCGAGCGGCTCCAGCGCCCGGATCAGCACGCCGGTGCCGGTGCCCGGCCCCTCGCTCGAGACATTGAGCATCCAGGAGACCCCATAGGCGAGGTAGACGTAGGCGTGTCCGGGCCCGAGGAACAGCGAACGGTTGCGCGGCGTCATGCCGCGATAGCCGTGCCCGGCGGCGTCGCCGGTGACATAGGCCTCGGTCTCGACGATACGGCCGCTGACGATGCCTTCCGGCAGCTCCCGCACCACGAGCTTGCCGATGAGATAGCGGGCGAGATCGGCCGTATCGTCAGGCAGTTCGGCACGATCGAGCGGATGGTGGCTGGTCATGCTACCGCCGTCTTTCAAGGTATCCGTTCGACCCCTTGCGCGCGCGACTGTCCCGGCTCGAACGGATCGCCGAAATACTGGGTCTCGCGAACCACCTTGCCATCGACGAACTCCATGATGCTCACCGTATAGGACGGAATCCCGTCATAGGTCAGGACATATTCGGTGATCCAGAGGTCGCCTGACCCGGTGATCCGCCGCACGGCAAAGCGCTTCCGGTTGGGCTGCGTGGCGCGCGACGACTGGATGTTGTGCCGTCCGCTGATGCGCTCGCCTGATTGCGGATAATCGAGCACCGCGTCCTCGCGATAGATCTGATGCTCCGTCTCGAGATCATCGGCATCGGAGGCAGCCCAATGGCGATCGAGAGCCGCCCTTATCTCAGCGTCTGCCATATCGGTTCTCAGGCCGCGGCCATGATCTCGGCATAGGTGGTGAAATCGACATTGCCGCCTGACAGCACGACGGCGACGCATTTGCCCGACAGTTCGATCTCGCCTGACGAGAGCGCCGCCAGCGCCACGCAGCCGCCGGGTTCGACCACCAGCTTGAGATGGGCCATGGCGTCGCGCACCGCCTGTGCGGCCGCCTTGTCGGAGACGGCGATGGCGCCGGCGAGGTTCTTGCGGTTGATCTCGAAGGTGATCGCGCCGGGCTCTGCGGTGAGGATGGCATCGCAGATCGAACTGTGGCCGGGCTCGTTGGAAACCCTTTTTCCTTCGATCAGCGAGCGGCGGGTGTCGTCGAAATGCTCGGGCTCAACGGCCCAGACTGCTGTGGCCGGCGAGGCATCCTTGACGGCGATCGAAATGCCGCTCGTCAGGCCGCCGCCTCCACAGGGAATGACGACCGCATCGAGGCTGACGCCGAGCGCTTTTGCCTGGCACATCAGTTCGAGACCGATCGTGCCCTGGCCGGCGATGATGGCCGGATCGTCGAAAGGAGGCACCAGCACCATGCCCTTGTCCATGTAGGGTCGCACCACCGTCATGCGGTCGTCGCGAAAGCGGTCGAACGGCACCACTTCGGCGCCCATCTTGCGGACATTGGCGATCTTCATCGCCGGCGCGTCGGCCGGCATGGCAATGACCGCCTTGACGCCGAACATGGCAGCCGCCGCGGCGACGCCCTGAGCATGGTTGCCTGAGGAGAAGGCGACGACGCCGCGGCTGCGCTCTTCTTCGCTCAGCGAAGACAGTTTGTTGTAGGCGCCGCGGAACTTGAACGAGCCGGTGCGCTGCAGCGTCTCCGGCTTGAACAGGATGCGGCCGCCGAAGCGTTTGTTGAGTTCCAGCGATTCGATCAAGGTCGTTTCGGCGATCAGGCCGGAGAGCCGCGCGGCGGCGGCATGGATGTCGGCGATGCCGGGAAGCGTGGTCATGGCGAAGTCCTGAAAGGGATGAGATCGGCGCATGGTGCACGCAAAGGCAGGCCACGCACCAATGAAAAAATGTGACCGTTACAAAGTTTGGCGGGCATGAGCGGCGACGAGGGTCAAACTGGCCCACCTCTCCCGCCTTTATCCGCCGGGCCGTATCGGCTAAGGGCGGGGGAGCAGAATCCCGGACCCCCAGACATGACCGCCAAGCCAAAACCCCTGTTCCTCGGTATCGACACCGGTGGCACCTATACCGATGCCGTGCTGTGGTCGGAACAAGGCGGGCCAAAAGGCAAGGTGCTGGCCAAGGCCAAGGCGCTGACCACGCGGCACGATCTTGCCGTCGGCATTTCCGGCGCGGTCGATGCGGTGCTGGGAAAATCGGCCACCGATCCGGCCGCGATCAAACTCGTGTCGATGTCGACGACGCTCGCCACCAATGCGCTGGTCGAGGGCCAGGGTGGGCGTGTGGCGCTCATCATGATCGGCTTTACCGGGGCCGACCTTGCGCGCGACGGGCTGAAGACGGCGCTCGGCACCGATCCGGTGGTGTTTTGTCCGGGCGGCCATGACGTGCACGGCAATGCGGCCAAGCTCGATCTGTCGGGGCTGGAAGCGGCGATCCCTGAACTCGGCGCCTCGGTGTCGGGCTTTGCCGTCTGCGCCTATTTCGCCACCCGCAACCCGGCGCATGAACTCGCCGCGCGCGACTTCATCCGCGAAAAGACCGGCCTGCCGGTCACCGCCAGCCACGAATTGTCGGCCAAGCTCGGCGGCCCGCGCCGCGCGCTCACCACCTTGCTCAACGCCAGGCTGATCTCGATGATCGACCGGCTGGTGGCGGCAACCGAAGGATTTTTGGAGGCCCGCAACATCGTAGCCCCCCTGATGGTGGTGCGCGGCGATGGCGCGCTGGTTTCGGCGGCGTTTGCCCGCCAGCGGCCGATCGAGACCATCCTGTCCGGCCCGGCCGCCAGCCTGGTCGGCGCCCGCCACATGACGGGCCTGGACAACGCCATGGTATCCGACATTGGCGGCACCACCACCGATGTCGCCGTGCTCGACGGCGGCCGTCCTCGACTCGATCCCGAAGGCGCCACTGTCGGCGGCTTCCGCACCATGGTCGAGGCGGTCGCCATGCGCACTTTCGGCCTCGGCGGCGATTCCGAGGTGGCACTGGAAGATGGCGCGCTCAACCCGAAAATCCTGCTCGGGCCGCGCCGCCTGGTGCCGCTGGCGCTGGCCGGCATGATGCATGGTGTTTCCGTGACATCGGAGCTCGAGCGCCAGCTCAGGGCGCCCAACCCCGGCCGCATGGACGGCCGCTTTGCGTTGCGCACCGGCGTGCCGGACAGGCTCGCCGCCGGCCTGACCTCGCCCGAGGCGAAACTGTATGAACTGATTGGTGCCGTGCCGCTCGCCATCGACAGGCTGCTCACCTCGAACGCCCAGAACGCCACGCTGAACCGGCTGGTCTCGCGCGGTCTTGTGCATATCTCGGGCTTCACCCCCTCGGACGCCGCCCATGTGCTCGGCAAGCAGGCCAACTGGGACCCGCTTGCGGCCCGGCTCGGCGCCGAACTGTTTGCCCGCAAGCGTGATGGGCGAGGCCAGTACATCGCGCCGTCTCCGGAGGTGATTTCCGAACGCGTGCTGCTGACGCTCACGCGCTGGTCGGCCGAATACATTCTGGAGACAGCCTTTGCCGAGGATGGGCTGGATGGCGCCGCCACCGTCGCGCACGCGCTGGTGCAGCGCGCCGTCGATTCACATCCCGGCATCGCAAGGCTCAGCGTCGCGCTCGATCGTCCGGTCATTGGCCTCGGCGCCTCGGCGCCGCTGCACTATGCCGGCTTGGCCGAGCTGGTCGGTAATGAGTGCGTGGTGCCGGAGGATACCGACGTCGCCAACGCGCTCGGCGCCGTCGTCGGCCAGGTCCGCGTCTCGGCCGAAGCCCGCGTCAGCCAGCCCAAGGAAGGTTTGTTCCGGGTCGCGTCGGGGCAAACGGTGCGCGACTTCACGGACGAGGCCAAGGCGATCGCGGCAGCGGAGGCTGATGTGCGGGCGATCGTAGCCGAGCGGGCGAAGGATGCCGGCACGGATAATGCCGAGATCGACGTTTCGACCGAGTTCAAGGTGTCTACCGTTGAGGCCCAACGGATGTTTATCGAAGCGCATGTGGTGGCGGTTGCATCGGGTCGGCCGAGGATTGCGGTTTAGGTAATCTCCCCCCTTGGGGTCCCCTTGGGGGGAGATCAGCAGCTTCAAAATCCCCGCCTTCACCCTAAGCTGAATTGACCCCTCACCCCCGACATGCCAAAGGCCGCAAAGCCTTTCATCTGGAGAAGACCTGATGACCGATCGCGTCGAGATCGCCGGATTGCGGATTGCCCGCGAACTGCATGACTTTGTCGGCGAAGCGCTGCCGGGTACCGGCATTGCCGCCGACGCCTTCTGGAACGGCTTTTCGGCCATCGTCCATGATCTCGCGCCGAAGAACCGGGCGCTGTTGGCCAAACGCGACGCCATGCAGGAACAGATCGACGCCTGGCACCGCGCCAATGGCGCGCCCATCGATATGGAGGCCTACAAAAGCTTCTTGCGTGAGATCGGCTATCTCGTGCCCGAAGGGCCGGCCTTTTCCGTGTCGACCGACAATGTCGACCCCGAGATCGCCACCGTTGCCGGGCCGCAGCTGGTGGTGCCGGTGATGAATGCGCGTTATGCGATCAACGCCGCCAATGCCCGCTGGGGTTCGCTCTATGATGCGCTCTACGGCACCGACGCCATTGCCGAGACCGGTGGCGCCGAGAAGGGTAAAAGCTTCAACCCCGTGCGCGGCGCCAAGGTGGTTGCCTGGGCGAAGAGTTTTCTGGACGAGTCCGTGCCGCTCACCTCGGGCAAATGGGCCGGCGTGAACGGGCTGACGGCTTCGGGTGGCACCTTGCGGCTCGGCGCCGGCGCCGGCGGCACCACGCTGGCCAACCCGAAACAATTTGCCGGCTATCGCGGCGACGGCGCCAACCCGGAAGCCATCCTGCTGGTCCAGAACGGCCTGCACATCGAGATCCTCATCGACCGCACCAACCAGATCGGCCGCACCGACCCGGCCGGCATTGCCGACGTGATCCTGGAATCGGCGCTGACCACCATCCAGGACTGCGAGGATTCGGTCGCGGCGGTGGATGCCGAGGACAAGGTTATCGTCTACCGCAACTGGCTCGGCTTGATGAAGGGCGATCTGGCGGAGGAAATCAGCAAGGGCGGCAAAACCTTCACGCGCAAACTCAATCCGGACCGCGCCTGGACCGCGCCCAGTGGTGGCGCGCTGAGCTTGCCTGGCCGCTCGCTGATGCTGGTGCGAAACGTCGGTCACCTCATGACCAATCCGGCCATCCTCGACCGCGATGGCAACGAGGTGCCGGAAGGCATCTTGGATGCGGCGATGACGGCGCTGATCGCGCTGCACGATGTCGGCGCCAACGGGCGTCGGATGAATTCCCGCGCGGGCTCGATGTATGTGGTGAAGCCGAAGATGCATGGGCCGGAGGAAGTCGCCTTCGCAGTCGAGATTTTCGACCGCGTCGAAGCGCTGCTCGGTATGGCCAAAAACACTATCAAGATGGGCATCATGGACGAGGAGCGGCGCACCACCGTCAACCTCAAGGAGGCGATCCGCGCCGCCAGGGAACGCGTCGTGTTCATCAACACCGGCTTCCTCGACCGCACCGGCGACGAGATCCACACCTCGATGGAAGCCGGCCCGATGATCCGCAAGGGCGACATGAAGCAGGCCGCCTGGATTTCCGCCTATGAGGCGTGGAATGTCGACGCCGGGCTCGAATGCGGGCTGGCCGGTCATGCCCAGATCGGCAAGGGCATGTGGGCGATGCCCGATCTGATGGCGGCGATGCTGGAACAGAAGATCGCACATCCCAAGGCCGGCGCCAACACCGCCTGGGTGCCGTCGCCGACGGCGGCGACGTTGCACGCCACGCACTATCACAAGGTCGATGTCCATGCCGTCCAGGCGGCGCTCAAGAGCCGGCCGAAGGCGAAGCTCGATGATATATTGTCGGTGCCGGTGGCGGTGCGGCCGAACTGGACCCCCGACGAGATCCAGCGCGAGCTCGACAACAATGCGCAAGGCATTCTGGGCTATGTCGTGCGCTGGATCGATCAGGGCGTCGGCTGCTCGAAAGTGCCGGACATCAACGATGTCGGCCTGATGGAGGACCGTGCCACGCTGCGCATCTCCTCGCAGCACATCGCCAACTGGCTGCACCACAAGGTGTGCTCGCAGATCCAGGTGATGGATTCGCTGCGGCGCATGGCGGCGATCGTCGACCTGCAGAACGCCGGCGACCCGCTCTACCGCCCGATGGCCACCGACTTCGACAAGTCCATCGCCTTCCAGGCCGCCTGCGATCTGGTGTTCAAGGGCCGCGAGCAGCCGAACGGCTACACGGAGCCGGTGCTGCACAGGCGGCGGCTGGAGCTGAAGGCGAAAGCGCGGGCGAATTAGCGCCTGCGTTTCCCTCCCCCTTGAGGGGAGGGTGGCCCGAAGGGCCGGGTGGGGTCCTGCGTGAAGTGCGCCGACTCCCTTCGGACGACACTACAAGCAATGTCATCGCAGAGGCCCTTTCTCGGCTCGGCTTCAAAAAAGATCGAGCATTCTTCGGCGACCCCACCCGGCCGCTTCGCGGTCACCTTCCCCTCAAGGAGGAGCGTTACGCCGCCTGCGCTACCCGCTCCGACATCATGCGGTAGGAAATCGCCTCGGCCAGGTGAATTCGGCCGACGGTTTCGCTGGCGTCGAGGTCAGCCAGTGTGCGCGCCACTTTGAGCACGCGGTGATAGGCGCGCGCAGAAAAGCCGAGTTTCTCGCTGGCGTCTTTCAGCAGCGACAGGCCTGCTGCGTCCGGCGCGGCGATGTCCTCGATAACAGAAGGCGAGCAATGGGCGTTGGTGGTGGCGCTGGTAACGCCCAGCCGCTCGAAACGTTCGCGCTGGATGGTGCGGGCGCGCGCCACGCGCTGGGCGACGGCTGCGCTTTTCTCCGCTCGGTCGGGCCGGATCAGGTCGGCGGCCGAGACCGCCGGTACCTCGATCCTGAGGTCGATGCGGTCGAGCAACGGGCCTGAGATGCGCGCCTGGTAATCGGTGCGGCAGCGTTCGCCGCGCAGGCAGCGATAGCCGGGCTCGCCGGCCATGCCGCAACGGCACGGGTTCATCGCCGCCACCAGCTGGATGCGCGCTGGATAGGTGACGCGGTGGTTGGCGCGCGCGATCATGCAGTCGCCGGTCTCCAGCGGCTGGCGCAGCGCATCCAAGGTCTGCGGCGTGAATTCGGGAAACTCGTCGAGGAACAGGACGCCGTTATGGGCAAGCGATACTTCGCCCGGCCGCGCCCTGATGCCGCCGCCGACCATTGCCGCCATCGAGGCCGAATGGTGCGGGGCGCGGAACGGCCGCCGGTCGGTGAGCTTGCCTTCGCCGAGCTCGCCGGCCACCGAGGCGATCATCGAGACTTCAAGAAGTTCCTTCGGTGCCAGTGGCGGCAGAATTGAAGGCAGCCTCTGCGCCAGCATCGATTTTCCCGAGCCGGGAGGCCCGACCATCAACAGATTGTGGCCGCCGGCCGCCGCCACTTCCAGCGCCCGCTTGGCGCTTTCCTGGCCCTTGATGTCTGAAAGGTCGGGCAGGTCGCGGGCCGAGACATGGATGCCGGGCTCGGGCCGCGACAGCACCTGCGTGCCGCGAAAATGATTGGCGATGGCAATCAGGCTGCGCGGCGCCAATATGTCGAAATCCTTGCCCGCCCAGGCCGCTTCCGGCCCGCAGCCGAACGGGCAGATCAGGCCCTTTCCCTCGGCATTGGCGCCGATCGCCGCCGGCAGCGCGCCGGCCACCGCGGCAATGGTGCCGTCGAGCGACAATTCACCCAGCACGACATAAGACGCCAGCATATCGCCCGGAATGGCGCCGAGTGCCGCCATCAGGCCGAGCGCGATCGGCAGGTCGTAATGGCTCCCTTCCTTGGGCAGGTCGGCAGGCGCCAGGTTGACCGTCACCTTCTTCGACGGCATCGACAGGCCCGAAGCGTGCAGCGCCGCCTGCACCCGCTCGCGGCTTTCGGCCACCGCCTTGTCGGCCAGGCCGACAATCTGCATGCCGACCTTGCCCGGCGCGATCATCACCTGGACATCGACCGGTACGGCCTCGATGCCCTGGAAAGCAACCGTGCGAACCCGCGCCACCATCTTGCTCTGCCCCCGGATATCGGCTCGCCTCGGCCTTGTGGTTCAGACCGCGAGCGACGTCAGGACAAGACAACCATAGATTTCAGGCCAAGGCAAGAACATTACAGGAACATGCATTCGTGGTGGCTGCAGCGCGCTGTGCCGGTTGCAAAAAAGGAAGATGGCCAAGCAAAATGGAACGGCTGCTCCGCCTCCTCGACCGCGTTTAACAAGGGCGACTAGGCCCTTCGGCGATCTGAGGGTGTTGCTTCTAAGCGGTGATGAAGGCATCGACCGAACCTGAAAGCGATCGATCGATCGCGACCTGCGGTGGAAGCCACTCCATGACAGGATATCTGAAAGGCCAAGGCAGGGCGATCCGGCGCGAAGAGCCGCTCTCCAGAAAAATCTCGTTTACAAGGTCTATGAACCGCCCGCGGTCTCGTTCGATTCGTTTCAAAGTTTGCGAACGAATGTAATCCCGGGGAATTCGTCGCTCCTTCAGCGCTAAGACAGCCTCCGCGATGGATCGAGGATCGGGTGGAACTGTGAGCGAATAGTCGTCATCCAGATAAAGGTCTCGGCCGCCATGGTTCGGCGTCGTGACCACTGGAAGGCCCGCGAGAAGATATTCCGTGCTGGCGAACATTGGTCCTTCCAGGTGAGAGAGACAGATTCCCACGGCTGCACGATTTAGATGCGTGTTCACCTGAGCCGGTGCCAATCGGACAGGCTTGCCGGTGCCGTCAAACTCGTTGATAAAGACGTGATGCGGCGCGAGCTCCCTATGCCGATTTATTCGCGCTCTTTCCGACTCCGTCGTGGAGGATCCGCTTGAATCTCGATAGAAGACAAATGCGCAACGCTGGATGCCAAGCGACAAGTCATGGCGCTTCCACGGAGCCAGCTGCGCATTGTAGATTGCATCAAATTCTACAGGGACGTCATCGAGAGGCCTGAATATGTGTTCGGAGGTTGTTGACGTCTTGTTGTGCAGGACGGCGGCCTCGCCGGACTGATTCAACAGATCAGCCTCGGCCTGAGTGTTGGATAGGAAGATTAGCGAGTGACGGGGGTTCTTGAGTCTATGCAGAACGGCATAGGTCCGGATGGTTTTGACGCTAGCACTGTTTTCGATGGACCAGGTTGGCGAGATGAGAAACCAGGCGCGGTGGCCGCGTGGAAGGAAAGGCATATGACTTGCTAATCCGAGCGGCGTACCGGACATTCCCGAATAGGATATGAACGGATCGTCAGACAGCAAACTGGCCTGAAGAGCAGGTTGCGACTTCGCGGAAGGGTGCCCCTTTCTGACTTTGTGGCCATGACGCAGCATGGCTCTGACAATCTCGAATTTGGTAGGAGGGCGATACCCGTGCTGTAGGGTCAACATGCGGCAATTGCGATCTTGAGTGCGGGGCAAAACTCGCTTCGACAGAGAGAAATTTGGCAAAGAAACATCGCCAGTTGATCGACGGAATATCTCAGGCGATCAAATCTGGTGTACGGAGAAGCGCCTCTTGAAAGAAAACATCGTCCCAAGCGGGGCTGGTTCTCACATCGCGCTACCAACCGTATCCGTTTGCGTAGGCTGTTTCAATCAAGAGGCATTCATCGACACTGCGATCCGATCCGTAGCGGCGCAGACATACACTGCGTTCGAGTGCGTGGTGGTCGATGATTTTTCGACCGACGCTTCCCGCCGAAGGATTGAAGAGTGTCTGTCTCAGCTTGGCGACAGTCGTTTCCGCCTTCTGCCCCGACTGCAAAATGGCGGGCAGTTGGCAACAATGATGACCGGGCTTGACGCGACAGCCGGACCCCTGATCTCCTTTCTTGACGGTGACGATGCATGGCATCCTGACTTCATAGAATGCCATGTGAGAGCGCATCTCAGCCACACTCGTATCGCGGCAATGTCGAGCTCCGATGAGGTGGTGATAGATACGGCCGGCAACCTGCTTGCGGGCGGTCATCCCGTATTCCACCTGAACGACCCGCGATCGATGCCGAAAATGAGCGGCTACCTGCATGTCGACACTGAAGCTGACCCGACATTATTATTTATTGATCGGGGTACCGTGGGTTGGTTTTGGTCAACCACATCGGGGATGATGTTTCGTCGAGCTCCGCTTGAAATCATGCGTCCATCCGATCCGGACGAAATAAAGATATGTGCCGATGGTTATATGGCTCGTGCCGCCCATATGATCGGCGGAACCGTGAGGATTGGGCGGGCTCTTGGCAGTTATCGGCTTCACGGCGGCAATGGCTGGGCGGACGGGCGCATCCTGGGTACCGGAGTTGGCCTCGGCAGGATGTCGCCTGATACTGAAATAGCGATACGGCGGGCACTGGCCAATCGTTGGTGCGAAGTGGCGCCGGGACTGGCGCATTTAATCTCCCGCCACTCAATGCGCAGGACCTTGGTCGACCTGATCGGACTGTCTGCGGCTTTTGCATTGCTGGAAAAGAACTCCGATGCGGGTTTTCTGCTGAAAGACTGGGCAACACCACAGCGAAAATTGCAGACCAGACTTATCGGTCTCCTTCCTCCGAAACTGAGGCCTCGGCGCTTCCGGGACATAGTTTGATTTGATGAGCCGCTTGCTCGGCAGTCTTACCCGATAAAGAGCATCTTTCGATGCTTCTCTGGACCCACCAAAGTCCTCCGTAGCAACGCACACTACGCGGCCAAATTCCGCCGCTTCGCCTCTACCGCGTCCCAGAACAGGCTGGCGATATCGGCGCCGCCAAAACGCTGCACTTCGCGCACGCCGGTCGGCGAGGTCACGTTGATCTCGGTCATGTAGTCGCCGATAACGTCGATGCCGACGAGGATGAAGCCGCGTTCTTTCAGGGACGGGCCGATGCGGGCGCAGATTTCGCGTTCGCGTTGCGTCAGCTCGGTCTTTTCGGCGCGGCCGCCGACATGCATGTTGGAGCGGGAATCGTGGTCGGCCGGCACGCGGTTGATGGCGCCGACCGCCTCGCCGTCGATCAGGATGATGCGCTTGTCCCCCTTGCGCACATCCTTGAGATAGCGCTGGACGATATAGGGCTCGCGTGACAGCTGGGCGAACATTTCGAGCAGTGAGGCGAGGTTGCGGTCGCCCTCCTTGAGATGGAAGATGCCGGCGCCGCCATTGCCATAGAGCGGCTTGACGATGATGTCGCCGAATTCCTTGCGGAAGGCCGCGACCTCCTGGGGATCCTTGGTGATCAGCGTTTCGGGCATCAGATCGGGGAATTCGGTGACGAAGATCTTTTCCGGGCTGTTGCGCACCCAGGCCGGGTCGTTGACGACCAATGTCTTCGGGTGAATGCGCTCCAGAATATGCGTCGTGGTGATGTAGTTCATGTCGAAGGGTGGATCCTGGCGCAGCAGGATCACATCCATCTCCGACAGGTCGGTGCGCACCTTGTCGCCCAGCGAAAAATGATTGCCCTTCTCGTCGCGGAGCTTCATCTCCTCGATGCGGGCAAACACCTTGCCGCCCAGCATCGACAGCCGGTCCGGCGTATAGTGGAACAATTGGTGCCCGCGCCGCTGCGCCTCCAGCGACAGCGCAAACGACGTGTCGCCGGCGATCGAGACGGTGGAGACATGGTCCATCTGGACGGCGATCTTCAGGGTCATCTTCTGGTCTCCAGCGGGTCGAGCAAGTCCAGGAAAAGTGCGTAGCGGTTTTCCGTCCGGAATTGCGGCAAGGCAAGTCGCCGATATACGGAACTTGGCGGCTTCTGCCAATCGCGCTTGCTTGGCCCAGACCCCCTAACGGTCGAAGACCAGCCGGGAGTAACCGAGGAACGACAGCGCCATCGCTACCAGCGAGGCGATCGCAAGTGCCGCCAGCGGCGGCATTGCCGGCAGCGCGAACAGGATGGCGCAGTAGACGAGATAGTTGACGATGCTGGTGGCGATGCCGACGCCGCCATAGCGTGCGCCCTCCTGCGCCACGCCGCGGCTCGACGGCGAAAAGGTCAGGTGCCGGTTGATCTGCCAGGTGACGCACAGCGCAAAGCCGATCGACAGGACACGGGCGACGAAGGGACCGAGCGGCGTCACCGCCAAGAGCAGCCAGAGCGCCGCGGCATCGGCGACGAAACCAACGCCGCCGGCCAGGACGAAGCGGACGAGCCGGCTCACGGCCTCAGGCGGCCCGGGGCGTCTTGCCCGGTTCGGCCTTCGGGATTTCACCAGTGCGTTCGCGCCGTTCGACCCGGCCTGACGGCACCGAGAGATAAAAAATGCGCTTCTGCTCGGCGCGTCCGCGCGATACCGAATCGAGGATCAATCCGGTCACCATCGCAAGCATCGAGAGCAGCAGCAGGCCGACCGACAGCACCCAGGTCGGCATGCGCGGCACGAGGCCGGTCTGGGCGAATTCGATCAGCACCGGCGTCATCAGGGCAAGGCTCGACGCCAGGAAGAAAATCGCGAAGGCGCCGAAGAAGCGCAGCGGCTGCGTTTCCTTCATCAGCATGGCGAACATCCACAGGATCCTGGCGCCGTCGCGATAGGTCGACAGCTTCGACGACGATCCCTCAGGCCGGCGGCCATAATCGAGCGCGATCTCGCTCACCGGCAGTTTGAGCTGCGAGGCATGCACCGACATTTCGGTCTCGATCTCGAAGCCGCCGGAAACCGCGGGAAAGCTCTTGACGAAACGCCTCGAGAAGACGCGGTAGCCGGAGAAGATGTCGGTGAAGTCGGCGCCGAACAGCCGCTTGTAGAGGCTGTTGAAGATGCGGTTGCCGAAGGCATGGCCGGAACGGCCGGCATCGTCGGTGACGCCGCGCCTGGTGCCAACCACCATGTCGCAGCGCTCGGTCTGCAGGATGTTGATCAGCAGCGAGGCATCTTCCGGCGCATAGGTGCCGTCGCCATCGGCCATCAGATAGATGTCCGCATCGATGTCGGCGAACATGCGCCGCACGACATTGCCCTTGCCCTGGCGCGGCTCGCGGACGACGATGGCGCCCGCTGCGCGCGCCTTGAGCGCGGTCAAATCCCTGGAATTGTTGTCATAGACATAGATCTCGGCCGATGGCAGCGTCTCGCGAAAGCGCCGCACCACCTCGGCGATGGTCAGTTCCTCATTGTAGCAAGGCAGGAGCACGGCAATGGCCGGCTCATGGCGGACTTCGTGCGGCATTTCCGTCTCCCGACACCCGGCGGAGCCTCCGGCCGCGCTCATATGCGGCCTCGCTCAGGCGACTTTACTATTTATTGAAGCTGTTAAGGCTAGGTTTAAGGCCGCAGTCTTTCCGACGAAGGTCATGATGATGAACGCAGCCAAGGCGGGTGCTTCCTCCTGGAAGTCCGATATGACGCTGGCGCTGCTTGCCATGCTGGTGGTGCTGGCCGTCAATGCCGCCACGGGCTTTCGCGAATTGAGCAATGCCGGCGGCGACAATGACAGCCTGCTGCGGCTGGTCGAGGTTCGCGACATGCTGGCCGGCCAGGGCTGGTTCGACCTGCATCAGTACAGGATGGGGCCGGAAGGCGGTTTCGTCATGCACTGGTCGCGGCTGGTCGACGCACCGCTCGCCGTCATCATCCTCGCCGCCTCGGCGCTGACCGGCAGCATGGCCATGGCCGAAGCGATCGCACAGGTGCTGTGGCCGTCGCTGCTGTTCTGCCTGGCGGTGTTTTTTACAGCCCGTGCGGCACGCAGCTTCGCCGGCGTCGGCGCCGTGCTGCCCGCTATCGTCATCGGCGCGGCGGCGCTGCATTTCATCGGCATTTTCTTGCCGGGTGCGCTCGATCATCACAATGTCCAGCTGACGCTGACCATGGCCAGCCTCAGCCTGCTGCTCGAGGCGCCGGCGCGTCGCTGGGCGGCGCTGATTTCCGGGCTGTGTGCGGCCCTGACGCTGGCCGTCGGCATGGAAACCGCGCCCTATGTCGCCACCATCGGCGCCTGCATCGCTTTGCTGTTCGTCGTCGATCCCGGCGGCGAACGCCGGATCGCCAGGGATTTCGGTCTCGGCTTTGCCGGGGTTTCAGCCCTCGTCTTCGTCACCACCATCCCGCCATCGGCCATGGGCCAGCCGCAGTGCGATGCCTTCTCGGCTGTGCAGTTCGTGGTGGCGGCAATCGCCGGACTGGGGCTTGCCGCCGTGACGTCGCTCACGGTGTCCAATGGCACGGCCAGCCGCCGCCTGATCTCGCTTAGCCTGCTCGCGCTTGGGCTGGGCGCCGTCATCGTGGCGCTGTTTCCGCAATGCCTTGCGGCTCCCTACGCAAACCTCGATCCGCGCCTCAAGGAATTGTGGCTCGATCACATCGACGAGGCGCAGTCGCTGTTCAGTATTGCCGTCAATGAGCCGGCGTCGCTGGCGGCGCGCTATGTCACGCCGCTGGTGGCGATCGCGCTGATGGCGCTTCGCCTGCGCGGACCATGGCGCCGCCAGGACAGCCTCGTCGGCGCCTTGCTGGTCGGCGCCTTCATCGTCAGCGCCTGGCAGGTCCGCGGCTCGACATTCTCGATCGCCTTTGCCGTCATCCCGCTGTCGGCCTGGATCGCAAGCTGGCGCGAACGGGCGAGGATCAGCCCTGCGCGCAGCGTATCGCTGCGCATGGCGGCGGTCTGGCTGGTGTCGGCGAATGCCGTCTGGGCCGGCGCTGCCGCCGCGACGTCGAGCGTATTCGAGGCCAGCAAGGTCTCGGTCGAGGCACAGGACACCGACAGCGATCCGTCCTGCGAGCGCAAGGCCTCCTTCGCGGCGTTGGCCCGGCTGCCGGACACCACGGTGCTTGCCATTTCCAATCTCGGCTCGCCCATCCTTGCCTATTCCGGGCACCGCGTCTTTGCCGGCCCCTATCATCGCAACATCGCCGGCGACCTGCTTGCGCTCGATGCCTTCCTCGGATCGGCGGACCAGGCGAGGATGATCGCGGCGGCTCACCACGTCGGCCTGATGGCGCTCTGCCGCGGCAGCGCCGAAAGCAAGATGCTTGCCGCCAAGGCGCCGCAAGGCTTCCTGGCCAGGCTGATGCAGGGAAGCGTCCCCGATTGGCTCGAACCGGTGGCCGAAACGCGCGGAACCCCGGTCGAACTCTACCGCGTCCGCTAAAGCATCATTCGCCAGCGAAAAATCGATTTCGCGATACGCTTCCTAAACGCTTTGCTGCCAGTCTCAGCCTAAATTTCGGGCGTCACAAACAGGGATACCGATGCAAACGACGTTTGGCACCGGGCAGGCAAGCAGGGAAAACTCGGATCTGGCGTTCACCGATGCGCTGACCGGGCTTGGCAACCATCGCCGCTTCTTCGACAAGGTCGATCGCCTGATCAGCGACCGTGCAGACGATCCCGCGCCGTTCACGGTCGGCATTCTCGACCTCGACGGCTTCAAGCCGATCAACGATCTGTTCGGCCACAAGGCCGGCGACGACATATTGATCCAGGTGGCAATGCGGCTGCGCGCTTCGATGGACAGCCACTCCACCGTTTGCCGCATCGGCGCCGACGAATTCGCCTTCCTGTATCCGATGGTGTTCTCGGAGGAAGCGGCGGCCGAGAAGTCGCGCATGATGATCGAAATCCTGTCGGCGCCCTACGATGTCGGCGAACGCACCGCCAGGCTTTCGGCCTCGGTCGGCTGCTCGCTCTTTTATTCCGGCGACGAAACCACGGAAATCCTCGTCAACAAGGCCGAAACGGCGCTCTACCACGCCAAGCGTTCGGGCCGTGGCCGGGTCGTCGTCTACACCCGCGAAATGGAAGAGGCGGCCAAGCGCGTCACCCGCATCGAACAGGCGCTGCGCCGTGCCGTCTCGGCCGGTGAGGTCGAACCGCATTTCCAGCCCATCGTCGATCTGACCACCCGCCGCACCATCGGCTTCGAGACGCTGGCGCGCTGGACCGATCGCGACCTCGGCGTGGTGCCGCCGACCGTGTTCATCCCGATCGCCGAAGAGCGCGGCATCATCGGCCCGCTGTCGCAGCTGGTGCTGCGCAAGGCGACCGAAGCGGCGCGCAGCTGGCCGAAGGACCTGTTCCTGTCCTTCAACCTGTCGCCCTCGCAACTCGTCGACCAGAACACCGGCCTGCACATATTGTCGATCCTCGACCGCACCGGCTTCGATCCGCGACGGCTGGAGATCGAGATCACCGAAACCGGCCTGATGAACGATCCGGCCTCGGCCGAGAAGATCGTCGAGGACCTGCGTCGCGTCGGCATCCGAGTCTCGCTCGACGATTTCGGCACCGGCCAGTCCTCGCTCGGCCGCTTGCGCGAATTCCATTTCGACAAGCTCAAGATCGACCGCGCCTTCGTCTCCTCGATCCTCGACGACCGCCCGTCGGAACACATCATCCGCGCCATTCTGGCCATGTGCGAAGGGCTCGGCATGGATGTCGTCGCCGAAGGCATCGAGGAGGAGGCGCAGGCCGACCGCCTCGTCCAGTTCGGCTGCGCCGGCGGCCAGGGCTATCTCTTCGGCAAACCGGTCGACGCCGACGCCACGCTCGGCTACCTCCGCGATTCCTATCGCGGCGCCCTCTACGCCAAGGCAGTCTGACCGGCGGTCTTGCCTGCGTCGAGCAAGTCAGCGGCGCGAGCAAAGATCGACTGTGGCCGCCATCTTGCGGCCTTTTGTCTGACATAAGCCAATCAAATCGCCGTTTTCGCCCTTGCTCCCCGGACTTGGCTGGATAGGATGCGCGCCGACCGGACCGGGAGATGAAGATATGATGCCATCGGCGGATTTTGCCGACCTCAGGGGAGCCTCGGTGCTGATCACCGGCGGCGGTTCCGGAATTGGCGCGGCACTGACCGAGGGCTTCGTTCGCCAGGGCGCCCATGTCGCCTTCATCGACATCGCCGATGGCCCAAGCACGCTGCTTGCCGACCGCGTCGAAAAAGAACTTGGCCGGCGACCGCTCTACCTCAAGACCGATTTGCGCGACGTCGAGGCGTTGCGCGCTTCGGCCGCAAAAGCGGCTGAGGCGCATGGCGACGTCACCGTGCTGGTCAACAATGCCGCCTGTGACGAACGCCACGATGTCGCCGACGTCACCGTCGAGTTCTGGGACAACAATCTCGCCGTCAATCTGCGCCCGCATTTCTTCACCGCACAGGCGGTGGCGCCGGGCATGAAGCGGGCCGGCGGCGGTTCGATCATCAACTTCACCTCAACCTCCTATCTCATCAACCACCCCGATATGCCGGCCTACACCGCCGCCAAGGCCGGCATACTCGGCCTCACCAAAGGTCTCGCCGGCAAGCTTGGGGTCGATGGCATCCGCGTCAATGCGATTGCGCCGGGCTGGGTGATCACCGAGCGGCAGCGGGAACTCTGGGTCACCGAGCAGGGGCTCGCCGCCCATGTCGCCAAGCAAAGCATCAAGCAGGTCATGCAGCCCGACGACATCGTCGGCACGGTGCTGTTCCTGGCCTCCGACGCCTCGCGTATGCTGACGGCGCAGATGTTGATCGTCGACGGGGGTTTCCTGTGAGCCCGGTGAATCAAAATCCGGCAAAAGGCACGCCGGCAGTCGCCGCCGTCGACTGGGGCACGACCCGCATGCGGGTCTGGCTGGTCGACGAGGCGGGCGGGGTGCTTGCCGAGCGTCGCGGCGATGATGGGCTGATCACCGCGCAGCAAAAAGGCTTTTCGACCATCCTCGAAGGCCATCTCGCGGCGCTCGGCGCGCCTGACACACTGCCGGTCATCATCTGCGGCATGGCCGGCTCGCGCCAGGGTTGGCTGGAAGCGCCTTACATCACCGTGCCGGCGCCGCTCAGTGCCATCCTCGCGGGGGCCGCCCGCATTCCCGGCCAGAGCCGCGACATCCGCATCGTGCCTGGCCTGGCGCAGCGCCTGGAAGATGCGCCGGACGTAATGCGCGGCGAGGAAACCCAGCTTGCCGGCGCCGGTTTGCCGGCAAAAGGTCGCCATCTCGTCTGCATGCCCGGCACCCATTCGAAATGGGTTCTGGTCGAAGACGGCGCGGTCGACGGCTTCTGCACCTGGCCGACCGGCGAGCTGTTTTCGGTGCTGGCCACTCACTCGATCCTGCGCCATTCGCTGGGCGAGAGCCCGAAGCCGGTCATTCCGGACAATCCGTTCTTCCAGGAATGGTGCCGCAAGGCTTTGGCCGAGGGCGGCGATGTCACCTCGCGGCTGTTCTCGATCCGCGCCGCCGGCCTGCTGCAGGACCTCAAGGCCGACGATGCCGCCGCTTGCCTGTCCGGCCTGCTGATCGGCGGCGAGATCGCCTCGGCGGGCCGCCGCTATGGCGAAAGCACCACCGCAATCGTGCTGGTCGCCTCGGGGTCGCTAGCAGCCCTCTACCGCCAGGCGCTCGACCTTGCAGGGCTTGCCGTCAGGACGGTCGACGCCGACGAGGCGGTGCGTGCCGGCCTTATCGAGGCAGCGCGGGAAAATGGCATGATCGCCAAATGACTCACCAGAGTGGAGTGACAGCGTGACCCAGACCGCCCCCTTCCCGAAGCTCAAGCGTGGTCTTGTCGCCATTCTGCGCGGCCTCAAACCCAGCGAGGCGGTTGCCATCTGCCAGGCGCTGTTTGACGCCGGCATCGAAGCCATCGAGGTGCCGCTCAATTCGCCGGAGCCGTTTTCATCGATCGCCAGCATTGTCACCGCATTGCCCAAGACAACGCTGGTCGGCGCCGGCACGGTGCTGACTTCAGCCGATGTCGACGCCCTGGCCAAGGCCGGCGGGAGGCTGCTGGTCAGCCCCAACATCGATGCCGAAGTCATGGCCCGCGCCATGCACCATGGCATGGTGACGATGCCAGGCGTGTTCACCCCCACCGAAGCTTTTCAGGCGATTAGGCTTGGGGCTTCGGCGCTCAAATTCTTCCCGGCAAGCGTGCTCGGGCCTAGCGGCATTTCGGCGATGCGGGCCGTGCTGCCGGCCGATACCGTGGTCGGCGCCGTCGGCGGCGTTTCCGACAAAGACTTTGCCGGCTACAAAGCCGCTGGGGTGACTGCTTTTGGTCTTGGCTCCAGCCTGTTCAAACCCGGCATGAGCGTCGACGAGGTGGCCTCGCGCGCGCAGGCGGCGGTGACGGCCTGGGATGCGGCCTTCGGCGGAGCGGCATGATGGACAAGGTTTCGGTTTTTTCGGACCATGTCTGTGAACTCGGCGAGGGGCCGAGCTACGATCCCGCCACCGACACGCTGTTCTGGTTCGACATCGTCAACGGGCTTTTGGTGGAGCAGGGTGTCACGTCCAGCGCGCGGAAGGTCCATGAGCTCGGCCAGATGGCCAGCGCCATCGCCATTATCGACGACAATCGCCAGCTCATCGCCACCGAGACCGGCCTGCATGTCCGCGACGTCTCGACCGGCAAGCTGACGCTGCATACGCCTATCGAGGCCGACAATGCGCTGACCCGCTCCAACGATTCGCGCGTCCACCCTTGTGGCGCCTTCTGGGTCGGCACGATGGGCAAGGGTGAGGAGAAGGGCGCGGGCGCCATCTACTGGTTCTTCAAGGGAGAATTGCGCACGCTTTACACCGGCATCACCGTGTCGAACTCGATCTGTTTCTCGCAGGATGGAACGATCGCCTACTACACCGATACCTCGACCGGCCTGTTGATGCGCGTCGCCTGCGATCCGGCAACGGGTCTGCCGATCGGCGAGTCCAAAGTGTTCGTTGACCATCGCTCGTCCAAGGGCTTTGTCGACGGCTCGGTCGTTGATCGCGACGGCGTGCTGTGGAACGCCGTCTGGGGCGGCAAGGCGGTCAAGGCCTATTCGCCAGATGGCACATTGTTGCGCGAAATTGCCGTGCCGGCGGGGCAGTCCTCGTGCCCGGCCTTTGTCGGGGCCAAGGCCGATCGGCTGGCGGTGACCTCGGCCTGGAAAGGCAAGGACGACAAGCAGCGCAAGCTCGACCCACAGGCCGGCATGACCTTCCTGCTCGACATCCCCGTCAACGGCCGCTTCGAGCCGCGCGTGGTCATCGCCTGAGCGCTGTCGCGCAGGCGTCCGCCTCGGTCGGTTTCGCGCAAGTCTGAAGCAGGGGCCATGCCATGGTGGGACAACACCACCGAAGGTCCTGATCCATGCCGCGCCCGACCCTGATCCTCGTCCATGAGCCGGAAAAGGCCTGTCTCGACCGGCTGGTCGCCGACGGCTTTCCCGCCGAGCGCGCCCTGGAAATCTCGTCCTATCTGGCGCAATCGACCGATCTCGCGCCCGAATTCGATGAAATCACCGCCACTTGCGGGCGGCGCGGCCTCGCCTTTATGCCGGTTGCACTCGACGATGCGGCAAGCGCGCTGGCGAAGGCCGATCCCGCAACCACGCTGGTCTGGACGCTGACCGACGGCATTGCCTATTTCCGCGGTGCTGCAGCGCCCGCACTTGCCAGGCTGAATGGGCTTAGAACCATCGGAGCCGACGATGCGCTGTTCGCGCTTTGCCAGGACAAGTTCCGTTCCGGCGCCGTGCTTTGCGCGCTCGGCCTGCCGGCGCCGCAGGCAGGCCTGGCCCGCGACGGCCGCTGGCTGGCCGACCCGCCAGCTTCGGAAGCCGGCTGGTTCGTCAAGCCGAACCGGCTCGGCTCCAAGGTAGGCATCTGGCCGGATTCACGCTGCAACGACCTGGCCCATGCGCTGGAGCTTAGCCGGCGGGTCTATGCCGCTTATCGCGACGATGTCGTCGTCCAGCCCTATGTCGGCGGTCGCAATGTCCGCGCCAGCTTCCTTGGGCTGCAAACGGATGCCGGGGCGGAAGCGCTCGGCGTTGCATTCGTCGACTCCGGCGGCGATTTCCAGACCATGGCGGACTCGATGGCGCTTTACGGCGACACCGGCGAGGCCGCCAAGGCGGCTGGACTATACAGCGAGCCGGTGCTGGAGGCGGTTGCCGACACCCAGCCGGCAGCCGCGGCAACCATCCGCCGCATCGCCGAGCGGCTGGTCAGCGGGCTCGGCCTGCGAGACGTGTTTTCCCTCGATTTCAGGGTCGAGGCTAACGACCATGTCCACCTCATCGAGTTCGAGGTCTGTCCCGGCCTGCCCTGCTTCGATTTCCGCGCCTATTGCCTGATGCAATGGGGCATGACGCTGGCCGATGCGGTTGCCGAGACGGCGGCGAACCGACTGAACCGACAGGCGATCTGAACGGTCGAGGGACCAGCGCGACCTACCGCGCCTTGACGGCTTTTGCTCCACCTTTAGTGTCGCGGGACAGTCCTCAGGCAAGGCCGCGCGATGAGCACACCAGCAAGCTCCCTCCACCATCACATCAGGCGCATGGCCGGGCGCGATCCGCACGAGGCGCATCGCGTCGCCACGCCGCTCGAGCTGCTGTTCGATCTGACCTTCGTCACCGCCTTCAGCCTTGCCGCCGCGCAACTGGCGCACGCCCTTGCCGAGGGCAACTACGCGGCGGCGCTGATCGGCTTCGGCTTTGCCAGCTTCGCCATCTGCTGGGCGTGGATCAATTTCTCCTGGTTTTCCTCCGCCTATGACACCGACGATTGGATCTTCCGCCTCGTCACCATGGTGCAGATGATCGGCGTGCTGGTGCTGGCCATCGGCCTGCCGCGCATGTTCGCCTCGATCGAGCATGGCGAACACCTCAACAATTCGGTCATGGTGCTGGGCTACGTCATCATGCGCGTCGCCATGATCTTCCAATGGCTGCGCGCGGCGCGGCAGGACCTTGGGCGGCGGCGTGCCTGTCTCACCTATGCCATCGCCATCGCGATCGCCCAGATCGGCTGGGTGGTGCAGATCCTGGTCGATTTCTCGCTGGCGACGAGCCTGGCTTTCGGCGCGGTCCTGCTTCTCATCGAGCTTGCCGGACCGGTCATCGCCGAACGCCGGGATGGCGGCACGCCCTGGCACGCGCATCACGTCGCCGAGCGCTACAGCCTGTTCGCCATTATCGCGCTGGGCGAAGGGGTGGTCGGCACGCTGGCGACGCTGTCGGCCGTGGTCGAGGAGCAGGGCTGGAACCTCGATGCCGCCTTGATTGGCATTGCCGGAATGGGTCTCACCTTCGGCATGTGGTGGGTCTATTACATGCTGCCCTCGGGGACGGTGCTGCACCAGCACCGCAGCCGTTCCTTCGTCTGGGGCTATGGCCAGATGGTGATCGTCGCTGCCATCGTCGCCACCGGCGCCGGGCTGCATGTCGCGGCCTATTTCATCGAGCACAAGACCCATAACGGCCCGGTAGCGACCCTGCTGTCAGTCGCCATTCCGCTAGGCGTGTTCCTGGGGGCGATCTATGCGCTGTATTATTATCTCGTCCAGCGCTTCGATCCCCTCCACGTCTGGCTGCTGGCGGGAACGGCTGCGGTCGTCGCACTTGCCATCATCGCCGCCCTTGCCGGCGTCGACATGGCGGTCTGCCTCATCTTACTCACGCTAGCGCCGGCCGTCACCGTTGTCGGCTATGAGCTGTCGGGGCACCGCCATCAACTGGAGGTGCTGGCGCAGGAGGAAGCGCCGCACTGAGCAGAGCAGCTTCGCGCGTCAGATACCCTCGACCAGCACGATCTCGCCATCGGCCACTTTCTGACGGATGGCGACGGCGCGTTGGTATTCCGGCGAGTGGTAGCAGTCATGCGCCATCGCCAGCGATTCGAACTCGATAATGACATTGCGGGCGCGGCTAGGCCCCTCGGCCTTTTCATGCTCACCGCCACGGGCAAGGAACTTCACGTCGAAACGGTCGAAAGCGAGCTTGGCGGCAGCGACATAGTCCTTGTAACCTTCGGCGTCGCGCACATCGACGCGGGCGATCCAGTATCCCTTTGGCATTTTCTTCTCCTCGTTACGCGGCGCGCATCTCTTCCAGTATGGCTTCCGCCGCCGCGCGCCTGTCGCTTGCCGCCACGATTGGCCGGCCCACAACAAGGTGGCTGGACCCGTTGCGGATCGCCTGGCCGGGCGTCACCACGCGTTTCTGGTCGCCATGGTCGCTGCCCTTGGGCCGTATCCCCGGCGTCACCACCGCCAGGTCGGGTCCGACGATGCGGCGCACCGCTTCCGCCTCCTCGGCCGAGCAGACGACGCCGCCCATGCCTGCATGCAGCGCCTGTTCGGCGCGCCTCAGCACCAGCGTGTGCGGGTCATATTCATAGCCGGCGTCGATCACGTCCTGCTCGTCCATCGAGGTCAGCACGCTGACCGCCAGCAGGCACAGGTCGCTGCCCCTGGCGACCTCCACCGCGGCCCGCATAGCCTTGGGATAGGCGTGGATGGTCAGCATGGTCATGCCCATGCGCACGATGTTCTCGACACCCTTGGCCACCGTGTGGTCGATGTCGAGCAGCTTCATGTCGAGGAAGATTCTGGTGCCGCCGCTGGCCAACTCCCTGGCGAAGTCGAGCCCGCCGGCGAAGGCCAGCTGATAGCCGATCTTGTAGAAGGAGACGACGCCGTCGAGTTCGCGCACCGCCTGTTCGGCCTCTTTCACCGTCGGCACGTCGAGGCCGACGATCAGCCTGTCTCTCATGGTATGGGCCTGCATGGCTGTGGAAATCATGCCCCGGTCCGGGTCGCTAGCATGCGCGAGGTTTCGATCAGCGTGCGGCATAGGTGCTCCATCGATTTGGTCAGTCTATCATCCCTGAAATTGCCGTCGCCGTCGAAGGCACTGCCGCCATCGGATACCGAGCATTCCGGCGTCACCATCTCCAGCTGGCAGCGCACCAGCACGGCGCGCAGATGGTTGATGCAGCGGATCCCGGCGAAATGTCCGTTCGAAGACGAGCACAGGCCGGCGACCTTGCCGACAAATGGCCTCACCGGCCGGCCGCCATCCAGGCGCACCCGGCTTACCCAGTCGATCGTGTTCTTGAGCAGTGGCGGGATCGAGCCATTATATTCCGGCGTCGCGATCAGCAGCCCGTCATGGGCGGCGATCAGCCGGCCGAGCTTCACGGCGTTGTCGGGAACGCCTTTTTCCTTTTCGAGGTCCTCGTCGATGATCGGCAGCGGATAGTCGGCCAGCGAAATGCGCGTCACCTCGGCGCCTTGCATGGCCAGCTCCTTCTGCGCCACATCGGCGGTCCTGCCGCTGAAGGCGCCGCTGCGCACCGAGCCGGCGAAGACGAGGATTTTCGCGATCACAGCCATTGGCCACTCTTGTTCCCGGACAGGTACAGCCAGAGGCCGCGCAAATCAACGCACTGGCTCAAAAAACGGAAACGATCGGGGGGCAAGCGCGCGAAGGTGTGCCGAGCAGCTGGGCTATTGCTAGTGGGTGACCGCAATTCTTGCACTCAGCGCGATGAGTGCAACTCCGAGCAAGGCATCTATCGGCCTGCGGACGCTGCCATATGCCGCCCGAACCCTTCTAGTGGAGAACATCAGCGCGACAAGCCCAAACCACGCCATCGCGACCAGCCCGATTATGGCCAGCGATACTGCCTGGACCCAGATCGGAGCCTGCATCGGCAATACCGATATGAACAGGCTCGCGAAGAAGGCGGCCGTCTTCGGATTTGTAATTCCGACAACGAAGCCGCTTCGCCAAGGAGCCGTAGTCTCTGCGCCACTGACGGCCAGCGGTGGCTGCGCCTGCCAAGCCGACAAAAGGATCTTGCTGCCCAGGTAACCGAGATACACGGCGCCGGCGATCCGGACGGCAAGGTGAGCCCATGCAACCTGCGTCAGTACGAGGCCCAGGCCAAACATCGCGAGAGCCGCCCACACCATGATCGCTGCGGCAATGCCAAGCGCCACATGGAACCCCGCGCGACGGCTGATCAGCGCATGGGAAGTCACGGCTACAAAATCGGGTCCCGGGCTCATCGCGCCGAGCAGGAACACTGAAGCAAGTGTCAGGAATTGCGGAAGGTAGCTCATGCGAAGCTCCAATTTCAGGCTCGTCGTACCGCACGCCTGCATGCCAGAGAGGCCAGGAAGCCGCTCGCCGCGATTTCGAGGGTCGTTTCCCTCATCTTCACAAACCTACAGCGCTCTCTAATATGAGCGAAATGAAAGATATTTCGGCAGCCATGAACAAAGCTAATATCAACATCACAATGGTGCGCGTCCTGACATCGCTCAGCGAGACGCGCAGCTTCACGAAAACCGCCGAGCGGCTCTGTCTTTCTCAATCGGCCATAAGCCATGCAATGAAGGCGCTGGAGGAGATCGTTGGCGCGCCCCTCGTCATACGTGATCGGCGCGGTGTCGCTTTCACCGCAACCGGCGAGGCGGCTTTGGATGCGGCGCGCGCCGCTTTGCATGCTTTAGGCCGTCTTGCCGGCCTACGGGAACACTCCATCAAAGGCAGAGTACGGCTCGCGCTGGTCAGCAGCGCCTCGGTAAAGATTGCTCCATATGCGTTGAACATTACTTCCGTCCGGCACCCGGAGCTTGCTGTCGAACTGCTCTTGGGCACGGATACCGAGGTGGCGGAGTGGGTCGATCGCGGTGCCGCCGATATTGGACTGTCCTACATCGCCGGCAATTGCCAAGCCGAGGAACTTGTCGACGACGAACTCTTTGTGGCGTCACCGCAAAAGAACTCAGTCCAAGGCGGGTCATTTCCGATCCGCGCTCTCGACGGCCAGCCATTCATCATGTCGAGCGGCGGCTGCGGACCAATGCTTGCCGAATTGTTCCAGGATTTTGGCGTTGCGCCAGTTGTCATCCTGTCGGCGAGCGATATGGCGGCGCTGCTTGCTCTGGTTGGGGCCGGGCGCGGTTTGTCGGTTGCGCCAGGCCTGGCGTTTCCGGCCGATTGGCAGCGAACCGTCGCGAGGCGTCCTCTTGAGCCGCGTGCGCGTCGGCCTCTGCTGCTTCTGTTCTCCAGCAGCGCCGAAGCAACGGCCGTGCGGGCCATGTGCGCGGCGATCAGAGAGGTCGCCACGAGTTTGCGAGGCGGATAACAGTCAAGGATGTGGATCGACCCTCAATCGAGCTTCCTTCGGGAGACGTCGATCCTCTACAAGGCGCCAGAGACTTCTTCGGCTCTCGATACCAAGCTAATGCGCTTCGCGCCGGTAGATCCACAGCTGCGTCGGCGGGATGTTGCGGAAGATGAAGTCGAAATGCTTGACCGTGTAATTGCCGCGGCCGGGCGGGATCGGCGACAACGGCCCATAGGTCAGCTGTACGATCGGCCGTCCAACCGGGATGCGGTCTAGCAGGCTTTCAATATAGGCGATCCGCTGTGCGACCGGGAAATTGAGCAGCGGCACGCCGGAGACGACGGAATCGAAAACCATACCGCTCTTCTCGCCAAGCGTGGCGTTGAGATTGAAGGCATCGCCCTCGATGACGTTGACGCCGGGATAGAGCTGGCGCAGATGGCGCACGAAATCGGTGGAATATTCGACCGCGTAGAGGTTTTCGGGCTTAACGCCCTGGGCGAGGATTGCACGCGTGATGACGCCTGTGCCGGGGCCGACTTCAAGCACCGGCAGGCCGGACTTCGGATTGACGATGGAAGCCATCTTGCGGGCGGTGACGGAGCTTGTCGGCACGATCGAACCGACCGACTTCGGCTTGTCGATCCAGCCTTTGAAGAATTTGAGTTCGTCGTCGAACTTTTCCGCCAGCGCCTTCCGCAATCCCGGACCACGTGCCATGCAAGTTCTCCTCAACACTCCCCGAACGCTACTTAGCAGCTAACAGGTCCAAGGCAAGGCGCGATCTGGCATAAGATGTTGATGACGTTCGGGAAGCGTGGCGGCCTTAGTTTGGGTTCAGTGCTCGCCGAAGGATTCAAAAAAGTCCTTCATGCGGGCGAAAAAGCCGCTCGACTGGGGCGAATTGTCCTTCGACGACAGCTGCTCGAACTCTTCCAGCAGCTCGCGCTGGCGGCGCGACAGGTTTTGCGGCGTTTCGACCGCGGTCTGGATATAGAGGTCGCCGACATTGGGCTGACGCAGCACCGGCATGCCCTTGCCCTTGAGGCGGAACTGGCGGCCGTTCTGCGTGCCTTCGGTCACTTTCACCTTGGTCTGACTGCCGTCCAGCGTAGTCACCTCGAACGAGCCGCCAAGGGCGGCCGTCGTCATCGATATCGGCACCTTGCAGTAGAGATCGGCGCCGTCGCGCTGGAAGAATTCATGCGGCTTCACCGCCAGGAAAATATAGAGGTCGCCCGATGGGCCGCCGCGCAGGCCCGCCTCGCCCTCATTGGCAAGCCGGATGCGGGTGCCGTCCTCGATGCCGGCCGGGATATTGACCGACAGCGAGCGTTCCTCGGTGACGCGGCCCTGGCCGGCGCATTTCGGGCACGGGTCCTTGATCGTCTGGCCGCGGCCTTGGCATTGCGGGCAGGTACGCTCGATCGAGAAGAAGCCTTGCGTCGCTCGTACCTTGCCGTGGCCATGGCACATCGAGCAGGTCACCGGCTGGGTGCCGGGCTTGGCGCCGGTCCCGGAGCATTCCGTGCATGAGATCGAGGCCGGCACGCGGATTTGCGCGGTCTTGCCGGCAAACGCTTCTTCCAGCGTGATTTCCATATTGTAGCGCAAATCGGCGCCGCGTTCGCGGCCGCCCGACGAGCGGCGCTGGCGCCCGCCCATCATGTCGCCGAAAATATCTTCGAAAATGTCGGCGAAGCCGCCGGCGCCAAAACCTTGCGCGCCGCCATTCATGCCGCCCTGCTCGAAGGCGGCGTGACCGAAACGGTCATAGGCCGCGCGCTTCTGCGGGTCCTTCAGCGTTTCGTAGGCTTCGTTGATTTCCTTGAACTTGTGCTCGCAGGAGTGATCGCCGGGATTGCGGTCGGGATGGAACTGCATGGCAAGCTTGCGGAAAGCACTCTTGAGCTCCTTCTCGTCGGCGCCTTTTTGCACGCCCAGCGTCTCGTAGAAATCAGCTTTCATCTTTTCCCGCAGTCCGGATGCTCAACGTCTTGATGCATGTTGCGTCGTTTGCCGGCACGTTGTCTCGATTTAGGAGCGGTGCTGCCCGGATGCTAGGGCCGGCGCGCTTGTGCCTGTGTTTTTCAGTGACTTTTTCGGCAAGGCCCGCACTTTTTCAGCGAGGGTTGCAAAAAAGCCCGGCTTTGCGCCGGGCTTTCCGCTTTATTTGCCGTCAACCGGTCAGGCCGACTTCTTCTTCTCGTCGTTTTCGTCGATTTCCTCGAAATCGGCGTCGACCACATCGCTATCCTTGGCCGCGTCCGCCTTGGCGTCGGCTTCCGCCGCTTCCTTCTGCGAAGCTTCGTACATGGCCTGGCCGAGCTTCATGGATGCTTCGGCAAGCGTCTGCGACTTGGCCTCGATGTCGGCGGCATCGTCGCCTTCGGCAGCAGCCTTCAGCGCCGTGATAGCCTCCGATATCGCCGTGCGCTCGGTTTCCGAAACCTTGTCGCCATATTCCTTCAGCGACTTCTCGGAGGAGTGCACCAGCGCCTCGGCCTGGTTGCGGGCCTCGACCAAAGCACGCCGCTGCTTGTCGGTCTCGGCATTGGCTTCGGCGTCCTTGACCATCTTCTCGATGTCGGCGTCCGAAAGGCCACCAGAGGCCTGGATGCGGATCTGGTGCTCCTTGCCGGTGCCCTTGTCCTTGGCCGAAACGTTGACGATGCCGTTGGCGTCGATGTCGAAAGTGACCTCGATCTGCGGCACGCCGCGCGGCGCCGGCGGAATGCCGACCAGGTCGAACTGGCCGAGCGCCTTGTTGTCGGCGGCCATTTCACGCTCGCCCTGGAAGACGCGGATGGTCACGGCCGACTGACTGTCTTCAGCGGTCGAGAACACCTGGCTCTTCTTGGTCGGGATCGTCGTGTTGCGTTCGATCAGGCGGGTGAACACGCCACCCAGCGTCTCGATGCCGAGCGACAGCGGCGTCACGTCGAGCAGCAGCACGTCCTTCACGTCGCCCTGCAGCACGCCGGCCTGGATGGCGGCGCCCAAAGCGACGACTTCATCCGGGTTGACGCCCTTGTGCGGCTCCTTGCCGAAGAACTGCTTCACGATCTCCTGGATCTTGGGCATGCGGGTCATGCCGCCGACCAGGACCACTTCGTCGATCTCGCCAGCCTTCAGCCCGGCATCCTTGAGCGCCGCCTTGCAGGGCTCGATGGTGCGCTGGACGAGATCGTCGACCAGCTGCTCGAACTTGGCGCGGGTCAGCTTCAGCGTCAGGTGCTTGGGGCCGGTCGCGTCGGCGGTGATGAAGGGCAGGTTGATTTCGGTCTGCGTCGTCGACGACAGCTCGATCTTGGCCTTTTCAGCCGCCTCCTTGAGGCGCTGCAGCGCAAGCTTGTCGTTCTTCAGGTCGATGCCCTGTTCCTTCTTGAACTCGGCCGCCAGGTATTCGACGAGACGCATGTCGAAATCCTCGCCGCCGAGGAAGGTGTCGCCATTGGTCGACTTCACTTCGAACACGCCGTCGCCGATTTCGAGCACCGAAATGTCGAACGTGCCGCCGCCAAGGTCATAGACGGCAATGGTCTTGCCATCCTTCTTGTCGAGGCCGTAGGCAAGTGCTGCAGCCGTCGGCTCGTTGATGATGCGCAGCACCTCAAGGCCGGCGATCTTGCCGGCGTCCTTGGTGGCCTGGCGCTGGGCGTCATTGAAATAGGCCGGAACGGTGATGACCGCCTTCTCGACCTTCTCGCCGAGATAGGCCTCCGCCGTTTCCTTCATCTTCTGCAGGATCATGGCCGAGATTTGGCTGGGCGACTGCTTCTTGCCGCCGGCCTCGACCCAGGCATCGCCATTGTCGCCCTTGACGATCTTGTAGGGGACAAGCTTCTTGTCCTTCTCCGTCACCGGGTCGTCATAGCGGCGGCCGATCAGGCGCTTGACCGCGAAGATGGTGTTTTCAGGATTGGTGACCGCCTGGCGCTTGGCCGGCTGGCCGACGAGACGTTCGCCGTCGCCCGAGATGGCGACGATGGAAGGCGTCGTGCGCGCGCCTTCCGCATTTTCAATGACCTTGGGCTCCTTGCCATCCATGATGGCGATGCAGGAGTTGGTGGTGCCGAGATCGATACCGATTACTTTTGCCATTTTTCTAGTCTCTCCGCTAAGCAGGCTCTCAGGACCCGTAAGGCGTTCCGACGAAAGCCCCTGTTCACAAGAAATTCCGCTCCGGCAACCGGCATTCCGGCACTGGGCGGCTTGGCGCGTATATAAGAACAGGCGGCATCGGGCGCAAGCATTCTGCGCATGGCATCCACCGCGCCGCGCTTGGCGCCTTTGAACAGCCGCCCGGCGGCCCGGATGTGCTCAAACCGCGCTCAAACCCCCAGGATCTGCGCGATCCCCCGGCGAAGCGCCCAGTCAGGGCTTCGAAACCACAAGAAAACGTCACCTATGCGTGAGAGAGGCGGCTCCTGGCTGAGGAAGGCGCCTGCCCACAGCAGACACAGGCAAAAGCGTCACGCGGCCTGCGACAGCGATTTATGCGCCTCGGCCAGGATTTCGAACGAGCGCACGCGTGCCGCATGGTCGAAGATCTGCGCGGTCACCATCAGCTCGTCTGCGCCGGTGCGGCGCACGAACGCGTCTATGCCTTGCCGGACCGTTTCGGGAGAGCCGACGACGGCGCAGGACAGCGCCTGCGAAATCATGGTTTTTGCCATCGGCTCGAGCGTCTGGTCATAGCCCTCGACCGGCGGCGGCAGGCGGCCGGCCCGCCCGGTGCGCAGATTGACGAAGGCCTGCTGCAACGAGGTGAACAGCAGTTTGGCCTCTCCATCGGTCGGTGCGGCGAAAACGTTGAGGCCGAGCATGACATAGGGCTTGTCCAGCTGTTCCGAAGGCTGGAAGCGCGAACGGTAGATCTCCAGCGCATGGTCGAGTTCGGCCGGCGCGAAATGCGAGGCAAACGCATAGGGCAGGCCGAGCATGGCGGCGAGCTGCGCGCCATAGAGGCTGGAACCGAGGATCCAGACCGGCACCTTCTGGCCTTCGCCGGGCACGGCGTGGATACGCTGGCCTTCCGCGGCCGGCTGGAAATAGCCCATCAGCTCGACGACATCCTGGGGGAAATTGTCTGACGCCTCGAGATTGCGGCGCAGCGCGCGCGCTGTTCCCATATCGGTGCCGGGCGCGCGGCCGAGGCCGAGGTCGATGCGGCCGGGGTGCAGTGCCGCCAGCGTGCCGAACTGCTCGGCAATCACCAGCGGCGCATGGTTGGGCAGCATGATGCCACCGGCGCCGACGCGGATCGTCTTGGTGCCGCCGGCGACATGGGCGATGACCACGGCGGTCGCCGCGCTGGCGATGCCCGGCATGTTGTGGTGCTCGGCCAGCCAATAGCGCCTGTAGCCGAGCCGCTCGGCATGGCGGGCCAGGTCGAGCGAATTTGCCAGCGATTGCGAGGCGTCGCTGCCTTCGACGATCGGCGACAGGTCGAGAACGGAAAGTGCGGTCATGGGCCTCAAGCCTTTACGATGTTCAACTGCCTGACCCTGGTTTCGAAGGCGCGGTCGGGAATGACGATGTCGAGCTGGTGCCAAGCAACGGGTCCATATTCTCGAACGGGATCGCCTGCGGACGCTGGCGATGCAGCGCGCTCAGCTTGTAGAGCGACGCATCGATCGGACCGCGATAGCCAATGCGGTCGAAATAGGAATCGAGGTCGAAGGAGGCATCGTTCATCGCAGGGTCCGGCTTGACCGGCTCGATATAGGCACTCCGCCTGAAGACAACAAATGCGCGATGACGGACAGGCGCGGCAAGCTTATGCTGCGGCCTTTCCGTTCTCTTCGGCCGCTTCCTCCTCCACCACGGCCGTCTGCTGTGCGGCGAGAAAATTGCCGACATGGCTGAGGCCATCGAAATGATCGCAGAACACCTTGACGACGACCAGCAGCGGCACCGCCATCAGCGCGCCGACAAAGCCCCAAAGCCAGGACCAGAAGGCGATGGCGATGAAGATCGCCACGGCGTTGATCTCGAGGCGTCGGCCGACAACCATCGGTGTAACGAACTGGCCTTCGGCGATGTCGCACAAAAGCACGAAGCCCGGCGCCAAGAGGGCGTAGGTAATCGAGTCGAAGCTGATCATCGCAATGACGCTGACCAGCACGATGGTAATCAGCGCGCCGACATAGGGCAGGAAGTTGAGCAGCGCCGCCATCGTTCCCCAGACCAGCGGGTTGGGCATGCCGAGCGCCCACAGGCCAAGGCCGATAACCGCGCCGAGACCGGCATTGATGACGGTGACGGTGAGCAGATAATGCGAGATTTCGCGCTCGACGTCATAGACGACGCGCAAGGCCCGCTTCTTCTCGCTGAGGCTGGCGAAGGACTGGATGATCTTCTCATAGAACATCGTGCCCGACGCCAGCAGGAACAGCGACAGCACAAAGATGATGGTCAGGCTTGTCCCCGCCGACAGGACGTTGCTGGCGGCGGCCGACAGGACGCCGGACTGTGCCATCGCCACCTTCTGGATGCCCGGCTCCTGCGAGGTCTCCGTCATCTGTTCGATCTGATGCGAGATCTGCATGATCCTCTCGAGCGGACGCCGCAATTGCGCCAGCCGCTCGGTGAGTTGTTGGCCGATCGACGAGGTGTTGTTGAGAAGGTCGATGACCGGGCCGCTGAGCAGATACCCGGCAACGCCGAAGAGGCAGATCGACAGCACGACCAACATTGTCGCCGAAATCACTTCCGGAATGCCGCGCTTGCGCAGGAAGCGCACGATCGGTGTCAGCGTCAGCGTCAGCAGGAAGGCGAGAATGACCGGCATGAAGAAAGCACGCGCAAAATACAGCGCGTAGATGGCCATGAACAGGAAGATCCCGATGAGCAGCGAACGCATCAGATGCGTGTCGGCACGCGCCACAACTCTCGCCTCTTCGGTCTCGGCAAGGCCAGCACCCAAAGCGGCGGGTTCGGCTTTCATGATTTTCCCTCAGCGGCGCACCGCAATTGGTGCATTCCCCTGACGGAAACGCCTCTGCAAGCCCAAGGTTCCGTTAGCCGGCAAGGCCCTCAATCCGGGCCGCCCGTCGCTCAGGCGGCTGGCGCTGCGACGGCGACGCCGGGCTTGGCGGTCTCCTTGCGCACGATCGGCGCCACCTTGGTGCCGTAGAGTTCGATCGCCTTCATGATCTTGGCGTGCGGCATGGCGCCGATCGCCATCTGCAGCAGAAAGCGGTCATTGTTGAAGATCTTGTGCTGGGCGACGATCTTTTCCGCCACCTGCTCCGGATTACCGACAAACAGCGCGCCGTTCGGACCACGCGACTGATCGAAATGCGCCCGCGAGGTCGGGCCCCAGCCGCGCTCGCGGCCGATGCGGTTCATCACTTCGGCCTGCGGGCCGTAGAAATCGTCGGCCGCCTGTTCAGTGGTCCCGGCGATGAAGCCGTGCACATTGATGCTGGTGGCAAGGCCCGAGGGGTCGGTACCGGCCCGCCTGGCGGCATCGCGATAAATGTCGAACAGCGGTGCAAACCGCGCCGGCTCACCGCCGATGATGGCCAGCGCCAGCGGCAGGCCGAGCACGCCCGCGCGCGCCGCAGATTGCGGCGTTCCACCTATTGCGATCCAGATCGGCAATTTGTCCTGCAGCGGCCGCGGATAGACGCCGCGGTCGTTGATCGGCGCGCGCAGATTGCCGGACCAGGTAACTTTGACGCTGTCGCGTATGGCCAGCAGCAAATCGAGCTTTTCGGCGAACAGCTCGTCATAGTCCTCGAGATTGTAGCCGAACAGCGGGAAGGATTCGATGAACGAGCCGCGCCCGGCCATGATCTCGGCCCGGCCGCCCGACAAAAGGTCGAGCGTTGCGAACTGCTGGAAGACGCGAACCGGATCGTCGGAGGACAGCACGGTGACCGCGCTGGTCAGCTTGATGCGCTTGGTGCGTTCGGCGGCAGCGGCCAGCGCCACCACCGGCGCGGACGCGGCATAGTCGGGGCGGTGATGTTCGCCCAGACCAAAGACGTCGAGGCCAACCTGGTCAGCCAGCTCGACCTCCTCGATCAGATTGCGCAGCCGCTGATGCGGGCCGATCGCGCCGGGGCCGGGCTCCGGGCTGACGTCGGCGAAAGTGTAGAGACCGAGTTCCATGGCATGTCATCCAAATGTTCTGATTTGCCGCTAGAGGTAGCGGCGAGCCGCCCCGGCCGCCAGAGGGGCGGATAGTGAACAGTGCATGTCGGTTTTTCGGCCGGCTTTGTTTCAGGGAAAACGCGTCTCCCGGCTGCAACAGCCTAAACTTTCATGGCTGGCATACCGTTTTGGCGCTTGAACTCTCGGTTTTCGCGCGTATGTAAGCGTCGCGAATTGACTTCAGGGAAGTGGACTTGGCTATCTACAGGGAAAAAGACATTTTCGAGCGGCGCAATGCCGCGAACGAGGCAAAGAAGGCGCTTCTGGAGCGCTTCAAGTCGAAGCCGGCGGCTGATGATCCTGCGGTTCTGGCCAAACAGGCCGAACGCAAGGCGATTCTTGAGGCTCGCGAAATACGCGAGGCCGAAAAGGCCAGGCTGAAGCAGGAAAAGCTGGCACGCGAGGCGGTCGAGAAGGCCGAGCGCGAGGCAGCAGCCGAAGCGGCGCGTATTGCGGCCGAAGAGGCAGCGCAGGCTGAAGCGAAGATCAAGGAAGCCGAAGAAAACGAGCGCATCGCCCGTTTGCTGGCCGACGAAGCCGAACGCAAGGCCAAGCGCGACGCACGCTATGCGGCGCGCAAGCAGCGTACCGGCAGGACGCCTCCGGGCTTCTCCGCCCGCTAACGCTTCGATCGAAACGATCGGACATTCAGGGTCGCCTTCCAGCGGCCCTGAATGTGTTTGTGCGTCGATTTCCTTGGTTGCTTTGCTCAGGCGGCGAGCTTCAGCCCCATAATGCCGCAGACGATGAGCGCAATGCAGGCGAGCCGGATGGCCGTCGCAGGCTCGCCCAGCAGCCAGATGCCAAGAAGCGCCGTGCCGACCGTGCCGATGCCGGTCCACACCGCATAGGCCGTCCCGACAGGCAGCGTCTTGAGCGCCAGGCCGAGCAACCCGAGGCTGATGATCATCGAGGCGACAGTGAGCACCGTCGGCAGCGGCTTCGAGAAGCCGTCGGTGTATTTGAGGCCGATCGCCCAGCCGATTTCGAACAGGCCGGCGAAAAACAGAAAAATCCACGACATCGGGATGCACTCCATTCCATGAGCATGGCGGGCCGTCCCGGCCGATTTATGGGAAGGCGCGAGGTCGTCCTCGCCGCTTCGACACAAGCGGCTGCGCCGGTGCGATCAACAAAAACACCGGCCGCATCGTTCATGCCGCCGGTGTCAAAATCTGCGCCGAAACGGTTTGTCCGGATTTCAACCGTCCAAGATCTTCCGAGGCGGGCTTACTTTTCCTTGAGCCTCATCGCCTTGACGGGCGGCGCCTTGAGTGCCGGAGCCGCTGCGGGCTTCTTGGCGTCTTTTTTCGGCTTCCGAGCTTCCTTGCCCGCCTTCATCGCACCTTTAGCCATGATTCGTTCCTCCAGTTGCTGGGAGGCCAAGTGAAACAAGAGAAACGCCGGACTGCAAGGGGGCGGGCGTCTGTCGCCGGCGCCGTCGGGCCGCTTTCAACCGGTTTCTAATTTGCTCGTAAACCATTCCGGTCCGTGCCATGGTTGCCTTCGCACTGCAGCATCGGCCATGCCTTCGCCCGGCGATGATCAGGCAGTGCGGTCAGGACGACAATGCGAATCCGCATCGGCAGCGAGATGAGTTTCGATTTTCCGCAGGAAACGCCGCTGATCGCGATGCTCAACGTCCACTACTCCAGGGCCTCCGATCTCGAGCGCCCGGATTTCCTGACCTCCAACCCGCCGGTGCCGATCCAGAGCTACCGCGACAGTTTCGGCAATTGGTGCAACCGCTTCGTCGCCCCGCCCGGTCGCTTCACCTTCGGCACCGATTCGGTAATCCGCGACCCCGGCACGTTCGAGATGGGCGACCTGATGGCCTGGCAGCACGAGGTGCGCGATCTGCCGTCGGACACATTGCTCTTCCTGTTGCCGAGCCGCTTTTGCGAGAGCGATCTGCTGGCCAGCGAAGCCTGGCGGCTGTTCGGGCATACGCCGCTTGGCATTGCGCGCGTCCAGGCGGTCTGTGACTTCGTCCACAACCACATCGTCTTCAGCTACGGCAATGCGCGGCCGACCCGCACCGCGGCGGAAGCCTATCGCCAGCAAAGCGGCGTCTGCCGTGACTTTGCCCACCTCGCCGTCACCTTCTGCCGTGCGCTCAACATCCCGACCCGCTACTGCACCGGCTACATCAGCGACATCGGCCTGCCCAAACCTTGGGCGAGCATGGATTTCGCAGCCTGGATGGAGGTCTATCTCGGTGGCCGCTGGCATGTCTTTGACCCGCGCAACAATTCGCCACGCATCGGCCGCATCCTGATCGCCTCCGGCCGCGACGCCGCCGACGTGCCGCTGACCCACATCTTCGGACCGGGCACGCTGGCTGGTTTCAAGGTGTGGACGGACGAGATCATCGAATAGGGGCGTCTTTCCGCAAGCTGGCCTACAAGACCCTGAACGACCGGACGATTCGTGCGTTGTGATGCCTGTGGAGCTCAGGGGCGTTACATCAGGTTCCTTGGAGGGACAGCATGGCAGCACATGGCGGGTCGAAGACGGTCATCTACGCGGCGCTCGCCGGTAATCTCGCTATTGCTGTGACCAAATTCGTCGCCGCCTTCTTCACCGGCAGCTCGGCGATGCTGTCGGAAGGCGTGCACTCGCTGGTGGATACCGGCAATGGCGGGCTGCTGCTCTACGGCATGCACCGCGCCGCCCGTCCGCCGGACCGCACGCATCCGCTCGGCCATGGCCGCGAGCTGTATTTCTGGAGCTTCATTGTCGCCCTGCTCGTCTTTGCGCTCGGCGCTGGCGTGTCCTTCTATGAAGGCGTCGTCCACATCATGGCGCCTGAGCCGGTCGCCAATCCCAAAATCAACTACATTGTGCTTGGCCTCTCGATGCTGTTCGAGGGCAGCTCCTGGTACGTGGCGCTGAAGGAGTTCCGCCAGCAGAAGGGCAAGCAAGGCTGGCTGCAGGCCGTGCAATCGAGCAAGGATCCGAGCGTCTACACGATCCTGTTCGAGGACAGCGCCGCCCTGCTCGGTCTGTTCGTCGCCTTCGCCGGCATATTGGCGGCCGAACTCCTCGACATGCCCGAGCTCGACGGCGTCGCCTCGATCGGCATCGCGATGATCCTCGGCGCCACCGCCATCTTTCTGGCGCGCGAAAGCAAGGGATTGCTCATCGGTGAGCCGGCCTCGCCGGAAGTGCAGGCCAAGGTGCTGGCCATCGCCCAGCAGGATCCGGCAGTGCAGCGGGCCAACGGCGTTCTCACCGTCCATCTCGGCCCGCAACAGATCGTCGCTGGGCTGAGCATCGAATTCGAGGACCATCTGACGGCGCCTGAGATCGAAGCCTGTGTCGAGCGCATCGAGGCGCTCTTGAAAAAAGAAATGCCGGAGATCACCAGACTGTTCGTCAAGCCGCAGACGACCGGAACCTGGGAGCACCGGCGCAAGCAGGTCGAGGCGGCGTCGGACTAGTTCTGGACCAGCAGTCCACCGTTGGCGCCATCGCCTGGTCCCGCTAAGATCACCCGACGGATTTCGGAGAATCAACGATGAAAATCGATGGTGGGTGCCATTGCGGCGCCATAACTTATGAAGCAGACGTCGACCCGGAAAAGACCTCTATCTGTCATTGCACCGACTGCCAGCAACTGACCGGTACCGCCTTTCGTGTCACTGTTCCCGCGCCTGAGGATCATTATAGGATCACAAAGGGCACACCGAAGGTTTATATCAAGACGGGATCGAGCGGCGCCAAGCGTGCCCAGGCGTTCTGCGGCGACTGCGGTTCCCATCTTTACGCAACGTCGGTTGGCGACGGGCCGAAGGTCTATGGGATCAGGGCGGGGACCGCGCGGCAACGCGAGGATCTCGTTCCGACCCAACAGAAATGGCACCGATCGGCCCTGCACTGGCTTCCGGAATTCGAGGGCGTAAGCATCGTAGAGGCGCAGTAGCACCTGCCTCCCGGTTAAACGCGGCCCAAACCAGCCAATAATGTGCTAGGCTAGCCATCAAACGGATGGCGGGGGATAGCAATGTCGGAAACGGACAAAGTGTTTGCCGGCTCGATTCCGGAAAACTACGACCATTACATGGTGCCGCTGATCTTCGAGCCGTTCGCCGCGGATTTGGCACGACGGGCAGCGTCCTTGTCGCCCGGCGCCGTCCTGGAAGTCGCCGCCGGTACCGGCGTTGTCACCCGCGCATTGGCTCCAAAACTGTCTCCCGGCGCAAGCTATGTCGTGACCGACCTCAACCAGCCTGTGCTCGACTACGCGGCCTCGCGACAAGCTCCCGACAGTCGCATACAATGGCGTCAGGCGGATGCTCTGGCGCTGCCGTTCGAAGATGCGGCTTTCGATCTCGTTTGCTGTCAGTTCGGCGCGATGTTCTTTCCCGACCGAGCCGCCGGCTATCGCGAAGCAAAGCGGGTCCTGAAGACCGGCGGCCATTTCCTGTTCAACGTGTGGGATCGCATCGAAGAGAATGTATTCGCCAATGATGTGACGAATGCTCTTGCGGAGATTTTTCCGAACGATCCGCCCCGCTTTCTCGCCCGCACGCCGCACGGCTACAATGACACTGCATTGATCCGCGGCGAGTTGGAAGCCGCAGGTTTCTCCCGTGTGGTGATCGAGACGAGGGCCGAACAAAGCCGTGCCTCCTCGCCGCGCCTTCCGGCGGTTGCCTATTGCCAGGGAACTCCGCTTCGCAACGAAATCGAGGCCAGAGGAAAACTGGAAGCCGCAACCGATCACGCCGCGTCCGTGATTGCAGCCAGGCACGGCAGCGGCGAGGTTGCGGCCAAGATCCAGGCGCACGTGATCGTGGCTACGGTCTAATGCATGTCGCCCAGAAGTGTGCCGCGGTTCCGGGACAACGACATGCATCAAAACAAAGACTTAAGCGCGTCGTATGAATCCGTTTCAGCGCGACGCGCTTTAATCGTCGCCTTCGACGACACGTAGCCTGAGCTGCCCCGTCTTGGAATCCGCCACCCGCACCCCGGCTTCGGCCTTGGCGGGTCCGCCACCGCGCACTTCGGCTTCGCTTTCGCCAAACTCCAGCGCTTCGATCTTTTGGCCGCGCTTGGTCACCTTCGACGTCGACACCAGTATCTCGTCGATATCCTTGGCCGACTGGCCAAAATGCGTCTGCAACCGGCGCACGCGTTCGTCGACGCGCGCGACGTCTTCCATCAGCCGGATCACCTCGCCTTGGATCAGATGCGCCTGTTCGCGCATGCGGGCGTCCTTGAGGATGGCCTGGATGACCTGGATCGACAGCATCAAAAGCGACGGCGAGACGATGATGACACGCGCCCGGTGCGCCTTCTGGACCACGGCGTCGAAATTCTCGTGGATTTCGGCGAACACCGATTCGGACGGCACGAACATGAAGGCGGTGTCCTGCGTCTCGCCCTGGATCAGGTATTTTTCCGAGATATCGCGGACGTGAATTTCGATGTCGCGGCGGAAAGCCTGGGCCGCGATCTTCTGTTGTTCGGCGCCATCGGCGGCGCGGATGGCGTTCCAGGCTTCCAGCGGAAACTTGGCGTCGATGGCAAGCTGCGGCGCACCGTTCGGCATCCTGACCAGGCAGTCGGGACGGCTGCCGTTTGACAGTGTTGCCTGGAACTCGTAGGCGCCCATCGGAAGGCCGTCGGCGACGATCGCCTCCATGCGCGACTGGCCGAAGGCGCCGCGCGTCTGCTTGTTGGACAGGATCGCCTGCAATTGCACGACCTGGCCGGCCAGCGACTGAATGTTGCCTTGCGCGGTGTCGATGACCGCCAGCCGTTCCTGCAGTTTGGCGAGGCTCTCATGCGTCGATTTGGTCTGTTCGGTCATGGTTTGACCGAGCCTGCCGGTCATGGCGTCGAGGCGCTGGCCGATCGACTGGTTGAGTTCGGCCTGCCTTGCGCCGAACACGTCGGCGATGGCGCCCATGCGGCCCTGCATCTCGGCCTGGCTTTGCAAAATGCCGGCCATCCGCGCCTCGGCGTCGCGGGCGTGGTCGGCGGCTTCCGCCGCGGCGATGGTGCGCGCCTTGGCCGATCGCCACAGCGCCACGACAAGCGCCAGGAACAGGCCGAGAAACACCAGCGCGCCGAGGGCCAGTGCATGGCCGAGCGTGATCGTCGTGGCGCCAAGCCGGGCAACGGGTTCGGAAAGGATGGTGCTCAGGTCGTTCATCCCGCCAGCATAGCCGATTCGCAGACCTGGCACAGATCAAAACGTGAACGAGACCGATTCGCACCGGTTGACGCTTCTCCTGCGACGTTTTAGGTGAGGCGCCATGTCGATCAAGCCGCTCATCATCCTTCCCGATCCCATCCTGCGCCAGGTTTCCAAACCAGTCGAACGCGTCGACGCGCCTTTGCGCAAACTGGCCGATGACATGCTGGCGACGATGTATGATGCGCCGGGCATCGGCTTGGCCGCAATCCAGATCGGCGAGCCGCTGCGCATGCTGGTCATCGACCTCGCCAAAGAAGACGAGCCGCCGGCGCCGCATGTCTTCATCAATCCCGAAATCCTCGAAAGCGCCGACGCCCGCTCGGTCTACGAGGAAGGCTGCCTGTCGATCCCGGACTATTACGCCGAGGTCGAGCGTCCCGCCTCGGTGCGCGTGAAATATCTCGACCGCGACGGCAAGCTGCAGGAGATCGAGGCCGAAGGCCTGATGGCGACTTGCCTGCAGCACGAGATCGACCATCTCAACGGTGTGCTGTTCATCGACCACATCTCGAAGCTGAAGCGCGACATGGTGGTCAAGAAGTTCAAGAAGCTCGCCAAGGACAAGGGGCCGGGCAAGCTGGTGGGATAGGCCCTGCTTTCGGCGACTCGCACAAAATCCCGTCTCGACCCGCCCCTATTGAGAGACGCTTCCTTGCGTGATATCATTGATATCAGACTGGAGACTCAGATGGGCGATATGTTGATCAGAGATATTCCCGAGCCGTTGAAGCGTGAAATCGAGCATGCGGCACGCAAGGGCGGCCAAAGCCTCTCGCTCAAGGCGATCGATTTATTGCGAAAAGGCATGGTTGCGGAAAAAGAAGGCAAGGCCGAGCCTGGACTCACGGCTTGGGATGCGATTCGCGCTGCCTTCGCCTCGGAAAATGCAATCAGCGACGAATTTGCGCAGATGATGGATGAGATCGAAGCGGAACGGAAACGCGACTTTGGCCGCACCATTGAGAATTTCGAGTGATAATCCTCGATACCAATGTCGTCTCGGAAGCGAGCCGGCCCGCGCCCGATCCAAACGTCGCTAAGTGGTTTCGCAGACAGGACCTGCTCGACCTCTATCTCTGCGGTCCTGTTGTCATGGAGCAGTCCTTTGGAGCCGAAAGGTTTCTGAACAAGACCGGCTCGGACCGCCACGTCCGTGCACTTGACCACCTGGTTTCGAAGCAGTTTTCGGGACGTGTCGTCGAATTTGCCGGTCCCATTCCCCGTCTGGCGGGCAAGCTCCGGGCAATGCGGGAAACTATCGGCCGGCCGATCAGCCTTTCCGATGCCATGATCGCTGCCATCTGCCTGTCGCACGACGCTATGCTGGCGACGCGCAATATTAAGGACTTCGAAGAGCTTGACCTCAAGATCGTAAACCCGTTTGAAGCAGACGCTTGAGCGGACTGCCGCGCGCAGAACAGGATACTGGACGAAAAATGCCGCTTCGCGTCATCTTCATGGGCACGCCGGAGTTTTCGGTGCCGGTGCTGCGCGCGATTGCCGAGGCCGGGCACGAGATAGCAGCCGTCTACACGCAGCCGCCGCGCGCCGCGGGCCGCCGCGGGCTGGAGCTGACACCGTCGCCGGTGCAGCGCGAGGCTGAGCGGCTGGGCATCGAAGTGCGCACGCCGCTGTCGCTGAAGGGCGAGGGCGAGCAAGCTGCTTTCCATGCGTTGCGTGCCGATGTCGCAGTCGTCGTCGCGTATGGTTTGCTGTTGCCGAAGGCTATTCTGGAGGCTCCGCGCCTCGGCTGCCTCAATGGCCACGCCTCGCTTTTGCCGCGTTGGCGTGGTGCAGCTCCCATCCAGCGAGCCATTATGGCCGGCGACGTCGAAACCGGCATGATGGTGATGCGCATGGAAGAGGGCCTGGACACCGGTCCGGTGGCACTGGTTGAAAAATGCGCCATAGAGCCCGACATGACGGCCGGCGATCTGCACGACCGCTTGATGAACATTGCTGCCACGCTGATGGTGGAAGCGCTGTCCCGATTGGAGACAAATACCCTGGCATCGACTTTGCAGGCGGCTGACGGGGTGACCTACGCCAGGAAAATCGATAAGTCGGAGACACGTGTGGACTGGACGCGCCCGGCTGCGGAGGTCCACAATCACATTCGCGGCCTGTCGCCATTTCCCGGCGCCTGGTGCGAGGCCGACATCGGCGGCCGCACGGAACGGCTGAAACTGCTTCGCTCGACGCTTTTGGAAGGCACGCTTTCTGAAAGCATGGGCGAGTCGGGAGGAATTCTCGATGACCGGCTGACGGTCGCCTGCGGGTCGGGCGCGGTCAGGCTGGTCGAAGTTCAACGGGCAGGCGGAAAGCCCGCTGCCGCGCAGGAGTTTCTGCGCGGGGCCAAGATCGAAAAAGGAATGAAGTTCTCATGAGCATGATGTCGATACGCGGCGCGACGCCGCGGGACCGCGAGGCCATACGCCTGGTCGAGGAACACGCATTCGGCCAGCAGGCGGAGGCCGGGCTGGTCGACGCTCTGGTCACCGGCGGCGACGCCGTTGTCGAACTGGTGGCGGAAGAAGACGGCCAGGTGGTCGGCCACATCCTGTTTTCCAGGCTGTTCGTCCAGAACGGCGGCAAGCAGTTCGCAGCCGTGGCGCTGGCGCCGTTGGCGGTGGAACCTTCGTTCCACGGCTCGGGCATTGGCGGTGCGCTGATCCGCGAGGCGCATATCCGCCTCAGGGATGGCGCCGAGACGCTCGCCGTTGTGTTGGGCGATCCGGCCTATTACGGCCGCTTCGGCTACAGCCATGCGCGCGCCGAAAAGTTCGAGAGCGAATATCAGGGCGAAGCGCTGCAGGCGCTGGCCTGGGGTGACGCACCCGAAAAAGGCAAACTGGTCTACGCCCAGGCCTTTACCGCACTCGCCGCCTGAACGAAGGGTGTATGCCGCGTTTTCGTCTCGATATCGAATATGACGGCAGCCTTTTCGCCGGCTGGCAACACCAGGCGGATCAGCCTTCGGTGCAGCAGGCGATAGAGCAGGCGATCGAGAAATTCTGCGGTGAGGCGGTGCGGATACGCGCCGCCGGCCGCACCGACGCCGGGGTGCATGCGACCGCCCAGGTGGCGCATGTCGACCTCGCCAAGGCATGGCCAAACGACAAGGTGCGCGACGCCGTCAACGCGCACCTGCAGGCGGCAGGCGCGCGCATCGCCATCCTGCAGGCGACGGTTGTCCCCAATGAGTTCGACGCCCGTTTCTCGGCCACCGGACGCCACTATCTCTATCGCATCCTCAACCGGCGCGCGCCTGCAGCGATGGAAAAGGGCAAGGTCTGGTGGGTGCCGAAGCGGCTCGATGCGGACGCCATGCACGAAGCGGCGAAAGTCCTGCTCGGCCGACATGACTTTACCACCTTCCGCTCGACGCAATGCCAGGCCAACAGTCCGGTGCGGACGCTGGAGCGGCTCGATGTAAGCCGCCAGGGCGACCTGATCGAAGTCAGGGCCTCGGCGCGCTCTTTCCTGCACAACCAAGTGCGCTCCATGGTCGGTTCGCTGAAACGCGTCGGCGACGGCGGCTGGACCGCCGCCGACCTCAAGGCAGCGCTCGCGGCGCAAGACCGCGCCGCCTGCGGCCAGGTGGCGCCGCCCGACGGGCTTTTTCTCGTCGGTGTAGACTATGCGGAAAAGTTCTAAGCCGGAGCGGCGGTCGGCACCGTGATGCCGAGCAGTGCCACCAGGCCGAACAAGACGGCCAGAGACACCACCAACATGCCTGCGAACACGGCGCTGCCGACAGCCGCGCCCTTGCCGATCGCGGCGTTGGTCATCCGCCAGGAGAGTACCAGCGACAGCACCACCAGAACCAGCCACACCAATTCGGCAACCGGGTTGCCGGACGGCAGGAAAAGCCTGATCAACGCTGATGGCAGCAGCATCCAGGCGGTGATCGCCGATGCCCAGTTGCTGGCGACGACATAGTGGACGAAGCGGTCGCCGATGCCGGCGCGCGATGCGACCAGGGCAAGCACAACGAGGGGCAGCAGCCACGAGCCGAGGTCGACGGTCGCCAGGCGAACCAACATGCCCAGCCGGCCGGCGAACGCATTGGGGTCGCCGATCTCGTTGGCCGTGCCGACCCAGCCGACGATCATCGCCGGCGCGGCGACGACGATGGCGAAGAAGGAATTCCAGAAGCCGTCCGCCGACAGGTCGAGCAGCCGCAAGCCGTCGGCCTTCCCGAGCATCAGCCGCCAGGCGCCGTTAAGCGATGAAGAGGTCTCGTCAACCGAAAGCATGATCAGCCCTGCTCGAACCAGTCATCGATGAAGCGCTGGTAGATTTGGGTCAGCGTCTCGAGGTCGGCCAGTGCGACGCGCTCGTCGACCATGTGCATGGTCTTGCCGACCAGGCCGAACTCGACCACCGCGCAATAGTCCTTGATGAAACGCGCATCCGAGGTTCCGCCCGAGGTGGACAGCGCCGGCTCCTTGCCGACTGTCGCCTTGATCGACCCGCGCAGCGTCTCGATCAGCTTGTCGTCGCGCGTCAGGAAGACATGGCTTGGCCGGTCGCGCCAGATCAGCTCGTAGTCGACCGGCGTCTTGCCGGTCCGGTATTTCTTGCGCTTCGCCGCCTGGTCGAGGCGGTTATGGATCTCGGCCTGCACCGTCTCGGCAGTCCATGTGTCGTTGAAGCGGATGTTGAAGGTGGCTGTCGCCTTGGCCGGAATGACATTGGTCGCCGGGTTGCCGACATCGATCGAGGTCACTTCCAGATTGGTCGGCTGAAAATCCTTCGTGCCCTTGTCGAAGACGGGCGACAGCAAGGCGTCGACCAGGCTGATCAGGCCGCGCACCGGATTGTCGGCGAGCAATGGATAGGCGACATGGCCCTGGCGGCCGATGACCGTGACACTGCCCGACATCGAGCCACGCCGGCCGATCTTGATCATGTCGCCGAGCGTGTCCGGATTGGTCGGCTCGCCGACGATCGCGGCGTCCCATTTCTCGCCCTTGGCCGCCGCCCAGTCGAGCAGTTTTGTCGTGCCGTTGATGGCCGGCCCCTCCTCGTCGCCGGTGATCAGCAGCGAAATCGAGCCTTTCGGACCACCCTTTTTCTCGACATGGCGCGCCACGGCAGCGATGAAACAGGCAATGCCGCCCTTCATGTCGACGGCGCCGCGGCCATACATTTCGCCCTTGGCGATCTCGGCGGCAAAGGGCGGATGCGTCCACGACGCCTCGTCGCCCGCCGGCACCACGTCGGTATGGCCGGCAAACATCAGATGCGGCCCATTGCCGGAGCGACGCGCGTAGAGGTTCTCGATGTCGGGGGTGCCGTCTTCGGAAAACACCGGGCGTTCGACGGAAAAGCCGAGCGGCTTCAGCATGCCTTCCAGGGCAGCCAGCGCGCCGCCCTCGGCGGGCGTTACGGAGGCGCAGCGTATGAGGGTCGCGAGGTTGGCGGCGGGATCGGTCGGCAGTTTCATGGGCAAAGCGATAGTCGAAAGCGAAAGGCCTGTCACGGCCAGAGATGATGACCGGTCCTGCCGCCGACATTATGGTTTTCATGTCGTATAGTGCAGGCCAACACGAGATAATCGCATGGCCAACGCCGAAAAGACCATCGTCATTGCCGGCGCCGGCAGCATCGGCTGCTATGTCGGCGGTTGCCTGGCGCTGGCCGGACGCAAGGTGGTGTTTTTGGCGCGGCCAGGCATCGCGACGGCCTTGCTGGACGGTGGCCTGCGCATCACCGATCTTGATGGTCGCGACCGATCCATGCGGCCGGAGTCCGTCACCACCGATCCCGCCGCTGCCCTCGCCAGTGCCGACGTGGTGCTGGTGGCGGTCAAGAACGGCGCTACCGAGGAGATGGCGTCGCTTGTTGCCGGACATGCGCGCGGCGATGTCGTGGTGGTCAGCCTGCAGAACGGCGTCGGCAATGCCGACCGGTTACGCGCCGGGCTCGGTGGACGGACTGTGCTCGCCGGCATGGTGCCGTTCAATGTCGTCCAGTCGGCCATAGGCAATTTGCCGCTTCACGTGCATCGCGCCAGCGACGGCAAGGTCATGATCGAAGATGGCGTGACCGGCCTTGCCGGCCTTCTCGATGTCGAAGGGCTTGGCGTGGAAACCCATCCCGACATGAAAGCCGTTCAGTGGGGCAAGCTGCTGATCAACCTCAACAACGCGCTGGTCGCCTTGTCCGGCCTGCCGCTGGCGAGCGAACTTGCCGACCGCCGCTGGCGGCGGATCCTGGCCGGTCAGATCGACGAGGCCCTGGCGGCGATGAAGGCGTTACATATCGCGCCGGCGCGGATCGGCGGCTTGCATCCCGTCCTGCTGCCGAAACTGCTCCGGCTGCCGGACTGGCTGTTCCGGCTGGTCGCCCGCCGCATGCTCGCCATCGACCCGCAGGCGCGTTCGTCGATGTGGGACGACCTCCAGCGTGGTCGGCCGACCGAGATCGGTGACCTGCAGGGGGCCGTCCTGAGCCTCGCCGAAAAGGCCGGCACGCCGGCGCCTGTGCTGAAGCGGGTCACCGCCCTGGTGCGGCAGGCCGAGCGGGAAAAGCGCGGCTCACCCGGGCTGACGCCGGAAGCCGTCACTGGATAGTCTACTCGCCGCGAGCGTCGGGCCAAGCCCGCATAGCCCGAAAACAGGCGCGTGCGCCCGCCGCGTCACAGCTTTGGTGCGCGCCTCGGAGCCGGCGCTTTGCTCGCCGGGCCTGGCGCCGGCAGGGGCTGCGCCGCCGGGTGGTTCTCGATCAGCGTGATCTTCTGCCAGATCTTGCGCGACAGGTTGGACGCCAGGTTCTCGACGTCGTTGACGCCGTCGATGACCACATCGTCATTGACCGACTGCGCAAACAGCGCCGCGATCTTGCCGGTGATCGACAGCATCTCCGAGCAATAGTCGAGGTAGCGCGCCAGGTCGGCGGCATTGGTGATGCGCGCCGGCGAATGCGCGGTCGGCCTGAAATTGGCGGACAATGCTGCCGGATCCTTGGTCAGCTGGTGCATGTCGATGACATGGATCAGCGATCTCAACCCATGCAGATGGCGAAACACCCGCTTGCGCTTGATGCGCTCCTCGGTGCGGATCAGCGCCAGCAGGCCGAGCACGGCAAGGATCATCATGTTGATCGTGGCTTCGATGCCTTGCACCGACTGCACCGCATCGTCGGCCTGCGAGATATGGATGAGCGGCAGGATGGTGCCGACGAACAGGAAGATCAGCGCGCCGGCGGCAACTGCGGCGACGATGGCGCCGCGCAGCCACCAGATCGGCGCTTCCAGCGCCTGCGCCGCCTTGGCCAGGTCGCGCGACAGCGACACCAGTTCGGCGGCGACGCCGCGCAGGCCGGCATCGGGAAAACGCTCGGCGACGCGCTCTTCCAGCCGCTCGGCGGTGTCGATGATCAGTTTCGGATCAAGCGTGCGGTAGCGCATGGCGAGATATCCGGTCGGCGCTCATGGTTCAGCCGGCGCGTTGCTGCGTTTGCCGTAGCGGTTCGGACCGGGGTCACCCCGGAAACACGCTAGAACGATGAGAAGAATGGGGCCGATGACAAGAGAGATCAACGCGTAATAAGTCGGCTTGCCGAAATCATGAAACCGCTTTGCGGTTACCGCAAAGCTCGACCATGTCGAGATGAGCAAAACGACCCAGAACACAAGTGCCCAGTTCTGGCTGGTTGCGGTGCCGGGTTCCAGTCTCGACAACTGGTAGAGCGGGAAAAACTGTGCAAGCACCAGCAGCAGCCCGGCGAACACGTAGGCACTTGGGCTGACGCGCCCTGAGAGGCTGAAGAAAAGCCAGGGAAGTGGTGGTGTGTTGGGCAATCTGGAGCGCTCTGGTTGCTCGGACAGGATCAATCACGCAGCAGTTCGTTGATCGAGGTTTTCGACCGGGTCTTGGCATCGACGCGCTTGACGATGACGGCGCAGTAGAGGCCAGGGCCCGGCTCGTTGTTCGGAAAGGCCTTGCCCGGCATCGAGCCGGCGACGACGACCGAATTCGGCGGCACCTCGCCATAAAACACTTCGCCGGTGGCGCGGTCGACGATCTTGGTCGACTGGCCGATGAACACACCCATTCCGAGCACCGAGCCTTCGCGCACGATGCAGCCCTCGACCACTTCGGAGCGCGCGCCGATGAAGCAATTGTCCTCGATGATGGTCGGGCCGGCCTGCATCGGCTCCAGCACCCCGCCGATGCCTACGCCGCCCGAGAGGTGCACATTCTTGCCGATCTGGGCGCAGGAGCCGACCGAGGCCCAGGTGTCGACCATGGTGCCGCTATCGACATAGGCGCCGACATTAACGAAGGACGGCATCAGCACCGCGCCCGGCGCGACATAGGCCGAGCGGCGCACGATCGAAGACGGCACGGCGCGGAAGCCTGCCTTCTCGAAATCGACCGCGCTCCAGCCGTCGAACTTCGACGCCACCTTGTCCCACCAGACCGCCTGGCCGGGGCCGCCCTTGATGATCTCCATCGGATAGAGCCGGAACGAGAGCAGCACCGCCTTCTTCAGCCATTGGTTGACATGCCATTTCCCGTCGGCCTTGCGCTCGGCGACGCGCACGGTGCCACGGTCGAGCAGGTCGAGTGAGGACTGGATGGCGTCGCGCGTTTCGCCCCGGGTCGCGGTCGAAATCGTGTCGCGCTCCTCGAAGGCCTTCTCGATCGTCTTTTCGAGGCTGGCCAGATCAGGCTTCGACATGAATTCGCTCCGTTACCACGCTGTTAAGGCCGTCGGCCTTAACCTTGTTTTGAAAGTCGCGCGGACCCTATGTTAAGGCGTATTGGGGGTCAATCGCGCGTGCGCCATGGGACGGCGCAAGTGAACTGTTGGGACGGGTAGAAAGCATATGACTCCTATGGAAAAGGCGGGATGGACGCCGCTGCCGCATTCGGACGAGGATCTGGAGCGCTCGAAAAGCGTTCCCGACACGCCGCAGACGCGCGCCGAAACCTACCGGCTGGCCTGGAACGATCCCGACTTCATGACGCGCCGGGAATTGCGCGCTGTGCGCTTGCAGCTTGAGCTCTTGAAGCCCGAAATGATCCTGGCCGAGCGCGGCATCCGCTCGACGGTCATCCTGTTCGGCGGCGCGCGTATTCCCGAGCCCGGCGGCGAGGCCTGGGCCGCCAAGAACGAGACGCAGAAGAAAAACCTCGAGGAAAACAGCAAATATTACGAGGAGGCGCGCAAATTCGCCCGCCTCTGCTCACAGCAATCGGCCACGTCCTACTACCGCGAATTCGTCGTCGTCACCGGTGGCGGCCCAGGCGTGATGGAGGCGGGAAATCGCGGCGCCGACGATGTCGGCGCGCCGTCGATCGGCCTCAACATCGTCCTGCCGCACGAGCAGGCGCCGAACGCCTATGTGACCCCGGAGCTGTGCTTCAACTTCCACTATTTCGCCATCCGCAAGATGCATTTCGTGATGCGCGCCAAGGCCGTCGCGGTGTTTCCGGGCGGCTTCGGCACCATGGACGAGTTCTTCGAGACGCTGACGCTGATCCAGACCGGCCGCATGGAACGCGTGCCGGTGATCCTGTTCGGCAAGGCGTTCTGGCAGCGCGCGATCGACCTCGATTTCCTGGCCGAACAAGGCACCATCACGCCCGGCGACCAGGATATCATCGACTTTGTCGACACCGCCGACGAGGCCTGGGGGATCATCAGCCGCTTCTACAAGTTGGGGGAGTAGGGGAACCGGGAATTGAAGAACTGAAGAATTGAGGAAAAGGAGGTCCGGATCGGTCTCCCTTTCACCAGTTCTTCAATTCTTCAGCTCCTCAATTCCTCTACCCCCTCCACTATCCCCGTCAGAAACGTCGCGAGATCGTCGGTGACGAAATCGACGTCGTCCTCATTGGCCGGATCGCGTTCCCAGATCTCGGCAAAGGTCGGCTCGAAATTGCGCGGCACCACCAGCACCGTGGTCATGCCCAGTGATTTCGGCACCTCCAGGTTGCGGGCGAGATCCTCGAACATCACCGCATTGTGTCCGGTGACGGCGTGCAGTTCGGCAAACTTCTCATAGGTCTGCCGCGACGGCTTCGGCGTCAGCCCGGCGGCGACGATATCGAAAATGTCGTCGAAATGGTCGAGTATGCCGAGCTGGCGCGCGGTGCGCTCGGCGTGCCTGCGGTCGCCATTGGTGAAGATGAACTTGCGGCCGGGCAGCTGGCGGATGGCGGTGCCCAGCACCGGATCCGGCACCAGCCACGAATAGTCGATGTCGTGCACCTTTTCGAGAAAATCGTCGGGGTCGATGCCGTGGCGCGTCATCAGCCCGTTCAGCGTCGTGCCATATTCGAGATAGAGTTCCTTCTGCAGCTTGCGCGCTTCCTCGCGCGGTAGCGTGAGCAGTTCTCCGACATAGGCCGTCATCTTGACGTCGATCTGCGAAAACAGATTCGAATGGTGCGGATAAAGCGTGTTGTCGAGGTCGAACACCCAGTCGGTGACATGGGCGAAGCGGGCGGGATCGGGCAGCGTGGTCATGGCGTCCTTATGGCATGAAATATCTGCCGTTCGAACCCCTTTCTGATGTAGAGCTTATCCACAACCTATGTGCATCTAGAGTTGTAAAAAATGGGCTCACCATTCAAATTTTAGCCATCACGGAAAGGTGGCCTTCAGGGCTTGCTGGCACAGAGACGGTTCAGTGGGAGCCAGCGATGAGTCGCATAGTCTTAAAGTCCGCCGCGGTCGCATTCGGCTCGGTAGCCATCTCGCTTTTGCTGACGCTGATCATCGTTCCCGCCATGGGTTTTCCGGTCGACCGCACTGTCTGGCTGACATCGACGGTGTGCCCGCTGGCGCTCGCCTGGATCGCCTGCGCCAGCACCTTCTGGCAGAGCGACCGACTGAAAAACGCGCATCGCGATCTCGCCCGCGCGCATGCCCAGCTCGCCGCCGCGCATCGGCGCCTGTCGGCGAAGGCGAGCCGCGACGACATGACCGGCATGCTCAACCGCGAGAGCTTCTTTGCCGCGTTGGACGGCTCGCGGCGCAAATCCGATCGCGGCGCGCTGCTGATCATCGACGCCGACCATTTCAAGGCGATCAACGACAGTTTCGGCCATCTGACCGGCGATGACGCACTGGTGTTGATCGCCAGCGCCATCGAGCGCGGCGTCCGCAGCGGCGACGTGCTCGGCCGCATTGGCGGTGAGGAGTTCGGCGCCTTCCTGGTCGGCGCTACGGAAGCCGAAGCCCGGCGCGTGGCCGAGCGCATCCGCCGTGAAGTCGAGCTGGTCCGCTTTCGTCCGGTCGACGAGCGCACGGTGCCGCTGACCGTCTCGATCGGCGGCATCACCTGTGCGCAAGATGCCGATGTCTCGGACCTGATGCGCGCCGCCGACCGCCGGCTCTACGAGGCCAAGCACCGCGGCCGCAATTTGTCGATCCTCGACCGGGACATTTCCGAAGCTGCCTAGGTGTTGGTGGTGGGGCTGTTAACGGTTCGCCAACATTGTTTCCACGCAACTGCGCCGTTTACCGGGTTGTAACTCGTTTACAGGCAAGGCTTGGCACGGGAATGGCATGTCTGGCCGGTACCTGTGCCGTTCAGGGAACGCCATGCGTGGATCGAAGCCCCCATCCAGAGACGTGTCATGAGTTTCTTCATCAGGAAAATGTCGCGCCGCACCATCGTGCAGGCGCTGATTGCGATGCCGGCGCTACAGCTTTTTCGCAAGCTGCCTGACAGCGACCGCCCCCCGGCCGATCCCGACGAGATCGTCGTGGTCAATGGCTGGATCCTGAAGCGGAGCGACCTGGCATGATCTTCGACAGCTATGAGGCGTTTCGAGCCTCGGATTTCAAGCCCAAGGTCTGCATTCTCGGCTCCGGGCCGGCCGGCACCACAATTGCCAGAAAGCTCGGCGCCGCCGGCATTCCGGTCGTGGTGCTGGAGGCCGGCGCACGCGAATTCAGCGACGAGTCGCAGGATTTCTACCGCGGCTCCACGGTCGGCGATCAATATTTCGATCTCGACATCACCCGGCTGCGCTTCATGGGCGGGTCGTCGAACCACTGGGCCGGCTGGTGCCGCGTGCTCGACAAGCAGGACTTTGAGCCCAAGGCATGGGCGCCGGACACCGGCTGGCCAATCGCCCGGACCGACATCGAGCCCTATCTGTCCGAGGTGCACGACATACTCGAGCTTCCCGACTTCAAGCCCGATGTGCCGATTTCAGACGACATACGCTGGGTGCAGCTGATCAAGAGCCCGGCCGTGCGCTTTGGCGAGAAATTCTCCGACGAGCTCGACAAGAGCAAGAACATAGCGCTCGTCCTCAACACCTATGCCACCGAACTTGCCGGCGACGGCAAGCGAGTGACCGGCGCCAGGCTGTGGTCGAACGGCAAGGATGCCGGCGCTTTCAGCGCCGATTATTTCATCGTCTGCGCCGGCGGGCTGGAGAATTCGCGGCTGCTTCTATGGTCGAACCAGCGCTCGAATGGCGGCGTGGTGCCGAACGCCACGGCACTTGGCCGCTACTGGATGGAGCACCCGACCTTCGAGGGCGGCAATGCCATCCTAGCCGATTACAGCGAGTTCGAGGTCGATGCCGTCAACGAGGCGTTCTTCTCGCCGACGCTCGCCGCCATGGAGCGGCTGCAGATCATGAATTTCGGCATACGCCTGATCGAGACGCCCTATGCCGGCGTCAAGAGCCTGATTGCCGACCTTGCCTGCACCGCGCCCGAGGCCGCCGAATGGGTCGCCTACCAGCTCAGCCAGAACCTGCGCTGCGCCGCCCAGCTCTACGTCGCCTGGGAACAGGCGCCGCTGGCCTCGAACCATATCGAATTGTCGAAGACCGATGTCGACCGTGCCGGCGTGCCGCGCATCGAGCTGCACTGGAAGAAGTCGCCGTTGGAGCGCCGCACCATCCTCGAGGGGCTCAAGTTGTTCGGAACGACGCTGATCGAGAAGGACCTCGGCCGCGTCCGCATCATGGACTGGCTGACCAATGGCGAGGACTACCCGACGGATGAGGAACTGGCCGGCCACCACCACATGGGCGGCACGCGCATGGGCACCGATGTCGTCAAGAGCGTGGTCGACGCCAACTGCAAGGTGCACGGCATGGATAATCTCTATGTCGGTGGTTCCTCGGTATTCTGCACCTCTGGCGAATGCAATCCAACGACGACGATCACAGCGCTTGCCTGCCGGCTAGGCGACCATCTGACCAAAGTAATCACGGTGTGACGAAGTCATCCACGGTGTGACGAAGTCATTACCGTCTGATTGTCAAAAAAGCGAACGGCGCGACAGGATTGCTGCCGGCGCTACCCATGCCTTGGTGTCGAAACCCTCGGAAATCAGCGCCAACGAGATCTCCGTCCTCCTTTGTGGGGAGGGATTAAGGGTGGGGGTAGGTGCCGCGCAAACCCTTCAGGATTTGCTAAACCGTCGCTGGGTCCAGCGCCGGCTGCCCCTTGCGGCGGGCGACGATCGCCTTGAAATCGGCGGTCCGGAACGCATCGCGCAACACGTCGAAAGACGGCAGCACGAAATAGGCGCGCTGGAACTTGTCGATCTCGTAACCGGTGCGCATCACCGTTTCGAGGTCGAAGGGCACGTGGTGCGCGTCCGCGCTCGCGACGGCGAACTGCAATTCGGTGAACGACGACATCAGCCCGGCGCCGAAAGCTTTCAGCTTCTGGCCCTCCTCCTGTATCAGGCCGTATTCGGCGGTGTACCAGTAGAGACGGGTGATCATCTCGTCACCGCCCAGCGCAATCACGCTCTCGGCCTTTTCGCCATACATCTGCATGAAGTCGGCAAACACCGGCTGCGTCAGGATGGGCACATGGCCGAAGAAGTCGTGGAACATGTCGGGTTCGACGATGTAGTCGAGCTCGTCCTTGGTGCGAAGCCAGTTGGTAACGGGGAAGCGGCGGTTGGCGAGATGGTCGAAGAAGGGCGCGGCCGGGATGAGGCCAGGCACGGCGACGATTTCCCAGCCGGTCAGCTTGCGCAGCTTGTCTGAGACCGCGCCGAAATCCGGGATCTTGTCGAGCAGGCCGAGTGCGGCGACCCCATCGAGATAGGAGTGGTGCGCCAGCTTCTGCGTCAGCTTGGTCTGCCGGTCGCACAGCGTGCGCCACACCGCCTGTTCGTCAGCGGTGTAGTTGTAGCCCTGCGCCACGGTGAAATCGGAACGGCAGACCGAATAGTCGCCACGCAGGCCTTGCGCCGCGCAATCACGGGCATATTCGGCAACGCTCATCGTCGTCATGGTTCTTCTCCCCTGATCGTGACACTTTAATCTGTCCGCAGAGTCTAGCGGCGGCCGGCGAGGCAATTCAGCTTTGATGATGGCTTGGGTCCATGATTTGAGGTAAAAATCACCAAACAGAAGCTGAAAGAGAGTGAAAATGCCTCAGTTCGACGATTTCGAGATCAAGATGCTGGATGTGCTTCAGCGCGATGGACGCAAGCCCGTGTCCGAACTGGCGCAGGAGATCGGCCTGTCGACGACGCCTTGCGCCCGCCGCTTCGAGGCGCTGCAGGAGGCCGGCATCATCAAGGGCTTTGCCGCCGTGCTCAACCGCCGCGCCGTCGGCCTGATGGTCGAGGTGTTCATCCAGGTGCGCCTCACCAGCCACAGCGACGGTTCGCCCGAAAGCTTCATCGCCGCCGTGCAACGCATGGACGAAGTGTCGTCATGCTGGACGATGACCGGCGACCACGATTTCCTGCTGCACGTCATGGTGCCGTCGGTCGACGAACTCAACGCCTTCGTCATGCACCGCCTGATGCGCCTTGCCGGCGTGCGCGACGTTCACACCCAGCTGGTGCTGCAGAACATCAAGGGCCCGGGCCACGTGCCGCTCGCCCATCTCAGGCGGTAGGACACGCATCGCCATTTCTGCGGAAAAGCTGCACGCAAACTGCTGAACGGAGCCCAAATGCGAAACTGAAACGCCGGCTACGCCATGCGGACCGTCGCTCAAAGGTCCGTCATGAACATCGTGCTGATCAATCCGCCGCACACCGCCATCGGCAGCCGCGTGCCCGATGACCATCTGCCACCGCTCGGCCTGCTGGCACTGGGCGGCCCGCTTATCGACGCCGGCCATAAAGTCCGGCTGGTCGATGCCGAATTCGGGCCGATGCCGTTGGAAACGCTGGTGCGCGATGCGCTCAGCGGCCAGCCCGATTGCATCCTGATCGGCCACTCCGGCTCGACCTCGGCGCATCCCACCGCGCTCGCGATCGCCCGCATGGTCAAGGCGCTCGAGCCGGCGACGCTGGTGATCTATGGCGGCGTGTTCCCGACCTATCACTGGCGCGACATATTGGCGGCGAGCGATGTCTTCGACTTCATCGTGCGCGGCGAGGGCGAGGAAACCATCCTTGCCCTGGTCGTGGCACTGGACAATCGCCGGCCGCTGGGCGATGTCGCGGGTATCGCCTATCGCGACGATCTCGGCCGCCCCTTCGCGACGCGGCCGGCCGGGACCACTGCCAATCTGGACGAGTACCGCGTCAGCTGGGAGCTGATCGATCACCGCCGCTACAGCTATTGGGGCGGCAAGCGCGCCGTGGTCATGCAGTTTTCGCGGGGCTGCCCGCATCTGTGCAACTATTGCGGCCAGCGCGGTTTCTGGACCCGCTGGCGGCACCGCGACCCCAAGAAATTTGCGCAGGAGATTGCCTGGCTGCACCGCCAGCACGGCGTCGAACTGATCAACCTCGCCGACGAAAACCCGACCGTATCGAAGAAGGTTTGGCGCGCCTTTCTCGATGCGCTGATCGCCGAGAACGTGCCGGTGCTGATCGTCGGCTCGACCCGGGCCGACGACATCCTGCACCTCTATCGCAAGGCCGGCGTCATCCGCTGGCTGCTCGGCATGGAAAACACCGACGAGCAGACGCTTCAACTGATCCGCAAGGGCGGCAGCACCTCATCCGACCGCGAGGCGATCCGGCTGCTCCGCCAGCATGGCATACTGTCCATGGCGACCTGGGTGGCGGGGTTCGAGGATGAGACCTTTCGCGATCTGTGGCGCGGCTTTCGCCAGCTGCTTGCCTATGACCCCGACCAGATCCAGGCGCTTTATGTCACGCCGCACCGCTGGACGCCGTTCTTCCGCATCGCCAAGGACCGCAAGGTGATCCAGACCGATGCCCGGCTGTGGGACTACAAGCACCAGGTGCTGCAGATGACCCGGCTGAAACCGTGGATGCTGTTCTTCTCGATCAAGCTGATCGAGGTCGCGGTGCAGTCGCGGCCGAAGGCGCTGGCGCGCATTCTCTTCCACCCCGATCCCGAACAGCGCCATTCGATGCGCTGGTACACGCAAATGGGCCGCCGCGTCTGGTTCCGCGAGGTCTGGGGTTTCCTGGCCCGCGACCGCCGCCTCAAGGATGGTCCGACGCTGGCTGAGTTCTGGGGCGCGCCGCAGGATGCCGATGAGGAATCCATGGTCGTCATGCGCCCGCCCGCTCAAGCCGGCCGAAGCGGCTGTCGCGATCTCGGCCGGCGCCTGACGGGCTCGCTGCCCTTCATACCTACCGTATGCGTATTGACATACGCAGCGTATGTACCCACCTCATGCATACGGGACGTATGTGAGTGCCCCGGACAATGGAGTGAAAATGACCAAACGTGACGCGATCTTTCCTGCCGGCCGGCAGGCTCTCTACGAGATAAATCGCTATTCTGCTGCAATCCGATCAGGCGATCTTTTGTTTGTCTCGGGCCAGGTCGGCAGCCGCGAGGACGGGTCGCCCGAACCTGTCTTCGAAAAGCAGGTCCAGCTTGCCTTCGATAATCTCGCGGCAGTGCTGAAAGCAGCGGGCGCCACGTTCGACGATATAGTCGACGTGACCACCTTCCACACCGATCCGGCAACGCAATGGCCCGTGATCGATGCCGTTCGGCTGAAGGTGTTCGGTGAACCGCCCTACACCAATTGGACGGCGGTCGGCGTCAACTGGTTAGCCGGCTTCGACTTCGAGATAAAGGTCATCGCGCGCCTGCCCCAGCCTGCCTAAGGGCTGGCCAGCCGACCAACTGGCCGCCAAGCCAGTTGCCGATCAGGGCACGATTAGCGTGCCGGCGCCGTGTTCGGTGAACAATTCCAGCAGCACCGCATGCGGCGTCTTGCCGTTGAGGATGACGACGCCTTCGACGCCGCGCTCGATCGCCTCGATGCAGGTCTCGACTTTGGGGATCATGCCGCCCGACACCGTGCCGTCCTTGATCAGCGCCTTGGCTTCGGCCACCGTCAGCTCGTCGATCAGCTTCTTGTTCTTGTCGAGCACGCCGGGCACGTCGGTTAGGAACAAAAGGCGCGTCGCCTGGCAGGCGCCGGCGATGGCGCCGGCGAAGGTGTCGGCATTGATGTTGTAGGTATGGCCATCGCGGCCGGGCGCCACCGGCGCCAGCACCGGGATCATTTCGGAGCGCGCCAGCAGGTCGAGCAGGGTGCGGTCGACTTCGACCGGTTCGCCCACAAAACCGAGATCGAGCACACGCTCGATGTTGGAATCCGGGTCGATCATGGTCTTGCGAGCCTTTTCGGCGAACACCATGTTGCCGTCCTTGCCGCACAGGCCGATCGCCCATTCGCCCTCGGCGTTGATCAGCGCGACGATCTCCTTGTTGATCGAACCAGCCAGCACCATCTCGACGATTTCGACCGTCTTCTGGTCCGTGACGCGCAGTCCGCCTTCGAACTTGGATTCGATGCCCATCTTGGCCAGCATGGCGCCGATCTGCGGCCCGCCGCCATGGACGACGATCGGGTTGACGCCGGACTGCTTCAGCAGCGCGATGTCACGGGCGAAAGCCTTGCCGAGCTCGATATCGCCCATGGCATGGCCGCCATATTTCACCACCACCGTCTTGTGCTCGTAGCGCTGCATATAGGGCAGGGCCCGCGAGAGCAGGGCGGCCTGCATTTCGGCGGTGGCGGTGATCTCCGTCATCGGCATGGTTCCCTGGATGCGGGTAAGGACGGCGGCGTCTTAGCGGGAATTGGCCCAGGCCGCAAACAGCTTTGCTATCACGATGATGAAATCTGCCGGATCAGGCCGGCACCTTGAGCGGCGCCCGCCGCGTCAGCCAGCCGGAAATCTTCTCCATCTGCGCGGCGAGCGACAAAACCGTCTGCTCGTCGCCGGGGCGGCCGACGCCCTGGATGTCGAGCGGCAGGCCATTCTGGATCGCCGGCCAGTGGTGAACCACAGGCTCTTGTCCATCAATCGCCCAAACAGGGATCTGATCTCCAAGGCACGGGTCAGATGCAATTTTTCGAGCAGGTTTCGATGAGCTCGTCGGCCCCCTTCGGGTCCATGGCGCGCAGGCAAGCGGCGGATGCGCAATGATCGGGTTGCCTCGGCGCGCGCGATCGCAGCATCGACAAGGTCCGGCGGCGAGATCTCGCCTCTATGCACCAGCTCCGCCAAGCCGGTCGCATCGTTCTCCCACAGCATCTGTTCGGCCGACATTGCTGTTCCCCTTTCTGCGGGAGGCTAACGACAGCCGATTTCCTTGGCACCGACCGGCGATTACTGGCGATCGGGCGCGGACATCGTTTGCGTGGACAACAAGATTTCTGCCTTTGCAAATAAATCGTGATCACTTAGCTTGTCCGTATGACGCCGCAGGATATCTCCACCCTGATTGTCCGGACCTCGATGAAGGATCGGACTGCGTTCGATCTGCTTTACCGGCAAACCAGTGCGAAACTTTTCGGCGTGTGCCTTCGTGTATTGAAGGATCGCGGAGATGCGGAAGAAGCGCTGCAAGAAGTCTTCGTCAAAGTGTGGACGAAGGCGGATCGTTTCGCTGTTTCCGATCTCAGCCCAATCTCCTGGCTGGTGGCCATAGCACGCAATCATGCGATTGATCGCATCCGGTCGCGACGCAAGCCTGCTGCCGATATCGATGCCGCGCTCGACGTGGCTGACCCCGGTCCCGGGCCAGAGGCTATGGTTGTTGCGGGCGGTGAATCCGAGCGCATCTATCAGTGCCTTGAAGAGTTGGAACAAGACCGGGCGCAAGCCGTTCGAGGTGCTTATTTGAACGGCGAAAGTTACGCCGAGCTCGCGGAACGCCACAAGGTTCCGCTCAACACGATGCGGACATGGCTGCGCCGCAGCCTGTTGAAACTTAGAGAATGTCTGGAAAGATGACCCTGGCAGAAGAAAATGGACCGGAACGTGGAGGCGACGACCTGCTCGCAGCCGAATACGTTCTCGGCGTGCTGCCGGCGGATGAGCGCCAGATAGCCTCCGGACGCATCGACGCGGAGACCGGCTTTGCCAGTCTCGTCGATTCCTGGGAAGTGAACCTCTCGCCGATCGCTGCCGCTTATGCTGAGGTAGAGCCGCCGGCCACGATCAAGCCGGCTATCGATCGCCGGCTGTTCTCCTCCACCGCGGCGTCGGGGACGGCCCCGAGCGGCAGCCTGTGGTCCAGCCTTAGCTTCTGGCGCGGCCTCACCGCAGCGGCTCTCGCGGCCCTGGTGCTCTATGTCGCCGTGCCTTACGTCAGGTCGCCAGTCGTCGTGCCGCAGGAGCGCCTCGTCGCCTCGCTGGCTGCCGAAGGCAGCGATGTCAAATACCTTGTCGTCTACGACGCTTCCCGCCGCGATGTCGGCCTGTCGCTGGTTTCGGGCGAACGCGCCGCCGGCAAGGACTTCGAACTGTGGATGATCGAAGGCAAGAATGCGCCGGTCTCGATGGGTGTCATTCCCGCCGGCCAGGTCACGCACATTCCGGTTACCCCGGCAGTGCAGCAGAAGCTGGCGCAAGGCGCCGTGCTTGCCGTCAGCGTCGAGCCGACGGGCGGTTCGACGACCGGACAGCCGACCGGACCGGTCGTTGCCGCGGGCGACCTGAAGGGCATCTGATAGATCGTAAAACCATGACGTCACAATGAAGACAGCGGAAGTACATCTTCCGTTGTTTTCGTTTTGGATACGCTGCTGGAGATTAGAGATTCGATCTCCGGAGATAATTCGCCGACAAGATAAAGGATAAATTTTTCCCGGCGCGCGGAAACTCAGGCAGTTCTATTACGTATCTCCTCATGTTCCCGAAAGAGGAAACAATAACCCTGAGGAGTTCGAACACTATGCGTAGAATCGCCACCCTTTTGCTCGCCGGTACCATTGCCGTCTCCGCCCTCGCCACAATCGCCTATGCCGAGAATCCGATGGTTGGCGGCGCCGCCATGTACGCCAACAAGAACATCGTTGAGAACGCCGTCAATTCGAAGGATCACACGACACTGGTCGCCGCCGTCAAGGCTGCCGGCCTGGTCGAGACGCTGCAGGGCGCCGGCCCGTTCACCGTCTTCGCGCCGACCAATGAGGCCTTCGCCGCGCTTCCGGCTGGCACGGTCGAGACGCTGCTCAAGCCCGAGAACAAGGACAAGCTCACCAAGATCCTGACCTGCCATGTCATCGGCGCCAAGGCGATGGGCGCCGATGTCGCCTCGATGGCCAAGGCCGATGGCGGAACCCATAAGGTCAAGACGGTCGGCGGCTGCGAGCTGTCGCTCAAGGCCGATGGCGGCAAGGTCACCGTAGCCGACGAGAACGGCAATGTCGCCAATGTCACGATCGCCGATGTCGAGCAGTCGAACGGCGTCATCCACGTCATCGACAAGGTCCTGCTGCCGAAGATGTAACAAAGCCCCTGCCGCCGACGAACAGGCGGTAAGCTCCTGCAGATTGCGCGGCCCCGCCCCCGTGGGCCGAGCAAACGACCGAGCGCTCCATCCCGTCCGCAACAAGCGCGAGCCGGTGTGGAGCGTTCGTTTGCAGGACAACCGTCACCGGCTTTTGATTTTCCAGTGGCGGCCAAATTTGGCAAAACAACCCGCAGGAGGATTTCTGTCATGAACCGTCGAGATTTGCTTTTGAGCGGCGCCGCCATCGCTGCCGTGGCCGGCGCGGCGGCAACGTTGCGCATGGGCGGGCCCGCTAAGGCTGCCGAAACCTTCGAGGTCACCAAGACCGACGCCGAGTGGCACGCCATCCTGTCCGACGAAGCCTTCAACGTGCTGCGCAAGGAAGGCACCGAGTATCCCGGCACCAGCCCGCTGCTCAACGAGCACCGCAAGGGCATTTTCGCCTGCGCCGGCTGCGACCTGCCGGTCTATTCCTCGGAGACCAAGTTCGATTCCGGCACCGGCTGGCCGAGCTTCTGGCAAGAGATTGCCAACGCCGTCGGCAAGACCGAGGACCGTTCGCTCGGCATGACCCGTACCGAGGTCCACTGCCGCCGCTGTGGCGGGCATCTCGGCCATGTCTTCGACGATGGCCCGGCGCCGACCGGCCTGCGCCATTGCATCAACGGCGTTGCGCTCAGCTTCAAGCCGGCCACTGCCTGACCGTTCGGCGTCTTTTAGCGGGGTGGAGATTGGCGCCGGTGTGACGACCGCCCCCTATCTATTGAAATGGGGCGAAAACAGTCAACTTCAAGAATTGGCAGACGGCTTTTTATGCGTAGATTCCGCAGCCCTTAACGAGAGGGCCAGAACCTATGCAACGAACTGAAGCACGGGCTCGCGACGGCGAGCCCAAATCGACCTCCAAATCGACCGACGGTGTTGATGCGGACCGGCCGCGAATATCCCATTCCGTGGTGATCGCCGGCGGCGGCCCGACCGGGTTGATGCTGGCCGGCGAGCTTTCCCTGGCCGGCATCGATGTCGCCATCGTCGAGCGGCGCGAGAACCAGGACCTCGCGGGCGCGCGCTCGGGCGGCCTGCATTCGCGCACCATCGAGATCTTCGACCAGCGCGGCATTGCCGATCGGTTCCTGTCGCAAGGCCAGACCGCACAGGTCGCAGGCTTCGCCGGCGTTTCGCTTGATATCAGCGACTTCCCCACCCGCCACAATTACGGGCTGGCGCTGTGGCAAAAGCACATAGAGCGCATCCTTGCTGACTGGGTCGAGGAGCTTGGCGTCACGTTCTACCGTGGCCGCGAGGTGACAGGCTTGGTGCAGGATGGCGGCGGCGTCGATGTCGCGCTGAGCGATGGCGGGTCGCTTCGTGCCGATTATCTCGTCGGCTGCGACGGCGGCAGAAGCCTCGTGCGCAAGGCGGCGGGCATCGAGTTCCCCGGTTCCGAGCCGACAACCAGCAATTTGATCGCCGAGATCGAGGTAACGGAAGAGCCGCAATGGGGTATCCACCGCGATGGCATCGGAATTCACGGCCTCAGCAGACTGGAAGACGGTACGGTGCGGGTGCTGGTGACCGAACGCGAGGTCGGGGCCGGCGGCGTGCCCACATTGCATGAGCTCAGCGAGGCGCTCATTGCCGTCTACGGCACCGATTACGGCGTCCACAATCCAACATCGCTGGCCCGCTTCACCGACATGACCCGGCGGGCAGCCTCATACCGCAAGGGGCGGGTGCTGCTGGCAGGCGACGCCGCGCACGTGCATCCACCGGACGGTGGACAGGGGCTGCAGACCGGCGTGCAGGACGCGGTCAATCTGGGCTGGAAGCTCGCCCAAGTGGTCAGGAAAACTGCGCCCGAAAGCCTGCTCGACAGCTACCAGGCAGAGCGCCACCCGATTGCCGCGCGTGTGATGAAAAACACCATGGCGTCGGTCGTGCTCCGTCGCGAAGACGAGCGCACCAAGGCGCTGCGCGATACAGTGTCGGAACTTCTCGGCATGGAAGAACCGCGCAAGCGTTTTGCCGGCATGTTGTCCGGCCTGGACATCCACTACGATCTTGGCGAGGGGCATCCGCTGCTGGGGCGTCGCATGCCGGATCTCGACCTCGTCACCTCTGCCGGTCCGCTGCCGGTTTTCGCCCTGCTGCATGACGCTCGGCCGCTGCTGCTTAATCTTGGTGAGCCCGGCGCTTTTGGTATCGGCCAGTGGGTGGAGCGGATTCAGCTGGTCGACGCCAGCTACGATGGCGCATGGGAGCTTCCGGTGCTGGGGGCAGTCGAAGCCCCACGCGCAGTGCTGGTCCGGCCTGACGGTTATGTGGCCTGGGTCGGCGGCCCTGAAGCAGCCGGGCTAACCGACTCGCTGACCAAATGGTTTGGGCCGCCTGCCGCAGCATAGCGCGCCGGGTGTTCGACCAAGGAGCTTGACAACGATCGATGCTTAAGCGTGACCCCGGAAATCGGGGGTGATTTCCGGGGTCACACATGAGGGCGCCAGGCGGGGGATCCGGCGCGCTCAATGGCCTCCGCTACCGCTGCCCGCGGGCGGCGCCGGCTTGGCGATGACCAGGGTGAAGACCGCCATGGTCGCGAACAGCACGGTCAGCATGGTGAACACATCCATGAACGACAGCAGCGACGCCTGCTGCTGGACCATGCCCGACAGTTTGGAGATCGCCGCCTTGGTGGCGTCGAGGCCGGGAGTCTGCTGGAAGTCGAGCGTCATGTTCTGCAGCTTGGCCTGCGCCGCTGCACTGCCCCATTCCACATGCTCGGCCAGCCTGGCGTAGTGGAAGGCGCTGCGATCGATCAGCACGGTGTTGATGACGGCAAGGCCGACCGCACCGCCGAGGTTGCGGGTCAGGTTGAACAGGCCCGACGCGTTCTTCAGCCGGTCCGGCGGCAAGGTGCCGAGCGCAATGTTGTTGATCGGCACCATGCACAGCATCATCGAGCTGCCGCGCAGGATCTGCGGGATCAGCAATTCCCAGAAATCCCAGTCGGCGGTCAGATGCGTCATCCACCATGTGCCGGCAGCGAAACCGAACAGCCCGATCATCATCATGATGCGCAAATCCATCTTGCTCGACAGGATGCCGGAAATCGGCGCGGTGACGAACATCGCCAGGCCGCTGACGAACAGGGCTTCGCCGATCATCAAGGAATCGTAGCCGCGGATGCGTCCGAGGAACACTGGGTAGAGATAGGTCAGACCGTACAGGCCGATGCCGATGACGAAGGAGAACAGCGAACCGAAGGCGAAATTGACGTTGGTGAAGGCCCTGAGATCGACGATCGGCTCCTCGGCGGTAAAGGCGCGCCAGAAGAACAGCGCCGCACCGACAACCATGATGATGGCGCAGATGAACACGGCCTGTTCCTGCAGCCAGTCATGGTTCGGACCTTCCTCGAGCACATATTCCATGCAGCCGAGGAACGCCGCCATGCCGGCAAGGCCCCACCAGTCGAACTTGCTGAACAGGCCGAGATTGGGCTTGTCGAAATCGATCAGGGTCCAAGTCGTGACCGTCACCAGAATGCCTGGAATGACATTGATGAGGAACAGCCAGTGCCACGACATGGCATGGCTGATATAGCCGCCGACGGTCGGGCCGATGGTCGGCGCCAGCGTCGCCACCAGGCCGATCATCGGCGACACCATGGCGCGGCGCGACGGCGGGAAGATGGTGAAGGCGGCGGCGAAAACGCTCGGGATCATGCCGCCGCCGATAAAGCCCTGGATGGCTCGGTAGACGATCATCTGGTCGATGTTGGTGGCGGTCGCGGCCAGCGCGCTGGCCGCCGTGAAGCCGGCCGCGGCGCCTGCAAACAGCACGCGCGTCGACAGCATCCGGCTGAGGAAGCCCGACAGCGGGATCATCACCACTTCGGCGATCAGATAGGCGGTCTGCACCCATGGGATTTCGTCGGAACTGGCGCTGAGGCCGGCCTGGATCTCGGCCAGCGAGGCTGAGACGATCTGGATGTCGAGGATCGCCATGAACATGCCGAACACCATCGCCAGGAAGGCGATGAGGCGGCGCGTCGAGATGGTCGTCGGTACCGCCGGCATGGCAGGCGCCGGCGCCGCTCCTGCTGTTATGGTTGCGGTTGCCATGGCATTGCTCCCGGCGTTCGCTCAGTTCGCCGCGGCCGGAGCCGTGCGGCTGTCGACGGCGACGACGACGCTCAGGCCGGCGCGCAGCCTGCCGGCCTTCAGCACATCGGCCGGCACGTCGATGCGAACCGGGATGCGCTGCACCACCTTGGTGAAGTTGCCGGTGGCATTTTCCGGCGGCAGCAGCGAGAACACCGCACCCGAAGCCGGCGCCAGCGACGACACCGTGCCTTCGAAATCATGGCCGTCCGTGGCGTCGACCGAGACCCGCACCTTCTCGCCGGGCACCAGCTTGGCCAGCTGCGTCTCCTTGAAGTTGGCAACGATGTAGAGCTTGTCCAGCGGCACCACGACGGCGAGCTTCTGGCCGGGGCTGACGAGGTCGCCCTGCTCGACCGAGCGGTTGCCGACGACGCCGTCATAAGGCGCCTTGAGCACGGTGAAGGACAGATCGCGCGCGGCCTTGTCGCGGTTCAGCCGCAGCGAAGCCAGCGTGCTGGCCGATTCGGCGCGCTGCGCTTCGAACACGCCGATATTGGCCTGTGCGGCTGCAATCTGCGCGTCGGCGCCGACGAGGGCTGCATTGGCCTGGTCGAGAGCGGTCTGGGCATCGTCCAATTGCGCCTGTGTGCCGACATGCGTCTTGACCAGTTGCGCGGCGCGCTGCTGGGCGCGAGCGGCGTTGTCGGCTGCCGCCTGGTCGGCGACCTTCTGCGCCTGCGCCTGTTGCAGCGAAGCTTGCGCCGCCTTGGTCTGCGCGTCGATACGGTCGAGCGTCTTGGCCAGCGTGGCGATCTGCGCCTCCGCCTGGGCAACGGCTATTCTGTAGTCGCCGTCGTCGATCGTCAGCAGCGGATCGCCGGCCTTGACCTGCTGGTTCTCCGAGACCTTGACTTGATCGACATAGCCGGAAATCTTCGGCGAGACGAACGACATGTCGGCCTGGACATAGGCATCGTCGGTCGAGATCAGGAACCGGCCGTCGGTCCAGTAATTATAGCCATACCAGGCGCCGGCGCTGAGCAGAGCGAGGCCGATGATCGGCAGCATGAACGAGCGAGCCGACCGCTTCTTCTTGGCCGGCACCTCGGCCAAAACTTCGGCGGCAGGCTTGATGGGCGCTTCCGGCGCTTCGATAACCGGCGAGACCTTGGCGTTGGGGAAGGGGCGGACTTCGGCGGTGGTTGGCGTGTTCGAGGACATGATATCTCGCTACCGTAGCTACATAAGGAAAATGTGTTATACTGAACCGTTCGGTTCGATGCGAACGTTGACATAGCGCTAAAGCAGGCCCATATCAAGAGCAATCGAACCGCCCGGTTCGAATTATTTCGCGAGGTGTGACTTTAATGGCCGACACGTTACCCGACCTCGAAAATGATCGGTGCGATGTGCTGGATAGTGCGCGTCGCGGCCGCCCGGCGGCGGGCCAGGATCCGGTCAAGCGCAGCCAGATCATTGAGGGCGCGCGGCGCGTGTTCATCGACAAGGGCTTCGAAGCGGCGTCGATGAACGACATTACCCGCGAGGCCGGCGTCTCCAAGGGCACGATCTATGTCTACTTCGCCAACAAGGAAGAGCTGTTCGAGGCGCTGATCGAGGAAGAGCGCGGCACCATCTTCAAGAACATGTACGACATGCTCGACCGCGCCGACGATCTGCGCCAGACGCTGGTGAAATTCGGCAAGGTGCTGTCGATGAAGATCACCTCGGCCAAGGTCATCCAGGCGCAACGCACCGTGATCGGCGCCTCCGACAGGATACCGGACATGGGCGCGCGGTTTTACGAACGTGGCCCCAAACGCGGCCACGACAAGGTGGTCAAGTTCCTCAATGCAGCCATCGAACGCGGCCTGCTCAAGATCGATGATGTCGATCTTGCCGCCTATCAATTCACCGAACTGTGCCTCGCCGGCCTGTTTCGCCAGTGCATCTTCGCCTACCGCACCAAGGCGCCGAGCCAGGATGAAATCGACCACATCGTGCGGTCGGGCGTCAGCCTGTTCCTGAAGTCCTACGGCACCGAAAAGCTTGCCGAGGAAGAAAGCCACCAGATGATCGCTGTGGAGGCGAAGCCAAAGGCAAAGGCCTAGTTAGCCAAGGTCTTTTTTCGCAACTCCGGACGGAAAACCGCTTCACACTTCCTGGAGTTGCTTTTAACCGCCATTGGCCGCCAGCACGATCGCCGCGCGCAGTTCGTCCAGACCCTCGCCCTTTTCCGACGACGTGGCGAGCACGAACGGAAACGCCGCCGGCCGCTTCTTGATCTTCAGTAATGTCTCTTCGATCAGCCGCGGCACGCCGGCGGCCTTGATCTTGTCGGTCTTGGTCAGCACGATCTGGTAGGACACCGCCGCCTTGTCGAGCAGCGACAGCACTTCGTCGTCCTTGGCTTTGATGCCATGGCGGGAATCGATCAGCACATAGACCCGCTTCAGCGTCACGCGGCCCTTGAGATAATCGAAGACCAGCTTGGTCCAGTCGTCGACCTTTTCCTTCGGCGCGCTGGCATAGCCGTAGCCCGGCATGTCGACCAGCGCCATTGGCGGCAAGTCGGTGCCTTCGCCGGAAAACCCGCCCGGCACGAAATAGTTGAGCTCCTGCGTGCGGCCCGGCGTGTTGGAGGTGCGCGCCAGCCCGTTATGGCCGAGGAGCGCATTGATCAGCGACGACTTGCCGACATTGGAGCGGCCGGCAAAGGCGATCTCCGGCGGCCCCTCCGGCGGCAGGAACTTCATCGCCGGCACGCCGCGGATGAAGATCCACCCCTTGGTGAACAGGTCGGTTCCGATGACGGCGTTGCCCAACGCGTTCAAATTGCTGCCTCCAGCCTGGAAATATCGGCGCCCCGGATGGCGTTGAGGTTGCGGCCGATCTTGTCCACGGGCCAATTCCACCACGCCGCGGAAAGCAGTCGCCTGACCGTCCTGTCGTCGAAACGCATCTTCACCACCTTTGCCGCATTGCCGGCGACGATCGCATAGGCCGGCACGTCATGCGTCACCACCGATTTCGCCGCCACGATGGCGCCATTGCCGACCGACACGCCGGGCATGATCACCGCATCCATGCCGATCCATACATCATTGCCGACCACCGTGTCGCCGCGCACTTCCTGCGACCACGTCTTCGGGTCGAAGCCTTGCTCCCAGCCATGGCCGAAAATGTTGAACGGATAGGTGGAAAAGCCGGACATGGCATGGTTGGCGCCGTTCATGATGAAGCGCGCGCCCTCGGCGATGGCGCAGAACTTGCCGATGATCAGCTTGTCGCCGATGAAGGGATAATGATGCAGCACGCATCGCTCGGCGAATTTGTCCGGTCCGTCAGGATCGTCATAGTAGGTGAACTCGCCGATCTCGATATTCGGCGCGGTGACCAGGGGCTTGAGGAAGCCGACGCGGGTGTGCATCGGGATGGGGTGTTTGATGTCTGGGTTGGGTCCGTCCATGGCGAGATCCGTCGAGAGTGGCGCAAATTAAAGCCGCCATTCTAGATGGCGTGATCCGCCCTATAGCACCAATCGCCCGATGAGCGAGCCCTGCTGGGCTTCGATGTTCAGTTCGTGCCGCGGCAGATCACGATCAGGTCGACCGCCGCCGTCGGCTAAGGCGCCCTGAAACCCAAAAAAACGGGGCCCTGCGAAGGACAAGCAGGACCCCGGTGGTGTCGAAGACGGCTTCAAAAGAATGGCACCTCCTCGTGAGGTGGGGAAGGCAGACCGAGAAAGCCCGTCGCAGCCCGCCGTCATTCCCCGTTGCGTAAAGCCGTTACTTCGGCAACAGCACCTTGTTGACGACGTGGATGACGCCGTTCGACTGGTTGACGTCGGCGACCGTCACCTTGGCGGCGCCGCCGGACTCGTCGACGATGTAGAGCGAGCCGCCCTTGACCTCGGCGATCAGCGTGTCGCCGCTAACGGTCTTCATCTCATACTTGCCGCCCATCGCCTTGGCCTTGGTCATCATCTCCTTGGCCGAGATCTTGCCGGCCACGACATGGGCGGTCAGGATCTTGGTCAGCTTGTCCTTGTTTTCGGGCTTCACCAGCGTGGCGACGGTGCCGGGCGGCAGTTTCTTGAAGGCGGAATCGGTCGGCGCAAACACCGTGAAGGGTCCCGCGCTTTCCAGCGTGTCGACCAGGCCGGCGGCCTTGACGGCGGCAACAAGCGTCTTGTGGATCGGCGAGTTGAGGGCGTTCTCGACGATGTTCTTGGAGGTCAGCATCGCAGCGCCGCCAACGGCGGGATTGGCGAGCGTATAGGCCGTCGTAGCTGCGAGGCCCGATAGAGCCAGGCCGGCGGAAAAGCAGAATGCCTTGAGGATGGACTTTGCCATTGGAGAACCTTCTGGTGCGACAATTGTTGATTCGATTGTCGGGAAGAGTTACGCGGCGATTGCGGGAAAGTTTCGGTGCAGAGTAAAAAACGATAATGATAACAAATACTTAAAGGCGAATGCCCATTCCACGCGCCGCATCCCCGCGATGGACATGACGGGGTCACGGATCAAAAACAGCGGTCTTCGGATTAGAGCTGATCGGTGTTGATCGGCCTTGGCGGTACAAGCAGCAGCCACGCCGGTTGCACGCCGCAAGTTTCGCGCCTCACGGGAACGTGATGCGCGCCTCGTCCAAAAAAACCCCGGACGAGCCGGGGCTTTGATTGCCGGAATAGCGCCTTCTATTCAGCCGGCGAGGGTTTCTTTCGGAACAATGCCGTCAGATTGTCCCACAATTCGATCTTGGCGCCCTGGCGCTTCATGATCACGCCCTGCTGCAGGATCGACAGCGTGTTGTTCCAGGCCCAGTAGATGACGAGGCCGGCCGGGAAGCTGCCCATCATGAAGGTGAAGATCACCGGCATCCAGGTGAAGATCTGCGCCTGCGTCGGATCCGGCGGCGTCGGGTTCATGCGCATCTGCAGGAACATGGTGATGCCCATAACCACCGCCCAGGCGCCCATATGCGGCAGGAATGCCGGTGGCGCGAAGGGCAGCAGGCCGAACAGGTTGAAGACCGAGGTCGGATCGGGCGCGGCCAAATCCTGGATCCAGCCGAAGAACGGCGCGTGCCGCATCTCGATGGTGATGTAGAGCACCTTGTAGAGCGAGAAGAACACCGGGATCTGCAGCGCCACCGGCCAGCAGCCGGCGAGCGGATTGATCTTCTCGGTCTTGTACAGCTCCATCATCGCCTGTTGCTGCTTCATCTTGTCGTCCGCGTATTTCTCGCGGATCTCGAGCATCTTGGGCTGCACCTTCTTCATGTTCGCCATCGACGCATAGGATTTGTTGGCGAGCGGGAAGAAGAGGGTTTTGACGACGACCGTGGTGGCAAGGATGGCCAGGCCGAAATTGCCGAAGAATTTGTACAGCGTGTCGATCAGGTAGAACATCGGCTTGGTGATCCAGATGAACCACCCCCAATCGATCAGCCGGTCGAACAGCCTGATCTGCCGGTCCTGGGCGTAGGCGTTGATCTTGTTGACTTCCTTGGCGCCGGCGAAGATCTCGGTCTCCACCGTCGCCGACTGGCCGGCGGCAATGGTGATCGGGTCGGTGAGGAAGTCCGACTGGTAGCGCGGGCGGCCATTGTCGTAATAGGCATAGTGCGGCTGGAAGGGCTGCTTCTCGGTCGGCACCAGGGTGACCGCCCAGTATTTGTCGGTGATGCCAAGCCAGCCATCGGTCGATTTGCTCGGCGTATACAGCTTATTCTTCTCGATGTCGGCGTATTTGTGCTCCTGCAGGCCTTCCGTGCCGGTGACGCCGATCAGGCCTTCATGCAGCACATAGGAGCTGGCAATGGCTGGCTTGTCGAAACGGATGACGCGGCCGTAATTGGACAGCGTGACCGGGGCCGAGCCTGAATTCTGCACCGCATCGGAAACGGTAAACATGTAGTCGCCGTCGACGGAGATCGTGCGCTTGAAGGTCAGGCCCTTGTCGTTGGTGAAGGTCAGCGTCACTGGCGTCGCCGGCGTCAGAGTCGCATTGCCGTCGACGCTCCAGACCGTTTCCGGGCCCGGCACCGTGCCGGTCGTGTCGCTGCCGACAAAGCCGATCTCGGCATAATAGCCGGTGGGCAGCGCCTGCGGATTGAGCAGCTGGATCTGCGGCGATGTCTTGTCGACCGTCTCGGTATAGTGCTTGAGCTTTAGGTCGTCGAGACGCGCGCCGGCCAGGTTGATCGAGCCCGACAGGCTCGGCGTGTCGATGTTGACGCGGGCCGTCTTGGCCACTTCCTGCGCGCGGCCTTCCGGCGTCGTGACATAGGTGCCGGGCGCGTTTGGAATGGCGCCGGGCGCTGCGGGCGCCGGCGTGCCGCCGGGGTTGGCGGCCTCGGCCGCCTTCTTCTGCTCCGCCGCCCGCTGCTCTTCGATGCGGGCCGCCTCGCGCTGCTGTTCGCTGCGCGGCAGCACATAGAAATATTGCCACAGCCCGAGGATCAGCACCGACAAGACGATGGTGATGTAGAAGTTCCGGTTGTTTTCCATCGAAAGCCCTTGGCCTATCGTGTTCCGCTGAGACGGCGGGAGAGTTCGGCCTTCAACTGGCCGAACGGAATGGTGAGCACGTCTTCACGCCCGACGATGACATAGTCATTGCCGGGCGCCATGTCACTTGCGGCATGGGTGCGCACGGCTTCTTTCAGCCGCCGCCTGACGCGGTTGCGGACAACCGCATTGCCGACCTTCTTGGTGACGGTGAAGCCGACGCGCGGCGGCAGGCCGTCATTGCGGTCGAGAACTTCGACGAGAAAAAGCCGCCCGCGCCGCTTTTCACCGCGGCGGACGGCCAGGAATTCCGCACGTTTCAGAAGCCGCTTGGGGTTTGGTCCCACTGGCTTGCCGGTTGCGGGCAACGATCTCGTCTTCCGTTCAGGCGCTGAGCCGCTTGCGGCCGCGGTTGCGGCGAGCTGCGACGACGCCGCGACCACCCTTGGTGGCCATGCGAGCACGGAAACCGTGCCGGCGTTTGCGGACGAGTTTGGACGGTTGGTAGGTACGCTTCATTTGTTTTAATACCGCGGGGTGCGGCCCTTCTTGATTCTGTCACTGTGTAACAGGAGCTTTGCCGGGCCGGCATTGGCGCGATCGAAACCGCGCCGGGACGAATGGCCCGAGCGTGAGCGGCTTATAGAAAGAAGGGTTTTGGGAGTCAATCCAGCGCGAACTATGAGTTCGTCGCAGCGCGAACACCCAGTTCGAGGCGGTCTTTTATTGCTGGCACCATCGTCCAACGAAGGATGAAATTGGCAAAAAAGCCGCAATCGCCTAATCTCAACCGATCAAGCGTTTGTGAAGACAGGCCTTAATGAGCGAAGTTGCATCAGCGGATGAAGGGAGCGGCCCGGCGACAGCCGATGCCAGCCCGGCGACCGTTCGCCCGGTTGCGAGCCGTTCGGTGCCCAATCGTTCAGTGCCCTTGGCGCGCGGCCTGTCGACCAAGCTGCTCTTGCTCACCATTGTCTTCGTGCTCCTGGCCGAAGTCCTCATTTTCCTGCCCTGGATCGCCAGCTACCGCCTGGCCTGGCTGAAGGAGCGGCTAAGCACCGCCGCCGCGGTGTCGATCGTGCTGGTGCAGGGCGAGCCCAATTCGCTCTCCCGCGCCGCCCAGAACGACGTGCTGATGGCAATCGGCGCCAAGGCGATCGCGGTGCGCGACGGCGGCGTGTCGCGCCTGCTGGTGGTGGCCGAGATGCCGCCGCAGGTCGACGAGCATATCGATATCGCCAATGTCGGCATGATCAAGGGCATGACCGGGGCGCTGGATACGCTGTTCTTCGGCGGCAAGCGCATGCTCAGGGTGTTCGGCCCGGTCGGCGACAGCGACAAGGAATTCGAGCTGATCATGCCCGACTATTCCCTGCGCAACGCCATGCTGCGCTATTCGCGCAACGTCGCCTTCGTCTCGCTGCTGATCTCGCTGTTCACCGCAATGCTGGTCTATGCCGCGATCGACCTGATCATGATCGGCCCGATCCGCACCATGACGCGCTCGATGCTGTCCTTTTCCGAGGCGCCCGACGATCCAGGGCGCATCATCCACCCGGCCGCCCGTGCCGACGAGATCGGCGTTGCCGAGCGCGAACTGTCGCAGATGCAGGAACGGCTGCAAAAGATGCTGTCGGAGCAGAAGCACCTTGCCGACCTTGGCCTCGCCGTCTCCAAGATCAACCACGACATGCGCAACATCCTGGCCTCGGCGCAGCTGATGTCGGACCGCTTGCGCCTGGTCAAGGACCCGACGGTGCAGGCCTTCGCGCCAAAGCTGTTGCGCGCGCTCGACCGAGCCGTTTCCTATTCCGAAGGCGTGCTCCACTATGGTCGCACGCAGGAGCCGGCGCCCTCACGCCGCCGCTTGCGGCTGCGCCAGCTGGTCGACGACGTCCACGGCCTGCTCGACATCGAGGACGGCATCGAGTTCGTCAATGCCGTCGAGCTCGCTTTCGAGGTCGATGCCGATTCCGACCAGCTGTTTCGCGTGCTCACCAATCTGTGCCGCAATGCGGTGCAGGCGATGGCGGCCGACGCCGAGAGCGCGCTGGTGCGCCGGCTCGCCGTATCGGCCGAGCGCATAGGCAGCGTAAGCCGCATCATTGTCACCGACACCGGTCCCGGCCTGCCGGCGAAGGCGCGAGAAAACCTGTTCGCGGCGTTTCGCGGCTCGGCCCGCAGCGGCGGCACCGGCCTTGGCCTGGCCATCGCGCACGAACTGATCCGCGCCCATGGCGGCACGGTGGAGCTGGTCGAATCGATCGGCGGCCGCACCACCTTCGCCGTCACCATCCCCGACCAGCCGGTCCGCCTCGACCAGGCCCGCAACGGCCTGCGCCGCCCTGCCTGAGCTGTATTTAATATTCAGCCGAAGCCGGACTGAGCTGAATCTCAGCACCCCTTGATCGGCACCGTCGAAAGCAGCTGCGACAAAACTTTTGCCGGATTGGCTTGCTTTTCGGAAATTCAGTCGCTAGGGAACACGTCTTGTCGCGGCCGGTCGTCAGGATCGGTTAGCGGGGCTATGTAAAGCATGGCCTGTTGCGCGCCCGTAGCTCAGCTGGATAGAGCACCAGACTACGAATCTGGGGGTCAGGAGTTCGAATCTCTTCGGGCGCGCCATTCCCGCCGAAACTGTGATTTCCTGCGATCCGCTAGCCGGTCTTGGGCTCGCATATGAAGAGCATGTTGCTGAGCACCGCCTCATTCGAGTACTGGAGAACTGGACGCCGCCTATTCCGGGCTTCTTCATTTATTACCCCAGTCGTCAGCCTGACTGCGCTATAAACGCGCTGCGATGTTCTTGAAATGGTCCGGTACGCGGCGACTGTTATCTGGGCGCGGCGACGCGGAACGCTCGCTCGCGCCGCCGCGCAGCAGGCTCACTTTTCTTCCGCTTTCCCGGATCAGGGCCCAATCGGCCTCGCCCCAGCCAGATACCGCTCATTGTCGAACGGCTCGGCGTGGGTGCTGTCCGGGCTCCACATGTGGCGGTGGGTCTCCGTCAGATTGCCGAGATAGACATGCAGTGCGCCCGAGCGGGCGCTGCCGGTGTTGGCGACCGCATGCACCGTATCCGGGTTAATATGCACCACCGCGGGCGCCGCGATGTCGTGGCGTTCCGGCGCATCGATCTCGCTGCCGTCGACGGGATAGATGAAGTTGGTCTCGCTGCCCTTGTAGATGCCGATCAGCGCATCCATCAGATGGTTGTGCGGCGGGTACTGCAGGCCGGGCGACAGCGTGATGTGGTAGATGGTCAAGTCAGGGCTGGCATGCAGCAGCACCTCATCGTCGTCTTCCTCATGCGCGAGCACGCCTGATGCATGGAAGCGATCGGTGTGTTCGCGCAGCACCGCCTTGACCCGTTCGAAGGCATGAGCACCTTTGGCTGCGTTGACGATATCGGAGGTTACGGCGTAGAGAGGCGAGTTGGCGGCAAGAGACATTTGTCGTCATCTCCATTGGGAAGCTCAACCAATACAACTGAGATGCTCAGGTTAGCGAATGCCGGCAGACCCGTCAACCGGATGGTCGAACGGGCAAGCAGACTACGCGGGCAGACCACGCGGGCAGACCACACGGGCAGGCAGATATGGCTCCTCCGAAATCAGTGTCACCGTCCGCCGTCAAGGCGCCGTCGACCGCCGACATATTGCGCAGCGAGGAAGCTTATGAGCAGCTGAAGAGCGACATCGTCGCCTGCGTCCTGCAACCCGGCGAAAGCCTGACCGAAAAGCAGATCGGCGACCGCTACCAGATCAGAAAGGCGACGATCCGCTCGGCTTTGGCCCGCCTGACGCAGGAAGGGCTGATCAAGAGCGAGCCGCGCCGCGGCTATGTCATCGCACCGCTTAGCCTGCGCGACGTCAACGAGATCTTCGACGTCCGCAGCCTAATCGAACCGGAAGTGTTCCGGGTGGCCGCGGCAAACCTCACCGAACGCGGGCTCGACGACATCAGGCTGGCGGCGCAGAAGGTGCTGAAGCCGGAGACGCTGCGCAGCCATGTCGCCTTTCTGGCGGCCGACCGCGCCTTTCGCCTGGCCCTGGCCGAACTCTCCGGCAATCTGCGGCTGGTTCGCCTGCTCGACCAAACGCTCGACCAGTCGGAGCGTGTCCTCCATCTCGGCTTCAAATCGCGCGACTTCACGCAAGCGATCATCGGCCAGCAGAAGGAGTTGGTGCTTGCCTGCGAGCTGGCCGAGGTCTCGGCCATCGCAAAGCTTGCCCGCTCGCAGTGCCTGTCGCTCAAGAAGCAGGTGCTCGAGACCTTGCTCGCCGGCTCCAAGCTGCAGGACGCCAATTTGCAAAGCTTCGCCTGAGGCGCGAAGCCTGCGCTCTCTGGCCGATGCTTACCCGTCGATGAAGCGGATGTCCGCATCGGCAAGGCAATAGGGCGCGTAGCGGAAATCGCGGATATGGCTGACCTTTCCATCCTGCCAGTCGACCAGCATGAAGCCGCGCACGGCGTCATCTCCCGCTTGCGGGTTGCGGATCAGGATGGCCGGCCTGCCGTCGACGAAGCCGAGCGACAGCGCCCAATCCTGGACACGGTCGTAATTGCCGAAATAGTTGGAAACCTGCGCTTTGCCGCGCATGCGGGTGCGGTTGACGACTTCAAGCTGGATATCCTCGGCGATCAACGCGCGCACGGCGTCGAAGTCGCGCGCGTTGAACAGGTCGACATAGCGGCGCAGGCGCCGCTCGTCGTTGATGTCGAGTTTTGGGGCAGGCGCCTGCTCCTCCTGTGAGGCCAGCAGGCGCAGCTGCGACCGCCCGCGATGCAGCGCCGCCTGGGTCGCGGCCAGTGTCGCGCCGGACACTTCGCAGGTTTCGTGCAGGCTGAGGCCAAGCACGTCGACAAGGATCACGGCGCTGCGCTGCACTGTTGCCAGCTGCATGAAGCTTCGCAGGCTGGCGGCGGTGGCGAGCCTCGCATCGGCGCTTGCGGAGGGGTCTTCGATCGTCGTCATGTCGGTCTCGCTCATGCGCGCCTGCTCCCGCTGGCGCCGGCGCAGATGATCCTGCGCGGCATTGTGGGCTATGCGGAACAGCCATTGCTCCGGACGCTCGACGGCGGCGTCGCCGTCGATGGCCTGCAGTGCCTTGATCAGTGTCTCCTGGACGATGTCCTCGCCATCGATCACCGAGCCGGCCATGCGGGCGCAGTAGCGGTGCAGCTTCGGTCGCAAGGAGCCGAGCATCGCCTCCAGGGCCACGCGGTCGAGTTTTGCTGTGTTCATCCTGTCCGTTCCCAAGATGCCGGTCTTTGCATTCAAGCCGGCACGACCTCGCCGGCCAGCATACGATAATTGCCGACGATCTTTGCCGGCGATCTGGCAAGCGGCGTCGAGCGGCGCCCGGCATGATCGGCGCTGAAGGCCTTGAAGGCTGCGAGCCCGGTCAGGCCGTCGCCATCCTGGCTGACAAGATGGATGAACTCGCCATTCTCCAGTTCCAGGACGAGGTAGCGCACGGATTGCGGTTTCGTGTCGTCGAGCGCCTCGAACACCTGTGCAACCAGCATACGGTTCTCGGCGATGCTTTCGTCCCTCACGCCGTAGCGGATGAGATTGTAGCCCATTGTCGTCTCCTGTTTTTCAACTCTGCACAGAGAAGACGTTTCGCGGCCTCGAAAAGATTCGTCGCCCGGCGAATCTTTTCGATCGTCCGGATCGTCTTTCCCGTCGACGGCTGCGCGGCAGCCGTCCAGGAGCAGGAGAGACCCATCATGCACATCCAGTTTGCCGAATTGCCGGTGTTCGACCAGGACCGCGCCAAGGCCTTCTACACCGGACATCTTGCTTGCCAGGTGGCGGAGGACCAGCTGATGGGCGACAGCGGCTGGCGCTGGATCGAGCTGACATTTCCCGGCGCCGTCACCAATTTGCATTTCGTCAAACGCCCCGATGACACGCCGGGCACTGAGCCCGTGCTGGTGCTCGTTGATGGCGATGTCGAGGCAACGGTCGCGGGCCTGAAGGCGCGCGGCGTCGAAATCATCACCGAGCCGCAGGAAGCGCCTTGGCAGCCGGGCCGCACGGTCGCCGAATTCCGCGACAGCGAGGGCAACCGCATGGTTGTCGCCAGCAAATGAGCGACACGCACCAGACCGAATTCCCAGAACCAACAGGAGAAATGGACATGACCCCTCAATCGTCGACGCTGAAAGTACCGGGCGCGAGCCTCTATTATGAGATGCGCGGTTCCGGCCCCGTGCTGTTGATCATCCCCGGCGGACCGCAGGACGCCGGCGTCTTCGCCGATGTCGCGGGCTACGTCGCCGACCGCTACACGGTGGTCGCCTATGATCCGCGCGGCAATTCGCGCAGCACCTTCGACGGAGAGCCGCAAGAGCAGGACCTCAATGTCCATGGCGACGATGCCGCGCGATTGATCGAGGCGCTTGGCGCCGGACCGGCCTATGTGTTCGGCACCAGCGGCGGCGCCCAGATCGGGCTCAACCTCGCCGCCCGCCATCCCGGCCGGGTTCGTGCGCTGGTGGCGCATGAGCCGCCCAGCATGATGCTGCTCGACGACCCGTCGCCGTCACTGGCCGGCATGCGCGACCTGCACGACACCTATCGCAGCCAGGGCGTCGAGGCGGCGATGCAGAAATTCTTCAGCGAGAACAGCCTGTCGGAAGGGCCGGGCCAGGATGAAGCCGGACCGCACGAGCCGCAAGACGGACCGCCTTCGTTCGAACCGTCGCCCGAGGAGGCCGAGACCTTTGCCAGGGTCAGCGGCAATTTCGAATACTGGCTGGCGCATGGCGTCATGCCGCTGTCGCTCTACCGTCCTGATATCGAGGCGCTGCGCGGCCGCCCGGTCGTGGTCGGCATAGGCGAAGAGTCCATCGGCCAGCCGATCGACGGCATGGGCAAGGCGCTGGCCGACAGGCTCGGCAGCAAGCGCGCCGCCTTCCCCGGCGACCATATGGGCTTTGCGCCCTATCCCGACCGCTTCGCCGAGACCTTGCACCTGACGCTCAGAGGCGCGTGAGATCGTCAGTCCAATAGGAAAGGAGCGTCCGCATGCACAATGCGGACGCCCTTCTCCCATGAAATTACCGGCTAAGATTGCTGTATCAGACGGCCTCCCAGCCTTCCTTGCCACCGGCGCGGAAGATGGCGTCAATGACCTTCTGGTTGAGTACGGACTCCTCCAGCGTGAAGACACGCTCCTTGCCGCCCTGTGCCGCCCTGGCAAACGTCTCGACCTCGCGCCGGTACTGTTGCGTGCCGGGAAAGCGGAACACCTGCGCCTCCGTATGGTTCTGGTTGTGCAATTCGATGCGGTGATGGTCGTAGAGCCCGGCATTGAATGGCGAGAACACCTCGATGAAACCCTTCTCGCCGTGGAACACCATCACCTGCCGCGCCGCCATCTGCGTCGACAGATAGAAGGACAGTTCGAAATCGCCGAAATCGGCGCGGATCGAGGAATAGATGTCGGTGCCGAATTTCTTGTCGCGCTCGATCGTCGCCTGCACGCGCAGCGGCTCCTTGCCGCTCGAAAACCGCGTCGACACCGTCGGATAGACGCCGATATCAGGCAGCGCGCCGCCGCCGAGATCGAGCTGGTTGCGCATGTTGGTGGGATCGACATTGTAATAGGAGAAGGCGCCCTGCACATGGCGCAGCCGGCCGATGGCGCCATCGGCGATGAGATCGCGCACCTTGATCCATTGCGGGTGGTAGATGACCATGAAGGCCTCGCAGACCAGCACCTTCTTCTGGTCGCGCAGCTTGATCAGCGGCGCGATGTCCTTGGCGTCGAGCGCCAGCGGCTTCTCCACCAGCACATGTTTTCCCGCTTCGATGGCCTTGGCCGTCCATTCGACATGCTGCGAGGTCGGCAGCGGGATGTAGACGCCGTCGACGTCTTTCGAAGCGAGAAGCTCCTCATACGAACCAAAGGCATGCCTGGCGCCGAACCGCTCGCCCAGGGCCTCGGCCTTCGACAGGTCGCGGCTGGCGATCGCGGACAAAACGCCATTCTCGGCCTCGACGATTGCCGGCAACAATTGCTCGCGGCCGATCTTGGCCGTCGACAAAACACCCCATCGGAACATCAGGCTTCTCCTATCGATTTACAGGCGAGGAGGTTTGCCCGAAATTGCGGGAAAAGCCAATGCGGATCGCTGGTCCTGCTAGCCTCGCTTGCCCGTCAGCGTCATGTCGAAATTGACGATATTCGAATAGATCGGCGTGCCGACATCCATGCCGTACCGGGAGCGCAGCACCTTGCCGGTGACGTGGAATTTAATGACGCCGCCCTTCAGCCCGCCGAGCTCGGCAGTGAACTTTTCCGCAAACGTCTTGCCGCGCGCCGTCAGCCGGCCGCTGACCAGCGCCGTGGTGTCGCTGGTTCGGGTTACGCTGGTCGAGCGGAACTGGATTTCGGGGCTGTTGGCCACGTCGAACACCGCATCGGAGCGCAGGAAGGCGTCGATGCGGCCCTGGCCGGTGCCGACGCTTTCGGGATAGATGGTGAAGTTGACCGCGGAACGGCCGACATCGCTGTTGTCGATGCGGATGGAGCCCTTGAAGCGGCCAAAGGCGCCGTCGAGGCCGCCGCCACCGACCTTGCCGATGGAGAAGCGAATGCTGGAGCTGGCCGGGTTGACCGTGTAGCTGCCGGCGGCGTCGCCGAGGTCCACAGCGGCGGAGACAGGCATGGCAAGGCAAGCGGCAACAGCCGCCAATCCGAAGATGCGCGCATACATGGGTTTTGTCCTTCTGGGGCAGGCGAAGTGTTGCGCCCTCACTCCAATGAACGAATGCGCGGCGCGCGCTATTCCATGTCCTGATCTGACGAAGGCGTGATCATGCGCGTGAGCACGCTGTCGCGCAGCCAGAAATGATGCCGCAGCGCCGCCAGCGCATGCAGCGCAACCAAGGCAATGCCGGCATAGGCGAGATACCAGTGTGCTACCGCCCAGAAGTTTTCCGCCGCATCGGACACGCCGAGCGGCAGGTTCGGCATCACGAAAAGGTTGAACGGCATGCTGGGGATCTCCAGCATCGACACCGAAACCAGTGCCCAGCCGGACAGCGGCACCGCGAGCTGGAAGCCATAAAGTGCCAGATGCGCCAGCGGCGCCGTCCGACGCTCCAGGCCTCCGACCGAGGCCGGCAAGGCCGGGGCCGCGTTGCCGAGCCGCCAGGCAATGCGCAGGATGAGGAGGCCGAGCAGCAGGAAGCCGAAGGATTTGTGCAGCTGGATCAGCTCGAAGGCGGTGCGCTGGCTGGTCAACCGCACCATGATGAAGCCGAGCATGAACTGGCCGATGAACAGGATGCCGATCAGCCAGTGGAGGACGATCGCCGCCCAGCCGTAGCGGGTTGAGTTGTTGGTGATGAATGCCGGCATGGCTGGTGAACGAATGGCAGCTGGGCTTTCTTCCACCCTCCCCCTTGTGGGGAGGGTCGGCGCGAAGCGACGGGGTGGGGGGGTAGCGCCCTACGAAGACTCCCACCCCGATCCGCTACGCGGATCGACCCTCCCCACAAGGGGGAGGTGGCTAAGCACCGACCTTGAAGAAATCCACAAACGCCCGCAGCGCCGGGCGCATCTGGCGGCGGCTGGGGTAGTAGACGAAGAAACCGTCGAAGGGCGGACACCAGTCTTCCAGCACGCGGATCAAGCGACCGTCGGCGAGCGGCGCGCGCACATAATCGTCGAAGACGAAGGCGAGCCCAGCGCCGTCGACCGCCGCCTGGGCGATCAGATGGTCTTCGTCGAGGATCAGCGGCCCTTGCGCTGCGATCTCGATCTCTTCGCCATCCTTCTCGAATTCCCAGCGGTAAAGAATGCCGCTGGAAAAACGGAAGCGGATGCAGCGGTGGTCGGCAAGATCGCGCGGATGGCGGGGTCTTGGCATGGTCGCGAAATAGGATGGCGCGCCGACCACGGCGCCGCGAAGGTCCGGTCCGATGCGCACCGCGATCATGTCGCGCTGCAGGCTTTCACCGAGCCGCACGCCGGCATCGAAGCCGCCTTCGACGACGTCGGTGAAGCGATCCTCGATGACGATTTCCAGCACGATGTCAGGATAGGCCGCGGCAAAGCCGCCGAGCCTGGGCGTCAATGCCAGGTGGGCCGCGGTGCGCGGCACGGTCAGCCGCAGGTTCCCGGCCGGCCGGTCGCGCGCCTCGATCGCCGTTTCCAGCGCCAGATCGATCTCGGACAGCGCCGGCCGCAGCCGTTCGAGCAGCTGCGCGCCCTCCTCCGTTGGTGCCACGCTGCGGGTGCTGCGCGCCAAAAGCCGCACGCCGAGCCGCGCCTCCAGGCTGGACACGGCATGGCTCACCGCTGAAGGCGCAATGGCCAGTTCGCGCGCCGCGCCACGAAAACTGCCGCATTGGGCGACTGTCGCCAGCACAGCCAGTTGAGAAAGATGCGCTCGATTCATTGATCTATTTTATAGAACAGCCCGTGCGAATGACAGCCAATTATCGAACGTAAGACCAGGCACTATCTCTCCTTCATCGCAACAAGGAGACGCGCCATGAAAACCCGCAAACTTGGTACTGAACTCGAAGTCTTCCCCGTCGGCCTCGGCTGCATGGGCATGAGCTTCGCCTATGGCGGTCAGGCAGAGGCCGACGCAATCGCCACTTTGCGCCGCGCTGTCGAGATCGGCGTGACGTTTTTCGACACGGCCGAAGTTTACGGCCCCTTTGAGAACGAGATACTTCTCGGCAAGGCGTTGAAGCCGGTGCGCGACAAGGTGACGATCGCGACCAAATTCGGCTTCAAGATTTCCGAGGAAGGCTCGGGCCTCGGGCGCATGGTCGGCGTCGACAGCCGTCCCGAGCACGTCAAAGCGGTGGCGGAAGCCTCGCTGAAGCGGCTCGATGCCGATGTCATCGACCTCTACTACCAGCATCGTGTCGATCCCAACGTGCCGATCGAGGACACGGTCGGCGCCATGGCCGAACTGGTGCGCGACGGCAAGGTACGGGCGCTGGGCCTGTCGGAGGTCAGTGCCGCCACCATCCGCCGGGCGCACGCCGTGCATCCGATTGCTGCCGTGCAGAGCGAATACTCGCTGTGGAGCCGCGACCCCGAAGACGAGGTGTTAGATCTCTGCCGCGAACTCGGCATCGGCTTTGTCCCCTACAGCCCGCTCGGCCGCGGCCTGCTTACCGGCACCATCGCCAAGCCCGAGGCCCTGAGCGACGACGACTGGCGCCGCACCTTGCCCCGCTTCCAGGCCGACGCCATGGCGGCCAATGCCAAGGTGATCGCCACGCTGGAAAAGCTGGCGACGGAAAAAGGCGTCACCTCGGCGCAACTGGCGCTGGCCTGGGTGCTGCACCAGGGCGACTTCATCGTGCCGATCCCCGGCGCGCGGAAAATCCGCCATCTCGAGCAGAACACGGCGGCGGCCGGGATCGAGCTGAGTGCGGCCGAAGTGGCGGCGATCGGCGATGCTCTGTCGCCGGACAAGGTGGTGGGTAAGCGGTACACCGAGGAATTGCTGGCGCTGGTGAATGGGTGAGTTTGCAGCAATAGCCAGATCAAAAGGGGCTGAACCATGCGGCTCAGCCCCTTGTCTTCAGCTAGGCGTACTGAATGAGAACCCAGGTAACTGCCTTTCCCTTGTACGGAGGGAAAGTATTGCCCTTCGCAAAGGGTCCAGTGGTGGAGTCGCGAGGATCGTCCACCTTCCAGACGCCGCTCTCGGGGCAGGTTTCTCCGGTACGCTTCTTGGTGCCAAGCGGCACCTTGGTCAGGCCATAAACGCTCATTACTTTGTCCTTCCATTGTGGACAACAAAGCCGAGGGTTGACGCGGCGAATCAGCCGTGATTCAGTGATCACGTCTTTAATCGAGACCGGCCCAGCTCCCTCGACGGGTTAATTGCTGGGTCTGACCAAAGGTCGGCCGCAGACTGCAATCTGTGGTCGACCCATTCTTTTAGCCAGCCCTCAAAAAGAAACACGATTCTGCATTTGAGTCCATCTGGCGCAACGATATTTTGTGGCCTCCACACTGATGGACACATTATCTTGTGGATTTGGTCGATGACCGCTTGAAAATTGCAGCGAATCGACACCTTCGACCTTTGTGAAAAATCACCAAGGTACAACCGATATCTCTGGCCAGGTATCCTTGGCACGCCTGCCCTTGGCCTCATGCGTCTGCTGGTTGTCCATCACCCGGTTCGGCGTGATGCGAAACGAGAAGATATCGTCGAGCCCAAACGGCGCCACCAGTTCAAGCTGCCCATCCGCGTCGTAGCGAACGCCAACCGCGTGAGTCCTCGAGGCGAAAAAGCGGAGCGCGTGGCTGGAGCTGGTATAGCGCGGGCAGGGCCGGCCGAATTTCTGCGGATACCACAGATGCACCCGCGCCTGGTTGCGCACCTCGACCGGTAGCGGCAGGCCGGCGAAGACCGTAGCGGTGCGGGCAATCACACCGTCCTCGGCCTCGTAGGACAGGTCGCTGTCATCGAAGTAGAAAAGATCAACATCCTTGATGCCGTAGCCCGATGGCTTGCCGGTCAGATGGTTCCAGACGGAATTATAGAGCGCGCCTGAAACCACCAGCCAATCCGGCAGGTCAAGCGAGCGTGCCTGCGCCAGCGCGTCGCGAACCAGTGGATCCGCCGCCACGATGGCGAGAAGCGCTTCGCGTTGTGCTTCGAACGAGAACCCGGAATAGCGCAGATGATCCATCACCCTTTGGAGGGCGATTCGCTGTCGATCCGCAATCCGGACACTTGAGATCTTATCTCATTGCGGAGTCAGAATTCGTACTGAGTATGAAGAAAACTCTTGCGTACTCAGTACGCAACTGATACTCCGTGCCACGAAAATGGAGATTCCAATATGACACCGGAACAGTTCAAGGCTTGGCGCAAGGATCTCGGGCTATCGCAAGAAGCTGCAGCCGCAGTTCTCGGCGTCTCACGTGGTTCCATCGAAAATTACGAGCGCGGTAGCAGGCGCGAGGATCAACGCCCCGTCGAGATACCTACCAACGTCGTTCGGCTTGCGGTGCTCATCGCATACCGAAAGGATATCAACGCCCGGATCGAGGTCCTCGAACGGCAAGTTGAATTGCTTGAAACAGGGCATTTGAAAACAAGAGAAAGCACTATCGAGCATCCCGAATGGCGCGACACCACACAAACAGATATTGAGCACGCCCAGGAACACATCAGGACGTATCAAGGTATTCTGTCGAGGCTGGACGTGACCGCGTAGGAGCCCGCGCGGTTTTACGACCTGAGCTTCCGTTTCAATCCGGCCTTGCCCTAGCAAATCAACTCCCAGTAGGAGGGCGATTCGCCACCCCTGCCGGCAATCCCTTTACGTCCTCAGCACGCCGCCCGTCTGCTTGCCGACATTGTCGACGATGCGCTTGGCCAGCGCCTCGAAATCCTCGTCGGTGAGCGTCTTTTCAACCGGCTGGATAGACACTTCGATGGCAATCGACTTCTTGGCGGCCCCGAGAGATGCCCCCTCGAACACGTCGAACACCGAAACGCCGGTGACCAGCTTCTTGTCGGCAGCGAGCGCCGCGCGCACCAGCGTACCGGCCTCGACCGCCTTGTCGACGACGAAAGCAAAGTCGCGCTTCACCGCATGGAAGGCGGACAGCTCGAGCTTCGGCTTGGTTTTCGTCGGCTTGGCCTTCGGTTCCGGCACGGCGTCGATATAGACCTCGAAACCGCAGATCGGTCCGGAAACGTCCAACCCCTCCAGCGTCTTGGGGTGGAATTCGCCGAACGTGCCGAGCACGGTCTTCGGGCCGAGCTTGATCGTGCCGGAGCGGCCGGGATGGTACCAGGCCGGACCGCCTGGCTCGATCTGCAGCCTGTCGACCGGGGCGCCGCAGGCTTCCAGCGCTGCAATCGCGTCGGCCTTGGCGTCGAATACGCCGACCGGACCGGAATTGCCGGCCCAACTGCGGCCGGAGCCGTCGAGCTTGGCGGTGCCGCGGCGCACACCGGCCGCAACGCGCCGCTGCTGGTCGGGGCCGTCGCCCTCATAGGTACCGGAGACCTCGAACAGCGCGACATCGCCGATGCCCTTGTCGGCATTGCGCTGCGCGGCGACGATCAGGCCGGGCAACAGCGAGGGCCGCATATCGGACATGTCGGCTGCAATCGGATTGGCGAGCTTCAGCGCCGTCTGGCCGCCGCCGAACAGTTCGGCGTGTTTGGCCGGGATGAACGACCAGGTGAGAACCTCCAGCATGCCCCGCACGGCGAGCGAGCGCTTAGCAATGCGGGTGCGCACCTGCAGCGTCGTCAGGATCTTGGAATTGACCGCTTCATGAGCGCCGAGCGGCTGCGGCGCGATGTTGTCGACGCCGTGAATGCGCATGACTTCCTCGACCAGGTCGGCTTTGCCATCGACATCGGGCCGCCAGGACGGCACCGCCACATCGACGATGTCGTCCGAGCCCTGCGGCTCGAAGCCGAGGCGCGAAAGGATGTCGAGGCTTTCCGCCTTTGGCACTTCGGTGCCGGTCAGCCGCTTTACTTCCGAGATCGGGAAGGAAACGATCTTAGGCTTGTAGCCGGCATAGCCAACGACCTCGGTTTCCGTCGGCTCGCCGCCGCAGAACTCCAGCACAAGCTTTGTCGCCAGCTCGACGCCGGGCACCATGAATTCTGGGTCGACGCCACGCTCGAAACGGTAACGGGCATCGGTGATGATGCCGAGCGTACGGCCAGTGCGGGCCGTGGTGATCGGATCCCAAAGAGCGGATTCGATCAGCACGTCCGTGGTGTTCTCGTCGCAGCCGGAATGCTCGCCGCCCATGACACCGGCGATCGATTCGACGCCATTGTCGTCGGCGATCACGCACATCTGCGGCGTCAGCGTGTATTCGCGCCCGTCAAGCGCCAGCACCTTCTCGTCGTCGCGTGCGCGGCGCACGACGAGATTGCCGGCGACCTTCTTGGCATCGAACACATGCAGCGGCCGGCCACGGTCGAAGGTGACGTAGTTGGTGATGTCGACCAGCGCGCTGATCGGGCGCAAGCCGATGGCGATCAGCCTTTGCTGCAGCCATTTCGGCGACGGCCCGTTCTTCACGCCTTTCACCAGGCGCAGCGCGAAACCGGGGCAGAGCTCCGGCGCCTCGATGGTCACCTTGACCGGCGTTTCACCTTTGCCAGGGACCGCTTCGACCGGCGCGGTCTTGAGCCGGCCAAGCCCGCTTGCCGCCAGGTCCCGGGCGACGCCGTAAATGCTGGTCGCATCCGGCCGGTTCGGCGTCAGATTGATCTCGATCACCGGATCGTCGAGATGCGCGTAAGCCGCGAAGCTGGTGCCGACAGGCGCATCGGCCGGCAGGTCGATAATGCCATTGTGCTCATCCGACAGCTCCAGCTCGCGCTCGGAACACATCATGCCATGGCTCTCGACGCCGCGGATCTTGCCGACGGTCAGCGTCACGTCGATACCGGGCACATAGGCGCCGGGCGCGGCGAAGGCGCCGATCAGGCCGGCGCGGGCATTCGGCGCACCGCACACCACCTGGACAGGGGCTGCGCCATTGCCGGTGTCGACGGTCAGCACCCGCAGCCGGTCGGCGTCGGGATGCTGCACCGCCGTCAGCACCTTGGCGATGACGAACGGCTTCAGGCCGGCCTTGTCGTCGACATGCTCGACTTCGAGGCCGATCGAGGTCAGCCTCTCGACGATCTCGTCGAGCGTGGCGTCGGTGTCGAGATGATCCTTGAGCCAGGAAAGGGTGAGTTTCATCACTATGTTCCGTTTTGTCTGTACCCGCCCGGACCTTGTCCATCGGGTCTGGGCACGCTTGTCTTCAAATGGCGCGGCAAGTCGTCGGGCATATGCACGAAGGGCAGCTGCTCGCGCACATAGGCATGGTGCGTCGGCCGGAAATAAGCCGGCATGTCCATGGCGCCCAGCATGAAATAGATGTGGTCTTCCAGCCGCTCGTCGACATAGGCGATAGGCGAGCCGCAAATGCCGCAGAACGAGCGTGTAACCGGGCCGTTCTCGTACATCTTCAGTGCCTTGCCGGTGAAAGCCACCTGCTCGGTAAGGAAGCCGACAAAGGCCGACACCGGCGCGCCGCTGGCGCGCCGGCAATCGCCGCAATGGCAATAGCTGACATGGTGCGGTTCGACCGAGGCCTCGAACCGTACCGCGCCGCAGCGGCAGCCACCGGCGTGCGGCGCCGTCATGCGGAAAGACCTCCGAACAGCGTCGGCATGTCGAGCGGCCGGAAACCGTAATGCGACAGCCAGCGGACATCGGCGTCGAAGAAGGCGCGCAGGTCCGGCATGCCGTATTTCAGCATGGCGATGCGGTCGATTCCCATGCCCCAGGCAAAGCCCTGATATTCGTCGGGATCGAGCCCGCCGGCGCGCAGCACATTGGGGTGGACCATGCCGCAGCCGAGGATCTCCATCCAGTCGGAGCCTTCGCCGAAGCGCACTTCGCCGGGCCGCGAGCGGTCGCATTGGATGTCGACCTCGAGGCTTGGCTCGGTGAACGGGAAGAACGACGGCCGGAAGCGCATCTTGACCTGCGGCACCTCGAAGAAAGCCTTGCAGAATTCTTCCAGCACCCACTTCATGTTGGCGACATTGGCCGATTTGTCGATCACCAGCCCCTCGACCTGATGGAACATCGGCGAGTGGGTAGCGTCGGAATCCTGCCGGTAGGTCTTGCCGGGAATGACGATGCGGATCGGCGGCTTCTGCTTCTCCATGGTGCGGATCTGTACCGGCGAGGTGTGCGTGCGCAACAGCTTGCGCTCGCCCTTTTCGTCCGGCTGGAAAAAGAAGGTATCGTGCATCTCGCGCGCCGGATGCCCTTCGGGGAAATTCAGCGCGGTGAAATTGTAATAGTCGCTCTCGACATCGGGACCTTCTGCGATGGCAAAGCCGAGATCGCCGAAGATCGCCGCGATCTCGTCGATGACCTGGCTGATCGGATGGATGCGGCCGCGCTCGGCCGGCGATTGCCGCACCGGCAGCGTCACGTCGACCGTCTCGGCGGCAAGGCGCGCCGTGACCGCCACATCCTTCAGCTCGGCCTTGCGTGTCGTCAGCGCTTCGGTGACGCGGTTCTTCAGGCCGTTGATCGCGGGGCCCTTGACCTGGCGCTCCTCGGCGCTCATCGCGCCCAGTGTCTTCAGCAATTCCGAGATCGACCCCTTTTTGCCGAGAGCCGCGACGCGCACGGCTTCGATAGCAGCCTCATCGGCGGCCGACGCGACGTCGGCCATCAGGGAGTTTTCGAGAGTATCCAAGCCGGTAGCTATGTCGTTCACGGTCAAACTCGCTGTGTTGGGAGTCAACTTTGAGGTGAAAGTCACTTTCAAGTTGAAAGTTCAGCCATAAGAAAAACCCGCGCCAGCCGTGCCAGCGCGGGTTCCCCAATCAGAATTGCGAATGCTGGGAAGCGCTGGGCTCGGAGGCCGATCCCGAAAAGTTGCAGACTTTTCGGAAAGATCGCGCTCCTCGCTAAATTTCCCTGAGCATGATGTTGTCCAAAAAGTCAGCAACTTTTTGGCATCATGCTCTAGGCGACAGCGCTTTCAAAAGCATTCGGGGTGGTGTTCTTCAGATATTCGAGCGCGACCTTGGCCTTGGCCACGAGTGCGGCGAACGCCTGCGGTTCATGGATGGCCATGTCGGACAGGATCTTGCGATCGATCTCGATACCGGACTTGTTGAGGCCGTCGATGAAGCGGCCATAGGTCAGGCCATGCTCGTGCGTCGCGGCGTTGATGCGCTGGATCCACAGCGCGCGGAACGAGCGCTTGCGGTTCTTGCGGTCGCGATACGCATACTGCATCGACTTTTCGACCGCCTGCTTGGCGATGCGAATGGTGTTCTTGCGGCGGCCGTAGAAGCCTTTCGCGGCTTTCAGGACCTTCTTGTGCTTGGCGTGCGAGGTGACGCCTCTTTTTACGCGTGCCATGTCATGATCTCCTTAAACGCTGTTCCTGAAACCGAATGCTCAGAGGCCGTTCGGCAGAAAATTCTTGATGACCTTCTTGCCATCCGGTTCAGCCAGAACCATCGTGCCGCGGGCATTTCGAATGAACTTGTTGGAACGCTTGATCATGCCGTGACGCTTGCCGGCCGCAGCCGACAGGACTTTACCCGTACCTGTGATCTTGAACCGCTTCTTGGCGGCCGATTTGGTCTTCATCTTGGGCATTTTGCTACTCCGTATTGGTGGCGCACAATCGCGCTTCTTGTTCGCTTCGGGCGGACCAAAAGCCCGAAAAGCAAATGAAACCGCCACGGCATGCCCTGCCGGGCGGTTTTCTTGGAACGGCGGTCCTATACGTCAAAGCGGGCTGGCGCGCAACACCCGAGCGGCTGCGACGCTCTCTCCGCGATCAGGGCAGCCTAAACAGCACCGGCAGAATGCCCGATTGCTGGGCACCATCGATGGTCTCGAACACCGGCAACGCCACCAGAAACACCAACCCGTCGAGCAAGGTGGTCAGCAAGAGGCGCGGCTTGAAGCTGCCGGTGTCGCCTTCCTGGTAGAGCGACAGCTGGGGGAAGAAACGCGGCACCCGCGCCAGATAGGCTGTGTAGGGCGCGCCGAGAACCTCCTTGAGATACCGTTCCTCGCGCAGGATGACGATGTGGAAGGCGCCGGCGCACAAAAGCGCAAACAGGACGATGCCGGAGAACGAGCCGATCTGCGCCCCGACGCCGGCGGCGGCAACGGTCGAGAACACGTAGAGAGGATTGCGGGTGATCGAATAGGGTCCGCCGGTGACCACTTCGGAGGATTTGCGCCCCCCGATATAGAGTGTCGACCACAAGCGGCCGACGACGCCAAGGAAGATCAGCAGCACGCCGACCATCTCGATCGTTTCATGCACCGGGGTATCGGGCGGGAAGGTCGACTGGCCGAACAGCAGTGCCGCAAACAGCACCACCACCAGCACCGCAAGCACCATCCGGCGCATGTGCTGGTAGCCGCCCAGCTCCTTGATGGGCGCAGGGTTGATTTCATTGGCCATGTCGGGAATCCGATCGTCGAGAAGCTTTGCCGGCGATCGCGGCGTCTGGACAGGAGAATCGGCGTCCCGCCGATCGCCGGGACGCCATGAGACAGGATTCAGGCGGATTTAGAGCGCAACGCCCGAACTGATCTAGCGCGGGGCCAGCACCATCATCATCTGGCGGCCTTCCAGCTTCGGCTCGGCTTCGACCTTGGCGATGGTAGCCGTCTCCTCGCGCACCTTGTTCAGGAGCTGCATGCCGAGTTCCATATGCGCCATCTCGCGGCCGCGGAAGCGCAGCGTCAGCTTGACCTTGTCACCTTCCTCGAAGAAGCGCCGCACGGCCTTCATCTTGGTTTCGTAGTCATGGCTGTCGATGTTCGGGCGCATCTTGATCTCCTTGATCTCGATGACCTTCTGGTTCTTGCGCGCCTCGGCCGCCTTCTTCTGGTTGGCGTATTTCAATTTGCCGAGATCGAGAATCTTGACGACAGGCGGCACCGCATTGGGCGAGATCTCGACCAGATCGAGCCCTGCCTCTTCGGCGAGCAGCAATGCGTCGTTGATGGAAATATCGCCGCGGTTCTGGCCATCGGCGTCGATCAGTTGGACCCGGGGAACCCGGATATCACGGTTGGAGCGCGGGCCATCCTTGGTGGGCGCCGCTGCTTTGAAAGGTCTGCGAATGGTCGTGGTCTCCTTGGCCGTTTCGTTCAGGGTTTCAATCTAGAAATGTTCAGGACGCGCCAATGTGGTGAGCGCGCGGGCGGAGTCAATAGCACAGCGCTGACAGAAAATCACCCTGATCGCAGGCCTGCACCAAACAAAGGATGTCGCGAGCACTTTCCGCCTCGCCTGTGCCTGTGTCAAAAGACCGGCGAGTAAAATCAGGCTCCCGCAATCAGGCCCCCAGAACCAGGATTGATCCACAGCCATGACCGCGACCACCCCAACCCTGCTGGATGTCGACGGCATTGATATCGCGGTTCGCCATTCCTCGGGCGCAACGCCCGGCATCGTCTGGCTCGGCGGCTATAAATCCGACATGCTGGGCACGAAGGCGCAGACGTTGTCGGATTGGGCGGCAAGGGAAGGCCGCGCGTATCTGCGCCACGATTATTCCGGCCATGGCGAATCCGGCGGCGCCTTTGCCGACGGCACCATTTCGAAATGGCTTGGCGAGAGCCTCGCCGTCTTCCGGCGTTTCACCGAGGGCAAGCAAATCCTGGTCGGCTCGTCGATGGGCGCCTGGATCGCGCTGCGCATGGTGCAGGAACTGCGCAAGGCGGGCGACAGCAATGTGGTTGGCCTGGTGCTGCTCGCGCCGGCGCCGGATTTCACCGCCGAGCTGGTCGAGCCGGCTCTGACGGAGGAACAGAGGCGCGACCTCCGGGAGAAAGGCTTTTTCGAAGAACCTTCGGACTATTCCGCCGAGCCTTACATCTACACAAGCGCGCTGATCGAGGACGGCAGGGCGAACCGGGTCATGACCGGGCCGATCGATACCCATTGCCCCGTCCACATCCTGCAGGGCCTGGCCGATGCCGATGTGCCGGCAAGCCATGCGCTGAAGCTGGTCTCGCTGCTGCCGGCCGACGACGTCACCTTGTCGCTCATTCCCGACGGCGACCACCGCCTGTCGCGGCCGCAGGATCTCGACATGCTGCTGAGGGCGGTGGGCGACATGGTTCAGCGGGCGGGGTAGGCGAGAATGCGCATTTCCATCCCGATATCCGCCTTTGTCGCGGCAATCGTCGGCTTCGGCGGCACGCTGGCCGTCGTCATTGCCGCCGCCAAGGCGGTTGGCGCCACGCAAGCCGAAACCGCGAGCTGGGTGACGGCAGTGTGCGTGGCGATGGCGATCGAATGCTTGTGGCTGTCCTGGCGCACGAAAATACCCATCATCACCGCCTGGTCGACACCGGGCCTGGCGCTGATGGCGGCATCGAGCGGGTTTACCATGGCCGATGCGGTCGGCGCCTTCATCGTCACCGGCCTAATGTTGATCGCCACCGGCCTGTTCAAGCCGCTGACCCAGCTGATATCAAGGATACCGGCGTCAGTCGCGTCCGGCATGCTGGCGGGCATCGTCGTCACCTTCGCGCTCAATGCCGTCAAGACCATTCCGGTCGACCCCTGGTTGATCCTGCCGCTGATCGCGGCCTTCTTCGTCATTCGCCTGTTCAACCCGGCGCTGTCGGTGCTGGCGGTGCTGATCGGCGGCGGCATCGCCGCCTTCCTGACAGGCCGCGTCGGCGGACTGCCGGCACCGGAACTGTCGACGCTGACGCTGATTGCTCCGCATTTCAGCGCCGCAGCTGTCATCGGCCTGGCGCTGCCGCTCTACCTCGTCACCATGGCGTCGCAGAACCTGTCGGGTCTCGCCGTCTTGCGCGCCGCCGGCTATCACCCCGAACCCGGCCCGCTGATCGGCGTCACCGGCCTGTTCTCGCTGCTGTCGGCGCCGTTTGGCGGCTCGACCACCAATCTGGCCGCGATCTCTGCGGCGATCTGCACCGGGCCGGACGTCCATCCCGACCCGGCCGAGCGCTGGAAGACCGGACCCTTCTATGCACTTGCCTATCTGATCTTCGCGGTTTTCGGCGCCTCGCTGGTGGCGATCTTCGCAGTGCTGCCGCAAAGCCTGATCGTGCTGGTGGCCGGCCTGGCGTTGATGGGGTCGCTGGCCAACGCGCTGGCGATCGCGCTCAAGGACGAGGACCAGCGCATGGCGGCTACTGTCACCTTCGTTGTCACCGCGTCGGGGCTGACTTTGTTCGGCGTTGGCGCCGCCTTCTGGGGCTTGGTCGCCGGCCTGGTCGTGCTTTTCCTCGAAGCGGTCAAAAAGCGATAATCAATTCAGGACCTTGTCCGGTTTTGGCGGACGTTGTCTTGAATCGCCGTTTTTCTCATCCCATTTCGAATCCACGCAGCCGCTCTTGGCTGTCTCCAACCGAAGGAATGGGAGAAAATGAACACATCCGCATTGATCCGCCCGGCCTGGACGCCGGCGACCATCGCGCTGATGGTGATCGGCTTCATGGTGTTCTGGCCGCTTGGCTTCGCCATGCTCGCCTACATCATCTGGGGCGACCGGCTTGACGGCTTCAAGCGCGACGTCAACCGGGCCACCGACGGCATCTTCGCCGGCTGCCGTCGCGGTTCCGACAAGGCCGCGCGCTGGGGCCACGGTTCGGCCCGCACCGGCAATGTCGCTTTCGACGACTGGCGCGAGAAGGAACTCGAACGCCTCGCCGAAGAGCGTCGCAAGCTCGATGAGATGCTGAGCGAGTTCGACGAGTACGCCCGCGAATTGCGCCGCGCCAAGGACCAGGACGAGTTCGACCGCTTCATGGCCAACCGCAACAAGTCGACAGCGCCTGCGAAGACAGGCTCGGCCGAAACGGCCAAGCCCGCGACGCCCAAGCGCAAGGGCCCGAACCTGCTTGACGACTGAGGCTGCGCGCATGACCCCGAAAATCGAAACCGATTTTCGGAAAGGTTCATGCGCCGAATTAGAGTGCTACAGCGTCCTTTGCGCGTCAGAGACGCGCGGCGCTCTAAGACAGGCCTTGGCATGATGGACGGCGTCGCGCGAGCGGCGCCGTTTCTTTTTTGTTCTGGTCGTTTTCCTCGAATCGCGTATCGTTCAGCCATGTCCTTCGGCTTTTTCCGCAACCTGACCAAACCAAAACCCTCGCCTGTCGAAGAGCGAGAGCACGTCGTTGCCGGCCGCACACTGCCGCTCAGGATCGTCGAGAGCGCCCGCGCACGGCGGCTGACGCTGCGCATCGATTCGGGCGGCCAGGGGCTGCGCATCACCGTGCCGCCGGGCCTGCGCCGCGGCGAGGTGGAGAAATTCCTTCACCGCCACCAGGACTGGCTGGAGCAGCGTCTGGCCAAGGTCCCGACACGGCCGCAAGTGCGCCCCGGCATCAAGATCCCGATACGCGGCGTCGCGCATCGCATCGTCCACGAACCGTCGAAACGCGGCACCGTCACCGTGTCGCGCGACGAGCGCGGTCCGCTGCTGATCGTCCATGGCGAGCGCATACATTTGCCGCGCCGCATCGCCGATTTCCTCAGGCGTGAGGCCAAGAAGGACATCGAGAAGCTGGTGGTCAAGCATACCGAGGCCATCGGCAAGCGCGCCAAGGCGATCCGCTTCAAGGACACGTCGAGCCGCTGGGGTTCCTGCACTTCCGATGGCAATCTGTCCTTCTCATGGCGCATCATGATGGCGCCGACGCCGGTGATAAACTACCTGGTCGCGCATGAGGTGGCGCATCTCAAGGAGATGAACCACGGCCCGAAATTCTGGAAATTGTGCGATCAGCTCTGTCCCGATACCGACCGCTGCAAGGACTGGCTGAAGCGCAATGGCGGCGCGCTGCAGGCGATCGTGTTCGATTAGCCTGCGCCGGCGCCGCGCTCAATCATCATTGGCCGCATTAAGCTCTTCAGGCCGCAGCCCTTCGTCGCCATGGCGCGGCCATGGCAGGAAATTCTGCTCGAACGCATCGCTGCCGAAATAATCCAGGACCCGGTGCGCTTCTGCCCCGTCGAAGGCGGCCTTTTGCATCAGATGCGCGATGACGTCGCGCGCTTGCGCGATCTTCTGCCTGAGTTCGGCTATGCTCTGGTCGGCCATTCGTCTGCTCCGCCTTGCTTCTCCCATCAATAGGTAGCGCCTTTGGCGTTGCCGGCAAACAGCATGCTTTTTCTCGACTCTTGGCCGGTTTCGTGCCAATCCCCGCGCCATGGCGCTCGATATCAAGATCTGCGGATTGAAGACCGATGATGCAATGGCCGCGGCATTGGCCGGCGGCGCCAGCCATGTCGGCTTCATCTTCTTTGCCAGGAGCCCGCGCTATGTCGAGCCTGCGGCAGCCGGCCGCCTGCGCCAGGCGGCAATCGGCAAGGCCCTGGCGGTTGCCGTGACGGTCGATTCCGATGACGCCTTCCTGGACGAGATCGTCGAAAAGATGCGACCCGACATGCTGCAGTTGCACGGCACGGAGACGCCCGAGCGGGTGGCCGAGGTGAAAGCCCGCTACGGCTTGCCTGTCATGAAGGTGTTCTCCGTCAGTGAGGCTGCCGATCTCGAGCGGCTAAAGCCGTTCATCGGCGTTGCCGATCGCTTCATGTTCGATGCCAAGCCACCAAAGGGCTCGCAACTTCCGGGCGGCAATGGCGTCGCCTTTGACTGGCGCATCCTGGCCGGCCTTGACGCCGGGCTCGATTACATGCTTTCCGGTGGGCTCAACGCCGCCAATATCGGCGACGCCCTGATATCAGCCAATCCGCCCGCGATAGACATTTCGTCGGGGGTGGAAAGCGGCCCGGGCGTCAAGGATCCGGCGCTGATCGAGCAGTTCTTCCGGGCCGTCAGGGCCGCGCGCGACGACCGCGCTGCCTGAGGCACTTCTTTCGAACCCGAGCATGTTCCGGAGAAGTGGGAACCGGTTTTCCGATAAGACATGCTCAGAACCAAGACCAGGAGATCGGCGATGAACAAGCCGGCGACACCCAATTCCTTCCGCACGGGACCCGACGAACAGGGCATGTTCGGCATCTTCGGGGGCCGCTTCGTGGCCGAGACGCTGATGCCGCTGATCCTCGACCTCGAGCGGCACTGGAACGAGGTCAAGAACGATCCGGACTTCAAGGCTGAGTTGACCAACCTCTCGACCCACTATGCCGGGCGGCCGTCAAAGCTGTATTTCGCCGAAGGCCTGACCAAACATCTTCGTGAGGTTTCCTCGGCGAAGGGCCTCGGGGGCGGCGCCAAAGTCTACTTCAAGCGCGAGGACCTGAACCACACCGGTTCGCACAAGATCAACAACTGCCTCGGCCAGATCCTGCTGGCCAAGCGCATGGGCAAGAAGCGCATCATCGCCGAGACGGGCGCCGGCCAGCACGGCGTGGCGGCGGCCACGGTCGCGGCGCGCTTCGGCTTTCCCTGCGTGGTCTATATGGGCGCCACCGACGTCGCCCGCCAAAGCCCCAACGTCTTCCGCATGAAGCTGCTGGGCGCCGAAGTGCGGCCGGTCACCGCCGGCCACGGCACGCTGAAGGACGCCATGAACGAGGCGTTGCGCGACTGGGTCACCAATGTCGAGGACACTTATTACCTGATCGGCACTGCCGCCGGCCCGCATCCCTATCCGGAGCTGGTGCGCGACTTCCAGTCGGTGATCGGCATCGAGGCGCGCGCCCAGATCCTCGAACAGGAAGGCCGGCTGCCCGACACCATCATCGCGGCTGTCGGCGGCGGCTCCAACGCCATCGGCCTGTTCCATCCTTTCCTCGACGACAGGCAAGTCCGCATCATCGGCATCGAAGCCGGCGGCCGCGGCCTCGACGGCATCGAGCATTGCGCCTCGATGAATGCCGGCGCGCCAGGCGTCCTGCACGGCAACCGCACCTATCTCCTGCAGAACGCCGATGGCCAGATCATGGACGGCCATTCGATCTCGGCCGGCCTCGACTATCCGGGCGTCGGCCCCGAACATTCCTGGCTGCGCGATTCCGGCCGCGTCGAATATGTGCCGATCCTCGACGACGAGGCGCTGGAAGCCTTCAAGCTGACGACGCGCGTCGAAGGCATCATCCCGGCGCTGGAATCCGCCCACGCCATCGCGCATGCGGTGAAGATCGTGCCTGATATGGACAAGGACCAGATCGTCATCGTCAACCTGTCGGGACGCGGCGACAAGGACGTGCACACGGTGGCCTCGATGCTGGGCATGGAGATCTGATCATGGTGACCCGCATCGACCGCCGCATGGCAAAACTGAAAGCCGAGGGCCGCCCGGCGCTCGTCACCTATTTCATGAGCGGCGACCCCGACTACGACACCGCTTTGTCGATCATGAAGGCGCTGCCCAAGGCCGGCGCCGACATCATCGAAATGGGCATGCCGTTTTCCGACCCGATGGCCGATGGACCGGCGATCCAGGCCGCCGGCCTGCGGGCGCTGAAAGGTGGCCAGACCCTGGTCAAGACGCTGAAGACGGCGGCTGATTTCCGCGCCATCGACAATGAAACGCCGATCGTGCTGATGGGCTACTACAACCCGATCTACATCTACGGTGTCGATCGCTTCCTCAAGGACGCCATCGCCAGCGGCATTGACGGGCTGATCGTCGTCGACCTGCCACCGGAGATGGACGAAGAACTCTGCATCCCTGCGCTGAAGGCCGGCATCAACTTCATCCGCTTGGCAACGCCGACCACCGACGACAAGCGCCTGCCCAAGGTGCTGCAGAATACGTCGGGCTTCGTCTATTACGTGTCGATGACCGGCATCACCGGCTCGGCTTTGGCCGACACCGGCAAGGTTGCCGCCGCGGTCAAGCGCATCAAGGGCCATACCGACCTGCCGGTCTGTGTCGGCTTCGGCGTCAAGACCGCCGAGCAGGCGCGCATCATCGGCGCCAATGCCGACGGCGTCGTCGTCGGCACCGCGATCGTCAATGCGGTGGCCAATGTGCTGGGGCCGAAGGGCGAGAAGACCGCCGACCCGGCCGAAGCCGTCGCCACCCTGGTCAGCGGACTGTCTCAGGGCGTGCGTTCGGCCCGCCTTGCTGCTGCCGAATAGTTTCCCTACTTAGGCCTTGTGCAAGTCGTTATCCCAAAACCGGTTCCCACTTTTGGGCGACATGCACGAGCCAACTCTTCGTCAGGACAGGAGCCGAAGCGATGAACTGGATCACCAATTACGTTCGCCCGAGGATCAATTCGATGCTCGGCCGGCGCACCGACATGCCCGAGAATCTCTGGATCAAGGATCCCGAGACCGGCGAGATGGTGTTTCACAAGGACCTGGAATCCAACCAGTTCGTCATCCCGTCATCGGGCCATCACATGAAGATTTCGGCCAAGGAACGGCTGAAATTCTTCCTCGACGACGGCAAATACGAGCAGCTTGAGAACCCCAAGGTCATGCAGGACCCGCTCAAGTTCCGCGACGAGAAGCGCTACACCGACCGCTTGAAGGACGCCAAGGCCAAGACCGGCCTGGAAGACGCCATCATCAATGCGCTGGGCACGGTCGAGGGCCTGCCGGTTGTAGTGACGGTGCAGGATTTCGCCTTCATGGGCGGCTCGCTCGGCATGGCCGCGGGTGACGCCATTGTGCACGGTTTCGAGGTCGCCTTGCAGCGCAAGCGGCCGCTGATCCTGTTTGCCGCCTCCGGCGGCGCGCGTATGCAGGAAGGCATCTTGTCGCTGATGCAGTTGCCGCGCACCACGATCGGCGTCGATCGGCTGAAGGAAGCCGGCCTCCCATACATCGTCGTCTTGACCAACCCGACCACCGGCGGCGTCACCGCCTCCTACGCCATGCTGGGCGACGTGCATATCGCCGAGCCCGGCGCGCTGATCGGCTTCGCCGGCCCGCGCGTCATCGAGCAGACTATCCGGGAGAAACTGCCGGACGGTTTCCAGCGCTCCGAATATCTGATGGAGCACGGCATGGTCGACATGGTGGTGTCGCGGCTGGAACTGCGCGAGACGATTTCACGGCTGTTGAAAATCCTGCTCAAACTGCCGCAGGAGCAAAAGCCGCTGGAGCCGGAAATCCTGCCGCCGTCGGTCATCCCGACGGAAGCCCGCCCGCAGGCCTGACGCGACATTTCTGGCCGCAAACCGCGATTGCGTGCACCTGCGCGCATGCGTAGGATTCGCTCATGACAACGCTTGCCGCAGATCGTGAAATCGAAGCCCTGATGGCGCTGCATCCGAAAGGCTTCGACCTTTCGCTCGACCGCATCACAAGGCTGCTCGAACGCCTCGGCAATCCGCAGGAGCGGCTGCCGCCGGTCATCCATATCGCCGGCACCAACGGTAAGGGCTCGTGCGCGGCCTTTTCGCGCGCGCTGCTCGAAGCCGGCGGCCACCTTGTCCATGTCCACACTTCGCCGCATCTGGTGAACTGGGCCGAGCGCTACCGACTGGCGGCCGAAGGCGGCGGCCGGCTGGTCGACGACGAGACCTTCGCCGAGGCCATCGCCCGCGTCGCCCGGGCCAATCAAGGCCAGAAGATCACCGTCTTCGAAATCCTAACCGCCGTCACCTTCATCCTGTTTTCCGAACATCCGGCTGCCGCCGCCATCATCGAGGTCGGCCTTGGCGGCCGCTTCGACGCCACCAATGTCGTTGCCCGGCCGGCGGTGTCGGTGATCATGCCGGTGTCGATGGATCACGAAGCCTATCTCGGCGACCGGGTCGAACTGATCGCCGCGGAAAAGGCCGGCATCATGAAGCGCGGCTGCCCGGTGGTGATCGGAGCGCAGGAGAGCGAGACGGCACTGCAAGTGCTGATCGAAACCGCCGAGCGCCTGGATTGCCCGACCTTCGTCTACGGACAGGATTTTCTCGCCTTCGAGGAGAACGGCCGCATGGTCTATCAGGATGAGGACGGGCTGATGGACCTGCCGCCGCCGCGCCTGCCCGGGCGCCACCAGTTCGCCAATGCGGCGGCAGCGATTGCCGCGGTCAAGGCCGCCGGTTTCGAAATCAGTCATCGCGCCACTGAGAAGGCGATGGCGAGCGTCGCATGGCCGGGCCGCATGCAGAAACTGGTACAGGGCCGGCTGATGGAGCTGGCGCCCAAGGGCGCCGACATCTGGCTCGACGGCGGCCACAATCCGGGCGCCGGCATGGTCATTGCCGAGGCGCTGGCCGAGCAGGAGGAAAAGAACCCGCGGCCGCTGTTTCTGATCTCCGGCATGATCAACACCAAGGACCAGAGCGGCTATTTCCACGCCTTCAAGGGCCTGGTCCGCCATGTCTACACCGTGCCGGTGAGCATGAGCGACGCCGGTGTGCCGAATGACGAACTGGCGATCCGGGCGACCGAGGCCGGCCTCACCGCCGAGCCGGTCAGCTCCGTCGCCAGCGCGCTGATGCTGTTGCGCGACACCTGGGACGGGCCGGCGCCACGCATCCTGATCGGCGGTTCGCTGTATCTCGCCGGCGCGGTGCTGGCCGAAAACGGCACGCCGCCGACCTGAAGCCATTTCACTGCGAGGAGCCCATCATGATCAAGGTCAAGCAGCTCGCCCATGTCTGCATCTTCGCGCATGATCTGGAAGCGACGCGGGCCTTCTACCGCGACGTGCTCGGCCTCGACACGCAGTTCAACTTCCTGCGCGACGGCAAGATCTTCGGCTTCTACCTCAATTGCGGCGATCGCAGCCATGTCGAGGTGTTCCAGAAGGACGGCACCAGCCATAGCGAGCTCAACCAGATCAACCATTTCTGCCTTGAGGTGGAAAACATCGATGCGGCGATCGCCCACATCAAGTCGAAAGGCATTGATATCACGGCCAAGAAGCATGCCTGCGACGACACGTTTCAGGCCTGGATCCGCGACCCCAACGGCGTGAAGATCGAGCTGTTCGAATACACAGCAAAAAGCGCGCAATTCACCGGCGGGGATCGCATCGCCGACTGGTAGTATTTTGGCCCGGGGAATCTATCGGGCGGTTGCCCCTCGGGCAGAAGCCCCGATATGCTTGGCGAAGCATGGAGGCAAGCTCGAATGGTTGTGAAGTGTCTTGTTACCGTCGACAACGACCCGCCGGAGGAGCTGATATTTGAATATGCTCCGCGGGTCGGCGATCATGTGATGTTACCGGGAGCCATCGAGCCACCGCACCCAATTGTTCGAGTGGCCCACAGACCGACGCGCCCCAATGATACATCCGGCCAGCCCAGTGTCGCGTATTTCGTAAGCCGAGAGACGTTTCTCTATCGTGTGTATACGGGCGCTATAGAGGGATATGGGCAGGTCCTGAAGCCCGCGACCGGACGGAAGCCCGGCAAGCCTAGGCAGGCCAAAAAAACCGTGGCTCAAACTAAATAGACATCGGCGGCCGCGGCACCAGTCTGAGGCCTATTTCAGCTCGATCTCGATGAAGGCGTATTCGCCGTCATTGGCGCTGATGACGTCGTGCTCGACGCCTTCCTTGCGGAAGTAGGGCGCGCCCTTCTTCATTTCAGCAAAACTCTCGCCGTCCTTGGTCACCAGCTTCACCTTGCCGTCCATCAGCGGCACCACGACATAGTCGTGGCCGTGGCGATGCCAGCCGGTGTTGTCGCCGGGCTGGAACCGATACTCGGTGACGATGACGCGCTCGTTGTCGATGAAGACGGTGGCCTTGGCGGATCCGGTCATTCTGTCTCTCCTGTCCAGCCTCAAGCAGAAGACATGGAGCCTTCAGGCGCGAGGGCCAGAGAGGTCAGGCGATAACGCCAAAGAAAAGCCCGGCGCCAGGGCCGGGCTTAACTTCAGAAACTCCTATAGGATCAGGCGAGGCTGCCATTGATCCAATGCGACAGCGCGGTCTTCGGCGCGGCGCCGACCTTCATGTCGGCGACTTCGCCGCCCTTGAAGATCATCAGCGTCGGGATCGAGCGCACGCCGAATTGGGCGGCAAGCTCGGGGTTCTCGTCGATGTTCAGCTTGGCGATCTTGATCTTGTCGCCGAGTTCGTTGGCGATCTCTTCCAGCGACGGACCGATCATCTTGCAGGGGCCGCACCATTCGGCCCAGAAATCCACGACGACGGGCTGCGAGGCGTTGAGCACATCCGCCTGGAAATTGCTCTTGTCGACCTTGACGGTGGCCATGCGAAAATCCTTTCGAAATTTATCTCGCACCAAATGTGGTGGTTGAGCAGCCCTTCTTCAAGCAGAACTTGTGTCACGCTCCCGTGAGTCGGGCAAGGGCGTCATCCATCGCCTGCGCCGGCAGTTCGATAAGCCTCGGTGCCTCGGTGAACAGCAGTGCTGCCGTCACCGCGCGGCCGGGGTAAAGCGGCTGGAGCAGCGCGCGGTAGAGCGCCAGCTGCAGTATATAGGCCGGCGGCACCTGGGCCAGGCCTGCGGGCGCCGGCCGGTTGGTCTTGTAGTCGACGATCGATACGCGCTCGGGCGTCACCGCCAGCCGGTCGATCTTGCCGGAGATCGAGCGCAGTCTGCCCTTGACCTCAAGGCTGCCCATCACAGCAACTTCGGCGCGGGACGACGGCGAAAACAGCCCGGCAAAACGCGAATCTCTGAGGATCGCCATCACCGAAGCCAGCGCCTTGTTGCGCTCGGCCTCCGGCCAGTCGGCGCCGGCTCGAATGAGATACTGCGCCGCCGCGCCTTGCCGTTCGTCTTCGGCAAAACCGGGCAGCATCTGCAGCAGCTTGTGCAGCGCCAGCCCGCGCATCACGGCAAAACCGGGCTCCGCTTCGCTGTCCAGCACCGGCGAACGCGTATCGACGACCGCCTCCTTGCCCTCGTCGATCAGCGCCGAAGCGCCAGAGGGCGATAGCGGGCGCGGCAGTTCTTCATAAGGCGGCAAAGGGCGAAACAGGTTTGCCGGCAAGAACGGCAAAAGCGGTTGCGGCAGCCGCGCCTCGTCGGCGGCTGCCAGCGCCACCGGCGGCAGCTTGGTGATGACGAAGCGATGCACCGGCTCGCCGCTGGCGGGATGATGGCGCTCCGTGCTTTCCGGCGCGGCAAGCAGCGCGCGGCTGACAATCGAATGCCAGGTGCCGGTGCTCGGCGAACGCTTGCCGTGATAGCCGCAGACGATCAGCCGGTCCTCGGCGCGCGTCATGCCGACATAGAGCAGCCGGCGGTATTCGTCGTCGGCAAGCTCCCGCGCCCTGGCCGAGGCCGCCTTGGAGAAGCCGTTCGCGACATCGGCGGCCGAGCGCCAGAGATAGCCCTTGCCGTCGAAATTGCGGCCCGAAGCGTCGAACGGCATCAGCCGCGGCAGATGCTGGTCGCTGAACGGCGCCGACCCGCCATCGACCAGGAAGACAACAGGCGCTTCCAGGCCCTTGGCGGCGTGCACGGTCATGACGCGGACCTCGTCGCGCGTCTGGTCCATCTCGCGCTTGATCTCCGGGCCGGTGTTTTCCAGCGTCGCCAGGAAGGCCTCCAGCCCCGGCAGTCCGGTGCGTTCCTCGGCCAGGCAGAAACTCAGGAATTCGTCGAGGATGTCGCCGGCTTCCGGTCCAAGCCGGGCGATCATCTTCTTGCGCAGGCCGTCGCGCGCCAGCACCCCGGCGTAGAATTCGAACACCGGCCGGAACGCCGCCTCGTTGGCCCAGCCGTCGAGCCGGGCAACGACATCGGTCAGCGCGGTATTGTCGCCAGCATGCTGGCGTAGTGAGGCGATCAGCGATGTTCCGGCTGGCCGTCCGGCGCCAAGCGTAAAAAGCGTCTCCTCCGACACGTCGAAAACCGGGCTGCGCAGCACGGCGGCGAGCGACAGGTCATCCTGCGGCTGGATGAGGAAATGGCCGAGTGCGATCAGGTCCTTGACCGCGATGTGGCCGGGCAGGCTCAGCCGGTCGGCGCCGGCGACGGGAATATCGCGGTCCTTCAGCGCGCGCGACAGCGCATGGACGAAGCGGTCGCGCTTGCGCACCAGCACAAGAATGTCGCCGGCCCTCAGCCTGCGTCCCTTGCCCTCGATGATCTCGCGGTCCTTGAGCCAGGTCTGGATGGTCGCAGCCACGTGCTCGGCCACCCGCACAGCCGGCGCGCTGGCATGATTGACCGGCAACGTCCAGTCGTCGGGCTCCTCGACGGCGTCAGCGCCGAGCGACGGCCAGACCTCGACATAGCCAGGCGCGTCGTTGCGGATCGCCTTGTGGTCGAGCGGATCGGGGTCGTGGCTGATGCCGCGCCGCACGCCCGGATCGGCAAAGACGCGGTCGACTGCGGCAAGCACGTCGTCGGTCGAACGGAACGACCAGGTCAGTTTCAGGTCGGCAAACGAAGCATTGGCTGCGTTCACGCGTCCGGAAAACAAGAGCCGGCTGTCGGCAAAGGAATCCGGTGCGGCACCCTGGAAGGAATAGATCGACTGCTTTTCGTCGCCGACGGCAAACACCGTGCGATTGGCCGTGCCGCGCTGGCCGTGGCCGGCAAAGAACTCCTCCGCCAGCCGCTTCACCACCTCCCATTGGTCGGGGCTGGTGTCCTGCGCCTCGTCGAGCAGGATGTGGTCGATGCCCTGGTCGAGCTTGTACTGCACCCAGGGGCCGGCATCGGGCCGCGCCAGAAGGTTGACGGTGCGGGTGATGAGGTCGTTGAAATCGAGAAAGCCGCGGCTGCGCTTCAGGCGCTCGTACCGCACGATCAGCCAGTCGGCTATGGTCAACGCCGCGACCGTGCCTTCCAGCATCCGGAACAGCGCCAGCCGGTCGGAGACGTCTGTTATCGACTTGACGGCCGCCAGATAGCGCTCGGGAAGGTCGGGCAGCCGGCCGAGCAGCGCCTTCTTGAACAACTTTGAGGGATCATAGGGGTCGCCATCGGCCTTGAGAAAGGCTTTGCCGAGCATCTGCAGCCGGCGGGTCGGGTCCGTCTCGGCAAAGGCCAAGCGGGCATAGGGCAAGAGATTGTTGAGCACGGTGCGGGCGTCGGCGGCCTCGGCGGCACTGGCGAACACTGCAAAGAAGTCCGGCAGGAAACCCGGCAGCGGCCATACCGATGCCGCTATGTCTTCGGCGCTCTGCCCGGGGCGAAAATGGAATTCGTCGAACAGGGCCTGAAAGCCGCCGCCGTCGCGCCGGACCGCATCGATGAAGCCGCGTAAGCCGTCGCGCTTGCGCACGATTTCGGCGAGCAGCGCATCGAGTCCGTGTTCGCCGCCGCGCTCCAGCACGGTGGCAAAGGCCTCGGCCAGTCCGGTGTCTCCGGCTGACGTGCCCGAAATCATGTCGCGGCGGGCGCCGGCAAACAGCGAGGCCTCCATCTGCGGATCGAGCATTTCGAAATGCGCCGGGATGTTGGCCTCCAGCGGAAACTGGTGCAGCACCGATTCGCAGAAGGCGTGGATGGTCTGGATCTTCAGCCCGCCCGGCGTTTCCAGCGCTTCGGCAAACAGCCGGCGCGCCCGCCGCATCGTGTCGCGGTCGGGTCGGCGGCCGTCCACCGCCTCAATCTTTGTGGCAAGCTCGGCATCGCCGAGCGCCGTCCATTCCGACAGGGTCGAGAACACGCGGTTCGACATGTTGGCGGCGGCCGCCCGCGTATAGGTCAGGCACAGGATCTTCGACGGATCGGTGCCGTTGAGCAGCAGCCGGATGACGCGCTGGGCCAGCACATGCGTCTTGCCCGAGCCGGCATTGGCGGACACCCAGGCCGAGTTCTTCGGGTCGGAGGCGCGCGCCTGGCTGGAGGCGGTTTCGCTGGGGATGGGATAGGCTTTTTTCATGCCTCCCCCGCCTCGTCATCGCTGTCGCCGCCGGCCGACCATTCGAGCACGCGCGCCAGATGGTCGTAATCGCCATCGCTCTCGCCCTCGCGAAAAGGCAGCGCCCGCGACAGATAGCCGGTCGCGGGATCGGCATAGTGAATGAGCAGTTTTTCCAGCCGCGCCCAGGCCTCCTCGGCGAGGTCTTCGGCGGTCCGGGGCTGGCGGTTGTAGTCGAGGATGGATTCCTCGAACACTTCGCCATTCGGCTTCAGCCGCACGAATGCGAGCTGGGAGGGCTCGCGCGCGCCAAGCCCCTTGAAGGCGCCGCGCCGGAGCAGCGCCCCTTCGAGCGCCAGCTGTGGCGCCAGCAGCGTGTGGGCCTGCGCCTTGGACGGGGACGAGCCGGTCTTGTAGTCGAGAATGTCGGCCATGCCACCGGCCAAAAGGTCGACGCGGTCGGCATAGCCGGACAGCGTCACGCCGGTGCGGCCGACAGCGGTCTTTTCGGCGCGCTCCTCGGCATGCCGCCGGGCGACGGCGGGAGCGCGGCCGCGCTCCCATTCGATGATGTTGGCGGCAAGCTTTTCGAAGCGCGGCCACCACACAGCCTCGACATCGGCGGGCAGGGCGATCTCGGCAAAGCAGGTCCGGCCGGCAGCGATGAGGCGTTCCAGAGCTTCGGGCGCGCGGGGATCCGCCACCTCTGTCGAGAACAGATGCAGGATGTCATGAAACAGCGTGCCGCGCTCGGCCGCGCCGGGGTCGCGGATCACCGGGTCGAGCGGCAGAAGGCTCAGAATACGCTTGGCATAGACCGCATAGGGGTCGCGGCGCAGCATCTCGATCTCGGTCACCGAGAAGTGGGTGGGCCGCATGCTCAGCGGCGGTTTCGGCTGCGGTCGCGGCGCGAAATGTTGCCGCTCGCCGGCATCGAGCGCGCGCGCCAAGGCAAGCAATTCGTCGCCGCGCCCGCGCAATGCGGCCGCCGGATCCTTGCCGATGAAGGTGAGGATGCGCTGCAGCCAGCGCGAGGGCACCGCCGGTGCGTCGCCGGCTCGGGCGGAGCGCGTCAGCACCACCTTTTTCGCCCCCATTGCCATCTGGAAGTCGTGGGCGGCAAGGCCGATACGGCGCTCCGGCGGCTCGAGATCGATGCCGGTCTTCATCAACCGCGACATGAAGCGATCGCTTTCCGGCTTGCGTGGCCACACGCCTTCGTTCAGCCCGCCAATGACCAGCGTGTCGACGCTCTGCAGCCGTGCCTCCAGCGCGCCCCATATCGCGATGTTGCGGTCTGTACCTTGCCCGGGCTTGACCGTTTCCGGTGCTACCAGCGCGTCCATCACATCAGGCCATTCGTCGGCCGGGAAGTCGAACGAGGCAGAAGCGGCGACCACACCGCGCAGCAGCTCGGCGAGTTTCTCGCCGGCGTCGCCGGCATAAAATTCAGCCAGGCTGCCCTCCGCCGTGCGGCCGAGATTTTCCAGCGCGGCGACGCTCGCTCTGGTCAACGCGACGAGATCGGCGTTCTCTTCACCGCGAAAGGCGGTCAGCGGCGCCAGTGCCGTCACAAGCCGGCTCAGCATATCGCGGGCATCGTCGATGCCGCGCCCGCTCAGGCGCGAAAACCAGAAGGGCTGGCGCTTGTCCCCGCTCAGCCCGGCGAGACGCTCCTCGAACAGTGCTGGCAAAGAGGCGATGTCGGGGCGTCCGGTGCCGCCGCGCAGCGCCACGAGTTCGATGAGCTCGGCGGCATGGCGCACGCCGGTGCGCTCAAGTCCGAGCCCGAGCAGCGGATGCTTGAGCAGCGACAAAAGGCCGACGGGATCGCCGGGCCGGAATACCGCTTGAAGTGTGAGCCGCAGCAGGCTGGCGGCAGGCGTGTTGGCGAGCGGCGTGCCGCCGGAATCGTCGGCGATCACGCCGAAGCGCAACAGCTCGGCCGAGACGCGCCGCGCCAGCCCGCGGTCGCCGGTAACGAGCGCTGCCCTTAGTCCCGGCTGTTCCACGGCGGTTTTCAGCGCGATGGCGATCGCCGCCGCCTCGTCGCGTTCGCTGGCGGCTTCGACCAGCGTCACGTCGGCGAAGGCCTCGGCGATGTCTACGGCGTTGAAGCGTATGCGGGTCTCGGCCCATAATTCCGTGGTCTCGGCCGGCCGCAGCGCCTCGCCGACAAGGGCCGCGCGGAGCGCCAGTGCGGGCTCGGCGGAGACCACTTCCTCGACATCGCCACGCAGCACGCCAATCTTGCCGATCAGCTTGGCCATGCCGTATTGCGGGTGGCCAAGCAGCGCACCGGGCGCCCCAATCGCGGCAAAAGACGGTTCGTCCAGCATCCCATCGAGCCCGGGCAGCACCACGGCGCCGTTGGGCAGGCTGGCGACCGTGGCAAGCAGTTCGGCCGTGGCGGGAATAGAGCCCGTCGAGCCGGCGGCGATCACCGGGCCTTTGGGCGGGTTGCGTTCCAGCCGCTTCGCCTCGCGCCGGATCAGCGCATTGCGGTGCGCGGCCGGGTTGGAGCGGTCGCGCTCCTCCAGCAATTTCGGCCAGGCCTCGGTGACGATACGGAGGAAATCGAGCGTCACAAGCCACCATCCGGCAAGATTGCCGGTGACCAGATCGGCAAGCCTGGTCCAGTCCGTGCCTTCGGTTTCGATCTCGTCCATCAGCCGGGCGAGGTCACGCGCTAGCCAGATCGCATCGGCGGCGGAGGCCGGCACGACGATCTCTTCGTTGAACATATCAAGGACATGCGCCGGCAAGGTGCGCTTCCAGGCCCGCACCAGCGGCGCCAGCAGCAGCAGGCGTTCGATGGCTGCGATCGGCGGCGCCATTTCAAGCTCGGTCGGCGTGCCGGCGTCGAAGGCGGCTTCGTCCTCGTCGAACTCTCCGAGCGGGCGGATGACCGGCAGGATCGCCGAACGGCGGCTCCCTCCCGGTCCCGAAAGCGCGTCGACAAAAGCGCCGCGCAGCGCACGGGCCGCGCGCCGTGTCGGCACATAGATGGTGACATCAGCCAGCGCCAGCGGATCGCCGTCGAACCGGAAGCCGGGCACCAGCCGTCCGGCCAGCAAGGCCTCGGCCAGAGTCGGCAGGAATGGCGCTCCGGGCGGGATCGAAAGAACGCGGCGCGCGCCGCTCATACCACCTTCGCGAGAGCGTCGGCGACCGCCGCTTCCGCCTGCGGAATGGCGTCGGGAGTGCCGACGGTGATCCAGCTTCCGCGCATCTGCATGCCGAACAGACGGCCAGAGGCGATTGCCTTGTCGAAATGGGTGTTGAGCGAATGCGCCCCGGCCGGCGCATCCCTGAAGATGGCGGGATTGACGATTGCCGCTCCGGCATAGATCAACCCGGCCGGATCGCCTTTCGAGCGCCGCAGGCCGCCATCCGGCGCCATCAGGAAATCCGTGCCGACACCGTGTCCGGTGGCCGAGTCGAGATCGGTAAGCATCAGCAGAATATCCATTTTCGCGCCGTCCCATGCAAGGGCAAGGCGCTCGAGGCTGGGCTGGCCGCTGTCGATCCAGAACGTATCGGCGTTGATGATGTAGAAGGGGTCGCTGCCCAGCAGCGGCAATGCCTTGACGATGCCACCCGCCGAATTCAGCAGTGCGTCGCGCTCGTCGGAAATGACGATCTTTGGCGCCCGCCTGTGGGCGATATGGGCGACGATCTGGTCCGGCAGATAGTGCACGTTGACGAAGGCTTTCTCGACGCCGGCCGCTTCGAGACTGTCCAGCCCCCAGTCGAGCAAGGTCCTGCCGGCGATCCGCACCAGCGGCTTCGGCATGGTGTCGGTGATCGGCCGCATGCGCTTGCCAAGACCAGCCGCCAGCACCATCGCTGTGGTCAAGGTCACGGGAGCCGTTCCTCCAGCAGGCCATGTGCCATGTAAAACTCCTTCAGCTGAGCCAGCGCCGGGTGCGCCAGCGCCCGCCTGAGATAACCGCGGATGCGCGGCAGGTGTCGGAGATAATAGGGCTTGCCGTCGCGCTTTTCGAGCCGCACGAAAATGCCGAGGATCTTTGAATTGCGCTGCGCCGCCATGATCGCATAGGCCTCACGGAAAGCGAGCTCGTCGAAGCCGATGGCGGCGTGGCGCGCAGCGACATAGGCGTCCACGGTCCGCTGCTCGATATCGGGCGAAACGGTGACGCGGGCATCCATGGCCAGCGACGCAACGTCATAGGCCGCAGGACCCATCAGCGCGTCCTGGACGTCGACGATGCCGAGGCGGTCGTGGCCTTTGCGGTCACCGCGCCAGATGATGTTGGGCGAATGGAAGTCGCGCAGCATCAGCGTGTATTCCTGTGTGTCCAGCCGATCGAGAACCGCGTTCCATTCCCTGTGATAGCCGGCGCGTAAAGCCTCGCTTGCCGGGCTGCCGGTCACCATCGGCACATACCAATCGACCAAGAGATCGGCTTCGATCAGCATGGCGTCGCCATCGAACGGCGGCACCTCGTGGAAGACGCCCGGCACGGCCTCCATGCGCTGCGGCCAGGTCTTCCCATGCATCATCGCCAGCAATTCGGCCGCTGCCGCGTAGCGCTCGGCCACCGGCTCATCATTGCCGTCGAGAAAACCTTCCGAGCCCAGATGCTCCAGCAGCAGAAAGCCCCGTTCGAGATCCTCGGCATGGATTTTTGGGACACTGACACCTTGCGACAGCAGCGCCTTGTCGATGGCGACGAAAGCGGTGACCGACTGCGCCGTGTGGGCGATCACGGCATAGGGCTTGCCGTCGCGCACCGGCGGCCCCAGCACCAGCCGCGGCGAATTCATCAGCACGCGCGGCGCAAGGCCGGCGAGCGAAACAATCTCGTAAGAGCGCGCCGAGGCGTCGCCGACGAAATGGCGCCGCGCGGCGTCGCCCCAGCCGGCCGTTTCAAGGAAATCACGCATCGCCAGCGATCGCGCCACGCGTTCGAAGGCAACGCCTTGGCCCGATAGTTTCGCCAGGCGGCCTTCGCCCTGATGGACGAGTTCGATCCAGATCGACGTTCTCGGAAGAGCGGCCTCCGCCCGTTCCGGCCACTCGACAAGGGCAGCGCCCTGCAGCAGCGCCTCGTCGAAACCCAGCTCGTCCATCTCGCCGGCCGAGGACAGGCGATAGAGATCGAAATGGTGCACGGGGATGCGCGTGTCGTAGCTTTGCACCAAGGTGAAGGTAGGGCTCGGCACATCGAGGCCGGCATCATCGGCCAGCGCCCTGATCAGGGCCCGCGCCAGCGTCGACTTGCCGGCGCCGAGATCGCCCTTGAGCGCCAGCACGTCGCCCGGCCGCAGCGCCATGGCCAGGTCTTCGCCGAGCCTTGCGGTCGCAGCCTCGTCGGCGAGAAAACGCTCCAGCACAACAACAGTCATCGAGCGCGCTACTCGGCCGCGGCGCGGATGCCCGACGGTGCATCGGGGAAGGTGCAGATGACGGTGGTGCCCTTGTCCTTGCCGGTCTCGATGCGCACGCTGCCGCCGTGCAGCTCGACAAAGCTCTTGACGATCGACAGGCCTAACCCCGCACCGCGCCGGCGCCCGCCATTGGTGCGCGGCTCGAAGCGGCGGAACACCGAATCGAGCAGGTCCGGTGGCATGCCGGGGCCGTTGTCATGGACGGAGAATTCCACACCTTGCTCCAAATGCCGGCAGGCAAGTGTGATAGTGCTCGCCTCCGGCGCGTAATTGGCGGCGTTGCTGAGCAGATTGTAGAGGATCTGGCGAACCCGGGTCTCGTCGCCGTGAAAACTCTTCGGCGCCGCAGCGGCGTCGATCCGGAGCTTGATCGAATGCTCTTGCAGCCGGTCGGCGACCAGTTCGGCCGCGGCCTCGATGGTGCGCTCGACGCTTACTTCCGAAATGTCGAGCTGCATGATGCCGGCGTCGACGGTGGCGAGGTCGAGTATGTCGTTGACGATGGTGAGCAGCACCGAGGATGACGAGCCGACATGCTCGACATATTCGCGCTGCTTTGGGCTGAGCGGCCCGGTCGCCGGCAGCGACAAAAGCTCGGTGAAGCCGATGATGTTGGTCAGTGGCGAGCGCAGCTCGTAGGAGACATGCTGCACGAACTCGTTCTTCAGCTGGTCGGATTTCTGCAGCGCTTCGTTCTTGTCCTTCAGCGCGCGCTCGACATTGACGCTGTCGGTGACGTCCACAAAGGTCATCATCACCTGGCCGTTGGGCAGCGGGATGACGGCGTAGCTGAGCACGGTGCCGTTCTTCAGTTCGGTCTGGCCATGGCGGTCGCGGCGCTCGTCGTCGAAACCGGTGATGGCGGCGACGAACCCGCCCCACGGGCTGTCGACGGCGCGCTGGTCGCTGAGATCGCGGATCGCCGAGACATGGACGTTGGGCTTGATCACATCCTGGCTAAGTCCCCACAGCGCGACAAAGGCCGGGTTCGACAGGCGCAGCCGCCCATCGGGACCGAACACCGCGACGCCTTCGGCCAGATTGTCGAGCGTTTCGCCCTGGACCCGCACCGCCGTCTGGTAGCGGCTTTCCAGGTCCATCTTCTCGGTCAGGTTCTCAAACACCCAGGTCACGCCGCCCTTCGGCTGGGGGTTGGCGACCACGCGGATGGTCTTGCCGTCGGGCAAATGCCACCAATGCTCTTGCGATTCCACCGCGCGGTAGGCGCCAAGCAGGCCTTCTTTCCAACGCCGCCATTCCGGCTGCTCGGCGATCTTGCCTTCGCTGCGCAGCCGGTCGAGCAGCAGCGCATTGTCGGGCGCGCTGTGCAGGAAGCCCGGGTCCAGCCCCCACAGTTTCTGGAACGCCTGGTTGAAGAAGCGCAACTTCTCGTTGGCATCGAAGATCGCCACCGCCGTGTTGAGCTGGTCGAGCGTGTCGGCATGGCTGCGCACCGTGCGCTCATATTCGCCGCGAATGGTTTCGGTGGCGCTGGTGTCGCAGGCAAGGCCGGCCGAGCCGTCCGCACCGGCGAAGTCGGTGACGGCGAACACGCGGCGGTCGCCCTCGATCACTGTCGACAGCGTTTGTTCGAAGATTGGGCGCGATTTGTGCTGCGCGGCGATCTGTTCGCGCGCTTGGGCGCCGAGGAATTCCTTGGCTTCGCGCACGGCGGTCTCGGCGTTCGGTGCCTCGACCGCTCCGGCATAGGCACGGTTGACCCATTTCAGCCGCCCGTCGGTGGCGCGCAGCCAGGCCGGCATCGGCAAGGCGTCGAGCAGGCCGATCATGGTCTCGTAGTCGGCGGCCAGACGCTGGTTCTCGATCTTCAGCCTGGCTTGGCTCCTCTGAGTTTCCGACAGCGAGACGAAGCGCACCAGCACATGCGCGGCGCTCTTGCGGCCATGCACTTCAAGCGGCGCCCCGGCCTGCGATTCGATCACGAGATCAAAGGGTTTCGCTTTCTCGCGCAGACCAGCGACGGCATTTTCGAGCGCCGCCGCCGAGCGCGGCATCAGCCAGCGGCCGAAGGCGAGGAAGGCTGCACGGTCGTCCGGCGCACCGCTTTCCAGCGGCAGCGTGCCGATCAGCTCCGGCTTCTTGTTCTCCGACGCCCAGACGATGACGCGCTGGTCACGCAGATTGAGCAGCGCGTCGGAGCGCTGCAGCGCCGCATTGATGTCGGCAATGCGGGCTCTGAGTTCGACATTCTGCGCCGAGGTGCGGGCTCTTTCGCGGATCAGGAAGATGGCCGAGACCAGTGCCGCGCCCATGACGCCGACGAACATGGCGAGCTGGATGACTTCGACCGCGCTGACCGACAGTCCGGCCTTCTGCGCAATGGCCGGCTCGGCATGGGCGGCAAACGAGGTGAGCGGGCCGGCAAGAGCTGAGGTGGCAAGAAAGCCGGCGGTGCGGGCGCCGACGCGCCTCTTCAGGCCACCGCCTGTCGTGACGGAGCCAGTGCTATCGGAATCGTCATGGCCGCCGGAAACGGCCGATCCCGCGCGAGGCGGGTTTTCCCCCGGCATGTCTTGGTCCTCTTCGCCGCCTGAATGCAAGACCGCCCAGATCAGGATCACGTTTGGTAGAAACGCCCTTCTGACCTAACTCTCTCTTGAAGAGCATGATCTTTTCCGAAAACCGCTTCCCACTTTTCGCTGACGCGGTCCTTCGGTTCGAATCATGCTCTCGATGCGTACGCCGGCCCTCGTCCCCGGCCCACGAATCAGCACAATAGCGCGTGCTGGAATCGGCGTGAAGAATCATCCGCGCAAAAAAGAAGCCGGGCGAAAAGTCAATCGCCCGGCTTCAATATCTAGTGATAAACGCCGCTTCTGTTAATAGCGGTAGTGTTCCGGCTTGAACGGACCCTGCGGGGTCACGCCGATATAGGCGGCCTGTTCGCCGGACAGTTCGGTTAGGCGGGCTCCGAGCTTGTCGAGATGCAGACGCGCCACCTTCTCGTCGAGGTGCTTGGGCAGCACATAGACCTGGTTCTGGTACTGGCCGGGCTTGGTGTAGAGTTCGATCTGCGCCAGCACCTGATTGGTGAACGAGGCCGACATCACGAAGCTCGGATGACCGGTCGCGTTGCCGAGGTTGAGCAGGCGCCCCTCCGACAGCAGGATCATCCGCTTGCCGTCCGGGAAGGTTATCATGTCGACCTGCGGCTTGACGTTGGTCCATTGCAGGTTGCGCAGCGACGCGACCTGGATCTCATTGTCGAAGTGGCCGATATTGCCGACGATCACCATGTCCTTCATCGAGCGCATGTGGTCGAGGGTGACGACATCCTTGTTGCCGGTGGTGGTGATGACGATGTCGGCGGTTGGTGCGGCATCTTCCAGCGTGACGACTTCAAAGCCGTCCATCGCCGCCTGCAGCGCGCAGATCGGATCGACTTCCGTGACCTTGACGCGGGCGCCGGCGCCCTTGAGCGAAGCCGACGAGCCCTTGCCGACGTCGCCATAGCCGCAGACGACCGCAACCTTGCCGGCCATCATGGTGTCGGTGCCGCGGCGGATGCCGTCGACCAGCGATTCCTTGCAGCCATATTTGTTGTCGAACTTCGACTTGGTGACCGAGTCGTTGACGTTGATCGCCGGGAAGGGCAGCAGGCCCTTCTTCTGCAGCTGGTAGAGCCGGTTGACGCCCGTCGTCGTCTCTTCGGTGACGCCGCGAATGGCTTCCTTCTGCTTGGTGAAGAAGCCGGGTGAGGCCTTCAGGCGCTTCTTGACCTGGGCGTAGAAGTATTCCTCTTCCTCGCTCTGCGGGTTGGACAGCACGTCCTCGCCGGCCTCGGCGCGGGCGCCGATCAGTATGTACATGGTGGCGTCGCCGCCATCGTCGAGGATCATGTTGGAGAGGCCGCCATCGGCCCACTGGAAGATCCTGTCGGTGTAGTCCCAATACTCCTCGAGCGACTCGCCCTTGACGGCGAACACCGGGATGCCGGCCTCGGCGATGGCTGCGGCCGCATGGTCCTGGGTCGAGAAGATGTTGCACGAGGCCCAGCGGATATCGGCGCCAAGCGCCTTCAGCGTCTCGATCAGCACCGCAGTCTGGATGGTCATGTGCAGCGAGCCGGTGATGCGCGCACCTTTCAACGGCTTCTTGTCGCCGAATTCCTCGCGGCAGGCCATCAGGCCCGGCATTTCGGTTTCGGCGATATCGAGTTCCTTGCGGCCCCAGCCGGCAAGCGAGATGTCGGCGACCACATAGTCCTTGCTACCTGTCATGGCAGTGCTCCGGTGTGATTTGTCTTCAGAATGCGCCTGCGCCACACGGCGCGTCGAAGGGCGCGGAATGCCGGCCTGACTAGCAGATCGCCGCCAAGACGACAATGGGATATAAAGAAATCTTTATGCGCGTATGTGTTTTACGGGGATGCATGCCGCCCAAAAGTATCCCGCGGTTTTGGGACAACGGCGTTCAAGCAAAAACTTCAGCACTCTTCGCCGAAGCGCGAGGCGACCAGCTGCTCCAGCGCGTCCATCGCCGCTGCGGCTTCAGCGCCGCTGGCGGTGACGCGGATCGAATAACCGGGGCTCGCCGCCAGCATCATCAGCCCCATGATCGAGGTGCCGCCGACCTTGAGACCATCCTTCTCGACATGGACGGTGGCGTCGAAGCCGCTGGCGACCTGGACGAACTTCGCCGAGGCGCGCGCATGCAGGCCGCGCTGGTTGACGATCGGGAACTCGCGCACGATCTCACCGGGCGACAGCGCGTTCATTTGCTGCTCAGCAGCTGACTTGCGACGTTGATGTATTTGCGCCCCGCGGCCTGCGCCTCGTCGAGCGCGGTCGCCATGTTGTCGCCCTTGCGGATCGACGACAGCTTGATCAGCATCGGCAGGTTCATGCCGGCGATGACCTCGGTGCGACCGGATTCCATCACCGAAATGGCGAGATTGGAAGGCGTGCCGCCGAACATATCGGTCAGAACGATGACGCCGGTCCCGGTGTCGACGCGGCCGACGGCGTCGACGATATCGCGCCGACGCTGCTCCATATCGTCATCGGCGCCGATTGCCACGGTTTCGAAATTGTCTTGTGGCCCCACGACATGTTCCACGGCATGGCGGAACTCGGCGGCCAGTTGACCGTGCGTTACAAGCACGAGTCCGATCATTCTATGGTGGCTCCCGTCATCGCCGCTTCACAGGCGCTTTTTATGCTCGCCGGCCATCCCAGGCGGCGGGAGCGCTATCTTGTCGACGCGCGGCGCGTTGACAAGCCCAAAATTGCGTCGGCCATGGCCAATTTGACGCACTGCAGCAAAAAACCGGCGGCGGATCATACGAAAGGCGCAATCTCCAGCCGCGCCATTACCGCCGGCAAAGCCGCAGTGACGTTGCGCTGAACGAGGTCGATGCGCGGCACCACACAGCCGGCAATGGTCGCGCTCGACTCTTCCTGGAAACGCTCCACAGCGTTTGCGGCAACCAGCTGGATCGTAAGGTCGATGACCCCCACAGGTTGGAACAAAAGCGGCTTCGGACCAAGTCCGGGCACCTCTGTGAGGCCGGCGATGCTGGCGGGCGCATGGCAGACCAGCCGCCCGAAACGCGCCGCGACAAACAGCTGGTCGTCGCCGATCAGCCGCGCAAACAGCCCGAGCCGGCTGAAATGGTCGATGAGCGCCAGCGCCAGCGTTGTCTTGCCCGAGCCGGACGGCCCGGTGATCAGGACGCCCCGCTCGCCAATCTGGATTGCGGTGGCATGGATGTTCTCGGGTTTCGCGGTGGGATCGGGCATGCGCAGCCGCGATCAGCCTTCGGCCGGCAGCGTAACGACGAAGCGCGCGCCCTTGATGTCGCCGGGCTTGGTGCCGGGGATGTTCTCGGCGGTCAGCGTGCCGCCATGGGCTTCGACGATCTGCCTGGATATCGACAGGCCAAGCCCTGAATTCTGGCCGAACGCCTCGCCGGCCGGGCGGTCGGTGTAGAAGCGCTCGAAGATGCGGTCGATGGCGTCGGCGCGGATTCCGGGGCCGTTGTCGTCGACGGTGACGATGTTGACCTTGCCCGAGCGTGCCAGGGAAATGGCGATGTGACCGTGGTCCTCCGGCACGAAGGAGCGGGCATTCTCGATCAGATTGGTGATGACCTGGCCGATCCTGAGATCATGGCCGGTGACGAAATAGCCTTTGACGCCTTGCGGCAGCTTGGCGGCCTTGAATTCGATCTCGACAGCCTTTTTGTTGCGCGTCGCTTCGCGCGACACGGCGACGAGATCGGTGATGAATTTCTTCAAATCGACCGTGGCGGCATCCTCACGCGCCAGTTCGGCGTCTAGGCGCGAGGCATCGGAAATGTCGGTGATCAGCCGGTCGAGACGCCGGACATCGTGCTGGATGATCTCCATCAGCCTGCCGCGTGAATTGTCGTTCTTGGCAAGCGGCAAGGTCTCCACCGCGCTGCGCAGCGAGGTCAGCGGGTTCTTCAACTCGTGCGAGACATCGGCGGCGAAGCTTTCGATCGCCTCGATGCGGGCATAGAGCGCATTGGTCATGTCGCGCACCGCGACCGACAAATTGCCGATCTCGTCCTGGCGGTCGGAAAAGTCGGGGATCTCCTCGCGGCTCTTGACGCCGCGCCGCACCCGCACTGCCGCCGCCGATAGGCGGCGCAGCGGATTGGCGATGGTGGATGCGAGCAGCATCGACAGGATGGCGGTGACCAGGGCGGCGATGCCGAACACGCGCAAAATAGCCTTGCGTTCGGCGGCGACGATCTTGTCGATGTCGCCGCCTTCCGTCGACAGCATCAGCACGCCGAGGACGGCACGGAAGCGCTGGATCGGCACCGCCACCGAAACGATCTGCTCGCCCTGTTCGCTCACCCGCACGATCGTCGATGGACTGCCGGTCAGCGCCTTGACCACTTCCGGGAAGGCCGCACCGTTGCCGCCGGGCTGCTCATGGTAGACGGGCAGGTCCTTGTTGCGGAAGAAGTCGAAGACGAATTTCTGCACGCGCTCCAGCATATCCGGCTGCTCGTCCTCGACCGGCGGCAGGTCGTAGCGCAGGATTTGGCCGCGCGAATAGAGATGGCGCGAATCGAGCAGCAGATTGGCGTCGCGGTCATAGATGCGGGCCCGGGTGCGCGTCGGCGAAATCAGCCGCCGCAGCACCGGCGCCACGCGCTCGGGATTGATCGGGAAATCCAGATTGTCGAGCTGGTCGGAGCCCGGCCCCAGGCTTTCGCCGGCCTGCAGTTCAAGCAGTTTTTCTGGATCGATGCTGATCGAATCGGTCTCGACCGTCGCCGACGCGGCAATGGCGCCGGCGATGATCTCGCCCTGCGTCATCAGGCTTTCGACGCGGGCGTCGATCAGCCCGTCGCGGAAGGTGTTGAGATAGAGGATGCCGGTGACCAGCACGGCGAGGCCGGCCAGGTTGAGGAACAGGATGCGCCGGGTCAGGCTGGAAAAGATGTGGTGGCCGAGGAAGCGGCGCATCGGCACCGTCAACCTCGACAGGAATGCGGGCAGAATCCGCGACCGCCTGACAGCGCTCGTTCGTCTGCTCCGCTGTACATCCACTGCCATCGAATAGCAGCTCCCGCCTAGTCTTTGGTTTTATGCATGTCGTCGTCCCAAAAACCGCGACCACTTTTGGGCGACATGCATCAACTCAAGCTTCGCGGAACCGGTATCCGACTCCGTAAAGGGTTTCGATCATTTCGAAGTCGTCATCGACGGCCTTGAACTTCTTGCGCAGCCGCTTGATGTGGCTATCGATGGTGCGGTCGTCGACATAGACCTGCTCATCATAGGCGGAATCCATCAGCGCATCACGGCTTTTTACCACGCCGGGGCGCTGCGCCAACGAGTGCAGGATGAGAAATTCGGTGACCGTCAGCGTCACCGGCTCGCCCTTCCAGGTGCAGGTATGGCGTTCCTGGTCCATGACGAGCTGGCCGCGTTCGAGCGAACGGGCCTGCTGGCTGGGCGCCTTTGCCGCAGCTTCGCGGGCGCTGGCGCGGCGCAGCACGGCGCGCACCCGCTCGACCAGCAGGCGCTGCGAGAACGGTTTGCGGATGAAATCGTCGGCGCCCATCTTGAGGCCGAAAAGCTCATCGATCTCATCGTCCTTCGAGGTCAGGAAGATCACCGGCAGGTCGGACTTCTGCCGCATCCGGCGCAACAGCTCCATGCCGTCCATGCGCGGCATCTTGATGTCGAGGATGGCGAGATTCGGCGGCCGCGCCGCCAGGCCTTCCAGCGCCGACGCACCATCCGTGTAGGTCTCGACGCGATACCCCTCGGACTCGAGGGCGATCGACACCGATGTCAGAATGTTGCGGTCGTCATCGACAAGCGCGATTGTTGCCATTTCAAGCGGCTCCCTCATGAGCTGTCCCTTCTGTCTTAGAGAAGGGGCTTTTGCAGGACAAATTAGGTACAAAATGTGGCACAGGCTCCACCCGCTGTCGCGGACGGCTTGCCGGCGGCCCCATCGGAACCTCTACACGGGTTGGACGAACACTGTGTGCCAATCCTTTGGGCAACCACCGTGATTCTTTGCACATATAAACGATTTAAACAACTTTCAAAATTTTTAAATCGATTAATGATTTGATATCATTCGAGTTTTCTGGTTCTCACCGTCTCAGCCCCTAACGCGGGCTCGCCGGAAACGCGCCGGCAAAGTGCGGCGAATCCAGAAGAAGGGACCCTTGATGTCGGAAGTCGGCAAACGCAATTCTGCTTGCGCGATCGATCGTATCGGCCTGAAAACCACCGGCACGGTGCATTATAATTTTGGTGCGGCCGCCCTTTATGAGGCAGCGATCCGTCGTGGCGAGGCCCGGTTGACCGCCGGCGGCGCGCTGCTTGCCGAGACCGGCCAGCACACTGGCCGCTCGCCCAAGGACAAGTTTGTCGTCCGCGATGGCGCCACCGAGCCCCATGTCTGGTGGGACAACAACAAGGCGATTTCGGCGGGCCAGTTCGAAATGCTGCTCGCCGATTTCCTTGTCCACGCCGCGAATAGCGATCTCTATGTGCAGGACCTCGTCGGCGGCGCCGATGCCGAGCTGAAGCTGCCGACGCGGGTCATCACCGAATTCGCCTGGCACTCGCTGTTCATCCGCAATCTTTTGATCCGCCCGCAGGCCGCCGAGCTCGAGGATTTCGTGCCGGAGATGACGATCATCGACCTGCCGTCCTTCCGCGCCGATCCGGCCCGCCACGGCAGCCGCACCGAAACGGTGATTGCGGTCGATCTCACCCGCAAGATCGTGCTGATCGGCGGCACTTCCTATGCCGGCGAGATGAAGAAATCGGTGTTCACCATGCTCAACTATCTGCTGCCGGAAAAGGGCGTCATGCCGATGCACTGCTCGGCCAATGAGGGCCCGGGCGGCGACGCAGCGATCTTCTTCGGGCTTTCCGGGACGGGCAAGACGACGCTGTCGGCCGATCCGTCACGTACGCTCATCGGCGACGACGAGCACGGCTGGGGACCGCACGGCATCTTCAACTTCGAAGGCGGCTGCTACGCCAAGACGATCCGGCTGTCGGCCGAGGCCGAGCCGGAGATTTTCGCCACCACGCAGCGTTTCGGCACGGTGCTGGAAAATGTCGTGCTCAACGCCGACCGCGTGCCGGACTTCAACGACGGCCGGCTCACCGAAAACACGCGCTGCGCCTATCCGCTGGATTTCATCCCCAATGCCTCGAAGAGCGGACGGGCCAGCCACCCGAAAAACATCATCATGCTGACCGCCGATGCCTTCGGCATCATGCCGCCGATCGCACGGCTGACCCCGGCGCAGGCGATGTACCACTTCCTCTCCGGCTACACCGCCAAGGTGGCCGGCACCGAGAAGGGCGTTACCGAGCCGGAAGCGACGTTCTCGACCTGCTTCGGCGCCCCGTTCATGCCGCGCCACCCCAAGGAATACGGCAATCTGCTGCGCGAGCTGATCGCCCGCCACGGCGCCGATTGCTGGCTGGTCAACACCGGCTGGACCGGCGGCGCCTACGGCACCGGCAAGCGCATGCCGATCAAGGCGACGCGCGCCTTGCTGGCCGCAGCGCTTGACGGTTCGCTGAAGGCGTCCGGTTTCCGCACCGACGCCAATTTCGGCTTCGAGGTGCCGGTTGCTGTGCCTGGCGTCGACAGCGCCATTCTCGACCCGCGTTCGACCTGGGCCGACAAGGCAGCCTATGACCGGCAGGCAGCGCGATTGGTCGGCATGTTCGCCGTCAACTTCGAGAAATTCGAGAGCCATGTCGATGCCGTCGTGCTCGGCGCAGCACCCCGCCTGCAGGAAGCTGCGGAATAGTCGAGGCGTCTTCACCGAAGCATCCTTGAAAGGCGCGATCTCGATCGGGCCTTTTCTTTTTTGGTCCGCCGCGCCATGACTGCGGCATGCCTATCGACGACATCATCATATCGGACGAAGCCGTAATCCATCCGGGCGACCTGCACGAGGATTTCATCCGCTCGTCGGGTCCCGGCGGCCAGAACGTCAACAAGGTGGCGACCGCCGTCCAATTGCGCTTCGACGCCGCCAATGCGGCTGGCCTGTCCGAACGCGTGCGCGCGCGCACGATCAAGCTCGCCGGCCAGCGCGCCACTAAGGACGGCGTCATCGTCATCGAGGCCGGCCGCTTCCGCACCCAGGAGCAGAACCGGGCCGATGCCCGGGCAAGGCTGACGGCGCTGGTCGCCAAGGCCGCGGAACCGCCGCCGCCGCCGCGCAAGAAGACCAGGCCGTCGAAAGGCTCGGTGGAGCGGCGGCTGCAAAGCAAGGCAGGGCGCGGCACGATCAAAAAGCTGCGCGGCCGGGTAGAGAACGACTAAGGACCGCGCCGACTGCGTGCATAAAGCGGCCTCCCCTTCGGAACCGCAGACGCAAGGTTTCACCATTGCCACAGCAAGGGAGACCGACAACGGTGGCTTTCGGGTCGCCGTTTCTGATTGGCGGTGGCATGGTTTCAGTATCAACCGGAGGCGAAGTCATGCTCGTTCTGCCCAAAGGCGTCCGCCATATGCCCGGCTATCTGTCCCGCGCGGCGCAGGAAGCGCTGGTGGAAGAGGTGAGGACAATTGTACAGCGGGCGCCGCTGTACGTGCCGGCGATGCCGCGGACCGGCAAGGAGATGAGCGTGCGCATGACCAATTGCGGCACGCTCGGCTGGGTCACTGACAAGGAGCTGGGCTATCGCTACCAGCCAACGCACCCACTCACCGGAGAGCCATGGCCGCCGATCCCGGACGTGCTGCTGCAATTGTGGCGGGAGGTCGCCGCCTATCCGAATCCGCCGGAGGCCTGCCTGGTCAATTTCTATACGCAGGACGCCAAAATGGGTCTGCACCAGGATCGCGACGAAGCCGATTTCTCGGCCCCAGTGGTCTCGGTGTCACTTGGCGACGATTGCCTGTTCCGGGTCGGCCAAGTGACGGGCAGGGGGGCCACACGCGACGGCGGTACCAAATCGTTCCGCCTGAAAAGCGGCGACGTCGTCGTGCTCGGCGGCGAAGGCCGGCTCTGCTTCCACGGCGTCGACCGCATCTATCCGTCGACCTCGGCGCTGCTGAAAAATGGCGGCCGGATCAATCTGACGCTGCGGCGGGTGACCTTGCCTTGAAGAGGTGAGAGTGCATTCTTGCACTTACTGAACCACTGACCTTGCGAATGAAAAATCCCTAACGGAATTTAAGGTTTCGGCCGCTAGTCTGCGCCAAAACGTCATCATTCCCGGTGTGGATACCATGCTCGAAATCGAATCCGAAGTGATTTGGCGCTACATTCGAAATGCCGCATGGCGCACGGTTTCGATCGCCCGCTCGGATGCATCGCTCTACCTGTTCATTGGCATCTACACTGCAACGGGGCTGGGGTTTCTGGCTTGGGTCGGCGCGCTCCATCGCACCGCATACCAGACCTACGTGCCGATATGGCTTATGGTTTTCGGTTTCGTGCTGCCGGCGGTATCGCTTCTCCTGGAAACCGGCTGGCTTTTGCATCGATTTGAGCGTCGGCGGAAATTTGCTGCGGGCAAGATGTTCTCAGCCGAGCGGATGGCGGTTCTCTTTTCCGGCATATGTCTGTTGATGGGCATCATGATTTTCCAAAGCACCTTCACCTCGGTCAAGAACGGCATGTCCGTCCTGTGGAAAGGGTTCCCCTATGATCGCGCCTTGGCAGATATCGATGCCTATCTGCATTTCGGCACTGATCCGTGGCGATGGCTCTACGTTATCGGCAAGCATGACTGGGTACGGGAATCCGTCGGATGGAACTACGACATGCTGTGGTTCATCATTTGCTACAGCATGCTGTTTTTCATTGTCACGTCACCACGCACCACGCATCTGAAGAGACGCTATGTGCTGTCCTTCATGGTGGTGTGGGTGGTCGTCGGAAACATCCTGGCCGGGCTGTTCATGTCGGCCGGACCGGCGTTCTACGGCTATGTCACCGGCGATGTGCCACGCTTCGGTGAACAGCTTTCGTTTCTTGCGCAAAGCCGGTCGGCGAGTTCCGCCGCCGTGTACCAGCAGTATCTGTGGACGCTCCAGACCGAGGGTGTGACTGGACTCGCGTCGGGAATATCGGCATTTCCAAGCGTTCATGTCGCCTTGATCACCCTGAATGCGGTGTATACCTGGGAGTACGACCAGCGGTTGGGCGCCATCGCATTTCTGTATGTCGCCTTCATAGTCGCGAGTTCGGTCTATCTTGGTTGGCACTATGCGATCGATGGTTATGCGGCGGTCGCGCTCACGATCGCCCTATGTGCGGCCGTCCGCAAGCTGGTACCCGACGGCGAAATCCTGATGCCAGGCCCGGCCCGGCAATCGGCGGCTGGCGGCAGCCGCCCGGAGGCGGTCGTCACAGTTTCCTGAGCGCCACTTCCTCGACCAGATGATTGGCGCCCTTGCGCAGGATGAGGTCGGCCCGCGCCCGTGTCGGCACGATGTTCTCGCGCAGGTTTTTCAGGTTGATGTTGGCCCACAAGCCTTCCGCAATGGCGCGCGCGGCGTCTTCCGAAAGCTGCGAATAGCGGTGGAAGAAGGAGTCCGGATTGCGGAAGGCCGTCTCGCGCAGGCGCATGAAGCGGGCGATGTACCATTGGTGGATCAGCTTCTCGTCGGCATCTATATAAATGGCGAAATCGAAGAAATCCGACAGGAACGGCACGATCTTGCCGTCCTTTGGCAATTTGCCGGGTTGCAGAACGTTGATGCCTTCGAAGATCAGAATGTCTGGCCGGTCGATGGTGACGAACTCGCCGGGAATGACGTCATAGGTCAAATGCGAATAGACGGGCGCGCGGACATTGCGCTGGGCCGACTTGATGCCCGACAGGAAACGCAGCAGCGCACCGACATCGTAGCTGTCGGGAAAGCCCTTGCGCTCCATCAGATTGTCGCGTCGCAACACCTTGTTGGGCAGCAGGAACCCGTCGGTAGTGATGAGATCGACCTTGGGGCTCGACGGCCAGCGCGCCAGAAGCTCCTTCAGCACGCGCGCCGTGGTCGATTTGCCGACCGCAACCGAACCGGCAATGCCGATGATGAACGGTGTCTTGACCACATCCAGCGCGTTGAAGAAGGCCTGGCGCTGGCGAAACAGCAACTGGCTGGCCTCGACATGCGCCGAAAGCAGCCGCGAGAGCGACAGATAGATGCGCTTGACTTCTTCCAGGTCGACCGGATCGTTCAGTGAGCGCAGACGGTTGATCTCGTCTTCGCCCAGCGTCATCGGCGTGTCGGCGCGGAAGTTCGACCATTGCTCGGCCGAGAAGAAACGATAGGGGGAATATTTCTCGGTCGGAGCGAGCTGGTCCATCGAGTTTCCTGCCCTCTAGAGCATGAGGCCGAAAAGTGTGAAGCGGTTTTCGGGCGACATCATGCTCCCTCTATCAATTTAGAGACGGATTCAGATTTAAGGCCTCGGCCCGAAATCATCCGGCTCTCGCGGTCAGCCTTTCGGCCGGGATGCCTTTTCAGTGACGCCCGAACGGCCGGTACGGCCCTCAAGCTCCTTCAGCACCTCGCCCAGCGAAACGCCGGCCATGCCAAGCACGACGAGCCAATGATATATGAGATCGGCACTTTCGGAAACGAGGGCATTTTTGTCGCCCTTGACGGCGGCAATGACGGTCTCGACTGCCTCTTCACCAAGCTTCTGCGCCGCCTTGTCGATGCCTTTGGCGAACAGTTTTGCCGTCCACGAGTCCGGGTCGCCGGAACGGGCGCGTTCGCCAATGATCGTTTCCAGATCGGACAGCGAAAATTCAGCCATGGCGCAGCCTACAGCCTTTGTGGAGTGGATTGAACCGGGTAGTCCAGCCGCATCGGTAGCCCGGCCTCGGCCATATGCGCCTTGGCTTCCGCAATCGTGTAAGTGCCGAAATGGAAGATCGAGGCCGCGAGCACGGCGCCGGCGTGGCCGTCGCGAATGCCCTCGACCAGATGGTCGAGCGTGCCGACGCCGCCCGACGCGATGACCGGCGCGCGCACCGCATCCGCTATCGCGCGGGTCAGCGCAATGTCGTAACCGGCCTTGGTGCCGTCGCGGTCCATCGAGGTCAGCAGGATCTCGCCAGCGCCGCGATCGACCATTTTTCGCGCGAACTCGACCGCATCGATGCCGGTCTTTTCGCGGCCACCGTGGGTGAAGATCTCCCAGCGGCCGGGCTCTTTCGGCGCCGACACCCTCTTGGCGTCGATGGCGACGACAATGCACTGGTTGCCGAACTTGTCGGCGGCTTCGGCGACGAAATCGGGATTCTTCACCGCCGCAGTGTTGATCGACACCTTGTCGGCGCCGGCCAGCAACAGTTTGCGGATATCGGCGACCTGGCGCACGCCGCCGCCGACGGTCAGCGGCATGAAGCATTGTTCGGCGGTGCGGGCGACGACGTCGAAGATGGTTTCACGGTTGTCGGACGACGCGGTGATATCGAGAAAGCAAAGCTCGTCAGCGCCGGCCGCGTCATAGGCTTTGGCCGCCTCGACCGGATCACCGGCATCGATGAGGTCGACGAAATTGACGCCCTTGACGACGCGGCCGTTCTTGACGTCAAGGCAAGGGATGACTCGGGCCTTCAGCATCAGCCCTTCTCCATCGTCGCCAGCAACTCGCTGAGCAGTTCGCCGACCAGCGGCGGAACCTCGGCCTGCGCATCGAACGCCGGATCGTAGGCGGAAATGGTGATGCCGGAAATCGGCAGCAGGCCGGCCATGCCGCAGACAGCCTGGCGCAGCTGTTTCGGCTCCGGGCCGCCGGGCGTGGTGTAGCGGTTGGCCTGCAGCGCCCCGGGGTCGTGCACGTCGAGATCGAGATGCAGGTGCACCCGCTTCGCATCCGGCGCCTTCAGCCTGCCGCTCGCCGTCGCCCAGTCCGGGCATTCGGTGCGGATGACCGGCAACGTCTTCAACAGCTCCGTTTCGGCCGGATCGAGATCGCGCGCGTTGACCAGCACGCAACGCGCCGGATCGATCGGCCGGAAGCCGGGGATGGCCGAGGCCATCGGCTTCCAGCACAGGCCGAGAACCGTGGCCAGCGCCATGCCGTCGAGAAAGCCGAAGATGGACGTCTCCGGGGTGTTGAGATCGCCATGCTGGTCGGCCCAGATGATCGCATCGGCATCCTCGCCGGCAACCGCACCGGCCGATGTCAGACAATTGCCGGCCAGCACGATGGGAAGCCGGCCGCGGTCTATGGCGATGCGGACCTCGCCGGAGACGGCACCGCACACGGCAAAGCCGGTGGCGATCTCGCGCTGCTGTTCGTCGCCAACCCTGCCGATATCGGTGACGACGACGTCGTGCCCGGAGAGCGTCAGCGCGTCGACAAGCCCGCCGGCGATGAGTGCATCCGGGCCTCGGCCCATGCCGCCGTGATAGTGGCCGCTGTCATAGGAGGCCAGAATGATGGAGATTTTCACGGCCGGGTCTCCATCGCCTTGCCCTGCAGCACCGCAAGCGCCTCGGCCGGGTCGATACGCCCGTCATAGAGCGCGCGGCCGGAGATGGCGCCTTCCAGTTTCTTCGCGTCGGGCATGGTCATGCGCACGATGTCGGCGATCGAAGCCAGCCCGCCCGAGGCGATGACCGGGATCGAGACGGCGTCGGCGAGATCGATCGTGGCATCCCAGTTGATGCCGGTCAGAACGCCGTCGCGGTCGATATCGGTGTAGATGATGGCGGCAACGCCGGCGCCTTCGAATTTCCGCGCCAGTTCGATGACGCCGAGGCTGGAGGCCTCGGCCCAGCCTTCGACCGCCACCTTGCCGCCCTTGGCGTCGATGCCCACGGCGATCTTTCCAGGAAATTCCTTGCAGGCTTCCCGGACCAGGTCGGGATCGCGCACCGCCACCGTGCCGAGGATGACGCGGGCCAGCCCGCGGTCGAGCCAGTCCTCGATCTGCGCCAGCGTGCGGATGCCGCCGCCGAGCTGCACCGGGTTTTTCGTCGCCTTGAGGATGGCGCCGACCGCCGCGCTGTTGACGCTCTGGCCCTTGAAGGCGCCGTTGAGGTCGACGACATGCAGCCATTCAAACCCTTGCTCTTCGAAGGCCTTGGCCTGGGCCGCAGGGTCGTCATTGTAGATGGTCGCGGTCGCCATATCGCCGTGCTTCAGCCGCACGCACTTGCCGTCCTTGAGGTCGATGGCCGGAAACAGGATCACCGTTCAGACCCCTTCCACAATGGCGAAATGCGAGGTCGAATAAGCGCGCCGGAATTTCAGCGCTGCCTGGTATTCGGGGGAATGGAAGCACGCCAGCGCGACCTCGTAGCTTTCGAACTCGACGATCACATGGCGATTGCCGGATGGCCCTTCCGGGCTTGACGACTGACCGCCTCGCGTCAGGAATTTCGCGCCGTATTTGTCGAACGCCGCTTTGTTGGCGGCGATGTATTTCGGATAGTTTTCCGGATCGGTCACATCGACCATCGCCATCCAGTAGCCCTTCTTGCTCATCTCAAGGCCTCCAGCGCAGGAAGTTGGTGATCAGTGCCAGGCCGAGCGCCTGGCTCTTTTCCGGATGGAATTGCGTGCCGGCAAGGTTGCCGTGCGCGACCGCCGCCGTTACCGGGCCGCCATAATCGGCGACGGCCAGCACTTCGTCCGGCCTTGTCGCGTCGAGATGGTAGGAATGAACGAAATAGGCGTGCAGACCCTTAGGCCCGGTCGCAATACCCGAAAACAGCGGGTGCTTGCGCTCCAGATCGATGGTGTTCCAGCCGATTTGCGGGATCTTCAGTGCCGGATCGGCGGGCGTGATCTCCTTGACGTCGCCGGCAATCCAGCCGAAGCCCTTGGTCACGGTCTTTTCCAGGCCGCGCTCCGACATCAGCTGCATGCCGACGCAGATGCCGAGGAACGGCCGCGCCTTGGCGATCGCTACCTCTTCCACCGCTTCCCACATGCCGGCGACGCCGCGCAGGCCCGCCGCGCAATCGGCATAGGCGCCGACGCCGGGCAAAACGATGCGGTCGGCGCTGCGCACACGCTCGGCATCGGCGGTCAGCTCGATGGCAGCCGCAATGCCGGCTTCATGCGCGGCGCGCTCGAAGGCCTTGGTGGCCGAGCGCAGATTGCCCGACCCGTAATCGATGATCGCGACCCGCATCTCAGGCTTTTCCCGGCGTATGGCTCAGGCCCAGCGTCAGCCCGGTCTGCGCCGGCCGGGCCAGGCTGGCGTCCGGCACGATGCGCGGCAGCGGCGCCGGCTCATCGGCAAGCGCCTCGGCGTCCAGTGACTGGCGGATGTCGGCATCGTCAGGATTGTCGGCTTCGACGACGCCCCATTCATGCCAGCCGCCGCGGCGCAGCGCTGCGAGCCGCAACCCTTGGCCTTCCAGCCCGATATAGAGCGACACCAGTAAAGACAGTGCGGAGCCGGCCCAGTCCAGTCCCAGCCATTGGCCGAGCACCGAGATGAGCCCCATGGCGACGAAGGCGAGCGCGGCCTCGATCCAAAGCCGGTGCCAGGCGAGCCACAGCGGCGCCACCAGGAAAGCCAGCCAGGAAAAACCGTCGCGGACAAAAATGGTTGCGTCGGCCGCCTCGGTGCGGCCTGGCGGTTCCATCACGACATAGATGGCCATCAGCCTACCCTTTCAGAGATCCCTTGGTGGAGGGAACCGCTTCCGGCTGGCGCGGGTCGCGCTCCAGTGCGAAACGTAGCGCGCGCGCCACCGCCTTGAAGCAGGTCTCGGCAATATGGTGGTTGTTGGCGCCATAATGGTTGGTGACATGCAGCGTGATGCCGGCATTCTGCGCCAGCGCCTGGAAGAATTCTCGCACCAGTTCGGTGTCGAACGTGCCGATCTTGGGCGACGAGAAGGCGACATTCCAGACCAGAAACGGACGGCCCGACACGTCGATCGCGGCCCGCGTCAGCGTCTCGTCCATGGCAAGGTCGACAGAGGCGTAGCGCATGATGCCGCGCCGCTCGCCCAGCGCCTTGGCCAGCGCCTGGCCGATCGCAATGCCGGTGTCCTCGACCGTGTGGTGGTCGTCAATGTGCAGGTCGCCCTTGGCCTTCACCGTGATGTCGATCAGCGAGTGGCGCGACAGCTGGTCCAGCATGTGGTCGAAGAAGCCGACGCCGCTCGACATGTCGGATTTTCCGGTGCCGTCGACATGGACCGAGACGCTGATCTCGGTTTCCTTGGTCTTGCGGCTGACTTCGGCGGAACGGGACGCCATGACCTTGTCCTTGGCTGAGGGGTTCGAAACTCAAGACGGGGTTCCAAGCTGTCATTTGCTTGAAAACGAAAGCCTTCTAGCAGCATGATCCGGCGATTGCCAGTTGCGATGCGGACAGCCACCGGCCATGGCGTACGCCGTTTGCAATCACCCGCCCCATGCATACATATGGCCGATCGAAATCACTCGTACCGCGCGCCAATCGCCTTATCGGGATCGCGCGAATCGGAGCTAAAAATGTCCAATGAACTGAGTATGCACGCCACGACCATCGTGACGGTGCGCAAGGGCAACAAGGTGGTGATCGCCGGCGACGGCCAGGTCAGCCTTGGCCAGACCATCATGAAAGGCAACGCCAAAAAGGTGCGCCGCATCGGCAAGGGCGGCAATGTCATTGCCGGTTTCGCCGGCGCCACGGCGGACGCTTTCACCCTTCTGGAGCGGCTGGAAGCCAAGCTCGAACAATATCCCGACCAGTTGACGCGCGCCTGCGTCGAGCTCGCCAAGGACTGGCGCACCGACCGTTATCTGCGCCGGCTGGAAGCAATGATGCTGGTGGCCGACAAGTCGGTTTCGCTGGCGCTCACCGGCACCGGCGACGTCCTGGAGCCCGAATTCGGCGTCATGGCCATCGGTTCCGGCGGCAACTATGCGCTGGCCGCTGCCCGCGCGCTGATGGACAGCGACAAGGATGCCGAGGAGATCGCCCGCAAGGCGATGCAGATCGCCTCCGACATTTGCGTCTACACCAACAACAACTTTGTTGTCGAAACGCTCGATGCCGGCTAACCCGCCGGTGCTCTATGATTTTCGACCGGTTACCGAAAAAGACCTGCCGATGATCGCCGGCTGGCTGGCCGAGCCGCATGTCGCCGAATGGTGGGACGATCCGGAGACGGAAATCGCCGAAATCCGGGAGCATATTGACTCAATTTCTGTAGAGCCGCTGATCGTCGAGCTCGACGGCAGGCCGATCGCCTATCTGCAGAGCTACGATCCGCATCTGGAAGATGGCCATCCCTATGCCGACCAGCCGTTCGGCACGCTCGGCATCGACCTGTCGATCGGCGTGCCGGACCTGGTTGGCAAAGGTCATGGCTCGGCTATCGTCAGGCAATTCGTCGAGCAACTGTTCGAGGAAGGTGCGCCGCGCGTCATCATCGATCCGCATCCCGACAATGGCCGCGCCATCCGCGCCTATGAAAGGGCCGGATTCCGCGTCATTGATCGCAGGCACTCTAGATATGGCGACGCCGTGCTGATGGCCATCGATGCCGAGGACGACGCTCAAGAGGGGGAATGAGTTGATGACGGCACCGGGCGTGGACAAGAATTATTCGGCCTACGAAGACAGCTGGCGGATGGGCCTTCTGCTCGTGCTCGCTCTGCTCATCTTCCAGGCCGGCGCGCTTTACGGCATGGGCCGCACGCCGATCTGCACATGCGGTTACGTCAAACTCTGGCACGGTGTGGTGAACAGTTCGGAGAATTCCCAGCATATTTCCGACTGGTACACGTTCTCGCACATCATCCACGGCTTCCTGTTCTACGCCTTGGCCTGGTTCCTGTTCCCGCGCTCGCCAATCGGTCTGCGCCTGGCTTTCGCCGTCGTCATCGAGGGCGGCTGGGAGCTCCTGGAAAACAGCCCGTTCATCATCGAGCGCTACCGCGCCGGCACCGTCTCGCTGGATTACTATGGCGATAGCATCATCAATTCGGTGTCCGACACACTGGCCATGATGCTGGGATTTGTGATGGCCAGAAAGCTACCTATATGGGTGGTCGTCGGCCTCGCCCTCATCTTCGAACTGGGTGTCGGCTACCTCATCCGGGACAATCTGACACTCAACGTGATCATGCTGCTGCATCCGTTCGAGTCCATCAAGCAGTGGCAAAGTGGAATTTAGTGATATGACCACCTTCTCTCCCCGTGAAATCGTTTCGGAACTCGACCGCTTCATCATCGGCCAGAAGGACGCCAAGCGCGCCGTGGCCATCGCCTTGCGCAACCGCTGGCGCCGCCAGCAGTTGGAAGGCCAGATGCGCGAAGAGGTGATGCCGAAGAACATCCTGATGATCGGCCCGACCGGCGTCGGCAAGACCGAGATCTCGCGCCGCCTGGCCCGGCTCGCCGGTGCGCCCTTCGTCAAGGTCGAGGCGACCAAGTTCACCGAAGTCGGCTATGTCGGCCGCGATGTCGAGCAGATCATCCGCGACCTGGTCGAGATCGCAATCGGCCTGGTGCGCGAGAAGATGCGCGAGGACGTCAAGGCGCGCGCCCATCTCAACGCCGAGGAGCGCGTGCTGGAAGCCCTGGTCGGCAAGACGGCTAGCCCGGCGACCCGCGATAGTTTCCGCAAGAAGCTGCGCGACGGCGAGCTCGATGACAAGGAGATCGAGATCGAGGTTGCCGACACCGGCACCGGCGGCATGCCCGGCTTCGAGATCCCCGGCATGCCGGGCGCCAATATCGGCGTGCTCAACATCAACGACATGCTGTCGAAGGCGATGGGCGGCAAGAAGACCAAGGCGCGCAAGACGACGGTCAAGGAATCCTACGCGCTGCTGGTCAACGACGAGTCCGACAAGCTGCTTGACCAGGACGAGGTCGTGCGCCGGGCGCTAGATGCGACCGAAAATGACGGCATCGTCTTCCTCGACGAGATCGACAAGATCGCCTCGCGTGAAGGCGGCATGGGCGCCGGCGTCTCGCGCGAAGGCGTGCAGCGCGACCTGCTGCCGCTGATCGAGGGCACCACGGTGGCGACCAAATACGGACCGTTGAAGACCGACCATATCTTGTTCATCGCCTCGGGCGCCTTCCATGTCTCGAAGCCCTCCGACCTGTTGCCGGAATTGCAGGGCCGCCTGCCGATCCGTGTCGAGTTGCGGGCCCTGGAGAAGGATGATTTCATTCGCATCCTCACCGAGACCGAGGCGAGCCTGATCAAGCAGTATATCGCGCTGATGAAGACCGAAGGCGTCGATCTCACCTTCACCGACGACGCCATCGATTCGCTCGCCGGCATTGCCGTCGACCTCAACGCCAGTGTCGAGAACATCGGCGCGAGACGCCTGCAGACGGTGATGGAGCGTGTGCTGGACGAGATCTCCTACGACGCGCCGGACCGCAACGGCACCAGCGTCGCCATCGACGCCGCCTATGTGGAAAAGCATGTCGGCGACCTCTCCAGAAACACAGATTTGTCGCGATTCATCCTTTAAACGAGGGCGCCGGTTCATCCGGCGCCGGTGTTAGAGCGCCGCGCGTCCTTTGGACGCGCAAAGGTCGCTCTAACAGTATTGAATCGACGCATCGGACTTTCCAAAAATCGGTTTCGATTTTTGGGCCGATGCTTAGGCACCAATTTCCGGCAAACATCATCGTGTGTGGCCGGATGGTATCATGCGGCCACCTTTCGTCTTGCTGGCTGCAAGGGCGCTCTCGACTCGACCGGGAGCTTTACCTAATTTGCGCGGCAATTCTCTAGGCGGCGGCGCATGAAAAAACTGATCCTGCTCATTCTCGGCTTGACGCTGGCGGCGACGCTGTTCGCGGCTGACGCGGCGACATTGGTGCCGGCGGGCAACCGCAATGTCGTGCAGCCTGACATACCGGGCGCCTCCAGCCGCCGCACCCAGGCCACCAACACCACCTTCCAGGCCAAATACCGCAAGGTCTACGCTCTGTTGCAGAACGACGCCGAATTGCGCGCCAAGATCAGGAAGGCGGCTGCCGCTTACGGCATCAACCCCTTGCACATCGTCGGCGCCATCGTCGGCGAGCACACCTACAATGTCGATGCCTACGACCGGCTGCAGACCTACTACGTCAAGGCGATCTCCTACCTCTCCAGCAAGCTGTCCTTCGCCTATGACGGCGAGGACATCACCGATTTCGTGCAGCGGCCGGAATTCAAGAAGTGCACAATGTCGGACAGCTACGACCTGTGGGAATGCCGCGAGCAGGTGTGGAACCGCTCCTTCCGCGGCAAGACCGTCGGCGGCACCAGCTTTCCCAACGACCGCTTCGGCGCCACCTTCTTCCAGCCCTATTATGCCGGCCAGACCTTTGGCCTCGGCCAGCTCAACCCGCTGACCGCGCTGCAGATGAGCGATCTCGTGCACAAGGTGTCGGGGCTGCCCGAACTCGATGTCGGCGATCCCAATGGGGTCTACAAGACCATCATGGATCCGGATCTGACATTGCCCTACGTCGCAGCGACGATCAGGAAGTCGATCGACGCCTACAAAAACATTGCCGGCTTCGACATCTCAGGCAACCCGGGGCTGACCGCCACGCTCTACAATGTCGGCAATCCCGAGCAGCGCGCCTATGCGCTGAAAGCAGAGAACGACAAGCGCCGCGCGGCGGGTGAGACGGTCAAACTGCCGGAAGAGAATTATTACGGCTGGCTGGTCAACGACAAGCTGGACGAGCTGAAGGCGCTGTTTTAGGGCTGGGGCCCTTTACCTCCCCTTGTGGGGAGGTCGGACCAAAGGTCCGGGTGGGGGTCGGTGCCGCACCCCCACCCCGCTGCTTCGCAGCGACCCTCCCCACAAGGGGGAGGGTAGGTCAGCCCTTCACGCCGCCAGCAACGACTTCAGCTTCACATCCGGCGACCCCAACGCCTTCGGCGCCGGCCTGGCTTGCTTGGCGATCAGCATCTCCGCCAGCCTGATGTCGCGAGCAACCGCATTGCCCCTACCGATGCCGCTCGCCGCCACCAGCGTGCCATCCTCGGCGAGGTGAAACAGAATAAAAGCACCGTCGCCGAGATCGCGGCGGACCGTGCTTTTGCCCTCGTCGGGAAGGCCGGCGATCTGCAGCGACAAACCATACTGATCCGACCAGAACCATGGCACCGCGGCATGCGCTTCGCGGGCGCCCAGCATGTTCTTCGCGGCCAGCGCACCCTGTTCCTGCGCATTGCGCCAGGCTTCCAGCCGCACCCGCCGGCCAGCATAGACAGCGAGCGGAAACGAGCAGCAGTCGCCGGCGGCAAAGATGTCGGGATCGATTGTTTGGAGTTCGCCATTGACGGCGATGCCGTTATCGACGGTCAGCCCCGCTTCCGCGGCAAGCCCGGTCACCGGCACGGCGCCGATGCCGATGACGGCGAGATCGGCGACGATGTCCTGCCCATCGGCGAGCATGATGTGCACCTCAGCGCCGTCGTCGGCGATATCAGCGATGCCCTGACCGGTGAGCACGGTCACGCCTTCGGCCTCATGCGCCTGATGGATGATTTCAGCGATCTCCGCCGGCACCCCGCGCATGAGGATGCGCGGCTGCGCCTCAATGACCGTGACGCTGGCCCCGAGCTTGCGCGCCGAAGCGGCGAGCTCCAGGCCGATAAAGCCACCACCAATGATGGCGATGCGGTTTGCCGGGCTGAGGTGGGCGCGAATGGCCAGCGCGTCGGCAAAGGTGCGGAGGTAGACGCAGCGCGACCCCAATCCCGGCATCGGCAGCTTGCGCGGTGTCGAGCCGGTCGCCAGCAACAGCTTGTCGTAGGGCAGGGCCGAACCGTCCGACAGCCGCACCATATGCGCCGGGCGGTCGATCGCCACCGCTTGAACGGAATGGATATGCCGGATCGATTTCTCGGCCAGAATTTCGTCGCTGGCGATCGTCTTGATCTCGGGCGCGTCGCTCGTCATTGCGTCCTTGGACAGGGGCGGCCGCTCATAGGGCAGATGGGGTTCGTCACCCACCAGCGTCACCGGCCCGTCATAGCCCAGCTCGCGCAGAGCAAGGGCTGCCCGCCCGCCGCACTCGCCGGCGCCAATGATGACCATTCCCGCCTGCATGGTCCTACCCGATCTGGATCAGCACTTTGCCGGCCTCGACCTTTACCGGATACGTGGCGAGATTGACGCAAACCGGCGCGCCGCGTGCCGCCCCCGTCTTGTAATTGAAGCGGCCATTGTGCTTGGGGCACTCGATGATGTCATCCATCACCAGCCCGTCGGCCAGATGCACCTTTTCGTGCGTGCACAGGCCATCGGTGGCGAAGTAGTCGTCATCGGGGCTGCGATAGATGGCGAAGGTGCGGCCGCCATGATCGAAGCGCATCACATCTTCTTCGTCGATGTCGCCGGCGGCGCAGGCTTCGATCCAGTCGCTCATGTGTTCCTCCCAAAAGCAATTCCAGGAAAAGTGCGTTGCGGTTTTCCGTTCGGAGTTGCGTCAAAACAAAAGCTTAATCGCGCGATCATTCCGCCGCGGCGGCGACGACGTCGTTGTGGAATTCCTCGCGGTACGGCCGCGCCGTCGGCGGCAATTCGCGCTTGAGGAAATAGTCCTCGTTGCGCAGCTGGCGCAAAAAGGCCGGGATCATCTCGCGGTAGCCGGCCAGGATCGACGGCGTCGGCGCCGGCAGATCGTGCTTGATCAGCGCATGCAGTTTGGGCAGCGCATGATAGGGCACCATCGGGAACATGTGGTGTTCGACGTGATAGTTCATGTTCCAGTAGATGAAGCGGCTGACCGGGTTCATGTAGACGGTGCGGCTGTTCAGCCGGTGGTCGACGACATTTTCGGCGAGCCCGCCATGCTGCAGCAGGCCGACCATGACATGATGCCAGGCGCCGTAGAGCCGGGGCAGCCCGACCAGCATCAGCGGCAGCCATGAGCCGAAATACAGTGCGATCGCGATGGTGACGGCATAGATGGCCGTCCAGATTCGGGCGATGCGAATGGCTTTAGGCTGCTCCTGTTCGGGGATAAAAGTCTTTTCCGCCGCGCTGATATTGCCGGCGGCGTTGCGCAGCATGTCCGACATCGCCTTCCAGGCGTCGATCACGCCGACGAAAGCAAGCGCGACGCGCAACAGGTCCGGCGGGCGCATCACCGAGATTTCCGGGTCGCGGCCGACGATGATGGTGTCGGTGTGGTGGCGGGTGTGGCTCCAGCGCCAGGTCACCGGATTGCGCATGATCATGAAGCAGGCGATCTGGTAAACCGCGTCGTTCATCCACTGGGTGCGGAAGGCGGTGCCGTGGCCGCATTCGTGCCAGCGTGAGTCGGTGGAGGAGCCGTAGAGCACGCCATAGACGAAGAAGAACGGCACGCACCACCAGCTGCCCCAGAACCAGGCGCCGCCGGCGGCACTCAGGATCAGCGCGGCGAGCCAGATCGTGGTGTCGCGGATCGCCGGCCCATCGGAGCGCTGCATCAGCTCCTTCATCTGCTTGCGCGGAATATCGGTGTGATACCACTCGGCCGCCGACAGGCCGGTCTCGACGGCGAGCTTGGCGTCGCGGCCGATCAGGCTGTAGTCGCGCCGGGACGGTGGTGTGGATAGTGTCGCTTCCATAGGGGCTGCCTCCGTCGGCCACAGCATCCGTCAGGACGGATATGTCCATTACAGGCGCCTGTGTCCGAGCGCAAAATAGCGCCATGCGGTGATAGTCTCAATATCACAAAGATAGTTTCTATCATTTTCCATCAGAACGATGTAAGCAGTTGCAGGCACTCATGCGGGACAGTCATGGCAAAACGGCCAACCATCACCGATCTGGCGCGCATCTCCGGCGTTAGCGTCGCCACTGTCGACAGGGTGCTGAACAACCGGCTGCCGGTGCGCGAGGAAACCGCGCGCCGCGTCTATGAGGCGGCGACCGGCATCGGCTACCACGCCGCCGGGCTGATCAAGCGGCGCATGCGCCAGGAATTGCCGGAATACCGCCTCGGCTTTCTGCTGCTGCGGGGCAATGATGTTTTTTACGGCGATTTCGCGAGGGAGCTAGAAATGGCGGTCTCGCAATCGCAGCGCTTCCGCGGCGTCGCCACCATCGATTTCGCCAGCTCGCTAGCCGCCGACGAGATCGCCGCCCAGATGCGCAAGCTGGCAGCGAAATCCAGAGCAATCGCCGTTGTCGGTCCGGACCATCCGACGCTGACGGCGGTCGTGGAGTCGCTGAAAGCGAGGGGGCAACCTGTCTTCTCGCTGCTGTCCGACTTTGCCGCTGGCATCCGTGAGGGATATGTCGGCCTCGACAATCGCAAGGTCGGTCGCACCGCGGCCTGGATGATCGCCAGGGCGGCAAAGAACCCCGGCAAGGTCGCCCTTTTCGTCGGCAGTCATCGCTTCCACGGCCATGAACTGCGCGAGATCGGATTTCGCTCCTTCTTCCGCGAACATGCGCCGGACTTCACGGTGATGGAAACGCTGGTCAATCTGGAAGCCAACCAGGTCACCCACGATGCGATGATCGATCTCCTGGTGCGGTATCCGGATCTTGCCGGCTGCTATGTCGCCGGCGGCGGGATGGAAGGCGCGGTCTCGGCGCTGCGCGCAGCGAAGCCCGCAAACATGCCGGTGGTCGTCTGCAACGAGATCAACGCCGAATCGCGCGCGGCACTCGCCGACAACATCCTGACAATGGTGATCTCGACGCCGCTCGCCGCCTTGTGCCGCGAGCTTGTCGACCTGATGGCGCATTCCATCGAGGCCGGCGCCGCCAACGCGCCGGGCCAGACCTTTCTGCCCTTCGACATCTATCTGCCGGAAAATATCTAACGCGTTCTGCCGCGCCGACCCGTTCGGCGTGGGCTCTCCCGGCGATGATAGAATCTATCAGATTCTGCCTTCAGACTCGGCCTGGGCCGCTGTCGGCCTTGATTCGACGTGAAATTGCGGCGCGGCGACCGAAAATCCGCTTTCCGACTTAGGAATCGCTCTTGACGTCTCGCGAAAAAATGGAATAAATATTTCATCAGATTGGTATTTTGGTTCTTTCGTTCCGGAACATCTGTTTCAAACTGGGAGCCTGGCGTTCCATCCCTTGGACAAAACGCCATACGGAACAGGAAGGCATCAGGGAGAGATTCCTCGGGCTATCGGGGATTCCGGGTAGATCGGTGCAGCCGGACACCAATGTGGAGGAGAAACACAATGAAGAAACTGATTTTGGGCGTCGCCTTTGCGGCGCTGATGAGTTCGTCCGCTTTTGCCGCCAAGGTCGGCGTGTCGATGGCCAAGTTCGACGACAACTTCCTCACCGTGCTGCGCAACGGCATGATCGAGCAGGCCAAGGGCATGAGCGGCGTGGAACTGCAGGTCGAGGACGCGCAGAACGACGTCGCCAAGCAGCTCGACCAGATCAAGAACTTCGCCGCCTCGGGCGTCGACGCCATCATCGTCAACCCGGTCGACACCTCGGCCACGCAGGCGATGTCGGACGCCGCCGCAGCCGCCAAGATCCCGTTGGTCTATGTCAACCGCCAGCCGGTCAATGTCGACACGCTGCCGGACAACCAGGCCTTCGTCGCGTCGAACGAGGCCGATTCAGGCACGCTCGAGACCAAGGAAGTCTGCCGCCTGTTCACCGAGGCCGGCAAGAAGGAAGCCAATGTCTATGTCATCATGGGCGAGCTTTCCAACCAGGCCGCCGTGCAGCGCACCAAGGACATCGAAGAGGTGATCGCCACGCCGGAGTGCAGCTTCATCAAGATCATCGACAAGCAGACTTCGAACTGGAACCGCGACGAAGCGCAGAACCTGATGACCAACTGGCTGTCAACCGGCAAGCCGTTCGACGGCGTCATCGCCAACAATGACGAAAGCGCCATCGGCGCCATCCAGGCGATGAAGGCCGCCAACATCGACATGAAGACGGTCGTCGTCGGCGGTGTCGACGCCACGCAGGACGCGCTTGCCGCCATGCAGGCCGGCGACCTCGATGCCACCGTGTTCCAGGATGCGGCCGGCCAGGGCGCCGGCGCGCTCGACGCGGCACTGAAGCTCGCCAAGGGCGAGAAGGTCGAGCACAAGGTCTACGTGCCCTTCCAGCTGGTTACGCCGGCCAACATCGACAAGTTCCTGAAGAAGAACTGAGCCGGCAACTCACGCGTAAGCAATTCCAGGAAAAAGTGTGAAGCGGTTTTCCGTCCGGAATTGCGACAAACAAACAAGAGAGCGGCGCAACCGCGCCGCTCCCGTTTTCCCCACCGCCCTGAGGGGCGGAAGGGCAAATGCGGCCTCACGGAGGACAAGGCATGTCACAGACATCTCATGGCGTCGGCGGGGTCAGCTATGACGCGAAGAGGCGGACATGGCCGGCCGAATTCAACGTCTTCCTGGCGCTGGTCATTCTGGTCGTCATCTTCGAACTGATCGGCCGCATCTTTCTTGGCGACAGCTTCCTGTTCAACACGCGCGACAACGTCGCCGGGATCTTCAATGAGGCCCGCCTGCAGATCATCATCCTGCAGGTGTCGATCGTCGGCATCATCGCCATCGGCGTCACGCAGGTGATCATTTGCGGCGGCATCGACTTGTCCTCGGGCTCGATCGTCGGCGCCACCGCCATGATCGCCATGAGTTTTGCCCAGGTGGCGACGGTCAACGGTAACCCTAACCCCAAGGCGATGTTCCTGGCGCAAGGCTGGACCGACCTGCCGGTGATCGTGCCGGTACTGGTCGCCATCGGCTGCGGTCTGCTCGCCGGTCTCGTCAACGGCTCCTTGATTGCCTATACGCGCATTCCACCGTTCATCGCCACGCTCGGCATGATGGTGACCGCGCGCGGCATTGCCAAATGGTGGTCCAAGGGCCAGCCGATCTCGTTTCCGACCGAAAGTTTCGCTGGAATCGGCAAGGGGCTGATGCCGGTCATCATCTTCCTGTCGCTGGCGGTGCTGTTCCAGCTGATCATGACCTACACACGCTACGGCAAGCACTGCTACGCCATCGGCTCCAACGAGGATGCCGCGCGCATGTCGGGCATCAAGATCGCCAACCACAAGATCCTCGTCTATGTCATTGCCGGCATCCTCGCCGCGCTGGCCGCTGTCGTGCTCTCCTCCAAGAACCTGACAGCACAGTCCGGCATGGGCGTCATGTACGAGCTCGACGCCATCGCAATGGCGGTCATCGGCGGCGTCTCTTTGTCGGGCGGCCGCGGTTCGATCGTCGGCACGGTGATCGGCGCGCTGATCTTCGGCGTCATCATTTCCGGCTTCACCTTCCTGCGCCTCGACGCCTACTATCAGGAGATGGTGAAGGGCGTGATCATCGTCGGCGCGGTCGTTCTCGACCAATGGCGCCAGCGCATGCGGGCATTGAGGGCTTGACCATGCCAGATATCTCCACGACAGACATCGTCCTGAAGACCGAAAACCTGACCAAACGCTATGGCGGCGTGCACGCGCTGGAAGGCGCCAATTTCGAGCTGCGCAAGGGCGAGCATGTCGCCATCATGGGCGACAATGGCGCCGGCAAATCGACCTTCGTGCGCCAGATCACCGCCGTCGAGCAACGCACCAGCGGCCAGATCTGGTTCGACGGCAGGGAAGTGAATTTCGCCGGGCCGATCGAAGCGCGCACGGCGGGCATCGAGACCGTGTTCCAGAATCTGGCGCTGGCCGACGATCTCGACGTGCCGTCGAACCTGTTCCTCGGCCGCGAAAAGGTGCTGTTCAACCTCGGCCCGTTCTCGATCCTCGACCGCAAATACATGCGCAAGGCGACCGAGGCGGCGCTGATCCGCACGGCAGTGAAAATCCCCAATTTGTCCAACACCATCCGTCACATGTCGGGCGGCCAGCGCCAGTGCGTTGCGATCGCCCGGACCGCGACCTTCGCCTCCAAGCTGATCATCATGGACGAGCCGACGGCAGCCCTTGGCGTGCAGGAGACGGCGCAGGTCGAAAACATCATCCGCACGCTGAAGGACAATGGCGAGCCGCTGATCCTGATCAGCCACAACATGCGCCAGGTGTTCGACCTGTGCGATCGCATCGTCGTCTTCCGGCGCGGCCGCATCGTCGCCAACCTGCGCAAGGAAAACACCGACGGCAACGACATCGTCTCCTACATCACCGGCGCCAAAACCGGGGAGGCGGAACTCGCGGCCTGAACAGGATGGTCATCCTGTTTTCTGGCGTGCTCGAAAAATTATCTTGCCACCTTTCTCAAAAGGAAGGTGGAGACACAACTCTCTCGAACCCATCCCCCTAGAGGAAATACCCCATGACTGTTCGTTTCGCCCTCCTCGGTGCCGGCCGCATCGGCAAGGTCCATGCCCGCGCCGTCGGCTCCAACCCGCAGGCCAGACTGGTGGCCGTTGCCGACGCTTTTGAAAAGGCCGCGACCGAGTTGGCAACCGCCTATGGCGCCGAAGTGCGCACCATCGACGCGATCGAGAAGGCCAAGGACGTCGACGCCGTGGTCATCTGCACGCCGACCGACACCCATGCCGATCTGATCGAGCGTTTCGCCAAGGCCGGCAAGGCGATCTTCTGCGAGAAGCCGATCGACCTCGACGTCAAGCGTGTCGAGAAATGCCTGGCCGTGGTCGACAAGGCCAAGGCGACGCTGATGGTCGGTTTCAACCGCCGCTTCGATCCGCATTTCGCCGCCGTGCGCAAAGCGATCGACGACGGCGCGATCGGCAAGGTCGAGATGGTCACCATCACCTCGCGCGATCCCGGTGCGCCGCCGATCGACTATATCAAGCGCTCCGGCGGCATCTTTCGCGACATGACCATCCACGACTTCGACATGGCGCGCTTCCTGCTCGGCGAAGAGGTGGTCGCGGTCAGCGCCCATGCCTCGGTTCTGGTCGACAAGAAGATCGGTGAGGCCGGCGATTTCGATTCGGTCAGCGTCATCCTCGAAACCGCGTCCGGCAAGCAGGCCGTCATCTCCAATTCGCGCCGCGCCACCTATGGCTACGACCAGCGCATCGAGGTGCATGGCTCCAAGGGCATGGTCGCCGCCGAAAACCAGCGGCCTGTGTCGATCGAGGTCGCCAATGAGAAGGGCTATACGCGCCCGCCGCTGCACGACTTCTTCATGACCCGCTATCTCGACGCCTACGCCATCGAGATTGCCGCTTTCATCACTGCTGCAACCTCGGGCAAGAAGGCATCGCCGAGCGGCGCCGACGGCCTCGTGGCGCTGAAGCTGGCCGATGCCGCGCTGAAGTCGGCGACATCAGGCAAGACCGTCCGTCTCGACAAGTAAGAACCGGAACCAAGGCACAGGAGCAGAGCGATGAGCACATCCGCCGATCGCAATTCGAACACGCGCGCTATCGTCACCGGCGGCGCGCAAGGCATCGGCTTTGCCGTCGCCGAAGCGCTGGCCGACGAGGGCTGCAAGGCGCTGGCGCTCATCGGCCGTTCGCAGGAGAAGGGCGACAAGGCGGTCGCCCACTTCAACAACGCCGGCGTCGACGCGATCTTCATCAGCGCCGACGTTTCGAAGGTGGCCGACTGCAAGCGTGCCGTCGCCACCGCCGTCTCGCATTTCGGCACCATCAACGCGCTGGTCAACGCCGCAGCCACCTCCGCGCGCGGGTCGCTGGTCGAAACCTCCGAGGAGACCTTCGACCAGATTTTCCAGACCAACGTGCGCGGCCCGTTCTTCCTGATGCAGGGCGTGGTGGCCCATCTCCTGGACCAGAAGGCGCCGGGCTCGATCGTCAACGTGCTGTCTATGTCGGCGCATTGCGGCCAGTCCTTCCTGGCGCCATATTCCTCGAGCAAGGGTGCGCTGGCGACGCTGACCAAGAACGTCGCCAACGCCTATCGTTTCAACCGCATCCGCTGCAACGCCGTTCTGCCGGGCTGGATGGACACCGAGGGCGAGGACATCGTGCAGAAGAAATGGCACGGTGCCTCCGACGACTGGCTGGCAAAGGCAGAGGCCGGCCAGCCCATGGGCCAACTGGTGAAGCCCGACCAACTGGCGCGGCTGATCAGCTACATGGCCAGCCCGCAATCCGGTGTCATGACCGGCTCGCTGGTCGACTATGACCAGAACGTCGCGGGGACCTCGCCGGAGTAGTTTCAAACCCTGTTGCAGCAACATCGCCATTCCCAGATAGTCATGATAGTCATGATAGTCACGAGGGATGCGATGCTAACGTCATCCAAAGGCACCAACTGGACGGTTGCCGGGGCAAAAGCCCGGCTCTCCGAGGTCATCGAGCGCGCACAGTCCTCGCCGCAGACGATCACCAAGAACGGCAAACCAAGCGTGGTTGTCGTCTCGGCCGAGGAATGGCAGCGCAAGATCGCACGCAAGGGTACGCTTGCCGAGTTCCTGCTGGACTCGCCGCTGCGCGGCGCCGATCTCGACCTTGAACGTCAGCGCGACGAACCGCGTGACCTGCCGCCGTGAGACTGCTGCTCGACACGAATGTCCTGTCCGAGGTGACGAGGCCAGCGCCTGACGCACGTGTCCTGGGCTGGCTGGACGAGCTTGATGAGGACCGCTCCTTCATCAGCGTAGTGTCGATCGCCGAGATCCAGCGCGGCGTCTCTCTGATGGAGGAGGGCCGCAAACGCGAGGCGCTGGCCGAATGGCTCGCCCGGGACCTGCCCCAGCGCTTCGAACAGCGGGTTTTGCCGGTGGACGATGCGGTTGCCTTGCCTGGGGCGACCTGATGGGTCTTGCGAAGCGCCGCGGTCGTGGTCTGTCGTCGATGGACGGCCTGATCGCAGCCACTGCAATTGCGCACGAGCTCACCTTGGCAACGTGCAATACGAAAGATTTCGAAGGCTTTGGGCTTGAACTCTTCGATCCCTGGACCGCATGAGCCGCTCCGCGTTATACGTGTTGGCGATTGGCGAACCGCCGGCACTTCGTCATCCACGGGCGGAGCAAGGAGCGTAGCGACGCAGCGCAGACCCGAGGATCCACGCCGCGACTTCAGAGCGCTGCTACGGTCCAGAATTCTGCTCCGCCGCACTCCACGGCCCAGGTCACGGAATGGATCCCAGGGTCTCCGCGACGGAGCTTCGCTCCTGCTCCGCCCAGGGATGACGAAATCGCGAGGATTCGGCCCATCCCGAATTGTCTCCGCATACCCCACGTGACAAACACCCCCGCATCGACTATATGAGCCTCATGATCAACCTGACCGCCACCTATTGGTACTTTACGAGCTCGCTGGCGGCGGGAGGATTGCGCTCGATCTGAAGATTGCAGCAACAAGTCCGAACAGCCGCCAGACCTGGCGGCTTTTTTGTATCAGCCGGCAGGTCTCCCTAAAAACAGGAGCAGAAAGCCGTGTTGACCACCACAGACGATCTTCGGGTCAAGGAAATCCGAGAATTGAGCACGCCGGACCAGGTGATGCGGGAGATCCCGCGCACGCTGACGGCAACGCGCACCGTGAGCGCCTCACGCAACGCCACCCATGCCATCTTGAACGGCACCGACGACCGGCTGCTTGTCATCGTCGGCCCGTGTTCGATCCACGACCCGGTCGCAGCCGTTGACTATGCCAGCCGGCTAGTGGCGCTGCGCGAGACCCTGTCCGACCGGTTGGAGATCGTCATGCGGGTCTATTTCGAAAAGCCGCGCACGACCGTCGGCTGGAAGGGCCTGATCAACGACCCCGACCTCGACGGCAGCTTCAACATCGACAAGGGGCTCAGGATGGCGCGCAACGTGCTGTCGGCGGTCAACAATCTCGGCCTGCCCGCAGCGACCGAATTCCTCGACATGACGACGCCGCAATACATTGCCGACCTCGTCGCCTGGGGCGCCATCGGCGCGCGCACCACCGAGAGCCAGATCCACCGCGAACTGGCTTCCGGCCTGTCCTGCCCGGTCGGCTTCAAGAACGGCACCGACGGCAATCTGAGGATCGCGGCCGAGGCGGTGAAATCCGCCGCCCAGCCGCATCATTTCATGGCGGTCACCAAGGGCGGACGCAGCGGCATTGCGACTACTACCGGCAATGAGGACTGCCACGTCATCCTGCGCGGCGGCGTTCAGCCGAATTACGATGCGGCGAGCGTCGAGGCGGCCTCGGTCGAACTTGCCCGCATCGGCGTCGCCCCCCGTCTGATGATCGATGTCAGCCACGCCAACTCGAGCAAGAAGCCGGAGAACCAGCCGAAGGTGGCGGCCGATGTCGCCGGCCAGGTGGCAGCAGGGGACGAGCGTATCATCGGCATCATGATCGAGAGCAATCTCGTCGCCGGCCGGCAGGACGTGGTATCAGGCAAGCCGCTGGTCTATGGCCAGAGCATCACAGATGGCTGCATCGACTGGGCGACCACAGAGACGGTGCTGCACGGCCTCGCCGGCGCCGTAGAATGGCGCCGCTCAGCCCGCCGCGCCATGATGGAGAGCCGGCCGGGCGCCGCCTGATACGAGGCGATGCGGGGGAAGGACGCTGCGGCTCCCCTTGCACACCGGCAACCCGTCTGCTAAATACTGAACCATATGGTTCAGTATACCGACTTGGATTCCTCGTTCGCCGCGCTCTCGGACGCCACCCGGCGTGGCGTTCTGGAGCAGCTCGGACGCGCAGACGCTTCGATCACCGAGCTTGCCGGAAAGTTCCACATGACCCTCACGGGCATGAAGAAGCACGTCGGCGTCCTGGAGCAGGCGGGGCTCGTCACCACGCAGAAGGTTGGCCGCGTGCGGACCTGCAAGCTCGGCCTGCGCGGACTGGAGGAAGAGGCGGCCTGGATCGAGCGGCACCGCCTGCTCTGGGACGCACGCTTCAACGAGTTGGACAAGGTTGTCGAGGAATTGAAACGGAAGGAGAAAGCCGATGCGCCAAAGAACCGAGAGTGAGCCCACGAACAACCGCACGACGGTCGAACGGAAGTCCGAGCGCGAGCTGGTCGTCACGCGAACAGTCAACGGTCCGGCGCGCATCGTGTTCGAGGCGTGGACGAAGCCCGAGCTGTTCAAGCAGTGGTGGGTGCCGAAGTCGATGGGCATGTTCCTGCGTTCATGTGAGATGGATGCTCGTACCGGAGGCACGTACCGCCTGGTGTTCGGCCACGACGCCTCGGACCTTCACGAATTCTTCGGCAGGTATATCGAAGTGACACCGCACTCACGCCTTGTCTGGACCAATGACGAAGGTGGTGACGGTGGACCCGTCACCACGCTGACCTTCGAGGAAAAGGGTGGCAAGACGCTGCTGGTCATGCACGAACTCTATCCCTCGGAGGAGGCTCTCGACGCAGCCGGTACCGGGGCGGCGGATGCGATGGGCGAGACGTTCGAGCAATTGGACGAGCTTCTCGTCGTCTTGGGCGAAGGCGTGAGGCGGTCATGACGTCATCGGTCTCGCGGACGGGGTAGCTGCCGCCCTCGGCGACGAAAAGACCGGGACAGTGATCCGCAAGCGCCGCGCCGAGGCGAAGAAACGCGGCGTCATCGCTTGATCGGGATCACGCTGCCCTCAACCCTTCCCATGCCGTAAACACCGAGACCGCAAACAGCAGCAGTCCGGCCGCCCGGCCCGCAAAAGCGGTCGCCCGCGGATTGGCCACCAGCAGATTGCGGCTGCGGCCGGCGGTGATGGCGAGCCCGCCATAGATGGCGGCCTGCGTCAGCATCGTCAGCGAGCCCATGACCGTCGCCTGCATCCAGATCGGGCCGTAATCCGGCTTCAGGAACTGCGGATAGACGGCAAATATGAAGAGATAGGCCTTCGGGTTGATCAGGCAGGTCACCAGTCCCTGGCGAAAGGCCTTCCAGGCCGTACGGCTGCCGGCGGGCCCGTCGTGGCCGACGGTGATGGAACTGCGCACCAGCGAGATGCCGATGAAGGCCATGTAGGTGGCGCCGGCTATCAGCAGCGGCTTGTACAGGATCGGCACGAAATGCATCAGCAGGCCGACGCCGATGGCGCCGTTCAGCGTGTGCACGATGCCGCCGACCATGATGCCGCCGGTGGCGGCGAGGCCCCGGTCGCGGCCGCCGGTGAGCGCGTTGGCTAGCACGAACAGCATGTCCATGCCGGGCACGATGATGATGCCGGACAGCAGGATAAAGAACAGCCAGAGATTTTCCGCGTAACTCATGTCAGTTGCCTGTCGCTTCCTGCTGGGGTGCCGTTGAGGAATTTGTTGATTTTCAACCTGATAGGCAGTCCAATAAATCATCCCAACTGACGGGGATGTGTCAGTAGCCTTCATCAGGGAGAGGAAATGCGCAAGGCGTCGCGGCTGTTCGAGATCATCCAGATCCTGCGGCTGGCGCGGCAGCCGGTGACGGCAGCCATGATCGCCGGGCAGCTGGAAGTCACGATGCGTTCGATCTATCGCGACATCGCCGCACTGCAGGCAATGCGCGTGCCGATCGAAGGCGGGCGCGGTATCGGCTACATATTGCGGCCCGGCTTCGACCTGCCGCCGCTGATGTTTTCGATCGAGGAGATGGAAGCGATCGTCTTGTCGCTCGCCCTGCTGGAGCGCACGGGAGACAGCGAACTCAAGCAGGCGGCCAAGCGCGTCAGCGCCAAGATCGCCAGCGCCGTGCCGCCGCCGTTGCGCCAGGCGTTCGACGCCAACGCGCTGCATGTCTGGGGGTTCGCAGCACCGGCAATCGGCACCATCGATCTGGCGCTTGTGCGCCGCGCCATCCGCGACGAGGAAAAGCTCGACCTGTCCTATCGCGACGAAATCGGCCGCGCCTCCGAGCGGCTGATCCGTCCGATCGCGCTGATCTACTATTCAGAAACCGCCAACATCGTCGCCTGGTGCGAATTGCGCCAGGCCATCCGCAATTTCCGCAGCGACCGCATCGCGGATTGCCGGGCGACCGGCCTGCGCTTCAAGGGCGAAGGCGATCGCCTGCGCCAGGTCTGGGTCAGTGGCTGGGAGGCGAACGCTGTCGCTGGAGGCTGAAGCGAGCGGGTTTACCGCACATCCACCCAGCGCTCTTCCTCGAACGACCTCGCCATCGCGTGCACGGTGCGCTCGATCTCCAGCCCTTCGGCAAATTCGATGACCCGTGCCGGCTTGCCGGCAAGCCGCGTCAGCAATTCGTGGCACTCGATGATCTTGAGGTCGTTGAAACCGAGCCCATGGCCCGGCGCCGGGAGGAAGGCGTCGTAAGGCTTGTGGTGCGGCGCCACCAATATGGTGCGGTAGCCCTGTTCGGTCGGGCGATCGGCGGTGACGTAGAGCTGGATTTCGTTCATCCGCTCCTGGTCGAACAGGATCGATCCCTTGGAGCCGAAAATCTGTATGGCGATGCGGCCCTTGCGGCCCCAGGCCGAGCGGTTGACCAGCAGCGTGCCGGCAATGCCGTTTTCCAGATGCATCAAAACGCTGGCGATGTCGTAGGTCTCCACCGCACGGCGGCCGCCGCTGGCCAGCTTGCGGTCGACATAGGGTTTGGCCATGTCGCAGATGACTTTTGCGACGCGGCCGAACAGCGTCGAGACCAGCGACAGCGGATGCACGGCGAAATCGTCGAGCGCGCCATAGCCGGATGCGGCCTCATGCTTCCAGAAGAACAGCGCTTCGGGGTCGGCCATGAAGTCCTCGTCCATCTCGATGCGCAGATGGTTGACCTCGCCGATGATCTTTTCCTCGAGCAGCGCGCCGATGTGGCGGATGGCCGGGCTCTGTATGTAGTTGTAACCAAGCGCTGCGACCTTGCCGGACTTCTTCGCCGCGGCCGCCATCGCCGCTGCTTCGGCAAAGCTCGGCGCCATCGGCTTCTCGCACCACAGATGCTTGCCGGCTTCGAGAATAGCGATGGCCATCTCCGGATGGAACTGATTGGGCGTGGTCAGCGAGACGATATCGACCTCGGGGTCGTTGACGACGGCACGCCAGTCGCCCGACGCCTTGGCGAAGCCGAACTCACCGGCCTTGCGCTTGGCCAGCTCCTCGTTGACCTCGCCGAGATGGACCAGCTTCGGCTTGGCGACATCGGGAAAGACGGCGCCGACGGCGCTCCACGCAATGGCGTGGCATTTGCCCATGAAACCCGTGCCGATAAGACCAACGCCGACCATTTCTTTCTCCCAATACCTGAAGCGATCGATGGATGAATTAGTCCATTTCTTCTCCGAATGGAATGTCTGCCTCATTTTTTATGGCCTTCTTGCGCAGGCTCGCTATGATGGGGCAGAGAGGACGTCACTTGAGTTAAAGAGAGCATGATGTCGTCCGAAAACCGCTGCACACTTTTCGGCATCATGCTCTAATGCATGTCGCCCAGAAGTGTGCCGCGGTTCTGGGACAACGGCATGCATCAAAACAAAGACTTAAAGCGCATCGCACATCCGTTTCACCGCGACGCGCTTTAGGTGAGCTTGGACGGGGCGACGATGGACGAACGGGTACCTCGCGACTTCGAGACGCTGCGCGCCACGATCCTCGATCGCCGTGAAACCTTGCCCAAGCGCATCGCCCAGATCGCCGCCTATGCGCTCGACAATCCCGATGACATCGCCTTCGGCACCGCCGCCAGCATCGCCGCTTCGGCGGGCGTGCAGCCGTCCACCTTGATCCGCTTTGCCCAGCAACTAGGCTTCGACGGCTTCACCAGCCTGCAGCAGGTGTTTCGCGAGCGGCTGCGCGAGCGCAATTCCTCTTATGACGAACGCCTGCAGGCGCTGCGCGCCAAGGCCGATGCGGGTGCTGGACACCGCGCCATCTTCGACGGCTTCGTCGCCGCCGCCGGCACTTCGCTCAACGACATCTCACGCTCGCTGGACGAGGCCCATCTGGAAGACGCAATTGCGCTGCTGGCCAAGGCCGAGACCATCTATGTCCTGGCCAAGCGCCGCTCCTATCCGGTGGCGAGCTACATCGCCTATGCGCTGGGCAAACTGAAGATCCGCAACCAGCTGATCGAATCCGCCGCCGGCCTCAATGCCGAAATGGTCGCCTTCGCCACCCCGGCGGACGCCGTCATTGCCATCAGTTTCTCGCCCTATGCGCCGGCCACCATCGAGGAGGCCCGCACCATTTCCGAACAGGGCGTGCCGATCATCGCCATCACCGACAGTTCGTTTTCGCCACTAGCGCAGTTCGCCAAGGTCTGGTTCGAGGTTGCCGAGGCCGATTTTGCCGGCTTCCGCTCGCTGTCGGCCACCATGGCGCTGGCCATGGCGCTCACCGTCGGCGTCGGCGAGAAGCGGCGCAGCACGGGCAAGAAGCGCAAAGCCTAGGCCGGCGCCCGGCGCTCGAATTCGCGGAAGGAATGCTCATTCCATATTGACTATAGATTGGAATTATTATTTCATATTCCCGGCGCCACGCTGCCGCTCGCGCGTGTCCCCCAACTACGTTGCTCAAGACAACAAGACCGACGGGAGGTTCCAATGAGCGAAGCCATGGACGCCAAACAGGCGACGCTCGATGTCATCACCATCGGTCGCGCTTCCGTCGACCTTTACGGCCAGCAGATCGGCTCGCGGCTGGAGGACATCACCTCCTTCGCCAAATCGGTCGGCGGCTGCCCGGCCAACATCTCGGTTGGCACGGCGAGACTAGGCCTGCGCTCGGCGCTGCTCACCCGCGTCGGCGACGAGCAGATGGGCCGCTTCATCCGCGAGCAGCTCAGGCGCGAAGGCGTCAATGTCGATGGGCTCAAGACCGACCAGGAACGGCTGACGGCCCTGGTGCTGCTTTCGGTCGAGAGCGAAGGCGTCTCGCCAATGATCTTTTATCGCAGCGACTGCGCCGACATGGCGCTCGCCGAAGAAGACATCGATGAAGCCTTCATCGCCTCGGCTCGTTCCATCGTCGTCACCGGCACGCATTTTTCCCGACCCAACAGCGACGCCGCCCAGCGCAAGGCGATCCGCATCATCAAGGCCAGGGGCGGCAAGGTGGTGTTCGACATCGACTACCGCCCCAACCTCTGGGGACTCGCCGGCCATGCCGAGGGTTTTGAGCGCTATGTCAAATCCGACCGCGTCTCGGCCCAGCTGAAGACGGTGCTGCCCGATTGCGACCTCATCGTCGGCACCGAGGAAGAGATCATGATCGCCTCGGGCGCCGACGATTGCCTGAGCGCGCTGAAGACGATCCGCGCGCTGTCCAAGGCAACCATCGTACTGAAGCGCGGCGCCATGGGCTGCATCGTCTATGACGGGCCGATCAGCGACGATCTGGAAGACGGTATCGTCGGCAAGGGCTTTCCGATCGAGATCTATAATGTGCTGGGCGCGGGCGATGCCTTCATGTCCGGTTTCCTGCGCGGCTGGCTGGGTGGCGAAGATCATGCGACAGCGGCGACCTGGGCCAATGCCTGCGGCGCCTTCGCCGTGTCGCGGCTGCTCTGCGCGCCGGAATATCCGACCTTCGAGGAATTGCAGTTCTTCCTCAAGAACGGCAGCAAGCATCTCGCTCTGCGCAAGGACGAGGCGATCAACCACATCCATTGGGCGACGACCCGCCGCCGCGATATCCCCTCGATGATGGCGCTCGCCTGCGACCACCGTGTGCAGCTCGAGGACGTCGCGGCAAAGACCGGCGCCGATCCGGCGCGCATCCGCGATTTCAAGGTGCTGGCGGTCAAGGCCGCGGCGAAAGTCGCCGCCGGCCGCGACGGCTATGGCATGCTGATCGACGAGAAGCACGGTCGCGAGGCGATGTTCGAGTTCGCCCGCCACCCCTTTGCCTGGCTCGGCCGTCCCGTCGAACTGCCGGGCTCCCGGCCGCTGCGCTTCGAGTTCTCGCAGGACATCGGCTCGCAACTGGTGGAATGGCCGGTCGACCACTGCATCAAATGCCTGTGCTTCTATCACCCCGACGATCCGGCAGCGCTCAAGGAAGAGCAGCAGCAGAAGCTGCGCTCGCTGTTCGAAGCCGCGCGGAAGGTCGGCCGGGAGCTTCTGGTCGAGATCATCGCCGGCAAGCACGGCAAGCTCGATGACACGACGATCCCGCGCGCCCTGGAAGAACTCTATGCGCTTGGCATCAAGCCGGACTGGTGGAAGCTCGAACCGCAGGCGTCGGCCGGCGCCTGGGCCAAGATCGAAGCGGTGATCCTGAAGCATGATCCGTGGTGCCGCGGCGTCGTGCTGCTGGGTCTCGAAGCGCCGCAGGACGAACTGGAAGCGGCCTTTGCCGCCACCGCCAAGGCGCCGATCGTCAAGGGCTTTGCCGTCGGCCGCACCATCTTCGTCCACGCCGCGGAACAATGGCTGGCCGGCAAGATGACGGATGACGAGGCTATCGCCGACATGGCCGCGCGCTTCGAACAGTTGACCGAAGCGTGGCTTGCCGCGCGTGGCCGTAAAGCAGCATAAAGGCGCGGCAAGAGGACTGCGGAGGAAAACACCATGAGCAAGACAATCCGCCTGACGATGGCGCAGGCGCTGACCCGCTTTCTGAGCAAGCAGATGACCGAGATCGACGGCAGAAGAGTGCCCATCTTCGGCGGTGTGTGGGCGATCTTCGGTCACGGCAATGTCGCCGGCATCGGCGAGGCGCTGTACCAGCTGCGCGACGAATTGCCGACCTTCCGCGCCCACAATGAGCAGGCGATGGCGCATGCGGCGATCGCCTATGGCAAGGCCAATTTCCGCCGCCGCTTCATGGCCGCGACCTCTTCGATCGGCCCCGGTGCGCTCAACATGGTGACGGCGGCGGCGCTCGCCCATGTAAACAGGTTGCCCGTCCTGTTTTTGCCGGGCGATGTCTTCGCCAACCGCATTCCCGACCCGGTGCTGCAGCAGGCCGAGGACTTTTCCGACGGCACCGCGACGGTCAATGACTGCTTCCGTCCGGTGTCGCGCTATTTCGACCGCATCACCCGTCCCGAGCAGATCATCCCGGCATTGGCGCGGACCATGCAGGTGCTGACCGATCCGGCGGAATGCGGCCCGGTGACGCTGTCGCTCTGCCAGGACGTGCAGGCCGAGGCCTATGACTATCCCGAGAGCTTTTTCGCCGAGCGCGTCTGGCACCAGCGCCGTCCGCGTCCGGACCGGCATGAATTGGCGGCGGCGGTCACCGCGCTGAAGGGTGCGAAAAAACCGCTGATCATCGCCGGCGGCGGCGTGCTGTATTCGCAGGCTTCGGATGAACTGGCGAAATTCGCCGAGAGCGCCGGCATTCCGGTCTGCGAGACGCAAGGCGGCAAATCCTCGCTGCCCGACACACATCCGCTCAACATGGCGGCGGTCGGCGTCACCGGCACGTCCGCGGCCAACCGGCTGGCGGAAGAAGCCGATGTCGTGCTCGCCATCGGCACCCGCCTGCAGGATTTCACCACCGGCTCGTGGGCGCTGTTCAAGAACTCCGGCAAGACCATCATCGGGCTCAACGTGCAGCCTTTCGACGCCGGCAAGCACCGCGCGCTGCCGCTGGTCGCCGATGCGGCCGAAGGGCTCGCCGAACTCGGTGCTGCGCTGGGGAAGTGGAAAGCACCGGCGACATGGACCGACAATGCGACCCAAGGCAAGAAGGCCTGGCAGGCCGAAGCCTCCAAGGTGACGGCGTCGACCAACGCCGCCTTCCCTTCGGACGCGCAGGTGATCGGCGCCGTGCAGCGCGCGCTCGGGTCCGGCGTAACGCTGCTGAATGCGTCGGGCGGCCTGCCGGGCGAGTTGCACAAGCTCTGGCAGGCAGGCGCGCCCGGCTCGTACCATGGCGAATATGGCTTCTCGACCATGGGCTACGAGATTGCCGGCGGGCTCGGCGCCAAGATGGCCAAGCCCGACCAGGAGGTCGTCGTCATGGTCGGGGACGGCTCATACCTCATGATGAATTCCGAAATCGCCACGTCGGTGATGCTCGGCCTGAAGCTGACCATAGTGGTGCTCGACAACAGGGGTTATGGCTGCATCAACCGGCTGCAGATGGCCACCGGCGGCGCCAACTTCAACAACCTCCTGAAGGACGCGCGCCACGAGATCCTGCCCGACATCGACTTCGCCGCGCATGCGGCGAGCATGGGCGCTATTGCCGAGAAGGTGCCGTCGATCACCGGCCTGGAGACCGCGCTGCAAAAATCGAAAACCAACGACCGCACCACCGTGCTGGTCATCGACACCGACCCGCTGATTTCCACCGATGCCGGCGGCCATTGGTGGGATGTCGCGGTGCCGGAAGTCTCCGCACGGCCGCAGGTCAACGCAGCCCGCAAGGCCTATGACGAAAAGCGGCAGATGCAGACTATTGGCGATTGATGCTAAGTCAGCGCTGCCCCCTACCTCCCCCTTGTGGGGAGGTCGGACCGAAGGTCCGGGTGGGGGTCTGGCGCCGCACCCCACCCCGCTGCTTCGCAGCGACCCTCCCCACAACGGGAGGGTGAACAAGAAACCGGAGCTAAAACTTGAAAGCCAAACTGGGCATGTCCCCCATTGCGTGGTGGAACGATGATCTTGCCGAACTCAGCGACGACGTCTCGCTGGAAGAGTGCCTGCGCCAGTCGCGCTCTGCCGGCTTCACCGGCATGGAAATGGGCCGGCGTTTCCCAAACGAGCCCGAAATCATGCTGCCGATCCTGAAAAAGGCCGACGTGACGCTGTGCGGCGGCTGGTTCTCCGGCACGCTGGTTGATGAGGATATGGGCAAGAACAGGGATCGCATCCAGCCGATGATCGACCTGTTCAAGGCGGTGAATGCGCCTTGCATCGTCTATGGCGAGGTCGGCCGCTCGATCCAGGGTGATCGCTCCAAGCCTCTCGCCACCAAGCCGAAATTGTCGAACGACGAAATGAAGGCCTATGCCAGGCGCCTCACCGAGTTCGGCGAATGGTGCGCAGAGCAAGGCATGCCGCTGTCCTATCACCATCACATGGCGGCGGTGGTCGAGACCGAGCCGGAGCTCGATGCCTTCATGCGCCATTCCGGCGAAGGCATTCCGTTGCTGCTCGATGCAGGGCATCTCGCCTTTGCCGGTGGCGATGTGCTGCGCGCCATCGACAACCACCACAAGCGCATCAGCCATGTCCATGTGAAGGATGTGCGCATGGGCGTGATCGACGGGCTCGACCGCACGAAGCAGTCCTTTCTCGACGCCGTGGCGCTCGGTGCCTTCACGGTGCCTGGCGACGGTTCGCTCGATTTCGGCGCCATCGTGCAGCGCTTCGCCGACCATGGCTATGAAGGCTGGTTCGTCGTCGAGGCCGAGCAGGACCCGAAAAAGAACCCGCCGCTGAAGATGGCCCAAGTGGGTTACAGGGAGCTGATGCGGGTGATGACGGCGGCCGGCTACACGGTGGAAACGCAGGGTTTTCCCAATGCCTGAGGCGATCCAATGAAGGATTACGAGCACCCGTTCTTCCGGCCGCTGTGGCGGCGCGTTGCCGTCGTCGCCGTCTGCGTGATCTGGGCGGGAATAGAATTCGCCTCCGGCACGCCGTTCTGGGGTGTTATCGCGCTCGGCTTTGCTGGCTACGCGGTGTGGCAGTTCTTCTATCTTTACAAGCCGGTGGAGGAGAGCAAGGCTGCGCCTGATCGACCGAAGACCGGCGAAGCGAAGGCGGACGCCGAACCGAAGGAATGAAGCGGCCGCGGCTCGGAAGGAGCTTGCGGGTCGGACACTCGACACCTGGCTTATCGCCTACGTCGGTGATTGGTCGGAACGTCCCTAGCTTCGTCATCCTAGGGTCTTCGCGACGGAGCTTCGCTCCTGCTTCGCCCTAGGATGACGAAGTTGAGAGGCCGACCTCGAAGACTTGCGATAGGAGACAAAACATGTCGAAACTGCTCGTCAAAGCCGACAAGGGCCATGGCCGCGTCGCCCATGTCACGCCCAAAAGCGCCGGATGGACCTATGTCGGCTTCGACCTGCACCGCCTGAAGCCGGGCGAGACCGCATCCGGCAAGACGCAGGATCGCGAAGTCTGCCTGGTGTTCGTCACCGGCAAGGGCACGGCAAGGGCCGGCGGCCGGGAACTTGGCCTGCTCGGCGAGCGCATGTCGCCCTTCGAGGGCAAGCCGTGGTCGGTCTATATTCCGGAGGGTTCGGACTGGTCGGTCACCGCCGACACCGATCTCGAACTCGCGGTCTGCTCGGCGCCGGGCCTGGGCGGCGGCTTGCCCGTTCGCGTCATCGCACCCGACGACCTCGGCCAGGAGACTCGGGGCAAAGGCACCAACACGCGCTACGTCACCAACATATTGCCCGAGGGCAAGCCCGCCGACTCGCTGCTGGTGGTCGAGGTCATCACGCCCGGTGGCCACACATCGAGCTACCCGCCGCACAAGCACGATCAGGACAATCTGCCGGCCGAATCCTATCTTGAGGAAACCTATTACCACCGCCTCAACCCGCCGCAGGGCTTTGCCTTCCAGCGCGTCTACACCGACGCCGACAAGTCGGGCGCCCGCGAACTGGACGAGGCGATGGCGATCGAGGACGGCGATGTCGTGCTGGTGCCCAAGGGCTATCATCCGTGCGCGGCCTGTCACGGCTACGACCTCTATTACCTTAACGTCATGGCCGGGCCGAAGCGGACGTGGAAGTTCCACAACGCGCCCGAGCACGAATGGCTCATGAAGGCCTGATCGGCCTTCGCTTGCGCCGGAAGAAAAATCGTCGGCTAACGATCCATGGGGTCGATTTGCCTTCGAAAACTCGCATAAGCTTCGTCAATCCGTCATGGAAATCACCTATGGCAGCGGGCTGACGAGGATTTTTTTCGATGCGCTACGCCATCTATTTCACCCCGAGGCAGGACGAGCCGTTGGCGCGGATCGCCGCCAACTGGCTGGGTCGCGACCCCTTTGGCGCCGCCACCAGGCCGGTCGAGGCGGTGGGCGAGCTGTCGGCGGCCGAAGTCGCCTTTCACACCGCATCGGCGCGGCGCTACGGTTTTCATGCGACGCTGAAAGCGCCCTTCCGGTTGGCCGCCAACGAAACCGAAAGCTCGTTGCGCGCGGCGCTGGACGCCTTTGCCAAAGCAACGCCGACGGTCACCATCCCGCGCCTGGTCGTCAGCCAGATCGATGGTTTCTTCGCTTTGGTGCCGGAAGGTCCGCTGCCGCCGCTCAACCGTTTCGCCGATGATGTCGTGCTTAGCTTCGACCGTTTTCGCGCGCCGCTCACCGAAGCGGAAATCGAACGGCGCAGCCCGGATTCGCTGAAACCGGCCGAGTTCCGCAATCTCTGTCAGTGGGGCTACCCCTACGTGTTCGAGACCTTTCGCTTCCACATGACGCTGTCCGGCCGGGCCGGGCCGCAGGAAAGCCAACGTCTGCGCGCGGCAATCGACAGCCTGTTCGCCGATGTGCTGCAGCAGCCGGTGCTGGTGGATGCGCTGACGCTGTTCGTCGAAACCGAACCGGGCGCTCCGTTCATGGTGCTTTCGCATCATGCGCTCGGCCGCCGCGCTGCCCGAAAAACCGCCTAACCGCAATTCGTCCGAGTAACCAGGGACCGCCTGAAATGACCGCCGAAACTGTTCTCCACAACGCCCGCATCGTGCTTGCCGACGAGATCGTCGAAGGGTCGCTCGTGCTGCGCGACGGTTTTATCTCCGGCGTCGACGCCGGCACCGGCCACACCGGCGGGGGCATGGGCGGCGAGGACATGGGCGGCGACTACATCATTCCCGGCCTGGTCGAGCTGCACACTGACCATCTCGAAGGCCACTATGCGCCGCGCCCGAAAGTGCGCTGGAACCCGATCGCCGCCGTCCTTGCCCATGACGCGCAGGTGGCCACCGCCGGCATCACCACCGTGCTCGACGCTTTGCGTGTCGGCATGGACGAGGACGCGGATATTACCTGCGACGACATCCGCAAGCTCGCCGGCGCGATCGAGGACAGCGTCGCGAAAGACCGGTTGCGGGCCGACCATTTCTTGCACCTGCGCTGCGAGGTCTCGGCGCCGGATTGCTTGCGGGCTTTCGCCAATTTCGATGGCGACGAGCGGGTCAAACTGGCCTCGCTGATGGACCATGCGCCGGGACAGCGCCAGTTCGTCAATCTCGAGACCTACGCCTATTACTACCAGCGCAAGCTGAAGCTGACCGATCGCGACTTCCAATTGTTCTGCGAAAAGCGGATGTCGGAATCAGCGAAGAATTCGGGACCGAACCGGGTGGCGATATCAGCCGCCTGCAACGAGCGGGGCATTGTGCTGGCGAGCCATGACGACGCCACATCGGGCCATGTCGACGAAGCGATCGAGCAGGGCGTGCGCGTCGCGGAATTCCCGACCACGCTGGAAGCCGCCAAGGCCTCGAAGGATGCCGGGCTCGGCGTGCTGATGGGCGCGCCCAACGTCATGCGCGGCTCCTCGCATTCGGGCAACGTCTCGGCCCGCACGCTGGCCGGCGACGGCCTGCTCGACATATTGTCGTCCGACTACATTCCCTTCAGCCTGATCCAGTCGGCCTTCTTCCTCGGCGACGTCGTTGAGGGCATTTCCCTGCCGCAGGCGGTTGCGATGGTGTCGAAGAATCCGGCCGAGGCGATCGGCCTAAACGACCGCGGCGTCATCGAACAGGGCCGCCGCGCCGACCTCGTGCGTGTGCGCGTCGACGACCATGTGCCGGTCGTGCGCACTGTCTGGCGCCAAGGGCGCCGGGTCGCCTGATGGTCTCGGCGTCGATCGAGCGCGAACTCAGCAGCGAGGCCTTTCCGCTCCGCAACGGCGTGTTTGTCGCCGTCGTCGGCCCGAGTGGCGCCGGCAAGGATACGGTAATCGGTTATGCCCGCACCTTGTTTGCCGACGAGACGAGGCTGGAGTTCGTCCGCCGGGTCATCACCAGGCCGAGCGATGCGGCAAGCGAGGATCACGACACGCTGGCCGACGCGGCCTTTGTCGAAGCCGAGGCCGACGGCGCCTTCGCCATTTCCTGGGAGGCGCACGGCCTGCGCTACGGCATTCCGGCCGATGTCGACTCGTCCATCGCCAACGGCTATGTCGCGGTCGCCAATGTCTCGCGCGCAGTCATCCCGGTGCTGCGGGAGCGCTATGCCAATCTGGCTGTCGTCGAGATCACCGCCTCGCCGGAAATCCTCGCCGAGCGTCTCGCCCAGCGCGGCCGCGAATCGCGCGGCGAAGTGCTGGCTCGGCTCGCCCGCAGCGCCAATGTCGCTTTGTCCGGCTCCGGCGTCACCTCGATCGACAATGGCGGCCAGCGCGAAGCCGCCGGAGAACGCTTCGCCGAGGTGCTGCGCAAGGCGATGGCCTTCTCGGATATATCCGGCGTGATGTAGCGCTACTCCGCCGCGACAGTCTTCCGGCTGGCATCGAGCATCAGCCGCCTTGCGCGGAACACGCCCCATTGCTGGTCGACCAGCACGCCGATCAGGATCACGCCGCCCATCACCGCGAAGTTGAGCGAGGACGGGATGCCGAGCAGATTGACCAGGTTCTGCAACTCCTGCAGCAGCACGGTGCCCAGGATGACGCCGACCAGCGAGCCTTCGCCGCCGCGCAGCGAGAAGCCGCCGAGAACGGCGGCGGCAATGGCGTAGAGCTCGTAGAACTGGCCGTGGCTGGCCGGCGAGATCGAGCGCGTGTACATGGCGAAATAGATCGCCGACAGCGCCGTCAGCACGCCGCAGATGACATAGGCGGCCATCACGACACGGCCGGTGCGAATTCCCGAATATTTCGCCGCCTCTTCGTTCTTGCCGATGGCATAGAGGTAGCGTCCGAACACCGAGCGGTGCAGCACCACCCACATGACGATCGAAATGACGATCAGTGCGATGAAGCTGTTGGGCACGCCATAGCTGCGGCCCGCGGTGAGGAATTCGAGCTCGGGAAAATTCTGGCCGAAGGCGAAGCCGGCGGTGCCGTCGGCGGTATAGAAACGGGCGACCCCGCGATAGATCAAAAGGCCGCACAGCGTGACCACGAAGGGCTGCAATTTCAGCCTTGTGATCAGCCAGCCATGCGCCAGTCCGATGATGCCGCCCAGCACCAGGATCAGCGGCAGCGCCAGCGGCCATGGCATGTCGCGCACGGCGATGAAATCGATGAATAGCGTGCCGAGCAGCGCCACCAGCGATCCCACCGACAATTCGATGCCGCCGGTAATGATGACGAAGGCCTGGCCGATGGCGAGGATCCCGAACAGGCCGATCAGGTTCGAGGTGTTGGCGAGGTTGATCGGCAAAAGAAAGCGCGGGTTGATGGCGGTCACCACGGCGCCGACCACCAGGATCAGGATCAGCAGGCCGAGATCTTTTTTGCTCATCGTCTTCTCCCCAATGCGTCGGACCGGCAATCGCCTGAAGCCCGCTAGTTTGCCGGCTTGCCGACCGCCAGCAACAGCACGTTTTCCTGGCTGAATTGTTCCTTGTCGAGAATGCCCGAGATCTGGCCCTCATGCATGACGGCGATGCGGTCGGACACGCCGATCACCTCTTCCATGTCGCTGGAGATCATCAGCACGGCGACGCCGGCATCGGCCAAGGCTCGCATCAGCCCGTAAATCTCGGCCTTGGCGCCGATATCGATGCCGCGCGTCGGCTCATCGAGGATCATCACCTTAGGGTTCATCGCCAGCCATTTGCCCAGCACCACCTTCTGCTGGTTGCCGCCCGACAGCGTACCGGTGCGCGTCTGCACCGACGGCGCTTTGATGCCGAGATTCGTCTTCTGCTTCTCTGCGGTGGCGGCCTCGGAGCTTGCCGACACCAGTCGACGCTTCGCATGCGCCGGCAGGTTGGGCAGCGAGATGTTCTGCGCGATCGACAGGTCAAGCAAAATGCCGGTCAGCTTGCGGTCTTCCGGAACCAGGAAAATGCCATGCGCGACCGCATCGGCCGCCGAACCCAGTACAAGCGGCTTGCCGTCGAGTTCGAGCCCACCGCCAAGCGTGCTGTCGATGCCGAAGAACACCCGCGCCAGTTCGGTGCGGCCGGAACCGACAAGACCGGCAAGGCCGAGGATTTCGCCGCGCCTGATGTCGAGGCCGACCGGCCGGGCAGGGTAGGCGGGGGTGCGGATGGCTTTGGCCGAGAGCGCAGTGGCGCCCGGCGCCCGCGCCGCCTCGGAGGCCTTTTCGCGCTCCTTCAGCATGCGGCCGATCATCAGCTTGACCATCTGGTCGTGGTTGATGGCGCTCTTCGGCAAGGTGCCGGCCAGCATGCCGTCGCGCAGCACCACGACGCGGTCGGCGACGCGCTCGACCTCATGCAGCCGGTGCGAAATGAAGATGACGCTGATGCCATCGGCCTTCAGCGCCTTGATGACGTCGAGCAGCTTGTCGGTTTCGGCAAGCGGCAGGCTCGATGTCGGCTCGTCGAGGATGACCAGCCGGGCCTTGATCGACAGCGCCTTGGCGATCTCGACCATCTGCTGCTGGGCAAGCGACAGCGAGGCAACCGGCGTATCGGCGGAAAAGTTGGCGCCGACACGCTTCAGCAGCGGCGCCACCATTTCGCGCAGCTTGGCGCGGTCGACCAATCTCAGCGGCCCGCCGCGCAACGGCTCGCGGCCGAAGAAGATATTGGCGGCAACATCGAGGTTTTCGAACAGATTGAGTTCCTGGTGGACGAAGGCGATGCCCGACCCCAGGCTGCCTTCGACGGTGAGCCCGTCATGCGCAACGCCGTCGACGGTGATGGCGCCGCTGTCCGGCCTGGTGACGCCGCCGAGGATCTTCATCAAGGTCGATTTGCCGGCGCCGTTTTCGCCGACCAGGCCGATCACCTCGCCCGGCCTGACTTCCATGGAAAAACCATCGAGCGCCACCACGCCCGGATAGGTCTTGCGCACGTTCTCGAGGCCGAGGAACGGGGTGGTTGCGACGATGGATGGGTCGGAATAATTCATCACGCCATATTTGATCAGGCTTGCCAGCAGCCGGTGGGCTACAGACTGACGGGCCTTGGCCGGCCCGTCAACACGATCGCCGGCTCAAGGCGAACCCTGAGCCGGCGCAACTGCTCGTGGTCTCAGTTTCCGGACATCGCCTTCAGATTGGCGGCATAGGCGTCAACATCATCCTTGCCAATGATCTTGGTCGGGATGATGATCAGGCCGCCTTCCGGAATGCCTGATTTGTCGCCCTTGAGATAGGCGGCCATCAGCTTCATGCCCTGATAGGCCCATTCGAAGGGCTGCTGCACGACTGTCGCCGCCACGGTGCCTTCCTTGACGCCGCCCAGCGTGATCGGATCGTCATCGAAGCCGACGACGGTGATCGAGCCGAGCTTGCCGGCGTCGCGCAGCGCTTCATAGATGCGCGGCGTGTTGTAGGAATAGAAGCCGACCATGCAGGTAATGTCGGGGCTGGCTACCAGCGCGTCCTCGACATTCTTCTTGGCGCGCGCCTGGTCGATGTCGTCGCCGCGCACGTCCACCAGTTCGATCTTGCTGCCGGCGAGGCCGTCCTTCATGCCCTGGATGCGTTCCTTGGCATTGTCGGCGCCGAGCAGGCCGACGAAGCCGAGGCACTTGCCGCCGTCCGGCATCGCTTTCTTGGCGATCTCGGCCGCCTGCTTGCCGGCGTCGACATTGGACGAGCCGATATAGGCAACACGCTTGGTCTGCGGGGCATCGGAGTCGGTGGTGAACAGCGCCGTTTCCGACGCGATCTTGTTCAGACCGTCGGTCGAGGTCTTGGGATCGACGGCCGAGACCATGATGCCCTTGACGCCGGCGGTCACCAGATCGTCCATCAGCCGCTGCTGGATGGCGACCGAGGACTGCTCGGGATATTTGAGTTCGAGATTGTAGTCGGGCAATTCGGCCTGCGCCTTCTTGACGCCGGCTTCGGCGGCCTTCCAGAAATCGGAAGCGCCGTTGACGACGAAGGCCAGCGTCGGCTTGTCGTCGGCGCGCGCAATGGCTGTCGCGGTCAGGCCAAGCAGCAGGGCTGCGGTGGCCACGGATGCATGTCGTATCAAGGATTTCATGTTCAACCTCCCGTTTTGGCTCAGTCGTCGGACTGAACCGATCTTGCATTCACTGACTTGCCGCTCGCGATTTGGACGCCCTCCTCCTCAGGGGTTCCCGGCGCTGAAGAATGGCGTCGTCGGTCGCGATCACGGACATTAGAGACTCATCCCGTGCTCGTAAATAGTCTGATTTGTCTGACATATCAGATGTCCGAGACCACGCTTGCGGAGGCAAACCCCGCTCGCCATCGGGCCATTCACGTGCACTTCTCGCCGCACGGGTCCCACCTGACCGGACACGGCGGATTGACGTTACAGCGTCGTTTTGTATTAGTAAACACTATTAGCAGAGGTCTCGCGCGGACACTCGGCGGTGGCCCTAGGTCTAGTTTTCCCGAACAGGTGCAGCACCGCTTCGCGCAAGCAGATGCCTTGCAGTCCTCGAATTTCACGCAGCCCGCAGCGGCATGGCGGGGAACTTCAAAGCTGCTAATGAAGATAAACGCCTTCGACTATTTCCATTGGTCGACGGCGCGACACCATCTTGTCGGTGTGGCAGGCTTGCGACTAGACAGGCTGGGGATTGGGACGCAATGCCATGAGCGAGACGAGGGATCCGGACGACACGGCGAAGCGGCGCAAGGCGCCGGCGAGAGCCGCCAAGGGCGGCCGCGTCACCATGACCGACATCGCCAGGGCAGCCGGGTGCTCGCAGGCGACCGTCTCTTTCGTGCTCAACGATTCGCCCGGCATCCGGCTGTCGCAGCAGACGCGCGAGCGGGTGATCGACGCCGCGCGTGCGCTCGGCTACGCAGCACCCGCCTTCTCGGCGCTGCGCAAACCTGTTCCCGCCTTCGATGGACTTGACGGTGTCATCGGTTTCGCTGTCGACCAGCTGGCGACAAGCCCGGAAGCCGTTGTCGCCATCGAGGGCGCGCGCCAGGCGTCGTGGAACGCCGGCAATGTGTTGCTCGTGGCGCAGACGATGGGCGACTCCGTCATGGAGCCGCGCGCCATTGCGGCGCTCACCAGGCGCGGCATCTCGGCGCTGGTCTACATGACCATCTTCACCCGCGAGATCACGGCACCGGACTTCCTCTACGGCCTCGACATCCCGGTCATCCTGCTCAACTGCTACACGGCCGATTATGCCTTCCCGGCCGTGGTGCCGTCCGAGATCGCCGGCGGCCAGAACTCGACCCGGCATCTGATCGGCCACGGCCACCGCCGCATCGCCACCATCACCGGCGAGCCGTGGATGCAGGCCGCGCAGGACCGGCTCAAAGGCTACCGCAGGGCGCTCGCCACCGCCGACATCCCGTTCGATCCCGAACTGGTGGTCGAGGGCGACTGGTCGGCGAGCGCCGGCTACGCGGCGACCGTGAAGCTTTTGGCGCTGAAAGAGCGTCCGACCGCTATCTTCTGCCAGAACGACCGCACGGCCATCGGCTGTTACGAAGCGCTGAAGGAGGCGGGCCTGCACATCCCGCAGGACATCTCCGTCGTCGGCTATGACGACGAGGAGATCGCCCGTCACCTGTTCCCGCCGCTGACGACATCGATCCTGCCGCACATGGCGATGGGCCAATGGGCGATCGAACAGCTCGAAGTGCCGCCGCCTGCCGGCCGCGGCCGCTATCCCATCACCAAGCTGGAATGCCCGCTGGTCGAGCGGGAGTCGGTGGCAGCTGTGGCTGGATAAAGCTGAACCAACCCATCCCGATGCAAATCGGGATGGGTCTGTTTGGTGGTTGCGCCTCAGGGCAGGGACTATCCGGAACCTGCCGCGGTTAGAACCGCAAGACGACAAAGGAGCGCCTGCGATAGCAGCGCCGGCGCAGCCGGCCATGCCGCCAGAACGTGCGGCAGTGCCGTCTCCAGACATGCCGCCTGTGGTGGCGACGATGGTGCCATCGCCGATGCGAGATCTGCTCAACATCGCCAGCGCCTTCGTCGTCATCAAACGAATTGGCATCCTGCTTGTCGAGTTCATCGAGAATGCCGTTACCGACATTGGGAACCCCGGCCACGGCCTCGAGAGGCCGAACCGCGGTAGCAAGCGCCGCGGCCCCCGCAACGCCGAACAATGCTGTCAAGAATGATCGCCGATCCATCAAAACCTCCATCAGCAAGACAAGGCTAACATGACGAGCCTAACACAAAGCAGCTAGAGCGGGTGATACAAAAGGCCAGAGGCGAATCTTTGAGCCGGCCGAAACGCGCGGCCGGGCGGACGGCAGAGGCTAGCGCAATCCAGGAAAAGTGTGCGCGCTTTCCTTGGTAATTGCGTAAAAACAGACATATAGAGCGGTTCGCCGTTTCGGCGAAATGCTCTAGCGCAAGGCCGCTACCGGGCGGCGCGCTTCCTTCGGCTCGGCGACCAAGCCATGCGGAATGCCGCCGATGAAAGCGCACAGCCTGAGCGGTTCCGCCTTTCCGCGAAACTCTGAACCGCTTGGCAAAGCTACCCCCTAAGAATGCCCGCCACCTTGCGGCAGTGGCTGGCTGAGAGACTGACGCCCCACGGCAGATGCGATGTTGCGGTACTCAGCGCCGCGCCAATATCCGGCAGAGCTCCTTCAGGTCCCGGTCGTAGGTGCCCTTGCCGCTGAGCACGCTGGCGCAGCGTTTCTTCATCTTGGCGATCTGGCCGGCCGACATGGCGCTGATGGCAACCACCGCCGGCCGCGCCGGCACCGCTGGCGTGTTGGGATCCCTAGGGCTGGTGGACGTTGTCTGTGTGCCAATGCCGACGCCGACCCCGGCCGTCACTCCACTGCCCACCCCGACCCCGGCGCCGACCCCGACACTGCTGCCGACGGTTGCGCCGACCCCGACCCCGACGCCCGTGCCGACCGATACGCCGGCGCCGGCGGTAACGCCGCTGCCAACCGAGGCGCCGACACTGGCGGTGGTGCCGCTGGTGCCTCCGACCGTCGCTCCGGCATTGACGCCCTTGCTCCCGCCGACCGAGACACCGACGCCAAGCCCGCCGCCACTGCCGCCGACCGAAACACCCACCCCACCGCTGCCGCCGATGCCCACACTGAGCCCGCCCGCGCCAGCCGGAAAGCACAAAGCCACGGTAACCGCGCCGCCGGCCAAGACCTTTGTTAAACTTTTAAAGAAATCCATAACGCCGCTCCCCGTGCTGGTTGCCTGGACGCAGGTTGAACAGCATCCGTTACCAATATGATTACGCGAGTGTAGCGTTTTTAGTTTCTGCAAGAATAGGTAGTATTGGAAATCGTTGTTATGGCTTCTTTCGGCGACCGGAATATATATTTTGGAATTGGCGGAAAAAATCGAGGATTTGCGGTTAGACTCGGAACCTTAGACAGGCAGGACGAGTGCTCGCATGCGGGAATTTACCGGGCGCATGCCTCAGGCCATCTTGCGACGCCGCTTCGCTAGGCTGCGGTGGAGAATGGACCCTCGAGAATGGGGCTCGTACTGCAGAAAAGGGGACGATCCAAGAAACCCGCGACGATCTCCACCGATGTCGGGCGCGTTGTGCGCCACATCGTTCCGCTGCTCGCAGTCGACGGCGTCAGCGCTACCCTTGCGGGCATACCTTCGCCCCGTTTGGCGTTTCTGCCCTTTGGATCGGATGCCGATCGTCCGCTGGCGTTTCGAATCTCTTCAACTTACGCCGAGTTTCGCAAATCCACTTTAATCCCGGCTAACGTTCGAAGGGTTCGCCAAGCGAGGCGACACCGTTCAGCCTGAGCAAGCGGCGGTCCGCCGAGATGACACCGAGCACGACGATCGTAACGAGATAGGGAAGGCTGGAAAGCAGTTGCGATGGCAAGTCCAGACCGGTCGCCTGGGCGGCGAGGCTCATCAGCGAAACCGCACCGAAGAGGCAGGCACCCAGGAAGATGCGGCCAGCGAGCCACGTACCAAAGACAACGAGTGCGATCGCGATCCAGCCACGTCCGGCAATCATACCGTCCGCCCAAAGGGGCGTGTACACCGCCGCCGCATAGGCGCCGGCAAAACCCGCCATCATGCCACCAAAAGCTATGGCCGCGATACGGATAGCGATGACCGGATAGCCGATGGCATGGGCTGCCTTGGGATTCTCGCCGATTGCCCTCACGACAAGGCCGACTCTCGTATAGGCAAACATCGCCCAGATCGCAAACGTCACGGCAAGGGAAAGCCATACGACGACGTCCTGGACAAACAGCCTGCCGACTACCGGGATTTCCGAGAGGCCGGGAAAGGCAAGTTTCGGGAGCCCCTTGACCGTCAAGCTCTCGTAGCTTTTGCCGAACAGCGCCGAAAGGCCCTGGCCGAGAATGCCGATCGCAAGGCCTGTCGCGACCTGGTTTGCCCGGAATCCGAGTGCCAGCACTGCAAAGACGAGGGACAGGACGGCGCTACCGAGGCCGGCGGCAACGAACCCCAGCAGGTGTCCACCGCCGTGGTAGACGACGATGAACGCGAGCACCGCGCCGAGGGCCATCAGGCCCTCTACGCCGAGGTTAAGAACACCGGCGCGCTCGACCACCAACTCGCCGAGTGCGGCAAGGAGAAAGGGGGTTGCCGCTGCGAGCATGCCCGAAATAATGAACTCGACGGCGTTCATGGCTGGCTCAGGTGATGGGGGCGGCGCCACTCGATGCGGTAGCGCACGAAGGCCACAGCGCCGAGATAGGCGAGCAGCAAGCTGCCTTGGAAGACGCGGACGGCGGCGATCGGCAGGTTTGCCGACACCATCGCATTGTCGCCGCCGATATAGAGGACAGCCATGAAGAGCGCGGAAAAGATGATGCCGACTGGATGCAAGCCGCCGAGATAGGCGACAATAATGGCCGCATAACCGTAGCCGGTCGAGATCGAGCGCTGCAGCTGGCCGAGCGGACCCGCGACTTCCGCGGCGCCTGCCAGTCCCGCCGCCATGCCACCGATCAGAAGCGATAGCCAAATCGCACGCCCTTCGCTGAAGCCGGCGTAACCGGCCGCGCGCGGGGCAAGGCCGCCGACCTTGAGCTTATACCCCATGAAGCTTCGCTGCATGAAAACCCAGGCCACCAGCGAGAGCGCAAGTGTGATGAGCAGCGAGACGTTGACGCGGGTACCGGTGATCAGGGTCGGCACCATCGCGTCGTTCTGAAACATGACGGATTGTGGGAAATTGAAGCCGGCCGGGTCCTTCCATGGGCCGAGCAGCAGGTAGTTGAGGACTTGCGCCGCAACGAGGCTCAGCATCAGGGAGACCAGGATCTCGTTCGCATTGAGCCTGACGCGCCAGAAGGCGGTGATAGATGCCCAAAGTGCACCGCCGAGGGCACCGAGAAGCAGCATCAGCGGCCAGATCCACTGCCCGGTCGCCTGCGGAAACCAGACGGGGATCGCCGAGGCGAAAATAGCGCCCAGGATAAACTGGCCCTCCGCGCCGATGTTGAACACTTTTGCGCGGAAACCGATCGCCAGCCCCTGAGCAATGAGGAGAAGGGGCCCCGCCTTCAGCAGCACCTCCGCAAACGATGCCCAGGAGAGGAACGGCTCGAGAAGCATCGCGTACAGGACGGCCGCCGGATCTCGGCCTATCAGCACATAAAGGCCCAGATTGAGGATGATCGCCATGCCAAGCGCGACAGCCGGGGCCAGCATGGCCGCGACGAGCGAGGCATGCTCCCGGCGGACGAGCGCGGGGAGGAACGTCGCGGCCCAAACGCTCATGCAGGAACCTTCTCTGGCGAGGCATGTGCTCCGATCATGTATCTGCCGATGTCTTCGGGGCGCGTGTCCCGCGTGACCAGAGGCGGACTCAGCATTCCATGATGGAGCACCTGGATGAAATCGCAGAGTTCGAAAAGTTCCTCGAGTTCCTCGGAAATTACGAGGATCGCCACGCCCAGGTTGCGCAACGCGATGAGCCGCCTTCTGATGGCGGATGCAGCGCCAATGTCTACACCCCAGGTCGGCTGCGCCACGAAAAGCAGTTTTGGCGACAGCATCATCTCGCGACCGACGATGAATTTCTGCAAGTTGCCGCCGGACAGCGAGCCCGCTTCGGCATCCGGGCCGGAGGCGCGGACGTCGTACCGACGGATGCATTCGCTGGTGAAAGCCGTCGCTCCGGCGCTGTTGATGAGGCCGCGCCTCACGAGATCGAAAGGATGGGCGGTAAGAACGGTGTTGAGCACGAGCGACATTTCAGGGACCGCGCCGCGTCCCAGCCGGTCTTCGGGCACGAAGGCGAAGCCAAATCTCCTGCGCGCGGCCGCATCGAGTGTGCCTACGTCGCGGCCCATCATGTAGATCCGGTCGCGTTGTTCCTTCAGCAGCATCGCTTCGCCCGAGATGAGCGCGGCAAGCTCGCCTTGGCCATTGCCCGATATTCCGGCTATGCCAAGGATCTCGCCTGATCGTACCGTGAGGCTGATGCCGGAGAGCGGCGTGGCAAAGGGGTCGTCCGGCGTGTAGTCCATGTCGATTATTTCCAGCCGCTTCTCCCCCTCGGGCATGGCCAACGCGGGCATCACCTCGGGCATGTCGCGGCCGATCATCATCCGGGCGAGGTCGTGCGCATCATAGTCGCGCGGGTCGACGGTGCCGATAACGCGCCCTCCACGCAAGACCGTCGCCTGGTCACAGATCGTGCGAATTTCCTCCAGTTTGTGGGAGATGAACAGGATGGACACGCCGCGGTCGCGAAGGCGCCTGAGCGTGTCGAACAGCTTCTTCACCGCCTGCGGCGGCAAGACCGAGGTCGGCTCGTCGAGAATGAGCAGCTTCGGGTCCGTCATCAGGCAGCGGATGATCTCCACCCGCTGCCGTTCGCCGACCGAGAGCGCGTGCACATCGGCGAGAGGATCCACTTCAAGGCCGAAATCCTGGCCGAGGCTGCGGATGCGCCCCGCCAGCTCCGCCTTGCCGCCGGGGACGACGAGCTGGATGTTCTCGACGACAGTCAGCGTCTCGAACAGCGAGAAATGCTGAAAGACCATGCCGATGCCCCTGCGCCGTGCCTCAGCCGGCGAGGCAAGGCGCAGATGCTCTCCGTTCCAGACGACGGTGCCTTCGTCCGGCTGTTCAACGCCATAGATGAGCTTCATCAGCGTCGATTTGCCCGCCCCATTCTCCCCGAGGATCGCATGGATCGATTGGGGCGCCACGTCCAGATCGATGGCTTGGTTGGCCCGGATCTGGCCGTAGCTCTTCGAGATGCCGCGGAGCGACAGAAGGGGCGGGGTCATGACTTACTTCGGCAGTGGTGTGGTGACACCCTTGACGTGCCAGTCCATCGCGACGATCTCGGGATCCGCTATCGTCGCACCGGCGGCGGCGGCTTCGCTGCCGTCGGCCTTGGTGATTGGACCTGTGAAGGGCGAGAAGCTGCCGTCGGCGATCTTCGCCGCCACTTCCTTGATCTTCGTCATCGTGTCGGCTGGGATATCTGAGTTCCAGTCCACGACCTCCACCACCTTTTCGGCGACGCCGAGGAAGGTGTTGGCGCCCTTGAAAGTTCCGGCGAGATGGGCATCCACGGAAGCCTTGAAGAAGGGCGACCAGTCTGTCGCGATGCAGCCGAGATATTTCTTCGGTGCATATTTCTTCATCGACGAATTGAGGTTGAACGCGTAGACGCCAGCCTCCTCGCAGGCCGAGATCACGGAGGGTGTGTCCTGCGCGTTCGAGAAGATCACGTCGCAGTTCTGTGCCATCAGCGCCTTGGCGGCTTCCTGTTCCTTGGCCGGGTCGAACCAGGAGTTCACCCAGACGACCGATACCTCGATATCGGGATTTACGGTCTGTGCGCCGAGCGTAAATGCGTTGATCGAGGTGATCAGCTCCGGAATGGCGAAGGCCGAGACGGAGCCGACCTTGCCGGTCTTGGAAAGAGCTGCGGCGGCTATGCCGAGCAGGTAAGTGCCCTGGAAATACTTCGCCGCGAAGGGCGAGAAATTCGGCGCGGTCTGGAAGCCGGAGGCATGCAGCACGGTGACCGCAGGATCGCGGCGGGCGATCTGTAATGCACCATTCTGGTAGCCGAATGAGCCGGCGATCAGGAACTTGTTACCGTCGGCGACGGTCTTGTTCATGATCCGGTCGGCGTCCGGCCCTTCGGCGATGTTCTCGATGACGGTGATCTTCACCTTGTCGCCGTATGCGGCCTTGACCGGCTCGAGGCCGGCGGCGAGCGCATGGCCCCAGCCGACATCGCCGACCGGCGACGGGAGCACGAGCGTGATACCGAGCGGCTCGTCGGCCGCAAAGGCGGGACGGCTGCCAAGCGCGCCGGCAAGCCCTGTCGCGGCAAGGCCCTTCATCAGAGTTCTGCGGGTCAGATAGTTCAGCATGTCAGTTCCCCTGTCTTAAGTTGTTAGAATTCCACCGCGGCAAAGGCGGCTTCCGCGTCCGCAGCAAGCCGGGCCTCGTTCAGCCCGGTAAACGCACCCTTCTCCCAGACGATGCGGCCGTTGATCATGGTCATGTCGGTGGGCATGCCGATACCGACCTTGGCGATCAGGCTCAATGGATCGTGGCGCGTGCCGACATAATCCATGCGGCGCGTGTCGATCGCGAAGAGGTCGGCGCCCATGCCGGGCGACAGTCGGCCGATGTCATTGCGGCCCAGAAGCGCGGCCCCGCCCGTTGTCGCATAGCCGAGGAAATCGACCGGCGCAGGCACGGGATGAGCGCGCGTCGAGGCCGCCAGGCATTGCAGCATGTAGGCGGAATGGATGCAGTGCATGAGGTTGGAGTTGTCGTTCGAGGCAGCACCGTCGCAGCCGAGACCGACGCGCAGGCCAAAGGCGGACATGGCGGGAATATCAGTCACCTCCGCACCCACCAGATAGACCGGCTCCGGGCAATGCGAGACACCGGTGCCGCTCGCCGCCATCAGCCGCAGTTCGTCATGCGTCAGCTCCCAGCAATGGGCATAGAAAGTGTCTCGGCCGGCAAATCCGAGGTCCTCGAGATAGTCCACCGTACGCATGCCATGGCGGGCCTCGATGATCGGGCTTTCGCCCTCGCCGACATGGGTGTGCATCCGCACCCCGCGATCACGCGCCAGCGAAACCGATTCCACGAAGGTCTCGCGGTAGCAGTTGACCGGCTGGCAGGGAGCGACCACGACCTGACGCATGCTGAAGGGACTGGTGTCGTGATAAGTGTCGATGAGGCGTGCGCAGTCGGCAATGAATTCGTCCGTGGTCTCCAGCATCTCGTCTGGAATGGTCGAGCCTTCCGATTTTGGCAGCGTGTTGCCGCCGCGGCCGGCATGGAAACGCATGCCGAGAAGATCGGCCGCTTCGAACTGCCGGTCGATGAGCCGTTTTCCGGCATGGCGCGGAAAATTGTACTGGTGGTCGAAGGCCGTTGTGCAACCGTGCTTTATCAACTCTGCCATCGCCGTGATAGAGGCGTGGTAGAAACAATCCTCGTTGAGCCGGGAGAAGATCGGATAGATCCGGTCGAGCCATTCGATGACCGAGAGCTTCGTCCAGTCGAGTTCGGCACGGTTGCGCATAAAGCACTGAAAGAAGTGATGGTGCGTGTTGACGAGGCCGGGATAGACGAACCAGCCGTCGGCATCCTGCACGATAGTACCGGCCGGCAACTCGCTTCTGTGCAGGCCTTCGCCGATTGCCTCGATCTGCGGGCCATTCGTCAGCACATCGACATTGCGCCGGACGCTCGGACCCCTGCCCTCGTCGGTGATGACCGCTGCGCAATTCTTCAGGAGATAGCCGGTCACCTCACGCCTCGTCCAGCATGGGTCGCGGTTCGGGCTTCAACTCGTGTAGCCGGTGGATACCGGGCATCTCGATGAAATTGTCGAGGCTGCGGAGCGCTCGCGACCAGAGCCGGATCGTGGGATACGGATCGAGGGAAACGCCACCGTCGGGCGCGAGCGCGACATAGGGAAAGCAAGCAATGTCGGCAATCGTCGGCCGGTCGGATGCGAGAAACCGATCGCCACGCATTTTTTGTTCGAAAAGGCCGGCTTCCAGCTCACGTAGTGCCGCTATGCCATTGGCCTGAAGCGCACCGATGTCACCGGGGCGCAGCAGCATCTCATGCAGGCGCGCGCCGCCGAGGTTGGCGGTCAGCCTGTGCGAGAAGGAGAGCCATTGCTGGATGCGCGCCGTCTCCTCGGGGGCGCCGCTGCCGAGCCAGGCCGGTGCTGCCTTCGCGGCGAGATAGCCAAGCATGGCGGAAGACTCGGTCAGGATCAGGTCGCCGTCTTCAAGGATCGGGATGGAGCCTCCCGGATTAAGCGCCATAAGCTCGGGGCCACGATGCTCGGCGCCGGGATGGAAGTCGACCGGGCGGATTTCGAGCTTCACACCTGACAGCGTCGCCATCAGGCGCACCTTGTAGCAACTTGGGGAGAGGACGTAGTCGTAAAGCCTCATTGTGCCACCAATTGCGCGCCGTAGGTATAATCGTGGCGCTTCAGCCAGCGGCGATAGGCGACCGAGGTCAGGTCGGCGCGCGTCGGGATTTCCATGCCGGGATCGAGCGGCAGAAGACGCGGGATCTGGTTTTCGAGGATCGAGCGGTCCTGCAGGAAAATCGTCTGCTGGAAATGGATGAGATCGGTCAGTGGTGTCTCGTCATCGAAAAGCGCCATCCATGGCCAGACGTCGCAGAGATCCTCGGCAAGCGGCTGGACGAATAGCGTAATGACATCCCATTCGCCCGGGCGCGGCGGGCAGGTCTTGTAGAGGACTGAGCAGGTCGGAGCCGGCACGCGGTACATGTATTCCGTCGTGATACCTCCACTCGCGGATTTCGCCGCCTGCGGCTGGTAGAACTTCACCTGGGTCGCCCAGACCTCGTCCTCCTCCTCGCGGATCTCGACCTTGTAGTTTTCGACCTCGGTATGCGGCTCCGAGCCGAGGATGTCGGTATGGACGAAGGGGAAGTGTGCGATGTCGAGGAAGTTCTCGACGGCGCGGAGCGGCGAGCAGCGCACCCGCACCACGCCGACATCGACGAAGCGGCGCCCGGGCTGGTCTGCTTCGGGAATCGGGAAGACCGGTTTCTTCGGTTCGCCGAGCGACGACCAGATATGGCCATAGCGCACCGAAACCGGCAGCACGCGCCCGTTTTCGCCTGTCACTTTCGCCGCGCCATTGGCGTCGAGCGCAATCTTGATCGGCTCGCCCATCAGGGTGGTCTCGCGTCCTTCGCGGTCGAGCCGGCTGAAAAGCCCGACCGGATACCATTCGTCGCGCATCGCATCGTTGATCATGGCACAGCCCCTTTCGCCTCGATCCCTTCGGCCACGCGCCGAAGGCTCTCGGCGGCTCGCGAGGCGGCGATGCGCTCGGACGCATCGCAATCGGCTGGAACAAGGACGTGGATCAGCGTCTCGCCGGCTTCCTGCGGGATAGGCAGCAGGCGGATTGCCGGCGCGCCGGGTGCCTGCCAGACGCATCCTTCAACGGTGGCCTTCGTACCGGCAGCGACAAAGAGCGCCGAACTTCCGGCGCGGGCCGTCAATGAACGGAGCGGGACGTAACCCTCAAAAAGGGGTGGCTTGCCGTCAGGCTCTCCATCCGCGACCCAGATGATCCCGCCTGCCTCTTCGACCAACCGGGTCGCAACTCGAATCGTCTCCGGCGGCGTGAGGCTGGGATGGGCAGGAATGCGCAGGCACTGACCGGCCTGCGAATAGGTCCAGCCGTGATAGATGCAGGAGAGCGCCTCGCCGCGCACGAAGCCATGGGAGAGGCGCATGCCGCGATGCGGACAGCGATCCGCCGATGCCGCCAAGCGCCCCGATTGGCTTCGCCAGAGGGCAATGGGACCGGCGGGCGTCCGCGCCGGCATTACCTGTCCTGTTGGCAGATCCTGGGTAAGGGCGACCGGCACCCAGGTGTCCGTCTTGTCGGACAGCATGACCTTACTTTCCGTACTGATACTACTGTTTCCCGACCAGAGAGATGCCGGCGCAAGGAGTTGGCGAACCGCTCGATGCGGCTGACGTATGCATAATAATTTCGCAATTGCAATATTGGTTAAATTAAGTGCAAACCGAGGTAACCACACGCAAAGCTATATGTTTTTTTGCTCGACAGGCGCGCGGTCGATCGTCTCGACCCAGACCTCAATGGGCCCAAGCGAACATCCCATCTCCATCATGTCGATCAGCTCCGCCGCACCGGCAATATCGAGTTCGATGCGATCGGTGCTTGCATGAGCGATGTGGTGCGCGAGACCGAGCTTGGCCGCATGGCGCATGATCCAGGGCACGAAGGACGCGGGTTCGAGGTGGCCGCGAATGGTCATCCGCTCATGCAAGCGGTGTTGACTTTGCTTCATCACGAACGGAACGCGCGCCTTGGTGTCACGGTCAGCAGCATAGCGTCTGACTGAACGGGCGGAAGTGGTAATCGACGCGCCAATAACACCGAATATCGACTGATCGCCCGTGCCTAGACCCGGGCACTCATGCATGTCGCCCAGAAGTGAGCCGCGGTCCTGGGACAACGACATGCATTAAAACAAAGACTTCAAGCGCGTCGCATGAATCCGTTCAGCGTGACGGGCTTTAGGGTTATCTGAGCTATTGTAATACATCGGTAAGTGGCGCACCCGACAGGATTCGAACCTGTGACCTCTGCCTTCGGAGGGCAGCGCTCTATCCAGCTGAGCTACGGGTGCCTTCAAGGAACCTGAAAACGAACCAGCCGATAGGCCGGCCAGCCACGGCTTCTTAGCGGAAGCCGCGCCGGGCTTCAACGGGCAATTGGCGTGGCGATATTTTTCGAAGCCACGTCGCGCGGCTTGGCAACTTCGCGTCCGCCCTGCAGCCTCAGCCCGGGACTCACCCCGCCACCTCCACCTTCGCCACCCGCCTGCGCACCCTGCGCGGCGCCCGCTTCGCCTTCTTCGCGCCGGTCAGTTCGTGCATCGCATCCAGCTGCATCTGCTGCATTTCGGCCAGCCGCGTCCATTGGCGCGAGATCAGATAGTCGAGCTTTTCGTGCAAATGGCGCACTTCCAGCTCGGCTTTCAGGTTGACCCGGTAGTCGTTGAACGAGCGCAGGCGATCCTTGGCCTCCGTCCGTCTCTGGCTCATCATGATGATCGGCGCCTGGATGGCGGCGATGCAGGAGAGCAGCAGGTTGAGCAGGATGAAGGGGTAGGGGTCGAAGGCGCTGCTCACGCCCGCGATCAAATTGATGCCGATCCACACCGCAAGCACGCTGCCGAACGAGATCAGGAACCACCAGCTGCCGCCGAAAGCCGCCATGTTGTCGGAGACGCGGTCGGCGAACGAGCGGTGCTCCTCGAACTCCTCTTCCGAGTTTTCCGAAATCGTGTCCTGCCTGGCGATCGATTCGACCACCTGGCGGTCGAGCTCGGAGAATTCGCCATGCTCCTGCTGCAGTAGCTCCTCCATGTAGCGCATGCGGTAGCGGCCGAGCTCCTCGCGGCTGATGCGGGCGCCGCGCGGCAGGTCGGGATGATCGGAGCGGATGCGGTCGGCCAGGCTCGGCCTGAGGTCGTCGATGCGCACCAGGTCACGCTTGCGGAATTTGCGGCCCGATATCGCCGATGGTTTCCGCTTCGGCTTCAGGCGGCCATGAGGTTCGGAGTCCGGCACATCGGGCGCTTCCAGCGCCTCGTCGGCAACCAGTTCGGCGTCGTGGGCGGGCGGCGCCTCGAAATACTCGCCGCCGCTGTCGTTTTCATTGTCGGCCTGTTCGGATGGTTTTGGGCTCATGATGCCGGCTCCTGCTGTCGCGCCCACGATACGCCAAGGCGAGGCGGCATAGCCACCGCCGCGGTGACGATTGCGGGCTTGTGCAAGCGCTTGTGATGAATGCCTGCTGCAATTGCCTGTGGCGGCGCAGCCCCCCGGGGCCTCGCTCGCCTGCTGGTCGGCAACCAGACCGCCGAAGTGCTGTTGCCGACGGAGGTCGCGCCTGCTGCAGAGTTAAGATGAGGCAGCGATCCTTCACGACCCCCCTCTGTCCTGCCGGACATCTCCCCCTCAAGGGGGGAGATCAGATGTTGCCATGGCTTCGCCAAACACGAAAAAGAGGCGAGACGCCGAAGCTGCTAATCTCCCCACTTGAGGGGGAGATGGCCGGCAGGCCAGAGGGGGTGCTGTCCCGCCGGCGTTTCAGAGTTCCTCCACCCAACGACGGGTTCTATTGCGGCGGTAAACCAGGCAACTGCGACCCCTGCGCCGGCAAACCAGGCGGCGGCAGGCCGGGAAGCGGCGACGCTGCCGGCTGGTCTCCCGCAAACATCAGCCGCGTCTTCGTATCGGCCAGCATCGGCGAAAGACTGCGCTGGATCAGCGCTTCGACATGGTCGTTGCGCTGGCGTGCGCTGTCGGCGCCCATCACCACGACGATCAGATGCCGGCCGTCGGCATTGTAGGACGTGACGATATTGTAGCCGGATGCCCTGATATAGCCGGTCTTGATGCCGTCGACGCCGCGCACCCGGCCGAGCATGTCGTTGTGGCCGCGCACCAGCCGGCCGCGGAACATGAAGTCGCTTTCGGAGAAATAGTGGAACTGCTGCGGGAAGCGGGCGCGCAGCGCCATGCCGAGCGTCGCCATGTCGCGCGCCGATGTGTGCTGGCCATCGTCGGGCAGGCCCGATGCGTTGCGGAAGACGGTGCTGCTCATGCCGATCTGGCGCGCCTTCGAGGTCATCATGGCGGCGAACTGGTTCTCCGAGCCGCCGAGATATTCGCCCACCGCCACCGCCACGTCATTGGCCGACTTGACCACGATCGCCCGGATCGCCGAATCGACATCGATGCTCTCGCCGCGCTTGAAGCGCAATTTGGTCGGCGGCTGCCGGGCGGCATTCTCCGAGACCGGGATCTGCGTTTCCTTCGAGACGCGGCCGGACTCCAGCGCCTCGAACAGCAGGTAGAGCGTCATCATCTTGGTCAGCGACGCCGGATAGCGTTGCGCCCTCGAACTGACTTCGAACAGCGTCTTGCCACTGCCGGCATCGACGACGATGGCCGCATATTTCTCCTGCGGCGCCGGCACCGCGAGCACGCTGTCGGGCGGTGCGGTGGTGCTGCAGCCGGCCACGAAGACAAGCAGCAGCAGGGCTGCGAGAAATTTTTGGACGAGGGAGGGTAGATGGAAGTTTGGCAAGGCAAGTCCGGCGTTGCTGAGAGGGCCGGAACCTAGCCTAACCCATTGTGTTCGTCCATTTGGTTAACGGCGGAGCTGCCAATCTCCCCCCTTGCGGGGGAGATTAGCTGTGACTTCGGTCTTCGCTACTCACCAACTCCGTAATCCCCCGCCCCGAAATCGCCTGCTTCCTGTCCTGTTTTGCCTGCGGGGTCGCGCTGCTGCTATAGAGGCGGCAATTGCTTGGGGGACTTGACAATGACCGGTGACATCGGCGCGGCTGCGCCATCTCTTATGAGGACTTCGCTCAGCCGCACCGGCAAATGGGCCGGCAGCGTCGCTTTCATCGGCGGCGCTGCTTCCGACATCCTCAATCCGCTGGCGCCGTTCGCCGCCTATATCGCGCTGGTCGCTTCGGTTGCCGCCGCCGTCATCGCCATTGCCATCGTTCTGCGGCTGGTGCTGGCCGCCAAGGCGCTGCCGGCGCTGATCTTTGCCACCAGCGCTGCCGCCGTCGCCGGCGGCGTCTATGGCCTGCAGCAGCAGACCAATTCGGAGAACGGTGTGATCGCCGGCCTGGTGCCGGCCATCGCCCAGTTGCAGCAGCAGATGGGCATCGTCTCGGCCAGGGTGGCCAGGATCGAGCAAACGGTAACCGAGACGAAGCTGGCGGTCGACCAGGTCAAGCAATCAACCGACGCGGTGGCGAAGAAGACCGAGGAAATTGCGTCGACCCAGCAGCAGCAGGCTGAGCAGGGCGCGCAGACGCAAAAGTCGGTAGAGGCCGTCAAGCAGACGACCGAAACGCTTGCTGCCGGCCAGCAGAAACAGGCCGAGCAGGCCGACAAGCTTCAGGCGACCACCGAGCAGATCGCCGCCTCGATCGACACCATCGCCAAGGGCTTTGCCGCATTGGCCGCGCAGGGCGGGGCGATCGCCGAGCCGAAGCGGCCGGATGAATTCTACCACAATGCCCGCGTCTACGAGCTGTCCGGCGACATGCTGAATGCGCGGCGCTCCTATCTCGCTTTCGCCGGTTTCGACGTCGACGCCGTCGATCCCTACACACGCTTCGCCACCCTGCTGCGCGTGCAGGACGGCAAGGCCGGCGCCCGCGAAGTGTTCGGCGCCCTGGCCGACAAGGCCAAGGCGCTGTCGATCAAGCTGGTCCATATCCTGCAGTTCGACGATGCCCAACGTCTCGACAAGCTCAACGCCTTCATCGCGGCCAATCCGGATTTCGCACCGGCCTATTACCTGCTCGCGCAGGAGTTTTCCGAGGATCGCCTCGGCGTCCAGTCGCTGTCCGACAAGCGCAGCGAGGCCGAGGCGCTGACCAGGTTCGTCTCCTATGAAAAGGAAGGCAGGCTGCTCAAATATTTCATCGACCAGACGCAGCTCGCCGACTGGCTCGATCGCAGCCGCAGCCGGTTGACCGCGCTTGGCGACGTGCTCGACCCAGCGCGCTTTGCCCCGACGCTGACGCCGATGCGCTCCAATGCCGGCTGGACGATCTCCATCTCGCTGCCCGAGGCCGCGACCGGCATTTCCTGGCGCATGGGTGTGTCAGGTCCGTTCACCGACACCGGGCTGATGGCGATGAACGACCAGCGCACCGGCAAGCCGATGCCCAATCCGAGCTTCGAATTGCCCGACAGCACCACGGCCACCACCATCGGGGTCAAGTATCTCGATCTCAGGGGCCGCGAGACCGGGCCGTTCGACATAAGTTTCGATCCGGACGCGGCGCTGCAACAGGGCAACAAACAGATCCTCGACCAGTTCTGGACGTCGTGGATCGCCTTCGACGCCAGCGGCAATCACGGCCTGGTCTATTTCTCCCAGATGCTGTCATTCCGCTGCGGCATCAAGGAGGTGCGCTACAGCCTGAACGGCACGGCGCTCGACAGGGAGATCAAGCTGCCGCCTTGCGACAAGAAGGACCCGTACGCCATTCCTTATGACTACCAGCCTTACTTCAAGGTCGCCGACAACGTGACGTCGATGGCGGTGCAGGTCACCTACACCGACGGCACCAAGTCGCCGGTGCGCGAGTATAAGCGGCAGTAGGCGCCCACCCTCCCCCATGTGGGGAGGGTCGATCCGCGTAGCGGATCGGGGTGGGGGTCCTCGTAGGGCGCTACCCCCACCCCGTCGATCGATCTCCGCTTCGCTCCGATCGCTCGCCGACCCTCCCCACAAGGGGGAGGAAAAATCGCCCTGATGCAAAATGCCGGTCGCTGTGCTTGCGCATCCCTCGCGGAGCGGGTTTGTTCGCTGCCATCAGAATCAGCAGGTGCGCGGATGGATACGGTCACGATCAAGGCAAAGGGCATTTCGGTCACGCTCGATCTCACTGTCGGCCATATCGCCGACATAACGGTCGACAGCGATGGCCGCCAGCTGAAGCCGCTGCACCGCGCGCCCTGGATCGATGCTGGCGAGACGCTGCCGCCGGACCTGCCTGAAGGCACGGTGCGGCTGTCGGGCGATTTCCTATGCGCACCGTTTTCGGCCAGCGACATCGAGGCCGCACCGCTGCATGGCTGGCCGGCCAACAGCCCCTGGGATGTCACCGTCAGCGAAGCGACATCCGACGGCTGGCGGGCCGTCTTCCGGTTGCGCCGCACGGTGATGGGCGCGACGGTCGACAAGATCTTCACGCTCCGCAACAGTCATCCCTTTCTCTATCAGGAGCATGTCTTTTCCGGCGGTTCCGGAGCGGTCTCCGCCGCCCACCATCCGATGGCGGCGATGCGCGATGGCGGCCGGCTGGCCTTTTCGCCGAAGCGCTTTGCCGGGACACTGGACGCACCGCTGGAGCCCGATCCGGCCCGCGGCCGCTTCAAGCTTTCCTATCCCGCCCGCTCGACCGATCTGACGCGCTTTCCAGCCACTGGCGGCGGCACGCTCGATCTCACCGACTACCGCATGGAGGATGAGCGCGAGGATTTCATCACCCTGGTCGAAGCCGATCATGACGGTCCGGGCTGGACGGCGCTGGCGCGCCGGGCCGAACAGGATCTGGTGCTGGTGCTGAAGAACCCGGCGGAGCTTCCGGTCACCATGCTGTGGTTCAGCAATGGCGGCCGCGACTACGCGCCGTGGAGCAGCCGCCATCGCGGCGTGCTCGGCATCGAGGACGGCCGCGCCGCCATCGGCCATGCCGCATCGATCGACGACAATTGGCTGAAGCGCGAAGGGGTCGCGACCGCTTTTACCCTCGGCGGCGAAGTCTCCTTCCGCCATGTCATCGGCACGCTGCCGCTGGCGAGCGGCGAGCCGCCGCGCGCTATCGGGACAGCCTCAGGTCACATGCATCTCACCGGAGCCGATGGTTCGACCCGCGATGTCAGGTTCGACAGCGATTTCCTGCGGATCGGCCAGCCCTGCTGATTTTCGAACGCTGGCCCTGCCCCTCACCTGCCTGCCGGCATCCTCGACACACGGCACATGGAGCTTGTCCGCCGCATCGCCGCGCCAACCAATCTGCTTGGCGCTGCGGCGGACGCATTGGGAGGAGAAGTGTTACCCATCTATCGGCTGGACACCGGCAGGGCGACGAGGGGCAGCGCTGACGTGGCGGATGTCGTGAGATTGCCCAAATCGCGGTTTGAAATTTCCTCAAACTGCCGACAAGATGCAAAGCATAACTGGAAGCGCCCAATGTCCGAAATCGCCCATCTCGCCGCCACCATCTTCAAGCGCGCTGGCAAGGCGAAACGCTTCATCGTCGCCATTGCCGGCCCGCCCGGCGCCGGCAAGTCGACGCTCTCGGCCGGCCTGCATGATCTGTTGCCGGAGGGCGCGGCTGAAGTCGTGCCGATGGACGGCTTCCACTATGATGACATCGTGCTCGACCAGCGCGGCCTGCGGTCAAGAAAGGGCGCGCCGGAGACTTTCGACTTCGCCGGCTTCGAGACGCTGTTGAAGCGCATCCGTTCGGGCGAGCCAGACATCGCCATTCCGGTGTTCGACCGCAGCATGGAATTGTCGCGCGCCGCCGCCTCCATCGTTGCCGCCGAGACCAAGTTCATCCTGGTCGAAGGCAATTACCTCCTGCTGGACGAGGAGCCGTGGTCGCGGCTGGCGCCGCTGTTCGACTTCACCATCTTTGTCGATGTGCCGCGTGCCGAACTCGAGCGCCGCCTTCTGGTGCGCTGGCACGAGCATGGCCGCTCCGACGAAGACGCCCGCGCTTGGATCGCTTCCAACGACATGCCCAACATCGATCGCGTGCTCGGCCGTCGCAGGTCCGCCGACCTGGTTGTTGGCGATCCCGCATAGTTCGCTGGACTTCGGAACGGGAACCTTAAGACTTTCAGGTCGTTATCTCTCATCGGCAATCGTGCCGCCGTGAGGGAACCGTCAGATGGCAACCAAGGCAAAAACACCCGCCAAGAGCAAGACCGCTCAACCCAAAGCCAGGCAGGCAAAGGCCACGCAGGCGAAGGCAGGCGCCGGCCCGGCGATCGCCGAGCGGTCCAAGGACGCAAAGCCGGCTTTCGGCAAAGCGGCGCCAAAGAAGGTAGAACCGGTGGCGACGGCAAAGGTGACGGCGAAAACCGCCAAACCCAAGAAGCCGGCAAGCAGCGGCTCGGTGGCCGGCGGCGCGATGCGCACCGTCAAGGCGACCGCCAATGTCGCCGCTGGTGCGGTGGCGGCGACAGCCAGGGGCGCTGCGTCGCTCGCTGCGTCCGTCATCGGCAAGGGCGGCTCGAAAAGCAAGGCCAAGGCGAAATAGACCCGGCTGCTTCGGCTGGCCGAGGTCAATTCCTGGCGGGGATGGTCAGGCCGCGCTGCACCGCGGGCCGCGCCAGCCCGCGCTCCAGCCATGCCGCGACGGTGGGGAAGTCGTCGAAGCCGACGAGTTCGCGCGCCTCGTAGAAGCCGATCAGATTGCGCACCCAGCCCAGCATCGAAATGTCGGCGATGGTATAGTCGTCGTCCATGATCCAGGTTCGACCCTTCAGCCGCGTCTCCAGCACCCCGATCAGCCGCCGCGATTCATTGCGGTAGCGATCCAGCGGCCGCTTGTCGGCGATCTCGCGTCCGGCGAATTTGTTGAAAAACCCGACCTGTCCGAAAATCGGCCCGATCGCCGCCATCTGGAAGAACACCCATTGGATGGTCTCGTAGCGCCGCGCCGGATCGGCAGGGATCAGCTTGCCGGTCTTGTCGGTGAGGTAGAGCAGGATGGCGCCGGATTCGAACAGGCCGAATGGCCTGCCGCCCGGCCCGTCGGGGTCGATGATCGCGGGTATCTTGCCGTTCGGGTTCAGCGACAGGAATTCCGGCGTCCAGCTCTGGTCCTTGCCGATATCCACCAGATGCGCCTCGTAGGGGAGGCCGAGTTCTTCCAGCGCGATCGAGACTTTCACCCCATTCGGCGTCGTCGCGGAATAGAGCTGCAGGCGGTCGGGGTGGCTGGCCGGCCAGCGCTTGGTGATCGGAAAGGCGGACAGGTCGGTCATCGAAAGCTCCGGTCGGGAATTTGGCGCGGTATCGCGCCGTCTGGCGAGTTGCGAAGGATTATCCTCGGCTTCTTTGCCGATCAACCGGTCGAAGGTGCACACACCGTCTTCGCAGTCATTCAGGGCCAGTCGCTCAGGCCAGTCGCTTGCCGTCAGACCGCCTTGAACGCCACCACGGCATTGGTGCCGCCGAAGGCAAAACCGTTGCTGATCGCCGCGCGCACCTTGCGCTCGCGCGCCACATTCGGCGTGATGTCGAGATCGCAGTCGGGGTCGGCCTGCCGGAAATTGGCCGTCGGCGGCACGATGCCTTCGCGGATCGCCATCACGCAGGCGATCATTTCCAGGCCGCCCGAGGCGCCGAGGCAATGGGCATGCATCGACTTGGTCGACGACACCGACAGCTTATAGGCATGGTCGCCGAAGACGCGCTTGATTGCCGCCGTCTCGATCTGGTCGTTGGCCTTGGTGCCGGTGCCGTGGGCGTTGAGATAGTCGACGTCCTCAGGATTGAGCCCGGCGTCCGCCAGGCAGGCGCGCATCGCCGCCGTCGGTCCCTCGACAGTCGGCGCGACGATATCGGAAGCGTCGGCGGAAAGGCCGGCTCCGGCAAATTCGGCCAGAATGGTCGCGCCGCGCGCCATGGCGTGTTCATACGTTTCCAGCACCGCCATTCCAGCACCTTCGCCGAGCGACAGGCCTTGGCGATCGGCCGAGAACGGCCGGCAGGTATCGGGCGCCAGCACCCGCAGGGCCTCCCAGCCCTTCAGGATGCCCCAAAGCAGCGGCGCGTCGGTGCCGCCGGCGACCATGACATCGGCGCGGCCGAGCCGGATCTGGTCGACCGCCGAGGCAAAGGCGTGATTGGACGAGGAGCAGGCCGAAGTGACGCCGAACACCGGCCCGCGCAGGCCGAGATTCATGCTGACATGGCCGGATGCCGCACTCGGCATCACTTTCGGCACGGTGAAGATGCCGGCCCGGTTCTTGCCGTCGACCAGGATGGCGCGATAGTTCTCCTCGATCGCCTCCCAGCCGCAGACGCCGACGCCGACAACCGCGCCCATCCGGTAGGTGGTTGCTTCAGTCGATGTCAGGCCGGCATGCTGCATGGCTTCGCGCGCGGCAATCGTCGCCAAAAGGCTGAAGCGGTCCATCGACACGGTCTGCTTGTGGCTGATGCCATGGTCGGGCAGCGTCTTGATTTCGCAGCCGACCTTGACCTTCAAATCATGCAAACCGGGATTGCTGATTTGACCGATGGCCGATCGGCCGGCCCGCATTTCGTTCCAGATTGCAGGCGCATTGGCGCCGAGCCCGCATATGCCGCCGATGCCGGTAATGACGACGCGCTTTTGCATTCAGCTCAGGCTTTTTTCGCAATCAGCGCGCGAACAGCCTCAACCATATCGCCGACATTCTTGAGATTGCTCCAGGCATCGACCGTGTTCATCTCGATCTCGATGCCGTACTGCTCCTCGAGATCGAAGATGATCTCGGTCAGTTCCAGGGAATGGATGCCAAGCGCGGTCAATTCCGTATTGGTGGTGATCTCTTCGCCACCGGGCTCCGCATGTGCCCTGATCTTGGCGATGATTTCCGTTGCCAGCTCGTCAGCCATTCGATTCCTTCCCCAATTTTATAACGTCGCGGTGCCGATTGGTTGGCGCCCCTGTTGCCTGGACTGAAATCGCCGTCGCCTTCAAAAACCCGCCAGGCGCAGCATGACCGTTCCAAAGAGGCTCCCTCTATAGAAACGGAAACGCTGTCAAGCAACAAGCTATATCAACAAGCACCATATCGACAAAGCGCCGGGAGTGCTTAACGTTAGCGCCGTGGATACGTTGCAGCATGTCTTGATCCCAGCTCTTCCGGCCCAGCGCGCGGCCGGGGCGGCCCGGCTTGCGTGCGGCGTCAGGGATGGACGCACCCGGCTTTTGCGCCTCTATCAGGACGGCTCCGCCAAAATCCGCATGCCGGCCGTTGCGGCCGATCCGCTCGAAGCCGTGCTCATCAACACCGCCGGCGGTCTGACCGGCGGCGATCGGCTCGGCTGGGAAATCGATGTCGGGCCAGGTGCCTCCGCCTCGATAACCACCCAGGCCTGCGAAAAGATCTATCGTGCCGCTAGCGACCGCGCCGAAGTTCGGGTGAAGCTCAGCGTCGGCGCGGGCGGGCGTATCGCCTGGCTGCCCCAGGAAACCATCGTCTTCGACCGCTCGGCCTTTGCCCGCACGCTCGAGGTCGAGCTTGCCGCAGGCGCCGAGGCATTGCTGCTTGAAGCCACCATATTCGGCCGCCTCGCCATGGGCGAAGAGGCCGCGCACGGCCATTTCCACGACCGTTGGCGTGTCCGCCAGGATGGTGCGCTCGTTCATGCCGAGGATTTCCGCATCGGGCCGGCTATCGCGGCGGCACTTGGCCGCCCGGCGGTCGCCGGCGGCGCCATTGCCGCTGCGACGCTGCTGATGGTCTCGCCGCAGGCCGAAGGCTTGCTCGATCCGGCCCGCGACATCGTCGGCGCCGACGGCGATGCCAGCGCCTGGAGCGTCAAAAAATCTGGCAAGCTTCTTGCGAGGCTGTTTGCCGAGGACGGCTATCAGCTGCGCAAGCGGCTGGTTCCGCTCGTCGAACTGCTCAACGGGCGGGCGGGTCTGCCCAAATTATGGTCACTCTGAGCCAAATCCAGGCCAAATCCAGGAAAGCGCATGAACCTGACGCCGCGTGAAAAGGACAAGCTGCTCATCGCCATGGCGGCGATCGTGGCGCGCAAGCGGCTGGAACGCGGCGTCAAGCTCAATCACCCCGAAGCGATCGCGCTGATCACCGATTTCGTCGTCGAGGGCGCCCGCGACGGCCGCCCGGTCGCCGAACTGATGGAGGCCGGCGCCCATGTCATCACCCGCGCGCAGGTGATGGAAGGCATCGCCGAGATGATCCACGACGTGCAGGTCGAGGCGACCTTTCCCGACGGCACCAAGCTGGTGACCGTTCACGAACCGATCAGGTGAGGAGAAAACGATGCTGGAGCTGCGACCGAATTGCGAATGCTGCGACAAGGACCTGCCGCCGGAAGCGGCGGACGCGCTGATCTGCACCTTTGAATGCACCTTCTGCGCTGACTGCGCTGAACATGTGCTGGGCGGCGTCTGCCCGAACTGCGGCGGCAATTTTTCCGCACGCCCGATCCGCCCAGTGGAGAAACTGGTGAAATATCCGGCCTCGACCCAACGCGTGCTCAAGGCCGAGGGCTGCGGCCCGCGCAAGGCTGCGTGATTGTTTTCGTGACTTCGAAGGGAAGACCGATGATCTCTGCTTCAACCAAACGCACCACGCTTGCAGCGATCCTGCTGCTGGCGGCGGCGATGCCCGCCTATGCCCATGTCGGCATCGGCACGACCTCGTCCTTCGCGGCGGGCTTCGCGCATCCGCTGTCCGGCCTCGACCATATGACCGTCATGGTAGCCGTCGGCCTGTGGGCGGCGCTCAAGGGCGGCAAGGCAATCTGGGCCTGGCCGCTGGCCTTTGTCGGCGTCATGCTGGTCGGCGGCGCGCTCGGCATGCTCCACGTGCCGGTGCCTTTCGTCGAACCGGGCATCCTTGCCTCCGTCGTCGCGCTTGGCTTGCTGGTGGCGTTGGCGGTCGATCTGCCGGTCTCGGCCGGAGTCGCCATCATCGGCCTGTTCGCGCTGTTCCATGGCCATGCCCACGGCACCGAAGTGCCGGAAAATGCCGGTGGACTTGACTATATGGCCGGCTTTGCCGTTGCCACCGCACTTCTCCATGCCATGGGCATCGCTGCCGGCCTTGGCCTCGGCATGCGCTTTCGCGGGCTTGCCCGCGCCGCTGGCGCCGCTTGTGCTGCAGTCGCCGTCGGCCTGGTCTTCGGCGTTTTGTGAGGCTAACGATGATTCCCGGCGAAATCATCACGGCAAGCGGCGACATCGAGCTCAACAAGGGGCTGCCGACGGTGACGCTGAAGGTGGCCAACAGCGGCGACCGGCCGATCCAGGTCGGCAGCCACTACCATTTCTTCGAGACCAATGAGGGGTTGAAATTCGATCGCGACAAAGCGCGCGGCAGGCGTCTGGACATTGCCGCCGGCACCGCGATGCGCTTCGAACCGGGACAAGAGCGGGACGTCACGCTGGTGCCGTTCGGAGGAAAACGCGAGGTCTACGGTTTTCAGCAGAAGATCATGGGCAGGCTGTGAGATCGACGGGGTCGGGCGCCCTGAGGTCAGTTCGACGGCCTGGCCGCCGCGTAGATGACGATTCTTGCCGAGCCGTCGAATTCCACCGCAAGGACGTCTTCCGTAAGCACGCGCCGCGAATCGATGGCGTTGAACAGCAAGGCGTTGGCGTCGATCTCCTTGCGCAGTTCCGCAATGTCATCCTGATGCTGTTCGACCTGGCTCTCGACCGCCGGCGGCGGGCCGCCTTCGCTGCGCGCCGCGTCGGTGAGGAAGACGATATCCACAGTATCGAGCTTGGACGTCTTGCGCACGGCGCCGATGTTCTCACGCGTCCGCTCGATCGCGGTGATGATCTTGTTGGTCTGTGGTTCCGTCCGCGCCTCCTCCTGCCGGACATCGGAGCCGACGATCCTGTTGACGGTGTCGGCCCGGTTGACGGCGTCAGCGCTTTCAAGACCTTGCGCGGCTTGCGGGCCGAAAGCTGCGAGAAATGTGCAGGCAGCAAGGCTCTGGAGCCATCTGGTGTCGGCAAAGACAGGCATTGCTCGCTCCTGGTGGACTTTTCTGTGCAACGCCGTTCGGCGCCAAAGGAACGAAACGCCTCCTGTCGGTCGAAGGTTCCCTGTGGGCTGGCGGGCCGGGTGCCGGCCCGCCAAGCGCTTCTTTCAGCTTGCCTTCTTGGTGACAAGGGTCAGCGCGCCATCGGTGGTCATGCTGGCGGCGACCACCTGTGCCGAGGTGAGCCCCTTGGCTTCGAGCGCCGACTTGATCTGCGGCGTCGCGTCGATCGAAGAGCGCAGTTTCTGCAGCCCGGCATCGCCACGCTGGGCGATCACCTGATTGACCTGCGTCTGGGTGGCCTTGGGCAATTCGCTGATATCGACGATGTTGACCTTCTGGATCGCCGGCGCCGCCGGCTGAGCGCTGGGCGCCGCCGGCTTCGGTTGCGGCGTGGGCTGCTGCTGGGCGCCGGCTACGGTTGCGGAGGCCAGCGTGGCGGCGGCTGCAAGAACGATGATTTTGCGCATGTATTTTCCTTTCATCGATTTGGCCAAGGGTTTGGCAAACGGGCGGTTTGGGGTGGCACGGCCACCTCAACGGCCAAATGGGATCAGAAGGTGTCGCCGAGCGGGTCATTGCATGACCATTGGATGGCGACGATGTGGAGTTCGGCTGCGGCCGGACTCTCGTTTGGGGAGCATTGACTGATGGCTAGAATTACCCGCGCCGCCTACGCGCAGATGTATGGCCCGACGGTCGGCGACAGAGTGCGCCTGGCCGATACCGAGCTGTTTATCGAGGTCGAAAAGGACCTCACCGTCCATGGCGAGGAGGTGAAATTCGGCGGCGGCAAGGTCATCCGCGACGGCATGGGCCAGAGCCAGGTGTCGCGCGCCGGCGGCGCGGTCGACACGGTCATCACCAACGCGCTGGTGGTCGATGCCACGGCCGGCATCTTCAAGGCCGATATAGGTCTCAGGGACGGCCGCATCGCGGCGATCGGCAAGGCCGGCAATCCCGACACGCAGGACGGCGTCACCATCATCATCGGCCCCGGTACAGAGATCATCGCCGGCGAGGGCAAGATCCTCACCGCCGGCGGCTTCGACGCGCACATCCACTTCATCTGTCCGCAGCAGATCGACGAAGCGCTGATGTCGGGCATCACCACCATGCTCGGCGGCGGCACCGGCCCGGCGCATGGCACGCTGGCCACCACCTGCACGCCCGGACCCTGGCACATGGCGCGCATGATCCAGTCCTTCGACGCTTTCCCGATGAACATCGGCCTGTCCGGAAAGGGCAACGCCTCGCTGCCGGCAGCGCTGGAGGAAATGGTGCTGGGCGGGGCCTGCTCGCTGAAGCTGCACGAGGACTGGGGGACGACGCCGGCGGCCATCGATTGCTGCCTGTCGGTTGCCGACGATTACGACGTGCAGGTGATGATCCACACCGACACGCTGAACGAATCCGGCTTTGTGGAGAACACCGTCGCCGCCATCAAGGGCCGCACCATCCACGCCTTCCACACCGAAGGCGCCGGCGGCGGCCATGCGCCCGATATCATCAAGGTCTGCGGCCTGCCCAACGTCATTCCGTCTTCGACCAACCCGACGCGGCCCTACACCGTCAACACGCTGGCCGAGCATCTCGACATGCTGATGGTCTGCCACCATCTGTCGCCGTCGATCCCTGAAGACATCGCCTTTGCCGAAAGCCGTATCCGCAAGGAGACCATCGCGGCGGAAGACATTCTGCACGATATCGGCGCCTTCTCGATCATCTCGTCGGACTCGCAGGCCATGGGCCGTGTCGGCGAGGTGGCGATCCGCACCTGGCAGACCGCCGACAAGATGAAGCGCCAGCGCGGGTCATTGCCGCAGGAGACCGGCAACAACGACAATTTCCGCGTCCGCCGCTACATCGCCAAATACACCATCAACCCGGCCATCGCGCATGGGCTGTCCAGGGACATCGGGTCGATCGCGGTCGGCAAGCGCGCCGATCTGGTGCTGTGGAACCCAGCCTTCTTCGGCGTCAAACCGGACATGGTGCTGATCGGCGGCATGATAGCCGCAGCCCCGATGGGCGACCCCAACGCCTCTATCCCGACCCCCCAGCCCATGCACTACCGCCCGATGTTCGGCGCCTATGGCAAGGCCAGGACCAACTCGTCGGTGACCTTCGTTTCGAAGGCGGCGCTGGAGTCCGGCCTGCATGGCAGGCTCGGCGTCGACAAGCAGTTCGTCGCGGTCGAAAATACCCGTGGCGGCATCGGCAAGCACTCGATGATCCTCAACGACGCCACGCCGCATATCGAGGTCGATCCCGAAACCTATGAGGTTCGCGCCGATGGCGAACTCTTGACTTGCGAGCCGGCAACCGTGCTGCCGATGGCGCAGCGGTATTTCCTGTTTTGAGGCGAGTGGCGATTTGATCGACCCGGCAAATTCCATTGCGAGCCGGTCGGTGCCGCCGCAATATGCGGCTCAAAGAAACCGCGTAGCAGGTCATGGCCACCGAAATAGCCTCCGCCCACGACATCTTCCCGCATATCCGCATCGTCATGGGCATGGTGATCGGACTTGGCGTCGCTCGCCTGCTGTCGGGGGTGGCGCGCATCGTCCAGCATCCCGGCCAGTACAGGCTCTATCCCGTGCACCTCGGCTGGGTCGCCTCCATGCTGTTGCTGCTGGTGCATTTCTGGTGGTGGGAGTTCGGCCTCTACACCATAGAGGTCTGGACTTTCGGCAAGTACCTGTTCCTGATCTTCTACGCCATCACGCTGTTCCTGCTGTGCGCGCTGCTGTTTCCGGATTCGATGCTCGACTACACCAGCTACGAGGATTTCTTCTATTCGCGCCGCGGCTGGTTCTTCGGCCTGCTGGCGACCACCTATCTGCTCGATGTCGTCGACACGCTGCTGAAAGGTCCCGAGCATTTCGCCCGCTACGGCAATGAATATCTGTTCCGAACGCCGGTTTTCGTGGTGTTGTGCATAGCCGCCATACTGGTGCGCGACCGCCGTTTTCACATTGCCTTCGTCGTCGGCACGCTGATCTATCAGATATCGTTCATCCTGCGGCTCTTCGACACCATCGTCTGAACAGTGGCTATGGTTTAGGGTCGCAGGAAAGAGGGTTCGACCATGTACAAGGTTATCGGATCGCGTGGCTCCCGCGTCAGCCGCGTTCTGTGGATGCTTGAGGAACTCGGGCAGCCCTATGAATTCGTCGAGGTCAAATTGCGCTCGCCGGAAGCCTATGCGCTCAACCCGTCGGGCAAGGTGCCGATCCTGATCGATGGCGAACTGACGGTGACGGATTCGGCGGCGATCTGCGTCTATCTCGCTGACAAACACGCCGACAAGGGTTTGGGCGCCAATCACGGCCTCGCTGGCCGCGCCGAGATGGATTCCTGGATGCATTTTGCCCAGTCCGAGTTCGAAGCGCCGCTGTGGAACAAGCTGCGCCACCGCTTCCTGTTGCCGAAGGACGTGCGGGTCGATGTCGGCCCCGCCGCCGCCTACGATTTCGCCTCGGAGGCCAAGGCGCTCGACGGCCGGCTGGGGGATCGGGAGTTTGCGCTGGGCGACCGGTTTTCCGCCGTCGACGTGCTGTTGGGCGACATGGGCGGCTGGGCCCGCGCCGGAAAATTTCCGATCGAATCCGAGCGCGTCAACGCGTATTTCGACCGCGTCCTGGCGCGGCCTGCCCGTGCGAGAGCCCAGGCTAACGGTGGAGCCATGCGATGAAACTCAACCTGAACACCGACTTCACCAAGTTCCCGCGCGCCGTCTCGGTGGTGCCTGCCGGCACTGCCGGAACCACGGCCCCATCCGGCCGTGCCGTCCTGCCCCATGACGAGCGTCATTTGCGCCGCCGCGCCATCGAGCTTGCCGACGGCAGCAAGGTGCTGGTCGACCTGCCGAAACCCGTGACCTTGAACGATGGCGACCGGCTGGTGTTGGAGGATGGCGCACATATCGAGATCACTGCCGCACCCGAAGAGGTCTACGACATCCGCGCCCGCGATGCGGTGCATCTGACGGAGCTTGCCTGGCATATCGGCAACCGCCATCTGGCGGCAGCGATCGAGCCCGGCCGCATCCTGATCCTGCGCGACCATGTCATCAAGGCTATGCTGGAAGGGCTGGGCGCCACGGTCCGCGAAGTCTCCGAACCGTTCAAGCCGGTGCGCGGCGCCTATTCCGCCCAAGGTGCGCATGGTCACGATCATGGCCATGCGCATGCGCACGCCGAAGCGCATTCCCATGATGGACGTTCCCACGCACACAGCGAGTCGCATTCGCACAGCCATTCCCATGACGGGCACCATCACGATCATGACTGACCAGCCATCCGGCATCGCTTTGCTGCGGCTCATGGCGTGGCTGTCGCCGGCCTTTCCGGTCGGCGGCTTTGCCTACAGCCATGGCCTCGAACGCGCCGGGCAAGACGGGCTGGTTGCCGATACCGCCAGCCTCGCCTTCTGGCTGGAGACGCTGGTCGAGATGGGCTCGGGCTGGAACGACGCCGTGCTCTTCACGGAAGCCTGGCGCCGCGCCCGCGACGGCGGCGATCTCCATGAAATTGCCCATCTCGCCGAAGCGCTGGCCGGCTCGCGTGAGCGTCACACCGAAACCATGCTGCAAGGCGCCGCCTTCCTGAAAGCGGCAGCGGCTTGGGCGAATCCGGTGTTGGGCCGCCTGCCGGCCGAATGCGCCTACTGTGTCGCCGTCGGCGCCGTTGCCGGCGGCAACGGCATCGCGCTTCAGGACGCGATGTCGGCCTGCCTGCAGGCCTTCTTCTCCAACCTCGTCCAGGCGGCGATCCGACTCGGAATCGTCGGCCAGACGGACGCTATGGCCTTGCTCGCCGGCTTCGAGCCGTTGGCGCTGTCGACGGCCGCGCGCGCCGCCGGCTCGACATTGGACGATCTCGGCGGCTGCGCCTTCATCTCCGACATCATGGCGATGAAGCACGAGACGCAGTATTCCAGGCTGTTCCGCTCATGATCGTCCTCGCCTTCGCCCTCTCGGCCGTCCTGCTGCTGATCACCGCGCTGCATGTCTATTGGGGCCTTGGCGGCATCTGGCCGGGCAGGGACGGCGTCTCCTGCGCCCACGCCGTCGTCGGCTTTCGCGGCGTCGACGAGATGCCGACGCCGTTTGCCTGTCTCGCCGTTGCCGCGTGCCTGTGCCTCGCAACCCTGTGGCCGCTGGCGCTGACCGGGGTCTTCGCCACCCCCTTTCCAAGGGAAGGCCTTGCCGCCACAGCGCTGCTCATAGGGCTGGTCTTCCTCGGCCGCGGCATTGCCGGCTTCACGCCGTGGTGGCGCCGTCTGGCGCCGGAACAGCCTTTTGCGCGGCTCGATGTCAGCTTCTATTCGCCGCTCTGCCTGTTGATCGGGCTCAGCTTCGCCATCCTCGCCATCACGGAGTTTTTCGGCATGACGGATTTTTCGCTATGACTCAGGCCAACGGTCCCCTGCGCATCGGCATCGGCGGTCCCGTCGGCTCCGGCAAGACGACGCTAACCGAAAAGCTCTGCAAGGCGCTGCGCGACGATTTCTCCATCGCCGTCGTCACCAACGACATCTACACCAAGGAAGACGCCATGATGCTGGCTCGCCTGCAGGCGCTGCCTGAGGACCGCATCGTCGGCGTGGAGACCGGCGGCTGCCCGCACACCGCCATCCGTGAGGACGCCTCGATCAATTTGCAGGCGATCGCCGGGCTGAACAGGAAATTCCCCGATCTCGACATCGTCTTCATCGAATCCGGCGGCGACAATCTTGCCGCCACCTTCTCGCCGGACCTTGCCGACCTGACCCTCTATGTCATCTCGGTTTGCCAGGGCGAGGAAATCCCCAGGAAGGGCGGGCCGGCGATCACCCGTTCCGATTTCCTGGTCATCAACAAGAGCGATCTGGCGCCCTATGTGAACGTCAACCTCGATGTCATGGAGAGCGACGCCGCCCGAATGCGGGGCAAGCGCCCGTTCGGCTTCACCGATCTATCGCGCGGCAAGGGACTGCAGGAAGTCATCGACTTCATCGTCGAACATGGCGGGCTGCAGTCGGCCCGCTCGGCGGCCTGACCCAGTACTTACCGGTTGCTGGTCGGCATTGGGCGCGGCATTCTCGGGGAAATGGAGGATTTTTTGATGAGCATCGCCCGTTTGCAGAAAGAGCCGCTGACCAACCTGCCCTATTATGAGGAGCGCGTCGACCTTGCCGCCGCCTTCCGCTGGACGGCGCGGCTCAACATGCATGAAGCCGTGGCCAACCACTTCTCGCTGTCGGTCAACGAGGCCGGCAGCAAATTCCTGACGAACCCCAACCAGGTGCATTTCTCGCGCATCAAGGCGAGCGACCTTTTGCTGATCGACGCCAACGATCCCGAGACATTGTCCGGCCCGAATGCGCCCGACCCGACCGCCTGGGGTCTGCACGGCGCCATTCACCGCAACGTGCCGCATGCGCGCTGCGCCATGCATGTGCATTCCATTCATGCCACTGTGCTTGCATCGCTGGCCGACTCGACTCTGCCGCCGATCGACCAGAACTCGGCCATGTTCTTCAACCGCCACGTCGTCGATGCCCACTATGGCGGGCTGGCCTTCGAGGAGGAAGGCGAGCGCTGCTCGCAACTGCTCACCGACCCTAAGGTCAAGGTGATGGTGATGGGCAATCACGGCGTCATGGTCATCGGCGACACCGTTGCCGACGCCTTCAACCGCATGTTCTATTTCGAGCGTGCCGCCGAGACCTACATCAAGGCGCTGTGGACCGGCCGTCCGCTGCGCACGCTCTCCGACGCCATTGCCGAAAAGACCGCCAGCGAAATGGACGACTATCCCGGCCAGGCGGAGCGTCACCTTGCCGAGCTGAAGGCGATCCTCGACGAGGAGGAGCCGGTGTACCGCAGCTAAGCGACCATCCGTGCTTCTCTCGTTTACGCTACGCACTCACCTTCTGTGATTTGTTATGACTGATCGGCGTAAGGTTGATTGCCAGGTGGTTCCCCCAATCCGTCGCTGCTTCGCAGCGCCACCTTTCCCCCTCCGGAGGGAAGGAAGGGAGCCTTTCTGGACGAGCGTTTGACGGCAAAAAGCTTGGCGCCTTTCCTCTACCCCGTCGATCGGGGGGTCCGAAGGACGGGCGAGACCCGTGGCTCGCCCCGGCAGGGTGGCTCGGCGAAGCCGAGACGGGGGTCGACCAGCGCAACATTAGACAATGCATGGCCAAGCTGAAGGGAGGATGAGGGGCAGCGCCGACGTTCATAGGCTCACTCAGAGTCCCAACTGAGCCCGCAACTCTTCCGCACTGTTGATCACGACAGCGCCCTTCGGTCCTGCCATCGGCGCTTCCGGCCAGAAGATCGTCCGCATCCCCGCGGCCAGGCCTGATGTGGCGCCGGTAACGCTGTCGTCGACGGCCACCGCGTCTGAAGGATCGACGCCGGCCAGCCACGCGGCGCGCAGGAACGGTTCGGGATGCGGCTTGCCTTCGCGCACGTCGTTTCGGCTGATCGTGCGCATGCCGGGATAGATCAGGCCGACGGCGCTCAGATTTGCATCGACGATCACCCGGTCGGAATTGGACACCACCGCCTGCTGCACGCCGAGCGCGCGCAACTCGTTGAACACTTCGATCGCGCCGGGGCGCGGCTTCAGCGTCTCGGCCATCGGCATGTAGTGATCGTATTTGCGCACGATCCAGTCGTCGAAGGGCAGGTCGAGGCCGAACTCGCTGCGCAGCATCTCGTAGACCGGTGCGGCGGCGACGCCCAGCACCCGCTCATGCAGGTCGGCCGGCGGCGTGATACCGACGCTGCGCAGCGCCGCCACCAAGGCCGCCTCGTGCAGCGGCTCGCTGTCGACCAGCGTGCCGTCCATATCCCAGAAAACCGCTTTCGGCGTCATGCGAGGCTCCTTTGCCGATCCCCTTAAAGCGTTTGTATCAGGAGATAAACCGCCGAGCCCGTCCGCTGGCGATTTTCGCTGGGTTGGTTGCCGCGCGGCGGCCGGATCGAAGCAGCAAGCAATTGTCTTCCCGATTGAACAATTGCGCGCCGACACATTCCCTGCAAGACTACGGCGCTTCGCCCAAGGGCGCGCAAAGGGGCAGGGCTGGAGGCACATTTTGAATTCGCGGCAAGATGGCGGCAGCAGCAGGCTGGACGAGGCAGCGCGCGCCGGCTGGCTTTATTATGTTGCCGGCAACACCCAGGACCAGATCGCCGCCACGCTCGGCATTTCCCGGCAGACGGCGCAGCGGCTGGTGTCGCTGGCGGTGTCGGAGGGGCTGATCAAGGTTCGCGTCGATCACCCGATCGCCAATTGCCTTGATCTCGCAGCTAGACTGAAGTCACGCTTCGCGCTCGACCTCGTCGAAGTGGTGCCGAGCGATCCAACCTCATCCTCGACCACGATCGGCATTGCCGAGGCGGCCGCGGCCGAGATCGAGCGGCGGCTGCGGTCACCGACGCCCATCGTCTTGGCCATCGGCACCGGCCGCACGCTGAAGGCGGCGATCGAGCAATTGCCGCCGATGGAATGCTCGCAGCACAAGGTTGTGTCCTTGACCGGCAACATCTCGCCCGACGGTTCGGCCGCCTTCTACAACGTCATCTTCACCATGGCCGACCGGGTCAAGGCGCGCTCGTTCCCGATGCCGCTGCCGGTCATCGCCTCGTCGCCGGAAGAGCGCGAGATGCTGCTTGCCCAGCCGATGATCCAACCGACGCTGGCGCTGGCCGCGGAAGCCGACGTGACCTTTGTCGGCATCGGCGATCTCGGCCCGAAGGCGCCGCTCTACGAGGACGGTTTTATCTCGGAAAGCGAGCTGAAGGCGTTGCAAAAGGCTGGCGGCGTCGCCGAGATCGTCGGCTGGGTGTTCGATCGGGAAGGCCGCATGATCGAGGGCATCACCAACGACCGGGTATCGTCGGCAGCCTTGCCGTCACGCGAAAAGTCGCTGGTCATTGCGCTCGCCATGGGCGAGCGCAAATTGCCGGGCATCCTGGCCGCTGTGAACCGCCGGCTGGTCAATGGCCTCATCACCGACGAGCGGACCGCCACGGCCTTGCTCGACGGTTCCTGATAGATTAAGCGGCCCATCGATAAAATCCAACACGTTTATTTGCAGCGCCCGGACGGGTCGTTGCCGTCGAGAAAACCCATGTCGCGCTGCAGATGCGGCGACAACTCTCGGACGTCGACGTAGCCGCGCCGGCGGTGCACAAGCAGGGAAAATTCATGCACCAGCAGGGAAAACCAGCTCTGCGCCGGGGTCGAATGGAGCTTTTGCTGTACCGTGGTCATGATCTTCAGCCTCCGCTATGCTTGAACTTGATTGATCGTCGACACCAGATATCGGCCTGATTGCCTCTTGCCGCCAATCAAACGTCGATCACGACCCATAAGGAGGGCTTATGCCCGATCTCAAGGCACCACAGCTCGCCCAGTTGCCGCCGCTGCAGGCAATCAGGGTGTTCGAAGCCGTCGCGCGGCATCTCTCCTTCACCAAGGCCGCGCAGGAACTCGGCATGACGCAGGCCGCCGCCAGCTACCAGATCAAGCTTCTGGAAGAGCGCATCGGTTCGCCGCTGTTCCTGCGCCAGCCGCGCCAGATTGTGCTGACGGAACCCGGCCAGCGCCTGGCGCCCGCCGTCAGCGAGGCGTTCAGCCTGCTCTCAAGCGCCTATTCCGCCGCGCGTGGGGGCGCCGATGGTGTGCTGTGCGTCTCGACGCTGCTGACCTTTGCCTCGAACTGGCTGGCGCAGCACCTCGGCTCCTTCCAGGTCGCGCATCCGTCGCTGGCGGTGCGCGTCGATACCTCGAACAGGGTGATCGATTTTGCCCGCGAGGACATGGACATCGCTATCCGCTCCGGCAGCGGCAAGTGGCATGGAGTGGAGACCCATCTTTTGTTCAAGGCCGATTTCACCCCGGTGCTGAGCCCGGCACTCGCTGCCACCATAGGTGGCGTCCACGAACCCGCCGACCTGTTCAAGCTGCCCATTCTCGATCCCGGCGACATCTGGTGGCGGGAATGGTTCGCCCTTGCCGGCGTCCCGGCGGACGAACTTGCCAGGCGCACCGGCACCAGCATGGGCGCGCAGGCCTATGAGGCGAACGCGGCCATCGCCGGCCATGGTGTTGCGATCCTGACCACCGCATTGTTCAAGACCGAGCTCGCCGCCGGCCGCCTGATCCAGCCCTTCGACCTGGTCGGCGACGACGGCCACGCCTATTGGCTGGTCTACCCGACGGCGCGTCGCAACGTGCCGAAGATAAAAGCCTTCCGGGACTGGATCCTGGCCGAGATCGCCTGCGCCTGAGGGCGAGCGATTCGCGGATTGATTTCCGAGATGCAAAGCGAGCCATGGATCCGCGACGAATGCTCGCTTTCGCGGACAAACAGCTGCGATCGGGCCACTCGGTTAACCAAGCTTGACAAAAACGCTGTCGATATCACTCGCCCGGCATAGGCTTGTGCTTGTGACGACCCAATTGAGCAGGATCAATCGTCTGCAGATTGAAACAGGGTCGATCAGCCGGCTGATGAAAGTCTATCGCGTCGAAGAAATCGAAAACAACACCGTGCGCACGACGCAGGTGATCGAAGCATTTACGCCGTTTCAAGCTGCCGTGAAGGTAATCGGCCGGGAAGTTAGGCTGCGCAAGGACGAGCCCAGCTGGATCCAGGTGACGGAAGTGCTGACCAGAGCCAAGCAAACACGCGACGGCAGGGTTTTCGAATATTCCGTGGGAAGCTACCCGTCCCACGGCTGACGGGCTGGGCCCATGATTGGGTTGCGATGGGTCGGCATCAACCCGCTCTCACATCCCGTGCAAACAGCTTCCCAAATCCATTCAATATCCTCTACGCGCGCAATGTCGCGCACCTGCCCCGTGTGCTGCGCTGCAGCATCGAATCCGGCTTGACATAATTAACACCAAGTGAGTAATTGCCCATTACCAAGGCAAATGCTCATCTTGGTTCATGGGAGGAATTTGATGAAACTGCGCACGCTCACTTTGGGCTTGTTGTCGGCCAGCGCTTTCGCTTTTGCCGCACACGCCGAATCCATCACCATCGCCACGGTCAACAATGGCGACATGGTCCGCATGCAAAAGCTGACGGACGACTTCACCAAGGCGAACCCCGACATCCAGCTGAACTGGGTCACGCTCGAAGAGAACGTGCTGCGCGAGCGCGTCACCACCGACATCGCAACCAAGGGCGGCCAGTATGACGTGATGACGATCGGCACCTACGAGGTTCCGATCTGGGCCAAGCAGAGCTGGCTGTTGCCGCTCGACAAGCTCGGCGACGACTATGACGCCAAGGACATCATCCCGGCCATCGCCGGCGGCCTGTCGGTCGACGGCAAGCTCTATGCCGCGCCCTTCTACGGCGAAAGCTCCTTCGTCATGTACCGCAAGGACTTGATCGAGAAGGCCGGGCTGACCATGCCCGACGCCCCGACCTGGGACTTCATCAAGCAGGCCGCCGACAAGATGACCGACCGCGCCAATGGCGTGAACGGCGTTTGCCTGCGCGGCAAGGCCGGCTGGGGCGAGAACATGGCCTTCCTCACCGCCATGTCGAACTCCTTCGGCGCCCGCTGGTTCGACGAGAACTGGAAGCCGCAGTTCGACCAGCCGGAATGGAAGAACACGCTGCAGTTCTATGTCGACCTGATGAAGGCCGACGGTCCCGAGGGCGCCTCGTCCAACGGCTTCAACGAAAACCTGGCGCTGTTCCAGCAGGGCAAGTGCGGCATGTGGATCGACGCCACCGTCGCCGCCTCCTTCGTCTCCGACCCGAAGAACTCGACCGTCGCGGACAAGGTCGGCTACGCACTGGCCCCCGACAATGGTCTGGGCAAGCGCGGCAACTGGCTCTGGGCCTGGTCGCTGGCGATCCCCGCAGGCACGCAGAAGGCGGAATCCGCCCAGAAGTTCGTCTCATGGGCAACCAGCAAGCACTATGCCGAACTGGTCGCTTCCAAGGAAGGCTGGGCCAACGTTCCTCCGGGAACGCGTTCCTCGCTCTACGCCAATCCCGAGTACCAGAAGGCGGCCCCGTTCGCCAAGATGACGCTGGACTCGATCAATGCCGCCGATCCGGCGCATCCGACGGTCAAGCCGGTGCCCTATGTCGGTGTGCAGTTCGTCGCCATTCCTGAGTTCCAGGGCCTCGGCACAACCGTTGGCCAGCTGTTCTCGGCGGCGCTCGCCGGCCAGACCAGCGTAGACGACGCGCTCAAGCAGGCGCAGGACGCCGCCACGGCGACCATGACCGAAGGCGGTTATATCAAGTAAGGCTCCTCCCGGTGCCGAACGCCGGTCGCCTCCTGACCGGCGATGGCCGCCCGAGTCCCAGTTCGGGCGGCCGCTTTTTCCCCGCTGTGAAAATTCAGTCCGACTAGTGAAGGGTGACCGTCATGGCTACTCAGCAGACCCGTTCGCTTGCCCGCTTTATGTTGGCGCCATCCGTGGTGCTGCTGTTCGTCTGGATGATCGTGCCGCTGGCACTCACGATCTGGTTCTCCTTCCAGCAGTACAATCCGCTCAATCCGATCCGCGACGGGTTTGTCTGGTTCTCGAATTACTCGCTGTTCTATTCCAACCCGGCATTCCTGCAGTCGATCCTCAACACGCTGGTCCTGGTGGGCAGCGTGCTGCTGATCACCGTCATCGGAGGCATCATGCTGGCGCTGTTGATCGATCAGCCGATGTGGGGACAGGGGATCGTCCGCATCCTCGTCATCTCTCCGTTCTTCGTCATGCCGCCGGTGGCTGCACTTGTCTGGAAGAACATGATCATGCACCCGCAATACGGCGTCTTTGCCGACATTGCGCGCTTCTTCGGCGCCCAGCCAATCGACTGGTTCGGGCAGCACCCGATGCTGGCCATCATCATCATCGTCGCCTGGCAATGGCTGCCCTTCGCAACGCTGATCCTTTTGACCGCCCTGCAGTCGCTCGACGGCGAGCAGAAGGAAGCCGCCGAGATGGACGGCGCCGGCTTCGTCAGCCGCTTCATCTATCTGACGCTGCCGCACATGTCGCGCGCCATCACCGTCGTCATCCTGATCCAGACCATCTTCCTGCTGTCGGTCTATGCCGAAATCCTGGTCACCACCAATGGCGGACCCGGCTATGCCTCCACCAACCTGCCCTTCCTCGTCTACCAGAAGGCATTGCTGGAGTTCAAAATCGGCCAGGCATCGGCCGGCGGTGTCATCGCCGTCATTCTCGCCAACATCGTCGCCTTCTTCGCCATGCGCGCGGTCGGCAAGAACCTGGACAAGTAAGGGAGGATACGATGGCACGTGCAGTCACCACCCAACACAAGGTCATTGCGACAGGCGCCGCCTGGATCGTCGCGCTGCTGATCTTCTTCCCGATCCTCTACACGATCATCACCTCGTTCAAGTCGGAGCAGGAGGCCATCCAGGGCTTCGCGCTGATCCCGTCGGGGACGTTCGAGAGCTATACCGAGGTCCAGGCGCAGAGCGGCTACTTCAAGTTCTTCTTCAACTCGGTGCTGCTCTCGGTCGGCTCGACCATCCTGGCCCTGATCGTCGCGGTTCCGGCCGCCTGGTCGATGGCCTTCTCGCCGGGCAAGTGGACCAAGGACATCCTGATGTGGATGCTCTCGACCAAGATGATGCCGGCGGTTGCCGTGCTGTTCCCGATCTACCTCATCTTCCGCGATGCCGGACTGCTCGACAGCCGCATCGGCCTGATGATCATGCTGATGCTGATCAACCTGCCGATCGTGATCTGGATGCTCTACACCTACTTCCGCGAAATCCCCGGCGAAATCCTGGAGGCGGCACGCATGGACGGCGCCACCCTGTGGGGCGAGATCGTCTATGTGCTGACCCCCATGGCCGTGCCGGGCATCGCATCGACCATGCTGCTCAACATCATCCTGGCGTGGAACGAAGCGTTCTGGACCATCCGCCTGACCACCACCGAGGCGGCGCCGCTGACGGCCTTCATCAGTTCGTTCTCAAGCCCGCAAGGCCTGTTCTGGGCCAAGCTTTCGGCGGCCTCGACGCTGGCCATCGCCCCCATCCTGATCATGGGCTGGTTCAGCCAGAAGCAGCTGGTGCGCGGCCTGACATTCGGCGCGGTAAAATAACGGACGTTGCCTGAAGCAATCCGGCCAAATAACCCCTCGGGGAGGAAACCATGGGAAACATCACGCTCAAGAACGTCTCCAAGCATTTCGGATCGACGGTCATCATTCCAGGCCTCGACCTGGTCATCGAGAATGGCGAGTTCGTCGTCTTCGTCGGGCCGTCGGGTTGCGGCAAGTCCACGTTGCTGCGCCTCATCGCCGGGCTCGAGGACACCAGCGGGGGCACCATCAACATCGATGGCCGTGACGTCACCGGCGAGGCGCCGGCCAAGCGCAAGCTGGCCATGGTATTCCAGTCCTATGCGCTCTATCCGCATATGACGGTGGCCAAGAACATCGGCTTCCCGCTGAAGATGGCGGGCGAGGATGTGGCGACGATCGACAAGAAGGTGAAGGACGCAGCCCGGGTCCTCAACCTCACCAACTATCTCGAACGCCGGCCGGGCCAGCTCTCCGGCGGCCAGCGGCAACGCGTCGCCATCGGCCGCGCCATCGTGCGCCAGCCCTCGGCCTTCCTGTTCGACGAGCCGCTGTCCAACCTCGATGCCGCACTGCGCGGCACCATGCGGCTCGAAATCAGCGAGCTGCACCACCAGCTCAAGACGACGATGGTCTACGTCACCCACGACCAGATCGAGGCCATGACCATGGCCGACAAGATCGTCGTGCTCAACGCCGGCAACATCGAACAGGTCGGCTCGCCGATGGAACTCTACAAGTCGCCGAAGAACCTGTTCGTGGCGGGCTTCATCGGTTCGCCGAAAATGAACCTGATCGAAGGTGCGCCGGCGGCCAAATACAACGCCAAGACCATCGGCATCCGTCCCGAGCATATGGGGATATCGACCACGGCGGGTGACTGGAAAGCCCTTGTCGGCGTCGCCGAGCATCTGGGCTCCGACACCTTCCTGCATGTCCAGGCCGACGGCGTCGGTCCGCTGACGGTACGCGCCGATGGCGAACTGGCCGTACGCCATGGCGACACCATCTATTTGACGCCGGACAAGGTCCGCATGCATCGCTTCGGCCCCGACGGAAAGGCGCTGACGCAGTGAGGCTGAAAGGCAAATCGGCGCTGGTCACCGGATCAGCACGCGGCATCGGCAAGGCCTTCGCCGAAGCTTATGTGCGTGAGGGTGCGACCGTCGCCATTGCCGATATCAATCTGGCGGCTGCCGAAAAGACAGCCTCCGAGATCGGCGCCAACGCCTATCCGGTCAGGCTCGACGTCAGCGACCTCGCTTCGATCCAGGCGGCGGTCAATGCGGTCGAAACAAAGACCGGCGGCCTCGACATCCTGATCAACAACGCTGCCTTGTTCGACCTGGCGCCGATCGTCGAGATCACCAGAGCAAGCTACGACAACCTGTTCTCCGTCAACGTCGCCGGCACCTTGTTCATGCTGCAGGCAGCGGCGCGTTCGATGATCGCAAGGGGCAAGGGCGGCAAGATCATCAACATCGCCAGCCAGGCAGGACGGCGCGGCGAGCCGCTGGTCGCCGTCTATTGCGCCACCAAGGCCGCGGTGATTTCGCTGACCCAGTCCGCCGGGCTCGATCTGATCAAGCACCGCATCAACGTCAATGGCATCGCGCCCGGCGTCGTCGACAGCGACATGTGGGATGAGGTCGATGCGCTGTTCGCCAAATATGAGAACCGGGCGAAGGGCGAGAAGAAGCGGCTGGTCGGCGAGGGCGTGCCCTATGGCCGCATGGGCAAGCCGGAGGACCTGACCGGCATGGCGGTGTTCCTGGCCAGCGACGACGCCGAATACATCGTCGCCCAGACCTACAATGTCGATGGCGGCCAATGGATGAGTTGATGGGCCGGGATCACGCAGGCCGCAGCCCGGCCAAAAGGGTAGAAAAATGACCGTGAAACTCTCCTCCTCGATCCTCTCGGAACTCCCCGCCAAGGTCGCCGGTCCGAAATACGACCGCGCTGCGCTCAAACCCGGTATCGTGCATTTCGGCGTCGGCAATTTCCATCGCTCGCATCAGGCGGTCTATCTCGACGATCTCTTCAATGCAGGCATCGGCCATGACTGGGCGCTGGTCGGCGCCGGGGTCTTCGAGGGCGAAAAAATCGGCCGTTCCAAGCTGCAGGAGCAGGACTGGCTGACCACCGTGGTCGAGCAGGATTTCGACCATATGAGCGCCCGCGTCACCGGCGTCATGATCGACTTCCTGACGCCCGGCGATGCCGATGCCATCATCGACCAGCTCGCCGATCCGGCGATCAAGATCGTCTCGCTGACCATCACGGAAGGCGGTTATTTCATCGATCCGGCCTCCGGCAAGTTCAACCCGACCCACCCCGACATCGTCGCCGACGCACAGGCAGGCACGACGCCGAAGACGGTGTTCGGCCTCATCCTTGCGGGCCTGATGCGCCGCCGGGCCGACGGCATCGTGCCGTTCACCGTCATGTCCTGCGACAACATCCCTCACAATGGCCATGTCACCTCGGATGGCGTCATCGGCCTCGCCCGGCTGATCGACGAGGATCTGGCAAACTGGGTCAGCGACAATGTCGCCTTTCCCAACGGCATGGTCGACCGCATCACCCCCGCCACCTCCGACCGCGAGCGCGGTATTCTCGCCACCGAGTTCGGCCTCGAGGACAACTGGCCGGTGTTCTGCGAGCCGTTCAAGCAATGGGTGCTGGAGGATCATTTCACCGACGGCCGCCCGCCGCTGGAAAAGGTCGGTGTGCAATTCGTGAGGGATGTCGCGCCCTATGAACTGATGAAGATCCGCATCCTCAATGGCGGTCATGCCACGATCGCTTATCCCGCAGGGTTGATGGACATCCATTTCGTCCATGAGGCGATGCAGGAGCCGCTGGTGCGCGGCTTCCTCGCCAAGCTCGAGCATGACGAGATCATCCCGACCGTGCCGCCGGTGCCGGACACCGTGCTGGAGGATTATTACCAGCTCATCGAGCACCGCTTTTCCAACCCCAAGATCGGCGACACCATCCGCCGGCTTTGCCTCGACGGTTCCAACCGGCAGCCGAAATTCATCATCCCGACCATCGCCGACCGGCTGAAAGCCGGGAAGAGCGTTGCGGGTCTCGCGCTGGAATCGGCGCTGTGGTGCCGCTATTGCTTCGGCACCACCGACAGCGGCGCCGACATCGAAGCCAACGACCCGAGCTGGGACCGGCTGCAGGCAACCGCCAAGGCGGCGAAGGATGCGCCCGGCGCCTGGCTTGCGATGGAGGACATCTATGGCGATGTCGGCCGCTCGGCGGCGTTCGCCGAGGCCTTTGCCCATGCGCTCAACGTCTTGTGGGCGAATGGCACGCGCGCGACGCTGACGCGCTACATCTCCGGCAAGCTCTGACGCCAGCCGCAATGACGCCCGAACTGGTCATCTTCGACTGTGACGGCGTGCTGGTCGACAGCGAGGCGCTGTCGGTTTCGGCTCTGCTCGGCATGATCTCTGCCGCCGGGGGCTCGGTCAGCGAGGATGCGGCCTACGAGCATTTCCTCGGCAAGAGCATGAAGAGCGTGCGCGAGATACTTCTTCGCGATTTCACCATCGACATCACCGACGTGCATCTGACCGATATGCGCGTCGAGCTGATGCGCAAATTCCGCGAGGAGCTGAAGCCGATTCCCGGCATCAGCGACATCCTGCCGAGGCTGGGCGTGCCCTGCTGCGTCGCTTCCTCCGGCACGCTCGACCGCATTCGCTATGCGCTCGACGTTACCGGCCTGCTCGGCCTGCTCGAGCCCCATCTGTTCAGCGCTGCCATGGTCGCGCGCGGCAAGCCGGCGCCGGATCTTTTTCTCCATGCCGCCGCTGCCATGGGCGCGCATCCCGGTAATTGCATCGTAATCGAGGACAGCCCTGCCGGCATCGCGGCGGCGCGTGCGGCCGGCATGCGCGTCTTTGCTTTCACCGGCGGTTCGCACGCCGGCAACCCGGCCTTGAAAGCGCGGCTTGCGTCGAGTGAACCGGACTTTATATTCGCGGACATGCTGCAATTGCCCGATCTGATTGCAGGCTAGAGCATGATGCCGAAAAGTGTGAAGCGGTTTTCGGACGACATCATGCTCTACTTCTTTGATTTAGAGACGGATTCAGATTTCAGGTCGAACAGACCTGAAATCATCCGGCTCTAGGGAGCGAGAGTAAAAGCATCTTGACGAAAAGCTTCGTTTGCGCGGTCGATGTCGGCACCGGGAGCGCCCGCGCGGGCATTCTCGACACGTCAGGCACCTTGCTCGGCCGCGCCGAGCATCCGATCGTCATGAACCAGCCGCAGGCCGATCACGCCGAGCACAATTCGCAGGATATCTGGTCGGCTGTGTGCATCGCGGTGCGTGCCGCGCGCGAAAAGGCCGGTGTGTCAGCCGACGATATTGTCGGCATGTCGTTCGACGCCACCTGCTCGCTGGTGGTGCTGGACAGGAATGCCGGCCAGCTCAGCGTCTCGGTGACGGGCGAACGGCGCTGGGACACCATCGTCTGGCTCGACCATCGCGCCATCGCCGAGGCAGATGAATGCACCGATAGCGGCCACGCCGTACTCGACTATATCGGTGGCGTCATGTCGCCGGAAATGGCGACGCCGAAGCTGATGTGGCTGAAGCGCAATCTGCCGGGAACTTGGCATGAAGCCGGCTACCTATTCGACCTCACCGATTTCCTGACCTGGAAGGCGACCGGGTCGCTGGCGCGCTCGCAATGCACGCTGACCGCCAAATGGACCTATCTGGCGCATGAGGAAACCGGCTGGCGCCGTGACTTCTTCGACAGGGTCGGGCTTGGCGATCTGTTCGAACACGGCAGCCTGCCGGAGAAGGCAAGTGCTGTCGGCGCAGACATCGGCACGCTCACCCCTGAAGCGGCGGCGGAGTTGGGCTTGAGCGAAAACTGTCGGGTCGGCGCCGGCGTCATCGATGCCTATGCCGGCGCGCTTGGCGTGCTCGGCGGCTTTGCTGGCGACGAGCAGAATATCGGCCGCCATCTGGCATTGATCGCCGGAACCTCGTCCTGCGTCATGGCGATGTCGCCCGACCCGCAGCCTTTCGCCGGCGTCTGGGGTCCATACTATGGCGCCGCACTGCCAAAACTCTGGCTGTCGGAAGGCGGCCAGTCGGCGACCGGTGCGCTGCTCGACCATATCATCCGCTGGCACGGCGCCGGCGGCGAGCCGGACGCGGCCATGCATGCAAAAATCGCCAGGCGCGTCGCCGAACTGCGCAGCACCGAAGGTGACAAGCTGGCGGCAAGGCTGCATGTGCTGCCGGATTTCCATGGCAACCGCTCGCCGCTTGCCGATCCGCATGCGGTCGGCGTGGTCAGCGGGCTGACGCTGGATTCCTCCTTCGACAGCCTGTGCAAGCTGTATTGGCGCACCGCCGTCGGCATCGCGCTCGGCGTGCGCCATGTGCTGGAGGCGCTGAACGAGAACGGCTATCTCATAGACACGCTGCATGTCACCGGCGGCCACACCAAGAACCCGTTGCTGATGGAGCTCTATGCCGACGCCACCGGCTGCGCGGTGATCGAGCCGCTGGCCGACGAAGCCGTTCTGCTCGGCACCGGCATGGTCGCCGCCACCGCGGCCGGTCTGTTCCCGGACCTGAATGCCGCTTGCGTCGCCATGCAGCAAGGCGGCAGAACCCGCGCTTCGAACCCGGCCGCTTCAGGCCGCTTTGACCGCGACTACAAGGTCTTCCTCGAAATGCACCGCCAGCGGCAGGAGCTCGACGCCATCAGCTAGAGCAATTCCAGGAAAAGCGTGAAACGGTTTTCCGTCCGGAATTGCGTACCAAATCTAGGCCTCCTCTCGCCGGCGCAAGGATGCGCCGGTCGCCGCGTCGAACAGATGCACGCTCTCCTCCTCGAATGTGTAGCGCACAGGCGCGCGCAACGCCGGGCATTCGCGGGCCGATACCAATGCGCCGGCCTCCTTGCCGCCGCAGGCGAACGTCACCAGCGCGTCATTGCCATGGAACTCGATGAGGTCGGCGGTGCCTTGCAGAAGATTGATGCTCTGAGCGCCGGCGGTCTTCAGGTCCGGCGGTCGGATTCCAAGCACGGCGCGCCGGACGCCGCGTAGATCGAAGCCCGAGCCTTCTATGGAGAAGCTCGAGCCGCCGCCTGTCAGCGTCCAGCGTTCGTCCTTCCGCCCGACGGCCACGTCGATGAAATTCATGTTCGGCGTACCGATGAAGCCGGCGACGAACAGATTGCCCGGCTGGCGATAGATCTCCGCAGGCGAGCCGATCTGTTCGATAACGCCATCCCTGAGCAGCACTATCCGGTCGGCCAGCGTCATCGCTTCGAGCTGGTCGTGGGTGACATAGACGGTAGTGGTCTTCAGCAACTGGTGCAGGCGGGCGATTTCGACCCGCATGTGGTTGCGCAGCTTGGCATCGAGATTGGACAGCGGCTCGTCGAACAGGAACACTTTCGGCGTCTTGATCATGGCGCGCGCAATCGCCACGCGCTGCTGCTGGCCGCCGGAAAGTTCGGTCGGCTTGCGGGCGAGGTAAGGTTCGAGGCCGAGCGTCGTTGCCACCGCCTCGACCCGCTTCCGGATCTCGGCCGGGGGCACTTTCTGTCGCTTGAGCCCAAAGGCGATGTTGTCGAAGATCGTCATATGCGGGTAGAGCGCATAGTTCTGGAAAACCATGGCAATGCCGCGCTCGCCGGGCTCGAGATCGTTGACCACTTTGCCGCCGATCGACACTTCCCCGCCGCTGATATCCTCCAGTCCGGCCAGCATCCTGAGCAAGGTCGACTTGCCGCAGCCGGACGGGCCGAGGAATACGACGAATTCGTGCTCCTCGATCGAGAGATTGAGGTCGCGGATGACGGTGGTGGCGCCGTAAGCCTTGTCGACATGGGAGCAAACGATCGCGGACATGGTCAGCCCTTCTCGCCGGTAAGAAGGATTTGCAGCTTGACGTCTTGCGGCTTGCCTTGCGCCGCCCGCTCGAAGGCCTCGATGCTGTCCGAGAAATCATAAGTGCCGGTGATCAGCGGCTTGAGGTCGACCTTCCCCGAGGCGATCAGCTGCAGCGCGCGGTCGAAGATGTTGGCGTAACGGAACACCGTCTCGATGCGCACTTCCTTGGAGATCGCCGCCGGAACGTTGAGAGTGACCGGTTCGACCGGCAGTCCGACCAGCACCACCGCGCCGCCCGGCCGCACGACATCGAACAGGTCGGCGAATGCCTTCGGGCTGCCGCTCGCCTCGAACACGATATCCGCGCCCCAATTGTCGGTCGCGGCGGAGACTGCGTCGACCAGCGATTGGTCGCCGATATTGACCGGCACGATGCCGGGATATTGCGCGGCAATCTTGAGCTTGGGTGCGGAAAAATCGGAGATCAGCACCTTCGAGCAGCCGCCGGCCAGCGCCGCCAGCGCGATCATGATGCCGATCGGGCCGCAGCCGACGACGACGGCGACGTCGCCCGGCACGATGCGGGCGCGGCTCGCCGCCTGCATGCCGATGGCAAAGGGTTCGACCATCGCGCCTTCGGCGAAGGTGACATTGTCCGGCAGTCTGTAGGTGAAGGCGGCCGGGTGCACGGCATAGGGCGCCAGCACGCCATGCACAGGCGGCGTCGCCCAGAAGGAGACGTCAGGGTCGACATTGTAGATGCCGAGCCTCGTCGCGCGCGACGACAGGTTCGGCACGCCCGGCTCCATGCAGACGCGGTCGCCGACCTTCAGCGTGCCGACAATGGCGCCGATCTCGACGATCGTTCCCGCGGCTTCGTGGCCGAGCACCATCGGGGCCCGCACGACATAGCTGCCGATGGCGCCATGGGTGTAATAGTGCACGTCGCTGCCGCAGACGCCGACCGTGTGGATGGCGATCTTGACATCGCCCGGTCCGACGTCGAGCGGCAGCGCGATCTCGCGCAGCGACAGTTCGCCTTTTTTCTCAAGCACCAGTGCCCGCATAGGTAAGTCCTCGCATCAAGTCTTTTTTTGCCGGAAAACGGAATTCAGGAAGCCGCTGAGCACGCCCAGGAACAGCAGCGGCGGTAGCGACAACAGCACGACCGAGGCGTTGAGGATTCCCCACGGCACGTTCATGCCTTGCTGTGAAAGTTCGGAAGCGACGATCGGCAATGTCTTGGCGTTGGAACTGGACAGCATCAGCGCGATCAGGAATTCGTTCCACACCAGCACGAAGCTGAAGGCGACGGCGCCGATCAGCGAGCGCGCCGCTACCGGCAGCGCAATGCGCCAGAACACCGAGTAAGCGCCGTAGCCGTCGAGGAAAGCGGCTTCCTCGATTTCCTTAGGCACGGCCTGGAAGGCGGGAATGGCGAGCCACATGATCACCGAGATGGTGAGCAGCGAATAGGTGACGATCAGCGCCGGCAAGGTGTCGTAGAGCCCGATCTGCAGCCAGATCACCATCAGCGGAATGGCGACTGCCACCGGGGGCAGGAAGCGCAGCGACAACACGAAGAACTGGATGTCGCCAGCGAAGCGATTGGGATAGCGCGCCACCGCATAGGCTGCCGGAAGGCCGAGCATGACGCCGATCAGCACGGCGACGCCGCAGGAAATGACCGAGTTATAGAGACCGGTCATTACGCTGTCGCGGCCGATGATGTAGCTGATATTGTCGAAGGTCGGGGTAAACACCAGGCGCGGCACGCGGGTGATGATGTCGACATTGTTCTTCAGCGAATTGACCGCCGTCCAGGCGAGCGGAAACACCGCCATGAAGCCGGCGAAGGCCAGGATGATCTTGCCGATGAGGCGCCCCGGTCTCATGCGATACGGCCTCATGCCTGCACCCGCTTCCACAGCATGGTGAAGGTGATGACGGTCGCGATCATCATCAGCACCGCCATGGCCGAGGCATAGGACACCTTGCCGGATTCGATGAAGCCTTGCGAGAAGGCGTACATGTCGAGCGTCTCGGTCGCCACGCCCGGCCCGCCGCGCGTCATCACATAAATCAGGTCGAAGGAGCGCAGCGATTCGATCATTTTGACGAACATCAGGCTGATCAGCGGCGCCTTCAGCATAGGCAAGGTCACATAGGCATGGATCTGCCAGCGTTTGGCGTGGTCGAGCCGCGCCGCTTCGATCGGCTGCGGCGGCAAGGTCTCCAGAAGCTTCAGCACGATGACCGCGAAGAACAGTCCCCACTGCCAGACATCGACCGAGGCGACGGCAAACAGGGCCGTCGACGGCTTCGACAGCGGGTCGAAGATCAGCCCGCCGGTGATCAGCCTGTAGGGATAGGTGGCGATGCCGTAGAGCGGATGATAGGCAAACTTCCACACGAAGGCCGCCGAGACACGCGGCAACAGAACCGGGATGATGAACAGCAGGCAGTAGATGTTGCGCAGCCGCGGCGACGCTACTTCGAACATCAGCACGCCGAGCCCGATCGCCACCATCATCGTCGCCACCACGGTGACGATTTCCCACTTCACCGAAACCCAGACCGCGTTGAGGAAACGCCGGTCGGCGAACAGGTCGATGAAGTTCGACAGCCAGACCCAGGAATAGTCCGACGAGCTCAGCTCGCGGTTCTGCAGCGCAATGACGATGGCGTACAGCGTCGGCACCATCGACAGCACCAGAAGAATGGCGAGCGTCGGAACCAGAAACGTCACGGGCAGGGAAGAGCGTCGGCGCATTGCCTATCCTCGGGCTGTGCCTTTTTGGGGAGAACCCGCGGCGCACAGTCCCGGCATCCAGTCGAATGCCGTGGACCGCGCGCCGGGGGCGGGAGGATTACTTCTTCTTCACCAGCTCGTTGGCGTAGGCCTCGAGTTCGTCGAGGCCGCCCTTGACGTCGGTGCGCGTGCCGGTGACCAGCTCTTCCAGGATGATGCCCCAGCGGTCGCCGAGATCCGGCCAGCGCGGATCCTGCCAGAAGTTCACCGCCGTCACCTTGCCGGTATCCGCAAGCGCCTGGCCGAGATCGGCGCCATAGATGTCGGCGAACTCCTTGCTGGACAGCACGCTGGTGCGGTTGAGCTCGCCGAATTGGTGCGCGTCGAGCCGGCGCTTCTCGTTCTCCTTCGACGTCGCCCAGGCGATGAACAGGCCGGCGCATTGCTTCGCGGCGTCATCGGCATTGGCCTTGGCGGCGATGGCGAGGCCGTGGCCGTAGCCGCCGCCGGTCAGTGGCGAGGGCGGCGGCAGGAAGCCGATCTTGCCGACCACTTGCGAGGTCTTCGGGTCGACCGCCATGCCCGACAGCGGCGTCGATTCGACCAAGATGGCAACCTGGCCCGACAGGAAGGCGCCGGTCGATTCATCCCAGCTGCCGGTCTGCGTGCCGGGCGCTGAAGCCTTGAACAGTTTAAGATAGGTCTCGGTCGCTTTGACCGCGGCCTCGGAGTTGAAAGCCGGCTTGTCACCGTCGAACCATTTTCCGCCATAGGCCTTGAAGAACGGCATCCAGCGCCAGACATTGGCGCCCGAGCCACGCGCGCCGCGCAGCGCGATGCCGTACATGCCCTTGTCGGGATCGGTCAGCTTCGGCACGTCGGCGATCAACTCGTCCAGCGTCTTCGGCGGCTGGATGCCGGCGGCTTCCAGAATGTCCTTGCGGTAGACCATCAGGTCGCCGCCGCCGGTCAGCGGCGCGAACCACACCTTGCCGTCATAGGTGGCGACCTTCTGCCGGCCCGGGTCGAAATCGGCGTAGTCGTAGTCAGCCGGGTAATAGTCGGTGAGCGGCACGATCCATTTCGACGAGGCGAACAGCGCCACATTGGCTTCGTCGACATAGTAGACGTTGTAGTTGCCCACCGTGGACGCATCGGCGCGCGATTTTGCCCGGCGGTCGTTCTCGTTGAGATAGTCGATCTGGAAGCTGGCGCCGGCCAGTTTCTGGAACTCGTCCTTGGACGCTTCCAGCAGCGTCAGCCCGTCACGCGGTTGCGCCAGCACCTTGACCGGCGCCGAGCAGACCGGCGCCGCCAGCGCCATGGTCGAGAGGGTCGTGGTAAGCATGAAAGCTGCGCTTATGCTCGCAGCGAGCCGAATTGGTTTCATTGATTTACTCCTCCAGGAACAGTCGCAGGAAGCGGAAGTCTTCGGTTGCGCGATCCTCGCCATCGCCCGAGCGACAAGCCACCCATCGCCAAAATGAGGAGTTGCTAAAGGCCGCGCTAGAAGCCCCGTTGCAGCAGACCTGTACTTTTATGCATTGTGCGCTGCAAAATCCGGCCCGCCTGCACGGCCTCTGTCACATGAGTACCGATGGAGTGAGGAAGGCCGGTTTTCAGGCGCGCATCGTCATCCGCTGCTTCGACAGCTTGCGGTAGGATGACGGCGTCATCCGGTGCTTGCGCAGGAAGGCGCGGTTGAAGTTGGAGATGTTCATGTAGCCGACCTGGAAGCAGATGTCGGTGATCGGAATATCGGTGTCCGCCAGCAGCTTGCAGGCTTGCCAGAGCCGGAGCTTGGCGATGTGGTCGCTGAAACTGTTGCCGGTGTTTTTCTGGAAGAAGCGCGAAAACGTGCTTTCGCTCATCCCCGCCAGCTCCGCCGCCTCCGGCAGCTTCAGGTCCTCGGCGAAGTGCTGGAAGAGATAGGTCAGCGTGCGCTGGATGATGTCCAGCGAGGTTGCGTCGAGCGCGGGTGAGAAATCCGGCGAGGACAAAAGCTCGTATTCGTCTGTCCTGGCCAGCAAATCGACCAGTTCGAGGAAGAGGCAAAACCGGGCGAGCCCGTGCACCGTGCCCATCCGTTCCATCAGCGCGGCGCCTTCGAGCGCGGCGCGGCCATGGAAGACCATGCCGCGCAGCGATCGCTCCAGGAACGGTTCCAGTTCGCGCAGCTCCGGCAGGAGTCCCGCCGAGCCGCGCAGCCGCTGCGGATCGAATTGCAGCACGATGTCGCGTCCTTCGATCAGCTCGCCGGGTTGCACCGATGTCACCCAGTCATGCGGCAGCCCGCCGCCGACGATGCTCAGGTAGCCCGGCCCGAATTCGCCGATGTGATCGCCGACCAGCGCGACCCCGGAAGACTTCCTCAGGAGATGGATCTCGTATTCCGGATGAAAATTCCAGACATTGCGCTCCCAGGGATAGTCGTCGAGCCGCCACAGGAAACTGTCGCTCGCCTCGGTGACGATGTGCTCGAAAGCCGGCACCGTGCGAGGGATCGCGGCCGTGTTCTTTCTGCGCCTGAATGCCATCGTCTGCTCTCCGGGGCGTATGAGGAAGCGACTGGTTTCGGGTAATCCGTAGCAGTCTGTCGCCCGCAAGTGAACGATGTCTGCCTCAGCGATTTCAACGCCGGCTCTCGATGATCTCAATGAAGCGGGCGAACAGCCCGGCCTGGGATTTGATGCCGAGTTTGCGATGGATGTTGCGGCGATGGACCTTCACCGTTCCCGGCACGATGCGCATGGCTCTTGCGATCGACTCGGTGGAATGCCCCTGCAGCACCAGATCGACGACATGCTTTTCGCGCGGGGTCAGCGACAGGCTTTCCCAAATGTGGGCGCGGTCGAACTCGTTGACGGCGGCGATCGTCTCGCCCTGCTCCGCTTCGTCCTGCTCCTCGGCCGCAAGTGCGGGCCAGCGCAACCGGGCGAAGTTGATGACCGCCGGCGCCATGTCGCGCAGCAGCCTGGCATCGGCGGTGCCGAAGGGACCCGAGGCGTGCAATCGCATCAGCGACAGCACCAGCGCATCCTTGCCGGGCAGCGGCACGAAGAAGCCGACCTCCTCGGCCAGCCTTGTCTGGCTATAGTAGGTGCGAAAATACTCGCTGGCATAGAAGCGGTCGGGCGCCAGTTCGCGCATGCGCCAGAACCCCTCCTTGCGCTCCACCGCCGCGTGATGAAATGGGTCGAGCAGATAAGGTCCTTCCTGATAGAGCGTGACGAAGACATGGCTCTCGGCCGGCGAGAAGGTTTCGAACAGCAGCGGCGGTCGCGAGGCGCCGCGGTAACCGAAGATCACGCAGTGGTCGAAGCCGACATGCTGGCTCAACCAGCCGACCATTGCCTTGCCGAACAGGTCGCCGCTCGTCTCCCGTGTCGCCGCGACAAGGGCTGCGAGCCGGCTGTATTCGTCGCTGCGGGACGCACTCAAAATATACCCCCTTAAACGAGAAAATAGATCAGATATACCACCAGCGAGGTATATACTAGCCGCCATTGGCTCTGGTAGCGTCCTGAAATAGCCCTGTTGCTGGAGCCAGCACTTTGACCGCAGTGCCCGACATCGAGTTTCGCGGCGTCACCAAGCGCTATGGCGCCGTGACCGCTGTCAGCGGCATCGATCTGGCTGTGCCGCCCTCCGCCTTTGTCGCCCTTCTCGGACCGTCCGGCTGCGGCAAGACCACATGCCTGCGCATGATCGGCGGCTTCGAGCAGCCGAGCGAAGGCCAGGTGTTCATCCGTGGCCGGGACATGGCCGGAACGCCACCCTATCGTCGGCCGGTCAACATGGTGTTCCAGCAATACGCGCTGTTTCCGCACCTCGATGTGGAAGCCAATGTGTCCTACGGGCTGCGCCAGGCACGGCCACGCCTGTCGTCGCAGGAAATCGGCCGGCGCGCCGGCGAGGCGCTCGAAATGGTGCGGCTCGCCGGCTATGGCCGCCGCAAGATCCACGAACTCTCCGGCGGCCAGCAGCAGCGCGTCGCGCTGGCGCGCGCACTGGTCAACAAGCCGGCGGTGCTGTTGCTCGACGAGCCGCTGGCGGCGCTCGACAAGAAACTGCGCACCGATATGCAGATCGAGTTGCAGAACCTGCAGCGCGAGATCGGCATCACCTTCGTGCTGGTCACCCACGACCAGGAGGAAGCGCTGTCGATGAGCGACTTCGTCTGCGTCATGAATGGCGGCCGCATCGTACAGCTCGGCCAGCCGAGCGAGATCTATGACGAGCCGGCCGACCTGTTCGTCGCCGACTTCGTCGGAAAGACCAATCTGTTGAGCGGCAAGGTTGCCGGGCATACAGGCGATCTTGTCAATGTGGCGCTGGCGGACGGAACCGTCATTGCCGCGCGCAAACGAACCGCCTTGCAGCAGGGCGAGACCGTTTCTGTCAGCCTGCGTCCTGAATCGCTAAGCCTCGGCGCCACCAAAGGCAGCCCTTTCAAGGGCATCGTGCGCAACCGGATCTTCTTGGGCTCGACGGCGGAATACGCCATCGAGGTGCAGGGCATCGGAACGCTGCTGGCCAAAGCCGACCATGTGATCGGCCATGGCAACCTCTTCAAGCCGGGTGAACCCGTCGCCATCGGCTTTGCCTCCGGGACGCCGCTGGCGTTTCCGGAGACCAAGAACAACGGGACCAACCAGAGGGTAGCAAAAAATGTCGAAATCATATCGTGACGGACTGCCGATTAGCCCTGAGAACTTCGTCGACCAGCTGATGCGCCTGAAGCGCGGCTCGATCGGCCGCCGCGACTTCCTCCGCCTCACCGGCCTTGGCATCGCAACCGCGGTGATGGCGCGCGAGCTCGGCATCATGCCGACGCCGGCCTTCGCCGCCGAAAACCTCGGCGACCGCATGTCGATCGCCACCTGGCCGAACTATCACGACCCGCAGACCTTCGAGAATTTCAAGAAGGACACCGGCGTCGCCGTCGAGGTCAACGTGTTCGGCTCCAATGAGGAGATGCTGGCCAAGCTGCAGGCCGGCGCCTCGGGCTGGAGCCTGTTCGTGCCGACCAACTACACGATCTCGACCTACAAGAAACTCGGCATCATCGATCCGCTCGACATGGCCAAGCTGCCGAATTTCGACAGCTCCCAGGAGGACCCGCGCTTCACCTCGGAAGGCACGATCGACGGCACGACCTACGCGGTGCCGAAGAACTGGGGCACCACGGGCTTTGCCGTCAACGCCAAGAAGCTGGCCAAGCCGATGACCAGCTGGAAGGAATTCTGGGACGTCGCCATGGCCGAGGGCGATGGCCGCACCATGGTGCACGACTACCAGCTGACCACCATCGGCAACGCGCTGAAATATTACGGCTATTCCTTCAACTCGCTGAAGCAGGATGAACTTGCCAAGGCCGAGGAACTGCTGCTCAAGGTCAAGCCGCATCTGTTCGCGGTCTCTTCGGACTACCAGCCGGGAATGCGGGCGGGCGACGCCTGGATGACCATGTGCTGGACGAATGACGGCGCGCAGCTGCATCGCGATATTCCAGAGATCGCCTATGTCTTGGGCAAGGAGGGCGGCGAAATCTGGACCGATTTCTACGCCATCCCGAAGGACGCGCCGAACAAGCCGGCCGGCTATGCCTTGCTCAATTATCTGATGACCCCGGAGGTTGCTGTGAAGGAGCATCTCGCCAATGGCGCGCCCTCGACCGACGCGCGGGTCAACAAACTGCTGCCCAAGGAAGTGCTCGACAATCCGATCCTTTACCCGGCGGCCGACCTGTTGACACCGCTGGAGTTTGGTGCGGCGGCGACGCTGACCGACCCCGGCCGCGCCGAACTGATGGCGCGCTTCAAGTCGGCTTGAGGCTGGCCTGACGCAAACGGAAAACCGGCGGGCCTATGTCCGCCGGCATCGGGGCGGTTTCCATGCACGGCAACAGATTTCGGCATAACATCCTGACAGCGCTGCTGCTCGCTCCGGCTACAGCGTGGCTGGTGGTGTTTTTGGTGTTGCCGTTCATCGCCATTGCCGTGTTCAGCGTCGGCGAGCGGGCGCCGGAGGGCGGCTATCAGGCCACCTTCACGCTGGCGCAATACGCCAATCTCCCGGCAAGGGCGACCGCCTTCTGGAACACGATGATGCTGGCGCCTGTGGGCGCGCTTGCCTGCCTGCTCGTCGCCTACCCGGTTGCCTACTATCTCGCCCTGAAGGCGCCGCAACGCTGGCGACTGATCCTGCTTGCGCTCGTCGTCATTCCGTTCTGGACCAGCCTTTTGATGCGCACCTATGCCTGGATGTACATTCTGGGCGGACGCGGCATTCCCGCACTGCTGGCCTTTGTCGGCATCGAGGATGTCAGGTTGATCAACACGCCGGGCGCCGTGCTGCTCGGTATCGTCTACGGCTATTTGCCCCTCATGATCCTGCCGATCTATGTCAGTCTCGAGCGGCTCGACCGAAGGCTGCTGGAAGCCTCCGCCGATCTCGGCGCGACCCCGCTCTCAACCTTTCTGGGGGTGACGCTGAAGCTGTCGCTGCCGGGCGTGATGACCGGCTTCTCGCTGGTCATGATCCTGCTGCTCGGAGAATACCTGATCCCGACGCTGCTTGGCGGCGGCAAGGTGTTCTTCATCGGCAATGCGCTGGTCGACCTGTTCCTGCAGTCGCGCAACTGGCCGTTCGGATCGGCCATCGCCATCACGCTGGTGGCGGTTTCGGTGGTGGTTCTGATCGCGGCAAACCGCATTTCGACACGGGTGTCGGGCGCCCGCAGGGTGGATCTGATCTGATGCGCGCCTTCGTCACAGCCGTCTTCGCCTTCCTCTATCTGCCGATCGCGTTGGTCGTGCTGTTTTCCTTCAACGCCGGCCGCCATGCCAGCGAGTTCACCGGCTTTTCGGTGCAGTGGTACGGCACGGCGCTGTCGAACCCGTTCCTGGTCGAGGCGTTGAAGAACAGCCTGTTCATCGCCACCACCAGCGCCCTTCTGGCGGCGGTGTGCGGCACGGCGGCGGCACTCGGCCTGGCGCGGGTGGGGCTCAGAACCCGCGCCGTCTTCGACGCGCTGATGGGTGCCGCGATCGTCGTTCCCGGCGTCGTCATCGGCATCTCGACGCTTGTCGCGCTGGTCCAGCTGTTTGGCGTGCTCAACCCGTTCCTCGCCTCGATCTGGCCAAACGACCAGCCGCCGCGCCTGTCGCTCGGCTATGGATCGATCATCGCCGCCCACGGCCTGTTTTCGATGGCGTTGGTGACGATAATCGTCGGCACGCGTCTCGCCAGCCTCGACCGCAACCTGGTCGAGGCCTCGAGCGATCTCTACGCCACGCCGCTGACGACGTTTCGCTCGATCGTGCTGCCGCAGATCATGCCGGCGGTGATCGCCGGCTTCCTGCTCGCCTTCACCTTCTCCTTCGACGATTTCATCGTCGCCTTCTTCGTCGCCGGCGCGCAGACGACGCTGCCGATCTATGTCTTCGCCTCGATCCGGCGCGGCGTGACGCCGGAAATCAACGCCATCGCCACCATCGTGCTCGTCGCCTCGGTTCTTCTGGTAGTGCTTGCCCAATGGCAGCTGCGCCAGCGCCAGCCGTCAAACTGAACAAGCCATCCAGCTGAAAGACAAATTCATGATCCTTAGAGACCGCATCGCCGTGGTGACGGGCGCCGGTTCCGGCATCGGCCGCGCCGGCGCCATGATCATGGCCAGGGAAGGCGCGCTGGTGGTCATCGCCGACCGGGATAAGACCAGCGGCGAGGCGACAGCGGCGAGTATCCGCGCGGCTGGCGGGCAGGCCGAGTCCATTGTCACCGACGTCTCTGACGACGCGGCGGTAGGGCAGCTCATCACAGGCACTCTCGGCAAGTATGGCCGCATCGACATTCTGCACAATCACGCCGGCATCCAGGTCGGCGGCACGCTGACCGAGGTCGAGGTCGATGGTATGGATGCGTCCTGGCGCATCAATGTACGGGCGCAGTTTCTGGCCGCGCGGCTGGTCATGCCGGCAATGGTCGCGCAAGGCGGCGGCGTCATCCTCAACACGGCTTCGAATTCGGGCGTCTTCTACGACCGCGAGATGATCGCCTATGCCACGTCCAAACATGCCGTGGTGGCGATGACCAGGCAGATGTCGCTCGACTATGCCCGGCACAATGTGCGCGTCAACGCGCTCTGCCCCGGCTGGGTCGACACCCCCTTCAACGAACCGTTCATCGCCCAGATGGGCGGACGCGAGGCGATCGAAACCTATGTCCGCACCAAGATTCCGATGGGCCGCTGGGCGAGCGCCGAAGAGATCGCAGAAGCGATCCTGTTCCTCGTCTCCGACCGCTCATCCTTCATGACCGGCCAGGCACTGGTGATCGACGGCGGCGAAAGCATCGGCTGATCTAGAGCAATTCCAGGAAAAGTGTGTAACGGTTTTCCGTCCGGAATTGCGTAAAACAAATAAGGGCAGCCGGATAGGAGGGTTCCCGCTTCTGGCTCAATCGCCGGCTGCCCGTCCTCCCTTGCCTTCATGCCGCATTTCGTCCAATAGAACGACGCAAACGCTGCGAAACCGAAGGTTTTGCCGTTTGGAAGTGCGGCTTCCGGCCTCGTTGCCGACGCGCCGCAATCGGAAAGAGCAGGACAATGTCTGCGATCGAAGCCGGCGCTCGTGCGCCGGAAAATCTTTGGCGTCAGGAAATCAGGGCGACGCTGGCGCTGGCCTGGCCGATGGTGCTGACCAATCTCGGCCAGACCGCGATGACCGCCACCGACGTCATGATGATGGGGCGTCTGGGCGCGGACACGCTGGCCAGCGGCGCGCTCGGCGCCAACCTCTATTTCATGCCGCTGATCTTCGGCCTCGGCCTGATGCTGGCGACCTCGCCGATGATCGCCACCGAGCTTGGCCGCCGCCGATATTCGGTGCGCGATTTGCGCCGCACCGTGCGGCAAGGGCTGTGGCTGGCGATCCTGATCTCGATCCCGATCTGGATGGTGCTGTGGCATGGCGAGGCCATTCTGCTGGCCATGGGCCAGGAGCCGGCATTGGCACATCAGGCCGGCATCTATCTGCGCTGGCTGGAATGGGCGGTGCTACCGTTCTACGGCTATATCGTGCTGCGCTCGTTCATCTCGGCGCTGGAGCGGCCAGGCTGGGCGTTGGTCATCGTTTTCGTCGCCGTCGCCTGCAACGTCTTTTTCAACTGGGTGTTCATGTTCGGCAATCTCGGCGTCACCTCGATGGGCATTGCCGGTTCGGGGCTGGCGACCACGCTGTCGAGCACGCTGATGTTCTGCGGCCTGGCAGCCGTGGTGATGCTGGAGAAGAAGTTCCGCCGCTACCGCCTGTTCGGCCGCTTCTGGCGCTCCGACTGGCCGCGTTTCAAGGGTCTGCTGCGGCTCGGCATGCCGATCGCCGGCATCCTCGCCTTCGAGGTGACGATCTTCAACGCCGCAGCCCTGCTGATGGGCCTGATCGATGCGGATTCGCTCGCCGCGCACGCCATCGCCATCCAGATCGCCTCGATCTCCTTCATGGTGCCGCTCGGTCTCAACCAGGCCGTCACCGTGCGCGTCGGGCTGGCCCACGGCGCCGGCAATCCGGCAGGCGTTTCGCGCGCCGGCTGGACCGCCTTCGTCATCGGCGTCTCGTCCATGGCGCTGATGGCGCTGGTGATGGTGCTGTGGCCGCATCTGTTGATCGGCGCCTTCATCGACATGACCGATCCGGCCAATGCCAGGGTGATCGCGCTGGCCGTGTCGTTCCTGGCCTTTGCCGCGTTGTTCCAGATCTTCGACGGCGCGCAGGCTGTTGCCGCCGGCATGCTGCGCGGCCTGCACGACACCAAGGTGCCGATGATCTATGCCGCCATCGGCTATTGGGGCATCGGCCTGCCGCTCGGCGTGCTGCTCGCCTTCCATTTCGGCCTGCACGGCGTCGGCATTTGGATCGGCCTGGCGTCAGGTCTGGCCGTGGTGGCGGTGCTGCTGCTCGCGCGCTGGCTGCGGCGAGACCGCATCGCACCGCCGCTCGTCTTCAGCCATTGAAGACGCACCAAGCGGTCCGCCAACTGCCCGAAGCAGTCACTGCAGAGCAGATGTCTGGTGTCGCCTTTTGGACCGGAAGCGGCCGAACGCTTCGGGCGTGGGACCTTCAAAAGCGGACTCTCAGTTCGACGCGAGCATCGTTGCGAGTGAACGATCCCAGACTCTCGCTGCTTTTCAGAACCGGGTAGAACGCTCTGCCGGTTGGGGCGACTTCAAGCCGTGGCAAGAGCATTCCGGATTGGCCGGAAGTCGCGCCGCGGTCTCCAGCGCAACCCGCGAGGCTGTCATAGAGAGGCTCGGCAGCACGTGCTCCTGCAGCAATTTCTGGCGCTCGCGGTCCATATAGTCGTTGAAGCCGGCCGTGACGAACGCCAGGGGCACGAAACAGGCGCCGATCTCGCGCGATAAGGTGGCCTCAGGGGCGATCGAATGGTTGAGCACGTCCGCTCCCATGTTTCGATACGCCAGAGCTTCGGCGGGAGTTGTCAGTCGCGGCCCGTAGCAGTGGGCAGCCACCAACTGCTGCTCGATGCCATGGACGCGGCATTCGGCTGGCCAATGGCGCCGGGCGGTCTCGGCCAACAACGCCGCACATCTTGGACATACGATCTGCTTGCCCGAGCAGTCGAAGCTCTGGCGGCCAGGCAGAAGTGAAAACGGGGTCTGCGACAGTTCGATGATATCGGCGTTTACGACTATGTCGCCGGGCTGGATCGCCTTGTTGACGGCGCCAACAGTCGAGCAGGCCAGCACTTGCCTTACACCCGCTTTCATCAAGACCCAGAACGCGCGGCGATGACAGGAATGGTCGATATGGTCTCGGGGATTGCCGTGCGAATACATGCACAGGGCACGTTTCGTTTTGCCCTCGACGGTAATAGATGCATCGAATTCGAGCAGTTTCCAATTGTCGCTGGGACCGAAAGGGGTTTCGAAACTCATGTCTCGTTGCAAGGTGCGGACGCCATCGACTTCGACATCTTCCGGAAAGGCGAGCCCCCAATTCGCCGAGCCGGTGATGATTGCCAACCCCACCTGGGGTATGTCCGTTGAATGATCCGCCAGATCGTCGGCTGCATGATGATTGTTGGGCATGTTTCCAATCTCGGTCAGGATTTTTGGCGAAGGGTCACGACGAGGACAACGACCACGACGATGACGGTCCACAAGGTCGAAATCGCCGCAATGGTCGGGTCGATCTGATCGCGCAGCGACAGGAACATGAGCTTCGGCAGCGTGCTGTTTTGACCGCTGGCGACGAAGATCGAAATGACGGATTCATCGAGCGAGGTCAGGAAGGCCATCAGCGTGGCCGACAACAGACTTATCCGAAGTTGGGGGACAATTATTCCGCCAATGGCTCTTGCCCAGTTTGCGCCCAGGCTGCGCGCCGCCTGAACCTGGTTCCAGTCAAAGCGGGCCAAGGCGGGCAACAACACAATGCAGGCGACCGGAATGGCCAGCACCACATGTCCGACCAGGACACCGAACAGCGTTCCGACCAGACGTTGGGCCGCCAGAACAAAGAAGAGACCAATAGCGAGCAGGATTCCCGGCACGATAGAAGGGGTTAGCAGAATACCCTGAATGGCAATGGCGGCCTTTCCGCCGAGCCGATTTATCGAAATGCAGGCCAGCAGCCCCAGGGGCACTGCGATCATCGCCGTCAATGTGCCAAGGATCAGGCTCGTCCTGAGTGCGGCCATCCATGCCGCCGAACCGAAGAAAGCCTCGTACCAGCGCAACGAGTATGCGCGCGGCGGGAACTCCAAAAGATTGGACGCCGAAAAAGAGAGCGGCACGACGACGAGCGTCGGCAGCATCAGGAACGCCATAACGAGCGCGCAAAAGCTCCACAGGAGGATGCGGGCCAGCCTGCTATCTGGATAGGCTTCAAGCATGGGCTGTGCCGATGCTGCGCCCGGCAATCAGCCGCCGCGCAGCCAGGAACATCACCCCCACCAACGCCATTAGTACGAGGAGCAGGATGCCCAGGACGCTCGCCGAGCCCCAATCCTGGAAGGTCGATAGCGTGCGCTCGATCCGGGTGGAAAGAGGGTTTACCTTGCCGCCGCCAAGCACCGCCGGCGTGATGAAAAACCCTATGGTGTAAATGAAGACGATGATCGAACCCGAGAAGATGCCGCCGGCCGAAAGCGGCAGAATGACCGTGCGGATCGTTTGCCCGAGAGTGGCGCCCATGCTCGCCGACGCGCGGACGAGGTTTGCATCCATATCGCGCATCGCCGCATAAACGGGCAGCAGAAAAAGCGGCAGCATGTAGTGAACCATGCCGATCAGCGTTCCCGTGAAATTGTAAACCAGCGGCAATGGCTCAGCTGTCAGGCCTGAACCGGTCAAAGCCGCGTTGATCAGGCCATCGCGTCGCAACAGAACGAGCCAGCCATAGGTGCGCACCAGAATGGAGGTCCACAATGGCAGCATGACGAAGGCCATCAGCAAATTGGCCATCCTTGGTCTGGTGCTGGCCAGGGCGAGCGCCAAGGGGGTACCGAGTAGAATGCAGATCGCCAGCGTGCCCACGGACAGTTCAAGGGTGGTGACGAGTGCCGACCATGTCAGTCCGCTCGAAAGCACTTTCTCGTAGTTGCCGACGGTGTATTCACCCGCTGTGGTGACGAAGGATTGCCGGATAATCCAGACGATGGGCAGGATCGCCGCCAGCCCAACGATCAAAAGCGCGGGCACTGAAAGCGACAGGAAGAACCGCCGCTCGCGTCGTGCGTCTGCCGCCAGCGCAGGATCGGCGATGACGGTCACGCTCCTGCTCCCGGTATCGCGTGAACTTTCGCTGCCGGTGCATATGCGGTCACTCGCTGACCGGTCGCAAGCTCGCCGCAGCCGCTGGCCATCGCCGCCGGAACGCAGACAAGAATCTCTTGCCCGCCGTCAAGCGCCAGCGTCAAAAGCCAGTTCTCGCCGCGAAACGCCTTGGCACGCAGCGTTCCCTCGAGCGCCACCCCGTCTCGCCCGACGAGCTTCGCATCAAGATGGAAGCTTTCGGCGCGGATCATCAGAGCTTCGCTTGATGCATCGGCGCCGTCTATTCTGCGCACCGCGCCCAGGGCCACAATGTTGGCCTCACCCATGAACCCCGCGACAAAGCGGGTCGATGGATGATCATAAATCCGCTGTGGCGTGTCGATCTGCTGAATACGGCCGGAATTCATCACCGCGACCCGGTCTGACATGATCAGTGCTTCGCGCTGGTCATGCGTCACATAAATCGCGGTGATCCCCAGATCATCGTGCAGACGCCGGATCTCGTACTGCATGGTTTCGCGCAAATTCTTGTCGAGCGCCGACAACGGCTCGTCCATCAGCATCACGCGCGGCTCGAAGACGATCGCCCGCGCCAACGCAACCCGCTGGCGCTGGCCGCCGGACAATGCGGCAATGTTGCGCTCCGCCAAACCTTCGAGCTTCACGCGGTCCAAAGTGTCGAGCGCCCGCTGGCGGGCCTCGGCTTTCGGTACCTTGCGCAGCACCAGCGGATACTCAACATTTGCCAGAACGTTCATGTGGGGAAACAGGGCGTAGTTCTGGAAGACTATGCCGATGTTGCGCCTGTTCGGGGCCAGGCGGGTAATGTCGCGATCGCCCAACAGAAGTCTACCGGAATCCGGCCGGACAAAGCCGGCCAGAGCCATGAGCAGCGTGGTCTTGCCCGATCCCGATGGCCCCAGCAGCGTGAGGAATTCGCCAGCCCGAATGTCGAGCGAGACATCGTCCAGCGCGACGTAAGATCCATAGGTCTTGCGCACGCTGTCGATGGTGATCGGGAGCGACTTCATCATGTGCTCAAGCCTTAGAGCTGAGACTCAGCGGGCCATCATCTCATCGAAGGCTTTTTGGGCAGCCTCGCCATTCCTGACCCACCATTCTGAATTCGAAAACACCGAAGTGCCGGCATTTTCAGGCGCGGTCGCCAGCGTCTTGAGACGGTCCTCGGGGATAAGGCCACCCTCATAGCCAGCAGGATTGACCGGGCCATAGGCTATGAAGTCGGTCAGCTTCGCCACGCGCGCGGGCTGTGTCATCGCTGCGATGAGCTTCATAGCTGCTTCCTTGTTCGGCGCCCCTTTCGGCACCGCAAGACAGTCGGTGCCAATGACGGAACCCTTGAACGTGTAGTCGGCCGCGCCGCCATCTGCTTTTACGGTTTGGGCCCGCCCGTTCCAGGTAACGACCAAATCCGCCTCACCATCTTTCAGCAACTGCGCCGACTGCGCTCCCGAGGTCCACCAAACGGCGACATTCGGCTTGAGTGCTTCGAGCCGCTTGATAGCGCGATCCAGACCCTCTGGCGTGCTGAGAACGGGATAGACGTCCGCCGGTGCTACGCCATCGGAGAGCAGCGCGATCTCGATCGAGTCCTGGGCATTGGCACGCAGCGCACGACGGCCGGGGAATTTGGCAACGTCCCAGAACTCCGCCCATGTCTTCGGCGGGTTTTCGCCATAGGTCTTGGTGTTCCACGACAAGACGGTGCCATAGGAGTCGAATGGATAGCAGTAGTCGGACTTTGCGCCGTCCGGCACGGCCTTTGGGTCGATGATCGTGTAGTCGAGCGGCTCCAGCAGCGACTGTGCGGCGGCCTGCGCGCCCTCCGGTGAGCCCAGGTGAATGACGTCGGTTGTGACCGCGCCCGAGGTAACCTGCATCTTCAGGGCGGCCAAGCCGTCGCTGAGGGTCTCCTCGCCGACATCATAGCCAAGCTCTTTTGCAGCGGGGCCCCACATGGCTTCCTTCATGGCGTTGCCATAATCGCCGCCCGCGGTCGTGATGGTGACTGATTGGGCATAGACCGGCACGGCGGCCGAGAATGCGAATGCCGTCAAGGAAATGCGTAACCAAGACATAGGTTCTCCTCCCTAGAATTTGTTGAGACGCGCTAAAAATGGCCAATTATTGCCAATCGTAACGTTACGATTGCATCCAATTGCAGGAGAGTCAAGCTGCTTTAGCGAGAGCTTGGATTGACCGTGAGGTGGAATTCGGTCACGTAGTGGAAGTCAGCAAATCAGCCGGCGCTTTCGCAAATGAGGTCGGGCGACATGACCAACCTGAAACAGATCGCGGCGGAACTTTCCCTTTCGGTGACCACGGTATCCCGCGCGCTGAAGGATGGGCCGGAGGTTCATCCCGCCACCATCGCTCGCGTCAAGGAAGTGGCGCAGCGGGTCGGCTATGTGCCAAATCATCATGGCTTCGCGCTCAAAACTGGCCGCACGCTGACGATGACAGCAATCTACCCGATGGAAACACAAGATCATCTGTCCGATCTGTTGAAGCTTCCGTTAATCGAAGGCATGACGCTGGCGGCGCGGCAAGCGGGTTATAGTCTATCCATCTACTCCACCACGCCCGATGATGACCCCATCGAGAGTGTGCAGCGACAGCTTCAGGCGGGCAGCACAGACGGACTGATTATCACGCGCATGGTCTCGGGTGATCCACGCGTTAAGCTATTGCTGGATAGAGGCATGCCATTCGTCGCGTTTGGAAGAACTGACCTGGATACAGCATATCCTTATGTCGACATCGACAATGAACAGATTGCCTACGAGGCGACCCGGCGGCTCGTGGACAAGGGCTGCCGACGCATTGCGCTGCAACTTCTCGTTCCGGGCGACCAGGCGAGTGCCATGCGTCTTTCCGGGTATGGAAGGGCAATGGCCGAGGCTGGTATTCCGATCGACCAGTCGCTGATCGGTCATGGAATGTTCACCATGGAATCGAGCGCAGCCTGGTTCGATCGCATGCTGGCCTGGTCAGATCCGCCGACGGGCTTGGCTTGCGCCAACGAACTGGGCCTTTTGGGGGCACTACACGCTCTTGGCAGAAGAGGTCTCGCGCCAGGGAGTGACATCCACATTGTCACTCGGGACAGCACGCGGCTGTCACGTTTCTTGCCTGCGAAGATCGGCGTTCATTTCGTCGATATAGCGGGTGTCGGACGCAAACTTGTCGAAGTCCTGGAGAGCCGGATCGTCAATCCCCTCGGGCCGGTGGAGACAGTCTTGTTCAAAGGTGAGTTCGACCCTGGCGAATAGTCGGGCGAAGAAGTCAGTTGTCCGCTTTCGAGGAGCACTTAGGTTCACCCCTGAGTCCGAGATGAGGCGCGAAGCTGCCGCCTGCGCGAGTGCATAGGGTGCACTCAGCACCTTAATGGCATTGGTGGTCTGAGCAGCGATCGAGGGGTGCTGTACTGGTGCTGTTACTTAGAATGATTGCGCTCAGCTCCCGTCGGACGACATCGCGCCGAGCAATCTGCGAATATCGCCGAACCTGGCGATCGAGCCGAACACCAGTGCCGCCACCGCGACGAAGAACACTGACACCGAAGCCATGGTCGGCGTGTAGCCATAGCGCAGCGCGTTGAAGATCTTGATGGGCAGCGTCTCGGTGGTGAAGCCGATCGTCATGTAGGCGACGATGTATTCGTTGAGCGACAAGACGAAGGCGAAGGCGTAGCCCGAGACGAGGTAGGGCAGGATCAACGGCAGCACCACGGTTTTCAGCACTGTGCGGTCGTCGGCGCCCATGGTGGCGGCGGCCTCTACCAGCGAGCGGTCGATCGAGGCAAAGCCCAGCGACAGCGTCACCAGCGGCAGCGTGACGAAGAAGATGGCGTGGCTGATGATGGCGGTGAAGAACTGGCCGAACAGCCCGACCGTCGCCCAGAAGGAGAGGAAGCCGAGCGCTGTGATGACCGGCGGCAGGATGAAGGGGGCAAGCCCCAGCACCTGGAAGATGTTCGCCCATGGCGCGATGCGCCGCCACAGGAACCAAGCCAGGGGCAGCGCGACCGCCACGGCAATGGCCGCCGAGCAGACGGCCAGCGTCACCGAATGGATCAGCGCCAGCCGCCATTCCGGATCGGTGAAGATCTGAGCGTACCAGGCGAGCGAGAAACCGACCGGCGGGAAGGAGAGCTCCTGCCGCGAATTCACCGACACGCCGGCGACGACGATCAGCGGCGCCGCCAGGAACAGCGCGACGATGGTGAAATAGACACGGCGCAGCAAGGTCGCGGTCATAGGGCGTTCTCCCTTCGTCCGACGAGCAGCGTCAGTCCGACCAGCGCCAGCGAGATCAGCACCAGGAACACCGCCATTGCGGCCGCGAACGGCATGTTGGACTGGTAGATCGCCTGGTCGGTGATCAGCACCGACAGCGTCCAGTGCTGCGGCCGTCCCAGAATCTGCGGCAAAAGATACGAGCCGAGGGCGAACACGAAGACCATGATCAGTGTCGCCACAATGGTGTTGCGCAATGCCGGCGCGACGACGTTGAAGAAGGCGCGGATCGGCGAGGCGCCGAGCGTGCGCGCTGCCTCGAGCAATGTCGGGTCGAGGCGCACGAGGGCGGGGTACAGCACCAGGATCGTATAGGGCAGCGCCTGGTAGACCATGCCGGTCAGCACCGCGCCAAAGGTCGGCAGCAGCGCCACCGGCTTGTCCATCAGCCCGATCGACACGAACAAATTGGTGATGCCGGCGGTGCGCGAAAACAGCGTCGACCAGGCAAAGCCGATAATGACTTCCGACAGCGACAGCACCGACAGGAGGCCGACCAGCCACAGCGTCTGCACGCGGCGCGGCCGGCGGGTCAAAAGGTAGGTGAAGGGAAAGGCGATGGCCACGCAGCAGACGGCGACCAGCACCGCCAGCAGCAGCGAAAAGCCGAGCACGCCGCCGAAGAACACCGACAGGAAGCGGGCGTAATTGTCGAACACGAAATCCGGCGTGTAGAAACCGGACGGGTTGCGCTTGAAGAAGCTCACCGCGATCATCGTCGAGAAGGGCACGACGAAGAAGACTATCAGCATCAGCGCCGGAAAGAACAGTGGCGTATAGTCGGCTATGGACTTCGGGGCTTCGCGTCTCATGCGCCGAGCACCACGCAGCTTGCCGGTGGCAGCGTGACCCCGACCTTGGCGCCGACCGGCACGTCATGCCGCTCGCGCGGCGTCGTCACCGCAATGATGCTGGTGCCGCCGACGTCGACGAAGGTCTCGATGGTGCCGCCGAGATCGCGAACGAAGCTCACCTCTCCGGTAATGGCCGAGCCGCCGGGGCTGCCCAGATGCACGTCCTCCGGGCGGACCGAAACAGACGCTTTGGTCTGACCCGCCGGCATGGCAAGACCTGGAATGGCTGTGCCCAGAATGGTGGTACGCCCGGTGCTGTCGATCTCGGCCGGCAGCAGATTGGTGATGCCGATGAAGTCGGCGACGAAGGCGTCGGCCGGCTTGCGGTAGATCTCGATCGGCGGCGCCGCCTGCAGGATTCTGCCGTGGCCCATGACGACGACCAGGTCGGCCATGGTCATGGCTTCGCGCTGGTCGTGGGTGACGACGATGGTGGTGATGCCCAACCGCTGCTGCAACTGGCGCAGTTCCACCTGCATGGCCTCGCGCAATTTGGCGTCGAGCGCCGACAGCGGCTCGTCGAGCAGGAACAGTTTCGGCGACAGCGCCAAGGCCCGCGCAATTGCCACGCGCTGGCGCTGACCGCCCGACAGTTTGGCCACCGGACGGTCGGCAAAGCCGGTCAGATGGATGAGGCCCAGCAACTCGTCGACGCGTTTCTTCTGCTCCTCCTTCGAGGCGCCGCGAATGCGCAGCGCATAGGCGATGTTGTCGCCGACGGAGAGATGCGGAAACAGCGCCAGCGACTGGAACACCATGCCGAGATTGCGCTTGTGCGTCGGCAAAGGCGTGATGTCCTCGTCGTCGAGCACGATGGCGCCGCTGGTCGGCTCCTCCAGTCCGGCAATCATGCGCAGCAGCGTGGTCTTGCCGCAGCCCGACGGGCCGAGCAGACACACGAACGTGCCATGCGGCACGTTGAGCTGGACATTGTCGACGGCGGCGAAGTTGCCGAATTTTTTGGTGACGGCGTTGATGTCTAGTCCGGACATGCTCATCCCTTGGAGGGTTTGCTAAGGGGCCGCCGGACTATGCCGGCGGCCGCTGTGGTTCAGACGGATCGAACGGCTCAGCCGACGATCAGCTCGGTCCACTTCTGGTTGATCCAGTCGGCCTTCGACGTATAGAGGTCGTAGCGCGGGATGATCGGGTCGATATCCGACGACACCGCGGCGAACTCTTCCGGCTTGAGGTCGAGCACCTCTTTCTTCAGCGTCGGCGTGGTGCCGACCTTGCGCGACATCAGGCCCTGCATCGACGGCTGGCTCATATAGTCGATGAAGGCATGCGCCTCGTCGACCTTGGTCGAGGCGCGCGACAGCACCCAATTGCCGGAGTCCTGGATGCCGCCTTCTTTCGGGAAGGTCGAGCGGACATGGAAGCCGTCGGCGACCGCGAGGCCGGTGACGTCGTGATAATACTGGCCCATCGGGATCTCGCCCGACTTCAGCGCCTGCTCGAACTGCGCCTCGTCGCGATACCACAGCCGGACATTCGGCTTGAGCTCGGCGAGCTTTTCGAACGCCTTGTTCAGTCCGTCCTCGGTGTCGAGCGCATTGGTGCCGCCCATGAAGGTCTTTGCCGTCACTTCGAGCAGGAACGAGTTCGAGGCAAGTGCCAGAAGGCCAAGCTTGTCCTCATTGGCCTTGTCCCACAGCGTCTCCCATGAGGTCGGCGCATCCTTGTAGACGTCGGTGTTGGAGACCAGCGTGATCCACCAGGCGACGGCGCCGATGCCGGCGACCCGGCCATCCGGATATTTGTTGACGAAGCGCGGCAAGAGGTCGTTGTAGTGCTTGAACTTCGACGTATCGAGCGGCGTCCACAATTCGGTCGACTGGCCCTTCAGCGTCGAGGTCTGCGACATCATCGAAAGGTCGGCCGGCGCCTGGCCGGCCTTGGACGCTTGTTCGAGTTGCACCAGCCAGGCTTCGCCGGTCGGCTCGGCGACCGATTCCACTGCAATGCCGGTGGCCTTGGTGAAATCGGGGAAGACGTGCTCGTCGAAGGATTTCTTGAAGTAGCCGCCATAGACGCCGACCTTCAGCGACTTGTCCTGCGCGCGCAGGATCGACGGCATGGCCAGCACGCCGGCTGTAGCGAGGCCCGCACCAAGCATGCCGCGCCGTGTCAGGGATTTTCCAATCAGTCTGTTCATCTGGTTTCTCCTCAGTTGATGCCGTTCTATTCCGGCAGGTTCCCTTCACGCACTGTCGCCGCCTGGCGTCAGTGGGCCGCCGCTCGTTGTTCGAGCGTACGGGCGTATTGCGTCAGTGGAAAGCACATGACGAAGAAGATCAGCGCCACCAGCCCGTAGACCTTGAACGGTTCGAAGGTGGCGTTGTTGATGGCGTTGGAGGTTCTGACCAGCTCCTCGAAGCCGATGATCGAGGTCAGCGCCGTCGATTTGATCAACTGCACCAGGAAGCCGACGATCGGCGCCCTTGTGATCGAGAACGCCTGCGGCAGGATGATCAGCCTGAGCTCCTGCAGACGGTGCAGGCCGAGGCTGGCGCCGGCATCCCACTGTCCCAGCGGCAGCGCATCGACGCCGCTGCGCCAGATCTCGGCCAGATAGGCGCTGGCGAAGAAGGTCAGGCCGAGCACCGCTGCCGTCCATGGCTCGATGCGCAGGCCGAGCATCGGCAGGCCGAAGAACATCAGGAACAGCTGCATCAACAGCGGCGTTCCCTGGAACAGGGCGATGTAGCCGGAAGCGACCCGCTGGCTCCATTTATTCTCTGCGATCCTGAAGAACAGCACGATCAGCCCGACCAGCGCGCCGCCGACAAAGGCCGCCAGCGACAACAGCACCGTCCAGCGGGCGGCGAGCAGCAGATTGCGAACGATGTCCCAGAAGGTGAATTCGATCATGTGACACCTGCCCCCAACACGCGGCGCCCGCCTGTGACCAGCAGCCGGCGCAAGGCCATGGACAGGACGAGGTAGACCACGGTCACGACGAAATAGGTTTCGAAGGACCGGAAGGTGCGGGCTTGCAGCATGTCGGCCTCATAGGTCAGCTCACGCACGGCGATCTGCGACACCACGGCCGATTCCAGCATCATGATGACGATCTGGCTGGTCAGCGCCGGATAGATCACCTTGAGCGCCTGCGGCAGCACGATCTTGACAAACACCTGGCGTGGCCGAAGCCCGAGTGCCAAGGCGGCTTCCGTTTGTCCGCCGGGCACGGCATCGAGACCGGCGCCGACGATTTCAATCGTGTAGGCCGCCATGTTGAGCGTCATTGCCAACATGGCTGCCAGGATCGGATCGAGCCTTATGCCGAGGCTGGGCAGGCCGAAGAAGATGAAGAACAGCTGCACCAGGAACGGCGTGTTGCGCATCACCTCGACATAGACCGCGATGGCGCGCTTCACGAATACCGGGCCGTTGCGCCGGCCGGCAGCGCCCAGGATGCTGAGCAGCGTGCCCACGAGCGTGGTCACGACGATCAACAGGATCGTCGTGGCCGCGCCGCGCGCGATGTCGCCCACAGCACCTGGGAGCCAGGCAAAGGCCACGAGAACTCAATCCTTGAGGTTGTCGGGATTGAGCGGCGTCTTCAGCCAGGCCTTCGAGCTCTCATCGAGCTTGCCGTCGGCCAGCATCTTGGCAACCGCATCATTGACCGCCGTCTTCAGCCGGTCCTCTTTCTTGTTGAGGCCGATATGCGAAGGCGAGGTCAGAAGCTGGAACTTCTGCTCCGGCTTCAGCGCGTCCTGCTTGGCCAGCACCTGGGCGCCGACATCATTGCCGACCACCATCAGCTGGGTCTGGCCCGAGATGAAGGCCTGGATGACGGAATTGTAGTTGTCGAAGCGCTTGATGTCGGCCGATGCCGGCGCCGCTTCGGTCAGCGACGTATCCTCCAGCGTGCCGCGATTGACGGCGATCGACTTGTCGGCAAGGTCTTCCTTGCCTTTGACGGAGAGCGCTGCCGGACCGATGACGGCGATGTAGTAGGGCGCGTAGGCGGCGGCGAAATCGATCACCTCCTCGCGCTCCTTGGAATAGCCGACGCTCATCAGGATATCGACGCGCTTGTCGGTGAGATACGGGATGCGGTTCTGGCCGGTGACGCTGACCAGATTGAGCTTCACCTTGAGTGAATCGGCGATCGCCTGCGCGACGTCGACGTCGTAACCCTTGATGCTCATATCGGCGCTGGCCGAGGAGAAGGGCGGAAAGTCGGAGAAGATGCCGACATTGATGGCGCCGGCCTTGGTGATGTCGTCGACGGCGTCGGCATGGGCCTGGGAGGCGAAGCCGAGGCCGGCGAGCATCAGCGCGGCGGCGATGGTTGATTTCATTTGGATTGTCATTGGTATTCCCCTTCTGGAAGCTTGTTTGTTTTGGAAACGGCCGCCGGCTCCAGCGCGGCGGCCGCCTTTGCGTGTGAAATCCGTCAGGCCCCCTTGCCGGTGATCGCCGGGCTGAACACCATCAGGCTCAGGATCTCGAACAGGACCTGGGCGCCGACATGGGCGGTGTTGGTGGTCGCGTCATATTGCGGCGCCACCTCGACGACATCGCCGCCGACAATGTTGAGACCTTTCAAGCCGCGCAGCAGTTCGAGCACCTCGCGCGTCGTCAGGCCGCCTATTTCCGGCGTGCCGGTACCCGGCGCGAAGGCCGGATCGACACTGTCGACGTCGAAGGAAATGTAGGTCGGGCCGTCGCCGACTATTCTGCGCGCCTTCTCGATGATGGCCGGGATGCCGAGACCCGTCACCTCTTCGGCATGCACGACCGTCATGCCGGATTCATAGGTGAACTCCCACAGATACTCCGCCGAGCCGCGGATGCCGATCTGGATAGTGCGGGTCGGGTCGAGCACGCCGTCCAGCACCGCGTTGCGGAACGGTCCGCCATGATGGAACTTGGTCATGTCGAACAGCCCGCTTGTGTCGCAATGGGCGTCGATATGGATCATGCCGACCGGCGCCTTCTTGCCGACCGCCTTCAGGATCGGATGGCTGATCGAGTGGTCGCCCCCGACCGAAAGCGGCAGCACGCCGGCATCGACGATCTGGTTGGTGCGGCGCTCGATGTCTTCGTGGCTGACCTCCAGCCGGTAGCGGCTGCGGAACGGCGTATCGCCGATGTCGGCGACGCGCAGCTCATGCGTCGGCGCGCATTCCAGCACATGATTGTAAGGGCCGATGCGCTCGATGGCGCGCAGCGCCCTTGGCCCGAAGCGCGAGCCGGGCCGGTTGGTGACGCCGAGATCCATCGGCACGCCGATGATCGCCACCTGCAAATCGCCGAAATCGGGATTGTCGGCTGCGATTTCGCGATAGGGCGCGGCGAGGAAGGTCGGGATGCCGGCATAGGGCGCGAGTCGGGTGCCGCTCTTGGAGAAGATCTTGTCGGCGACCTTGCGGAACTTCGGGTCGAACATCTCGCCGCCATGGCTCTCGCCATACTTGCGGCGCAGCGCGTCGAGCTTGCCTCTGTCATAACCCATGTCGGTCTCCTCCTGCCGGGCTGGTGCATGCGGCAGCGTCTGCAAACTGACCATTATCCGGCCGGGTCGCTGTCCCGCTGGCTGCCTGTAGATTTCACGTCATTGATGCTGTTGACCTGCCAAAGTGTCCGGCAGCCGTATTGAAAAATCAATTGATATTGTTACGGTGCTGATTGTGAGAAAATCTCACAGAGTATCCGGTTGCTCATGGCCAAGCGTCTGCCCCCCTTGAATCCCTTGCGCGCCTTCGAGGCGACGGCGCGGCATGCCTCGCTGACCAAGGCGGCGAGTGAGCTCAACGTCACCCACGGCGCGATCAGCCACCAGATCAAGGCGCTCGAGCAATCACTCGGCGTAAAACTGTTCGAACGCACCGGACAGCGGGTAAAGCTCACCCCGCACGGCGCCGAATTGCTGCCGGCGGTCTCGACCGCCTTCGACGGCATCGCCGCCGCCACCCAGCGCATGACCAGGCCAGCCAGCGCCGGTACGCTGTCGGTCTCCTGCGTGCCGGCGCTGCTGCTTCTGTGGATGACGCCGCGGCTCGGCAGCTTCATGGCGCAATATCCTGATATCAGGTTGACGCTGATCCCGTCCAACGACCCCAAGGACATCCGCGCCCCACAGGTCGATGTCTGCGTGCTCTATGGCGACGGCAGCTGGACCGATTGCTGGATGCGCAAATGGTCGGGCCTCGAACTGTTCCCGGTGGTCAGCCCGACGCTGATCAACAACCGGCCGCTCCGCATCTGCCGGGATCTTGCTGGCCATGTCATCCTGCATGGCGATGATGGCCGCGAATGGCACACCTGGCTGGCCGCCGCCGATGGGCTCGACCTCGAACGTGGCCGCCGCCACCATCTCGGCGACGCCCGCACCGCGATCGAAGCCGCGGTGCACGGACATGGCGTGGCGCTCGGCGATTCCGTCACCGCCAGCATGCTGCTCGCCAGGGGCCTGCTGGTGGCGCCGTTCAGCCTGTCGGTGCCGGCGGTCGACGATTTCTATGTCGTCTGCCGCAACGAGATGCGTTCAGCGCCGATCGTGCAATTGTTCGTCGACTGGCTGTTCGCCGAAAAGGAACAGGCCGACAGCCGCGCCGACGCGCCGGTGGCCGGCCGCATCGGCAGCCGCCGGAAGCGTCCGGCGCTGCGGGTGGTGGGCGCCAAGAGTTGAGGCTGGACCGGGAGCGACTGCTTTTTGTCGGGCCAGCCCGGAAAGCGGGAAGCGCTTTCAAAAATTCAATGCTACTAAGCTCTTGCCCGGCAATTCCAGGAAACGAGTGCGGCGGTTTCCCGTCCGGAATTGCGTAAGACAGACGTGAGCAGCGAAGGCGACGGCAGGACATGGCAAGAACCGATATAGCGCGGCGCGTCTATAACCACACCTGGAAGCTGGACCCGATCGTCCGCAGCCTGCTCGACACCGATTTCTACAAGCTTCTGATGCTGCAGATGATCTGGGGCATGTACCCCAAGGTCGACGCCACCTTTTCGCTGATCAACCGCACCACCTCGGTGCGGCTTGCCGACGACATCGACGAAGGCGAATTGCGCGACCAGCTCGACCATGCCCGCACGCTGCGCTTCTCCAAGAAGGAGATGATCTGGCTTGGCGGTAACAATTTCTATGGCCGCAAGCAGATCTTCGAGCCGGAATTCCTCGCCTGGCTGGAAGGTTTTCGGCTGCCCGACTACGAGCTGTCCAAGCGCGACGGGCAGTACGAGCTCTCCTTCAGTGGCCCCTGGATGTACACTACGCTGTGGGAAATCCCGGCGCTGGCGATCATCAACGAGCTTCGTTCCCGCGCCGCCATGCGCGCCTTCGGTCCCTTCGCGCTTGACGTGCTCTATGCACGCGCCAAGGGGAAGATGTGGGCCAAGACCGAACGCTTGAAGGCGCTGCCCGGCATCCGCATCTCAGATTTCGGCACCCGCCGCCGCCATTCCTTCCTGTGGCAGCGCTGGTGCGTCGAGGCGCTCAAGGAAGGTATTGGCGAAGCCTTCACCGGCACCTCCAACGTGCTGCTGGCCATGGACAACGACCTCGAAGCGCTCGGCACCAACGCGCATGAATTGCCGATGGTGTTTGCCGCCCTTGCCAAGTCGGAAAAGGAATTGAAGGAATCGCCCTACAAGGTGCTGCAGGACTGGCAGCGCTACTACGGCGGCAACCTGCTGATCGTGCTGCCCGACGCTTTCGGCACCGCATCCTTCCTGCGCGACGCCCCGGACTGGGTCGCCGACTGGACCGGCTTCCGCCCCGACAGCGCGCCGCCGATCGAAGGCGGCGAAAAAATCATCGACTGGTGGCGCGAGAAGGGCAAGGACCCCAGGCAGAAGCTGCTGATCTTCTCCGACGGTCTCGAGGTCGAAACCATCGAGGAGACCTACAGGCACTTCAAGGGCAAGGTGCGCATGTCCTTCGGCTGGGGCACCAACCTCACCAACGATTTCGAAGGCTGCGCGCCGACCAAAACCAACAGCCTGGATGCGATATCGCTGGTCTGCAAGGTGACGGAGGCCAATGGCCGGCCGGCGGTGAAGCTGTCGGACAATCCGGCGAAAGCGACGGGCGACAAGAAGGAGATCGAGCGCTATCTCCGGATTTTTGGGGCGAAGGACCGCGTGGAGCAGCTGGTCAAGGTTTGAGGGTCGGCGGGTGCCTTGCTGGACGAAATGGAAATCGCGATAGCGTGAGTTCCCGCCCACCCCCCTCTGTCCTGCCGGACATCTCCCCCGAAAGGGGGGAGATTGGCAGCGTCGAGTACCGCGCCTCTTTCTTCACCCTTGAAAGTTGGCGAAAGCCCCGGCGACATCCAATCTCCCCCCTTGCGGGGGAGATGGCCGGCAGGCCAGAGGGGGGTGTGAAGGATCGCGTCAGGCTGACATATGTCGCCTGCTCCCCCACCCTCACACTCCTCCCCACCCCTGCCTTCGCCCACGCCTCCGACCGCGGCCACGTCCTCCTCCTCCCGACCGGCTACTACATCGCCGGCGGCGCGCTCGCCGTCGCCGTCAGCTTCCTCGTCCTCGCCCTGCTGCCACCCGCAACCCTCGACCGCTTCTGGCGCCGCCGCCTGCCGCTCTTCCCATTCGCCGACACCGCCCGCATAATCATCAGCCTGCTCTCCTTTGCCGGCTTCGCAACCCTCATCGCCGCCGGCCTGTTCGGCAGCCGCGACCCGCTCTCCAATCCGCTGCCGCTAACCATCTGGACGCTGCTCTGGGTCGGCCTTGCCATCGCGCAAGGCCTGTTCGGCGATCTCTGGTCGTGGCTGAATCCATGGTATGGCCCGCGGCGGATCGAAAGCCGCCTGTTCAAGTTTCGTGGCCGTGAGGGACAGGAATCGCGTTTGCCTTCATGGCTCGGCTGCTGGCCGGCCGTTATCCTGTTCTTCGCCTTCGCCTGGTTCGAGCTGATCTACCCGGCGCCCGACGACCCGGCGCGGCTTGCCTATGTCGCCGGCCTCTACTGGTTGCTTACCTTCATCGCCATGCTCGCCTTTGGCTACCGCGATTGGAGCCGGCGCGGCGAATTCCTGACGGTGTTCTTCGCTATGGTGGCGCGCTTCGCCCTTGTCGAGCGCGATGAACACGGGCGGCTCGCTCTCTGCTGGCCGGGCTCAAAACTGCTCGGCGCAGCGCCCCTGCCGGCAAGCGGCATCGCTTTCCTGCTGCTCAGCCTGTCATCGGTGTCCTTCGACGGCCTGTCGAAAACCTTCTTCTGGCTCGGCCTGTTCGGCATCAACCCGCTGGAATATCCCGGCCGCACCGCGCTCATCGGCATAAGCAGCTTTGGCCTCGTGCTGACCTTCGTCCTGCTCGCGGCGGCATTCCTGCTGGCCGTCATACTCGGCCAGCGCCTTGCCGGCAGCCGACATTCCCACGGCGAGGCCGCCGGGCTGCTGGTCTGGTCGATCGTACCGATCGCGCTCGCCTATCATGTCGCGCACTATCTGACGGCGCTGCTGGTCGACGGCCAGTATGCGATTGCCGCTTTGTCCGACCCGTTCGCGCTGGGATGGAACCTGTTCGGCGCCGCCGACATGCAGATCGAGGCCGGCATCGTCGCCGGGGCCCACTCCGCCTGGTGGCTGTGGAACCTGCAGGCCGGCATCATCATCGCCGGGCACATGCTGGCGGTGCTCGTTGCCCATGGACTGGCCTGGCGACTGCACCAGGTGCCATCGCGCGCCGCCCTCAGCCAGTTGCCGCTCACCATGCTGATGATTGCCTACACGATCTTCGGCCTGTGGTTGCTTGCCACGCCGACGGCCGGATGAGACAAGCTGATCCACATGCCTTTGCGGAAAGCCCGCTTGCAAGCTCTGTGCTTTGGTGATTTAGTTTGTACACATGCAATTTCTGCCCCTCCTGCAAGGGAGTGGCCTTGCCTCGTTACAGCCAGTCAAAACTCAAAAACAGGGGAACTGCCGTGACTGACAAGAATGGGTTTTTCGATCTCTCCAAATCCACCCTTAGCCGCCGCACCGCGCTGAAAGGTCTCGCCGCCGGCGCCGGGCTGACGCTCGCGCCCGGCTTCGTCCGCTACAGCCAGGCGCAGAGTTCGGCGCCAATCAAGATCGGCTTCCAGTCGCACCGCACCGGCATCGGCGCCGCCTATGGCCGCTGGTACGAAAAGACCAGTGCCGCCGCGGTCAAGGCGATCAACGATGCCGGCGGCATCAACGGCCGGCCGGTCGAACTGGTGATCGAGGATGACGGCACCGATCCCGGCCGTGGCGCCGAGGTGGTCGGCAAGTTCGCCACCCAGCACAAGACCGACATCGTCTTTGGCACGCTGTTCTCGCATGTCGTGATCGGCTCGGCCCCGGCCGCCGGCGAAAACAAGATCCCCTATTTCGTCGTCAGCGAAGGCCACCATGTCGCTTCGACCAAGCTCAACCGCTACGTCTTCCAGCCCGGCATCACCGATGTGAAGAGCCAGATCCAGTCGATGGCGCCATGGATCGCGGCCAATGCCGGCAAGAAGGTGACGCAGATCTTCCCCGACTTCGCCTTCGGCTACGACCATCGCGACTACCTGCCGCCGGCGCTGAAGGCGCAAGGCGCCGAGGTCATCGCCCAGATCGCCATCCCGCCGACAGAGTCATCTTTCACGAAATACTTCCCGCAGATCCCGGCCGAGACCGAAGTCATCTACCACGTCATGGTCGGCCCGGCCGTGCTCACCTTCGTCAAGGAACTCGGCGAGTTCTACGGCTCCAACCGGCCGCAGTTGTTCGGCTTCATCGATTCGCTCGAAGCCACCGACATCAACAGCCCCGGCCTCGAATTCCTGGACGGCAGCCATTTCTGGGAAGGTTCGCCGCGCTATGCGCAGGCCAATGACTCGGCCGCGCAGAAAGCCTACCGCGCCGCCGTCGGCATCGACGAAAATGGCGCTGCAGTCGGCGACCCCAAGGACGTCTCCACCGCCGCCCACATGTTCGGCTGCTGGGAGACGCTCTATGTCGTCAAGAAGGCGATGGAAGACGCCGGCTACAAGGGCCTGGAAGACCGCGCCAAGCTGGTCGAGGCGACCGAGGCGCTGACCGAATTCGCCGAAGGGCCGGAGCATCCGCAGGGGCCGAAGACCTTCAACGGCAAGATCCACCAGTGTTTTGGCATCCAGAACATCTCCAAGGTCGAAGGTGGCAAGCTGAATGTCGTCCACAAGACCAAGATCGAGGACGGGCTTTACGAGGCCGAAGGGGATTATACGACGCAGGCGCTGTGAGGCGCCTTACCCTCCCCCTTGTGGGGAGGGTCGGCACGCAAGCTTCGCACTTTTGCGAAGCTTGCGAGACGGGGTGGGGGTCGCGACGGCCCGTGCCCAACCCCCACCCGACCGCTGCGCGGTCACCCTCCCCACAAGGGGAGGGTAAGGGCGCCCTGAATGCATTTCGGACCCCACCTCCTCCTCGCCGCCCTCGAAGGCCTTGTCACCTCTGCCGTGTTGGCGCTGACGGCGCTTGGGCTGTCGCTGGTGTTCGGCGTCATGCGCGTCGTCAACGTCGCCCATGGCGAGTTCTTCATGCTGGGCGCGGTGCTGGCCTGGGCGATCTCGACGGCGATACCCGGCCATCCCACGCTCGGCTTCCTGGCGGCGCTGGTGATTGCGCCGCTGATCGTCGGCGCCATTGCGCTGGTAGCCGAGCGGCTTGTGCTGCGCCGGCTCAATTACAATCCGGAAGCCACCATCGTCGCCACGATCGGCATGCTCTACATCATCCAGCAGCTGGCGTTGAGCTTCTATGGCCCGGAAGCGCGCCCGGTGGAGCCGCCCTTCAGCTACCGCATCCTTTTGCCCTGGTTCGGCTATTCCGGCTACAAGCTGTCGATCATTGCCGCTTCGGCCCTTCTGCTCATCGCCACCTGGCTGGTGCTGACGCGCACCAAGATCGGCCTCATCATGCGCGCCACCCAATATGACAGCGAGACGGCGCAGGCCTTCGGCATTCCGGTCGACCGCGTCTATGCCGGCGTCTTCGGGCTCGGCGCCATGCTGGCGGCCATCGCCGCCGTGCTGATCGTGCCGATCAGTCAGGCGCATTATCTGATGGGACAGGACCCGCTGCTGTTGTCCTTCATCGTCGTCATCATCGGCGGCCTCGGCTCGCTGCGCGGCACCGTCGTCGCCGCCGTGCTGATCGGCCTGTCCGACGGCATCATCTCGGTGTTCTTTTCGCCGACTTTGGCCAAGATCATCGCCACGCTGCTGGTGGCCATGGTGCTGGTATTCCGGCCGCAGGGCCTGTTCGGGCAGGCGTCGCGATGAGCGAAGCTTCGCCGGCAAAAGCCTATGCATTGCATCTCGGCGTCATCGCGCTACTGTTTGCGCTGAGCTTCGTCCTGCCCGACTACCATCATGGCCTGCTAGCCCGCATCATGGTGCTGGCGGTGTTCGCCATGGGCTACAACATGCTGTTCGGCTATGTCGGCCTGCTCAGCCTCGGCCACGCCATGTTCTTCGCCGCCGGGCTCTATGGCGCTGGTCTCGCGGTCATCCATCTCGGCTGGAGCGTGCCTTTGGCTTTCCTCGCCGGTATCGCCTGCGGCGCGCTGCTGGCACTGGTGATCGGCCTGCTGGCGCTGCGCACCACCGGCGTCGCCTTCATGATCGTCACCATGATGTTCGCGCAGGTGTTTTACCTCGTCATCCTCTATTTCGCCGCCTGGACCGGCGGCGACCAGGGTCTGGTCGTGCCGCAGCCGGCGCGGGTTCTGGCCTTCGGCGCGACATCGCTCGACCTAACCAACCCGACCGTGCGCTACATGAGCGCGCTGGCGCTGTTCTCGGTCGTGCTGCTGATCACCCTCGCCATCGTCCGCTCCCGCTATGGCCGCGTGCTGGTCGCGGTGCGCGAGAACGAGGAGCGCACGAAAATGCTGGGCTACGACACCTTCTCCAACAAGCTCATTGCGGTCGTCGTCTCCGGCACCATCTGCGCCGCCTCGGGTGCGGCCTATGCGCTGCTGTTCGGCTATGTCGGCTCGAGCTTTGCCTCGGTGCAGTATTCCATCCTGCCGCTGCTCTGGGTGCTGCTCGGCGGCGCCGCCACGACGCTGGGTGCGCTGCTTGGCACTGTGTTCATGTACTATGTCATCGACACCGCCAGCGGTTACACCTCCGCCTATCTCCTGATCGTCGGTATTGCGCTCATCCTTCTGGTGCTGTTTTTCCCCAAAGGCATTCTGGGCACCATCCGCCAGCGCTGGCTCGGGTGGCTGCCATGATGCCGTTGCTGACCACCAAAGGCCTGGCGCGCAGTTTCGGCGGCCTGCGCGCCGTCGACGGTGTCGATTTTCAGCTGATGCCGGGCGAGATCCGCGCCGTCATCGGCCCCAATGGCGCCGGCAAAACCACCTTCGTCAGCCTGGTCAGCGGCCGCATTCAGCCATCATCCGGCATGATCGTCTTCGACGGCGCCGACATCACCAGCCAGCCGGCCTATCTCAGGGTGCGCCGGGGCATCGCCTACACCTTCCAGATCACCAGCGTCTTCGCCAACCTCTCTGCCTACGATAATGTCGCGTTGCCGGTGCAGCGCACGCTGACCGATGGCCGCTCGAAAGGTGCGGTGCGCACCGGCGTCATGGCCGCGCTGGAACGCACCGGACTTGCCGGCCGCGCCCATATGCCGGCCGGCCAGCTTTCCTACGGCCATCAGCGCCTGCTGGAAGTGGCAATGGGCCTGGCGCTGAAGCCGCGGCTTTTGATCCTCGACGAGCCGACGCAAGGGCTGGCCGACAGCGAGATCGACAATTTCATCGAACTGGTGCGCGAGATCGCCAAGAGCGCCACCGTGCTCCTGATCGAGCACAACATGCCTGTCGTCATGCAACTGGCCGACCGCATCACGGTCTTCAACGCCGGCAGGATCCTGGCCGAAGGCACGCCCGAACAGGTCCGCGCCAACACACAGGTGCAGGAAGCCTATCTGGGAACGGCGGCATGAGCGAAGCCCCCAAGACTGAGGCCCACGAGACTGAGGCCCACGAGACTGAAGCGCTGACCATCTCCAGGCTCGACTGCTTCTATGGCGAGGTTCAGGTGCTTTACGAGCTTGATCTCGTGCTCAACAAGGGCGAGGTGCTGTGCCTGTTCGGTCGCAACGGCGCCGGCAAGACGACGGCGCTGAAAGCAATGATGGGGCTGGTTCGGTCGAGCGCCGGTTCGATCCGGCTCGCCGGCAAGGAGTTGACCGGCCTGCCGGCGCATGAGGTGCCCAAGGCCGGCGTCGCCTATGTGCCGCAAGGCAGGCGGCTGTTCGCCGAGATGACGGTGGCGGAAAACATCGAGATCGGTCTGATGGCGCGCGGCAAGGGCAGAGCGACGCGCGAGAGCGTGCTCGACCTCTTCCCGTTGCTGCGCCAGCGGCTGCGGCAGCGCTCCGGCACTTTGTCCGGTGGCGAACAGCAGATGTTGGCCATGGCCCGCGCGCTTTGTCTGGAGCCGCAGGTGCTGTTGCTAGACGAGCCGACGGAGGGGCTGATGCCGTCGATGATCGCCAAAATCCGCGAGACGGTGGTGAAGCTGCGTGAGCTAGGTGTCTCCACCATTCTGGTCGAACAGCGCGTCGACGCCGTGCTGTCCGTCGCCGACCGCGTCTGCTTCATCGAGAACGGCCGCAACCGCGAGACCGTCGATGTCGAGCAATTGCGCGCCGACCCATCGGCAGTCAGGCGCTATGTCGGCGTCGGCTGATCAGCCGAAAAACAGGAACCCGGCGGTCAAAAAGATCGGGATCAGCACCAGCCCTGACCATGCCATGTAGCCGAAGAAGCCCGGCATCTTCACACCGCGGTGTCGGGCGATGGCGTAGACCATGAAGTTGGGCGCATTGCCGATATAGGTGTTGGCGCCCATGAACACCGCGCCGGCCGAGATCGCGGCCAGCGTCGAGGCCGCCTCCGTCATCAGGTGCCGCGCGTCGCCGCCTGCGAGTTCGAAAAACACCAGATAGGTCGGCGCATTGTCGAGGAAGGACGACAGCCCGCCGGTCAGCCAGAAATAGGCGAGATCATTGGGCTGCCCGGTGGGTGACGTCACCAGCGCGACCAGCGGCGCCAGCGCGCCGTCATGGCCGGCGCGAAGGATGGCAATGACCGGCACGATGCAGATGAAGATGCCGGCAAACAGTTTTGCCACCTCCGCGATCGGGCCCCAGGTGAAACCGTTCGCCTCGCGATGGCTCTTGAGGGAAACGACAAGCGACAGTCCGGCGAGCCCCAGGATAATGGCGTCGCGCGCCAGGTTCTGCAGTTCGAGGCTCACGCCCAGCACTGAAAAGCTCACGCCCGGCTTCCATGCTGCCGACAGCAGGATGGCGGCGATGACGCCAGCCAGCAGCGGCAGATTGGCCAGGCCGCGCAGACGCACCTTCGTATCCGGCGTCGGATCCTTGATCTTCGGCGCGCCGCCTTCACGGCGATGCAGCATGATGTCGATGGCCAGGAAGACAAGCAGCACCAGGCCGCCGGTAAACAGCGTCTCGCGCCAGAGGTTCGCCGACGTCCAGAAGAAGTCGACGCCGCGCAGGAAGCCGACGAACAATGGCGGGTCGCCCAAGGGCGTCAACGAGCCGCCGATGTTGGACACCAGGAAGATGAAGAAGATGACGACATGGGCGTTGAACTGCCGGTTGTCGTTGGCGCGCAGCATCGGCCGGATCAGGATCATCGAGGCGCCGGTGGTGCCGATCACCGAGGCCAGCATCGCCCCGACGAGCAGCAGCCCGGCATTGACCAGCGGCGTGCCATGGATGTTGCCGGCGACAAGGATGCCGCCCGAAATGGTGTAGAGCGCGAACAGCAGGATAATGAACGACATGTACTCGGTGAGCAGCGTGTGCAGCACGGCTTCACCGGCTACCGGAACGCCGAATGCAACCATCAGGGGGATGACCGCCAGCGCTGCCCAGCCGGCGGCGATCTTGCCGTAATGATGCTCCCAGACATGGTGGAACAGCAGCGGTCCGGTGGCGATCGAGAGCAGCAGGCCGGCGAAAGGCAGCGCCCACCACAGCGACATGGCAGCATCGGGCAGGCCGCGGGCCTCGGCCGCGAAGGCCATTTGCGGAGACGCAGCGGAAGCGAGTACACCTGCCGCGAAAGCCTTCCCCAACCGTGTGCAGCCCCCTCGATGCCTCACGATCCAGTCACTCCGAGATCGGGTCTTCGAGCCTCACCCCGGCATCGCGCATCCGCTTCAGCATCGCCTCGACCGAACCGTTGAGATCGATGCCGCGGCAGGCGTCGAGCCGCACCGTCGTCTTGAAGCCTTGCTTGACCGCGTCGAGGGCCGAGAAGGCGACGCAGAAGTCGGTCGCCAGGCCAACCAGGGTCACGGTGCCGATGCCGCGCTCCTTGAGGTAGCCGGCGAGCCCGGTCGGCGTCTTGTGGTCGTTCTCGAAGAAGGCGGAGTAGCTGTCGATATCAGGGCGAAATCCCTTGCGGATCACCAACTCGGCCTTGGTCCAGGCGAGCCCCGAGTGAAAGTCCGAACCGAGGCTGCCCTGGATGCAATGGTCGGGCCACAGAGTCTGCGGCCCATAGGGCATCTCGATGGCGCTGAAGGGCTGGGCACCCGGATGGCTGGAGGCAAAGCTCGAATGTCCGGCCGGGTGCCAGTCCTGCGTCAGCACGACATGCTCGGCGTGCCGAATCATATCGTTGACCAGCGGCACGATCTCGTCGCCGCCGGCAACCGCCAGCGCGCCGCCGGGGCAGAAGTCGTTTTGCAGGTCGATGACAACAAGCGCTTCGTCGGCCATGGCGCCTCTCCTCTTCTACGTCTCGAACGGGGGATCGAGTGAAATACGCCGCTGATGCGACCGGATGCAGAAACTTGACCGGATGGCCGCCTGCGTCAACCTCCTACAGCGCCGCGCGTCCCCTTCGGACGCGCAAAGGACGCTGTAGCACTTTACATTGCGCAGGATCCTTTTCGAAAATCGATTCCGATTTTTGGGGATCGTGCGCGGACGTAACAAATGCGTGGCGGCCGGGTTCTCTTAAACTCCGGCTTTGACAATTTCCGCCAGCTTGATATCATTTGCATACGAATGAATTTGGCCTGATCAGACATTGGCGGGGTTCGGGAAGACCCCACCTTCTGAAGGCCCCAATGGGAAGGCCGATTTTTTTGGAAGGCAAAGCGTGATCCGTTACGCGAAACCCACCACGCTAGACGAGGCGCTCGCTCTGCTGGGCGAGGGCGCCTGGCGCGTGCTTGCCGGCGGCACCGATTTCTATCCGGCGCAGGGCGCCAAACCGTTCCGCGACAATGTTCTCGATATTAACGGCCTGGCCTCGCTGCGCGGCATTGCCGAGACCGAAACCCATTGGGTTTTGGGCGCCCGCACCACCTGGACCGACCTTGTCCGCCATCGATTGCCGGCGGCTTTCGATGCGCTGAAGCAGGCCGCGCGCGAAGTGGGCTCGCTGCAGATCCAGAATGTCGCCTCGATCGCCGGCAATCTCTGCAATGCTTCGCCTGCTGCCGATGGCGTTCCGGGACTGCTGGTGCTGGACGCCGAGGTCGAGCTGCGCTCTGCAGCCGTGACGCGTCATCTGCCGCTGCAGGAGTTCATTCTCGGCAACCGCCGCACCGCGCTGCTACCGGGCGAGCTGGTTACCGCCATCCGGGTGCCGAAGCCCAGGGCCACCGGCACGTCGGCCTTCGTCAAGCTCGGTGCGCGGCGCTACCTCGTCATCTCCATCGCCATGGTGGCGGCGCGCCTCGTTGCCGAGGCTGGCATCGTCATGGAAGCCGCTGTCGCGGTCGGGTCCTGCTCGGCCGTGGCCAAGCGGCTCGCCGCTGTCGAAGCCGTGCTGGTGGGCAAGCCTGTCCGCCCGGCACTCGCCGGTGCGATCTTGGCCGCGCCGATGACCGAGCTCTCGCCGATCGCCGACGTGCGCGGCAGCGCCGAATACCGGCTCGACGCAGCGCGCGAGCTTGTCGCCCGCGCCGTGCTGGGGGCTTGCGGGCTGACGAACGACAACAGCATGGTGGCGGCATGAGCCACTCCGACATGATTGAAGCCCTGCCTGATCTCGTGCCGGGTTTCGGCCCCGAGCGCGTAGACATCGTCTTCGCGGTCAATGGCGGCGCCGTCTCGGTCAACGTGCCGCCGTTGCGCCGGCTCTCGCAGGTTTTGCGCGACGAATTGCAGCTGACCGGCACCAAGGTTGGCTGCGATGCCGGCGATTGCGGCGCCTGCACGGTGCTGGTGGACGGCGACGCCGTCTGCGCCTGCCTGATGCCAGCGGCCTCCGCAGCCGGGACGTCCGTAACGACCGTCGAAGGCCTTGCCGATGGCCGGTTGTCGGCGCTACAGGCGTCTTTCCTGGCGCATGGCGCCGCGCAGTGCGGAATCTGCACGCCGGCGCTGCTGGTCGCGGCAACGGCGCTGCTGGATGGCACGCCGAATCCGACCGAGACCGAGGTGCAGGATGCGCTGGGTGGCATCCTGTGCCGTTGCACGGGCTACAGAAAGATCATCGCGGCAGTGATGGATGCGGGACGGTTCGAGACGTCGACCGGCGGCGCTGCCCCTCATCCGCCTGCCGGCACCCCGTATAGTGACGGGGATAAGGGAAGTGCTCCAGCGCCGACGCTCCCCTCTCACCGTTCTTCACGGGGAGAGGGTAAGGGTGAGGGGCAGCGCCAACGTCATTCGTTGGAATTCAACTTTGAACGTAGAATGCCAACCACAGGGAATGCTGTAGGCGCCTCCCCGGTCCGGCTCGACGGCGTGCCAAAAGTCACCGGCGCTGAAAAATTCGGCGCCGATGCCTTTCCCGCCGATGCGCTGGCCGTGCTGGTGGTTCGCTCGCCGCATTATCATGCCGGCTTCGCCTTCGGCGACCTGGAGGGCTGGGTGAAGTCGCATCCCGGCATCGCCGGCGTCTTCACCGCCGCCGACATTCCGGGAAAAAACTGTTTCGGCGTCATCGGTCCGTTTGCCGACCAGCCGGCGCTGGCCGAAGGCTTTGCGCGGCTGCGCGGCGAGGCAGTGGCGCTGGTCGCCGGCGAGCGCGAGGCCATGCTCGATCTCGACCTCCAGGATTTCCCGGTCCGCTGGACCGAGCTGCCGCATTTTCTGCAGCCCGGCGACGCGCAGGCAGAAGGGGCGGCGCTCATCCACGCGAACCGCCCGGCCAATTTGTTGACCAAGGGCTTTGTCGAGCGCGGCGACCCCGAGGCGGCGCTTGGCGAGGCTGCCTTCACAGTGTCCGGTGCCATCGACACCTCCTATGTCGAGCACGCCTATATCGAGCCGGAAGCCGGCCATGCCTACATGGACGGCGACACGCTAGTCGTCGTCGCCTGCACCCAGGCCCCCTACATGGACCGTGACGAAACGGCAAAGGTGCTCGGTCTTGCCGTCGACAAGGTGCGCATCGTGCCGACCGCGACCGGCGGCGGCTTCGGCTCGAAGCTCGACGTGTCGCTGCAGCCGCTCATCGGCCTTGTGGCACTGAAAACCGGCCGGCCGGCGGCGCTTGCCTACACCCGCACCGAATCGATGATGTCGACCACCAAGCGCCACCCCGCCGAGATGAAGGCGACCATCGGCGTAGATGCCGAGGGCCATGTCACCGGCATGGTCTTCACAGGCGATTTCAACACCGGCGCCTATGCCAGCTGGGGCCCGACTGTCGCCAACCGCGTGCCGGTGCATGCCTCCGGTCCCTATGCGACGCCGAACTACCGCGCCGAAGGCCGCGCCATCCACACCCACGGGCCGATTTCCGGCGCCTTCCGTGGCTTTGGCGTGCCGCAGGCGACGATCATGCAGGAGACGCTCTATGATGAGCTCGCCGGCAAGCTTGGCATGGACCGGCTCGATTTTCGGCTGAAGAACTGCCTTCGGAACGGATCCGAAACGGTTACCGGACAGCGACTGGAGTCGGGCGTCGGCATATTCGAGTGCCTCGACTCCTTGCGGCCGCATTGGGCTCGCGCGACGGCCGACGCAGATACATTCAACAATGCCAATACGAGCAAAAAGCGCGGCGTCGGCATCGCGTCCTGCTGGTATGGCTGCGGCAACACCTCGCTGCCCAATCCGTCGACCATAAGGGTCGGTATCTCGCCAGAGGGGGAGGTCATCCTGCATCAGGGCGCCGTCGATATCGGCCAGGGCTCCAACACCGTCATTGCCCAGATCTGCGCCGACGCACTCGGCCTGCCGCTGGAAAAATTCAAGCTGAGAAGCGCCGACACTGCGATCAGCCCCGACGCCGGCAAAACATCGGCCTCGCGCCAGACTTTTGTCACCGGCAAGGCGGCCGAAAAAGCCGGCCGCGCCTTGCGCGAAAAGATCCTGCGCTTTGCCAATGTCTCGGAGAACGCGGCCCTGCAATTGGACGGCCCGGCGATCGTCATTCGTGAGGGCGAAGCCACTCGGCGTATCGATCTCGCCGCGCTCGATGTCGATGCGGACGGCTACGTCTTCCGCGCCGAGGAAACCTACGACCCGCCGACGCTGCCGCTCGACGCCAAGGGCCAAGGCAAGCCTTACGCCGTCTATGGCTATGGCGCGCAGATCGCCGAACTGGAGGTCGACCTCAAGCTCGGCACGGTGAAGCTCTTGAAAATCACCGCCGCGCACGATGTCGGCAAGGCTATCAACCCGCTGCTGGTCGAAGGCCAGATCGAAGGCGGCATCGCGCAAGGCATCGGCATGGCGCTGATGGAGGAATACATCCCCGGCCGCACCGAGAATTTGCACGACTATCTCATCCCGACCATCGGCGATGTGCCTGAGATCGAGCACATATTGATCGAGGTTCCCGATCCGGAGGGACCGTTCGGCGCCAAGGGCCTGGGCGAGCATGTGCTGATCCCGACCGCACCCGCCATCCTCAACGCCATACGCCACGCCACCGGCGTTCTCATCACCAAGGTTCCGGCGACGCCGACGCGCATCCGCGCCGCCATCCGCGAAAAAGATGGCATCCGCGACAAGGAGGCACGCCGATGAGCGAGCTTGCCGAACGCTTCGAAACCCACGATCCCGGCGAAAAGCTGGTGGCGGAAAAGATCCGCTGCGATGCCTGTCCGGTCATGTGCTACATCGCCGATGGCCGCACCGGCGCCTGCGACCGCTACGGCAATGTCGGTGGCCGCATCGTGCGTATGGACCCGCTGACCATCCTCGACCATGCGGCAGAGAGCGGCGCCGCGGTCGTGCCTTTCACTGCCGAGGGCGAGCAATGGGACGGCGAACTGGTCAACACCGGCCGCCGCTTCGTCACTGCAATCGGCGCCGGCACCACCTATCCCGACTACAAGCCGGCTCCCTTCATCGTCAGCCAGGAGGTCGAGGGGGTCGATCTGGTGACCGTGGTCACCGAGGGCATTTTTTCGTACTGCGGCGTCAAGGTGAAGATCGATACCGACCGCCATCTCGGTCCCGAAACGGCAATCGTGCGCGCGCAAGGCGAGCCGATCGGCCACGTCACGACAGGCGAATACGGCTCGCAGATGCTGTCGCTGGGCGGCGTGCATCATCTGACCGGCGGCTCCAAGGCCGAAGGCCGGGCAACCTGTGACGCGATGCTCAGTCTGTGCAATCGCAAGCCGGTCGAACTGACCATCGATGGCGGCGCCACCATCATCGTCGAAGCCGGCAAGCCGCCTGTCATCGACGGCAAGCAGGAACACCGCATGCGTGTCGGCTGCGGCTCGGCCACCATCGGCATGTTCGCCACGCAATGGCGCGGCCTTGTCGACGAGGTGGTGGTGGTCGACGACCATATCACCGGCGTCGTCTCCGAGCATCAGGCCGGCAAGGTGCTGGGCTGGCAGGATACCGGCATCAAGATCATCGGCCGCCGTTCGACGCCGGGCCGCTATTTCAAGGTTTCCGAGCCCGGCCTCGGCTGGGGCGGCACCTCGATTTCCGACCCGCTGTCGATCCTCGGCGAATGGAACGCCAAGAAGGGCGCCCGCCCCGGCCTGTCGCTGCTGATGGTGTCGACCACCGGCGAGCAGTTCGCCTATTACGAGCTCGACGACGAGTTGAAGCCGGTGGAAAAACCGTTCCCCGAGCGGCTGCAGAAATCGGTCGGCCTGATCGAGGACAATTGCGAGCCGGCGCTCTGCACCGTGCTGTTCATCGGCGGCGCCGGCGGTTCGCTGCGCGCCGGCGTCACCGAAAACCCGGTCAATCTCACCCGCTCGGTGCAGGGCTTGAATACCTATGTTACCGTTGGCGGCGCGCCGGTCTATGTCTGGCCGGGCGGCGGCATCACGCTGATGGTCGACGTCATGCGCGTGCCGGAAGGCGCCTTCGGCTATGTGCCGACGCCGGCGCTGGTGGCGCCGATCGAATTCACGCTACGCCGCGACGACTATGTCCGGCTGGGCGGCTACGAGGCCGAGATACGCAGCGTCGAGGATATCGTTGCCAAAGGCGGCGAATATCTCAACCCGCGCCGCGGCTCAGGCGCCGAGGCCCACAATCCATGGCCGCCGCTGGCGCAGTTGCGCCGCGTCGGCTCGAACGGGGCCTCTTGATGCAAGGCCCGCAAGTCCACTGGCTGCAGGACGGCAAGCGGCTGCATCTCAACCACGGGCCGATCGACCTGATCGTCCAGGCCTTTGGCGAGGCGGATGAGTGTCGTGCCGCCTACGCCCAGTCGATCGAGCGCTTCCAGACGATCCTGGTCGAGTTGGTCAAGGAGCTTCCGGAACTGCGCCTCCCGGCATTTTTCCTGGCGCCACGCACCTTTGCCGGTCCGACGGCCCGCCGCATGGAAGCAGCCGTCATGCCCTTGGCGGAAAGCTTTATCACGCCGATGGCCGCCGTCGCCGGATCGGTAGCCGACGAAATGCTCTCGGCATTGCTTGCAGGCCGCAGACTCGACCGCGCCTATGTCAACAATGGCGGCGACAGCGCACTCCACATCGGCAAGGGCCAGTCGATGAACCTGGCGATCGCCGGCACCGGCAACGGCATGGCCGACCGTCTCACCATTCGCTCGGCGGACGGCGTGCGCGGCGTCGCCACGAGCGGCTGGCGCGGCCGTTCGTTCTCGCTTGGCATTGCCGACGCCGTCACCGTGCTCGCGCGCACCGGCGCCGAGGCCGATGCGGCCGCGACACTCATTGCCAACGCCGTCGACCTGCCCGGCAATCCCGCCATCAAGCGCATTCCCGCGCAGGACTTGGCGCCCGACAGCGATCTCGGTGCACGGCTGGTGACACAAGCCGTCGGCGTGCTCGCGCGTGGCGATGTGGAGCGGGCGCTGGACAATGGCCTTGCCGTCGCCGAAGATTTTCGCCGGCGCGGCCTGATTGCCGCATCGGCGCTGTTTCTAGGCGGGGAAGCCCGCATCAGTGGTTCCATGGCGCTTGCCGCGCCCAACAAAAGTCCAGGGAAGGAAGTTGCGCATGCCTGAGTTTCCGATCCGCAAGATCGCGGTTCTTACCGAAGAGATCTTTCACGATGGCGGGCCGGCCCCGGCCGCGCCGCGCCGCCGTGCTGCCGCCGTGGCGCTGGTCAAGAACCCCTTCGCCGGTCGTTACGTGGAAGAGCTGCAGAGCGCCATGGACGATCTGAAGCCGCTTGGCCTGCTGCTCACCGACAAGCTCATTGCCGCATTGGGCGGCGACATCAAGCAGATCGACGCCTACGGCAAGGGCACCATCGTCGGTTCGTCAGGGGAGCTGGAGCACGGCGCGCTGTGGCATGTGCCGGGCGGTTACGCCATGCGCGAGCGGCTGGGCGACGCCAAGGCGATCGTGCCGTCGGCAACCAAGGTCGGCGCCTTCGGCTCGCGGCTCGACGTGCCGCTCGGCCACACCAACGCCGCCTATGTGCGTAGCCATTTCGACGCCATGGAGGTCGGTCTCAGCGACGGGCCGCGCGCCGACGAAATCCTGTTCTGCCTCGCCATGAGCTGCGGCCCCCGCGTGCACGACCGCATGGGCGGCCTGGCGGTCGGCGACATCAAGGCCTGGGACGGCTTGCGATGAGCGGCGGGGACAATCTTCTCAAGCTCGTCGAGGCCGAAGAGCCCGACGAACATGACTACCGCCTGCAGGAGCAGGTCGGCTTCATCCTGCGCAAGGCGCATCAGCGCCATGTCTCGATCTTTGCCGCCCAGATCAGCGACCTGACGCCGCCGCAATTCGCTGCACTTGCCAAGCTGCACGATGTCGGCGAGACCTCGCAGAACCAGTTGGGCACGCTGATCGCCATGGATGCGGCGACGGTCAAGGGCGTCATCGACCGGCTGAAGGCGCGTGGCCTGGTCGATCTGACCAAACACGAGGTCGACAAGAGGCGGCTGCTGGTCAACCTCACGCCAGAGGGACGCGAGGCGATCGAACGGCTGATCCCGTTGGCCCGCGCCATCACCCAGGAAACGCTGGCGCCGCTGACCGCCAAGGAAGCGGCCACCTTTATGCGGCTGCTGGCAAAGTTGGCCTGAGCAATCAGGCGCGCAGCCTCGCGCCTTCGGGATCGAAGAACGGCATCGGCGCCACCACCGCCCGTGTCGGCTTGCCGTCGATGTCGATGCTGAGCTCGGTTCCGATGGCGGTGAACGGCAGCCGCAAATGCGCCGTCGCCAGAACTTTGCCTAAGGAATAGCCGTGATCGCTGTAGGTGACGACGCCGGCATCCTCGCCGTCGGCGAAAACCCTGGCATCCGTCGCGGCCGGCTTGTCACCGTCGAGAATCAGCCCGGTCCAGCGTTCGTCGAGCCCCTTGCCGCGAATTGTGAGCAATGCCTCGCGGCCGATGAACTCGCCCTTGTCGAACTTGATCCAGCGATCGAGCCCGACATGGAAGGGCGTACGGCTCTCGTCCATGTCGATGCCATGCGCCGGATAGGCCTTTTCCAGCCCGAGCGTGAACATGGCCAGCACGCCGTATGGCTTCAGGCCGAAATCGCTACCGGTCCGCATCAGCGCGTCCCAGACGGAAGTCGCCTCGTCCGCCGGCACGAACAGTTCGAAGCCGAGCTCGCCGGTCACCCCGGTGCGTGAGATCAGGACTTTGGTCTCGCCGACGCGCCCTGAAGTGAACGCCCAGCGTTTCAACTCAGCGAGATCGGCATCCGAAACCAGTGCTTTCAGCAGCTCGCGTGAGCGCGGCCCCTGTATGGTCGGGAAGGCGACGGCCGCGGTGATGTCGGTGACATAGGCCTTTCGCGCTTCAGCATGATGCTGCAGCCAGGGCAGCATCTTCAGCCGGTTGACCGAACCGGTCACCAGCATGAAATGCTCCGATCCCAGCCGGAACACGGTGAGGTCGTCCATGATGCCGCCATCGTCGCGGCAGACGGTGGAATAGCGCACCTGGCCGGGGCTCATCGCGGCCGCATCGTTGACGATGATGTGGTTGACCAGCGCCTCGGCTTCCGCCCCCTTGATGTCCATCTTGCCCATGGTGCTGAGATCCTGCACGCCGACATTCTTGCGCGTGTTCAGGTGCTCGTCGGCAATGCCGGAGTAAGTTTTGGCCGAGACGAAATCGCCGCCGACCCGGCCCATCGTGGCGCCGAGGCCAACGATGCTGGTGTAGAAAGGGGAGCGCCGCTCAACCAAGAAACTTCTCCGTCATCTCATGAAAACGGCAGCGCCTGATGGCGCTGCCGAGGTAGGAGCGGTGAAGGGGTTAACTTCCGTAGACGTCGAACAAGAAGTATTTGTCGTTGATTTCCTTGTACTTGCCGTTGGCACGCAGGGCGTCGATGGCGGCATTGAACTTGTCGGCCAGTTCCTTGTTGCCCTTTTGCAGGGCGATGCCGACGCCGGGTCCATGAATGGCCGGATCGGCGGCCAGCGTGCCGAGCAATTTGCAGCAGGCGCCATCGGGCTTCTTCAGCCATTCGGTCAGGATGATCGAGCCGTCCATCATCGCGTCCAGCCGGCCATTGGCCATGTCGGTGCGGGCGTCGTCGCCGGTCGGATAGGCCTTGACGGTCGAGCCGGAGTATTTCTTCTCGGCGAAATTCTGGTGGATGGTGGCGCTCTGCACACCCAGCACCTTGCCCTTCAGATCGTCAGGCGACGTGCCTGCAATGGTCGAATCCTTCGGCACGGCGATGGCCGGTGGCGTCTGGTAATATTTGTGGGTGAACTCGACCTTCTCGGCCCGTTCCGGCGTGATGGTGATGTTGATGATGGCGTCGAACTTGCCGGCCTGCAGCGCCGGAATGGAACCATCGAAATCCTGTACGGAGAATTCGCACTCGGCCTTCATCTCGGCACACAGCGCCTTGCCGAGGTCGATGTCGAAGCCGCCCAGCGTGCCGTCCGAATTGGCATAGTTGAAGGGCGGATAGGCGCCCTCGGTCCCGATCCTGAGTTTCTCGGCGGAGGCAGCACCGGTCCCAAGCAGCAGGGCGGCGGAAGCGGCAAGCACGAAACGACCGAAAAGACGCATGTTCCCGATCTCCGTTGACTAAGCAATTCCAGGGAAGGTGTTGGCGGTTTCCCGTCCGGAATTGCGCGAAAACAAGGATAGAAGTCTATGGTCTTTTGCAGGCCCCACGGAGACGGAAACGACATGCTCTGCGGCGATCACGGCGTGGCAAGCCGTCCTTCCCCAGGAATCTTACTGTGATCTAAATTACAGACCGATCATGGACATGGGCGCATGCTCAGCTGGAAGTAGACGGTCGTGGGAGGGACCTGGGGATGGACCAGCAGGAATTCGTGCAGGAAGCCGCGCAGCGGCGCATAGACGACGACATCGCCAAGCGCATCAGGGTTCACCAGGCCAACATCGAGCGGCTCGAAACCGCAAGGGAAAGTGCCGGCAATCTCGAGGCGGCCGTCGCCAACCGGCCGCTGGTGATGCTGGCGCAGGGCGATTCCTGGTTCGACTATCCGCTGACCGGGAACGGATTTCCGTTCGTCGACACCGATGTGATCGCGCAGCTGCGCCGCATCGGCTCGATGCCGCCGACCATCCTCAACCTTGCCCATCATGGCGATGCGGCGACCGACGAGATGTCGCTGCCCAAGCAGCAGCGCATGATCGCCGCCCTGCGCAACAAGGCCAACTGGCTGGACGGCAAGCCCGATGCCATCCTGTTCTCTGCCGGTGGCAACGACATTGCCGGCGACCAGTTCTGCATCTTCCTCGACTTCAATGACGGCCACGCCCCCGGGCTGAACAAGAACCGCTTCACCAAGGCGCTCGGCATGGTCGAGGCCTGCTATCTCGATTTGTTCGCGCTGCGCGACCGCGTCGCGCCAGGCGTGCCGATCTTTGGCCATTGCTATGATTTTCCGATCCCGAACGGAGCGCATCCGTCCTGTGTCGGCCCGTGGCTGAAACCGTCGCTCGATTTCTGCAACTGGACGGTCGCCAAGGGCACGGTCATCGTTCACGACGCGCTGGCGGCGTTCCGCGATGTGGTGAAGCGCCTGGCCGACGATCCCAACAACAATTTCCATCTGGTCGACACGCAGGGAACGTTGAAGGTGGCCGACTGGGCCAACGAACTGCATCCCGATCCCGCCGGCTTCAAGAAGATCGCGCAGAAATTCGCCGATGCGCTGAAGGCCAAGCTGCAGACCTGACGCGGCTCGGGCCTGTCGGCTGTCAGGTTCCGAACAGCTCTTTGGCTTGTTCATCGGTGTAGTAACCAAGCCTGATGTCTTCGGCGACCAGTTTCGGGTCGCGCTCACGCGGATCGCCATAGCCGCCACCGCCCGGCGTGCCGACGCGCACGCGGTCGCCGGCCCTGAGCGCGATGTCCTGCTCCTTGGACAGATGCGGCGGTACGTGGGCTTCGCCGCCGCGGAACACGGTCACTGTGTTCACCGCGCCGTCCTTGCCGCCGAGCGCGCCTTGCGGGCCGAAACGGCCATGGTCCATGACGAAGGACGCGCGCGCCTCGCCTCGCAATATCTCGACCTCATAGGCGAGGCCAAAACCGCCGCGCTGCTTGCCGGCGCCGCCCGAGCCTTCGCGCAAGGCATAGTGGCGGTAGAGAACCGGAAAGGCCTGCTCCATGATCTCGACCGGCGGCGATTTCGAAATCCCGATGGTCGAGCAGCCATTGGTCAGGCCGTCATGGCCTGAATTGCCGCCATAGCCGCCGCCGGAGATCTGATACATGACATAGTCGCGGCCACGTGCCGGATCGTTGCCGCCCAGCGCGAAATTGCCGCTGGAGCCGGCGGGTGCAGCCGTCACCTTTTCCGGCAGCGCCTGCACCATCGCCGCGAACACCGCCTCGGCGATGCGCTGCGAGACTTCAGCCGCGCAGCCCGAGACCGGCCGCGGGTATTTGGCGTCGAGGAACGTGCCTTCCGGCCGCTTGACGATCAGGGGCTCGAAAGCGCCGGCGCTGATCGGCACATCAGGGAAAATATGGCGCATGGCGAGATAGACCGACGACAATGTCGTCGCCAGCACGCTGTTCATCGGCCCCGCGCATGGTTTTGACGAGCCGGTAAAATCGAAGGTCAGCGTGTCGCCCTGCTTCTCGACGGCGAGCGCGATGGTCAGCGGTTCGTTGACCACGCCGTCCGAGTCGACAAAGGCCTTCGAACTGTATGTGCCGTCGGGAATGGCGGAGATGTTGGCGCGCATCTGCTCGGCGGCGCGGCGACGCAGTTCGGCGATCGCCCCGACGACAGTTTCGTCGCCGTAACGATCGAGGATTGCATTGAGCCGGTCCTGACCGATCAGCAGTGCTGCGGCCTGCGCTCTTATATCGCCGATGCGCTGATCGGCGACGCGGATGTTGGAGCAGATGATGGCGTAGATTTCCGTGTCCAGCACGCCCTTCTTGAACAGCTTGACCGGCGGCAGCCGCAGGCCTTCCTGCTCGACGGCGGTCGCGGAAGCGGAGAAGCCGCCCGGCACCGAGCCACCGATATCGGGCCAGTGGCCGGTATTCGATAGCCAGCAAAATATCTTGCCGTCGCGGTAGACCGGCATGGCGAAGCGCACATCCATCAGATGAGTGCCGCCGAGATAGGGATCGTTGACGATATAGATGTCGCCCGGCTCAGGTGGCAGGCAGCGGCCGTCGGCGATCATCTCGATCACCGTCCTGGTCGAATACTGCATGACGCCGACGAACACCGGCAGGCCCTGGCTGCCTTGTGCGATCAACGAACCATCGACGGCCGAGTAGATGCCGTCGGAGCGGTCATTGGCCTCGGCGATGACAGGCGAGAAGGCAGCGCGGGAGAAAGTGAGATCCATCTCGTCGCAGACCTGCTGCAAGGCTGCCTGCAGGACCGAAAGCGTGATGGCGTCGAGCTTTTGCATCTCAGGCCTCGCCAATGTGGATGATGATGTTGCCGTCGGCGTCAGAACGTGCACGGTCGCCGGGTTCGAGCACGGTGGTGGCGTCCATCTGTTCGAGGATCGCCGGCCCTTGGATAACGGCATCGAGCGGCAATTTTTCGCGTGCGTATATGGGCGTATCGTGGCAGCGTCCGGCATACCAGACCGGCCTGATTTCGCGCCGCGCCTCGTCAAGTGTCCCAGCGCGCCCGGCCGGGTCGATCAGCCGTGACAGGTCGATCGCCGGCCGCACGCCCGTCACCGACGTGTTGAGGTTGACCAGATTGGCGCGGATCTCCGGCAGTTCGACCTTGAAGCGGGCGAAATAGGCTTTTTCGAACAGCGCCTGCAACTCCTGCCTTGTCACCGACGACGACGGCAGCGCCACGTTGATGATGTGGGTCTGGCCGACGAACTGCATGTCGGCGGAATGGGTGACGCGGATCGTTTCCGGCTTCACCGCTTCCTTGCCGATCAGTTCCTCGCCTTCCCCGCGGTGACGTTCCAGCACCTCGCGAAGCCTGGCTTCATCGAGCACGGCGACCGGCTGGTTGATCGTGTTGACGAAGTCGTGACGCAGATCGGCCACGACGCAGCCGAGCGCATTGGTGATGCCCGGACGCGCCGGCACCAGCACGCGGGGCAGGCCGAGTTCGCGCGCCAGGGCGGAGGCATGCAGCGGCCCGGCGCCACCGAAGGCGAACAGCGCGAAATCGCGCGGATCATGGCCGCGCGACACCGAGACCATGCGGATGGCGCCGGCCATCTTCATGTTGCCGAGGCGCAGCACCGCGCCCGCCGCTTCGACGCCGGAGAGGCCGGCGGCCTTGCCTATTCTGTCTTCGAAGATCCCGGTGACCCGCTCGACGGTGACCGGATTTTCGACCGCCAGCAGCTTCTTCGGCGCCAGCCGCCCGAGCACCAGATTGGCGTCGGTGATGGTCGGCTCCAGGCCGCCGCGGCCGTAGCAGATCGGGCCGGGATTGGCGCCGGCACTTTCCGGGCCGATCTGGATCAGGCCGGCGGCATCGACCCGGGCGATGGAGCCGCCGCCGGCACCGACCGTATGCACCGCCACCATCGGCACGTGGATCGGCATCGCATATTCGATCTCGATCTCGTTGGAGACCGCCGGCTCGGCGTTGCGGATCAGCGCCACATCGGTCGAGGTGCCGCCCATGTCGTAGGTGACGAGGTTTTCAAAGCCGGCGCGCTTGCCCGTATAGGCGGCGGCGATGACGCCGGAGGCCGGGCCGGACATCACGGTCTTGGCCGACTCGCGCGTGACGAAACGGGCCGAGATCATGCCGCCATTGCCGTTCATGATCAGGAAGTCGCGGGCATAGCCCTTGGCGGCCAATTCCTTGCGCAGCCGCTCGACATAACGCTCGAGGATCGGCTGCACCGAGGCGTTGACCGCGGCGGTAACGCCGCGCTCGAATTCGCGGGCTTCCGACAGCAGCGCATGGCCAGTCGTGATGTAGCCGTTCGGCCAAAGCTCGGCGGCGATTTCGGCCGCGCGCCGCTCATGTCCAGGGTTGGCGTAGGAATGCAGGAAATGGATGACGAGGGACTCGCAGCCGGCCCCGATCAGCGTCTTCACGGCGTCGCGCATCTCGGCCTCGTCGAGCGGCGTGCGCACCGCGCCCGACGCCTCGACGCGCTCCGACACTTCGAGCCGGAGATCGCGCGGGATGATCGGAACGAAGCTTCCGGTCATGCCATAGGGCTGCGGCCGTGTGCGGCGGCCAAGCTCGATCACGTCGCGAAAACCGCGCGTGGTGATCATGCCAGTTTTCGCCAGCCTGCGTTCCAGCACCGCATTGGTGGTGGTGGTCGTGCCATGCACGATGAGGTCGATGCCGTCTATGGCAAAGCCTGTGGCGCCCAGCGCTGAAACCACGCCGAACGCCTGGTTGTCGACCGTCGTCGGCGTCTTGGCGATATGCACCTTTCCGCCGTCATTTCCGTCGATCAAAATGAGGTCGGTGAAGGTTCCGCCAACATCGATGCCGGCAACGACGTGACCCAGGGAATCCGGTTGTTGCACCGAAAAATTCTCTTTCATTGTCGAAATCCGAAATGGCGGAACTACGAATATGCCGCAGTTTGGAAAGCTGTTTTAGCGTGGTATCTTGACACAAATATCGTTTGTATACTAATAAATTTGGGACACAAGAGCTCACTGCTTTGGAGTGTGTGAACGGCTCGCCGGGACCTGAATGGTCTGTGCGCGCAGGAAACGGTTTGGCGCCCGCACAGGCGTGGGCAAGACAGAGTTGGATTTGATGAACACCACATCCGCACTCAACACAGCCGGCGCCCGTCCGCTGCAGTTTCCGATTCCGGCCAATGTCTATGCCGAAACCGTCGTCTCGGTGAAGCATTACACCGACCGCCTGTTCTCGTTCCGCATCACCCGTCCGCAGTCGCTGCGCTTCCGCTCCGGCGAGTTCGTCATGATCGGGCTGCCCAATGCCGAAAAGCCGGTGTACCGCGCCTATTCGGTCGCCAGCCCGGCCTGGGACGAAGAGCTGGAATTCTTCTCGATCAAGGTGCCGGACGGCCCGCTGACTTCCGAGCTGCAGAAGATCCAGGTTGGCGACACCGTCATCATGCGCCAGAAGTCGACCGGCACGCTGGTCGTCGACGCGCTGACCCCGGCAAAGCGCCTGTTCATGATCTCGACCGGCACCGGCATTGCGCCCTTCGCCAGCCTTCTGCGCGACCCCGATACCTACGAAAAATTCGATCAGGTCATCCTGACCCACACCTGCCGCGACAATGCCGAACTGACCTATGGCCAGGAGCTGGTGGCGGCGCTCGAGAACGATCCGCTGATCGGCGAACTTACCGGCGGCCGGGTCACGCTCTACAACTCAACGACCCGCGAAGAATCGGCGCGCATGGGCCGCATCACGGCGCTGATCGGCTCCGGCAAATTCTACGCCGACCTCGGCATCGAGAAGCTCAATCCGGAGACGGACCGCATCATGATCTGCGGCTCGATGCATATGCTGAAGGACGTCAAGGAAATGGCCGAAAGCCTCGGCTTCCATGAGGGCTCGCTCAGCCATCCCTCGACCTTCGTCGTCGAGCGCGCTTTCGTCGGCTGACATCAGCCGGCGCTTCGGCGCCTGCTTCTCGATTGGAATTTTGACCATGCGGTCAGATTCAGCTGCTTTCGCCGCCTTTTTCCGCTATGACCGCTTGAAGGACTCGTGAAGCGATGCTTCACGGGCTATCTTCGGTGTGCGTCGCCTAAAAACCGTGATGCGGTCCGGGAGCAACGACACGCACCACGACGTAAAATCGTCGAGCGAAAGGGCAGGAGATGAGCAGCACAATCCGCGAAGCCGATCTCGGCGCGTCCAAGGTCACGCCGCTGCCGGCACGTGCGGCCGCCAACACGCCCGTGCCGCAATCGCATGGCATCGCCCGCAACACCGGCATGCGGCTCGATCTCGGCTTCATGGAATCGGTGCGCTCGGTCAACCGCTCGGCGCTGGAACGCAGGGTCGCCAGCCTCACAAAGCGGCGCTCGATCAAGGCTGACAACCAGGCCGCATGGCTGCTGCGCGCGGTCTCCTGCATGGATTTGACGACGCTGAATTCCAACGACACCGAAGAGCGCGTGCGCCGCCTGTGCGCCAAGGCGATCAACCCGTTCCGCCGCGACATCGTCGAGGGGCTTGGCATCGAGGGCGAAAAAATCCGCCCGGCGGCGGTCTGCGTCTATCATCCATTCGTCGCGACGACTGTTGATGCCGTGCGCGGCACCGGCATCCATGTCGCCGCCGTCTCCACCGCTTTCCCGCACGGCCTTGCGCCGCTGTCGACCCGCCTGCAGGAGATCGAGGCATCGGTGCGCGACGGCGCCGACGAGATCGACGTCGTCATCCCGCGCGGCCTGGTCTTCGGCGCCAAGTGGCAGGAGCTCTACAACGAGATCGTCTCGATGCGCGAAGCCTGCGGCGATGCGCATCTCAAGGTCATTCTCGGCACCGGCGACCTCGCCACGCTGCGCAATGTCATGCTGGCCTCGATGGTGGCGATGATGGCCGGCGCCGATTTCATCAAGACCTCGACCGGCAAGGAAAGCGTCAACGCCACGCTGCCCGTCGGCCTTGCCATGGTGCGCGCCATCCGAGCCTATTTCGAGGAGACCGGCTTTCTCATCGGCTTCAAGCCGGCCGGCGGCATCTCTACAGCCAAGGCTTCGCTCGACTGGCTGGTGCTGATGAAGGAGGAGCTCGGCCGGCCATGGCTGGAGCCAGACCTGTTCCGCTTCGGCGCCTCGAGCCTCCTCACCGACATCGAGCGCCAGCTCGAGCACCATCTGACCGGGCATTATTCGGCCAATCACCGCCACGCAATGGCGTGAGGCGGATGAAGGCCTTGAACGTCGTGTTCCTTCGCCCCTCCCTCTGTCCTGCCGGACATCTCCCCCACTTGGGGGGAGATTGGCTAACGTCGGCGATTTCGCCAATTGTCGACGTTTCAGAGCCGACAGGCGCGAAGGCTAATCTCCCTCCTTGTGGGGGAGATGTCCGGCAGGACAGAGGGGGGCGCCACAGAGCGCCTGCCAAGACGATTATCTGGAGCGCGTCATGAACATTCTCGAACGCTATCACGCCATGGAATACGGCCCGGCGCCGGAAGCCCGCACCGAGGCCGATGCCTGGCTTGCCGGACGCGATTTCGGCAAGGCGCTGTTCATCGACGGCGGCTGGAAGGCAGCAGGCGGCGGCAAGACCTTCGAGACCAGCGAACCCTCATCCGGCAAGCTGCTGGCCAAGATCTCCGATGCCGGCGCCGCCGATATCGACGCAGCCGTTGCCGCAGCCACCAAGGCGTTGCCGAAATGGTCGGCGTCCTCCGGCTACCAGCGCGCCAAGGTGCTTTACGCCATCGGCCGCGCGATGCAGCGTCATCAGCGCCTGTTCGCAGTGCTTGAGTCAATCGACAATGGCAAGCCGATCCGCGAAAGCCGCGACATCGACGTGCCGCTGGCCATCCGCCATTTCATCCATCACGCCGGCTGGGCGCAGGCTCTAGACAAGGATTTCCCCGGCCACAAGGGCGTCGGTGTCGTCGGCCAGATCATTCCGTGGAATTTCCCGCTGCTGATGTTGGCCTGGAAGATCGCGCCGGCGCTCGCCGCCGGCTGCACGGTGGTGCTGAAGCCGGCCGAGTTCACGCCGCTCACCGCCATCCTGTTCGCCGAAATCTGCGAGCGCGCCGGCGTGCCGAAGGGAGTCGTCAACATCGTCCAGGGTGGACCTGAAGCGGGCGTCGCCATCGTCAACCATCCCGGCGTCCAGAAGATCGCCTTCACCGGCTCCTCGGAAGTCGGCAAGATCATCAGGAAAGCCACGGCCGGATCGGGCAAGAAACTGTCTCTGGAACTCGGCGGCAAGTCGGCCTTCATCGTCTTCGAGGACGCCGATCTCGACAGCGCCGTCGAAGGACTGGTCGACAGCATCTGGTTCAACCAGGGCCAGGTCTGCTGCGCCGGGTCACGGCTTCTGGTGCAGGAAGGCATTGCCGATGCCTTGATCGCCAAGGTCAAGGTCAGGATGAGCCGGCTTCGCGTCGGCAGCCCGCTCGACAAGAACACCGATATCGGCCCGCTGGTCGACGCCATCCAGCTGGACCGCGTCAAGGGCCTGGTCGCAGAAGGCGCCAGACAGGGCGCCGTCTGCTGGCAGCCCGACGCGGTGCTGCCGTCTTCCGGCTACTACCATCTGCCGACGCTCGCCACGGGTGTTTCGCCGGCAAATATATTGGCGCAGGAAGAGGTGTTCGGCCCGGTTCTGGCCACCATGACCTTCCGCAACACCGAGGAAGCGATCGAACTCGCCAACAACACGCGCTATGGGCTGGCCGCCTCGGTGTGGAGCGAAAACATCAACCTCGCGCTGCATGTCGCGCCGCAGCTGAAGGCCGGCGTCGTCTGGGTCAACGGCACCAACATGTTCGACGCCGCCTGCGGCTTCGGCGGCTATCGCGAAAGCGGCTTTGGCCGCGAGGGCGGGCGCGAGGGCATGTTCGAGTATCTCTCGGCAAAGCTGCCGCTCGGCCCGGTGATCAAGCCGACGGCGTCTTCGGCGCAGCCCGTCGAGCAATCGGATGGCGGCGCCATCGATCGTACCGCAAAGCTGTTCATCGGCGGCAAGCAGGTGCGGCCCGACGGCAATTATTCGCTGGCGATAGCCACTGCCAAGGGCAAGCTCGCCGGCGAAGTCGGTCTCGGCAGCCGCAAGGACATCCGCGACGCCGTTGCCGCCGCCCGCGCCTGCAAGGCGTGGCCGGAGGCGACCGCCTACAATCGTTCCCAGGTGCTCTATTATCTTGCCGAAAACCTGTCCGGCCGCACCGGCGAGTTCGCCGCCCGCCTCACCGAACTGACCGGCGCCAACGCCAAGGCCGCGCGGGAGGAAGTAGAACAGTCCATCGAGCGGCTCTTCCTCTATGCCGGCCTTGCCGACAAGTTCGAGGGCAGGGTGCATCAGCCACCGGCCCGCGCCGTCACGCTGGCGCTGCACGAGCCGGTCGGCGTCGTCGGCATCGTCGCCCCGGACAGCGCGCCGCTGCTCGGCTTCATCTCCCTGACCGCACCTGCGCTTGCCATGGGCAATACCGTGGTGGCCGTGCCGTCGGAAAAATACCCGCTGCTTGCCACCGATCTCTACCAGGTGATCGAATATTCCGACGTTCCGGCCGGCGCCATCAACATCGTCACCGGCCGCACGGCGGAGCTTGCCGGCGTGCTGGCCAAGCATGACGACGTCGACGGGTTGTGGTTGTTCGCCGATGCCGACACCTGCGCCAAAGCGGAGGCCGATTCCGTCGGCAATCTCAAGCGCGTCTGGACCGGCAACGGCCGCAGCCTCGACTGGGCCTCCGACGAGGCCGCCGGCGATGCCCTGCTGCGCCGCGCCGTCGAAGTGAAGAACGTCTGGGTGCCATACGGCGACTAATGCCCCTGAGCGCGCTGTGCTTGAGTAAACAATGGCAGCGTGACTCGTTGTCCGGTTGTCATACATGTTGTTGCATCAGAGCAAGCGATGTGTATTACATCGGCCGTCGCGAAGGTGATCGCGTTCGGGCTTGACGCTTGGACATGTGTTCTTTAACCAGAAAAAACATTTGTTATTTAAGGACTGATGGATTGTGCAGGCCGCATAGTCGCGCCTGTCTGGCACGGGACGCCCCAGTCAGCCGGCAGTAAATCGGGCCGAGCAGTGGCCAAAGAGGGCGAGGAGAAACGCATGGCGGATCTAGCAGGCAAGGTCGTTGTCGTCACCGCGGCGGCACAAGGCATCGGCAGAGCGAGCGCATTGGCCTTCGCCAAGGCAGGTGCCATCGTGCACGCCACCGACATCAACGAGGCGCTGCTGGCCGAACTCGCCAAGACCTCCGGCATCAAGACCCGCAAGCTCGACGTTCTCAACGACGATGCGGTGGCATCCGGCTTCGCCGAAATCGGCTGCGTCGACGTGCTGTTCAACTGCGCCGGCTTCGTCCATTCCGGGTCTATCCTCGAGATGAAGGACGCCGATCTCGATTTCGCCTTCAACCTCAATGTCCGCGCCATGATCCGCACCATTCGGGCCGTACTGCCCGGCATGCTGGAGCGCGGCGATGGCTCGATCATCAACATGTCGTCCGTCGCCGGCGCCGGCAAGGGTGTGCCCAACCGGTTCGCCTACGGCGTCACCAAGGCGGCCGTGATCGGCCTGACCAAGGCGGTCGCCGCCGACTATGTCGCCAAGGGCATTCGCTGCAACGCCATCTGCCCCGGCACAGTCGAAAGCCCGTCGCTGCAGGACCGCATGCATGCGCAGGGCGACTATGACGCCGCCCGGGCGGCCTTCATCGCCCGCCAGCCGATGGGCCGTCTCGGCACCCCCGAGGAAATCGCCGACCTTGCGGTTTACCTCGCCGGCGCCACGTACACCTCAGGCCAGGCCTATAATATCGACGGCGGCTGGTCGATCTGAGCAATAGCCTCGATCCGCAGGTCCAGGCTCGAACAGTTCTAAAGTCCGGCTTGCCCTAGGTCGGGTCCGATAGCCAGAGTCCACCCAGTCATCGCTTGGCGGAACGAGTTTTGAAAACGGCCTTGGGCCGCAATTTGGAGAGCAAGATGAAACTGCTGCGCTATGGCGAGATAGGGAGCGAACGCCCCGGCCTGCTCGATGCGGATGGCACGATCCGCGATCTTTCAGGTCATGTCGCCGACATTGCCGGCAAGGCGCTCGATCCGGCGTCGCTCGATGCGCTATCGAAGCTCGACCCGAAGTCGCTGCCGGCCGTACCCGGAAGCCCGAGGCTTGGCGCCTGCGTCGCCGGCACGGGCAAGTTCATCTGCATTGGCTTGAACTATTCCGACCACGCCGCCGAAACCGGCGCCGCCGTGCCGCCGGAGCCGATCATCTTCATGAAGGCGAGCTCGGCCATCGTCGGTCCCGACGATGATGTGCTGATCCCGCGCGGCTCGGAAAAGACCGACTGGGAGGTTGAACTCGCCGTGGTCATCGGCAGAAAAGCCAAATACGTCACCGAAGCCGAGGCGCTGGATTATGTCGCCGGCTATGCCGTTGCCCATGACGTGTCCGAGCGAGCCTTCCAGGCCGAGCGCCAGGGCCAGTGGACCAAGGGCAAGAGCTGCGACACGTTCGGTCCGACCGGGCCGTGGCTTGTCACCAAGGACGAGGTTGCCGATCCGCAGAACCTCAAAATGTGGCTGACGGTCAACGGCAAGACGATGCAGAACGGCTCGACCAGGACCATGGTCTACGGCGTCGCCTATCTCGTTTCCTATCTCAGCCAGTTCATGTCGCTCCACCCCGGCGACATCATCTCCACCGGCACGCCGCCCGGCGTTGGGCTGGGCATGAAGCCGCCCGTGTTCCTGAAGCCCGGCGATGTGGTGGAACTGGGCATCGAGGGGCTAGGCCAGCAGAAGCAGACCTTCAAGGCGGATGCCTAGCCGCCTCTTCTCTTGAGCGTTTCACCGTTTGGCGGCGAAACGCTCAATCTCTTTGTTTCCCCGGCGGCTGGCGCCTCTTGTCAGCGCCAGCCGAGAGCCGGCGCGACGTGCTTCAGGATCGCCTCGATGACGTGGGCGTTGTACTCGACGCCGAGCTGGTTGGGGACGGTCAGAAGCAGCGTGTCGGCCTCGGCGATCGCTTCGTCCTCTTTCAGCTGATCGATCAGCACATCGGGCTCGGCGGCATAGGAGCGGCCGAAGACGGCAAGCTTCTCAGGCTCGATATAGCCGAAATGATCTTCGCTGCTGCCGCCGCCGAAATAGGCGCGGTCGCGGTCGTTCACCAGCGCAAAGATGCTGCGGCTGACCGACACGCGCGGCTCGCGCGCATGGCCGGCCTCCTTCCACGCCGCGCGATAAGCGCGGATCTGTTCGGCCTGCTGGATGTGGAGCGGCTGGCCGCTCTCATCGAACTTCAGCGTCGAACTTTGCAGGTTCATGCCGAGCTTGCCCGCCCATTCGGCGGTGGCGTTGGTAGCGGCACCCCACCAGATCCGGTCGCGCAGGCCGGCCGAGAACGGCTCGAGCCGCAGCATTCCCGGAGGATTGGGAACATCGGCCGCGGATTGGGTTGCGCGAAACCTTCGCCGCGCAGCACGTCCAGAAACACCTCGGCATGGTTGCGCGCCATGTCGGCATCGCTTTTGCCGTCCTGCGGCACGTAGCCGAAGTAGCGCCAGCCGTCGATCACCTGCTCCGGCGAACCGCGGCTGATGCCAAGCTGCAGCCGGCCACCGGCGATCAGGTCGGCAGCACCCGCATCCTCGGCCATATACAGCGGATTCTCATAGCGCATGTCGATGACGGCGGTGCCGATCTCGATGCGGCTGGTGCGGGCGCCGACCGCGGCCAGAAGCGGAAACGGCGAAGCGAGCTGGCGGGCAAAATGATGGACGCGGAAATAGGCGCCGTCCGCGCCCAGCTCCTCGGCGGCGACGGCCAGGTCGATCGACTGCAGCAGCGCGTCGGACGCCGAGCGCGTCTGCGATTGCGACGAGGGCGACCAATGGCCGAAGGAAAGAAAGCCGATCTTCTTCATGCGCGCATCCTGTTCTTTGATTCCAGTTGCGTACTTCGTCGCCCACGCGATCGGGTTCAATCGACACTCACACAACGCAGTGTCAATGCCGCCGGCCCTTGACGGTTTCGCGACGATACCCATCGGTGCGCAAAGGACCAAGGCCATGGTCCCCGGCGATGCCTTGCGCGACCGCGTCAGCATCTGCCGCGGCGCTTTTGGGGCCAAATGAACCAACCAAAGGCGATGTACCGCAAACTCCATTCGCTTCAGAGCCCGGTTTTGAAATCTTCTCGCTCATTTAATTCTACAAAATCGGTAGGCTTAATGCGGATAGTGCGTTTGCGAGAAGGAGCCTCGGATGTCAAAAAAGCTGGTGGTGGGGTTGTCCGGCAACCTGACCCGTCCGTCCAAGACGAAGGCATTCGTCAGCCACATCGCCGGTGAGGTGGCGAGCCGGGCCGGCTCGGCTTTGAGCGTTTTCGACATCGAGGATCTCGGCCCGTCCTTTGCGCCTGCAAGACAGCTTGGCGATCTCGATCCGGCGGCGCGCGGTATTATCGAGCAGCTGCTCGGCGCCGACGTGCTGGTGGTCGGCTCCCCGACCTTCAAGGGCAGCTACACCGGGCTGTTCAAGCACTTCTTCGACCTGCTCGACCCGTCGTCGCTGCGCGGCAAGCCGATCATCCTGGCGGCAACAGGCGGCGGCGAGCGTCATTCGCTTGTCGTCGAACACCAGTTGCGGCCGTTGTTCGGCTTCTTCGAGGCGCAGACCCTGCCGACCGCGATCTACGCCTCGGACAAGGACTTTGCCGATGGCGTGCTGGTGTCAGAGGCAGTCAAGGCGCGAGCCCGGCAGGCGGTTGCCGAGGCATGCCGGGTGGCCGGCGTGCCCTACAGCGTCGTCCTTGCCGCCTGAAACCATGATCCGCGACGCAATAGTCCATCCCGCATAGACCAGAAGGACGCCTGCAATGACCCGAACCAGCAAGTCCGATAGCAGGCCGCGGCAGATCAAGCTCGGCGCCTTCCTGCCCGGCGGCGGGCAGCATATCGCCGCCTGGCGTCATCCCGATGCGCCGGCCGACGGCGCCACCAATTTCGAGTTCCACAAGCAGCTGGCGCTGACCGCCGAGCGCGGCCTGTTCGACGCCTATTTCCTGGCCGACAACCTGACCGTCGGCCTCGGCGCCCGCGAGGGCGGCAACGCCAAGATCGCCGGCTTCGAGCCGGTGACGCTGTTTGCGGCGCTGGCGCCGCTGACGACGCATCTCGGCTTCATCGCAACGGCGTCCACCACTTATGAGGAGCCCTACACGCTGGCGCGCAAATTTGCTTCGCTCGACCTGTTGTCGAACGGCCGCGCCGGCTGGAACGTGGTGACCTCGGCCGGCGACGAAACGGCACGCAATTTCAACCGCGACGTCCAGCCCAGCCATGCCGAGCGCTATGCCAGGGCGCATGAGCATGTCGAGACGGTCAAGGCGCTGTGGGACAGCTGGGAGGATGACGCCTTCATCCGCGACAAGCAGTCGGGCCGTTTCTACGACAAGGACAGATTGCACGACATCGACCACAAGGGCGAGCATTTCAGCGTCAAGGGTCCGCTCAACGTGCCGCGCCCGGTGCAAGGACATCCGGTTGTCGTACAAGCGGGGCAGTCGGAAGACGGCCGTGGGCTTGCCGCGCACTCGGCCGAGGTCATCTTCACGGCCCATCAGAAGCTCGAGACGGCGCAGGAATTCTACCGCGACATCAAGGCGCGCGTGGCTGAAGTCGGCCGCGATCCCGACCAGGTGCTGATCATGCCGGGCGTCGCGCCCTTCGTCGGCCGCACCGAGGACGAGGCCCGTGCCAAATACCAACAGCTTAACGACCTTATCCTGCCCGAGGACGGTGTCGCCCTGCTCAACGGGCTGGCCGGCCAGACGCTCGACATCAGGGGCTATCCGCTCGACGGCCCGTTGCCGCCGAGCAAGGAAACCGAAGGCATGAAAAGCCGCCAGGCGCTGATCCGGCAGATTGCCGACGAGCACAATTTCAGCATCCGCCAGCTTTACCAATGGGTAGCGACGGCGCGCGGCCACTACACCATCGTCGGCAGCGTCAGGCAGGTCGCCGATCAGCTGGAGGAATGGTTCACCAGCGACGCGGCCGACGGCTTCAACATCCTGCCGCCCTGGCTGCCCGGCGGGCTCGACGATTTCGTCGACCTGGTCATTCCCGAACTGCAACGGCGCGGCCTGTTCCGCACGGCTTACGAAGGCCGCACGCTGCGCGAGAATCTCGGCCTCAGGCGCCCGGAAAATCCATGGACCGTCGCCCGCTCGACCGTCCTTGCCGCCGAATGACCTTGGCAATCGAAGGGGTGAAGCAATGACGCTGCAGCACATCGATCGGCAGATCACGGTTCGCCGCAGTGGTGGCGAAACCGGGCTCGGCACCGACTTCCTGAACCTCGGTAGCAAGGCGGCTGTTCGCTTCCTGAAGCGCTACGGCGTGCTTGCCGGCTTCCTGGCGCTCTGGCAGGTGGCGAGCAGCGTCGGCTGGGTCAACGCGGCGGTGCTGCCGCCGATCGACATGATCGTCGTCGCACTCTGGAAGGGGCTTGCCGGCGGCAGCCTGCTCGGCGACATCGCCATCAGCCTGCAACGCGCCGGCATCGCCTTTGCGGCGGCTGTCGCCGTTGCCATTCCGCTTGGCCTGTTCATGGGCCAGGTGCGCCCGGTCGAAACCGCGCTCGATCCGATCCTGCAGGTGTTCCGGCAGACGTCGGCGCTGGCGCTCTATCCGGTGTTCATCCTGCTCTTGGGACTTGGCGAGACCTCGAAGATCTTCGTCATCTTCTGGGCGACGCTGTTTCCGCTGCTGCTCAATACCACCAGCGGCGTCAAGGAAGTCGATCCCAAGCTGCTTGAAATGGCGCGCGTCTATGGTGCGAGCCGGCTCACCGTGTTTCGCCGCGTCGTACTGCCGGGCGCCGTGCCGTCGATCTTCGTCGGCTTGCGGCTGAGCGCCACCACCGCGCTGCTGCTGCTGATCGCGTCCGAGATGATCGGTGCCAACAAGGGCATCGGCTTCCAGGTGATGAACGCGCAGTACAATTTCCAGATCCCGCTGATGTTTGCGGCAATCGTCATCCTCGCCGGGCTTGGCCTGATCGCCAACCAGGCATTGGTCACCCTGCAGCGGCGGCTCTGTCGCTGGAGCAATCCTGTCAACTGAGCAGTCCGCCCCTCACCGTTTACCTCCAGGAAGGACCCGATCATGAAAATCACCCGCCGTTCGCTGCTTGCCGGCGCGCCGCTTGCCGCCGGCCTCATCGCCGCCGGCCTGCCGCGCATGGCCTTTGCGCAAGCCGCAGCCGTCAAGTTCCGCTACCTCGCCAGCCGTGGCAGCATCTCCCCGCACGAGCTGGCCGACGAGCTTGGCTACTTCAAAGGGCTCGGCGTCGAGCTGGAGAATGTCGGCTATTCCTCGGGTGGACCGGAATCGCTGTTTGCGCTGTCTTCCGGCAGCGTCGACATCGGCTCGGCCGCCACCGCGGCGGTGATCAACTCAATCTCGGGCGGCAACGACTTCGTCGCGGCGTATCCGAGCAACGGCATCAACAAGGATGTGAAGAGCGTCTTCTACGTGCTGGAAGACAGCCCGATCAAATCGATCGCCGACATTGCCGGCAAGACCATCTCGGTCAACACGCTCGGCGCTCATCTCGACTATACGGTGCGTGAGGCCCTGCACAGCGTCGGCCTGCCGCCGACCGCCGCCAACCTCATTGTCGTGCCCGGCCCGCAGCTTGAGCAGACGCTGCGCTCGCGCCAGGTCGACATTGCCGGCCTCGGCTACTGGCAGGCGACCTTTGCCGGCGCGCTGGTCGCCAATGGCGGCGTGCGCGGCGTGTTCGACGACACGCAGGTGCTCGGCGAACTCGCCGGCGGCTTCGTCGTACTCAGGCGCGACTTCATTGCCGCCAACCCGGATGGGGCGCGCAACTTCGTCGAACAGTCGGCGCGCGCCTCGGACTGGTCGCGCCAGAACCCGGACGAAGCCCGCAAGGTGCTGGCCACTATCCTCGACAAGCGCGGTGAAAACGGCGATCTCGCCCGCTACTGGACCGGCTTTGGTCTGCGCGAAGGTGCACAGGCGACCGACCGCGACATCGACTTCTGGGTCGCCGTGCTGGAGCGCGACGGCCGTCTGGCCCAGGGCAAGCTGAAAGCCGCCGACATCCTGTACCGGCCCGGCGAAACCAAGATCAACTGAGCTTTGAAATAGCTGAGAGACAAGATGGCCGGTTCCAACCGTGGCGGAGAGGTCTCGATCCGCGACCTCTCCAAATCCTTCAGCCTCGGCGGGCGCCAGCTTGCCGTGCTGCGGACGCTCAACCTCGACATTCGTTCGGGGGAATGCCTGGTCATTGTCGGCGCCAGCGGCTCCGGCAAGACCACGCTGCTGCGTATTCTGGCCGGGCTGGAGGCGGCCGACAGCGGCGGTGTCGCGATCGACGGCCAGCCGGTGCATGGCGTCGGCGCCGAGCGTGCCGTGATCTTCCAGGAGCCGCGGCTGCTGCCGTGGCTGAGCGTGCTCGGCAATGTCGCGTTCGGCCTCGAAGTGCGCGGTGTTCCCAAGAGGCAGGCCGAGGAACGCGCCCGCTTCTACGTCGCCCTGGTCGGCCTTGCCGAATTCGCCGATGCTTTTCCGAGCCAGCTTTCCGGCGGCATGGCGCAGCGCGTCGGCATCGCCCGGGCGCTCACCGTGCAGCCCGAGATCCTCCTGCTCGACGAGCCGCTGGGGGCCCTGGACGCCATGACCAAGATCGGCATGCAGGAGGAACTGGCGCGCATCTGGAGCGAGGAGAACGTCACCATGGTGATGGTCACCCACGATCTGGAGGAGGCGATCTATCTGGCTGACCGGGTGCTGATCCTGCCCAAGGAGAAAGGCGGCGCGGCGCGGTTGATCGACATCGACCTGCCACGCCCGCGCGAGCGCAGCGAGAGCCGCTTCGTGCGCTACCGTGAAGAATTGCTGCGCGAATTCGGATTGCACTGATCAAGGGAAGGGGCCAGCCGTGGCTCCCCCGGAAGATTAGCTCTCGCGATTATTGCTTGGTGAACGTGCCCGTATAGGTTCGGTCGGCAAGCCCATAGGTGACGGCCAGCGTTCCGTCCGCCTGAATGACCGCGCTGACGTCCGCGCCATTGGGAAGGCGCCGCAGTTTCAACGTGTTGCCGAAAATCTTGCCTTCGCCATCGGCCACGCCCGGTTTGTTGTCGGCGACATCGCCCCAGGCATAGGTGGCGGTGACATTGCCGCCGCGCGTAATCGTCAGCACGGCGAGCTTGCCGTCATACATCCCGTCCAGCTGTCCGCCCCATATGCCGGAAAACGCGACATATTTGGCCGGGACGCCTTCGCCGGGCGGCATAACCCGCACGGATGGATCGAGGACCGCCGCACCATCAGGAGCAGAGATCGCGGCAGGCGCCATGGGCTGAGGTGCGGGCGCTGGCGGCGGCGATGATGGTTCAGGCGCCGACTGGCAGGCGACAAGCACGAATGCCGCGAAACCGAGCGTCGGAAAAAGACTGTTTGGTGGAGCCAATCGGGATCGAACCGACGACCTCTTGAATGCCATTCAAGCGCTCTCCCAACTGAGCTATGGCCCCACTCCGGCAGTCAGCCGTCGCCGTTGCCGGCGAGAGGTCCGGCGCGGGTTTCAGGACCGCGCCGTTTAGTGCAGGCGGCTTCTAACCCCGCCTTCCCTGAAGATCAAGCCTTCGAGGGCCGCTTTTTCGTCATAGCCCGTCAACGCCGCTAAATGCATGCGTTCGAAGCGTTCCTAGACTTCGTCGTCGTCATCGCCGACGCCGATCATGTCGGCGACGTCGTCGTCTTCTTCCTCTTCGTCGGCAAGGAAAGTATCGTCCTCATCGTCGCCTAGATCGACATCGTCCTCGTCGTCGCCCAGATCGGGAAGCTCGTCGCCGGCCTTGACGTCTTCGTCGGCCTCTTCAAGCGAGACGACTTCAACGCCTTCTTCTTCCTCGGCGTCCACTTCCTTCTCGGCCACTTCCTCTTCCTCTTCGAGGGCGGCGATCTTGCCGTCCTCGAAATAGGAACGCGGATACGTCTTGCCCGTATAGGGCGAGACGATAGGGTCCTTGTTCAGGTCGTAGAATTTTCGGCCCGTTTCAGGGTCGACACGCTTTGTGCCAAGTTCGTTTTTTGCCACGTCAAGCCTCGTCAGTAAAAGAGTGGTCCCCTTAACCACAGTTTACCGCGCTGTCAAAGCGAAAAGCCGGCGTCACAAAACCAAGCACTGAAAGGCCTCGCGCCAAGCGACGACCATGGGGATGACCATTCGTGCCCGCCGTGATACGAGACCGCCGCAACAAATGAAAAGCGCCGGTGCGCCGGCATTCCGTCCAGGGAAATTCCATGTCTCACGCCGCCGCTGCCAAGCCGGCCACCGCCCGCAAATCATCCGCCCTTTCCGGCACCGCTCGCGTGCCGGGCGACAAGTCGATTTCGCACCGTTCCATCATGTTCGGCGGCCTTGCCTCCGGCGAAACCCGCGTCACCGGCTTGCTCGAAGGCGAGGATGTGATGCGCACGGCGGCCGCCATGAAGGCGATGGGCGCGCATATCGAGAAGCGCGGCGCCGAGTGGGTGATCCGCGGCACCGGCAATGGCGCGCTGCTGCAGCCGGAAGGCCCGCTCGATTTCGGCAATGCCGGTACCGGCTCCCGCCTCACAATGGGCCTCGTCGGCACTTACGACATGGAAACGACCTTCATCGGCGACGCATCGCTGTCGGGACGGCCGATGGGCCGCGTGCTCGAACCCTTGCGCCAGATGGGCGTGCAGGTGCTGAAGGCGACGCCGGGCGACCGCATGCCGATCACGCTGCATGGGCCGAAACACGCCGCACCCATTACCTACCGCGTGCCGATGGCCTCGGCGCAGGTGAAGTCGGCCGTGCTGCTGGCAGGCCTCAACACGCCCGGCATCACCACCGTGATCGAACCGGTGATGACGCGCGATCATACCGAAAAGATGCTTAGGGGATTTGGCGCCAATCTCTCGGTCGAGACCGACGAGCGCGGCGTGCGCCACATCTTCATCGAGGGCCAGGGCAAATTGACGGGGCAGACCATCGCCGTGCCCGGCGACCCCTCCTCGGCCGGCTTCCCGCTGGTCGCGGCACTGATCGTGCCGGGTTCGGACATCGTCATCGAGAACGTGCTGATGAACCCCACCCGCACCGGCCTGCTTCTAACGTTGCAGGAAATGGGCGGCCAGATCGACATCTTGAACCCGCGCAATGCCGGCGGCGAGGATGTTGCCGATCTGCGCGTGCGCTACTCCGAGCTCAAGGGCGTCACCGTGCCGCCCGAGCGGGCGCCGTCGATGATCGACGAATATCCGGTGCTGGCGGTTGCCGCGAGCTTCGCCGAAGGCGAGACGTTGATGCAGGGGCTGGAAGAGCTGCGGGTGAAGGAATCCGACCGACTGGCAGCGGTTGCCAATGGGCTGAAGCTCAACGGCGTCGACTGCACCGAAGGCGAAGCTTCGCTCGCGGTGCGCGGAAAGCCCGGCGGCAAGGGGCTGGGCGGCCATCCCAATGGCCAGGACACGACGGTGCAGACGCATCTCGACCATCGTATCGCCATGAGCTTCCTGGTGATGGGGCTGGCAACGGAAAAGCCGGTAACCATCGACGACGCCGCAATGATCGCGACGAGCTTCCCGGAGTTCATGGGGCTGATGACGGGGCTGGGCGCGGAGATTGGGTAGGTTGATGCCAAGCGCAAAGCAAGCAGAGATGTCGGCGGGACAGCGCCCCCCTCTGTCCTGCCGGACATCTCCCCCTCAAGGGGGGAGATCGGCCGTCACAGCGGCTTTCGCCAGTTTTCGAAATTGCAGGAAAGAGTGGGGCGCAGAAGCTTCTGATCTCCCCCCTGGAGGGGGAGATGTCCGGCAGGACAGAGGGGGGCGCGAAGGATCGCGGCGTCTGTCTTTCGTGTTGGCCCGCCAATGACCTTCACCATCGCCATCGACGGTCCCGCCGGCGCCGGCAAAGGCACGCTGGCCCGACGTCTGGCCGACCACTACCGCCTCAACCTGCTCGACACCGGCCTCACCTACCGCGCCGTCGCCTATGCGTTGATCCGGCACGCGCTGCCGCTCGACAATGTCTCGGCCGCCGACACCGCTGCCCGCCAGGTCAATCTAGCCAAGCTCGACCGGGCGGTCTTGTCGGCGCATGCTGTCGGCGAAGCGGCTTCGAAGGTAGCGGTTTACCCTACCGTTCGGCGCATCCTGGTCGAAAAGCAGCGCGATTTCGCCAAAACGCCGCCGGGCGCGGTGCTCGACGGGCGCGACATCGGCACGGTCGTGTGCCCTGACGCCGACATAAAACTCTATGTGACGGCGAGTGCGCAGGTGCGGGCGCAGCGCCGGCTGGCGGAAATCGAGAGCATCGGCGGCACTGCCAATTTCGCCGAAATCCTTGCCGATATCATGCGCCGCGACGAGCGCGACATGGGCAGGGCCGACTCGCCGCTGAAGCCCGCCGCCGACGCGCACTTGCTTGATACCTCCGAAATGGCTATAGAGGCCGCGTTTCTGGCGGCCAAAGCGATCATCGACGACGCCTTGGCCAAGAGAGATAAAGCCTGATCCAGGGTTTTCCCGCTGCCACCGATTGCCGGAAGCGAAGATACCCATATCGGGCACGAACCAGCCTGCCAGCATTCTTCATGCGCCGGAATTGCCGCTTAGGCGGCCCAGGGCTTTTGTAGCCCGGAACGTCGGCAGGCCAACGCAACGCTAACCCACGGCGCCCGTCCCGCTTCAGATGCGGGGCACTCCAGGAGAAAATATGTCAGCTGCAAATCCCACTCGCGACGATTTCGCGAGCCTGCTCGAAGAATCATTTACCACCGGTCACTCCGGCGAAGGTCAGGTCGTCAAGGGCACGATCCTGGCGATCGAAAAAGACATGGCCATCATCGATGTCGGCCTCAAGGTCGAAGGCCGCGTGCCGCTGAAGGAATTCGGCGTCAAGGGCAAGGACTCGACGCTCAAGGTCGGCGACACGGTCGAGGTCATGGTCGAGCGCATCGAAAACGCGCTGGGCGAAGCCGTCCTGTCGCGCGACAAAGCCCGCCGCGAAGAGAGCTGGGTCAAGCTCGAAGAGAAGTTCACCAAGGGTGAGCGCGTCGAAGGCGTCATCTTCAACCAGGTCAAGGGCGGCTTCACTGTCGACCTCGACGGCGCCGTGGCCTTTCTGCCGCGCAGCCAGGTCGATATCCGCCCGATCCGCGATGTCTCCCCGCTGATGCACAACCCGCAGCCCTTCGAGATCCTCAAGATGGATCGCCGCCGCGGCAACATCGTTGTGTCGCGCCGCACCGTGCTCGAGGAAAGCCGCGCCGAACAGCGTTCGGAAATCGTGCAGAACCTCGAAGAGGGCCAGGTTGTCGAAGGCGTCGTCAAGAACATCACCGACTACGGTGCGTTCGTCGACCTCGGCGGCATCGATGGCCTGCTGCATGTCACCGACATGGCGTGGCGCCGCGTCAACCATCCGACCGAAATCCTCAACATCGGTCAGACGGTCAAGGTGCAGATCATCCGCATCAACCAGGAAACCCACCGCATCTCGCTCGGCATGAAGCAGCTCGAGAGCGATCCGTGGTCCGAGATCGGCACCAAGTTCCCGATCGGCAAGAAGATCAAGGGTACCGTCACCAACATCACCGACTACGGCGCGTTCGTCGAGCTGGAGCCGGGCATCGAAGGCCTCATCCACGTTTCGGAAATGTCGTGGACCAAGAAGAACGTGCACCCCGGCAAGATCCTGTCGACGACGCAGGAAGTCGACGTTGTGGTGCTCGAGGTCGATCCGGCCAAGCGCCGCATCTCGCTCGGCCTCAAGCAGACGCTGGAAAACCCGTGGCAGGCTTTTGCCGCGAGCCATCCGGTCGGCAGCCAGGTCGAGGGCGAGGTCAAGAACAAGACCGAGTTCGGCCTGTTCATCGGCCTCGAAGGCGACGTGGACGGCATGGTGCACCTCTCCGACCTCGACTGGACCCGTCCGGGCGAGCAGGTCATCGAAGAGTACAATCGCGGCGACATGGTCAAGGCGCAGGTGCTCGACGTCGACATCGACAAGGAGCGCATCTCGCTCGGCATCAAGCAGCTGGCCAAGGATACGGTCGGCGAAGCCGCGACTTCAGGCGAACTGCGCAAGAACGCCGTCGTCACCTGCGAAGTCACCGGCATCAAGGATGGCGGTCTGGAAGTGCGGCTGGTCGACAGCGGCATCGAGACCTTCATCAAGCGCAACGACCTCAGCCGGGACCGTGACGAGCAGCGCCCCGAGCGCTTCTCGGTCGGCCAGAAGCTGGACGCCCGCGTCATCGCCTTCGACAAGAAGACCCGCAAGCTGCAGGTCTCGATCAAGGCGCTGGAAATCGCCGAAGAGAAGGAAGCCGTCGCACAGTACGGCTCTACCGACTCCGGCGCTTCGCTGGGCGACATCCTTGGCGCCGCGCTGAAGAAGCAGGGCAGCTAAGCCGCTTCGCGCGCAGCGCGTAAGCCGCTTCGCGCAAGCTAGGCCTCGGCTGCGCCTCGCGCGCAGCCTGAACAAGAAAACCCGCGGGCCGCAAGGCTCGCGGGTTTTTCATGCTCGGCTGCGCGATTGGCACAAGACTAAGACCGTGCAACCCCTTCAATTCCGCACGCGCGGTTGTAGGCTCGGCCGTCGTTGCAGACGTAAACACGGAAGGCCCTTCGGGCAACAGAGAAGCATGCGGGATGAAGGTCGCCGAACTCTATCGCTATCCGGTCAAGAGCCTGCGCGGCCATGCCGTGCCGAGCGCCGACATCGAGACAATGGGCATGGAAGGCGACCGCCGCTGGATGGTCGTCGACAAGGATGGGCAGTTCCTCACCATTCGCCAGATACCTGATATGACGACGATCGACGTCGAGCATCGCGGAACGGGCATCCTGTTGAAACATGACAGGCATGGCTCGCACTTCGTCGAGGCTCCGGCTCCCGGCACCGCGCTCCGGCAAGTCAAGATCTGGAAGGATATGGCTGCCGCGCGGCCGGGCGATCCGGCCGCCGGCGCCTATCTCTCGGCTATTCTTGGCCGGCCCGTCGATCTCGTCTATTTCGACGATCCGCAAAACCGGCCGGTCGATGCGGAATTCGGCCAGCCCGGCGATTTCGTCGGCTTTGCCGACGGTTTTCCGCTGCTGATCGCCACGACAGGCTCGCTGAACCATCTGAACAGCCATCTTGCCAGGCCCATCGAGATGGCGCGGTTCCGGCCAAACATCGTCGTCGACGCAGACGGCGCATGGCTCGAAGACAGCTGGAAGACGATCCGCATCGGCGCTGTCGAGTTGCGCATCGCAAAGCCTTGCTCGCGGTGCGTCATCACGACCCGAGATCCGTTGAGCGGCGAGCAGCCGGACCCGCGCGAGCCGTTGCAGACGCTTGGCAAAATCCACCGCTCCGCCAATGGCGGCATCATTTTCGGCCAGAATGCCATTCCCAACAACGCCGGCACGATCGCCATCGGCGACGCAGTCGAGGTCGTGGAAGCGGGGGTCTCGAACCTGACGTAGTCGCAGCCCTTCTAATGCCGTGGAGGCGTCGGCGGGTCGCCATGATTGAATGGCCAACCTCCGCTGTAGATCAGGCGAGGTCGGCAAAGGCCGCCATCGGAAGCCAAACCAAATGAGCCGCTCTGCGCGGCGGAACTTCAGGCGCGGCCGTAGAGCGGCGCCAGCGTTCCGCTCATTGCCAGATTGGCCGGTGATGCCAGATAGGCGATTGCCTCGGCGGCGGCTTCGAGGCTGACCCATCTGCCGAAATCGGCGTCCGGCATGTCGGCGCGGTTGGCTGGCGTATCGAGCGTCGAGGGCGCCACCGCGTTGACCAGTATGCCTTTGTGCTTCAGCTCTTCCGCCATCGCCACGGTCATCGCCGCCACCGCCGCTTTGCTGGCGGTATAGGCGACCATGCCGGCGCCTCGGCGCGGATCGAGCCCAGCACGCGCCGTGACATTGACGATGCGGCCTGCAGTGGCCGAGCCAAGCATGGAGCGCACCGCCGCGCGGCAGCACAGAAAGGCGGTGCGGGCGTTGGTGTCCATCATTTCGGCAAAGGATGCGGATTCGATTTTCTCGACGGGGGCCATGGCAAAGCCGCCGGCCAGATGGATGGAGGCCCACAATTCGGGAACGCTGTCATAGAAGGCATCGACCTTGGCGGGATCGGCGAGATCGACATTATGCGCCAGCCGGACGCGATCATGGGCCGCGAAGGGGAAATGCGTGGGGGCCGACGCGTGGGCATTGGGCACATGGCAGATCGCGCCGTCCGCCAGCAATTTGCCGACGACCGCGGCACCCAGCGCCCCGGTGCCACCGGTCACCACGATATGCTTGCCCTGAACTGTTTCCGTCATCCTGGACGCTCCTGTCGTTTCTTATGATTATGTCGCTTGTGGTGCCGCGCCGACGCAGAGCGTCGCGCCTTTTGCACGATCACTCAACCGACATCTCGACATGGCAGTTGTTGCGTCTTTGCATCGCTCGAAGTCGCCGACCGCCCCTTCCGACCCCCGCGCATGGACATCCGGCGCGCGGCCAGGCGTCAGTCGATGGTGATTTCGATGACGTGCGGCAGTCTGGTTGCGCGTGCGCGCTTGAGCGCATCGGCGAGACCGGCAGTACCGGCAAGCCGCTCGGCTGATATACCATAGGCCTCGGCCAGCTTGCAGAAATCCGGCGGCGCCGGGGACACGCCGACCGGCTCGACGCCGACATCGAGCATCGACGTTTCGATCTCGCGATAGCCTCTGTTGTTCCAGACGACGAAGATGACCGGTGCGGGTGCATCGAGCGCCGCGCCCAGCTCCGGCAAAGTGAACTGAAAGCCGCCGTCGCCGGTGAGGCAAACCACCGGCACGCCGGGCATGGCGAGCGCTGCGCCGATCGCCGCCGGCGGCCCGTAGCCGAGCGCGCCGAAACCGGTGGCGGCGTTGAACCAGCCGCCTGGCCGGTCATGGTCGTAATAGAGATTGGCGGCGTAGATCGGCTGCGTGGAATCGCCGACGATGATGGCGCCCGGCAGTGCGTCGCGGATGGTTTCCACCGCACGCACCTGCGCGGCATAGGCCGGGCTGAGTTCGGCAAAGGCCGCCTTTCTCGACGCGGCTGCGCGGCTCTCGCCGTCCTTCGCTGCGGCATGATCAGGATGGAGCGCGCCTAGCAGTGCACCAAGCGCCTCCGCGCAATCGGCCTGGATGCCGACGCTCACCGGGCGGCGGGCGAGCTGGTCGGCGCCGATATCGATGCGGATCAGATTGGCGGGCAGCACGAAGCCGCCGTCGCTGTAACCGTCATAGTCGGTCGGGCCGAATTCGGTGCCGGCGGCGATGACCAGATCGGCGTCTGCCATCAGCGCACGCACCGCCTTCAGGCTGGGGCTGGCCGGCACGCAAAGCGGATGCGCGTGCAGCAGACCGCGCGCATTGGCGGTCTGGACGACAGGTGCGCCGAGCCGCTCGGCCAGGCGCTGCAGTGGCTGTTCGGCGCGCTTGGCGCCGCCACCGGCAAGGATCAGCGGTCGGCGCGCGGCTGCGATCAGTTTGGCTGCCTCGGCAATTGCCGCGCCATCCGGCGCCGGCGGCGCTGCATTGGTGAGCGAAGCAGCGATGCCGTCGGCCGGTTTGACCATGACGTCGGTCGGGATCTCGATATGGACGGGGCCCGGCCGCGACGACGAAAACAGCGCGAAGGCCCGCGCCAAAGCGCCCGGCAATTCGCTGGCCTCGGTGACACGCTGCGAAAACAGCGCCACCTTCTCCATCATGCCGCGCTGGTCCGGCAGCTCATGCAGGAAGCCCAGCCCCTTTCCCAGCGTCGGCATCGCGTTGACGCCCGAAATCACCAGCATCGGCACCGAATCGGCGCGCGCCTGGCCCATTGCGGTGATGGTGTTGGTCAGCCCCGGTCCGGTGATGACAAAAGCGACGCCCGGCCGGCCGCTGGCGCGGGCGTAGCCGTCGGCCATGAAGCCGGCGCCCTGTTCGTGACGCGGCGTGACATGGCGGATCTTTGAACGCGCCAGCCCGCGGTAGAGCTCGACAGTGTGGACGCCAGGAATGCCGAAAACGGTGTCAACGCCATGCGCTTCGAGCAGCGTGATCAGCGCTTCGCCGATGGTGGTCATGGCTTCTCTCCCTTTCGCGGCGCGAGGCCGAGCTCGGCCTCTATGGCTTTGACGCCGATCGCCGCCAATTCGCCAGGCGAGAACATCTCTGCGGCCAGACAGCCTTCGATCCAGAGCCCGTCGATGATCGCGTTGATCGCAATGGCATGGCGGCGCAGCTCATTCGCGTCCGGCCTGCGCTGCTCGGCGCCGAGCACTTCGGCGACGACCGCTTCCACCTCGTTGCGAAAGCCGAGATAGCCTTCGCGGTGGGCGCGAGCCAGGCTCGGATCCGCGCCGGCGCGGCCGATGAATGTTGCCCACAGCGAAAACACGCGTGCATCGATGATCGGCGCGTTGAGGTTGGCGGCAACGAAGGCCGCAAGGCGCCGGCGCGGCGAGGCGTCTTCCATGAGCAATGCCGCCTTCGCCTGCTCCGTCATGCGGCCCATCAGCGCCGCGTACGCTTCCTGCAGCAAGTCTTCCTTGCCGGGGAAATAGTGCCGGATCAGCCCGGCGGTGACACCGGCGCGCAGTGCGATGGTGCGCAGGCTGGCGCCCTCCAGCCCATGTTCGGCCACGCTGTCCAGGGTCGCGTCAATCAGATCCTGCCGCCGCCGCTCCTCGCCCTCGCGGCGGAACTTGCGGCGCTCATTCATTGCCGCAGGATGGGCCGCGTCAGGCATGTCGGCCCACCTTCGCAGGCGATGCAGAGGGCATCCGCCTCGAAGATTTGAACCGTGCAGCCGGCGGCTTCCATCGCGGCCTTGGTCTTGGGAAAGCCGGCGACGGCAATGACCTTATGCGGGCTGGTCGGCAGCACGTTCAGGCTGAGGCCGTTCGAAGCGGCAAACTCTTCGGCGTCGCCCTCGACCAGCCGGATGCCACGCGCCTTCAGCAACTGATAGAACGGAGCCGGCAAAAGCGGTGAATAGACCAGGGCCAGGTCGTCGGCCAGCGGGCTGATCACCGACATCAGATGCAGGCACGCCTCCTCGCCCTGCCACAGCGGCAGATCGAAGCCGTAGACGGAAATGCCGAGCGGCGTCAGCAGGTTGGAAACCTGCTGTATGCCTTCCTGGTTGGAGCGCACCCCGCGCCCGATTACCAGCGTGTGTTTATCCAGCCATACGCAATCGCCGCCTTCGACCTGGCCGGGCGCCTCGACGCGGCCGAGGATGGGAATACCCAGGCGTGTGTAGGTTTCCTCATGCAGTGATGGCTCCCTGGCGCGCAATGCCTTGCCCATGGACAGGATCAGCGCGCCGCGGTCGGTCATCAGTGACGGATCGTGGGTGAATACGGAATCCGACAGCCCGTCGGCCTTGTCATCGATCCATTCGATTTCGGCGCCGGACGCCGTCACCAGCTCAGCGAGAGCCGCGTGCTGCGCCGCCGCTTTCGCCGGGTCGAAACCCGGGCCATAGTGCCAGGTAGCCCGGTCGGCACCGCGCATGGCATTGGCCGCCGACCGCATCAGCACGCGCCGCAACGGCGCCGCCATGGACTGTGATCCGAAAGCGCTCATCAGTGCCCTTTTCAATGCCGTCTTCAAGGTGAAAAAAATGGAAAAAATTTCATCGGAGGCTATTTATACACTTGCACAATAAGGCCGCAAGTGCCGTAATGAGCGGGATTGACGGGCTCGCGCTGTTGGGTCCATGCTGAAGTCTGGAGTGGGCATTACAGCGTATGTTGATTAGCCGGATAGACGTTCGACGATCTGCCGTGGACCCTGTGGCAGAGGTTCCCCGGTGAGCGCGGCGGGAACCGCCGCATTCCAATCCGGCAAGGCGCAGGACGGCGCCGCCGAGGCCATCCATGTCGAGAACCTGCACAAGAAATTCGGCCAGCTGCATGTGCTGAAAGGCGTTTCGCTGTCGGCGCGCGACGGCGAGGTGATCGCCATTATCGGCGGCTCGGGTTCCGGCAAGTCGACGCTGCTGCGCTGCATCAACTGCCTGGAAAATCCGACCAGCGGCATCATCCGCGTCAATGGCGAGGAGATCAAACTCAAGGCCGACAGCCACGGCCACACCGTGCCTGCCGACCGCCGGCAGATCGAACGCATCCGCGCCAAGCTCGGCATGGTGTTCCAGAACTTCAACCTGTGGAGCCACATGACGCTGATCGAGAACGTCATCGAGGTTCCGGTGCATGTTCTGGGCGTCAGGCGCGACGTGGCGATCAGGGAAGCCGAAAAGCTTTTGGCGCGCGTCGGCCTCGCCGAAAAGCGCGACGTCTATCCGGCCTATCTCTCCGGCGGCCAGCAGCAGCGCGCGGCGATCGCCCGCGCCCTGGCCATCAACCCGCGCGTCATGCTGTTCGACGAGCCGACCTCGGCGCTGGACCCGGAGCTGGTCGGCGAGGTGCTGAAGGTGATCGGCGACCTGGCGCGCGAGGGCCGCACCATGGTGCTGGTCACGCATGAAATGAAATTCGCCCGCGAGGTCGCGACCCATGTCGTCTACCTCTGCAACGGGCTGGTCGAGGAAGAGGGGCCGCCGGAGCAGATATTCGGCGCACCGAAATCCGAAAGGCTGAAGCAGTTCATCCGCAACATCGGCTAGGAAGGCCGGGACGGAAGAAAACCGGGAACCAACAACAAACTGGGAGTCGTGACATGAAGACTGTTCTGAAAACATTCGCCGCAGCGCTGCTGCTCGGCGTTGCCGCCATGGGCGTGGCCAAGGCCGATCCGGTCAAGATCGGTGTCGCCGCCGAGCCCTATCCGCCCTTCACCTCGCCGGACGCTTCCGGCAAATGGGTTGGCTGGGAAATCGAGTTCATCGACGCCGTCTGCGCCGAGGAGAAGCTCGACTGCGTCATCACGCCTGTCGCCTGGGACGGCATCATCCCGGCGCTGACGACCAAGAAGATCGACGTCATCGCCAGTTCGATGTCGATCACCGCCGAACGCGAGAAGACCATCGACTTCTCGGATAAGTACTACAACACGCCGACCGCCATCATCGGGCCGAAGGACCAGAAATTCGGCGCCACGCCGGACGATCTCAAGGGCAAAGTGCTCGGCGTGCAGGTGTCGACCACCCATTCGGCCTATGCGAAGAAGCATTTCGGGCCCACGGCTGCCGAGATCAAGGAATACCAGACGCAGGACGAAGCCAACAACGATCTGGCCGCAGGCCGCCTCGACGCCGTCCAGGCGGATTCGATCGCGCTCGACGCATTTCTGAAGTCGGACCAGGGCAAGGCCTGCTGCGATCTGAAGGGCATGGTGGCTCCGGACGATGAAGTGCTCGGACCGGGCGTGGGCGCCGGCGTGCGCAAGGAAGACACCGACCTTAAGGCCAAGATCAACGCCGGCATCAAGGCGATCCGCTCGAACGGCAAATATGACGAGATATCGAAGAAATACTTCGATTTCGACATTTACGGTGGTGGCGGCGCGCAGTCGAACTGACGATCCTCGCATGAGCTAGGGGGCATGGCGTTAGCGCCATGCCTCCCTGCCCGATCTTTCCCAGACATGCTTGCCGCCGGCGCTGCCGTCGGCGGTTAGAGCCAGCATCCGGGGGCGACGCTGATCGACGCACTTCTTTCGGCCTCGGCGGCCGGCATCATAGAGCTCCTTTCGCCGAATCCGCCGGGCTGGGGCGGCACGCTCTTGCTTGGACTGCTCCATTCGATCGAGATCGCGCTCGGCGCCACGGTCCTCGGTCTCCTGATCGGCACCGGTGGCGCCTTTGGCAAGCTTTACGGCGGTCCGGTCGTGCGCGACCTGCTGGCGGTTTACACCACCATCGTGCGCGCCGTGCCCGAACTGGTGCTGATCCTGCTGCTCTATTATGCCGGGACGGACCTGATCAACCAGGCGCTGACGGCAATGGGCTACCAGCGCGTCGACATCAGCGGCCTTGCCGCGGGCATCGCCGTGCTCGGCTTTGTCCAGGGTGCCTATTCGACCGAAGTGATCCGCGGCGCCATCCTAGCCATACCGCAGGGCCAGATCGAAGCCGCCCGCGCCTATGGCATGTCACCCGGGCTCATGCTGCGGCGCATCACCTTGCCGGCGATGCTGCCCTTCGCCATACCCGGGCTCGCCAATCTGTGGCTGATCGCCACCAAGGATACGGCCCTTCTGGCGGTCGTCGGCTTTTACGAGCTGGCGCTGGCGACGCGGCAGGCTGCGGGGGTCACCAAAGCCTATTTCACCTTCTTTTTCGCCGCGGGCGTGCTCTATCTCATCTTGTCGCTGGTTTCCAACCTGCTCATCGGCCGCGTCGAGGCCTGGTCGCGGCGCGGTATGCCGTCGCTCAAGGATGCGCGCTGATGGCCGGAGAAGCGACCATCATCAACGCTGCCGCGCGCACGTCGCTGTGGCTGCAGCCGCATCGCATCGTGCTGATCCTGGTCGCAATCGCGCTGGTTTTCGGTGCGGCCTTCTTCATGCGCTGGGACTGGCTGCCGCAATATTACGAAATGGGGCTTCTCGGCATCTGGCGGTCGCTGTGGATCCTGGCCGTTACCTGCTTTCTCGGCTTCCTGCTCGCCGTGCCGCTCGGGCTGGCGCAGGCCGCCGGCCCGTTATGGCTTTCCGCCCCCGCCAGGACATTCTGCACCGTCATCAGGGGCACGCCGCTGCTGATCCAGCTATGGCTGCTCTATTACGGGCTGGGCTCGCTGTTTCCGCAATTTCCCTGGATCCGCGAATCCTGGATGTGGCCGTATCTGAGGCAAGCCTGGCCTTATGGAGTGCTGGCGCTGACCTTGTCCTTCGCCGGCTATGAGGGCGAAGTGATGCGCGGCGCCTTTGCCGGCGTGCCGAAGGGGCAGTTGGAAGCCGCCCGCGCCTTCGGCATGAGCCGCTGGAAGATTTTCCGCCGCATCTGGCTGCCGCAAGCCATCTACCGGGCGCTGCCGACGCTGACCGGCGAAACCGTGCTGCAGCTGAAATCGACGCCGTTGGTGGCGACGATCAGCGTCATCGACATCTTCGCCGTCTCGTCCAAGGTCCGGCAGGACACCTATCTCACCTACGAACCCTTGCTGCTTTTGGCGCTGATCTACATGATCATCACCGGCATACTGGTGTTTGCATTCAGCAAGATCGAGGCGCGGATTCCGAACAAGGTGGGTTAGGGAATAGTGAGTAGGCAGTAGTGAGTAGTCAGCATATGACCGGGAAACCGCTTGCTTTCGCTACTCCCTACTGACTACTCCCTACTCACTCACCACCAATCGGGTCCGCACCATGCAACTCTCTCTCGACCAGGCAACAGGACTGTGCCGCATGGCGGCGCTCGGCGCCGGCGCCAATGAGGAGGCGGCGAGGTCGCTCACCGCCTCGATCATTGCCGCCGAGGCGGAAGGGCTTTCGACCGTCGGGCTGACCCATTTCATCGATTACCTCGAAGCGCTGGAAGCCGGCCGCATCGACGGCAATGCCGATCCCGTGATCACCAGGCCGGCGCTCGCCGTCTATCAATCCGATGCGCGTGGCGGCCTCGCCCATACCGGCTTCGACCGCACCATCGACGACCTCGCCAAGGCGGCAAAGCTGTTCGGCGTCGCCATCTTCTCGCAGAAGAACGCTTATACCTGCGGCGCACTAGGCTATTTCACTGGGCGTCTGGCGCAGCTGGGATTGGTCTCCTTCGCCGCCACCAACGGGCCGGCGGTGCTGGCAGGCTCGGGCTCGGTCAAGCCGGTCTATTGCACCAACCCGATGTCGTTTGCGGCACCCGCCGCCGATGGCGCGCCGCTGGTCATCGACCAGTCGTCGAGCGCCACCGCCTTCGTCAACATCCGCAAGGCGGCCGAGGACGGCAAGAAGATCCCCGAAGGCTGGGCGCTGGACGCCAGCGGCAATCCGACCACCGATCCGGCCGCGGCCATGAAGGGCGCCATGCTGGCCTTCGGCGGCCAGCGTGGCGCCAACATCGCGCTGATGGTCGAAGTGCTGGCGGCTGGCTTGTCGGGCGCCAACTGGTCGCTCGACGCGCCCTGGTTCTCCGGCGGACCGGACAGCCCCGGAACCGGCCTGTTCGTGCTCGCCGTCGAGCCCAAGCTGCTCGACCCGGATTTCGAGCAGCGCATGAAGAACCAGCTCGACCGGCTGCGCCGGCGCTTTGGCGTGCACGTGCCGGGCCGGGCGCGGGCCGAAGCGGCGGAGAAGGCGCAGGCGCGCGGCATCAACGCCCCCAAAGCCGTGGTGCAGCGCATTTCCGAATTCGCCGAGCGCTATTCGGGCTGAAGCAGTCCTGCGACAACGAATCTTTTACGCGACCTGGCTGAACCTTTCTACCGATCGCAACGACCAATAGCTGCCGGGTCGGGTTTGCCCGGTCGGTGTCTTCTGTCGGATGCGTTTAGGGCCCGGGCGGGCGTATGCCGTCTCAGGTTACCCGCCCCGTTGCGCTCTGTCTCGACCGTTGCGTCACCCGGAAAACCCCGCTTCGGCGGGGTTTTCTACGTTCGTGCTCTGTGTGCTAAAACATGATGCCAGAAGTTAACTTTTGTTAACTTGACTTGCCGGGAACCATCGGGCGTTTGCAAGGGATCGTCACAACAACAGGAGCTACGATGTCCGCAACCACCGACGCTTCCCGCGGCAAACTTATCGTTCCGGTGTTTGGCCGCCTGTATTCGTCGCTGCATGATGGCGCCGAAACCCTTCTGCGCGTCGTCGCCGGCGGGTTTCTCACCATTCACGGCTCGCAGAAGATCACCAACCCTTTCGGCGCCGCCGAGATGGTCGAAGGCCTCGGCTTCTATCCCGGCGCGTTCTGGTCGCTGCTTTTGTCCTGCACCGAATTCTTCGGCGGCATTCTGATCGCCATCGGCCTGTTGACTCGGCCCGCCGCCTTTGCCGGCATGATCGTGCTGCTGGTCACCGTCTGGTTCCACTGGATCACTGTCGGCCAGGGCTTTTCCGGCGCTGAAAAGTCGCTTCTATGGGCGGCGATCCTGCTGTTCTTCGTTATCCGCGGCGGCAACCGCCAGTCGGTCGACGCGCGCCTCGGCAAGGCGTTCTGAAGGGTCCATAAGAGGGTGGCAGCGACGACGCGTCACCCTTTGCCTTTGGCCCAAAACGGACTATGAAACGGCTTCAGCCAAGCTTTCGAGCGCCGGAGCCAGCCATGACCGAAATCCTGCAGATCCCCAAGCTCGTGGTCGTCTTCGGCGGCTCCGGCTTCGTCGGCCGCCACATCGTGCGGGCGCTGGCCAAGCGCGGCTACCGCATCAGGGTGGGGGTGCGCCGGCCCGATCTCGCGGGACATCTGCAGCCGCTCGGCAATGTCGGCCAGATCCAGCCGGTGCAGGCCAATGTGCGCGTGCGCTGGTCCGTCGACCGCGCCGTGCAGGGCGCCGACCATGTCATCAATCTGGTCGCCATCCCGCATGAAAGCGGCCGGCAGAAATTCAACACCGTGCACGAATTCGGCGCCCGCGCCGTCGCCGAAGCCGCGCGCTCGGTCGGCGCAGGACTGACCCATATTTCGGCGCTTGGCGCCGACCTCAACGCCGAGTCCGACTATGCCCGCACCAAGGCGCTCGGCGAAAAGGCCGTCCTGGAGACGATCCCGGACGCCGTCATCTTCCGACCGTCGATCAATTTCGGACCCGAGGACAGTTTCTTCAACCGCTTCGCCGACATGGCGCGCTATTCGCCGGTGCTGCCGCTGATCGGCGGCGGCCAGACCAAGTTCCAGCCGGTCTATGTCGGCGATGTCGCCGAAGCGGTGGCGCGTTCGGTCGAGGGCAAGATCAAGGGCGGCCAGATCTATGAACTCGGCGGGCCGCAAGTGCTCACCTTCAAGCAGTGCATGGAAGAGCTGCTCACCGTCATCGAGCGCAAGCGGCTCCTGGTGCCGGTGCCGTGGTGGATGGCCAATCTGCAGGCCTCGATCCTCGGCCTGCTGCCCAACCCGTTGCTGACCAAGGACCAGGTGCTGCTGCTGCGCCAGCCCAACATTGTGTCGGAGGAGGCCAACAAGGCCAACCGGAACCTTGCCGGCCTCGACATCCAGCCGCAGTCTATCGGCACAATCCTGCCCAGCTATCTCTGGCGCTTCCGCGCCGCAGGCCAGTTCCAGCGCAAGCCCGCCGGCATCGCGTAACAAGGCGTTGCGCCGTTAAACGCGCCGCGTGACCTGCATCGGCAGGCCGCCCTGCGGCTGTGTCGTCAGTTTCTGCACCGGCCACGGCTTGGTCTCGGCGGTCACATCGAAGCGGAAGCGCGACAGCATGATGGCCAGCGCAATGATCGCCTCCTGCATGGCGAAGCTGGCGCCGATGCAGATGCGCGGACCGGCGCCGAACGGCAGATACTGGAAGCGGTCGATCTTCTCGCGGTTTCCCGGATGGAAGCGTTCGGGCATGAAGGCGTCGGGCATGTCCCACAGTTTTCTGTGGCGGTGGACGACCCAAGGCATCACCAGTACGGCCGCGCGCTTGGGGAGCACCAGATCGTTCCAGGTCTCCGTCTCGATCGGCTCGCGGTTGATCGACGGCGCCGGCGGATAAAGCCGCAGCGCCTCCTCGAAGGCGGCGCGGGTGAACGGCATTGCCTCGAGCCATTTCGTTGGGTCGGGTTCGCGCGCCAGCACGGCCTCGATCTCGCGCTCGACCTTTTCGCGCTCCCACGGCGCTTCGGCGAGGCAGTAGATCGTCCAGCCCAGTGCCCGCGCGGTGGTCTCGTGGCCGGCGCCGATGAAGGTGATGATGTTGTCCTCGACTTCCGCCCGCGTCAGCCCGTCGGGGCCTTCGGCGCGCAGCAGAAGCGTCAGGAAATCCTGCGGCGCGGTGTCGGGGTCGCGCTTCAGCCGCTCCTCGCGCATCTTGACCGTATCGGTGACGATCTTGCGGAAATAGGCCATGGTCTTGCGGCCGCGGATGCGGGTCAGCCGCGGCAGCCATTCGGGCGCGCGCAACAGGTCGAGCGGATCGACGCGGCCCATGGTCTCGAACAGGCGGTCGATCTCCTGCGCGAAACTGCCGGGCTCGCCCGCAATCTCGCCCGAAAACAGCGTCTCGGCCAGGATATCGTAGGTGAGCAGCGTCATGTCATGGGCGACATCGGTCATGCCGCCTTCGTCATAGCGGGCGACGAACTGCATCGTGCGGCGCAGCATCGGCTCGGCGAAGCCGAAGATATGCCGCGGCGTGAACACCGGCGCCATCGCCTTGCGCGAGCGCTTCCACACCTCGCCTTCGGCGGTCAACAGCCCGTCGCGCAAGATCGGTCGCAGGATCATCTGGCGCACCGTCGCCATCTTGTAGTTCTTGGCGTTGTCGATCAGCACGTGGCGGATAAGGCCGGGATCGTTGGCGACGATCAGATGCCCGCCGACGCCATTCGCCGAAATCCAGGGCTCGTTGTAGGTGTGCTCGCCCCACAGTTCGAGCGGATTGCGGTAGACGATCCGCATCATCTCCAGCGTCGAAGGCGGCGTCGTGCGCGGCCTGGGCGCCGGCGGCACGAAGGGGACGGGCTGCGTGTCCATGAGGTGCTCCGCTGATAGCTCAGATGTAGTGGCTGGCAATCCGGGCGTCCATGTGACCGAACGGCAAACTGAAACGCTGCAGCGCCCGGTGTGCCCGACAGACGGTGTGTTCATCGGATCGTGACCGCCGGTGAAACGGTTGCGGCTTGTCCGGTTGGACACTCTGCCATAGGTGACAGTTACCAACAGCTACTGCCAATCGCCCAGGAGAGTCCGCTTGAAGCACAAGCTGAACATCATAATCGGCAGCACGCGGCCGGGCCGCGCCGGGCCGGTCTTCGCCCACTGGCTGGAGGATTTTGCCCGCGAGCACGGCAAATTCGAACCGGTGCTGACCGACATTGCCACGTTCCATCTGCCGGTTCTGGACGAGCCGCATCACCCCAGGCTCGGCAATTACCAGAACGACCACACCAAAGCCTGGTCGAAGGTCATTGATGCCGCCGACGCCTTCGTGTTCGTGGCGCCGGAGTACAATTATTTCGTGGCGCCTGCGATCGTCAACGCCATCGACTACCTTGCGCGCGAATGGAAATACAAGCCAGCCGCCATCTTCAGCTATGGCGGCATTTCCGGAGGCCTGCGCGCCGCGCAGGCGCTGAAGCCGCTGCTGACCGCGGTGGGCGTCATGCCCATCTCGGAAGGCGTCGCGCTGCCGATGTATCAGAAACTGCTGGAGAGCGACGGCTCCTTCCAGGCTAGTGAGCAGGTAGAGGGTGGGACCAAGACCATGCTGGACGAGCTCTCGCGCTGGAGCGGGGCGCTGAAGCCGATGCGGGCTGCGTAACGCAGCCGGCCCCGGCTTGCTCATGCCATAAAGAGGTGGAATGGTCGGCAGGTGACTGAGCCGGGGGCGGTTCGATTTGCGCCTGTTGTTTGCCTTGCTGTTGATGCTTGCGACCACCGCCACAGCGGTGGCGGAGCGGCGCGTGGCGTTGGTCATTGCCGAGGACGACTACCGGCTGGTGCGGCCGCTGGCCAATCCTGTCAATGACGGCGAGGTGATGGAAGTGGCGCTGAAGAAGCTCGGCTTCGAGGTCGTGGTCGAGACCAATCGTGATCTCAGGCGCATGCGCCGGGCTCTCGACGATTTTCGCGAGGACGCCATGGGCGCCGACGTGGCGCTGGTGTATTTCTCCGGCCATGGCGTCGAAATCTCCGGCGACAACCGTCTTCTGCCGGTCGATGCCGATGCCTCCTCGCTCGACCAGCTGGAGAAGACCAGCCTGCCGTTGGAGGAAGTGCGCGATGCGGTTGCCGCCACGGCGAAGGTCGGGCTGATCGTGCTCGACGCCTGCCGCAGCGATCCGTTCACAGGCGGCAACGGCGACGGGCGTGGCGCCACATCGCTGGTCAAGGACCTGGTGGACAAGATCAAGCCGGGCCTCGGACGCGTCGGCAAGGCGGAAAACATCCTGTTCGCCTTTTCGGCGGCGCCCGGCGAGACGGCTGCCGACGGTACCGGTGCGAATTCGCCCTTTACAGCGGCGCTGATCAAATACCTCGGCACCGACGGGCTCGAAATCCGCTCGGTGCTGACGCTGGTGCAGCAGGAGGTCTACGACCTTTCGCGCGGAAAACAGCTGCCCTACGTCGAGAGCGGGCTGCCGAAGCTGTTCTTCGCCTCGGCGGCCAAGGAACAACTGCCGGAGCGCGAGCGGCTGTTGCTTGCCATGGCCGATGTGACGCCGGAAATGCGCGGCGCGGTCGAACGGGTCGCCAGCGATGCCGACATGCCGCTGGCGCCGCTCTATGGCGCGCTGATCAGTTCCGACACCAGCCATCTCTCCGGCGAAAGCCTGGACGCCAAGCTGCGCGAGGCGGCCGACGCCTTCGTCAAGGTGCGCGGCGAGATGAAGACGCTGGCCGCCGACGACCCGCAGGTGACCGAACTGCGCCGCCAGGCCGAGGAACAGTTGGCGCTCGGCGCTTTCGATGGTGCACGCGTGATCCTCGCCAAGGCCGCCGACGTCGACAATGTCTCGCGCCAGGCGTTGAAGGCCAATTTCGTCAGCCGCACCCTGTCCGAAGCCGCGACGCGATTTCTCTCGGGCGGCGCGGCGCGTGCCACCCTGGACTATGCCACCGCCATCAAGGACTATGAAACGGTGCTGGCGCTCTATGGCGAAGCCGGGCAGACCTCGCTCAGCCTGGAACAGGCCGACCGCCAAAGCCGCACGCTGGAAGAGCTCGGCATCCTCTACACAACGGTCGGCAACACCGACGCCGCCGGCCGCGCCTTTGCGGCGCTGGTCGCCAATCTTGAGCAGCGAGCGCGCCAGGAAACCGATCCGAGCGTCAAGCGCGACCTCGCCATCGGCCATATCAAGTTCGCCAACATCAAGATGGCGCAAGGCGATCTGCCGGCCTCCCTGCAAAACTATGAGGCGGCCAGGGACATGTTGCAGGGCCTGACCACAGACGTGCCGGACAAGAAGGACTGGCTCGGCGATCTCGCCATAGCCAATGACAAGATCGGCAATGTGCTGGCCACGCAAGGCGACCTGGGTGCGGCAGCCCAGGCCTACCAGCAAAGCCTGTCCATCAAGCAGCAATTGGCCGATGCCGAGCCGAACAGCGTCTATCTGCTGCGCGACCTGACCATTACCTACGACGAAATCGGCGGTCTTGCCCGTACCGCCGGCCAGCTGGATGGCGCCCAGACTGCATTCGAAGAGAGCCTGAGAATTCGGCTGGCGCTGGCGCAGAACAACCCCGACGACCCCAGGCATCAGCGCGCCGTCTCCGTCAGCTACACCAGGATCGGCGACGTCCTGCGCGAGCGTGGCGACGCTGCGGGCGCGCTCGACGCCTACAACAAGAGCCAAATAATCGCCGAAGCGCTGGTGCGCCGCGACTCAAACGACACCGATTTGAAGCGCGACCTGTCGGTCGGTTACGCCAAGATCGGCAATGCTTACGGCGACCAGAAGGACTGGCCATTCGCGTTGGAGGCCTACCAGCAGGCGCTGGCCACGGCGCGAGACCTTGCCGCCAGCGACCCAGGCAACACCGATTGGCAGCGCGACCTGTCGGTCTGTCTGGAAAAAATTGCCGGCGTGTTTGATGCCCAGGGCGATATCGCCGGTGCTTTGCAGAACTACCAGGACAGTCTCGTCATTGCCGACCGGTTGGCAAATCTCGACCCGGGCAATTCCGACTGGCAGCGCGACCTGTCGATCACGTTCGAGGAAATAGGCCTGCTGGAGACCAAGCAGCGCCACTATGAGGGCTCGAAGAAGGCCTTCGAAGCCAGCCTGGCCATCCGCCAGCGGTTGGCCCTGTCCGATCCGGACAATGCGATCTGGCAATTCGATCTGGTACAGGCCTATATCAACTATGCCTATGTGGCGAAGAATCCGAAGGCTGTGTTGTCGCAGGCGCTAGACCTGACGCTGGAGCTTGACCGCACAGGCAAACTGGCGCCGAGGGACAAACCCACGATCAAATATCTGCGCCGTCTTCTGGCCAAATTGAAAGCCGCGAAAAAATAGCCGGCTGCCAGCTCGGGATTCAGCCCTGAAATGCCCGCAAACCTTGGAAAAACCGCCTTTTGCGCCTATATCTAGGACATCAAGGCGGCGTGATTCGAAGCCATTTTTTCGCGCTGAGCAGCGGCATCAATCAGACAGGTTTTCATGAGCGATCAAAGCGACAACGCCAACGGCGCTGAGGCCGAATACGGCGCCGATTCCATCAAGGTTTTGAAGGGGTTGGACGCTGTCCGCAAGCGGCCGGGCATGTATATCGGCGACACCGACGACGGCTCGGGCCTGCATCACATGGTCTATGAGGTGGTCGACAACGCCATCGACGAGGCGCTGGCCGGCCATGCCGACCTGGTCACGGTGACGCTCAATCCCGACGGTTCGGTCACCGTTATCGACAATGGCCGCGGGATTCCGACCGATATTCACACTGGCGAAGGCATTTCGGCGGCCGAAGTGATCATGACGCAGCTGCATGCCGGCGGCAAATTCGACCAGAATTCCTACAAGGTGTCTGGCGGCCTGCACGGCGTCGGCGTCTCGGTGGTCAACGCGTTGTCGGCCTGGCTGAAGCTGAAAATCCGCCGCAACGGCCAGATTTTCGAGATGAGCTTCACGCATGGCAATGCCGATGCGCCGCTCAAGGCGACCGGCAGCTATGAGCAGAACAAGCAGCCCGGCACCTATGAGGGCCGCAGCGGTTCCGAGATCACCTTCTTTCCGTCGTCCGAAACCTTCACCATGGTCGAGTTCGACTTCGGCACGCTGGAGCACCGGCTGCGCGAGCTCGCCTTCCTGAATTCCGGCGTGCGCATCATTTTGACCGATGCCCGCCATGCCGATCTCGTGCGCCACGAGTTGCACTATGATGGCGGCCTGGAAGAGTTCGTCAAATATCTCGACCGGGTCAAGAAACCGCTGATCGACAAGCCGATCGCCATCAAGGCCGAGCGCGACGGCATCACCGTCGAAGTGGCGATGTGGTGGAACGACAGCTACCACGAGAACGTGCTGGCCTTCACCAACAACATCCCGCAGCGCGATGGCGGCACCCATCTGGCCGGCTTCCGTGGCGCGCTGACGCGCCAGATCACCGGCTATGGCGAATCGTCGGGCCTGACCAAGAAGGAAAAGGTGGCGCTGATCGGCGACGACTGCCGCGAAGGCCTGACGGCGGTGCTGTCGGTCAAGGTTCCCGACCCGAAATTCTCCTCCCAGACCAAGGACAAGCTGGTCTCGTCGGAAGTCCGCCCGGTGGTCGAAGGCCTGGTCAACGAGGCGCTTGGCACCTGGCTGGAAGAACACCCCAGCGAGGGCAAGGTGGTTATCGACAAGGTGATCCAGGCGGCTGCGGCGCGCGAAGCCGCGCGCAAGGCCCGCGACATCACCCGCAAAAGCTCGCTCGGCGTCACCTCTCTGCCCGGCAAGCTTGCCGACTGCCAGGAACGCGACCCGGCGAAATCCGAAATCTTCATCGTCGAGGGTGACTCGGCCGGCGGCTCGGCCAAGGGCGGCCGTTCGCGCCAGAACCAGGCGATCCTGCCGTTGCGCGGCAAGATCCTCAATGTCGAGCGCGCCCGCTTCGACCGCATGCTCGGCTCCGAGATGATCGGCACGCTGATCACCGCGCTCGGCACCTCGATCGGCAAGGACGAGTTCAACGCCGACAAATTGCGCTACCACAAGATCATCCTGATGACCGACGCCGACGTCGACGGCGCCCATATCAGGACCTTGCTGCTCACCTTCTTCTTCCGCCAGATGCCGGAGCTGATCGAGCGCGGCCATCTCTACATCGCCCAGCCGCCGCTCTACAAAGTGACGCGCGGAAAAAGCTCGCAATACATCAAGGACGAGAGCGCCTTCGAGGAGTTCCTGATCGGCTCCGGGCTGGAGGAGGCGTCGCTGACGCTTGCCTCCGGCGAGGCGCGGGCCGGACAGGATCTGCGCGGCTCGATCGATGATGCACTGGCCGTGCGCCAGCTCATCAACGGGCTGCACACGCGCTACAACAGGGGCGTGGTCGAACAGGCGGCGATCGCCGGCGCGCTCAACGCCGATGTGCTAAACGACCTCGGCCGCGCCAATGCCATGGCCGAACGCGTCGCCCAGCGCCTCGACATCATTGCCGAGGACACCGAGCGCGGCTGGACCGGCCGGCTGTCGACCTCCAATGAAGGCGTCGGCGGCTATGTGTTCGAACGCACGGTGCGCAGCGTCAAGGAATTCGCGCAGCTCGATGCCGGGCTGATAAATTCGGCCGACGCACGCCAGCTCGACCGCTATGCCCCGCGCCTCATGGAAGTCTATGGCGAGCCGCCGGTGCTGCGCCGCAAGGATGTCTCCGAAACCATTTCGGGGCCGCTGGCGCTGCTCAACGCGGTGTTTGCGACCGGCCGCAAGGGCCTGACCATGCAGCGCTACAAGGGCCTCGGCGAGATGAATGCCGAGCAGCTCTGGGAAACCACGCTCGACCCGAATGTGCGTTCGCTGCTGCAGGTCAAGGTCAATGACGCCACCGATGCGGATTCGCTGTTTTCGCGGCTGATGGGCGACGAGGTCGAACCGCGGCGCGAATTCATCCAGGACAATGCGCTGTCGGTGGCCAATCTGGACATTTGATGGCGGGGGCCTTGCCGCCGAAGCTCCACTCCGGGTCAGGCCTTTGGCTCCAGCTTCCGACCAAGGTCCACCGCGTCGCGCAGCACTTGCAGATGCGAGCGCGGCGCGGTGCCCGCCGGCAGGGCGATTTCGACGCCGTTTGCCGTCGATGACCAATAAAGCGTGTGGGTGAAGATACGGTCAAGTGAGCTGCGAAGTTCGATCTGGATGTTCTCCACACCGGGGCCGAAGTTTTCCGTCATCGGACCGGAAATCGGATCGCCTGTCGCCCAGCCATTGCCGCGGTCGTAGACGTTCGTCCAGCGCGTTGCCGCAAACACCGCGCCATGATGCACCGCGCGCTGCGCCTTGCCTTGGCTGTGTCCTTCCCGGTAAAGCACGGTGCCGCCGGGGCGCCCGTCATCGGCAATCGGCGGGCAAGCCGGCGCTCGGCAAGGCCACCCCTGAATTCCGCGAGATTGTAGGTCACCAGGAATTCGCTGTGGGAGAGCGGACTGCCAAGCGTGACGAAATCGCTGATCTTCCAGGGCAGCGGGTGGTCGGCGTCCTTGGTCCGAAGCTGCTGGTAGAGCGCCCATTGACCGCGCCGGAATCCGGCGAGGTCTTCAAGGTTCTTTGGCCACGCTGACCCATCAGAGCCGAGCGTTGCCTTGTCGATGGCCTCGACCGCCGCCAGTTTGGCCTTGTCGCGGACCGCTTCCAGCCTTCGCGGCCGGAACTCGGCCCACAGGATCTGCAGCAAATCATAGGCGATGATCGACCCAAGGCTGTGCGAGACCAGCACGATGCGGTCGTAAGCATCGTCCTTCATCAGCGTCTTGAGCAACGTCAGGCCTCTGTCGCGGATCAGCGCACGCTTCTCGATCGTCGCCGCCTCGGCTCGCACATAAGCGGCGACGTCACCGAAATAGGGCAGGGCGAACTGATCCACCGCCCAGATGACAAAAGAAGCGAGGGTGGTGATCATCAGGCCGGTCGTCAAGGTAACGGCCTGTTGCCAGACCGATGTTGCCAGCACGAGTGCTGCGCCCAGAATGACGATAACGATCAGAAGTGTGGCGACGTAAAGCTTGCGGGCGTCGGGCGGAATGTCGGCGGGCTTGCGCCACAACAGGTTCGTCACCCAGGCGGCCAGCCGGCCGCGCGTCGTGCCTTGCGTGATGTCGGCCCAATAAAGCTCGTAGAAATCGGTACGGCGGCCATCGACGTCGTAGGGCGTGGTGATGCGGCGCAGCTCGTGTGACTTGGTCCGGCTGTCGGGCGTGATCCAGCTCTGGTTGATCGTGGCGCCGGAAACGGCCGGATCGGGAATCTGGGCGTAGGGTGGAGCACGGGTGGGATCGCTGCTCCAGACCGCCTGGACGAATCCCCTCAGCGTACCCTCGGCCGCTGCTCGCCCATGCCGTGCACGATCACCACCGCCTGGCCGGGCTGCGCCTTTTTGTAAGCCAGCGATGCGACAGTCTTGGGCATCAGCGTCTCCGTTGACGACATCCGACGGCGGGATCGCTCATGCTACCCCCGGCTCACCGAGCCAACAATACACGGCAGCCCATGTGGAACTCCGTGAACCAATCCACAGTTTCGCAGTCGTGCCTCGGGCCGCGCGGAAAATAGTTCCGTTCCCGGCAAGCAAATCATTTCATTGCCCTTCGGAACGGAAATCGCTCAGGAACATTGTGACGACATCGATCAATTTCTCGCAGGGAGGCTCTTTATGGGACGCGGTATTTTGCTCTGGTTGCTCGGTATTCCGATCCCGATCATCATTCTCATCATGCTGTTCGTACGGTAGGAGGCGTCGATGCAGTCCACCGTATCGGCTGTCGACGTATCCGCCTCAACAGAATCCTCCGCCCCGGCCGTCAGCTGGGGTCCGATCATCGCCGGCGCCTTCGCGGCCTCGACGCTGACCTTCATCCTCATGCTGCTCGGTTCGGGGCTGGGGCTGACCATGGTCTCGCCGTGGTCCGGCGCCAGTGCCTCGCTGACCACCTTCGCGGTGTCCGGCGCGATCTGGCTCATCATCGTGCAATGGCTGTCCTCCGGGGTCGGTGGCTATCTTGCCGGACGCCTGCGCACCAAATGGGTCGGCATCCACACCGACGAGGTCTATTTCCGTGACACCGCGCACGGCCTCCTCGCCTGGGCGCTGGCGACATTGCTGGTCGTCGGCATTCTCGGGTCGGCGCTGTCGGCAGTGCTTGGTTCAGGCGTGCAGGCGGCTTCTACTGTTGCCTCGGGCGCCGCCATGGGTGCTTCGGCCGGCGCGTCCGCCAATGCCGGCAGCGCACCGGCCGACAATGCGACATCCTATCTTGTGGATACGCTGTTCCGTCCGGCTGATGCCGCCAGGCTCGCGGCGGCCAATCCGGACAGCGATGCCGCGGCGGTCGGACAGGCCTCGCGCATCCTCATCGCCAGTGCGGCGGCAGGCGAAATTTCGGCTGACGACAAGACCTATCTGTCGCAGCTGGTCGCCGCCCGCACCGGTGTCTCCGAGGCTGACGCCAAGGCACGTGTCGACGCCCTGGTGGCCAGGGTCGAGGACGCCAAGGTCAAGGCCAAGAAGGCCGCCGACGCCGCCCGGAAAGGCAGCGCCACCTTCGCCCTGCTTGGCGCCCTGTCGCTGGTTATCGGCGCCTTCATCGCCAGCGCTGCGGCAGCACTGGGCGGCAGGCAGCGCGACGACGAGGAAGCGGTTTTCCTGACCAGCCGCTGAACCGGTCTTCAACATAAAAAGCCCGGTCGAACCGGGCTTTTTTTGTTTCCGATGATGGACCGACAACCTTCCAGTGGAAAGTTGCGGCGGGATCAGTGATCCATGGCCTTGACGATTTCCTCGGTCATCTTCTTGGCGTCGCCGAGCAGCATCATGGTGCCGTCCTTGTAGAACAGCGTGTTGTCGATGCCGGCGTAGCCCGAGCCGAGCGAGCGCTTGACGAACAGGCAGGTGCGGGCCTTGTCGACGTCGAGGATCGGCATACCGTAGATCGGCGACGACTTGTCGTCGCGGGCGGACGGATTGGTGACGTCATTGGCGCCGATGACATAGGCGACATCGGCCTGCGCGAACTCGGAGTTGATGTCTTCCAGTTCGAACACTTCGTCATAGGGAACATTGGCTTCGGCGAGCAGCACGTTCATGTGGCCGGGCATGCGGCCGGCCACGGGGTGGATGGCGTATTTGACATCCACGCCATTGGCCTTGAGCTTGTCGGCCATTTCGCGCAGCGCGTGCTGGGCCTGGGCGACCGCCATGCCATAGCCCGGCACGATGATGACCTTCTGTGCGTTCATCATCAGATAGGCAGCGTCGTCGGCCGAGCCCTGCTTGACCGTGCGTTCGATGCCGTCATCGGCAACCGCCGCGGTCTCGCCGCCGAAGCCGCCGAGGATGACCGAGATGAACGACCGGTTCATGCCCTTGCACATGATGTAGGACAGGATGGCGCCGGACGAGCCGACCAGAGCGCCGGTGATGATCAACGCCAGATTGCCAAGCGTGAAGCCGAGTGCCGCGGCGGCCCAGCCGGAATAAGAATTCAGCATCGAGACGACGACCGGCATGTCAGCGCCGCCGATCGGGATGATCAAGAGGACGCCGAGCGCCAGCGACGCCGCGACGATCAGCCAGAACACCAGCTTGGCCTCGGTGGTGACCAGAAGCACGATCAGCACGATCAGCGCGATGCCGAGGACCGCGTTGATGATGTGACGGCCGCCGATCATGATCGGCTTGCCCGACATGCGGCCATCGAGCTTGAGGAAGGCGATGACGGAGCCGGTGAAAGTGATGGCGCCGATGGCAACGCCAAGGCTCATCTCGATCAGCGCCTGGGCGTGGATGTCGCCATTCGTGCCGATGCCGAAACTTTCCGGCGCGTAGATGGCGGCTGCCGCGACCATGACGGCGGCAAGGCCGACCAGCGAGTGGAAGGCGGCGACCAGCTGCGGCATCGACGTCATGGCGATGCGGCGCGCTGTAACGGCGCCGACGCCGCCGCCGATGGCCAGACCAAGCACGATCAGGCCGAAGCGCCCGGCGGACGGAGTCGCCAGCGCCAGCGTGGTGGCAATGGCAATGCCCATGCCGATCATGCCGTAGAGATTGCCTTGGCGGCTGGTGGTCGGATGCGACAGGCCGCGCAGCGCCATGATGAACAGGACGCCAGAGACCAGGTAGAGGAAGGACGCGAAGTTGGCGTTCATGGCTCTCTACCGGTCCTTCTTCTTGTACATGGCCAGCATGCGCTGGGTGACCAGGAAGCCGCCAAAGATGTTGACCGAGACCAGCATCAGCGCGACGAAGCCGAAGCCGGTGGCAATGCCGGAGGCCGAGATGCCGACGGCCAGCAGCGCGCCGACGACGATGACCGAGGAGATGGCGTTGGTGACCGCCATCAGCGGCGTGTGCAGCGCCGGCGTCACCGACCAGACGACGTAGTATCCGACGAAGATCGCAAGTACGAAGATGGCGAAGCGGAAGACGAAGGGATCGATGGCGCCGCCGGACAGTGCGTGCGCGGCATCGCCCGCCGCATCGGCGCCACCGGGCGCGTTGGCCAGGTTCTGCACAGCCAGCCGGACGGCGGCACTTGCCTGGTCGAGCTGATCGAGGGCTTTCTGCAAGGTCTGATCCATCACGCGATCCCCTTCGGCTTGGCGGCGGACTTGCCGGCAGTGGCTTTGTCGGACGCCTTTTTCGGTGCAGCCTTCTTCGGCGTGGCATCAGCCACCATGGTCTCCGCCGGAATGGCCGCCGGTTCGACATGGGGCTGTTCCGCCGCCTTGGCGAAGGCCGGATGCACCACGCGGCCAGCGTCGGTCAGCATCGTCGCCTTGACCAGATCGTCTTCGCGGTTGATGGCGAGCGTCTTGCTGGTCTTGTCGACCAGCGTCTCGAGGAAGGCGAACAGGTTCCTGGCGTAGAGCAGCGAGGCCGATGCGGCGACGCGGCCGGGCACGTTGAGGTGGCCGACGATTTTCACGCCATTGGCCGTGGTCACCACCTGGCCTGCAACTGCGCCTTCGACATTGCCGCCGCGCTCGACGGCGAGGTCGACGATCACCGAGCCCGGCTTCATCGAGGCGACCATCGCCGCCGACACCAGCTTCGGCGCCGGACGGCCGGGGATCAGCGCCGTGGTGATGACGATGTCCTGCTTGGCGATGTGCTCAGCGGTGAGCGCTGCCTGCTTGGCCTGATACTCCTTCGACATTTCCTTGGCGTAGCCGCCGGCGGTCTCGGCCGCCTTGAACTCCTCGTCCTCGACGGCGAGGAACTTTGCGCCGAGCGACGCCACCTGTTCCTTGGCGGCGGGACGAACGTCGGTGGCGGTGACGACGGCGCCGAGACGGCGCGCCGTGGCGATCGCCTGCAGGCCGGCAACGCCGACGCCCATAATGAAGATCTTCGCTGCCGGCACGGTGCCGGCCGCCGTCATCATCATCGGCAGCGCGCGGTCATACTCCGATGCGCCGTCGATCACGGCCTGGTAGCCGGCGAGATTGGCCTGCGACGACAGCACGTCCATCGACTGGGCGCGGGTGATGCGCGGCATGAATTCCATCGAGAAGGCGGTGACCCCAGCCTCGGCAAGCGCCGCGACCGCGGCATCATTGCCGTAGGGATCCATGATGGCGATGACCGCCGCACCCGATTTGTAGCCCTTCAGCTCGGCGTTGGTCGGCCGGCGCACCTTCAGCACCACATCCGCCCGGCTCGCATCCGAAGCCTTGCCGATCGCGGCGCCCGCCTTGGCGAACTCCTCATCGGGAATGCGCGACCTGGTGCCGGCGCCCGTCTCGACGGTGACGTCGAAGCCCAGCGCCGCCAGCCGCTTCACGGTATCGGGCGAGGCCGCGACACGAGGCTCGCTGGCATCGAGCTCGCGAGGGATGAAAACCGTCTGTCCCACCGCATGATCCTTTCGGCTGGAACCTGTTTGCGCAAGAGTGCGGCTTTGCGAAAGAGTGCGGCCGGATGTCCGGCTACGCCCTTGGCAAGGGTCTGAAGAGACTATCGGAGAATGAAGGCGCCGAGGGCGAGGATCAGCACGAACAGGATGGTCGCGGAGAAGAAGCCGCCTGCGAAGAAGCCGAAAGCCATGGCCAGGAGCAGGGCGCCGCAGAACAGCGAGCCGTATTTGGCCAGCGCCAGAAAGCCATGATAGGTGCGGTCATGTTCGGCATAGTCCATCTTCGCGCCCAGTTCGACAGGACCGGTCGGCGTGTGATCAGCCATAGGAATACCCCTTCGAAGACATCTTTGAGGCACATAGCGAAAAGCCAGGCCAAGAGCAATGGCGCTATTGCCGCACGACCAGCGACAACAGCCTCAAAGAATGTTGAAAGCCGGCGGTATGGGCTCTTGTCGCCGGCCTGGCGTCGAACGTTAAGGGTTTGCGCTTCAACCGGCCAGATGCGGAAACAGCCCGAGCAGCCCAATGACGATCAGATAGAGCGCGACGATGTAGTTGAGCAGCCGCGGCATCACCAGGATCAGCACGCCGGCAATCAGCGAGATCAGCGGGGTAAGCGCGAGCTCGGGAATATGCATGTCGGTTCCTTTCTATGGCCGCGTCGGCGTCATCCAGAACGCGGAAGCGGCGGGAAAGCTCCAGAGCTCGCGTGCCAAATTGCGCAGGCTTCAGTGGTGTCAGGCGGCTTCGCGGAAAAACTTGGCGGTGGGCAGGATGGTTAGCGGTGCGAGTTCGCCGCTCTTGGGGCGTTGGAAGAGCATGCGCTGCTCGAACGCCGTGGAGTTGAAGAACGGGAAGCGATCCAGCGTCGCCTGCATGTTTTCGGAGCACTTCGACTGGAACAGATGCACGGGAACGGTGAGACCGGGATAGATGCGGGGGGGCACCGCCTGCTCGGAACGGAAGATGCGATGATAGAAGCCGGCATGCTCTTCCTTGACCGCCGTCAGGCAATATGTCGGTTTGAAGTGGCTGCAAGCTACGACCGCAAGCCTGAGCGTCACGTAGGGCAGCACGCGCAGGCTGGTCGACCACTCGATATCGGCAGCGAAACGGCTTGGATCGACGAACGTCTCGCCAACTGCCAGCCGCCGCGCCAGCGTGTCGCCGAACACGGCCGTGCTGGGGGAAACAGGGTATTTCGCGCAGGCGTAGTGGATTCTGATGGTGCTGACCAGAACACCATCGAAGAACACGCCAAATCGGTAGGAATTGCGCAGATCGTCGAAGTCGTCCTTTACCATACGCGAGGCATCGGGCTTCACCATGCCAGCATGAAGGTAGGATTTGTAGCGAAGTCGATAGATGGCTTCCAAATCCTCGGCACCGTCGCAAAGGCGATACTCGACGTGCTCCAGGACGTCCATGATATGACGAGAAAACACCGAAGGAGACTGAGCGGTGGCCCTAGAAGCCACCAGAGGCATACCTGCTAGCTGAGTTTCCATTGTTACCCTCGTGCCGTCGCAACTAAACCATACCGGACGACCGAATGAACAAGAAGATGAAACTCTAATCGTCTGTGTTTACCGAATATTAACGTTAACAATAGGTTAACGTTTTGGCAATTCACAGCTTTTTTGACGGCTTCCAAGCGCGATTTAAAGGTTGGGCTTCATGTGGTCGCGAGTTTGGCGACGGGCCGCAATTCCGCGGCGAAGGGCCAGGTCACACTGGACATCGTTTCGATGCCGGACGCGCTGAGAGCTGCGCCGAAGAGGAAGCCCTGGACGAGGTCGGGTTTCACCGAATGCACCAGGATCTTCAGCTGTTCGAACGTTTCCACACCTTCGATGGTGACGGTCAGCCCGAGCACGCGGGTCAGGTCCACGATGCCCTTCAACAAGTCGAGCGAACGCTTGTTCTGGGTCACGTCCATCAGGAACGAACGGTCGATCTTGATCTTGTCGAGCGGCAGCTTGTGGAGGTAGCTCAGGCTTGAATAGCCGGTGCCGAAATCGTCGAGCGCGATGCGCACGCCAAGCTGCTTCAGTTCCTCGATATACTGGCGCGTCAGCGATTTGTCGTCGAGCAGCGCGGTTTCGGTGACTTCGATCTCGAGGCGGCCGGCGGCGAGCCCCGAAGTGGCAAGCGCGTCGCGAACCTTCTGGACGACGTCGCGGCTGCGGAAATCCTTGGCCGAAAGGTTGACCGAGACGCTGGTCTGTGCGGGCCATTTGGCGCATTCGGCGCAGGCAGCCGCCAGCACGAAGGTGCTGATCTCGGAAATGATGCCCATTTCTTCGGCCAGCGGAATGAAGACGCTGGGCGAAACCGGCCCGAGGTCGGGATGATCCCAGCGGCACAGCGCCTCGCAGCTGGCGATGCGCATGGTGTTCATCGCCACGATGGGCTGATAGACCACCCGCAGCGCCTTGCCTTCGACCGCCGTGCGCAGGTCGGCCTTCATCATCTGGCGGTTGCGGAACGCCGCATCCATCGCCGCCTCGAACAGTCGCCAGTTGTTCTTGCCGAGTTCCTTGGCCTTGTAGAGCGCCAGATCCGCCTTGACGATCATGGCGTCGACATCGGTGTCCTCGACCCTGGACAGCACGGTGCCCGCGCTTGCCTGGATGCGCAGGCTGTGACCAGCGACATCGACTTCGCCCTGCAGATCGGCAAAGATCTGGTCGAGCAGGCCGGTCAGATGGCTTTCATCCTCGACGCGGTCGAAGAAGATCATGAACTCGTCGCCGCCGAAGCGGCTGACATTGACGCCTTGCCCGGCGACGGCCGCCAGTCGCTCGGCAACGGCATAGATCAGCCCATCGCCGACCGGATGGCCAAGTGTGTCGTTGACGCTCTTGAAATCGTCGAGATCGAGCACCGCCAGGGCGCACAGCCGGTCGCGGCTGCCCGACGCCATGGCCTCGCCGACGAGCTCATGGAAATAGGCGCGGTTCGGCAGGCCGGTGAGGCTGTCATAGCGCGCCATGAAGCGGATCTTTTCTTCGGACTCGACGCGGGCGGTGACGTCCTCGAAGGTGATGACGCCGAGATCCTGATTGCCCTCGCGGGCCGAGAACTCGTAGTGCTGGCCATTGGAGAAGGAGACCAGCACCTTGCGGTCACGGCCTTCGCGCAACGCGCGCGTCAGCTGCGCTTCGACATAGCGGCAGTCTTTCGGCGCCAGCATGCCGCCCGCAACGCCGCGCAGGAGCAGCGAATGGATCGACCGCCCGAGCAGCTGGTCGGGCGAGCGCAGCGACATCAGATGCGCTGCTTCGGCATTGCCGACCACGACCTTGCCGTCGGGTCCGAGCATAACCAGGCCATGCGACATGGTGTTGAGTGCGCGGTTGAAGCGCTGCGCGATTTGCCTCGCCTGCTTATGCCCGACCACGGCCGAGAACAGCACGTTGCGCACATGGTCGGCACTGCCCTTGATGATGAACATGAACGGGATGATGAGCAGCCCAAGCACGACACTGGGGATGTCAAACCTGAGGATCAGGGCTGCTGCGATCGGCCCGACGAAGGTTACCGCGAAGATCGTGACCATGCGGGGCGAGCCGTAGTTTCGGCCTACGACCGTGACCAGAGAGCCAAGCGTTATGGCGAGCGCTGCGATCTCGGCATACGCATCCGAGTAGACATAGATCGAAATGAAGCAGAACAGGCCCAGCATCAGCCCCTGGATGCTGCCGTTCAGGATATATTCGCGCTCCCATCGTGTCGCATCCAAGGCATCGTGGATGGAACCACCCAGGCGATGGAACCGCCGCAAGCTGAAATACCGCCAAACGCCGATGCCAAGCAGTGCTCCGGCAAGAACCAGGAAGACAGGCTGGCCGTTGCGCCAATAGACCATAAGGCTGGCGGTTGCGTGGCAAAGCGCGCCAATGACCAGCATATGCGCGTTGTCGAACAACGAGCGCACAAACTGGATATAAACATCCACAGGGATGTTATCGGTCTTTGTTCTGCCCATTACTGGCGCCCAACTGAACCACAGCCTTGGCATAGTCCCATTAAAAAACCTTTAGCTCGCGCTGAAGGGCCTGTTTTTCCGGCCCTTTTGGCTACTCAGCGGCTTGTAATGCGCTTGGCTGCACCGGCAACTTGAATCGTTCAAGAAGGCGATTTCGTTCATCCGCCGCCTTTTCGGCGCTGGCTTGCCTGACATGGCCGTAGCCGCGAATGAGCGCCGGCACCGAGACAAGGGCGATGGCGGCCTCGATCCTGCCTGGCGCAAGTGCTTTGGCGACAAGCTCCAGATCGGCCTCATAGCGGGCCAGAAGCTGCCGCTCCATGCGCCGCTCGGCGCTGTAGCCGAACACGTCGAAGGCCGTGCCGCGCAGGCTTTTCAGCGCCGCCAGCAGGCGAAAACCCTTCATCATCCACGGGCCGAAGCTCGATTTCCTCGGCTTGCCGTCATTGCCGCGCCTGCCCACGAGCGGCGGCGCCAGATGAAACTCGAGCTTTTCGTAGCTCTGGAACTGTTTTGACAGCTCCATAGCGAAGGAGCCGTCGGTGTAGAGCCGCGCCACCTCATATTCGTCCTTGATCGCCATCAGCTTGAACAGGTTTCTGGCGGCGGCCTCGGTCACCGCGGTCGAGCCAGGTAAGGCCTTGGCCTCGGCAGCACGCAAAACCGCCAGCTTCTCGGCGTAGCGCTTGCCATAGGCAGCGTTCTGATAGGCAGAGAGGAAAGCGACGCGGCGGGCGATGATATCGTCCAGCGTCTCGGCGATCTCAGTGGCCTTGCTCGGTTGCGCGATGAGGCCGCGCACAAACTCCGGCTGATGCGCGGCGCGCCGGCCCCAGCGGAAGGCGGCGATGTTCATCGCCACCGCCTCGCCATTCAATTCAATCGCTCTTTCAACGGCTTGCGCGGACAGCGGCAGCCCGCCATGCTGGAAAGCGAAGCCGAGCATGAACATGTTGGCGCCGAGCGAATTCCCGAACAATTGGGTGGCGGTGCGCGTGGCGTCGAAGAAATGCGTCTTGTCGTCGCCAGCGGCAGCGCGGATCGCCTTCTTCAGGCGCTCGATGGGCAGCGAGAAATCGGCCGAGCGGGCGAATTCGCCAGGCATGATCTCGGCAGTGTTGGCGAGGAAGATGGTATGGCCTGCGCGCACTGCGGCCAGTACCTTCTTGGCGCCGGAGACGACAAGGTCGCAGCCGAGTACCAGGTCGGCCTTGCCGGCCGAAACGCGGATCGCGTGGATGTCGTCCGGCGTGCGGGCGATGCGGACATGGGTGAACACCGAACCGCCCTTCTGGGCGAGGCCGGCCATGTCAATCATGCCGCAGCCCTTGTCCTCGAGATGGGCGGCCATGCCGAGCACAGCACCTATGGTGACGACGCCGGTGCCGCCGACGCCGTCGATGATCGCCGCCCAACCCTCGCTACCGAGCGGGAATTCGGCTGGCACCGGCACGCCGTCAAGCGGGTCGGAGCGCCCGGCAATGCCTTCGGCCTTCCTGATCTTGGCGCCGTGCACGGTGACGAAGGACGGGCAGAAGCCGTTGACGCAGGAGAAGTCCTTGTTGCAGCTCGACTGGTCTATTCTGCGCTTGCGGCCGAACTCGGTTTCGACCGGCTGGATCGAGACGCAGTTCGATTGCACCCCGCAATCGCCGCAGCCCTCGCAGACCAGTTCGTTGATGAAGACCCGCTTGTCGGGATCCGGGAAGGTGCCACGCTTGCGGCGGCGGCGCTTTTCGGCGGCGCAGGTCTGGTCGTAGAGCAGCACCGAGACGCCCTTGACGTCGCGCAGCTCGCGCTGGACGAGGTCGAGGTCGTCGCGGTGGTGGATGGTGGCGCCGGAGGGGAATTCGGCCTTCCCCGCATATTTGTCCGGCTCGTCGGTGACGATGGCGATGCGCTCGACGCCTTCGGCGCGCACCTGCCTGGCGATCATGTCGACAGTCAGGCCGCCCTCATGCGGCTGGCCGCCGGTCATGGCGACGGCGTCGTTGTAGAGGATCTTGTAGGTGATGTTGGCATCGGTCGACAGCGCGAAGCGGATCGCCAGCGTGCCGGAGTGATTGTAGGTCCCGTCGCCGAGATTCTGGAAAATGTGGCCGCGCTTGGAGAATGGCGCCTGGCCGACCCATTGTGCGCCCTCGCCGCCCATGGCGGTGAAGCCGACCGTGTTGCGGTCCATCCACAGCGCCATGAAATGGCAGCCGATACCGGCGGCGGCGATCGAGCCGTCCGGCACCTTGGTCGAGGAATTGTGCGGGCAGCCGGAGCAGAAGAACGGCGTGCGCGAACCGATATCGCTGGTGTCGGCAAGCATCGCCTGGAACTGGCGCAGCTTTGCCACCTTGGCAGTGATCTCTTCCGAAGGGCCGATTGTGCGCAGGATGCGCTCGCCCAGCGCAATGGCGATCTCGTTGGGGTCGAGCGCGCCCTTGGCCGGGAACAGCCAGTCGCCGCGCTCGTCCTTCTTGCCGACGATCATCGGCTGGGTGGCGGTGCCGTAGAGGTTTTCGCGCAGCTGCACCTCGATCAGCGAGCGCTTCTCCTCGACGACGACGATGGTGTCGAGGCCGCGGGCGAATTCGGCGATATGCTGCAGGTCGAGCGGCCATGGGCAACCGACCTTGAACAGGCGGATGCCGATGCGGCCGGCGGCGGCCTCGTCGATGCCGATATCTTCCAGCGCCTGGCGGACATCGAGATAGCTCTTGCCGAGCGTGATGATACCGAGCTTCGGCGCCCGGCCACCCGAATAGACGATGCGGTTCAGGCGGTTGGCATGGATGAAGGCGGACGCAGCGGCGCGCTTGTATTCATGCAGCCGCTCCTCCTGGCCGAGCATGTCGATCTCATCGCGGATGTTGAGGCCGCCGGGCGGCATATCGAACTCCGGCACGACGATGTTCAGGCGCTCGAGCGCGGCATCGACGGAGGCTGTCGATTCGATGTTGTCCTTGACGCATTTGATCGCCGCCCAGGTGCCGGCGAAGCGCGACATGGCAAAGCCGTAGAGCCCGTAGTCGATGATCTCCTGGACGCCGGCCGGATTGAGGATCGGCACCATGGTGTCGACGAACAGGAATTCGGTGGCGTGCGCATTGGTCGATGATTCGGCCATATGGTCGTCGCCCATCAGCGCAAGCACGCCGCCATGCTTCGACGATCCCGCGAGGTTGGCGTGGCGGAAAACGTCGCCGGAGCGGTCGACGCCCGGTCCCTTGCCGTACCAGACCGAAAACACCCCGTCATGCTTGCCTTCGCCCATTAATTCCGTCTGCTGAGAGCCCCAGCAGGCGGTGGCGGCAAGCTCCTCGTTGAGGCCGGGCTGGAAAACGATGTCGGCCTGCGCCAGCTGCTTTTTCGCCCGCCACAGCTGCATATCGAGGCCGCCGAGCGGCGAGCCGCGATAACCGGACACGAAGCCGGCCGTGTTGAGGCCGGCCCGGCGGTCGCGCTCGCGCTGCATCAAAAGCATGCGGATGACCGCCTGTGCGCCGGACAGGAAGATGCGCTCCTTACCAAGATCGAACTTGTCGTCGAGCGCGACGTCGTGCAGCGTCATCAGGCATTTCCTCTGCGGAGGCAGCACCGGGGGCGCGCAGCCAACGTAGGAGTGAGATGGCGCAGTCTTTCTCCGCTTGCAAGGCAGGTCAAACGAAATCGAAAGTGCCAGGCAAAGCGCAACGAACGATCCGCTGCCGTCGCGTATCCGGCACGAAATCGGTCCGCGGCGGTTGTCCGGCGACCAAAAATTTCCACGCAGTCGCGCCGGGCTAAGACGCGTCAGCCTTTCGAGCAATCCGGCTTCGGCTCACCCGGCAGCTTGCCGTCGGGATGGCCGGCAAGATCGGGATTGGCCGTATAGAGCTGGTCGACCACCAGCGGCCGGTCGGGAAGGATCGACTGGTCCTCGCTCGACATCAGCGTCGTGTCGATCTTCTGCAGGAACGTGCCGTCAGGACCCCTGATGCTGATCGAAATCGCATAGGGCTTGTCCTTGACGATACAGGTCAGCGCCGGGCTCTCCAGGCTGACCTTGTCGAGCTTCGGCCACACCTTCTGCTCGACTACCAGGGGAGGGCCGCCGGCCGGATTCTGGAAACTGGCGACCGCAACCTGGCCTTCGCCCATCGGCTGCAGGGGCCGCAGCGTCACGACATAGGTCGCCCGGGCGAGACGGTAATTGAAGACGACGACCTTGCCGGAAACCTCGAACAGCTTGCCGTCGCCGCCGGTGTCGCGGCAGGCGCCAAGCGCAACGGCTGCAATGAGCGCTGCACCGACAAGGATCGAACGAAAAACAACCCTAGGCATTGTTGACCTCATGTGCCGCCGTGCGGCGGCGATAGTGACGGCTTGCTTTCTGGCGGTTGCCGCACACAGCCATATCGCACCAAAGGCGGCTGGAATTGCGGCTCCTGTCGAGAAACAGCCAGCTGCAATTGGGACAGATCCTGAGCCTGGCGACCGTGTCGTCGCGCAGCAGCGACAAGGCCGAAACCGCCAGCGCCGCCTCGAACGCGATCGGCGTCGATGGGTCGCCGAACGGTCTACCCGGTGCGCCGATTTCGGCCAGGCTCCGATCTAGGCCGTTGGCGCAGGCCTTGAGAAAAGCGGCGAGATCGCCGGCGGCAAGCGCACCTTTCGACACCGCGCCGCGAAACAGGCGGTCGGTCGTCTCGCGGATCGCCAGCACCACCGGGGCGATGCTGTCCGGCGAGGTCGCCTCCAGCGGTCTGCCGCCAAGCTCGGCACCGCGAAAGCCGCTTGCGGCATCGGCGAAGCGCGCGATCTCGGCCGGATCGTCAAAACGGTCGAAGGTCTTTTCCGGATCGTTGCGCAACACCACGGTGTTGGCCGTATCGAGCGCAAGAATGCCGCCGGTGAAGCGATGTGGGGTCCAAGATACTGTCATATCGGAAATCTAACCCATAAAACGCATTTGACAAGTTAGATTCTACGATGCAAACCTTGGCGCGGGCTCCGGCGCCCGGAAAGCTGTCTATGCTCTATTTCTTCCAGCAGGTGCTGAACGGGCTGCATTCCGGCGCGCTCTATGCGCTGCTTGCCTTCGGCTACGTGCTGACCAACGGCATCCTGCACCGGACCAATCTCGCCTATGGCGCGCTGTTCGCCTTTTGCGGCCAGACGATGATCCTGACCGTGGCCTTCGGCTATCAGGTATTGTGGCTGACCTTGCTGGCGGCAGTGGTGCTCGGCGTCGTCACGGCTTTCTTTTATGCCGCGCTGATCGGCCACGTGCTGTCGCGCAGCGTCTTCGAACCGCTGGCCGACCGCACGCCCAATGCCATTGTGGTGACGACGCTCGGCATCCTGCTGGTGCTGTCGGAAGCAAGCCGTATCGCCGCCGACACGCATGATTGGTGGCTGCCGCCGATGCTGGCGCAACCCATTGTCTTCGCTCAGGATGCCGGCTTCCAGGCGACGCTGACGCTGATCCAGCTCATCGATTGCGCGGTGGTTCTGGCGGCAATCATGCTCGCTGCATGGGCGTTTGCCCGCTCAGGCTTCGGTCGCCGTTGGCGCGCCGTCTCCGACGATCCCAAAGCGGCTGCCATGTGCGGCGTGGACGTGCGCGCAGTGTTCCGGCATGCGGTGCTGTTCGGCGGTTTCTGCGCCGCGCTGGCCGGAATCATGGCCGCCCTTTACTACGGCAATGTCAGCTTCGGCTCAGGCCTCGTCTACGGGCTGAAAATCCTGTTCGTGACGGCGGTGGGCGGCTATCTCTCGCCGCCTCGGGCCGCGCTCGGTGCGGCCGCCTTCGGCATGGCCGAATCGCTATGGGCCGGCTATTTCCCGATCGAATGGCGCGATGGCTGGATGTATCTGTTCCTGGTCGCGGCACTTGTGCTGATCGGTCCTGGCCGCGACCAGCAGAAGATCGCCTGATCGCCGCATCCGCTGTCAGACTTTGGTTGCATGACGCAGCAGCCGGTCGGCACTTATCCCCTGCCTCCCGTCACGACGGCGTTGATCGCGCCCATGCCATGTTGACCCGCCGAACCACGCACGGCATACCGTTGGGCCACAGCGGCGCGACGGAAAATAGGGGAGCCGGCGCGCCTTCGACCTCAGGGAGGAAATGCATGGCAGGGCTGCTCGCTCTATCCAGAACGATCGACCGTATGAACGAGTTCATCGGCCGGTGGATATCGTGGCTGATCCTGCTGGCAATCCTGGTCAGCGCCGCCAATGCCATCATCCGCAAGGTCTTCGACGTCTCGTCGAATGCCTGGCTGGAACTGCAGTGGTACCTGTTCGGCGCCGCCTTCATGCTGGCCGCCGCCTACACGCTGAAACAGAACGACCATATCCGCATCGACATCGTCTACGGCATGTGGTCGCGCCGCGTGCAGCACTGGATCGACCTGCTCGGCCATGTCTTCTTCCTGATGCCGTTTGTGACGCTGATGGTGATCTATTTTGTACCCTACGTGTCGCTGTCGTTCCGCAGCGGCGAAATGTCGAACAATTCCGGCGGCCTGATCATCTGGCCGGCCAAGGCGATCCTGCTCGTCGGCTTCTTTCTGCTGGCGCTGCAGGGCATCTCCGAGATCATCAAGAAGATCGCCATCATGCGCGGCGACATGGACGATCCCAATCCGTTCATCTCGGTGCACGAACAGGCCGAGCTCGAGGCGAAAGCCCTTGCCGAAGAAGCCAAGGCGCTCGCCCAGGAGGCGCGCCCATGATCGAGTTCATCGCCCAGAACATGGCGCCGATCATGTTCGCCTCGCTGATCATCTTCCTGCTGATCGGCTACCCCGTCGCTTTCTCGCTCGCCGCCAACGGCCTGATGTTCTTCTTCATCGGCGTCGTGCTGTCGCCCTATTCGGGCGGCTCGATCAACCTGGCGTGGCCGCTGCTGCATGCGCTGCCCGACAATTTCTACGGCAGCCGGGTGATGTCGAACGACACGCTCTTGGCAATCCCGTTCTTCACCTTCATGGGCATCGTGCTGGAACGATCGGGCATGGCCGAGGACCTGCTCGACACGATCGGCCAGCTGTTCGGCCCGGTTCGCGGCGGCCTTGCCTATGCAGTGATCTTCGTCGGTGCGCTGCTTGCCGCGACCACGGGCGTGGTCGCGGCTTCGGTCATCGCCATGGGCCTGATCTCGCTGCCGATCATGCTGCGCTACGGCTATGACCGACGACTGGCGTCGGGCGTCATCGCGGCATCCGGCACACTCGCCCAGATCATCCCGCCGTCGCTGGTGCTGATCGTTCTGGCCGACCAGCTCGGCCGTTCGGTCGGCGACATGTATGCCGGCGCGCTGATCCCCGGCCTGGTGCTGACCGGCCTTTACACGCTCTACATCCTGATCATGTCGATCGTCCGGCCGAACTCGATGCCGGCGTTGCCGCTGGCGGCCCGCACGCTTGGCCACGGCGTGCTGTCGCTGCTCGCGGCACTGCTGGTGGCAGTCGCGGCTTCCTATGCGGCCTATCGCTACCTTGCGCCGGCGCATGGCGACAATGCCGATATCCTTGGCGCCAGCATCGGGGTGATCCTGATCTATATCGTGGCGATCGCCGACAAGGGCCTGAACATCAACATGATGTCCAGGTTGGCGCAGCAGGTGATCATCGTTTTGATCCCGCCTCTGGCGCTGATCTTCCTGGTGCTGGGCACCATCTTCCTCGGCATCGCCACCCCGACAGAGGGCGGCGCCATGGGCGCGGTTGGCGCCCTGGCGATGGCGGCAATGAAGGGGCGGTTGTCGCTGGATGTCATCAAACAGGCGCTCGCGTCGACCACCAGGCTTTCCTCCTTCGTGCTGTTCATCCTGATCGGCGCGCGGGTGTTCTCGCTGACCTTCTACGGCGTCAACGGCCACGTCTGGGTCGAGCATTTGTTGACGTCGCTGCCGGGCGGCGAAGTCGGCTTCCTGATCGGCGTCAACATCCTGGTCTTCGTGCTCGCCTTCTTCCTCGACTTCTTCGAGCTCGCCTTCATCATCGTACCGCTCTTGGCGCCGGCTGCCGACAAGCTCGGCATCGACCTGATCTGGTTCGGCGTGCTGCTCGGCGTCAACATGCAGACAAGCTTCATGCACCCGCCTTTCGGCTTTGCGCTGTTCTACCTGCGCTCTGTCGCCGCGCGCGTGCCCTATCTCGATCGCCCCACCGGCAAGCAGATCGCGCCGGTGACCACCGGCCAGATCTATTGGGGCGCCGTGCCCTTCGTCTGCATCCAGGTGATCATGATCGGGCTGACCATCGCCTTCCCGCAAATGGTCATGCGCTACAAGGGTGCGGCCGTCGATCCGGGAACGATCGAGATCAACTTGCCTGATATGCCAAGCCTTGCGCCTCTCGGCACACCACCACCAGCCAACGGTGGCCCATCACCCGCGGCGCCACCGTCGAACGATCTCTCGCAGCCGCCGAATTTCGGCGAGACGCCGCCCGCCAAGCCGGCGGCGCCGGCGACCGACCTGTCGCAGCCGCCGAACTTCAACTGATGTGTGAACACTGAGAACCTGAGTGAGGATGTCATGAGAGCCGTGCGCCTGGAAGCCGTGGGCAGCATTGCGCTACGGGAGGTCGACAAGCCTGTTGCGGGACCGCAGGACGTTCTGGTGCGCGTCGAAGCCTGCGGCGTTTGCGGCACCGACCGTCACCTCCTCCACGGCGAATTCCCTTCGAGCCCGCCGGTGACGCTTGGTCACGAATTCTGCGGCATCGTCGAGGCTGTCGGCGATGCGGTTTCCGGCATCGCCATCGGTGACCGTGTTACCGGCGATCCCAACATCTTCTGCGGACGCTGCAGTCATTGTCGGGCCGGCCGGGTCAATTTGTGCAGCAATCTCAGGGCCATCGGCATCCATCGCGACGGCGGCTTCGCCGACTATGTCGTGATGCCGCAGAGCCAGGCCTTTCTTCTGCCTGCGAACCTCGAGCCAACGCATGGCGCCTTCTGCGAGCCGCTGGCCTGCTGCCTGCACGCTGTCGACCTCGCCGGAATCAGACCCGGCGCTGCCGTGGTGGTGCTTGGTGGCGGCGTCATCGGCCTGCTTACCGTGCAATTGGCGAGGCTCGCAGGAGCGGCGACCATCATCCTGTCGACGCGGCAGGCCTCCCGCCGTGCGCTCGCCGAAGAGCTCGGTGCAACGGCGACGGTCGACCCAAACGCGGTCGACCCGATCGAGGCGATCGCCGGCCCAACCGGCCTTGTGCCCGGCGGGGCCGACGTGGTGCTCGAATGCGCCGGTGTCCCCGATACCGTCGAACAATCGATGCGGCTGGCGAAGTCCGGCGGCACGGTGGTGATCGTCGGCGTGATGCCGCAAGGCGTGAAAGTGCCCTTCGAACCGTTCGACATCCTGTTTCGCGAACTGAAGGTTCTCGGCTCGTTCATCAACCCCTTCACCCACAGGCGGGCGGCGGACCTTGTCGCGTCCGGGGCAATCGAGATCGACAAGCTCATCTCCAGACAGGTCGGCCTGGACGGAGCCCCCTCGGTTATCTCCAACCCGGCCGCCCCCGGCGAGGTCAAGGTGTTGGTGGTGCCGGGCAGGGAATGAAGGGCAGCCTCAATCCTGCGACGTTGGCGATTGGCGAAACGACGATGACCGCGTCCCTCTCCCCGTCACTATACGGGGAGAGGATGCCGGCAGGCAGGTGAGGGGCAGCGTCAACGCTTGGAAAGATAAGCTATAATTTCGGGGCGGCTACCAAGCCCAAGGCGATCAATCGCCGAAGTTTGCGCCGCCCCTCATCCACCTGCCGGGACCTTCTCCCCGTATAGTGACGGGGAGAAGGGACAGATCCCAGCCTACAGTTTGCCGTTGCGCTGCTGGACCATCATGAAGGTATCGTAATTGTACTCGGCCACCTGGGCCCACAGATAGTGCTCCTTGCGGAAGCCCTTGATCGAGTCCCAGATCTTCTTAAACGGCGCGTTGGTGGCTTCCATTTCGGTGTAGACCTCATTGGCCTTCTCGAAACAGGCGGCCATGATGTCCTGGCTGAACGGGCGCAATTTCGCGCCGCCGGCCACCAGCCGCTTCACCGCTGCAGGATTGAGATAGTCGTATTTCTGCAGCATGTTGGCGTCTGCCGCGTGCGCGGCCGTGTGCACCAGCGACTTGTAGGCCGGCGAAAGCTCTTCGTACTTCGCCTTGTTGAACAGGAGATGGACGGTCGGACCGCCTTCCCACCAGCCGGGATAGTAGTAGTAGGGCGCGACCTTGTAGAAGCCGAGCTTCTCGTCATCATAGGGGCCGACCCATTCGGCGGCGTCGATGGTGCCCTTTTCCAGCGCCGGATAGATGTCGCCACCGGCGATCTGCTGCGGCACGACACCGAGCTTCGAGACCACTTTGCCGGCAAAGCCGCCTATGCGCATCTTGAGGCCGGAGAGGTCGGCGACGGTGTTGATCTCCTTGCGGAACCAGCCGCCCATCTGCACGCCGGTGTTGCCGCCCGGCAGGCCGAACAGGCCTTGCGTGGCAAGAAACTCGTTGAACAGGTCGATTCCGCCGCCATGATAGTGCCAGGCATTCATGCCGCGCGCGTTGAGCGAGAACGGCACTGCCGCACCCAGCGCCCATGTCGGGTCCTTGCCCCAGTAATAGTATGACACCGTGTGGCAGGCCTCGACGGTGCCGGCCGTGGTGGCGTCGGCCGCCTGCAGGCCGGGCACGAGTTCGCCGGAGGCGAAGACCTGGACCTGGAAATTGCCGTCCGTCGCCTCAGACAGCATCTTGGAGAAGACTTCCGCGCCGCCATAGATCGTATCGAGTGACTTGGGGAAGGATGACGCCAACCGCCACGTCACTTTCGGATTGGACTGGGCGATTGCCGGTGCGGCTAGCGTCGCGGCAGCCGCCGCAGCGCCCACGCCGGTGACCCCGGCCTTGCGGATGAATGAACGACGATCCATGCAGAACCTCCCTTTTGGACCAACAAACCGACATCAGGGACATCTCCTCGCGCCCGGTATCGATTTGCCGAAACAATACACGGGCAAGGGGTCGAGTCCAGCATGGCAGCGGGATTTGACGGCGGCGCTGGCGACAAATCCGCGGGCCGGCCAGCCAGCCTGCAACTATAGTCTAACGTTCGCCGCGTGGCCCATGCGAGATGGCGAAACTTGCCATGGAAAAGCGCCTTCGGATCGCCTATTTTGCAGGCACAATAGATTATTCGCTTCGCTCCAAATGGAATCCGGACCCAAAATGCACCAGCCGCTCGTCGCCATATCGACCGACGTCCGTCAGTTCGACAACTACACCTGGCATGCCGTCCCGCAGCAATATATCGAGGCAGCACTTTCCGGCGCCGGCGTGTTCCCGCTTTTGGTGCCGTCCTTCGGCGACCGGCTCGATTTCGACGAGCTGTTGTCTTCGGTCGACGGTGTCATGGTCACCGGCTCCAAGTCCAACGTGCATCCATCACTCTATGGCGGCGACGCCAGCGAAGCCAACGGCCCCTATGACCCGGCGCGCGATTCCACCACGCTGCCGCTGATCCGCAAGGCGATCGAGCGCGGCGTGCCGCTGCTTGCCATCTGCCGCGGCATCCAGGAGTTGAACGTGGCGCTGGGCGGCACGCTTGGCACCGAGATCCAGGAGCGCGAAGGTTCGCTGGACCATCGCGCGCCCGTGAGCGACAACCAGGACGAACGTTTCGCCATTCACCAGACCATTTCGATCAAGCCGGGCGGCTGCCTGGCCGGTGTATTCGGCGCCAGCGACATCAAGGTCAACTCGCTGCACCGCCAAGGCATCGACCGGCTCGGCTCGAAGCTGCAGGTCGAGGCGGTTGCCGGCGACGGCACGGTGGAGGCGGTTTCGGTGAAGGACGCCCGCGCCTTCGCCGTCGGCGTGCAATGGCACCCCGAATACTGGGTCAAGTCGGACGGCAACTCGGCCAAGATCTTCCGCGCCTTCGGCGATGCGGTGCGGCTGCATGCGGCGGCGAAGGCCGGTGCACGGGCGGCGGCGGAATAAATCCCGACGATCAATTGCCGGCGGATTGATCCCGTTCGCCGGTTGTCGCCAGCGACAGCAGCGGCGTGGCCGGAGCGTAGGATTCGTAGCCGTCGCCATCCGCAACCGAGAAGGTGACGATCGGGTCGGTGCCGTCGGCGCTGAACGCGATCGTGCCGTCCACGCCCTCTCGCCAGAATTTTGCCCGCTCGATGCCGGGCAGCAGCCCGCGGCAATTCGGCGCCACGGTCAACAGCGACAGGCCATCGTCAATCGCGGCGCCGCGGCTAACCGCGCAGTCGCCTTCGTCGCCATTGGCGACCAGCCTGAAGGTGGTTGCCGGCCTTGCTTCATTGGCCGAACTTTCACTGCTGCCGCCGTGAAACAGCTGAAAGCCGGCGAAAAGTGCCGCTGCCGCAATCGATGCCGGAAGTTTCGTCATCTTGCACTCCGCGCCCCCCGGCGCAGATGCAGAATGATTCCAAAGCGTTAAGTCAACGTTAACGAGTGTGGCAGAGAGCCGCTCAGCTTCGTGGCTTGACTTGCGCCGTCTCAGGCACCGGGGTCAGTGGCCGGCGCTCGCTGAACCAGGATACCAGATTGTCGACGCACAGATCCGCCATGGCGCGGCGCGTATGGTGCGAGGCCGAGCCGACATGGGGCAAAAGCGAGGTTGGCGACTCCAGCAAAGACTTGGGCACATTCGGTTCATCGGCGAAAACATCGAGCCCGGCCGCGGCGATGGTGCCGTTGGCAAGCGCTGCGGCGAGGTCTGCCTCGTCGACCGTGCTGCCACGGCCGATGTTGACGAAAACGCCGTTGGCGCCAAGCGCCGCCAGGATTTCGGCATTGACCGCCTTCTCCGTGGAAGCGCCGCCCGGCACTACGGAAATCAGCGTATCGACCGCTTCGGCAAGGCCCTTCAGCGTCGGGTGGTATTCATAAGCCAGACCTTCGACCTTGCGCCTGTTGTGGTAGGCCACCGGCAGCCCGAACGCTTCCAGCCGGCGCGCAATGGCAAGGCCGATGCGGCCCATGCCGTAAATGCCGACATGCCGACCGCGCAAGGTCAGCCGGCTCAGGGGATAGTTGCCCTTCTTCACCCAACTGCCGTCGCGCAGCCATTTCTCGGCCTTGTAAAGTTCACGCACGGTGTTGAGCAAAAGGCCGATCGTGGTGTCGGCGACCTCCTCGGTCAAAACATCGGGGGTGTTGGTGACCATGATGTTTTTCTTGGCCGCATGGCCGGCATCGACCGAATCATAGCCGACGCCGAAGGAGGCGATGAGTTCGAGGTTGGGCAATGCATCCATCAATGCCGCATTGACGCCGGCGAAGGACGCAATGGCGCGCACGTCATGGCGCATCTCGTCGGTGACCAGGGCGGGATCGGCGCGCTCTATCTTGACCCGCTTGAAGGTGCGGTCGATGCGCTCGACCGCATGGTCGTTGAAATGTCCTGGCACCAGAACGGCGACGGTCTGCAACGCATCAGTCTTGGTCATGCACGCTCCACCGGCTTGCCGGTCGACTGGCGCACATGCAGTTCCGGCTTGATCAGTTCCTGTGACGGCCGTACCGCCTGTCCGTTCAGCTTGTCGAGCAGCGCGCTGGCGGCACGGCGGCCGACCTCTCGCTGGCCATTCCAGACTGTGGTGAGCGCCGGTGTCGCGATTGCCGCCTCCTCGAGATCGTCATAGCCGGTCACCGAGATGTCGGCGCCCGGCACCAGGCCGGCGCGGGCAATGCCGTTCATCAGGCCGATGGCGACCAGATCATTCCAGCAGCAAGCGGCGGTTGGCTTGTCTTTAAGCGCCAGAAACTGTCCAGCCGCCTCGAATCCGCCCTGCTTGGTGCGCGGCCCGGCGATGCGCCAGGACGGCCTGACCTCAAGCCCGGCGGCCTCCATGGCGTTGAGATAGCCCTGGTAGCGGTCGCGCCCGGTCGAGGTCTGGTCGGTGCCGCCGATCATGGCGATGCGCTTGTGCCCGAGCGAGATCAGATGATTGGTGGCAAGTGCCGTGCCATAGGCATCGTCGCCGCGAAACACCGGCACGTCGGCGCCTTCCACGCTGCGTGCGATCAGCACCGCCGGCAGGCCGTTTTCCTCGGCCATGACGATGTCGGAAGCCGGCGTGCCGATGGCCGGGGACATGATGACGCCGTCGGCGCCGAGCTGCAGCAGCGTATCGATGAAGGTGCGTTGCTTTTCCAGCTGGTCGTAGTGATTGGACAGGATGAAGGTCTGCCGGCTGCGGTCGAGTTCGCTCTCGATCGAGCGCAGGATCTCGGCGAAGAACGGGTTCATGATGTCATGCACGACGACGCCGACAATGCCCGAGCGCGAGGTGCGCAATGAGGCGGCGCGACGGTTGTAGATATAGCCGATGGCCCGCGCGTGCTCCTTGATACGGTCACGCGTGGCGCCTGCGACCAGCGGGCTGTCGCGCAAGGCGAGAGAGACCGTGGCCGTGGACACGCCAAGCGCATCCGCGATCGTCGAAAGCTTGATCTTTTGTGCCAGCCCTTCGCTCCCCGAGTTTTTAAATTTTTTAAATGCGGCGTTATGCCATCGGATTCGGAGCAAATCAAAGTTTTTTCGCCAGCGCCTCCGCCTCGGCATCGACGGTCGTGCGATTGTGCAGCCGCAAACGGTGCTCGCGATGGATGATGTAAAGGCCGCTGGCGACGATGATGGCTGCACCTACCAGCGTCCAGCGGTCGGGGAACTGGTGGAAGATGATCCAGCCGGACAGGATCATCCAGACCATCTGCGAATAGGGGTACGGCGCCAGCGCCGTGGTGGTTGCCAGGCGATAGGCCTGCACCAGAAGCCAGTGGCCGCCGGCGCCGAACACGCCCAGCATCACCAGGATGACCCAATGCCAGCCATCCTGCGGCAGCTGATGCGAGAACGGCAGCATCGGCAAAAGGAGCACGGCCGGCGCCAGCGCCGAAAAAAGGATCAGGCTTTCCGAGCTTTCGCTGGCCGACATGCGGCGCGTCATGATGACGTAAAAACAGTTCGACAGCATGGAGCCGAGCGCGAAGAGGTGGCCGACACCGAACACGCCGACGCCAGGCCTTGTGATGACCAGCACGCCGACAAAACCCGTTAGGATCGCCAGCCAGCGCCGCCAGCCCGCCCATTCGCCGAGCAGCGGACCGGCAAGTGCGGTGATCACCATCGGGCCGAAGAAGTAGATCGAGGTGGTCTCGGCCAGTTGAAGCGTTTTGAGCGCCATGACGTTGCACATCGTCGAGCCGAACAACAGACCGCCGCGCAGGATGTGGGCCGGCAAATTGTTGGCGCGGAAGCGCGACGGCTCGCGCCAGCCGCGCAGGAAGACGCCGACAAGCAGGACATGGACGGTGAAGCGGGCCCAGGCGACGATCAGCGCCGAGACGCCGGCCAGGACCAGATATTTGCTCGATGTGTCGAGAAAGGTGAAAAAGACATAGGTGGAAAGCATGAACAGCATCGCCGCGGGCGGCGTTGCGCTTTCGTCTGATTTTGCGGGAACGTTCAATGTCAGGCCGGGCAGGGAGGAGCAACGCTTAACCTTTGCGGCAATCGCCTGCGCCCGGCAAGCCAAAAGCGACTGGCACAACAGGCGTCTGAGACAGGTTCAGCGCAGGCCAATCCGATGCCCAATCCGATGCCAGCTAAGGCGCCTTGCGTTCCGCTGCGACGTTCTGACATCCCGGTGCTTTGCCGTCGGATGCCATTTGCGCCTGGAGATGAAGCCACAACGCCTGGGCGACGGGTCCATGCGGTCGGTCGCGCCGGCGCACCGCCGCCAAGGTCTCCGTCCGGCCGGGCAGATGTGCACCAGCGATCGAGATCAGCCTCCTATCCCGCAGTTCATCCTCGATCAGCCATCCCGGCAGATGGCCCCAGGCCAATCCGTGAAGGATCAGTTCCTTCTTCATCAGATGATCCGGCGCCGAGCACTGATGCGCACCGTCGACGAGGAAATAGCTCTCCGGCGACGGCCGCCGCGCCGTGTCGCGGATCACGCACTGGGTGAAGGGCCGCATCTGCTCCGGCGCAATCTCCCGGCCAGGCGCGAAGGGCAGGAACCCAGGCGCCACCACCGGCACGAGGGTCACCGCGCAGAGATCGATCCGCTCGAGATGCGGATCGGAAGGATCCGCGCGATGGAAGACGAGGTCAGCCTCGCCTTCCATCAACCGTTCGAGCGGACCGCCGATCGCCTCATACTCCAGACGCAGGCGTGTCCTGGTGCATTCGGCAAAGAAGCCGCTGAGCATAGGCAGGATTTGCGGTCGCGGGCACAGATCACCCATGACGACACGCAGGACCGTCTCCTCGCCGCTCGCCAACTGGCCCGCATAGGTTCGCAGATGGTCGAGCTCGCGCAATGTCAGCTGCGCTCGCGCGTGAAACTCGCGGCCCGCCTCCGTCAGCCCCACCCGATATCCGCTGCGGTCGAGAAGTGTGAGCCCGAGCAACTGCTCGAGGCGTGCGACAGCGGCGAAGACGGATGGATGCGATCGGTTCAAGGCAAGGGCGGCCGCCTGGAAGCTGCCCTCGCTTGCCACGGCGTCAAAGCACCGTAGGTCGTGGAGTTTCAGACCATTCATTATCGTCAAAACCTACTGAGATTGTCCAATCATAGTAATTTTCCTGGATAATTACGAGGCCTAGGGTGGCTCATTCAAAGGGCGGCGGGAGCATCGAACTCCTTTCGCCAGGGTGAGATGAGGACCAGATGACTGACACGCTTTATTTTACGACGGGCGACGGCTGCCGGATCGCCTATCAGCTGGCGGGGGCCGGCCCTGTGCTTGTGCTCTCGAATTCCATTGCGACGAACCTGCATATGTGGGACCGGCAGCTTGCGGAATTTGCCGGATCTTTCCGGGTGCTGCGCTATGATCTGCGCGGCCACGGCAGTTCCGATGCTCCGGCCGGAGCCTATTCGCTCGATCGGCTGGGCCGCGACGTCCTTGAGCTGCTGGATGCGCTTCAGATCGCCCGCGTGCATTTCTGCGGGCTGTCGCTGGGCGGCTTCGTAGGGCAGTGGCTGGGTATCCATGCCCCGAACCGCATCGAGCGTCTCATCCTTTCCAACACCTCGCCGCATCTCGGGCCGGCGTCTTACTTTGATGAGCAGATCGGTACTGTCCTTGCAGCGAGCAACATGTCGGCCACCGCGGACATGTTCATGCACAACTGGTTTCCCGCCTCGATGCTTGCCGGCCCAAACGAAACCGTCGACGCGTTCCGCGCGATGGTCCTGGCGACGCCGCCCCAAGGTCTCGCGGGATGCTTCGCCGCCGTACGCGATTGCGATCTGCGCCGGACTGTCTCCCTCATTACCGCGCCCACCCTGGTGATCGGTGGAGAAGACGACAAGGTAACGCTTGCAAGCCACAGCGAGGCGATCGCAGCCAGCATCCCCGGCGCCACGCTTACACTGCTTCCGGGCGTCCATATGCTGAACGTCGAGCGGCCGACTGAATTCATGAGCGCCGTCACACGCTTCCTGCTGAATTAGGCGTGCATGCGGGCGCCCTTGGTGATCTTGTCGACGAGTTTCTTGTCGGCATGCAGCGCGATGCCGACGATCTTGGCGTCCTCAGGCCCGAACTCGGCGAAGACCGCGCGGTTGGCCGCATCGAAGCCGGTGGCAAACATCTCCTCGACATAGGCTGACCCCGTCACGCCCCGCTCCAGCGCCTTCCGGTGGATGGAGTTGAGCGTCGGCCCATCGGCCGAAAGTACGATGACCGGCTGGATCGACAGAGGATTGTAAAGGTTGCCGGCGCGGTCGCGGTAGGGTTCGCCTATAATGGCGGGGAATTGCGCGACGATGCCGCTGGTCAGGAAGGCGGCGACGTTGAGCTTTTGCCAGACGGCGAGATCGTCCCGCAGCACGATTGCAAATTTCGTATCGAACACCAAGATGAGGACTCCGGAGCACGCCGATGAAGGGCAGGGATAGGTGATGACGCACGATCTAGAAGGTGAGGCGACGCAGGGTCTTGAACGTTCGTGCGCGGATGAAGACCGGATCGTGTCGGCGCCTGTTACCGCTGGCATCGAGCGCATCGAGGCGCATTTCCATGGCAACGCCTTCGACCTGCACCGTCATGATACGCTTGCCGTCGGCGTGACGCTTTCCGGTGTGCAGCGCTTCCACTACAGGGGGACTGTCAACCACAGCCTGCCCGGCCAGGTTATCGTGCTGCATCCCGACGAAGTGCACGATGGCGGCGCCGGGACCGAGGATGGTCTGCGCTACCGGATCCTCTATCTGGAACCGTCACTGCTGCTCGACTGCCTCGACGGCGCGCCGCTGCCTTTCGTCAGGGATGCTGTGGTCAGCGATCCTGCCTTGCGTGGCACGCTGCTTTCGGCTCTGGCGCCGCTCGATGAGGAACTGGACGAGCTGTTCGTCGCCGATTTCGTTGCGGAGCTGGCGCAGCATCTGGGGCGTCATGCGGGACAGAAAGCAAAGCCGATGGGGAAGTCGGCCTCGCGTGCGGCAGCGCTGGCGCGCGGCTATCTCGAGGAGAATGCCGAGCGGTCCGTTCGTTCCGATGAGCTGGAAGCCGTCACCGGGCTCGACCGCTATGCGCTGTCACGCCATTTTCGCGCGACCTATTCCACCAGCCCGCATCGGTTCCTGCTGATGCGCCGGCTGCAAAAGGCAAGACGGATGATCGAGGTGGGCGAGCCGCTGGCCGAGATTGCCGTTGGCGCCGGCTTCAGCGACCAGAGCCATTTCAACAGGCATTTCAAGAAAGCATTCGGCTTGACGCCCGGCCGCTGGTCGACCCTGGTGCGCGGGCCTTCGGTAGCCGCCTAGGCCAGGAAGATCAATCGTCGATGTCGCCATCGTCGTCGACAAGCACCAGCTCCTCGTTCGACAAATTGGCCTCGATGCGGGCGAGCAGCTTGAACAGCGTCTTCTGTTCTTTCTTGTCGAGGCCCTTCAACGCCTGCTTCTCGGTCTTCTTCACCGACTTCTCGATGGCGTGGATGATCTCGCGGCCGGTGTCGGTGAGAAAGATATGCGCCTGGCGTGCATCCGCGGAAGAGGCGCGCTTTTCCAAAAAGCCCTGGGCCTGCAGCCGGTTGATGGTCTTGGTGATGGTCGGCGGGCGAACGCCGAGGCGGCCGGCGAGATTGCCGGGCGTCTGGCCGTCCTCGCGGTCGAGCGTCAGCATGATCTGGTCCTGGCCGGCATAGAAGCCGTGCGCCAGAAGCCGCGCCGCCAGCGCGGTCCTTGCCAGCCTTGCCGCCGAATGCAGCCGGCTCATCGTTGCAGTCTTGTCCGCCTTGGCCATGGTGATCCCTCTTCGGCCGTACCGGTGCGTGCAGCATAGACGCAGCCGGCCGGTTGGCAATCGACGATCAAAAAGATTCCGGCTTTCGAAACAGCTTTGCCGGCAAGCATTTGTGGTGCTCGAAATGGTGATGCCAGATGTTTATTTCAGTTAGATGACAAACGAGTTTCCGCCAAGGCGATTGCAACGGTTTGACGCGGCGCGGCTTAGCACAGATCAACGAAGAGGCGTTTCCAGCGACACGTTGATGGTCGGCATCCCTCGCACTCGGCCTCTCGGGTCTACCCATCCGCTTCGTCAATCCTGGGTCAAACACCCAGGCGGTTTGCCTCGTGCAAAAGGCCGGCACACATCCTATATCAGGCCAACAATCCCTTCTTGCGGCCCGCAATTCCGTGGCCCAGCCATTTCGAGGCAAGATATGAGCGAAGCACAGACGCAAATCCCCGTGACCGTTCTCACCGGCTATCTCGGCGCCGGCAAGACGACGCTGCTCAACCGCATCCTGTCGGAAAACCATGGCAAGCGTTATGCCGTCATCGTCAATGAATTCGGCGAGATCGGCATCGACAATGATTTGATCGTGGAATCCGACGAGGAAATCTACGAAATGAACAATGGCTGCGTCTGCTGCACGGTGCGCGGCGACCTGATCCGCGTCGTCGAAGGCCTGATGCGCCGTCCCGGCCGCTTCGACGCCATCGTCGTCGAGACCACCGGCCTCGCCGATCCGGTGCCGGTGGCGCAGACCTTCTTCATGGATGACGACGTGCGCTCCAAGACCAAGCTCGACGCTGTCGTGGCCCTGGTCGACGCCAAGCACCTGCCGCTCAGGTTGAAGGATTCCAAGGAAGCCGAGGACCAGATCGCCTTCGCCGATGTCGTCGTGCTCAACAAGACCGACCTGGTGACGCCCGAAGAGCTGGCCAAGGTCGAAGCGACCATCCGCGCCATCAACCCGGCGGCCAGGATCCACCGCACCACGCGCGCCGGCGTGGCGCTGTCCGAAGTGCTCGACCGCGGCGCCTTCGACCTGTCGCGCGCATTGGAAAACGACCCGCATTTCCTCGAGGCGCACGATCATGATCACGACCATCATGACCATGACGGGCACGATCACCACGACCATGATCACGACCATCATCATCACGATCACGCGCATCCCTCCGACATCCATGACGTGACCGTGCAGTCGGTGTCGCTGCGCGGCGGCGAGATGGACCCGAAGAAATTCTTCCCGTGGATCGAGAAGATCACCCAGATGGAAGGTCCCAACATCCTGCGGCTGAAAGGCATCATCGCGCTCAAGGGCGACGACGAGCGCTATGTCATCCAAGGCGTGCACATGATCATCGAAGGCGACCACCAGCGCGCCTGGAAAGACGGCGAAAAGCATGAGAGCCGGCTGGTGTTCATCGGCCGCGAGCTTGACGCCGAGCGGCTGAAGAAGAGCTTTGACGCCTGCCAGGCGGCTTGATTTCCGGACTCTATGGCGCTAGCGCTGCCTGCTCTTCCTTCTCCCACAAAGGGGAAGGTTGACGCCAGGCCTGGCCGCCTCAATGGCTTCCCGGGAGTGGTGACAGCTTCATTGGAATGGTCCTGATGCCCACAGTTGCTCCCCTCGACCTGGAAGGTCACTGCCTTGCCGCCGTCTTCCTCGACAACGTGCCGCATTTTGCGCTGGCCGATGGGACAGTTCATAGGCTCGACAACGGCCACAAGACAATTCAGGCCAATGACGGCCTGCTCTCCACGTTCCATGACGCCGCCAACGACCGCCTGATCACCGGCGGCGAGGACGGCAAGATTTTTGCCGTTGCCGCCGGCGGCAATGTCAGCGAACTCGCCAGCGCCGGCAAGAAGTGGATCACCAGCGTTGCCGCCGGGCCGCAAGGCGCTATCGCCTATGCCACAGGCAAGACTGCCTTCGTGCGCTTTGCCGACGGCAAGACCAAAGAGTTTGCCCATCCACGTTCGGTCGAGGCGCTGGCCTTCTCCCCCAAGGGCATGCGCTTCGGCGTCGCCCGCTACAATGGCGCGACGCTGCATTTCCCGGCCGCCGAGGGCAGACCGGTGGAGCTGGAATGGGCCGGCGCCCATACCGGCGTGACCTTCTCGCCGGATGGCGCCTTCCTCGTCACCACCATGCAGGAAAACGCGCTGCATGGCTGGAAGCTCGCCGACGGCAAGCACATGCGCATGACCGGCTATCCCGGCAAGGTCAAAAGCCTGTCGTGGAGCGTGAAGGGCAAGTGGCTGGCGAGTTCCGGCGCGCCGGCGGCGATCGTCTGGCCGTTTTCGGGCAAGGACGGCCCGATGGGCAAGGCGCCGCTGGAGCTCGGCACGCGCGGCAACGCCATGGTGACATCGGTTGCCTGCCATCCGAGCCAGGATGTCGTCGCCGTCGGCTATGATGACGGCATGGTCATGGCGGTGCGCTTTGCCGATGCCAAAGAGGTGCTGTTGCGCCGCCCGGGCATGGGCGCCATCACCGCGATGATGTGGGACAAGGAAGAGCGCCGGGTCGCCTTCGGCAGTGCCGCCGGCGACTGCGGCGTCATCGATATCTCGGCGTGACCTATTCGGCTCCGCACGACACCTTGCCGGTCAATTCTTTCGGCTTGCCGTCCTGTTCCGTGTCGGCGGCGTTGTCGTAGACGGCAAGCGTGTACCGGCCGCCATAGACGCCCTCGTCACTGGTCTTGGTCAGGATCGTCAGTTCGACAGAGTTGAATTTATCGCCGAGCTGATGCTCGTGGTAGATGTTCAGCCGCAACTCCTTGTCGTCCAGCCAGTACTGGGTGAGGTCGGAATCCTCGAAGACGGTCTTGCGTAGACTGTCGCCTTCCGGCCGGCCAAGTATCTCGAGATCGCCGCGAAAATTGAAGGTCGGGCCGCCCATACCTCTGGTGACCCCGGCGCCGACCTCGAATTGCACCGCTTTGTCATCGACGGAACACCAGACGCCGCCCGATGCGGAAGCCGCAGCGGCCGACAAGAGTAGCGCAATAGCGCAGATGATCGTCCGCATTTTTCTCCCCAAACCACAGACCCGATCGCATTGGCGCCCGACTGCGCCGGAAGGTCAAGTCTGCCGAACTTGCTGCTGACCCAATGCAGCGCACCAACACGGCCAATTGCGGTTGCCGTCGCCAATTGGGTAGTGTGCCGGCCGAGAGGGATTTCATGCACAGCACGAACAGTTATTCAAAGGCGTCCATCGGCGGTATCAGCCGTGACCGCATCGCTGCATTGCGGACAAGCGAGGCGCGGCCGAAATCGCAGGCCAAGGTCGGTAACGGCCTGCCAGGCTTCTTCGGCGGTGTGCCGATGCACTGGATGAACGACTGGCCGACGCCATTCCCGATCCTGGTCGAAAGCGCCAAGGGCGCCGCCATCACGGATATCGACGGCAACAGGCTGGACGATTTCTGCCTCGGTGACACCGGCTCGATGTTCGGCCATTCGCCGCCGCCGGTGGCGCGCGCCATCCGCCGCCAGGCCGGGCGCGGCCTGACCTATATGCTGCCTTCGGAAGATGCGCTGGCCATCGGGCCGCTGCTCCCACAGCGTTTCGGTCTGCCGTTCTGGCAGATCGCCACCACCGCCACCGACGCCAACCGCTTCGCGCTGCGCGTCGCCCGCGCCGTCACCGGCCGCGAAAAGATACTGGTCTTCAACGGCTGCTATCACGGCTCGGTCGACGAGACGATGGTCCGGATGGTCGACGGCAAGCCCGTGAATCGGCCGGGGCTGGCGGGTGAGTTTCGCGACCTGACCAAGACGGCGAAGGTCATTGAATTCAACGATGTCGCCGCGCTGCAAGCAGCGCTCAAGGACAAGGATGTCGCCTGCGTCATTGCTGAGCCGGTGCTGACCAATTCCTGCATGGTGCTGCCCGATCCGGGTTTTCACGACGCCTTGCGCAAACTGACGCGCGCGGCCGGAACGCTGCTTCTGATAGACGAGACGCACACGATTTCGACTGGACCCGGCGGCTACACCAGGAAATTCGGACTACAGCCCGACCTGTTCGTGCTGGGCAAGCCGATCGCCGGCGGCGTGCCGGCAAGCGTGTGGGGCATGAGCGACGAGGTCGCCTCGCGCTATGCCGACTACAATCGAACCAAGGAGCCGGGCTATTCCGGCATGGGCACGACGCTGTCGGCGAACCCGCTGCAGTTCGCAGCCATGCGCGCAACGCTCGAAGAGGTGATGACGCAGGAGAATTATGCCCGGATGGATCGCCTCGCCCTGCGGCTCGATGCCGGGCTGACCGGCGTCATCGATCGCTACAATCTGCCCTGGCATGTCGCCCGCGTCGGCGCCCGCGTCGAGTTCATCTGCGCCCCTGGCCCGCTCAGGAACGGCGCCGAAGCCGAGACTGCCCATGCGCCGGAGCTTGAGGCGGCTATCCATGTCGCGCTGGTCAACCAGGGCGTGCTGATCGCTCCCTTTCACAACATGATGCTGATCTCACCGGCCACCACCGGCGCCCAGGTCAACCGGCTGATCACCGCCTTCGCCACGGTTGCGGCAAGGCTGACGGCATGAGACAAGCTGCCAAGCCAAACTCGAGTACACTAATCATGACTTCACCTTCGGGCTCGACGCCCGCCGAGGCGCAAGCCTTTCTCGACGCCCATCCCGAAATCGAAGCCTTTGATATCGTCTTGACCGACGCCAACGGGGTCGGCCGCGGCAAGATCGTGCGCCGGCATGAGCTGAAAAGCATCTTCGAGGGCGGCCGCCACATGCCGATCTCGATCCTCGGCCTCGACATCACCGGCGAGGATGTGCACGAAACCGGGCTGATCTGGACGACTGGAGACGGCGATCTCAGGGCATGGCCGATCCCCGGCACGCTGGTGTCGCTTTACGGCACGAACCCGCCGCGCGGCCAGTTGCTGATGGCGATGTACCATCTCGAGGGACAGCCTATGTCGTCGGACCCACGGCTGGCGCTGGCCAGGCAGGTCGGCATCTTGGCGGCCAAGGGCCTCTATCCCGCCGGCGCCTTCGAACTCGAATTTTTCCTGCTTGCCAATGAGCGTGACGCCGACGGCAAGGTAAAGCCGGCGGACGCCGTGCTCGACGGCCGCCGCTCGGCCAAGACGGAAGTCTATTCCGTCGACCATCTGCACGGCATGGAGCCGCTGTTTTCCGACATCTATGCCGCGGCCAAGGCGCAAGGCATTCCGGCCGAAACGGTGATTTCCGAATACGCGCCCGGCCAGTACGAGCTGACGCTGAACTATCGCAAGGATGTCATGCGGGCGGCCGACGACCTCGTCATGTTGAAGCGGCTGGTGCGGGCGCAGGCGCGCCGCCATGGTGTTACCGCCTGCTTCATGGCCAAGCCGATCGAAAAATATGCCGGCTCCGGCATGCATTTCCATGTTTCGCTGCAGGACAAGAACGGCCGCAACATTTTTGCCGAAGCCGGCGGCGAAAGCTGGTCGCTGCCGCTGCTTCAGGGGCTCGGCGGGCTGATCCAGACCATGGCCGAATCGATGCTGGTGTTTGCGCCGCACGCCAATTCCTGGCGGCGCTTCGTCTCGCAGTCCTATGCGCCGGTGGCGCCGACCTGGGGCGTCAACAACCGTTCGGTGGCGCTGCGCGTGCCGGCCGGCGACGCTAAGAATCGGCGCATCGAGCACCGGCCGTCGGGCGTCGACGCCAATCCCTACCTGATCGCGGCAACGGTGCTGGCCGGCATCATCAAGGGTCTGGACGAAGGCCTCGACCCCGGCCCCGAAACCACTGGGAATGGCTATGAAGCCGCCGTCACGCGCACGACCATGCCGGTCGACTGGCGCGCCGCGATCGAGGCGGCGCGGGCCTCGAGCTTCCTGAAAGAGGCGCTTGGCGAGGATCTGCATCGCACCTTCGTGGCGATCAAGCAGTCGGAGTATCTGCGCGTCGCCCGCACCGTCAGCGAGCTGGATTACCACCTCTACCTCCATGAGGTCTGAGAGACCGCCTGGAACACGGGCAGTCGTCCTGCTAGCCCGACGATCAGGCGGCGATCACTTTTTCGCCGCCTGCATCAAATGAGGTGGCGCTGCAGCCGTCTAGAACATAACATGAACGGATGAGCGCACGCACCGTCCGTGAAAAGCTGGCGATCCTGTCAGACGCCGCCAAATACGATGCTTCTTGCGCCTCGTCTGGGTCGGCGAAGAAGGATTCGCTCCAATCCGGCGGTATCGGCTCCACAGAAGGCATGGGCATCTGCCATTCCTACGCGCCGGATGGCCGCTGCATTTCGCTCCTGAAAATCCTGCTGACCAATTTCTGCATTTACGATTGCAGCTACTGCATCAACCGCTCGTCATCGAATGTGCGCCGCGCCCGCTTCAGCATCGAGGAGGTGGTGAAGCTGACCATGGATTTCTACCGGCGCAACTACATCGAGGGCCTCTTCCTGTCCTCAGGAGTCATCCGCTCCCCGGACGAGACCATGGCCGAGATGGTGGAGGTGGCGCGGCGGCTGCGGCTGGACGAAAAATTCTCCGGCTATATTCATCTGAAGACCATTCCGGAAAGCTCGGCCGAACTGGTCGAGCAGGCCGGGCTCTACGCCGACCGGCTGTCTATCAACGTCGAACTGCCGACCGATGAGGGCGTCAAGAAACTGGCGCCGGAGAAGAAGCCGGAAACGATCCGCCTTTCCATGGCGAACCTGCGCCGGAAGATGGAGGAAAAAGCCGAGCCGACGCTGAGGACCAAGAAGCGCGAACGCTTTGCGCCCGGAGGTCAGTCGACGCAGATGATCGTCGGCGCCGACAAGACATCCGACGACGGCATCTTGCACACCAGTGCGCGGCTCTATGGCAGCTACCATCTGCGGCGCGTCTATTACTCCGCCTTCAGCCCGATCCCGGATTCGTCATCGTCGCTGCCGCTGCAGAAACCGCCGCTGATGCGCGAGCACCGGCTCTATCAGGCCGACTGGCTGATGCGCTTCTACGGCTTTTCGCAGCCGGAAATCCTCGCCGGCAGCAGCGACGGCATGCTCGATCTCGCCATTGACCCCAAGCTCGCCTGGGCTTTGCGCAATCGGGCGAGGTTTCCCGTCGACATCAACCGCGCCGATCGGGAAGCGCTGCTGCGGGTTCCGGGTCTGGGCACCAAGGTGGTGGCGAAGATCCTTGAAACCCGCCGCCACCGACGCATGCGGCTGGAAGATGTCGGACGGATCTGCCATTCGATCGCCAAGCTGAGGCCCTTCATCATCGCCGAAGGCTGGTCGCCGGGCGGACTCACCGACAAGACAGGCCTGCGCGACACGATCGTAAAGTCCTGCGAACAACTGTCGCTGTTTTGACCATGCAGCCGGCTCAGCTCGACCTTGCCCGATACACTGTCCGGCTAGCGAGCCAGACCGATTTCGCCGGTTGGCGCGATGCGGCACGGCGTCTGGCGCTGAGTGAGGTCCGGCCTGAGGATATTAGTTGGGGTGTCGGGTCCGACGCCAATGATCCTCAAGATGCCTTGCCGGCGGTGCCAGAGGGCGCGCAGCTTACCGTCCCGCGCGAGTTCATCGCCCATGCCGAAACCGCCTTCTGCCACTCCGACCCCGGCCGGTTTGCCTTTCTCTACTGGATGCTTTGGCGCCTGCGCACCGAGCCGAAACTGCTGGCGATCGTATCCGATCCCGACACCAGGCGGCTCGAAGCCATGGAAAAGGCGGTGCGGCGCGACAGCCATAAGATGCATGCCTTCGTACGCTTCCGGAAGATCGGCGACGGCGAGAACGAGCGCTACGTCGCCTGGTTCGAGCCGGAGCATTTCATTGTCGAGCGCAACGCGGATTTCTTCGTCCGGCGGTTCACCGGCATGCGCTGGACCATCCTGACGCCCTATGCCTCCGCCGACTGGAACGGCGAAAGGCTGGCGATCGGGCCGGGTGCGGCCAAGGGCGATGCACCCGATCAGGACGACACCGAGGCGTTGTGGCTGACCTATTTCGAAAACATCTTCAACCCGGCGCGGCTCAAGGTGAAGGCGATGCAGAAGGAGATGCCGAAGAAATATTGGCGGAACCTTCCCGAGGCCTCGCTCATTCCAGATCTGATCGCAGGAGCGGACGAGGCCGCCAGGGATATGATTGCCAGACTGCCGACAACGCCGGCGCCGCACCACGCCAAGCTGCAGGCAAGACATTGGCCGAAGCCCGAGCCGGCCGAGGCGCCGGATGAAGACGATGCCAAGACGATTTCCGATTTGCGCGAGGCTGCAAAGGGTTGTCGTCGCTGCCCGCTCTGGCGCGACGCGACACAGACCGTGTTCGGCGAGGGGCCGGATGACGCCAAAGTGGTCTTCGTCGGCGAACAACCTGGCGATCAGGAAGATCTCGCCGGCAAACCTTTTATCGGGCCAGCGGGCAAAGTGTTCGATGCAATTCTCGATGACGCAGGCGTCGACCGGCAAAAAGTCTACGTCACCAACGCCGTCAAGCACTTCAAGTTCGAGCCGCGCGGCAAGCGCCGCATCCACTCGAAGCCAAATACCGGCGAAGTCCAGGCCTGCCGCTGGTGGATCGGCCGGGAGCTTGAGCTGATCAAGCCGGACCTCGCCGTGGCGCTTGGGGCAACGGCGGCGTTGTCGCTGCTGGGCAAGGCCATTGCTGTGACGAAAATGCGCGGCCAGGTGATCGAGCGCGAGGACGGTTTGCGCGTGTTCATCACCATCCATCCTTCCTTCATCCTGCGTATTCATGAGCCGGCGGACAAGGAGGCAGAGCGCGAGCGGTTTCTCAGCGATATGAGAGAGGTGAAGCGGCTTATGGGGTCGTGAGATGAGCGAAAGCCTCAGCGACATCGTCATCCACGGGCGGAGCAAGGAGGGAAGCGACGCAGCGCAGACCCGAGGATTCATGCCGCGACGTTTGGACGCTGCTACGGTGCAGAATTCTGCTCCGCTGCGCTCGACGGCTAACATCACGGAATGGACCCGGGGCTTCGCGACGGAGCTTCGCTCCTGCTTCGCCCACGGATGACGAAGCTGAGTGGCTTCAGCCAATCACCTACGGTCGTGAATCCAACGTTGGAAACTTCGGCCGCCACGGCCGAATTAACTGATTAGGATTGCCCTCAGATCATTCACATTCGTACCCGTCGGCCCCGGCACGAACAGATCGCCGATCGCGTTGAACGCCGTCCAGGCATTGTTGCCGGCCAGCATCGCCTTGGTGTCGATGCCGGCGGCACGCATGCGCGAGACAGTTGAGCCATCGGCAAAGGCGCCGGCATTGTCTTCCGAGCCATCGATGCCGTCGGTATCGGCGGCCAGTGCATGAATACCTTCCGCGCCGCTGATGCCGATGGCAAAGGCGAGCAGGAATTCGGAGTTGCGGCCGCCCTTGCCCCTTTTTCCGTCAACAGGGGCCCGCAAAGTCACGGTCGTCTCGCCGCCGGACAGGATCAGCACCGGCTTTTGGAACGGCCGGTTGCGCCTCGCCACTTCGCGCGCAATGGCTGCATGCACGCCACCGACCTCGCGCGCCTCGCCCTCGATGGAATCGGAGAGGATGACGGCTTCGATGCTTTGCCGTTTTGCCTCAGCGGCTGCCGCTTCCAGCGATACGCCAGCCGAGGCGATCAGGTGCACTTCATTGCGTGAAAAGCGCTGGTCATCCGGATCTGACGCATCGGCCTCTGGCGAGTTGATGTGCGCCATGACGGCGTCGGGCAGCTTCATGCCATAGGCCGCTATCGAGGCCAGCGCATCGGCGCGGTTGCCGGAGTCGGGCACGGTCGGGCCGGAGGCCACCAGGGCCGGGTTGTCGCCGGGAATGTCAGAGACAACCAGTGATACCAGTTTGGCCGGCCAGGCGGCAGCTGCCAGCCGGCCGCCCTTGATGGTTGAGACATGCTTGCGGATGGTGTTCATGGCCGCGATCGGCGCGCCGGAGGCGAGCAGCGCCTCGTTGACGGCGATTTCGTCGGCGAGCGTCAGGCCGGCGGCAGGCGACGGCAGCAGCGCCGATCCTCCGCCCGATATCAGCGCTACTACCAGGTCGTCCGCAGTCAGCCCTTGCACCTTTTCGAGCAGGCGCCGCGACGCCTCAAGACCGGCAGCGTCCGGTACCGGATGTGCCGCCTCGATGATTTCGATGCGCTCGCATCTGGCGCCATAGCCGTAGCGGGTGACGACCAGCCCTTCGATTGGGCCATCCCACACCTTCTCGAACGCGGCCGCCATCTGCGCCGAGCCCTTGCCGGCGCCGATGACGATGGTGCGGCCCTTCGGCTTGGCCGGAAGGTGATCCCTGATCGTTCGTTCCGGATCGGCAGCGGCAACAGCGGCATTGAAGATCGAGATGAGAAAGGATTTTGGGTCGAGCACGGTCATAATTGGCCGCCATCCGCGGTTTGCGAGCTTCCGAAAAGCCGGCGCCGCCCCTCACCCTTACCCTCTCCCCGTATAGAGACGGGGAGAGGGGTTCGCCGGCGTTGGGGTGCTTCTCTTCTCCCCGTCACTATACGGGGAGAAGGTGCCGGCAGGCGGATGAGGGGCAGCGCTAGCGTCACGATTTATCTTCCGGCGGCAGCGCCAATTGTGTCCGATCAACGCCGAGATGATCGCACAGTGCATCGACGACGACGCCGTGGTCCTGGCGTTCCGGCAGGCCGGAGACGGCGATGACGCCGATCACGCCAGCCCCCTTTACAGTCACCGGAAACCCGCCGCCGGCCAGTACGTAATCAGCAATATCCAGCCCCTCGCCGACCTTGAAGGTGCGGTCCGGTCGCTGCTGTTCCAGCACCAGGCGATAGGTGCTCCTGAGGTAGCGCTTGACCACATTGATCTTGCGTCGAGCCCAATCGGGGTTGGAGGCGTTCGAACCCGGCAGCGCGGCATAGAACAGCGGCCGATCCCACAGCCTGATATCGACAATGATGGGCAGCTTTTCGGCCAGCGCCCGCTCTCGGATCGCCGCGCCGATCTTGAACGCGACGGCCTCGTCGAAGGCCGGGAAGACCAGTGTCTCTTCCTGTTTCTGGATCAGAGCGATGTCGTCGGCAGCGGCCATTTTGTTCTCCGAAGTCAGTCACAAATCGTGTGTACGACAAGCTCCGCCCGGTCAAGGTCTCGTCGCGGTGGTGGTCTTGCCCCGCCAGGGTCGCCCCCCACTCCGTCGAGCTTCTCTCGACACCTCTCCCCCGATCGACGGGGTAGAGGAAGGGCGCCAAGCTGTCCGAACCGGCGCCCGTCCTCCGAAGCAAAGGCTCCCTTCCTCTCCCTCCGGAGGGGGGAGAGTTGGCGCCGCGAAGCGGCGACGGAGTGGGGGAACCACTTGGCAACCAGGCGGAATCATCATCTTGTCCCGCGCGGATGATGGGTCCTACCCCACGATCATATCGATCTTGGCCGGCCGCCCCGCAACATAGACCTCGCGCACCGCGCGGTCGTCGCCCAATGTCTGCAGCAGGAACAGCTCCTCCGCCAGCGTCTCCACAGTCTCCATCCTCAGCCGCATCGCCGGCGTGGCGCGGGCGTCGAGCACGGTGATGTCCGCGTCGGTGCCTTCATCCAGCGTGCCGACCTTGTCCGCCACAGACAGCGCCTCGGCATTGCCACGTGTTAATTGCCAGAAGGACTGGAACGGGTTCAGCTTTTCGCCATTCAGCGCAATCACCTTGTAGCCCTCGTCCATGGTGCGCAGCATCGAATAGTTGGTGCCGCCGCCGACATCGCTGGCCGCGGCGATGCGCAGCGGCTTGTCGCGGCGCCGAAAGCGCTGGTAATCGAACAGGCCGGAGCCGAGGAACAGGTTCGAGGTCGGGCAGAACACCGCCACCGAGCCGCTGTCCGACAGCGCATCGGCCTCGCGTTCCGAGAGATGGATGCAGTGGCCGAACAGGCTCTTTGGCCCCAGCAGGCCATACTGCTCGTAGACATCGGTGTAGTCGCGCGCCTGCGGATAGAGTTTTTGCGTGAAGGCGATTTCGGCGTGGTTTTCCGACAGATGCGTCTGCATATGCAGATCGGGATGCTCGCGGCAGAGCGCGCCGGCCATCTCCAACTGTTCGGGCGAAGAGGTGATGGCGAAGCGCGGCGTGATCGCATAAAGCTGGCGGCCCTTGCCGTGCCATTCCGCAATCAGCGCCTTGGTGTCGTCATAGCCCGATTGCGGTGTGTCGAGCACGCCTGCCGGCGCGTTGCGGTCCATCATCACCTTGCCGGCAATGTTGAGCATGCCGCGCGCGTGCGATTCGGCAAAGAACGCCTCGGCCGAGGCCTTGTGCACCGAGCAATACGCGGCGATCGTCGTCGTGCCGTGGCGCACCATTTCATCCAAAAACAGCCGCGCGATGCGGCGGCCGTGCTGGGCATTTGCGAATTTGGTCTCTTCGGGAAAGGTGTAGGTGTTCAGCCAGTCGAGCAGTTCGGCGCCATAGGAGGCGATGACCTGCATCTGCGGAAAATGCGCGTGCGCGTCGATGAAGCCTGGCAGCAACAGATGCGGCCGATGATCGATCTTTTTCGCACCGTCGCCAGCCTGCCTTTCCACATCAGCGTAGGCGCCGGCGGCAACGATTCGGCCATCGCGGATCAGCAGGCCGCCATCCTCCTCATAGCGCCAGGCGGCATGGTCGGTGATGGCTTCGGGCAAGCGCAAAAAGCTCAGCGTGCGGCCGCGCAGAAGTGTCGAAGTCATGCTTATTTCCCTGCGCCTTCGAACCAGGCGACCAGCAGCGCCCTTTCCTTGTCGCTGATCTGGGTGACGTTGGCGGGCGGCATGGCGTGGCTGCGCCCGGCCTGCAAATAGATTTCACGCGCATGCTCGGCAATGCTGGCGTCGGTGTCGAGCATCACGCCCTTCGGCGCATGGTAGATGCCTTCATAGACCGGCTCGGCCGTATGGCACATCGAGCAGCGGCCAAGCACGGTGTCGCGCACCGCCGGGAAATGCGACGAGGCGATATAGACTTCGGCCGCGGCGGATGCCTTGGGCTCGCCGGTCAGTATTTTCGGCGCTGTCGACAGCCACATGATGATGACGAATAGCACCGCAGCCGCCATCCAGGTCCAGTGGGGGTTGCCGGCACGCTTATGCACGGTGTTGAAATAGTGCCGGATCAAGACGCCGATGATGAACACCAGCGAGGCGATGACCCAGTTGAACTCCGTCGCAAACGCCAGCGGATAGTGGTTCGACAGCATCAGGAACAGCACGGGCAGCGTCAGGTAATTGTTGTGCAGCGAGCGCTGCTTGGCGATCTTGCCGTATTTCGGGTCGGGCTTGCGGCCGGCAATCAGGTCGGCGACGACGATCTTCTGGTTTGGAATGATCACCATGAAGACATTGGCCGACATGATCGTGGCGGTGATGGCGCCGAGATGCAGGAAAGCGGCGCGGCCGGTGAACAGATGCGTCAGACCCCATGCGATGAACACCAGCACGCCGTAGAGCACCAGCATCAGTCCGGTGTCACTTTTGCCGAGCGGCGAGCGGCAGAGCAGATCGTAGACTACCCAGCCGACGCCGATGGTGGCCATCGACAAAAGGATGCCGACCGGCACCGACATCGGCAGCACATTGGGGTCGATCAGGAACAAATCGGCGCCGGCATAGTAGACCACGCACAGCATGGCGAAGCCGGACAGCCAGGTGGCGTAGGATTCCCACTTGAACCAGGTCAGGTGTTCCGGCATTTCGGCCGGCGCCACCAGATATTTCTGGACGTGGTAGAAGCCGCCGCCATGCACCTGCCATTCCTCGCCGAATGCGCCGACCGGCATGCCGGGGCGCTGGCGCAGGCCAAGGTCGAGCGCGACGAAATAGAAGGACGAGCCGATCCAGGCGATGCCGGTGACGACGTGCAGCCAGCGCACGGCGAAACTCAGCCAGTCCCAGAAAATCGCGAAATCCATCATGTGAAATCGTCCTGCCGATCGGCTGACTTTACGGTGTGGGGCGCAAACGAAAAGAGGCGAGGTGTACGATGACTTTCAAAAAAAAATGGAAAATACTAGGCTGACCACGTACGCCGCCACATAAAGAGCCACGAATGGCCTATCTCGACAACATCGCCGTCTTCGTCCGCGTCGTCGAGCTTGGCAATCTCTCGGCGGCGGGCCGCGACATGCGCATTTCGCCGGCGGTCGCCTCCAACCGCATCAAGGAGCTGGAAAAACACCTCGGCGTGCGGCTGTTCAACCGCACCACACGGCAATTGATGCCGACGGAGCATGGCACGGTGTTCTACTCCGGCGCCAAGCAGGTGCTGGAGGCTATCACCGAGGCGGAAGCCGCGGTTTCGGCGCTTTCCGGCCAACCGCGCGGCACCATCAAGGTGACCGCACCGCTCGGCCTCGGACGGCGGCTGGTGGCGTCGGGCATTCCGGATTTCCACGACAAATACCCCGATATCGAGGTGCGGCTGAGGCTCTCCGACCACAATATCGACATCATGAAGGAAGGCATCGACGTCGCCTTCAAGCTCGGCATCATCGAGGATTCCAGCCTGCGGATGCGCGGCATCATGGAATGTGAACGCGTGCTGGTGGCGGCACCGAAATATCTCGAAGCGCGCGGCGAGCCGGTGGAGCCACAGGAGCTGATCGGCAAGAAGCACGACTGCCTGATGCTGCGCTATTCCGGGGCGCGCGAATATGTCTGGACGCTGCAGACGCCGTCCGGCCCGCAGAAATTCGAGGTGCACGGCCCCTACGACACCGACGATGGCGATGTGCTGACCGGCTGGGCGCTGTCGGGCCGCGGCATCATCAACAAGCCGCGCTTCGAGGTCGAACCCTTCATCCGCGACCGGCGGCTGCAGGTCATCCTGGCCAGCACGCCGCCAACGCCGGTGCAGTTCGCCGCCGTCTATCCGCACAAGAAGCTGCAGGATCCAAAGGTGCGGCTGTTGCTCGACTTCATGGCCGAGCGTTGCCAGCGGCTGATCAAGGATTTGCTGGCCGGCAAGTGAGGGGCTGTTGGCCCAGTCGCCAGGGTTGTCTTACAAGCAGGTGACCTTAGGTTCGAATACGCCGCCCTATGATCGATGGTCCCATGCCGACTGACCAGCAAGCCACAATGCATCTTGCCGTTTCGCTCAACATTACTTCCGGGCAGCCGCTCGGGTTTAGCGACCTGGCCGGCTTTGCCAAGCAAGCGGAAGCGGCGGGGCTGGACATGATTGTCCTCGATGATTCCGCGCCGAACAGCGCCGGGTCGAGTTCTTTCGAAGCGACGACCTTGCTGGCGGCGCTGGCGACGGTGACAAGTCGGATCGGCCTTGTCGCTGCAGCCTCGACGGTGGCTCACCAGCCGTACAATCTGGCGCGCCGTTTTGCTTCGCTCGACATCATCAGCCATGGCCGCGCCGGCTGGCACGCGACCATGGCGCAGGCGCCACGGGAAGCCGCCAATTTCAGCCGGCCGGATGGATTTTCCGACGATGTGTTCCGCCGCCGCACGCAGGAATACATCGGCATCGTTCAGCGCCTGTGGCAGGGCTGGGATGCCGACGCGCTGCTGTTCGACAAGATCGGCGGCCGCTTCCACGATCCCGAAAAAATGCACCTGCTCGACCACAAGGGCGAATTTTTCTCCGTGCGCGGGCCGCTGAACGTCGCGCGCTCGCCGCAGGATACGCCGGTGCTGGTGCTGTCCGGCCTGTCCGAGGCCGACCTGGATATCGCCGCCCGCACTGCCGATGTCGTCCTGCTGGACAGACCCACAAAGGACCCCAAGGCGCGCCATGACGATCTCAAGCGCCGCGTTGTGGCCTGCGGACGCGATCCGGGTGCGGTCAAGCTGCTGCTGAACGTTGGCGCAGATGTCGCTGCCAACGCGCTCGAAACATGGTTCAGCTCGCAAAGCTGCGACGGGTTCAACATCGCAATACCGCCTGCGGCGATTGACGGTTTCATCGGCCGCGTGCTGCCGGAATTGCAGCGCCGCGGCCTCGTCCGCCCGGATTATCCCGGCACCACCTTGCGCTCGCATCTCAGACTTGCCGGAGGAGCGCAATGACCCGCCAGATGAAGCTTGGCGCCTTCCTGTGGGCGACGGGCCACCACATCGCCGCCTGGCGTCACCCCAAGGCGCATGTCACGGCAGGCATCGACATCGATCATTACATCCGGCTGGCGCGCACGGCGGAAGCGGCGAAGTTCGACATGGTGTTCTGCGAGGACGCCGCCGGCCTGCGCGAAGCCAATGTCGGCATCGCCAGCCAGACCTCACGCTCGATCGGCTTCGAGCCGATCAGCCTGCTGTCCGCGCTCGCCGTCCAGACCAGCCGCATCGGCCTCGTTTCGACGGCCTCGACCAGCTACAACGAGCCCTACGGTCTGGCGCGCACCTTTCTCTCGATCGATCATCTGAGTGGTGGCCGGGCTGGCTGGAACCTGGTGACGTCGGCCAGCCCCATCGAAGCCGCCAATTTCGGCGCGACGGGCCTGAAACCGCATGCCGACCGCTACGAGCGGGCGCGCGAATTCGCCGAGGTGGTATCAGGACTTTGGCAAGGCAGTGGCTTTCACGGCCACAACGGCCAGAGCTTTTCGGTGCGCGACCCGCTCGACCTGCCGCGCTCGCCGCAGGGCGCGCCGGTGATGGTGCAGGCCGGCGCCTCGGATGTCGGCCGCGACCTTGCCGCACGCACGGCCGACGTCGTGTTCACGGCGGCGCAGACCCTCGAGGAAGCCAAGGCCTTTTACGACGACCTCAGGGGCCGTATGGCGGCCTATGGGCGAGAACCCGACGACATCAAGATCATGCCCGGCGTCTCCCCGGTGGTGGCAGACACCGAGGCCGAAGCGCGGGAGAAACAGGAGGAATTGCAGGCGCTGATCCCGGACGATGTCGGCGTGGCGCTGCTGTCCAGCTATCTCAGCATCTCCGATCTCGGGAGCTATCCGATCGACGGACCGCTGCCCGAACTGCCGGAGACCGAGGGCATGAAAAGCCGCCAGGCGCTGGTCATCGAACAATCGCGCCGCGACGGCCTGTCGATCCGCCAGCTTGCGCGCCATTTCGCCGGCGCACGTGGCCACTGGCGTATCGTCGGCACGCCGGTGCAGATCGCTGACGAATTGCAGGCGCGGTTCGAGGGCGGCGGCGCGGACGGCTTCAACGTCATGCCGTCATACTTCCCCGGCGAGCTCGATGCCTTTTGCGAACTCGTGGTGCCGGAACTGCAGCGGCGCGGACTGTTCCGTCGGGAATACGAAGGCAGCACCTTGCGAGATCATCTTGGCCTGAAGCGGCCTGCTTAGCCGCGCCGAAGCTTAGCCGGCCATCATCTTGTGCTGGACTTCATGGTCGGCATTCGGCGCGGTGTTGTGAACGACCAGTGCCGTCATGATCTCGGCTGCCGCGAGCGCCGCGATCACCGGCGGGCGCTTGTCCCTGACGGCGTCGCCGCCGATCGGGGAGACGAGGCGGGCCAACTCAGCCTCCGTGCCATCCGCCGATTTCAGGAACCAGTTCCTGAACGTCGCTCTCTTGGTTTTCGAGCCGATCATGCCGACATAGGCCGCGTCGTCGCGCTTCAGCGCCTCGGCGACGATGAGGAAATCCAGCGCATGGTCGTGGGTGAGGATGGCGAAGGCGGTGCCGGCGGGAGCGTTTCGCACCTCGGCCTCGGGCATCGGCGTCAGCCGCCTCTCGACCGTCTCCGGCATGTCTTCCAGCGCTTCGGCCCGCGTCTCAATGACGACGCCATGCACGGGAAGAAGTGCTACCGTCGCGGCCAGCGCCTGGCCGACATGGCCGCCGCCGAACATATAGACATGCGGCAGGTGGGCTTCCTCGGCTTCTGCGGCCGCAATCAGCTCGGCAGCAAGCGCGGCATCGACGATACGGATCAAGACTTCGACGCGCCCGCCGCAGCACTGGCCGATCTCGGGACCTAGCGGCACGTCAAGCGTGGCGCAGACTTCGTCGAAGCCGATGCGGGCTTCTTTACCCTCCCCCTTGTGGGGAGGGTCGGTGAGCGGACGCCGCGTGGCGGCGTCCGCGAAACGGGGTGGCTTGGCACGATCGTCCGCACCCCCACCCCGGCCGGCTTCGCCGGCCGACCCTCCCCACAAGGGGGAGGGTGAAGACCCCACCATCTGCCTCGCCTTGTCGATCGCCATGTACTCGAGCTGACCGCCGCCGATCGTGCCAAAAATCGCCGCCTGCGATACGAGCATGAAGGCGCCCTTCTCGCGCGGAGTCGAGCCTTTGGTGCCGGCCACTTCGACCAGAGCAAGCCGGCCGGCGCTGGCGAGAAAAGCTCTGAGGCTTTGCACTTTCGAGTTCATATTTCGCATTCCCGTACGGGAAATATAGAGTTTTTCAGTCTGAATTGCACGTTTTGCCAGAATCCAGGTCAGAGTCAGGCGCTATTCTCGGCTTCACCCTTCAACCGTTCGATCGCCATCAGCACCCGTTCTGGTGTTGCAGGAGCGTCGAGACGCGGACAGACCTTATGATCGGCCACACTTGCCACCGCGTCCGACAGCGCATGCAGCACAGACATGCCGAGCGGGAAGGGCGGTTCGCCGACCGCCTTGGAACGGTGCACCGTCGGCTCGTTGGCCTCCGGCCAGTCGGCCAGCGTGACGTTGAATATCTTCGGCCGGTCGGACGCGAGCGGGATCTTATAGGTCGACGGCGCATGCGTGCGCAGCCGGCCCTTGTCGTCCCACCACAGCTCCTCCGTCGTCAGCCAGCCCATGCCCTGGATGAAGCCGCCCTCGATCTGGCCGAGATCGATGGCGCGGTTCAGCGAGCGGCCGGTTTCATGCAATATGTCGGTGCGCTCGACGACATATTCGCCGGTCAGCGTGTCGACCGAGACTTCCGAGCACGAGGCGCCATAGGCGAAATAATAGAACGGACGGCCCTCGCCCTTGTCACGGTTCCAGTGGATTTTCGGCGTCTTGTAAAAACCCGCCGCCGACAGTTGGATGCGGGCCATATAGGCCTGCTTGACAAGGTCGGTGAAGGCGATCTCCTGGTTGCCGATGCGCACCCGGTTGGGCAGGAAAAGCACCTGCTCGCGCGGCACCTGGTATTTTTCGGCGGCGAAGTCGGTCAGCCGTTCCTTGATCTGGCGGGCGCCGTTCTGCGCCGCCATGCCGTTGAGGTCGGTGCCGGACGACGCCGCGGTGGCCGAAGTGTTGGGCACCTTGCCGGTGGTCGTCGCGGTGATCTTGACCTGGTCGAGGTCGATCTGGAACTCTTCCGCCACCACCTGCGCCACCTTGACGTAGAGGCCTTGCCCCATCTCGGTGCCGCCGTGATTCAGATGCACCGAACCGTCGGTGTAGACATGCACCAGCGCGCCGGCCTGGTTGTAGTGGGTGGCCGTGAAAGAGATGCCGAATTTGACCGGCGTCAGCGCCAGGCCGCGCTTGATGAAGCGGCTGTTGGCGTTGAAGGCCTGGATGATGCGGCGGCGCCCCGCATAGTCGGCGCTCGCCTCCAGCTCGGCGACGATGCGGTGGATGATGTTGTCCTCGACCGTCTGGTGATACGGGGTGACGTTGCGGCCCCCGTCTTTATCACCACTGGTGCCATAAAAATTCTGCTTGCGGATTTCGAGCGGGTCCTTGCCGACGGCAAAGGCAACCTCGTCGATGACGCGTTCGGCGCCGACCATGCCTTGCGGGCCGCCGAAGCCGCGAAACGCCGTGTTCGACACGGTGTTGGTGTAAAGCGGCGCCGATTGCGCATGCACCGCCGGCCAGAAATAGGTGTTGTCGCAATGGAACAGCGCGCGGTCGGTGACCGGGCCGGACAGGTCCGATGAAAAGCCGCAACGCGCCGCGAACATGAAGTCGACGCCAAGAATGTTGCCGGCGTCGTCGAAACCTACTTCGTAGTCGACGAGGAAGTCATGGCGCTTGCCGGTGGCAATCATGTCGTCGTCACGGTCGGGCCGGATCTTGACCGCGCGATGGTGTTTCTTGGCGGCGATCGCCGCCAATGCCGCAAACTGGTTGCCTTGCGTCTCCTTCCCGCCGAAGCCACCGCCCATACGGCGGATTTCCACCGTGATGGCATTGCTCGGCACGCCCAGCGCATGGCTGACCATATGCTGCACTTCGCTCGGATGCTGGGTCGAGGAATAGATGGTGACGTCCTGGTCCTCGCCGGGAATGGCCACGGCGATATGGCCTTCCAGATAGAAATGCTCCTGGCCGCCGATGCGCATCTTGCCCTTCAGCCGGCGCGGTGCCGCCTTGATCGCGGCAGCGGCATCGCCACGCTTCAGCGTGAGCGGCGGCGTGACCAGCTTGTCCTTGCGGGGGTCGAGGTCGCCAATGTCGGTGACGAAAGGCAATGGACTGTATTCGACCTTGGCCAGCCGGGTGGCGCGGCGCGCCTGTTCGCGCGTCTTGGCAATGACGCAGAAGATCGGCTGACCATAAAACTGCACCTTGTCGTCGGCCAGCACCGGCTCGTCGTGGCGGCCGGTCGGCGAAATGTCATTTTCGCCCGGAACGTCCTTGGCCGTCAGCACATCGACGACGCCCGGCGCCGCGCGCACCGCCGACAGATCCATTTTGCTGATCGTCGCATGCGTCGCCGTGGACAGGCCGAGGCAGCCATGCAGCATGCCCGCCGGTTCCGGCATATCGTCGATATAGACCGCGCTGCCGCTGACATGCTTGTGCGCGGAATCGTGGCGCTGGTCGGCGGCGACGCCACCGGAAATCTTCTGCGCCTTGAGATCTGGAGAGGCGTGCTTGTTCATCAGGCCGCCTCGTTGCGTGACACCTGGAACGGCGCCTTGCTGCCGCTGGTTTCGGCAAAAAAGCGCAGCAGCAGGTTCCTGGCCGCCAGCGCCCGGTATTCGGCCGATGCCCGCATATCGGTCAGCGGGGTGAAATCGCCGGCATATTCAGCCATGGCCGCTTCCACCGTCGTCTCCGTCCACGGCTTGCCGAGCAGCGCTTTTTCGACACCGAAAGCCCGCTTTGGGGTCGCCGCCATGCCGCCATAGGCGATGCAGACATCGGCCACCGTGCCATCCTTGGCCAGGTCGAGGAAAAAGGCGCCAAGGGCTGCGGTGATGTCCTCGTCGCGGCGCTTGGTGATCTTGTAGACGGCAAACTTCGTGCCCTTGGCCGGCACGGGAACGTGCACGGCCTCGACGAATTCGCCTGGCTGCCGGTCCTGCTTGCCATAGGCGATGAAGAAATCCTCGAGCGCGATGGTGCGCCGCTTCTTGCCGCGGCGCAGCGTCAGTTGCGCACCAAGCGCGATCAGGGGCGGCGGCGTGTCGCCGATCGGCGAGCCATTGGCGATGTTGCCGCCGATGGTGCCCATGTTTCGTACCTGTTCGCCGCCGATGCGGTCGAACAATGGCCCGAGCGCGGGGATGCGCTTGGCCAGTGTCGCGAAGGCGTCGGTGTAGGTAACGCCGGCTCCGATGGTGATGACGTCATTGTCTTCGGAGATCGCGCACAGCCCCTCGAGATTGCCGATGAAGACTACCGGTGAGATGTCGCGCATGTGCTTGGTGACCCACAGGCCGACGTCGGTCGAGCCGGCGACAACAGTGGCGTCGGGTTCCTTATCCAGTACAGCGGCGAAATCATCGGCGTTGGCCGGGACGACCAACCTCAGCTTGCCGGCGCCGATTTCGACGCGGGCACCGTCATGCATAGCCTCGAGCCTGGCGGTGATCGCCTTGCGCTCGGCCGCCAGCGGATCCTTCGCCGCCTTGCCGTAGCTGGAGATGGCACGCGCGGCGCGCATGATTGCCTCATAGCCGGTGCAGCGGCAAAGATTGCCTTGCAAGGCCTTCTCGATCGCCGCATTCGACGGGTCCGGCGACTTCATCCACAAGCCGTAGAGCGACATGACGAAGCCCGGCGTGCAGAAGCCGCATTGCGAAGCGTGGAAATCGACCATCGCCTGCTGCACCGGATGCAATTGGCCAGGCGCGCCGCGCAGATGCTCGACGGTGACGACATGGGTGCCGTCGAGCGAACCGAGGAAACGGATGCAGGCGTTGACGCTTTCATAAACCAGCTTGCCGGCGGACAATTTTCCGACCAGGACCGTGCAGGCGCCGCAATCGCCCTCGGCGCAGCCTTCCTTGGTGCCGCGCAGCGAGCGGTCGAGCCGCAGCCAGTCGAGCAAGGTCGCGTCGGGCGCCACCGACGACAGCGCGACATCCCTGCCATTGAGGATGAAGCGGATCTCGTTGCGTATTGTGATCTTGGCCATGCGTCAGCTCCCCCTGTAGGTCGAGTAGCCATAAGGAGAGATAAGCAACGGCACATGATAATGCACGGATTCCGCCATGCCGAAGCGGATCGGCACACTGTCGAGGAAGGCCGGTTCCGGCAGTTTGGTGCCCTGGCCGCGTAGATAGTCACCGGCGGCGAACACCAGTTCGTATTCGCCGAGGCGGAATTCCGCTCCTGCCAGCAGCGGCGCATCGCAGCGGCCGTCGGCATTTGTGACGACGGTCTTCAAATGTATCCGCGCGTCGCTCTCAAGATGATAAAGCGCGATCGACAGGCCCGCCGCCGGCTTGCCGGTCGCGGTGTCGAGCACATGCGTCGTCAGACGTCCGCCATCGGCTTTCGACGTTTCTGCCACTGGCGCCTCCCATTTCCGATACAGCCGAACAAAGCAGTGAATTGTGCGCCAATTAAAGGCGATGCATAAGTCCCGGTCGAGCGGAGTGGCACAAAAACACTTTCAAAAATTTCGGGGGAATGCGCGAGCAACCCTTTCGACTATCCTGATCACAACTTCCGGCAGCGTCCGGCGGGGAGGGGCAATGCGTTACTCTAGAGACATGCGCGGCTACGGAGCCAATCCGCCGGATCCGAAATGGCCGGGCGGTGCGCATGTGGCCGTCCAATTCGTCGTCAACTACGAGGAAGGCGGCGAGAACTGCGTGCTGCACGGCGACAAGGCCTCGGAAGCCTTCCTGTCGGAAATCGTCGGCGCCGCGCCCTGGGTCGGCCTGCGCCACTGGAACATGGAATCGATCTACGAATATGGCGCGCGGGCAGGCTTCTGGCGGCTGCTGCGCCTGTTCAGCGAGGCGCAAGTGCCGGTGACCTGCTATGGGGTCGCCTCAGCATTAGCCCGGTCGCCCGACCAGGTGGCGGCGATGCAGGAGGCCGGCTGGGAAATGGCCTCGCACGGCCTGAAATGGATCGACTACCGCGACCACAGCGCCGAGGACGAGCGCCGCGACCTCGAAGCGGCGATCAAGCTGCACTACGAGGTGACGGGCCAACGGCCGACCGGCTGGTACACCGGCCGCACCTCGGTCAATACGGTGGGGTTGGTGGCCGAAGAGGGCGGCTTCGACTATGTGTCGGACACTTATGACGACGAACTGCCCTACTGGTTCGAGCACAGCGGCGGCGCGCAACTCGTCATCCCCTACACGCTCGATGCCAACGACATGCGTTTCGCCACGCCGCAGGGATTCAATTCCGGCGACCAGTTCTTCGCCTATTTGAAGGACAGTTTCGACACGCTCTTTGCCGAGGGCAAAGCGGGCCGGCCGCGGATGATGAACATCGGCCTGCATTGCCGCCTCGTCGGACGTCCTGGTCGGGTGGCGGCGCTGAAGCGCTTCGTCGACTATGTGAAATCGCACGACAAGGTCTGGCTGGCGCGGCGGATCGATATCGCCAGGCACTGGCAGAAGAACCACCCCTACCAGCCGGCGGCGCTCAAGCCGTCGAAGATGGAGTTCGAAACCTTCGTCGACACTTTCGGCGGCGTGTTCGAACATTCGCCCTGGATCGCCGAACGTGCCTATGAGCTGGAGCTTGGGCCGGCGCATGACAGCGCCGGCGGCCTGCACAATGCGCTCTGCCGCGTCTTCCGCGCCGCCAGCGAAACCGAGCGGATCGGCGTCCTCAACGCCCATCCCGATCTCGCTGGCAAACTGGCCGAAGCGAGACGCCTCACTGCGGAATCCACACGCGAGCAGGCCTCCGCCGGCCTCGACGCGCTG